>NZ_JXRP01000017.1 GCF_000829435.1 Jeotgalibacillus soli
ATAGGTTCGAGGTGGAAGCATGGCGACATGTGCAGCTGACGAATACTAATCGATCGAGGACTTAACCAAATTTTATACGCGACCTTCGGTTCGCTTTCTTGTGAAATGTCTTATCCAGTTTTGAAGGTGCGAATCTTCAAGTAAATAGCGTCTAGTGATGATCGCGAAGAGGTCACACCCGTTCCCATGCCGAACACGGAAGTTAAGCTCTTCAGCGCCAATGGTAGTTGGGGGTTTCCCCCTGTGAGAGTAGGACGTCGCTAGGCACTGAGAAAGGACCGTTACCAAAAAAGGTAGCGGTCCTTTTGTGTTTGAATTTAAAACGATTTATTTACAATAAAAGCACTGCGAGGGAAGGGAGGAACAAGGAGATCAAGGAAGCGAGGGAGAGAGACCCGGAACGTGTGATACGCGTGAGGACCGAACGTGTGAAGCTGACGCTAAAGATCCGCCGTTCATCCTTTTCCGCAGCGCCGAACATGGAAGTTAAGCTCGTGCGCCGATGGTAGTTAGGGGGTTTCCCCTGTGAGAGTAGGACGTCGCTAGGCACTGAGAAAGGACCGTTACTAAAAAAGGTAGCAGTTTTTTTGTACAAAAAAATTATTTAAAAATAGGCTTTCTTAAATGTCAATGTGGTTATTTTAAAAAGAAAAAGGATGGCTGATGGTTTCTTATTCGTGACTATTATAACTACTCATTTCGTTAGTTAAGTAAAAAATCAATTGATGTTTAAAGAAAATGCATAACTTGATGTTCCTTGTTCCCAGTTTGAAATAACCTTAAAAATTACTTTCCCTTCGTGTTCAGAAAGGTCGATTTCGTCATAAGTACCTGTTATGTTATTTTCTATATCCCATATTCTGACCACATAATTTATTGGAGATTCTTTGAAGTTTAATCGAACATTTGCATTCGAAAATACATTTATTCCATTTTCAATGTTTACTAGGGCTGGTGGTGGTCCAGAATCTGCCACAATGCTAGTCATGGCATCTTCGGTTTCATTGTACCAAGACCAAGAGTAGCTGCCTCGTGTCGTTCTAACATTATGCTCACTGATTAACAAAGTTAAATCAGGTGGTGTTTCAGAAGTTAATTTTTCTTCTGTTAACTCTTCTTTCATCGGATTTTCATTAAAAGTATTTTACCTTGTACATCCTATTAGTAATAAGATAGAAAAGAGTATAACAAAACAAGAAAACAAATTGATTTTCATCCATTTTCACCTCTTTTTTTGACGTTTACTAAAACAAAATGTTCCAACTTTCTTTTTAATAAACTGATAATTTTACCATTAAATATGTTCTGTCCGTAGAGATCAAGCAACTATCGACTATCATGTTGCATGATAATTTGAATAGATCATCATTGTTCTTACTGGATTTTACTAGATGAAAAATTAACAATATTAAATGTGTCGTGACTACGAACTAATCATTAATAGAGTGCAATGTTTAAAAATGTGTTACTATCTATCTGCTTTACAATTTAAAATAAATTAACCATTTTGAATTAGAGAGAGGATATTTATTAAAAATGACATTCTTAAATGTACTTGCTGTGCTGGTCACCATATCCATTTATGGACTTTTATCTTATTACGTTGGTTACACTGGCTGGAATTGGCTCAAGTCAAGCAAATTACCACAACATAAAAAAGGATATGTAACGGTGATGGTATTGTTATCAACAGCTTATTTTCTTGGAAGTTTACTTTCTTTTTTACCGCTTGAAATAATTGGAGCGTATTGGTTTGTTGTGATAGGTTATAGTCTAATTTTATTCCCAGCTGCGAATATCGTAGTATATATATTAAAAAAGAAGAACATAAAGAACGGTACTTTTTGGACGGGGATTGGTGTTATCGGGTTTTTCTTTTTCATCTTAGTATATGGTTCTATTAATGCCTGGAATCCAATTGTAAGAACATATGATATAACAGTGGAAAAATCGGCGGAAGTTAAAGAGTTACAGATTTTGATGGTATCTGATCTCCATTTGGGTCCTATAGTAGGAGAAAAACATATTCAACGTATGGTAGAGATAGCGGATGATGTAAAACCAGACATTATTTTAATAGCAGGAGACATCATCGATGATAATGTAGACCCTTTCATAGAAAAAGAGATGGGAAAACATCTTGAAAAAATGAATGCACCGCTTGGCGTATACGCCATTCCAGGGAATCATGATTATTACGGGGATGACCTGTTAGAAATAGAAAGCGAAATGGAGCAGACTGGCTTAACATTTTTACTGGATGAGACAGAGAGCATTAACAATGATTTTTATATCGTGGGGAGAAAAGATCTCACTGATACAAATAGAGAAACGGCTGAAGAACTTGTAGAAGAATTGGATAAAACAAAACCAATCATCATGCTTGACCATCAGCCAGTTGAATTAGATGAAGCTAGCGCAAGTGGAGTAGATGTAATCTTGTCTGGTCATACTCATCGAGGACAGTTAGCACCAGCAAACATCATTACTAGTATGATCTATGAAAATGATTGGGGATATCTAAAAAAAGAAAATCTGCATTCATTTGTTTCGTCTGGTTTTGGCACATGGGGTCCACCGCTAAGAATCGGAAGTCGTTCTGAGGTTATGGTCATAAATGTTACTTTTAAATAATGGTGTGGGAGTATGCGGAAGAGTCATTGAAATAAATTATGATTATTCTAAGAAATAATGCCAGCGATCAATATCGATACACTTCCGATGATTGCTGGGATTTAGACTATAAAAAAGGACGTAATATAGATTTTTTATAAAACGTCTTATAACTGCGACCGTCTTTGTAAAAGACGTTGAAACAGATCAGCTTTCTCGCTTTCTCCGGATGCTTATTTTGGTAATTTTTTTTATTTGTTCTGCTTGTAGAGATTCTTCCGCAACCACCCATTCTAGGAATGTCTCTAATCGGCTGAAGGATTTAACAGGGGAGAAGTAGAGCGGCCGCCCAACTTATGATCGATATATTCAATGAGGTAAAAAGGTATTGATTTGACGGTCTGCTCTAATTTTTCTCATGTGCTTAGTGTTCACTTGGATTGAACATATACAAAACTCGAATATCCTCGTAGTAAAACCATGCACTTCCTCAAAGCCGTAAAACCCGCAATCGCCGAGATTACGGCAATGGAGGAGGCAGAAAGCCAAGACGACAAATCAATCAGTATACGCCAAGCTGTTCGGTCACGGTACGGGCAAAAAGAATCCTTCAGTGGCTATTTGGTATTTCAAAGAGTGTAATGGTGCCAAAAGATTTAAAGCGAGCAGCTTCTTAGCCTAATAAGTGATTCCCACTCTACAACGCTCATACTCCGTATTTTTCAGCAATGAATAAGCAAAATCCGCCGTATCGTAGATTGATATGCTGGAAGGGTTGTCGGGTAATGTATTTTTTTCCAGTCGGTAGTTTCCAATACGTTCACCATCAGGAAGATAGGTTGGACAGACAATCGTCCATCTCATTTTGGACTGTTTTAACATCAAATACCCTTTACAGTGATCTTCAGCAGCAGTAGTAAGTCGGCGACTGGATTCAGAAGAGTGAAAGCGGAATTTGCCTGGCTCTATTTTTGAATCTACTATCCCAGCGGTTCCAATTGTAATGATCTTTGATACATTTTCCAATCGCATGGCGTTCAGTATATGAACTAGGCTTTTGGAAATGACTTCGTTTTTATCCGTCCCGAGTGCGCTCACAACGGCGTCACATTCCTTAATGGTGTGAAAAACATCCTCTTGCTTCGTGGCATCTCCAATTATTGTATATATACGGCTCTGTGCAGCAGACAGCGGCTTACGAGAGATCACGCTTACTTCATGACCATCGTTAAGCATGGTTTCTAGTAAAATGGAACCGACTCGTCCGCTTCCGCCGAAAAGTGCGATTTTCATAAAAACCCCTCCTATCAAAAGTTAAATCTATCTTTTTCTATTGTATACGTTCGATACAATGATCGAAAGCTTGAATGGGTGTGAAAGGTGAGCTAATAAAGCGATAATGGTACAATAAATATGTGAAAACGTTTGTAAGGAGGAGGAGAACGAGTGGATTTTCGAATCGAAAAGGATACACTAGGTGAAATTCAGGTTCCTGCAAGCAGTTATTGGGGTGCTCAAACACAACGAAGCAAAGAGAACTTTCCAATTGGGATTGAACAAATGCCGTTAGAAATTGTTTATGCATTTGCTGAGTTAAAGAAAGCAGCTGCCATTGTTAATCATGATCTTGAAAAACTCTCTCTTCAAAAGCGTGATGCCATTGTCAGAGCATGCGACGAGATCATTGACAGAGAACTTGATACGCATTTCCCGCTTGTCGTTTGGCAAACTGGAAGCGGCACTCAGTCAAATATGAACGTAAACGAGGTTGTGGCTTACCGTGCAAATCTTTTTCTGAAGGAGCAAGGGAGCGAAGAAAAAGTTCACCCAAATGATGACGTAAATATGTCACAAAGCTCGAATGATACTTTTCCAACAGCTATGCATATTGCAGCCTATCGAAGCGTTTGTCAGTCGCTTTTTCCAAGTCTGAAGCAATTAAAAAATACATTTTATGAGAAAGAACAAGCCTTTAAAGAAATTATTAAAATAGGGAGAACGCATTTGCAAGACGCGACTCCTTTAACGCTTGGCCAGGAAATCAGCGGCTGGCGTGTGATGCTTGAGAGATCCTATACGATGATCCAGGAAGCGAGCAAGCATATACTTTGTCTTGCCATTGGAGGAACAGCAGTTGGTACAGGGATCAATGCTCATCCTCAGTTTGGTAACCGAGTGGCCAAGCAGCTAGTACTCCAGACAGGCTTTCCATTCCATTCATCTGATAATAAATTCCATGCGTTAACAAGCCATGATGATATGGTTCATCTGCATGGAGCATTAAAGGCCCTTGCAGCCGATTTGATGAAAATTGCAAATGATGTGCGCTGGCTTGCAAGCGGACCGAGAAGCGGTATTGGAGAAATCACGATTCCTGTTAATGAACCGGGAAGTTCGATCATGCCAGGCAAAGTAAACCCGACTCAAAGTGAAGCGCTAACGATGATTAGTGTACAGGTCATGGGAAATGATACAACGGTTGGTTTTGCAGCAAGTCAAGGGAATTTTGAACTCAATGTCTTCAAACCAGTTATTATTTACAATGTGCTGCAATCTCTAAGACTGCTGTCTGATGGAATGAAGAGCTTTGATGAAAAATGTGCGATTGGCATTGAGCCAAATCTTTCTGTAATTGAAGAGCATGTGAGCCGATCACTAATGCTTGTGACGGCGCTTAACCCGCATATTGGCTATGAAAAAGCAGCGAAGATCGCAAAGCTGGCTTTTGAAGAGGATACCACCCTGAAGGAAGCGGCCATTAAAACAGGATTCGTTACAGAGGAGCAGTACGATGAATGGATCCAACCAATAAATATGGTGAATTTGAAGGAGTAATAGAAACGAGGCGAACTCATGAAGAGTCCGCCTCGTTTTTTATGGTTATAGGGGGGAACCAACAAAGGAATTAACGAATACGTAATTCACTTTCAGCATCAAAGAAATGACATTTATTCATGTCAAAAGCAAGCTCAACTTTTTGACCAGCTTTTATGTCTGAACGTGAATCTACTCGAGCAACAAAATCCTGTCCGCCAATCTGAGAATAAAGCATGAGCTCTGCTCCTGTTAATTCAGATACTTCGATGTTTGCCAAGAATCTCGATCCAACAGCAGCTTCGAGGAATAAAGGCTCATCATGAATATCTTCAGGACGTACACCTAAGATAATATCTTTTCCAACGTATCCTTGAGCACGCAATGTCTTCATTTTTCCTTCTGGAACAGAAAGTGTTTGATCCTCAACGACAAATCCTTGCTCAGATAGTTTACCGGAGAAGAAGTTCATGGCAGGAGATCCGATAAATCCGCCAACAAACACATTTTCAGGATTGTCATATACTTCTTTTGGTGACCCAACTTGTTGAATGAGACCATCTTTCATAACAACGATCCGTGTTGCCATTGTCATTGCTTCAGTTTGGTCATGTGTTACATAAATCGTTGTTGTCTGTAGACGCTGATGAAGCTTAGCGATTTCTGCACGCATTTGTACACGAAGCTTTGCATCCAAGTTAGACAACGGCTCATCCATTAAGAATACCTTCGCATCACGCACGATGGCACGTCCAAGAGCAACACGCTGACGCTGACCACCAGAAAGTGCTTTAGGTTTACGATCAAGCAGCGCTTCTAGTCCTAAGATTTTTGCAGCATTTTTAACACGCTTCTCAATTTCTTGTTTATCAAATTTACGTAATTTCAAACCAAACGCCATATTATCATATACGCTCATATGAGGATAGAGGGCATAGTTTTGGAATACCATCGCAATATCACGATCTTTAGGGGCCATATCATTTACACGTGCATCATCAATGAAGAAGTCTCCTTTTGAAATTTCCTCAAGACCAGCGATCATACGAAGAGTAGTAGACTTACCGCAACCGGAAGGACCTACAAAGACAATGAATTCTTTGTCTTTAATATGTAAGTTGAAATCAGATACAGCGGTTACATCCTTTTCATATATCTTATAAATATTATTTAACTTTAACTCTGCCATTTGTCATTCCTCCATCAACAATAGTCTTTCTTATCTGATATTTATCTTACAAAAGAATGAAAGCCTTTCCAATGGACAACCTGCACAAAAAAAGAAACGGCAATTCGTCACTTTGACGAGTCGTTTCTTTTACTCAGGTTTATTTGATAAGATCGATTGAGAAATCATTGGAAAATTCAATAAAGGTGGATACGAATGGATAATTTTGTTCAAGAACAGAAGCTAATACACTAGTTTAGATGGAAAGGCCGGTTATGGTTGTCGAATTTTAACGAACATTTTCCGCTTTTTTTATCTCCCATTCCAAACAGGCCAGATAAGCATACATGCTTCCATGAACGGATTTTAAATCGATATTTGTTCGCTCTGAAAATTTATCTAATCGATATTGGAGACTATTGCGGTGCAAGTATAGAATTTTTGCAGTGCTGCTTGCATTTGATAAATTCTCTACATAGGTTCTAATTACATGAGACAATTCGGGATCTGCTTGAAAAGCCTCGAATATTTTTGAAAATAAAAAGCTTTTTTCAATGCTCGATAAATGATTCAGCACGACAATCGGGAAGATCTCTTCGGCTGTGATGACGGTTTGTCGGTTTGTCCAATTTCTGGATTCATTAAACCATTTCAATTCTTGAAGAAGTTCGGCTTTTGTTTGCTGACCAAATGAACGGAAAGCGCCTATAAAGAACTGTATTTTCACATCGATATCTGTCTCAAGCGCCTGAGCAGCAGAAGCTAGCTCTTCCTTAGTCAAAGAGTTTTCCGATTTAAGTTCTATGACATATCCGTTAGTAGCATCTCTAAATACAATGACGGCATCATCAGAAAAAACAAAATGTAAAGGCTCTACAATTTCCTGATAATGATTAGATTGTGACAGCTGGAAGGAAATAAACCGAAATATTGATTGATCAGGTAAAGGCATTTCATTAGAATCACCAAATAAATACTGATCCCATTTCATTGCAGCGTGTGTAGAAGAAGCAACCGGTATTATTTTATTTAGAAATAGTCCAATAAGATTTGCCTCATTCGTTGTTATTTCTGACTTAGGTAATCCAATCATTTCATTGGAAGAAGATTCTTGATACCAAAGGAAGTGTTGAAGCTGGTCTTCTGTTGGCTTTTGAGTGACTATAGCGTTTGGGTATTGTTGAACAAGTTTTTCTAACATGGTCATTTCTCATCATCCTTTTCAATCCTTCTTACATTGTATCGAAGGCATGATGATATGCAAAGTGATTAGAAAGAGTCTTAGATGTAAAAAAGGCGATTGCATTTGCAATCGCCTTTTTTGTTGTGGGTTATGACCCAGCAGGTGGTGCTTCTTGCTCCAGATCCATTGCTTCTTCAATGTTTGCTTTGTGATGACGGCGATGTACACTGCCGCCTGACATCCCTTCATTGATAAAGCGGTCAACGTCAAAGCAGGCTTTATCTCGCCCTTCATGACATGTATCGGGCAAAAACGATGGATTTGTCATCATGACACCCCCCTTGAGAATTACTATATGTAAGGGAGTACGTTTTTATACTATTGCTCGTCGTAGACGTGGTACAGCAAAAGCTCGTGAATTTGTTTTTTTACTGCTTGTTCAGCCTCTTCTGAATGGAAGTGAGGCTCGCTTGTCCACTCAATAGACCCGGTTTTGTGATAAATCCCTGAAATTCGCTGCCCTTCGTATGTAAATGAAATGGTCCATCCCGGTAGTTGTTTATTTTCAAACATCGGCTGAAAATGAAAATGCTGTATCATGAGAATCCTCCTGTGAAAAAATCACTTTTTAACAGTATAGCATGAAGTGATGCATACGTTTTCGGGTTGTGCATAAAGTGATAACAATGTGATGGGAGGGAGAATAATGCCTTTTATAGAAGAGTTGGGAAAAGCGATTGAAGATGAATATAAAGCCTATTATTACTACAAGGATTTACGATCACGAACCAATAACCCTCAGTTTAGAAAATGGATTGAGCATGTGATGAACGACGAAAAAAATCATTATAGCTCTTTTCAAGCATTGTTTTTTTCATTAACCGGCACATATGTTCAAGATCCTGAAAAAGAACCAAGAGCTTCATCTTTTCGTGAAGGCGTATTAAAATCTTTAAATGATGAATGGGAAGCATCAGAGAAGTATCGGGATTTACTTTTTCAAATTCCGGTTCAGCAAGCCTATCAGCCATTATTTGTTGCAATGATGGATGAATCTGAGCACGCGATGAGGTTTTCTACTATATTAACCAGCTTACAGTGAGATAAAACGAGAAATTCCCTTATTGACGAACTCATGTGTGATTTCTGCTATACTTAAAAAGATGCTGCGAAAGCAGTAAAGTTTAGTGGAAGGTGAAGGTCAAATGGGAACAATCGGTACGATAGTAATAATGGTGATAGTTGGAGCTGTGATTGGCGGTTTTACGAATTCACTGGCAATTAAAATGCTTTTTCGACCCTATAATGCGGTCTATATTGGTAAATGGAGATTGCCTTTCACCCCAGGATTAATTCCAAAGAGAAGAGAAGAGCTGGCGCGTCAGCTTGGACTTACTGTTGTTAATTATCTGTTGACACCAGAGAGCTTAAAAGCCCGTTTTTTACATGAGAGGCAAGAAAAAGCGATATCTGCTTGGCTGCAAAAAGAAAGCGATTATATTTTCAACTCTCAAGAATCAGTCAAAACATGGATGGCACGATTTGAAATTGATTCTCCTGTACCTTATGTTGAAAAAACAATGGACTCGTGGATCGAGGAGCAGTATGAAAATATGAAAGAGCGTTATCGATCGCAAACGATTCGTGAAACTCTACCAGAACGATGGTTGATTCGTTTAGATGGAAAGGTTGAAAATGTATCATCCTACATTTTAGAAAAAGGTGTAGAGTATTTTTCTTCACCAGAAGGAAAAGAACGCATACAAATCATGATTGATGATTTCCTGAAAACACGAGGAACACTTGGCAGCATGATTAAAATGTTTATGGGAAATACATCTTTGGCTGACAAGGTGCAGCCAGAAATCATTAAATTTTTGAATCATGAAGGAACAAATGGTATACTCAAACAGGTTTTACACACAGAATGGGAAAAAGTAAAGGATTGGGAATGGGATCGTGCTTTTTCAATCGTGACAGATCGAGATTTAGTCATACGACTGCAAGGTCTTGTCAAAGAAAGAATCAATCTGGATGAATGGCTTGATCGTCCGCTGGGACAAGCGTCAACACCACTAAAAGAAGGCGTACAGCAGCGATTAATACCAAAGGTTGTTGAGACTGTCAGGATTATGCTAAGTGAAAGGCTGGAACAGCTGCTGTTAAAAATGAATCTGCAGGATCTCGTTCGTGAACAGGTGGATTCATTTGAGGTAGCTCGTATTGAAGATCTGATGCTTGGGATTTCTCGGCGTGAATTTAAAATGATTACTTACCTAGGTGCCCTTTTAGGCGGAATAATTGGCTTTTTCCAAGGGATTCTTGTTTTATTCATAGGTTGAAACAAATATCCACAATTTAGTTTGACTCCCCAGGTAGTAGGGAAGAGGCGAAGAGTGGGTTAAAAAAAGGAGGTTTTACGATTGTCAGTTAATCTGTACGATCATGCAAACGAATTAGAGCGTGCCATTCGAAAGAGCGATGAATTTACTCATTTGAAGCAAATGTACGATGCGGTGACCAATGATGAATCAGCACGCCGTATGTTTGAGAATTTCCGTGATATTCAGCTTGTGCTTCAGCAAAAACAACTGACTGGGGAAGAAATTACCCAGGACGAAATTGAACATGCTCAAAAAACGGCTGCACTTGTTCAGCAGCATGCTTTAATTTCGAAACTAATGGATTCAGAGCAACGAATGAGTATGCTTATCCAAGATCTTAATAAGGTCATTATGAAGCCTTTAGAAGAATTATACGGTCCAATGGGTCAAGGTGGTCCAAGCCAATAATCGCTACAGTCAGGTGAGGCGAATCATCGTAATTTTTCTAATAAGGTTATCAACAAAAGAAATCCTCCTTAGCATAAGGAGGATTTCTTTTGTTGAGTATGCTCATAATCGTGGCGTAAGTAAAAACGTTTTGTCTTATGTTTTTCGGGGCTAAGCAAGCCGCCTGCGCTTTTCGTAGTCTATTCGGTAACGGCCTGTAAATTGGGGAGCACGGCCTGTAAATTTATCTAACGGCTTGTAAATGGTCCCTGTATATATAATATAGGGAGATTCCAATTTTCCACTTGCCTAGCTCCGGCTGCTAGCTGCTCGAGGTCATAAGCCACACTGCCCCAGTTGGCAAAGAGCGCCAACTAGTGCAGTGCGTCTTATGCTTGTCGGAACTAAACGGGGCGTTTCCGCTTTTCATGAGATCCAGCTGCAACGCCCAGTCCCTCGAGGTCATAAGCCACACTGCCCCAGTTGGCAAAGAGCGCCAACTAGTGCAGTGCGTCTTATGCTTGTCGGAACTAAACGGGGCGTTTCCGCTTTTCATGAGATCCAGCTGCAACGCCCAGTCCCTCGAGGTCATAAGCCACACTGCCCCAGTTGGCAAAGAGCGCCAACTAGTGCAGTGCGTCTTATGCTTGTCGGGACTAAACGGGGCGTTTCCGCTTTTCATTGTTGGTCTAGTGATGCGGCTGCTTGTGCTACTTCTGATGCTTCTTGTGAGATGGTTCCGAGAGATAGTACTAGGTTTTTGATGTCAATGTCCATTTTTTCGTTTTGAATTTTTAATTCTGTCATTGAATGTAAGATTTCGGTGAAGGAAGCACTTGTGGATAAGATGCTTTCTCTTTCTGCTTCGAACAAAGCTTTTAGCTCAACGATGGATTGTTCAATGCTAGAAGTTGTTCCGTTTGTATCCTTCAACAGTTCATATACTTGGCTAACGGATAGCTTTGTATTTTCGGCAAGCTTTCGGACTTCATCTGCTACGACTGCGAAGCCTTTTCCATGCTCACCGGCTCTTGCGGCTTCAATGGAGGCATTAAGGGCAAGAAGATTGGTTTGATCAGCGATGGATGTGACCATATTGGCAACTTCAGAGATTTGACTATTTAAGTCATTCAGTTCATGAATATTTTTTTCTGTTGTATACATTTTAGATGAAATTTGTTCGCTTTCCGCTTTTGTGTTTTCTAGCTTTATTTGTTCTGAATTTGTTTGAGATTGCAGCTTTTCAGCAATGCTAGAACCACTGTGTGATAAATCAGACAGTTGATCAAGAGACAGCTTCATACTCTCCACACTTTCACTTGTGGATTGACTGCTCGCAGATAATGTCCTTGCACTGTCTTTTAACGTTTGAAGTAAATTGTGAAGATGGTTTTGTTCAGTACGCAATTGGTTTTCATGCTGTTGTTCATAGGCTTCCAAAACAATTTGCATTTCTAAATTCAATACACGTGATACGGATCTGATTAATTGAAATTTGTCTCCTTCTTCATATGGAAGCTCTTCGATCAGTGTAATAAATGAATTTAATAAATCCTGGAATGAAGCGATATACCATTTTGGATCCAGCCCTATATGCAGGTGAACCGCTGCAATGCGCTGACGCTGTGCGAGATAGTTCTCGTCAATTTTGCCATTAAACATTTCTTGAATATGTATGGATAATGTTTGTCTTAACCGCTCGATTGTACTATGATCCTTGATTATCCGCATAAGTGCTGGCTCCTGTTCAAGATTTACATAGAATTGAGCCACAATGTTATCGATATGGTTACTGACAACGGGTTTGAATTGGAGAAGTCTTCTTAGATCATCTTCCTTAAGAGAAATCATATTCATTTGTTTTACTGTTGTGGCTTTGTTGGAAAGATTAATACTTACAGCATTCGAATTCTGTTGTGCAATTTGTTCATTCAAAGATTCTTTCGTTTGTTTGCCATTAGATAATAGAGACCATTTCATAAGCAAAATCCTCCTTCAATGATTACCTTTTTTTGATATCGACTAAATCGATGAAATCTTGAATAATTACCTCTTAAAATCGATGTATATACTAGGTTTATTTCACCAATGGTTAAAGGGATAAGACAGCTGGAGATTTTGAAAAAAAATTCCTTATTGACCCTGCAACTAAAGGTTTGTACACTTAAACAAGCTTAATCGTGAAAGGTGATTACATTGAATATTATAATAAATGGTTTGGAAGATAAACGATATGAACGCCCGTTGCAATTGATCGCAAATTTGTTTTATGAGGAGACAAAGCTGACTGTAACGGAAGAGCCAGTAGCTTCAGGGCAATCACTTGTGCTGAATATAAACATCACTAGACAAGTGAATAAGCTGCATGCCTCTGCTGAGTTGCTTGACCCTCGGCTCATTGCGCACAGAACAAGTGATTTTGTGAAAAAAGAAACTGAAAAAGAAGAGTTTAAGCAATATAAAAATACAGTCTCTCATGTGTTTTTATCCATTCTCCAGGATTACACAGGCATTCGTCAAAAATGGGGAGTGCTGACAGGCATTCGGCCAACTAAGCTGATGCATCGTCATCGTATGAACGGTGTAGCACCAGATATAGCAAGAGCAAATCTTAAAGAGCAGTATTTGATTACGGATGAAAAAATTGATTTAATGGAACGCATTGTAGATCGTCAGCTTACGATGATCCCGGATCTATATAAAATACAGGATGAAGTAAGTATTTACATTGGGATCCCGTTTTGCCCAACAAAATGTGCATATTGTACGTTCCCAGCGTTTGCCATACAAGGGAAGCTGGGTAAAGTTTCGTCATTTTTAGCTGGCTTGCATTATGAGATTCAAGAAACCGGGCGCTGGTTAAAGGAACGTGGTGTGGCGATTACAACCATTTATTTTGGCGGCGGTACTCCAACAGCCATTACTGCAGAAGAAATGGACGAATTGTATAAAGAGATGTATCGATCATTTCCCGATGTCAAAAATGTCCGTGAAGTAACGGTGGAAGCGGGAAGGCCGGATACCATTTCACCTGATAAGCTTGAAATTTTGAAGAAGTGGGATATAGACCGTATCTGTATTAATCCCCAGTCGTATACGGATGAGACATTAAAGGCAATCGGCCGTCATCATTCGGTGCAGGAAACGATCGATAAATTTCACCTAGCACGTGAGCACGGGATGAATAACATCAATATGGATTTAATAATTGGTCTTCCAAACGAAGGTGTAGAGGAGATTAAGCATTCTTTAGCTGAAACAAAAAAATTGATGCCGGAATCTGTGACAGTTCACACATTGTCCTTTAAGCGTGCATCAGAAATGACGCTGAATCGTGAAAAGTATAAGGTAGCAGATCGTGCAGAGGCTGAAGAAATGATGAATTTGGCACAAAAATGGACGGCTGAAAACGGGTATGTTCCCTATTACTTATATCGCCAGAAAAATATCTTAGGGAATCTCGAAAATGTGGGCTATGCGATGCCGGGGGAAGAAAGTCTTTATAATATTATTATTATGGAGGAAGTACAAACGATTATCGGGCTTGGATGCGGAGCAGCAAGTAAGTTCATTGATCATTCATCAGGGAGTATCACGCAATTCGCAAATCCCAAAGATCCCAAGTCTTATAATGAAGGATTTATGGATTATACAAGCAAGAAAATTGCTTTCTTAGAAGGATTATTTCCACCAAAAGTTGAAACCTTGTAGGATTATTTTTTTTAGTTAAATGATGTTTTTATGAAGATTTTCTTTTTGAGCAGGAATTTTTGTTAACCATCCCGAAATAATGAATGGACATTCATTTTATAAAGGGGATGGAAAAATGGGTATTAAAACAGATTATAAAAAAATAAAAGTTAGTGTTGAAGGTACTGTCGGTTGGGTTTCGTTGAACCAGCCTGACCGCTTAAATGCCCTTCAAACAGATCTCATGCTTGAAATGGCGCAGGCGCTGAAGGAATTAAATAGAGAGCCGGATATTAATATTGTCGTGCTAAAAGGAGAAGGTCGGGCATTTTGCTCAGGCGGAGATATTAAATCCATGCTTGAGTCGAATGGAGAAGAGCATTTTCAACGTATGATGGAGGCGGCTTCAGATGTTTCCATGACACTTTATTCAATGGATAAGCTTACTATTTCCGCTATTCATGGTGCTGCTGCAGGACTGGGATATAGCCTTGCCCTAGCAACGGATATTATTGTAGCAGAAGAAGGCAGTAAACTGGCAATGAACTTCATCGGAATTGGCTTGGTTCCGGATGGCGGCGGACATTATTTTTTAAAAGAGCGTATAGGAGCGTCTAAAGCCATGCAGTTGATCTGGGCAGGTGACGTGATGAACGGGCATGAAGCACAGGCAGTTGGACTTATCGATCATGTTGTTGCTGAAGGGAAAGTGATGGCTGAAGTGAAGGCACTTGTCCAAAGCTATCAAGCAAGACCTCTGAAAGCGATGCTGGAAACAAAATCGATTCTAAGACGTGGCCAATGGAGAGAGCTTAAGAAAGTGCTAGAAATGGAACAGGAAGCACAGTGGCGTATGCGTCAGACGGAAGATCATCAAGAAGGAATACGAGCCTTTGTTGGGAAGAGAAAACCGAATTTCAAAGGCCAATAGAAAAACAGGTTACGGCTCATTTGTTTATTAAGCCGTAACCTTCTTTTATGTGTGAAACAATAGTAGTTTACCTGCAGGCGATACTAAACGATGTGTTTGTTCCAGCAGCCCCTCTGCTTCGAGTCTTTTGTGACCAATTTCCTTTGCTGAATCATCATGTTCAGCTTCAAATGTATCCTCTAATAAAAGTTCTCCTTTTTTTTCAAAGGCAGTTATCTTATAAACACCCATTGCTTACACTCTCCTTGTCTTTTATTTCTCCCATCGTTATTATTTTTACATAGAGATGACCACTCAGTAAAGATGAATGGACGAAATAGTATGAAAACTGAACCTTTTTTCTAAATGATTCGTATAAATATGTAAGGAGCTCAAGGGAGGGGAAGTTATGACACTGCGTATTGAAAAAGTAACAAAGCGACTTGGTGAGTCAGTTGCCGTAGATAATCTATCATTAACTATTCCTGAAAAATCGATGTTTGGCTTTTTAGGTGCAAATGGTGCAGGAAAAACAACCACCTTTCGTATGGTGCTAGGTCTCATCAATGCTTCAAGCGGATCGATCACGTGGAATGGAAAACCTATCGGATATCATAACAGCCATGAGGTTGGGTATTTGCCTGAAGAAAGAGGCTTATATCCTAAAATGAAAGTAAAGGATCAGGTTGTTTATTTAGCAAGGTTAAGAGGGATGGAGAAAAAGAAAGCCGAGCAAGAGCTAATCTATTGGCTGGAGCGCTTTAACGTACCTGAGTATGAAAATAAACGAGTGGAAGAGCTGTCAAAAGGAAACCAACAGAAAATACAATTTATAGCAGCAATTTTACATAAACCATCTTTACTTATTTTAGATGAACCATTTAGCGGGCTTGACCCTTTAAATGTAGAGCTGTTAAAGGATGCCGTTCGTGATATTCATAAAAAGGGGACGACAACTGTCTTTTCCAGCCACCGCATGGAGCATGTTGAGGAGCTTTGCGAAAGCGTTTGTATTGTACATAAAGGATCGCCTGTTGTTCATGGGGGAATCAGAGAAATTAAACGATCCTTTGGAAAGAAAAATCTCTTAATTAACGCAGAATTTGATCTTACTTATCTAAAGGGCTTTCCAGGAGTTGTGAAAGTGAAGGAAAGAATGGACGGGGTCACCCTGCAGATTGAGAATGAAGGAGTTTCCCAGGAAATACTTAAAGAGATTAACGCAAAAGGATTTATCCGACAATTTTCCCTTGAGGAACCTTCTCTGAACGATATATTTATTGAGAAAGTAGGTGCTTCATTTGAATAAATTCGGACTAATTCTCGCAAAGACGTATATAGACAAATTTAAATCAAAATCATTTCTACTAACGACAATCCTTTTTATCGCTGCGATCATGGTGGGTGCGAACCTTTCAACCATTATGGATCAATTTGGCCGTGGGGGAGAAGCAGAAGATGAATGGAAAATTGCTGTAAAGGATGAAGAAGGAACAGTCGCAGGGGCTCTTGAGCAGCAAATTCTATTGGTAAATGATCAAATTTCCATTAATCAGGTGACAGGACCATTTGATGAAGTTGAACAGCAAGTGATAGATGGCCAGTATGATGCGCTGCTGACTGTCACATTAAAGGAAAGCGGGAAAATCGAATCCGTATACTTTTCAGAGTCATTAACAAGTTCTGATGTATCGAATGATTTACAGTTAACCTTACAGACTATTCAGTCAAATCTAGCTGCGAATAAACTAAACCTTAGCGCGGATGAACTAGCTACATTAAATATGCCGGTCACCTTTAAGCAAGACTCTTTTTCAGAAACAGCAAAATCAGAAGCTGAGCTGAGTGAAGCGCGTGGGCTTGTGTATATTATGATCTTTGTTATTTATATTTCAGTACTTTTGTACTCAATGATGATTGCGACAGAGGTTGCAGCGGAAAAATCATCGCGTGTAATGGAAATATTGGTCTCAAGTGTTCCTCCCATTCAGCAAATTTTCGCGAAAATCCTTGGGGTAGGCCTTCTTGGATTAACACAGCTGTCCATTTGGGGAATTGTAGGCTATGCTTCTCTGCAATTTAACAGAGATCAAATGCAGGGGGGGATATATGAATTTTTTGGCTTCTCCAGCAGCAGTATAGAGACGTTTGTCTTCGGATTGATCTTTTTCTTACTAGGCTATTTTCTTTTTGCTACGTTAGCTGCATTTCTAGGCTCTCTTGTTAGCCGTACAGAGGACTTGCAGCAGATGCTAATGCCCGTGACATTACTGATTGGTATCGGAACGTTCCTTGCTTTTTATGGTATAGCAGATCCAACTGCCACATTTGTGACGATCGCGTCATTTATCCCATTTTTTAGTCCGCTTGTGATGTTTACTCGTGTAGGAATGCTAAACGTACCAATTTGGGAACCGATTACTGCGATCGTACTCACCTTTATCACGATCGTACTGCTTGGATGGTTCGGAGCGCGTGTCTATCGTGGAGGGGTGCTTATGTATGGAAACGGCTCTTCCTTTAAGGATTTGCGGAAAGCGTTAATGATAACAAAAAAAGAGTAAATGAAACGAGAATCGATCATGAATCGAACTGGCCTTTCTCTTGGGAAAAAGGATCTTTATTTGATAAGATGATAACGAACGATTATGCTAATCTGAAAAGTATAAAGGAATGCTCGCGTTTATCAGATTCTTTCTCGCCACTCTCAGCTGCTTCAGGTATGATGGAAACGGGATCAATAGAGTGAGGATGAAAGGAAATGTAAAGATGCAAACTGAATCGGTTAAAGAAAATAGTAATCGAGCCCCTTTATTTCTGCTTAGCTTTAATTTGTTTATTGTAATGGTGGGGATTGGGCTGGTTATTCCGATCTTGCCCTTTTATGTAGAGAAATTTAATGCCAATGCACAAACACTTGGGTTTCTTGTCGCCGTATTTGCTTTTATGCAATTTTTATTTGCTCCAATCTGGGGGCGTCTATCAGACAAAATAGGGCGTAAGCCGCTCATTACGATTGGTTTGATTGGTTTTGCGATCGCAGAATTTATTTTTGCGTTTGCGACAGGGTTGTGGATGCTGTTTATTTCAAGAATACTGGCTGGGATTTTTGGGTCGGCGTTAATGCCGACAGCTATGGCTTATGTCTCTGATGTAACGGATGATAAGAGTAGAGGGCAGGGAATGGGTATTTTAGGTGCCGCAATGGGGCTTGGTATTGTCGTAGGACCGGGCATAGGCGGATGGCTCGCGGAATTTGATCTTTCATACCCGTTTCTATTTGCAGGAATTGCCGCATCGTTGGCAGCGGTGGTTTCTACTTTTCTTTTACCTGAATCTTTTACAAAAGAACAGCGTGAAGCCTTACCGCTTGAATCTAGAGTGGGACAATTTACTCAAATCAAACAAGCGCTTGTGAGTCCAGTTGGCTTTTTACTGATTCTTGTGTTTATCATGAGCTTTGGATTAGCAAATTTTCAGGCGGTTTTTGGTTATTATGCATTAGAACGCTACGGCTATGGACCTCAGCAAGTCGGTTTTACTATCTTCATTGTTGGAATTGTAGGTACACTTGTCCAAGGCATTGGGGTAGGCAGAATGACCAAGCGGTTTGGAGAAGAAAAGGTCGTTACCATTGCAATGGTAATCAGCGCATTTGGTTTTGTTATCATGACGCTTGCCGCAAATTTTACAATGGTTATTATCACAACAGGAATCTTTTTTATCGGAAATTCTTTATTGCGACCTTCCCTAAATGCGCTTATTTCTAAGCTGGCAGGACCTAGACAGGGAATGGTTATGGGCTTGAATAATTCATTTCTTAGCCTGGGAAATGTGGCGGGACCAATTCTTGCAGGAACCTTATTTCTATGGAATATTCATATTCCATATTTATTTGGAGCGTCGATCATGATAATTGGCTTAATTGCGACAAGAATCTGGATCGCAAAAAAGCCAAGAGATTAGCTGAAATATTATAGCGTCATGAGAACCTTTATTTGTACATAATTAATATTGAGAGGAGTGGGTGGCATGAAAGGGATCACCTTCCAAAATGTTGGAGATAATGTAGAGCAATTCTTGTTAATAAAGCAATCAACAAAAGGGATAACGAATGCGGGGAAGCCGTTTCTTACACTCATTTTGCAGGATCGCAGTGGAGATATCGAAGCAAAGCTTTGGGATGCCGGTGATGAAGACGAAAAACGTTATCATCCTCAGGCAATCGTAAAGGTTACTGGTGATATTCACAACTACCGAGGTAAGAACCAGCTGCGTATTCGTCAAATCCGACCGGCAACAGCTTCAGACGGAGTGTCCATCGGTGAATTTATAGAATCAGCGCCGGTTGCTAAAGAAGATATGCTGGATCAGCTTACACAATATATCTTTGAAATGAAAAATCCTACCATTCAACGATTAACACGTCATCTGGTGAAGAAGCATCAAAAGGATTTTTTGGAATATCCGGCAGCAACAAAAAATCATCATGAATTTGTATCTGGTCTTGCGTACCATGTTCTATCTATGCTTCATATTGCAAAATCTATAACGCAGCTTTATCCTTCATTAAATAAGGATCTGTTGTACGCAGGGATTATTTTGCATGATATGGGAAAGGTAGAAGAGCTTTCTGGACCTGTTTCAACCACGTATACGCTTGAAGGAAATCTTTTGGGTCATATTACCTTAATGATCAACGAAATTGGTCAGGCGGCCAAAGAACTTGATATTCAAGGGGAAGAGGTTTTACTGCTTCAGCATATGGTACTCTCACATCATGGTAAGGCAGAGTGGGGCTCTCCAAAGCCTCCATTAATTCGTGAGGCAGAAATTCTGCATTACATTGACAATTTAGATGCAAAAATGAATATGATGGACCGTGTACTCAAACGAACGCAGCCGGGTGAATTTACTGAGCGTGTCTTTGCTCTAGAAAACCGTTCGCTTTATAAACCCACCATATATGAAGAAAATCAGGAATCGTGAATAAAACAAAAACATGCCATTCTCTTAAAGAGATGGCATGTTTTTGTTTTTCGCTACATAGGCTGTCCATAACCGAAGAAATCATCATTGTTTAAAGGAGGAGAGAATATGTGGCCACTTTGGATTGATTTTACGATTGCTGGTATAGTGCTAAGTGGAATTATGGCCTTGCGGTCTGCCTATCAGGAAAAAAAGATTGAACGTAAATTTATTGAAGAGCATGGAAGTACATACATTAATCGAATGTATGAGGAGAAGAAGAAGCGGCTTAATTTTCGAGATGAGGATTAAAAAAGGAGAAATCTGTATTTATAGGCTTATTTAATACGATAGACTGCGAGCAGGAATGTATTTTTTGCTTAGTGTCGATATTTTTATGCTTGCTGAATAAATATTAAAAGTGATTCCGCCGATAAACTTCTCAGACAAAAAAAGAGCTGACGCAAATGCGTCGGCCCTTTCAATTTATAAGCGATTATTCAGCGCCTTCTTCAGTGCCTTCTTCAGTACCTTCTTCAGTACCTTCTTCAGTGCCTTTTTCAGTTGCTGGGGCATTCAAAAATGAATCAAATGCTCCAGATAAATCCTCGTCTTTCACATCAACATCAGCAGCGCGGAGTTCCTCTTGAATAATAGAAGTAATTTGACTTTGGTCAGCTTTCGCTAGTTTCAAATCATTTTCAATTTGGTCTCTCATATCTTCAAGACTCTCGATGTCTGCTTCGCGTGTTTCGGTTACTTCAATGATATGCCAGCCAAAGCTTGATTGTACAGGTTCGCTAATCGTATTTGGTTCTAGACTAAATGCCGCTTCCTCGAAAGCTGGATCCATTTGTCCCGGGCCGAAGAATCCAAGCTCACCGCCTGTTTCTTGTGCAGCAGGCTCAGTAGAATATTCTCTTGCAAGCTCAGCGAAATCGCCGCCTTCATCAAGAAGTTGCTTCACTTGATTGGCTGTTTCTTCATCTGCCACTAGGATGTGGCGAGCATTTACTTCTTTTTTAAGTTTCTCATATTGTGCTTCAATCTCTTCGTCCGTCACTTCA
Source organism: Jeotgalibacillus soli (assembly GCF_000829435.1). Classification (GTDB taxonomy): domain Bacteria; phylum Bacillota; class Bacilli; order Bacillales; family Jeotgalibacillaceae; genus Jeotgalibacillus; species Jeotgalibacillus soli. Next base: position 21,185 of record NZ_JXRP01000017.1, read on the forward strand.
ATATCAGCGGTTAGAGCTTTTTCTTGAAGCAAGTTAAATTGAATAACATCGCGGAACGAGTCTTCTGTTTGTCCTTGCTGTGCGATCATTGCAGCAAATTGATCTTCACCATATTGCTCTTTTAAAGAGGCTAGTTCAGTGTCCACTTCTTCGTCAGTAACAGGGTATTTTTCCTGAAGAACTTGCTCAATCACCATCAATTGGAGGGCTTGTTCACCAACGGAATTTTTCATGTCTTCATAAAGGTCTTCCTTTGTGATATCACCAGCGCTTGATGATACGATTACTTCTCCGGCATCATCACTGCATGCTGCAAGTCCTAAGACCCCAACAGCTAATGTGATCGTTGTGATCCATTTCTTCATGGTATATCTCTCCTTATTGTCAGCGTTTGCTAGCTGTAAAAATCTACAATGAATACTATAACATAATCCCTGAGTGCGTCAAAAGGTTTTAGAGAATTAAGCCAAATAAATGGTAATGATTGTTTGCACGATTCCACGAAATTTTCACAAATCTCCGAGATTATCAAATAAGCCTATTCCAATAGATCATTTGTTGAATAGCATGAATATGAATAGAGAGGAGGGATTGCAATGGGATACGGCTTTGGTGGAGGCTTTGCTCTTATTGTTGTGCTCTTCATTTTGCTGATCATTGTAGGTTCAGCTTGGTTTTAATTTGATTTAATATAGGAGGGGGTTTCAGATATGTCAGATGGGGCTTTTGGATTTGGAGGCTTCGCGCTTGTTGTTGTTTTATTCATCCTGCTGATCATTATTGGCTCTGCATGGTTTTAAATAAAAGGTCATGTTAAAGACCATTGTTGGTTTTGGCACTAGTTGATTGAAGCGGAAATCAACAGGCAAGTTTAACAAAACCAAATAAAAAGGAACTGACCAGTTTTGATCTGGTCAGTTCCTTTATTATGCGTAAAGAACATCTACATATGATGAGATGAGTAGGATCAATATTAGAATATTGATCGTTCTAAATACTTTAGGCTGCCGCTCATCTGGTATTTCTTTTTGAACACATAATTTATTGGTCATACGATTAATTGAATATAAAATAAAGACTGTAAACAAAATAAACACTGTAATAATAGAGACCATTAACTAACCCCTCCTATCCTCTAGTTACTACCATACCAAAAAAAGAGACAAAAAAACAGAGTTAGGTTCTGAGAATGTAAGCTTTTACCTATTAATAGATCCTCTAGTTTTCTCATAAAATAGGTGTCTAGAGGATCATTTGCTTATTATGCGTGCTTCATATTGATTTCTTTTTCGGGTACTAAAATTTCATACCCTTCGTCAAATTCTTCAATCAGTGCATCCTTTGGTGAACGGAACAAGTATTTAGCATACAAGAAATCCACTAAGCAAATACCGCTATGATACGCTGTCAGCATGGTAAAGTAATGGGCGTAATTTGGAAATGATACTGCCCCAGTAAGTAAAATACCATTCACCATCACAAACGGAAAAATAAGTGCAATGATAAATAATATTTTTGGGATCGGCTTTTTCACACGGAGGAACATGATCGGAACAAAGTAAAAGACAAACCGGGTGCGAATCGTGATCTTGTTCATGTAGTAAATTAGCGGCAATACATGAAAAGCTTTATGAATCGGATAGATGAGAAAAAAACCGATTATAAAAAATGAGAAATAATGATCTTGTAACGGATCACCACTAAAAATTCTTGAGAAGATGTGTAAAAATGAAAAAATAGTTAAAACGGATATGGTAGATAACATAAATATTCGATAAAATCCATATTGTTTTTTAACATTAATAGATTTCCAGCAATGCATAAAAATCGCCCTCCAATTTAGACGACAAACCGTATAGTAACCTGCATGGATACTTTACTCCCGTTGAACCAAAAAATCAATAGGCTGTAAAAGAAATTTACAAAAAAAACAAGTCACTACTAGTAGTGACTTGTCCTACTGATTTTTTTGAAAACCAGTGAGATTTCATACGATTGAATGTTTTAAGGTGAAGCAATTTTTTCCATTTTAGGTAAAGGCTTTATCTTTTGGATTTTTCCGTCTTCATCTGTAAATTCTGTCTCGATATTTTGAAACGACTTTTCAAAAATTTGAACAAAGTCGTCACCATAAATATTTTTGACAATAGCCATCATTTCCATCATTTCAGGAAATTTACCGTAGATTTCTCTAAGCGGGCTTGCGCCTTGATACACAGCATGATGCTCAGGTGAATAGTTCTCCATCAGCTCCCAAAGAAGGGAGTCACCAGCTTCTGTTAGCTGAATGTAAGTATTACGTTTATCATTCTCTCTTTTGGAAAATTGAAGATAGCCACGTTCCTCTAATTTTTTTGAGAAATTAAACGCAGTAGATACGTGCATAACCCCAAATTTTGCGACATCAGAAATAGATGCTCCTTTTAGATGATAAGCAATCGATAGGATATGATGTTCATTGATATTGAGGTCGTAGGGCTTAATCCAGTTCTGCCAATCTTTTTCAATGGCTTTCCAAAGTGCCTTACTCAGTTGGGCCATGCGCTGGCTAAATAGCATGGCTTCTTTAATTGAAACAAGTTGATCTTTCAAATGCTTCACCTACTTTTTAATGGATTGGCACAATAATGTTATGAAAGAATTAAGAATAATATCATTTTGATTCTTCTTAATATTATAGCAATAAAGTAAAAATTAATAAAGGTGTGAATTGATTTAATTTTCGAAAAAAAGAAAAGACAGTCATTTACTTGACTGCCTTTTCTTATTATAAAGGAATGTAGTTTCAAAATATTCATTCGTTTGAAGAAGTAGTGGATGATGTTGATTGATTTTGATTGATCGTACGCTCAAGTTCTTCCATTGCAGATTGAATGGCTTCCAGTTCTTCATGCAGATTATTAATATGAGGGTCTGCTTCCTTTTTCCACTGCTGAACAGATTCTTTTAATTCCATCAGGGCGGATTGTATGCTTTCCTTACCTTCTTTGGATACTTGCTGAATCGATTCTTTGATTTGCTGGATATTCATCTGGATCTCCAGCACATGATCGGACCAGTGATCTTTTGTTTCTTTAATTGTTCCACGAAGCTCACGGCCTGATTGAGGAGTTGACAATAACGTGGTGACTGCGCCTGCTGCGAGTCCAACTAGAATACCTGTTGATAATCGTTTTACATTCATCATTAACACATCCTTTATTGGATTTACTCGTCTTATCAAGGAGGGGTTTGACATACGCTGTAATAGCCCCTTATTCGAAGGAGGAGTAGTAAATGGAATTCATAAAATGGATTTTCCTGTTATGTACAATTTTGATGCTTATACTTTCGTTTAAACTTTTGCTAAAAAGCCGTTCTCCCATGATGTATCCGCCCAAACATATACGCATAAAAAGAGCCATTGGCAGTGTAGCTGTTTGTCTCTTATTCTTCTCTTTAACCTTTTTTAGCTGGTGATAAACAGGGGAAAAAAGAACCCGCCAATTAAGACGGGTTCATTGGGGAATTAAGCGGCGGGTTGCGCCAGGCTTGAACGCTTCATGATCGCCTGTACAATCGGATACAACAACACCATTAATATACCATTTACAACCGTCGCTGGAAGTACAGCGGTCACAACAAGTGCCATAATTGGAGCCGGCAAACCGACAATCAATGCAGCTGAACCAAGGAAAAGTGCTCCAGAAATGATTGTGCCGATTGCGGTCAAAATAGCTGCTCCAGCAACTGTGCGACCATATTTAGCTGTTAGCAGCAGTGCTCCATAAAAAATGAACGCTGTAATGGGCTTATCAATTAGGTTTGGCAAAAAACCACCTGGAAATGTGGTAGTCAAGCCTGATAATAACCCGGTTGTTAATCCGAGAAGCAGGACGTTCTTTGCTCCAGGAAACAGCAATATGCCTAAAAACATCATAATCAATGACATATCAGGCTTCATACTTAAGCTGCCTGGGATCAGCAAGTGAAGGGCAGCACCAATTCCCACAAATAAAGATAATGCAACGAGTGTTCTAGTATTCATTCTCATCTCTCCTCAACTAATCAATCTCTTTCTTCTCCTGGCGTGTCCTCGTGACCGTCAGCGAAAAGTGGTTTTATTATATCACATGGTTAGGCTGTGGAACATATTTGAGTTTATAGAATTGTTCTACGAAAGGCGCAATGAGAGCGCTCGTGCCATTTCAAGTAGCTTATCTGGTGAGTATTGTTCAGTATGCGTTTCCCACTTCGCATCAAATCCATCCTGTTCACCATGTCTTGGTAAAATATGCAGATGAAAATGGAAAACGGATTGACCAGCATATGCACCATTATTGTTTAACAGATTTACACCCTTTAAGTCGTATTCTTCTTTCATCGCATTTGTGATCTTTGGAACAACTGAAAAAAGGCGACCTGCGATTTCTGGCGTCAGCTCATGGATATTCTCTTTATGTGTTTTAGGAATAACAAGAGTATGTCCTTCAGTCACCTGGCTAATATCTAAAAACGCAAGGACATGCTCATCTTCATAAACCTTCTTTGACGGTATATCCCCATCAATAATTTTGCAAAAAATACAATCGCTCATTCTTAACACCCCTTCTTAATTTATGTATGTGCTTATTTTAGCACAGGAAGGAAGATTCCTCGAATAGAATAAACGTATCATCATTCATGCTTGAAGCGTGGAAATCTGCTACAATATCGGTAATCCAAAATGGAAAGGGCGAAGACGATGTCATTGCTTAATATAGAGGAATTAGTTGGTGGTTATACCAGAAAGCCAGTGTTAAACCGGATAAGCTTTCAAATGGAAAAGCAGCAAATTATCGGGTTAATTGGTCTTAATGGTGCAGGGAAAAGTACGACAATTAAACATATTATTGGATTAATGGAGCCGCACAGCGGCACGATTAAGATAAACGGGCTTCAGCTTAAGGATGATCCTGATAAATATCGTAAGGAGTTCTCGTATATTCCGGAAGCACCCATTCTGTATGATGAGCTAACATTGGAGGAGCATTTAAAGCTAACAGCGATGGCTTACGGGCTTGAAGAAACAGAATATGAGAAGAGAATTCCTGCTTTGTTAAAAGAATTTAGGATGGAAGGAAAAATGAAATGGTTCCCAGCTCATTTCTCAAAAGGAATGAAGCAAAAGGTTATGATCATGTGTGCTTTTCTAACAAAACCGAGCTTATACATCATAGATGAACCTTTTGTTGGGTTAGACCCGCTTGCGATACAGTCGCTTTTAGATTTGATGGAAGAAATGAAGAAAGATGGATCAAGTATATTAATGTCAACACATATTCTAGCAACAGCTGAACGGTACTGTGATTCATTTATTATTATGCATGAAGGGAAAGTAAGAGCAAAGGGGACACTTCAGGATCTCCGTCAAAAATTTTCAATGTCAGATGCAACATTAGATGACATCTACATTCAGCTTACAAAGGAAGATTCCTATGAAGCAAATTAATGAAATATGGATACAGCGCCTTCAGGATTATAATCGAGAACTTCAAAAATATTTACGCTATATTTTTAATGGTCATTTAATGTTCGTGCTGATCTTTGCCATTGGCGGCGGCGGCTATGCATACAGCGGATGGGTTAATACGCTGACCGCAGGTTTTCCAGCAGCGATTGTCATGGCCATCATCTTAGGAATAATCGTGTCGTTTAGTCCGATTTATACATATTTAAAAGAGCCTGACAAAGTGTATTTAACGCCGCTGGAAGGGAAGATGACCAGGTATTTTCAGAGTGCCGTTGTCAGCAGTTTTCTTTTTCAATCTTACCTGGTATTAGTGGCGCTTGCTGTCTCCATGCCCATGTATGTAAGGGTACAGGGAGCTGCATTTATTGATTTTTTCGGGCTGCTTGCCATTGTCTTGGCGTTAAAAGCTTGGAACCTTGTGATGCGCTGGACCATTTTACGCTATCAAGAAATTTCAACGCACCGTATAGATTATCTATGTCGACTTGTACTCAATAGTATATTCTTATGGACTATTTTTTCTAATGCAGCTCTTTGGCTCCAAATCTTTGTCACTGTTTTACTGCTTGTTTATCTATTGGCATTTCGACGATTAACAGCCCAAAAGACGATAAAATGGGAGCTGTTAATTGATTTAGAACAGGCGAGGCTGCACCAATTTTATCGTTTTGCAAATATGTTTACAGATGTCCCGCATTTAAAAGGACAGGCCAAGAGACGAAAATGGCTGGATCCATTATTGAATCGTTCTCCATATGCTTCTGCCCTTTCGTACCGCTATCTCTTTGTCAGAACTTTTCTTCGTTCAGATGAATATTTTGGTCTTTGGGTGCGATTAACGCTCATCGCATCGGTGATTATGATTGGCTCAGGGTTACTATGGGTAAAAGTTGCGGTGGCATTGTTATTCTTATATTTGACGGGATTTCAACTCATTCCAATGCTGAAAAAGCATCAGCTGAAAATTTGGCCTGATTTATATCCGCTCCCTAAAGCGCTAAAATACTCCTCTTTTAAAGACGTATTATCCAGAATTATTTTAGTACAGGGCGGCATCTTTATCGTTGTCAGTATATGGGGCTTCGCCTGGCTGCATACCGCCGCTGTAATCGTTGCTGTCGCGATATTTTACCTCTTTTTCATGTATTGGTACGTACCGAAACAACTCAAGTCATTGTAAAAATTAAACTAAATATAAAAAAGCTGACGCAACTCTTTTCGCTGTCCTGGATTAAGGAATTGGAAAGTGCGTCAGCTTTTTTTCTATTGTGCGTTAAGAGCTGCTGCCCCTAATGTTTTTGCTGCAATGAGCATTGCTTTTTCGTTGAAATCAAATTTTGGATGATGGTGAGGATATGGCGCTGTAACGCCTTCCGGGCATGCACCTGTAAAGAAAAAGCTGCCTTTTCGTTCCTCTAAATAATAGGCGAAATCTTCCCCGCCCATATGCGGCTCCGTTTCTTCTACGCTTGTTACTTCTGGCACTAGTTTTGCCTGTTCTACCACAAATAGTGTCTCTACTTCGTGGTTTACAACAGCTGGATAGCCTCTGAAATAATCATATTTATAATCGCAGTTTGCTGTCAGACATGTACCTTTGACGATTCGTCCAATCTCTTCTTCGATTAAATCTCTAACCTCAGGATTGAAAGTGCGGACGGTCCCGATAATTTTAGCGGAATCTGCAATTACGTTAAAAGCGTTATCGGCCACAAAAGAGCCAACCGTTACAACAGCAGAATCGATAGGGTTAACGCGGCGGCTGACAATTTGCTGAAGATTTGTCACCAGCTGTGCTCCAACGACGATTGCATCCTTTGTTTTTTGTGGCTGTGCTCCGTGGCCGCCAGCACCTTGAATCACAATTTCAAACCGGTCTGCCGCCGCCATAACAGGGCCGACACGATATTGGATTTTACCCACTGGCTCTGTTGCCCACAAATGAGTGCCAAAAACAACGTCCACACCATCTAAAGCTCCGTCTTCAATCATCGGCTTTGCACCACCTGGAGCATATTCTTCAGCATGCTGGTGAATTAACACGTATGTACCCGCAAGCTCGTCTATCATTTCATGTAGTGTTCTACCCAAATGAAGCAAGGTGGAGGTGTGGCCGTCATGCCCGCATGCATGCATTTTGTTTGGCACGGTCGATTTATATGGTACATCCTTCTCATCCTGGATTGGCAGGGCATCAAAGTCTGCACGTAGAGCAATTGTTTTTCCCGGTTTTGCACCTCGAATTGTCGCAACCACTCCGTTTCCTCCGACGCCGGTGCGAAATTCTACTCCTAGTTCTTTATAGAAGTTAGCAATATAATTTGCTGTTTCTGTTTCTTCAAAAGAAAGCTCAGGGTGCTGATGTAAATAACGTCGTACCTCCACCATATCAGGGTAGGACTGCTCAAGTTTTTCAAAAAGTGTATGTAGGGTCATAATGTTTCTCCTTTCGGCTTTCGAAATATCTAATATGTGAATAGTATATCATTTCTGTTTATTTTGTACACTCAATAGAGATTTTTGCTTATAAACAGGAATAAACATGATACAGTGAAGATACGTGCATGAATGGAAAGTGAGGCAAAAATGTATGAAAATATTATTTTATCCTTTAGCCGCAGTCACGTTTATTGCGGTATTGCTGCTTATGGCTGGAATTCAAACTGATTCTGTAGCTATGATGGATGCATGGGGACGTGATTTATTTGGAGGATTCGCTTTCATTACTGTCTTTGAGTTTTTTGGTTCAGAACTTTTTCTGGGAGCAGCAGGGATCATGACGATTCTTTTTTTATGGTTTAGAAGAAAAAACTATCTCGGTATGGTCATTGTATTAGCAGCTTTAGCAGGAGGAAATGTGCTAAACAAGGGAATAAAACAATGGATCGAACGTGATCGCCCATTATCGTCGGCGGGTGAAGTCAGCTTTAGTTTCCCAAGCGGCCATGCGATGGTAAGTCTAATTGCAGTTGTTGTTATTTTTTCTCTTTTAACAGAAGACATGGAAAAAGGTATGGTTAAAATAGTACTATTCATGGTGGGTGTGTCATTGTCTGTTTTAGCTGGACTGAGCCGTGTGACTGATGAAGCCCATTATTTTTCTGATGTTATAGGAGGCTGGCTATTAGGCTATACCTATGCAATTGTTTGTCTATTGGTTTACGAGCGGCTTTTAAAAAGAAGGCGGACAAAATTTTCTGCATCATCTCCGTCCTAAGGTGGAGACAAAATCCTTCCGGTGAAGCTACAGGCTTAGCCGGATTTTTTTTAAGATAGGAACAAGCAGGAAAGAGAGAACTAAATCTTGAATAGGGCTAAGTTAAGAAAGAGGGCGAAGAGCATGGAGGCAGGCAGTCAGCGTCAATGGGGCTGTGCAAGTGTACTGCTATTAATAGGAGCAGTACTTTTACTATTAAACTTAAACATTGTTGAAATTGAAGGATTATCCTTTTTATCAATTGCTATTCCAGCTCTTATTTTATTATATGGTTTAAGGCTTTTATGGAGGTTTATACGGCATAGAGGTGGATTTAAACTGTTTTTTGGATTGTTTTTCACAGCTTATGGCAGCCTCTTGATTCTGGCCATTTTTAAGATTGTGGACTTTTCATATGGGGACTGGTGGAGACTGTGGCCGCTTCTTTTGATCGCCTTGGCTATTTCTATTTTTACCTCCCGCGGGAAAATTCATATTACAAGTGATGTCGAAGCTCTTAAAAACTTTACTTCGAAACCTCATGATCAATACGAGAAGTCGTATGGGAAAACGTCTAAAAAGATTGAGGTATTCAGTGTGGGAGAGGTGAAATACAATAGCCCCAATTGGTCTTTAGAGTCAATGCGTGTCCATAAGGCAGTTGGTAACTATTATTTCGATCTTAGCAAAGCTTACGTTCCCGAAGGCGAGACTGTTTTGTATGTAACCGGCTGGGTTGGTGATGTGAAAATGCTTATTCCAGAAGATCTAAGTATCAGTGTTGAAGCGGATGTTAATGTAGGAGAAGTACGAATATTCGGAAATCACACGGAAGGTCCAAAGGGGAATTCTCAGACGTATACTTCCAGTGATTATGAAAACGCACATAAAAAAGTGTTAATTAAAATTGATATTCGAATCGGCTCCATCCGAATCGATCGTGTATAGGGAGATGCCTATGAAAAATATTTATAATCTCCATTTTTGGTTTCTAATGCAGTACTTGCAATTTGTGCTTTTTGGAACAATTGTGATTTTTGTGTTTTTGCAAATATATATTTTTGCAGCGGAGAATCCGGTTATCTCTTTGGAGCAATCTCTTTATTTCACTTTATTTGTATTTATCATATTTAGCGGGATGACTTTTTACCTTAGCAGTCGTGCAAGCTATCTGATAAAAAGCAGGCTTGATCGGCTGGCGGCATATGTTACGACACTTAGCGGCGGAAGATATGCAGAAAGAATTGAACGCGTTTCTGTGGATGAGATCGGGCTGATCGAGGAGGAGCTGAATAATCTTGCTGGCACCATGCAGGAACAGCTGAAGTCGCTTCAGCGCATAGCAACGGAACGATCTACATTGGAAAAGCAGGCTCAACAGGCTGCCATTATTGAAGAGCGGCAACGGTTTGCAAGAGACCTCCATGACTCTGTCAGCCAACAGCTTTTTGCTTTAAATATGCTATCCTCTGCTGCTGTAAGGTTAATTGATAAAAAACCAAATGAAGCACGGCCAATTATTTTTCAAGTTTCTGAGATTGCTGAAAAGGCCCAAGGGGAAATGAGAGCATTGCTGCTTCATTTGCGTCCGATCGATCTTAAAGGAGAGTCTTTAAAAGGAGGGCTGTTGAAGCTGATTGAAGAGCTTGAGAAAAAAACACCTATACAGTTTGAATTGAAGCTTCAGGGTATGGAAGAGATTCCAGAAACGACGGATGCACATTTATTTCGAGTTGTGCAGGAGGCGATATCTAATATTTTGAGACATGCTCAAGCCTCGAAGATTCAAATGCGTTCTGAAATAAAAGGGGCAATCTTTCATCTTTTTATTGGAGATGACGGGCAGGGTTTTGATGTTTCAGCAGAAAAATGGACATCCTATGGTCTGCAAACAATGCGCGAGCGATGTGAGGAAATAGGGGGCACATTTGAGGTTCGATCAAAAAAGGGAGAAGGGACTTACATAAATATTCGAATTCATTTACTGGAACAATAGGGGGAGAAAAAATGGCAGCTATACGTGTAATGATTGTTGATGATCACGAGATGGTGAGACTGGGAATTAAATCATACTTAATGACAGAAGAGAATATCGATTTTCTTGGGGAAGCAAGCAATGGAAAAGAGGCAGCAGAGCTTGCAATGAAGGTCCGTCCTGACGTGATTTTAATGGATTTACTGATGGAGGGCGGGACAGGAATAGATGCTACCCGTGATATCTTGTCTTTTTTGCCGGACTGCCGCATTATCATTTTAACAAGTTATTATGATGACGAACAGGTATTTCCTGCACTTGAAGCTGGAGCGCATAGTTATATCTTAAAAACGTCTTCGGCACCGGATATATTATCAGCCATCTATAAAGCTTCAAATGGAGAGGCTGTCATTGAACCACAGGTTGCGAATAAATTAATGACACGATTTCGAACAAAGGAAAGAGTTCTCCATGACGATTTGACTGAACGGGAAATGGATGTGCTTGAGTGTCTTGGAGATGGGCTGACCAATCAGGAGATTGCTGATACGTTGTTTATAGGGATTAAAACGGTAAAAACACATGTCAGTAATATTTTAAGTAAATTGGAAAAAAATGATCGGACGCAGGCTGCTATCTATGCAAATCGAAATGGACTCCTCAGGAAAAAACATACATAGAAAAAAGCTGTCGGGGCGACCTGACAGCTTTTTTGATCCAATCAAAGTGCTTAATATCGAGATATTTTCAGTGATGGGTGGCAACTTTACAATTGCCTTTGATATCCACACACGATCTCAACACATTTCTTGTGATTATTCTTCGGGCTGTGCCACGTATTTTGTAACGAACGATGAACGAGGAAAGATCGTCTTTTGGTGATCGATGCCCTGATCAGTACCTCGTTTAGTGTGAGCCTTATTATAAGCTGTAGATGTTTGCCACTTTTTAAAGGATTCTTCGCTGTCCCATTGCGTAAGCACGACGTACGTATCTGAATTTAGTGGGCGCAAAACGCGAATGGCAATAAAACCTGGTTCTTGTTCAATTAATCCCGCACGATTTTTAAATCGATCCTCAAATATGGGACGTCCTTCATCAGAAACAGGGATGTTATTAAATACAAAGAAACCTGTGTCAGTTAACTGACCTGCTTCATTAAAGGCTTCATATTTTCTTGGTTCTTTAAAGATTGATTTTCCTGTGGTTTCGTGTATAAGAAGTGATGTGTCTTCGCCTGCTAATTGGATCAGTTTTTCATCCGGATACTGTTGAACAAGTTTATGTAAGTAGTCTGCGGTGCCTGAAGTGAAGTAAATATTCATTCTTATTCCTCCTTTTAAGATAGAATTATTCGGAAAGCTGCTTGTCGCAGCCGAACGAGCACCTTCTGCTTTTCTTTGATCCAGCTGCAGGCGCTAGCTGCTCGAGGTCACAAGTCAAGCCGTCTTATTGGCAAAGAGCACCAATATGTCGACTCGCCTTGTGCTTGTCGCAGCTGAACGAGCACCTTCCGCTTTTCTTTGATCCAGCTGCAGGCACTAGCTGCTCGAGGTCACAAGTCACATCGGCTCATTGGCAAAGAACGCCATTACGCCACTGCGCCTTGTGCTTGTCGCAGCTGAACGAGCACCTTCCGCTTTTCTTTGATCCAGCTGCAGGCACTAGCTGCTCGAGGTCACAAGTCACATCGGCTCATTGGCAAAGAACGCCATTACGCCACTGCGCCTTGTGCTTGTCGCAGCTGAACGAGCACCTTCCGCTTTTCTTTGATCCAGCTGCAGGCACTAGCTGCTCGAGGTCACAAGTCACATCGGCTCATTGGCAAAGAACGCCATTACGCCACTGCGCCTTGTGCTTGTCGCAGCTGAACGAGCACCTTCCGCTTTTCTTTGATCCAGCTGCAGGTGCTAGCTGCTCGAGGTCACAAGTCACATCGGCTCATTGGCAAAGAACGCCATTACGCCACTGCGCCTTGTGCTTGTCGCAGCCGAACGAGCACCTTCCGCTTTTCTTTGATCCAGCTGCAGGCGCTAGCTGCTCGAGGTCACAAGTCAAGCCGTCTTATTGGCAAAGAGCACCAATATGTCGACTCGCCTTGTGCTTGTCGCAGCTGAACGAGCACCTTCCGCTTTTCTATAGTATAATTCTTCTCATTGATATTATCATCTAATCTGTGTGGTGAATGTGTTTTTCAGGTAGAGAGTAAGGTAGTAAAAAAGTCGATTTTATGACATTTAAGCCCGTCCCATATACATATACGAAGAAAACCGATATAGTTTTAGACGGTTATTATGAGCGGATCCTCTATGAAAAAGGGATAAAAGGGATTGACACTGACATCTGTCAGTGAATTGATTACAATAGAAGCATGATTGTCGAAAGGTGGATGTTGTTTAATGAATCAATTTAATGACACGATACTGCGCGCAGCACGGGGAGAAGAGGTGTCCCATACACCGGTTTGGTATATGCGGCAAGCTGGACGTTCTCAGCCTGAATACCGCGCAATAAAAGAAAAATATTCGTTGTTTGAAATTACACATCAACCGGAATTATGTGCTTATGTCACACGTCTTCCTGTTGAAAATTATAATGTGGATGCGGCTGTTTTATACAAAGATATTATGACTCCGCTTCCAGCGCTTGGCGTAGATGTTGAGATTAAATCCGGAGTAGGTCCTGTAATTGATAATCCGATTCGCTCTGCTAAAGATGTGGGAAAGCTTGGGATGATTAATCCGGAAGAGGATATTCCATATGTATTAGATACGATTCGCTTACTGACGAAAGAACAGCTTTCCGTTCCATTGATTGGTTTTGGAGGCGCTCCTTTTACGCTAGCAAGTTATATGATTGAAGGGGGTCCTTCCCGCAACTATCATAAAACAAAGGCATTTATGTACGAAGAGCCAGCAGCTTGGTTTGCATTAATGGACAAGCTTGCAGAAATGACAATCCTTTATACAAAAGCACAAATTCAAGCAGGGGCAAAAATAATTCAAATTTTCGATTCTTGGGTTGGTGCATTAAATAAGCTGGATTATCGCACCTATATTAAACCGGCGATGGAGAAAATTTTCACCGAACTGAGAAATGAAGATGTTCCACTCATTTTGCATGGAGTAGGTTCTAGTCATTTAGCAAAGGATTGGAATGATTTCTCAATAGATGTTATTGGACTTGATTGGCGTATGTCTATTAAAGAAGCGAGAGCGATGGGGATAACGAAATCACTTCAAGGTAATCTCGATCCTTCGATCCTGCTTGCTCCTTGGTCCGTTATTGAAGAGCGAGTGAAAACCATTCTAGATGAAGGCATGGTTCAGCCGGGACATATTTTTAATCTTGGTCAAGGTGTTTTCCCTGAGGTTAATCCTGATACGTTAAAGCGTTTAACAGCGTTTATTCATGAATACAGTTCGCGATAATTCCAGCACATCCAACAAGTAAATTCATTTGTATTTCATCTATTAAAATGATTATAATAAAGTAATAATTCTAATTCACGAGGTGGAATAAGATGGAAAAGAAAAAAATGGGTCTGCTTGTAATGGCATATGGAACGCCATACAGCGAAGGAGATATAGAACGATATTACACACATATTAGACATGGCCGTAAGCCGTCTCCTGAGATGCTGGAAGACCTGCGTGGACGCTATGAGGCAATTGGCGGAATTTCTCCATTAGCTCGTATTACTCAAGAACAGGCAGAAGCGTTAACGGCACGTTTGAATGAAGTACAGGACGAGATTGAATTCATTATGTACCTTGGATTAAAGCATATTGAGCCTTTTGTGGAAGATGCAGTTGAACAAATGCACAAGGATGGTATCACAGAAGCTGTATCTATCGTGTTAGCACCGCATTTTTCAACTTTCAGCGTCAAATCATACAATGGCCGTGCTAAGGAAACAGGAGAAAAGCTTGGGGTTGCCATTACATCAATTGAAAGTTGGTATGATGAGCCTAAGTTTATCCAATACTGGGCTGAAAAAGTAAAAGAAACCTTTGATGCATTGACAGCAGAAGAGCGTGATAAAGCAGTATTAATTGTATCTGCTCATAGTCTCCCAGAAAAAATTCTTGCGGCCGGCGACCCATATCCGGATCAGCTAAAAGAAACCGCAAACTTAATTGCACAAGCGGCGGGTGTAAAGAATTACGAGATCGGGTGGCAGAGTGAAGGAAATACTCCGGATCCGTGGCTTGGACCAGACGTTCAGGATTTAACGAAAGCTCTTCATGAAAAGTATGACTACGAATCGTTTGTCTATACACCTGTTGGGTTTGTTTCTGACCATTTAGAGGTGCTGTACGATAACGATTATGAATGTAAGGTCATTACAGATGAAATTGGAGCGAAATACTACCGTCCTGAAATGCCGAATACACAGGCTCTGTTTATCGATGCTATGACTGACAAGGTATTAAAGCATTTGAACGGCAACTAATTCTGTTATAGAAAGCGATGAGTAAATGTGTCAGCAGTCAAACAAAAGATTGTCGTTGTTGGCGGCGGAATAACTGGCCTCGCAGCAGCGTATAGAATTCAAAAAGAACGAAAATTACATGACCTGGACTTTGAAGTGACATTAGTAGAATCAAGTCATAGGCTTGGCGGCAAGATTCAAACCGTAGAAAAAGACGGGTTCATAATTGAAAAGGGACCTGACTCCTATTTGGCGAGAAAAAAAAGTATGTCTCGTCTGGCGGAAGAAATCGGATTCGCAGATCGTTTGGTGAATAATGCAACAGGGCAGTCCTTTGTACTGGTGAATGATACACTTCATCCAATGCCGGGGGGTTCCGTAATGGGAATACCTACTCAGGTTGGTTCATTTCTGAAAACCGATCTCTTTTCTTTGACGGGAAAAGTGAGAGCAGCAGCAGATTTCGTCATGCCCAAATCACAGGGAAAATCAGATCAATCATTAGGTGCTTTTTTTCGCAGAAGACTGGGAAATGAAGTGGTAGAAAATTTAATTGAACCGCTGTTATCAGGCATATATGCAGGGGACATTGATCGTTTAAGTCTAATGGCTACGTTCCCTCAGTTTTATCAGGTAGAACAGGAGCACCGGAGTCTCATTCTTGGGATGAAAAAGAATGCACCTCCTCCAGCAGCAAAAGTAAAGAAAAAGGGACTCTTTTTAACCTTTACTTCAGGATTGCAGTCCTTTGTTGATAAGCTTGAGGAAGAATTAATTAGCACTACTGTTATAAAAGGTGTAAAAGTGGAGACTATTGAAAAGGAAGATTCTTCACCTCATCGTTATAAGCTGTTATTAAATAACGGAGAAACCCTTGATGCAGATAGTATTATTTTTACCGTACCTCACATAGTGGCATCAGGTATTTTTCAAAAAAATAATTTGCTCACTTCGTTCAAATCGATGCCAGCGACGTCGGTTGCAACAGTTGCGATGGCTTTTCCTTCTGAAGCGATTCGAAAAGATATTGAAGGCACAGGCTTTGTTGTTTCCAGAAATAGTGACTATACCATTACAGCATGCACATGGACACATAAAAAGTGGCCTCATTCTACACCAGAAGGTAAAGTCCTTCTGCGGTGTTATGTGGGGCGTGCTGGAGATGAAGCTGTCGTAGATTTAGCTGATAATCAAATCGAATCGATTGTATTGGATGATTTGAAGAAAATTATGGACATTAGTGAAAAACCGGAATTTACAATTGTAACAAGATGGAAGCAAGCAATGCCCCAATATACTGTTGGACATAAGGAACGACTGAAAGAAGAAAAAGAAAAGCTTGAAAACGCCTTTCCAGGTGTATTTATAGCGGGGAGCTCCTTTGAAGGTCTTGGTTTGCCTGACTGTGTTGACCAAGGGGAGAGCGCAGCTCATCAATCGATTGCTTATGTAACGGAAGGACACAAGGGATTCTGATCTCTTTGTGTCCTTTTCATATAGCTATCAAATTCATTGCGTAAGCTAGTAAGATAAATGAAGAGTATACATATTGGAGGAAAAAAGATGAAACGATTACTGCAAGGGTTGGTTCTGGGAAACATTGTTACAGTAATGGTTGCGTGCGGAGGAACAGACGACAATACAGGAGCCGAAGAAACGACGCAATCACTTGTTCCAGTCGAAGTAACGTTCAATATAGATGAACAGGCAGAGCCTGGCGATACACTTACATTTGAAGTAGAAGTCACGCAGGGTGATGAACAAGTTGATGATGCACACGAGGTGACATTTGAAGTTTGGCAGCCAAATCATAAAGAACACTCGGAGATGATTGAAGCAACAAATGAAGAGGAAGGCAAATATATTGCGTCCTATACCTTTGAAGAAGAATCACTTTATTATGTGCAAGCACATGTCACTGCACGTGATACACACGTCATGCCTCGGATGGAGGTCCTCGTTGGAGATCCCGATCTCTCAGCTATTGAAGACGAAGAACTGCAAACTGAAATGGATCATGATAATCAAAATGAAGAAAACGACCACAGCCACTAGAAAAGCGGAAGGCGCTCGTTCAGCTGCGACAAGCACAAGGCGAGTCGGCATATTGGTGCTCGTTGCCAATAAGACGGCTTGACTTGAGACCTCGAGCAGCTAGCGCCTGCAGCTGGATCAAAGAAAAGCGGAAGGCGCTCGTTCAGCTGCGACAAGCACAAGGCGAGTCGGCATATTGGTGCTCGTTGCCAATAAGACGGCTTGACTTGAGACCTCGAGCAGCTAGCGCCTGCAGCTGGATCAAAGAAAAGCGGAAGGTGCTTGTTCAGCTGCGACAAGTATAAGACACGCTGCCCTGTTTGCATAATACCAAAAAACACTTCTACTGTACTAATACAGATATTCTGTATTGTTCAGTAGAAGTGTTTTTTTGTCGCGCTGTTATTCTTATCCATTTGTTTTACAGTTATCACAGACAGTACCATATGCTTCTGCTTGTTCTTCCATTTTATCTCCACAAGATGCACATTGTTTAGGTGGAATGTTTCTGTAAAACTCCATTACGTTTTCAAGCATTGCAATCATCCCTTCTTTTTCGTTAAATTATGATGGAATTCATTTTTTATTGTTGCCATAACAAACGTACTTATATTGAAGAACTGCATTTATCACAAACAGTACTGTATGCTTCTGCTTGTTCTTCCATTTTATCTCCGCAAGACGCACATTGTTTAGGCGGGATATTTCTGTAAAATTCCATTACGTTTTCAAGCATTGTAATCATCCTTTCCTATTATCTGTTATACAACTATGTGTTATTTGATCTTATTGTATTATAACAGATATCGACTAGTCAATGATTTTTTTAAAATATATGCTCTCAGATGAAAAAATAGGTCAAATACAGTATAGTAATACCAGCATGTATCATCGTTTATCATGAAGGAGGAATAGGCTTTGAAGGTTACGGTTGTAGGCTTTTGGGGTGGCTATCCAAAAATGAATGAAGCAAGTACAGGCTATTTAATCGAACAGGATGGCTTTCATCTTCTTCTTGATTGTGGGAGCGGTGTATTAAGTCAGCTTCAGCGATACATACAGCCAGATGAACTGGATGCACTTGTGATTACTCACTACCATGCGGACCACATAGCTGATGTGGGTGTATTACAGCATGCGCTGTTAATTCAGGAGGCACTTAAAGGGGAAACGATTATTCTGCCGGCATACGGTCATCAAGAAGATGAGAGCGGTTTTTCATCACTTCAATATAAAGAATTAATGAGAGCAATTGCTTATCAGCCGGAACAGCCATTAAAGTTGGGACCGTTTACGTTGAGCTTTTTGCGAACGCGCCATTCAGTGCCTTGCTATGCCGTACGCATTGAATCTTCTAATGCAGTCGTTGTTTTTACAGCAGACTCCGCGTACCAAACTTCTTTTATTGAGTTTGCCAAAAATGCTGATCTGCTGATTGCAGAATCGAATTTTTACAGCGGGATGGATGCACAATCAGCAGGACACATGACAAGTGAGGAAGCGGCTTCTATCGCCAGGGATGCCCGGATAAAGCACTTGCTCTTAACGCATCTTCCTCATTTTGGAAACTTGAATCAACTTAAAAAAGAGGCTGAACAAATATATGATGGTAAAGTACAGCTTGCTTCATCGGGATTAACGATCACCTATTCATAAGGGGGACTAATTAAATGTTATTTATAGATAATAAAGGTATAACGGATCCTCGGATCAATCTAGCTATAGAAGAGTATGCACTTAAACAACTTGATATCGAGAAGAGCTACTTGCTTTTCTACATAAATGAACCTTCCATTATTATTGGAAAGAATCAAAATACAATTGAAGAAATAAACACTGATTACGTAGAAAAAAATAAACTTCATGTCGTACGCCGTCTTTCGGGCGGAGGTGCCGTATACCATGATTTGGGGAACTTAAACTTTAGTTTTATTACGAAGGACGACGGTGACAGCTTTCATAATTTCAAAAAATTCACGGAGCCGGTTGTTGAAGCACTTCACCAAATTGGTGTAAAGGCTGAATTAAAGGGCCGCAACGATCTCGTCGTCGGAGAGAGAAAAATCTCAGGAAACGCACAGTTTTCAACAAAAGGAAGAATGTTCAGCCATGGGACACTCATGTTTGATTCTGAAATTGATAACGTTGTTTCATCGTTAAAAGTACGTAAGGATAAAATTGAATCCAAAGGCATTAAATCCATTCGCAGCCGTGTAGCAAACATCTCTGAATTCATGGAAGAGAAAATAACCATTGAAGAGTTTAAGCAATTGATTCTTAGCCATATTTTTGCCGGTGCCGATAAAATTAAAGAATATGTGTTAACAGATAAGGATTGGGACAATATTCATGAACTGTCACGTGAACGCTATCAAAATTGGGATTGGAATTATGGGAAATCACCGAAATTTAACCTGCAGCATTCACACAGATTCCCAGTAGGCGGACTGGATGTGCGTCTGGATGTGGAAAAAGGAAACATTGAAAACTGCAAAATTTACGGAGATTTCTTTGGCGTTGGTGATGTACAGGAAATTGAAAATAAGCTTGTCGGATTACGTTACGAGCGTGCTGTTATAGAAAAAGCACTTGAAGACGTAGACATTAAACATTATTTTGGCAACATTGAGAAAGAAGAGTTTATTGATTTGCTCTATTGATCATTCCAAACGGCTGGCTACTGTAGCTGGCCGTTTTTACATATATATTTTAAAGGGGAAAAGTAATGCAAATAAAACGGATTTTGCTTTGTCTTGTATTGACGGGTCCGGTTTTCAATTTATTTGGATGGATGACCTTATGGGGCTATGGCATAAGTGCAGTAAGTGTTGCAGCTTTAATCGTGATGGATTTAAGTCTCAAGAAGAAAGGATGAAATCGCTCTCTTGAAATGAGTAGGGGATTTGGATATAATTAGTTTGAAAATTTTTATTTTTGATAAATAGTAAAATGAATGATTATTCATTCATAAAATCGTCAAGGGGGATGATGAAATGAATTTATCAGATCGATTAAATGAAACAGCTAAGCAGCATGACAGTAAAACAGCCTATCATTTTATGGACCAATCGGCGTCATATGCAGAATTGAATGGAGCTGTGAACAAAATGGCAAATAGCTTAACGGCTATGGGGATTCAAAAAGGGGACCATGTAGCGCTGCTTTTAGGTAACTCTCCACATTTTGTGATCTCTCTTTATGCAACATTACGTGTAGGTGCAACAGCGATTCCGATTAATCCAATCTATACACCTGATGAGATTGCGTATATTTTACGTGATGGTGATGTTAAAGTGGTGATCGCGTTGGATTTATTATTGCCGTTGGTAGAAAAAGCTCATCATGCACTTCCGAGCATTCAGCAGTTTATCCTTTGTGAAACAAGTTCAGATACACATGAGAAGCTTTCTGCACTAGGGGAGGACGTGAAAGAAAAAGTGAAAGCGTTCTCTCGACTACTGGCAGAAGAGACTCCTCAATACAAAGGGCCGGAGCTTGATGATGATGATGTTGCCGTTATTTTATATACCTCTGGAACAACCGGAAAGCCTAAAGGGGCTATGCTTACGCACCGCAATCTATTTTCTAATGCGAGTGATACAGCCAATTATTTATCGATTACAGGGGAGGATCGGGTAATCACCGCTCTTCCTATGTTTCATGTGTTCGCATTAACGGTCGTGTTAAATGCACCATTGATTAATGGAGGCACTATTTTAATTGTTCCTCGTTTTAGCCCAAAGGATGTTTTTGCAATTGCTAAAAAATACGAGGCAACGGTTTTTGCCGGTGTTCCGACGATGTATAATTTCCTTTATCAATATCCGGATGGCGATCCGAAAGATTTTGCTTCCCTTCGTTTAAGTATTTCGGGCGGAGCTTCTCTTCCTGTTGCGCTGCTTCACAACTTTGAAGAAAAGTTTAACGTGCGAGTATCGGAGGGGTATGGGCTATCAGAAGCCTCACCTGTTACAAGCTTTAATCCATTAGACCGTGATCGCAAGCCAGGGTCTATCGGTACATCCATTACAAATGTTCAAAATAAAATTGTGGACGAGCTTGGAGAAGAAGTGCCGATTGGACAGGTTGGCGAACTGATTGTAAAAGGCCCAAATGTGATGAAGGGTTATTATAAAATGCCGGAAGAAACAGAGGCAGCAATTAAGGATGAGTGGCTTTATACCGGAGATTTAGCAAGAATGGATGATGAGGGCTATATTTATATTGTGGATCGTAAAAAGGACATGATCATCGTGGGCGGGTATAACGTCTACCCTAGAGAGATTGAAGAGGTTTTATACACTCATGAAGCGGTTGTCGAAACAGCTGTTGTTGGGGTGCCTGATCCAGATTACGGTGAAGCAGTACAGTGCTTTGTCGTGAAGAAGAATCCAGCTCTCACAAAAGAGGAGCTCATTGAATATTGCGGGAAGCAGCTAGCTAAATATAAGTTACCTACCGTTATTGAGTTTATTGAGGAGCTTCCAAAAAATACAACTGGTAAGATATTAAGACGCGCGTTGCGTGATCAGATTAAGACAGGGTCGTAGGAAAAAGGCTGACTCGATTGAGCCAGCCTTTTCCTGTTAAATTCTTTTTCTATCTTCGTTCGATCGTTCATCTCAGTTCTTCCTCGCACTGTTTTACTATTTGTCAAGAAATCGACTGATCGTGTTTACCGCTTAATAGCGGAAAGAAGATTCTTTTAATCACAGCGGGTGCAAGTCTAAAAAGTCAATGATACAATAATGGAAAGGGTTTCAATCTATCTATTATGAAAAGGAAGGATTGAGGAGAAGCAATGGAGTTTATTGTTTTGGAGCAAAAAAAACATTTGGCTATTGTAACCTTGAATCGCCCTGATTCTATGAATGCATTTAACTATGATCTATTAACAGAGCTGGGGCAGGTGGTGGAGGCCTTACGTATTAATCCGGATATCCGTGTTGTCGTATTTCAAGGTGCTGGTGAAAAGGCATTTAGTGTGGGAGCGGATTTAAAGGAGCGTAAGACATTAAATGAGCAGCAGGTGAAACGGAATATATATAAAATAGGCGAGGTGTTTAACGCAATCGCAGCACTTCCTCAGCCAACCGTTGCCGCCATTAATGGCTATGCTTTCGGTGGAGGAATGGAGCTTGCACTTGCATGTGATTTTCGAGTGGCTGTGGAGGATGCCATAATGGGTCTGACAGAGACAAGTCTTGCGATCATTCCTGGAGCAGGAGGCACGCAGCGTCTTCCAAGGCTGATCGGTGAAGCAAAGGCGCTTGAGCTTATTTTGACGGCAAGACGTCTTAACGCTCATGAAGCAAAAGAGTATGGAATGGTAACAGTGGTCGCTTCAAGACCATCCTTTTTAGAAGAAGTACATAGCCTGACAGATGCTTTGCTTGCAAATGGTCCCATCGCTCTTCAGCAGGCAAAATTTGCTGTAAAAACAGGAATGAATACAGATCTGTATTCAGGTTTACAAATCGAGCGTAAATCCTATGAAACAATCATTCCCACAGAAGATCGAGTGGAGGCATTGCTGGCATTTAGTGAAAAACGTCCGCCGGTTTTCAAAGGAAAATAATATTGTGCTGACTTATGCATAGCCCTCACACATTTCATTAAGAGAAAGTAAAAGGGGGATGGTTATAAGTCAGCTTTTTTCGTTATGCATTCTGATAGTGAATGATCATTTGACAGATAGCTATCGAATCTGTTGTATTTTTATATACATGTGTATTTGCTGCCTTAAATCGTATGGCCTCTCCAGCAGAGAGCGTGTATTGCTTATTGTTCAGAGTAAGATGAAGAACGCCTTCTGTCACCACGATATATTCTTCTACCTCTTCTCCGTGTGCCTCGCTAACGTAGCGGCAGCCAGGGTCCAGCTCGATTTTATAATATTCCCATTGTCTGACAGGATCAAAGGTGAAAATGGGATATACACGATATTTCCCGTTGTCTTCTTTTACGGGTTCAATTGTTGCTGAATGAATAAGACTTACCTTTTGTGCAGGCTGGGTGAGCAGGGAAGAGAAAGATAGTTTTAGTCCGTTTGCAATCTTCCATATCGTGCCGACTGTTGGATTTGATTCTCCACGTTCTATTTGTCCTAGCATCGCCTTGCTGACAGCAGTGTATTCTGCTACTTGGTCCAGCGTCAAGCCTCTCTTTTTGCGAAACAGACGCAAGTTCACACCTAATTGCTTCTTTACCTCTTCCACTTTTTTCACATCCCGGGTTGTTATTTAAAACGCACATTTGTATACTTTGGTATATAAATAACTTATAACGCATTTTTATCTATTATAGTATATTTTGCAGTGAGAAAAAAGGGGGAACCATGTATGCAGATGATTGCTACGGCATCTTCTGGTATTGAATTTAAGCGAGGTCTTCAAGCGGGGACGAGCATTGCTGTTGGTTATATGCCAATTGCGTTAACATTTGGCTTGCTTGCAAAGACAACAGGGTTAACAATTGCAGAAACGCTGCTTATGAGTCTGCTTGTTTTTGCTGGTGCAGCACAATACATATCGCTTTCACTGATTGCAAGTGGAATTGGCATTGGTATCATTATTTTTAATACATTTATTGTGAATATCCGCCATTTTCTAATGTCCGCCTCATTAAACGAAAAAATGGAGGAGGACCGGCTGTGGAAGAAAGCAATCTATGCTTTTGGGCTAACAGATGAGACCTTTACGGTTATTGCGACAAGAGAAGGAAAGTCTACGACTTCATTTGCGCTGGGAGTCATGTTTATTGCTTATGGAAGCTGGGTCATCTTTTCGGGAGTCGGCCATTTTATTGGTGCAAGCCTCCCGGCGTTTTTACAGGCAGCCATGTCGATTGCTCTTTATGCCATGTTTGTTGGTCTTCTCATGCCTTCACTTAAGAAAAGCATAAAGGTATTTTATCTGGCGGGAGTAGCGGCCGCTTTAAATTGTCTTTTTACTTTCACAGGATTGCTCGAAACAGGATGGGCCATTGTGGCTGCGACCCTGTTGTCTTCAGTCATCGTTGAGCTGGTTGTATTGTTCAGGGGAAGGGTGGGGTTAACGTGAGTATGACGATGGTATTGTTAATTGTTGGAATGGCCATTGTGACGTATATTCCGCGTGTCCTGCCGTTGACACTCTTGGAAGGTAAAGAGCTCCCGCCGTTTCTTCAATCCGTTCTGCGGAATATTCCATTTGCTGTACTTGGTGCACTTATTTTCCCGGGTATTCTTTTGATTCAAGAGGGGAATCTGTTGTTTGGGGTCGTTGGAGCGCTTGCTGCTATTATTCTCGCACTAATTGGAGCGAATGTGATGATCGTGGTACTCGGTTCCATCGCTGTTTTATCTTTATACATCTTTTTTATATGAAGATGTTGAGCGGCTCAAGGAGTAGTTTTTAGGAGAAAAGGGAATAAGCTAATAGCGTAATAAGGAAGGGAGTTAAAATGAGTGGCTGAAAGATTTGTGTATGCCGTTTCTCGTTTTTTTAAGGAGCGCTTTTATGATCAGTCTGCACAAACTGCTTATTATTTTATGTTGTCGATTTTTCCTTTTTTATTTATGGCGTTTTCCATTGCAAGCTTCCTTCCGATTAACTCAGGTGATTTACTCACTGTTATTGAACCTTATGCACCAGCAAACTCCTATGATCTCATCCAGTATAATCTTTCGGCTATTTTAGATTCTGGACAAGGGCGAGTTCTTTCCATCAGTGTCATTGCAACCTTTTGGCTTTCTTCTATGTCTATACAATCGCTGGTCCGTTCGATGAACGACGTTTATAATGTGAAGAGGGAGCAAGGCTTTATACGTGGTCTTTTCGGTGACTTTTTTCTGACCATGGGTCTTGTGGTTGTATTGCCTTTATCCATTTTAATTCCCATACTGGAGAAGCTGCTTTATAGATGGGTTGAACAAACGCTATGGTTTTCGCTCGATTGGTTTCATTTGTGGGCATATGTAAGATGGGGAATTGGGACACTCACCCTGTTTTTGTTTTTCTGGCTGCTGTATCGTTATTTACCGAGCTGCCGGCTATCATGGAGATCTGTCATACCAGGTGCAATCTTTGCGACGATCGGCTGGCAAGCAATCTCTGAAGGATTTTCCTTGTATGTAAGCCATGGTGATTATACAAGATTATACGGACAGTTGGGTTCTGTCATTATTCTTATGATTTGGTTCTACTTAACAGCTGTTATTTTGTTATTTGGCGGGCTGTTAAATGTGTACAGAAAAAAATAGTCTTTATAAATAAAAATGAATGTTTAGCAGGGGGCTGCGTGATGGCGTCAATTGTGTTATATGATGGTGATTGTAATGTCTGCAGTTGGAGTGTGCAATTCATTATGAACAGGGATCGGGATGGGCATTTTCATTTTGCATCTTTGCAAGGAGAGCTGGGGCAAAAATTGCGAAGAACATACGAGGTGAATCCGCTTGATGACTCCGTACTGCTTGTGGATCGGGATCAGATTTATACAAAATCGACTGCTGCCCTTCGGATTTGTAGAAATTTAAAAGGCGGCGTTCAGCTGCTGTCCCTTTTTCTTTTTGTACCGAAATCTATTCGTGATGCGGCTTATGATGTCGTCGCACGTAATCGTTTTCGGTGGTTTGGTCATCCCAAGCATTGTAAGCTCCCAACAAAAGAAGAGCGAAGGAGACTATTGGATTAGTCTTCTTCGCTCTTCTCTTGCTGGCATTTACTTTTCTTGCAAGCTGGATTTTTTCACTGTGAACAGGTCTTTCATTACTTGAATGCCAATGACGAAGCACAGCATTCCCATAAGCCAAAGAAGTGCGGCTACCCCATTAAAAATTGCACCTGATCTACTAGGCTGTCAATTGGGGTAGTGGATGCGGATTGATCACGTATCCCCATCCAAAAGAGGAAATTTGCACCGATCATAAATAAAAGGTGTGCACCTCTCCATAAAAAGGCTCCCTTCATTTTGGGAGCGTATTTAATAGACCAAATGGAGAAAATGAAAACAGCAGTTGCAACAACTACAAATCCCCATTCTAAAATAGTTATAAAGGTTTCATTTAACGGCAGTCCATTCATTTCTATAAGCTCCTTGCAGCCAATAGATTTACTATATCCATTATTCCTGATGTTTTTTTTTCCACCATGAATCTGCTTAAATTGTTAAGATTTTATAAACAGACTGAACCCCCTGCTTATTATACTGAGTATGCCTCAAAGCAGGGGGTTCACATTTTACACACCGTGTGTGACCTCTAATGTATTAAGTTCTTTTGAAAGCTCCATGAATGCGACTTGATCTTTCTGATCTAGTGCTTCATCGAGGGCTGTTAAAATCTGTTGTTTGCGCTGCTTCAATAGAATTTCGTTGATTACCATATCAACGTAAATTTCCATCATTGTCATTTCACTGGATTGTTTTTGAGGGACGGTTGACTCATTCATAAACTCTGCGAACGATTTGTTATTTTCCATCTTCATCACCCCTGTTGCTTTTTTTCATTATAGGGAATAAAAGAAATAATATCAACAGAAAATTTATAATTTTTTGATAAATGGTATTAGAAAGATTATCAGAAGATTTATGAATAGAGAAAATTTACAAAAAAACATATCTTTTGATCTATACAAAAATATATTTTATAGTGTATGATGGTTCCATATTCATATAAAGGAGTGATTTTGTGGAAAAAACCAAGAAAAATAATTATTTGGATAATATCTATGTTGTGAACTCTCAGACGATGCTTTTAGAGCCGATTATTGAAAATGGCAAGAGAAAAACGACCGTTTATGAAAAAGACAAGGCATCTTTCGTCGTTCCACATGACCCGCAAGAGATTATCCAACATTCCTGCCATTATTTTCTATCTTCTTATGAAGGCCGCAAGCATTCAACGAAAGTATTAACAAATATTCGGCATAAACCACCCATTGTGATTGACCCCGTAACTTCCGTGTATTTCTTTTCTACTCATTCAGACACCAATGACAGCAATCGATGGCTTTCTCTTCAACATTTACAAGCATACGCATCCGATCAAAAAGACATAACCCGTGTTACATTATCAGGAGGCGAGGAAGTGAATCTTCCAGTTTCTGTACCATCATTTGTTCAACAATTTTTAAAGGCATCGCATCTTTACAGCCGTGCCCAGTTTAACTTCGATGAAATTCGTGAGCAGACTGAATCATCCTATTCAATCGAACAACGGGCAAATCGTCTGCTATTTCTCGAATACTTTGATCGTCTGGAGCGCAGTGATCAATCAAAAACTAAGAGAAAGTAACGCCTGTCTTCGGCTTTGAGCTAAGAACATTACGGGCAGAATAGCGCTCATATAAATAAAACTTCAGCAGCGCTTCTACATGATTTCGAAGCCGAGGGTTAAAATAGTTATGCTGCTCTTCGTATCCTTTATAGACAAAAAGATAAAGCGTAAAAGCGTCATCGGAGGTCAGCTTGACAACCTTCATCTGGTTCTCACGCAAATGTCGTTTAGCCACAGCCAAGTCTCTTTGCACGGCCTTCATTGTATCTTCAATAAGCTCTAAATAAGGGTTCTTTAGTTTGAATGGACTGTTCTCGACAACACGTCGATCCCGTTCTAGCACGGTTAAAAGCATAGGTAAATAAAATGCCTCCTCTAATTTGTCTCGATCCTCCGCTGGAATCTTCGTCATGTCCAGGCCTCCTTAAAAAGAACGTATGTTCGTATTAATTATTTTACACAGATTTTATTAACTTACAATAGGAAATTTATTCCGAACACATGATTTTTATTTGCATTATTCTCGCAAAAATCTGATAATGTAATGTGTTGGTTATCTCGATATCCGAAATAAATAAATACGTTTTGAAGAAAAGGGAGGGGTATTTGTGGCAGGGAAACGCAAAGTTACAGCGGAGGATCTTTATTTAATTCAGTCTGTAACAGATCCAAGATGGTCACCGAATGGAGAAGAGGTTGTTTATGTTAAGACACATATTCATAAAGACAACCATACATACGTATCAAATTTGTATCACCTGGATGTAACAAGTGGAACAACTGAGCAATGGACATTTGGAGAGGGAAGAACATCGTCGCCAAGATGGTCACCAAACGGAGAAAAAATTGCTTTTGTTTCAAATCGAAGCGGTAAAAACCAGATTTATGTATTATCTAAGCGCGGTGGTGAAGCAAAGCAAGTAACGGAAGCACTGCATGGAGCCGGCAATCCAGTATGGTCTCCTTGCAGCGGAAAGCTTGCATTTACAGCTTCCCTTAAAGCGGAAGAAACACTTGCACCTGGAGAAGAAAAGAAAGAGTCCGATGAGAAGGAAGAACTGAAGCCTTTTGTTACAACTTCCATGAAATATAAGGCTGATGGTTCAGGATTGCTGGATGGAAAAGAGCAGCACATAGGTATTGTTGATCTAGAAACGGATGAAGTGACACAGCTCACAGAAGGAGAGCATAGCTATACGTTATTTGACTGGTCGCCGAATGGGGAACAGCTTGCTTATGCAGCCAATGATCAAGTTGAGCAAAAGGACTTCTCTTTTAATAACGAACTTTATTTGTACAACTTGACTGAAAAAACACGTCAGCATATTGAGACGAAAGAGGGATATGCGGGGGGAGCAAAATGGTCTCCAGATGGTAAGTATCTTGCCTTTCTAGCAAGTGAGCGTAGGTTTGAGAATGCAACTCATGCAAAACTCTGGGTGTATGAAGCATCAACTCAAACGAAGCAATGTATAACAGAAGGAATTGACGCACCAGTGGGGGACTATGTGGTTGCCGATATTCAACAGGGAGCTAGTGTGCAAAGCGTAGTATGGAACAATGAGGAAAGCTTTTATTTCGTCATAAGTGATCAGGGGAATGTGAAATTGTACTATGGGTCAGTTGCAGGAGAGGTATATCCAGCATTAGATGGAGACCATCACGTCTATGGGTTTGATGTGCATGGATCTTCTCAGCAAGTCATTGCAGCGGTAAGTACACACACAAATCCTGGAGATCTGCATCTATTGCATATTCCAACGGGAAAGAATCAACAGCTAACGGAAGTAAACAATGAATGGCTGCAGGAGGTAGAAGTTGTTCATCCTGAATCAATTGTTTACAAAGGTGCAAATGACTGGGAGGTGCACGGCTGGTTTATGAAGCCTGCTGGTTTTGCAGAAGGGGAAAAATACCCCCTCGTACTAGAAATTCACGGTGGTCCTCATGCGATGTACGCCAATACGTTTTTTCATGAAATGCAGCTGTTAGCGGCCCAAGGATATGCGGTGCTTTATGTGAATCCACGCGGAAGCCATGGATATGGGCAAACCTTTGTCGATGCTGTAAGAGGAGATTATGGAGGAAACGATTACCAGGACCTTATGGCGGCTGTAGACTACGCACTTGAGCAATACGATTTCATTGATCAAGATCGATTGGGCGTAACAGGCGGCAGCTATGGAGGGTTTATGACAAACTGGATTGTAGGTCATACTGATCGCTTTAAGGCTGCAGTTACCCAGCGGTCGATTAGTAATTGGATCAGCTTTTATGGAGTCAGTGATATTGGCTACTACTTTAGTGAATGGCAAATCCAAGCGGATTTAAATGATTTTGATACATTATGGAAGCACTCGCCGCTAGCCTATGCAGCTGACATCAAAACACCTTTATTAATTTTGCATAGTGAAAAGGATTACCGCTGTCCAATTGAACAGGCAGAACAGCTGTATATTGCTTTAAAGAGACAGGAAAAAACGACTACATTTGTCCGTTTTCCTGAATCAGACCATAACTTATCGCGCACGGGTAAACCAAAGCTTCGAATTGAACGTCTTCATCACATAACAGGGTGGTTTAAAGAATACCTATAAGATTGTTTGGTGCTCAAAGAGCTACACCTTTATCAGGTGTAGCTCTTTGTTTAATTGTAAGAAATTTAGGGGAATATTAAGGTACACCAATCGTGAGAATGACTTGAAATATGCTATACTTAAAAAACAGTATTGTCGATGGTGATGTCAAAAGAAGGAGCATCTAAATGGCGTTAGAAAGTCTTGAAGCATGGCTGACGATAGAGAAAATCAGAGAAATGATCGGTGAATATCGATCATTTGGACCGTTAATAGGCTTGTTATTGCCGGTCTTAGAGGCATTCCTCCCATTTTTGCCGCTTGTTGTGTTTGTTGTTGCAAATGCTAATGCTTATGGATTGTTAGCAGGGATATTAATCTCTTGGGCGGGTGCATCAATTGGAGCACTATTGGTGTTCTTACTTATAAGGAGATATGGAGATAGACGATTTCTTACTTTTATTCGAAATCAAAAGCAGGTGCAAAAATTAACAAATTGGGTTGAGCGCCATGGTTTCGGTCCGCTATTTCTTCTTCTTTGCTTCCCATTTACTCCCTCCGCCCTGGTCAATGTAGTAGCAGGGCTTTCAAGAATAAGCGTATTACAATATATGCTCGCCGTTGTCACAGGCAAGCTTGTCATGATCGCGACTATTAGCTTTATTGGTGCAGATATTGTTTCATTGATAAGGGAACCGTTAAAAACCGCTATGGTACTAATCGCAATCTTTGTTTTATGGATTGTTGGAAAGCAAATTGAGAAGCGCATTAATTTAAAAATGGAACGAGATATACAAATAGAAAAGGAACAGAAAAAGAGTGGCGGCAAATCCGTGGCGCTTGAAAGGTTGGAGAGCAAATGGAATCGTGGAAAAAGGAAGGCTTCGAATGGCTCAAAGCATTAGCGGTTGGTCTAGTCATCGTTCTAGTTGTAAGGATCTTTCTATTTTCAAATTATGTGGTAGAAGGAGTATCTATGCAGCCTACGCTGGAAGATGGAAACAAACTTGTTGTAAATAAAATCGGCTATCAAATTGGTGAACTCAATCATTTTGATGTCATCGTTTTTCATGCAAACGAAAATGAAGATTATGTAAAACGAGTAATCGGTCTTCCAGGAGATAAAATTGAATTTATTGATGATCAATTATATATAAATGGTGAACAGCATCCTGAACCCTATCTAGACGCCTTTCGACAGGGAAATGGTGATGAGCGGCTAACAGGGGACTTTACGCTGGAAGAGTTGACAGGTCAACCTGTTGTTCCTGAAGGAATGGTATTTGTCCTTGGGGATAATCGAAAACAAAGCTTGGATAGCCGCATCTTTGGCTTTGTTGATCAAGATACGGTTGTTGGGAAGGTAAATCTCCGCTACTGGCCGTTAAATGAAATGGAAGTTAAGTTCTATGAATAAAGCATATTGACTGGTCCTTTATGACTGGTCTTTTTTTGCGGGAAAAGGATTGTATAAATTAGTCGCGAATGCTGAATAAGAGGTGATGACAAGTGTTGTTGACAAATGATCATATAACGCTTGGACCAGTACATGAGAATGAATTTGAACAAATGGCTTCATGGTATGTTCATGAATCGTTCGGTCGACGGTTAGATGCCCGTCCACTTCAGTTTAAAACAGCTGATGAAATGAAAAAGTGGTGGACAGGCAGTAGTCAACAGGAGTATCGATTCGGCATTCGATTAAAAGAAACGAATCAGCTGATCGGATTTGTAGAAATGGACGGAATTCTTTGGAATCATGGAACGGCCTGGGTCTCCATTGCAATTGGCGAGTCATCACAATGGGGCAAAGGGTATGGCAAAGAAGCGATGGAGTGCTGTATCCGCTTTGCTTTTATGGAACTGAATCTGCATCGTCTTCAGCTAACAGTATTCTCCTATAACGAACCTGCCATCCGTTTATATGCTGCACTAGGATTTACAAGAGAAGGTGTTTATCGAGAATTTATTGAACGCAATGGAAAGCGGTATGACATGATTTTATATGGCTTGCTGCGGTCGGAATGGGCTTCTGAAAAGACATTTAGTCTATAAAAGTTATTCAAAACAAGGGAACGTGCGTTCTTTTTTATAGTATAATATGGTTATTACATTTGGTTAAAGGAGGGCCATAATGGCACTAATAATTAAACTTGGAAGAGCCGGATCTGGTAAAACGGCTGCAATCATGAAAAATATTCAGAACAAGCTAAAAGAAGAGCCGAATGGGCACCCTATTGTGCTGCTTGTACCAGAGCAAATGACCTTTCAATCTGAGTATCGTTTGGCGACTGCACCCGGTGTGCATGGAATGATCCGAGCGCAAGTATACAGTTTTAAACGGCTGGCTTGGCGAGTATTACAGGACACAGGTGGTGCGTCAAGACAGCATATAAACAGCACCGGGGTAAACATGCTTATTCGTAAAATCATGAATGAACAGCAGGATCAGCTTTCACTATTTGGACGCGCAGCAAAGAAGCATGGATTTATACAGCATGTGGAAAATATGCTGACTGAATTCAGGAGATACTGCATAAAACCCGATGATTTATTACAGCAAACAGCGGATTTAAGTACGATGAATGCACCTAAATCACTTGTAGATAAACTGCATGATCTTGAGCGTATTTATCGTGCGTTTGATGATCAGCTGACTGGGAAGTATATTGACGCTGAGGATTATTTTCGTCTTCTTGCAGAAAAAGTATCTCATTCTAGATGGATACAGGAAGCGGAAATTTATATAGATGGATTTCATAGTTTTACCCCACAGGAATATCTCGTGCTTGGTGAGCTGATGCGTACAAGCAAAGAGGTGACTATTGCACTGACGCTTGATCAGCCGGGAGCAGATGAGACAAGTCTTTTTAGGCAAACATCTGAAACGTATGAGCGGATCAGAGAGCTTTCAAAAGAACATGGGATATCTGTAACGGTGGAAAAAATCAATGATGAGGGACAGCAGCGTTTTACAGAAGGCAGCCTTGCTTGCCTGGAAAAAGAATTTGACCGGCGGCCGGGTATTGCGTTTCAGGAAGATTCACGACTTGTTCTGCTTGAAGCATCAAACAGAAGAGCAGAGGTAGAAGGGATTGCACGCGAAATCCGACGACTGGCACGAGAAGAAGGGTATCGCTATAAGGACATGGCGATGCTGATCCGGAATGGACAAGCGTATCATGATTTAATTGAACCCGTTTTTCATGATTATGAAATCCCGTATTTTATCGATCAAAAACGGACGATGTTAAACCATCCACTCGTAGAGCTAATTCGTTCATCTCTTGAAATTATTACGAAAAACTGGCGCTATGAACCCGTTTTTCGAGCGGTTAAAACAGAGCTTCTTTTTTCTGATATGACGAGCGTATCAAATGTAAGACAGCAAATGGACCGTTTGGAAAACTATGTATTAGCTCTAGGGGTTCAAGGCGATCGGTGGATAAAACAAGACCGCTTCCGTTATCGTCGCTTTAAAGGGCTTGATTTTGTTGATTCACCGCAAACGGATGAAGAATTGCGTATAGAAGAAGATTTAAATGAAGCCCGAGCCATCATTATAGAGCCCATTCAACGGCTATCGAAAAGAATGGATAGAAGTGTTACAGTGCGTGAAAAAAGCAGGACGTTATACCAATTCCTTGATGAGCTATATATTCCTGAAAAGCTTGAACAATTGGTGATGGCAGCGGAAGAAAAAGGAGATCTTATTCGGGCAAGAGAGCACGATCAAGTATGGGATGCCATAATGGATCTTCTGAATCAGCTGGTTGAAATGCTCGGAGAAGAAGAAATGGATACGAAAAACTTCGCTGATCTGCTTGATGCAGGGCTTGAAGTATTAAATTTTTCACTCGTGCCGCCTGCAATTGATCAAGTGATTGTTGCGGATATGGATCTGTCGAGATTGCCGGATATTCGGGCGGCTTTCATTATGGGGGTAAATGATGGAGTCATGCCGCAGAGAATTCAAGATGATGGAGTGCTAGCCGAGGATGACAGAGAATGGCTTGAGCGCTCAGGATTGAACCTTGCGCCAAGCGCACGAAAAAAGCTTTTAGATGAGGACTTTTTAGCGTACCGGGCATTTACATCGGCGGCCGATTGGCTATTTGTATCATTTCCAATAGCGGATGAAGAAGGAAAAGCGATGTTGGCATCGCCATATATAAAAAAACTTCAGCAATTATTGCCTATGCATACACGAAAACTGCTTTTGAATGATCCTGTTGAGCTGCCTATAGAGGATCAGCTCGATTACATTTGTCATCCAACCCCAACAGCCTCCTATTTAACGACACAGCTTCAGCAGATGAAGCGGCATTACAAAATGTCGGAACGATGGTGGGATGTGTACAATTTTTATGTACAGGATGATCTTTGGCATGAATCAAGCAAGAGAATTCTTTCGAGCTTATTCTATCAAAATCGAACGCAGCCGCTGTCACCATCTACCACGAAGGAGCTTTATGGTGAGTCAATTTTAGCGAGCGTATCAAGGATGGAACGTTTGAACAGCTGTGCATTCTCTCATTTTTCAAGTCATGGCTTAAAGCTTCAGGAGCGCAGTGTGTACCGGTTGGAGGCGCCGAATATAGGAGAGCTGTTTCATGCCGCGCTGAAATGGATATCAGAGCAGCTGCTCAAAAGAGGGATTGCCTGGCCAAGCCTATCAAAACAGCAGTGTATGCAGCTTGCAAAGGAAGCAGTTGCTTATTTAGCACCAAAATTACAGCATGAAATTTTGTTGAGCTCGAATCGGTACCATTACATTGCACGTAAATTAGAAAGTGTCATTGGACAAGCTTCCTTTATTTTAAGTGAACATGCTCGCTCAAGCGGATTTGTTCCGATAAGAGTAGAGGTTGGTTTTGGTCCTAGACAGGAACTGCCGCCGCTCAGCTTTACACTATCAAACGGAACGAAAATGCAGCTGCAGGGAAGAATTGATCGGGTGGATACAGCAAGTCTTGATGATAAAGTGTATTTACGCGTCATCGATTATAAATCAAGCGCCAGGGATCTAGATTTTACTGAAATCTACTATGGCTTATCACTTCAAATGCTTACGTATTTAGATATCGTTCTTGCCAACTCCAAGCAGTTAGTAAAAACAGAAGCGGATCCTGCAGGCATTTTATATTTTCATTTGCATAACCCTATGATTAAAAGTAAAAAGAGATTAACAATGGAAGAAATTGAACAAGAGCTGTTTAAGCAGTACAAAATGAAGGGGCTTGTATTAGGTGATGCCGAAGCTGTTAAACTAATGGATCAAACGCTTGAACAAGGCCAATCCTCCATCGTGTCCGCAGGGCTTAAAAAAGATGGCACACTACGCTCGGATTCGAAGACAGCAAGCAAGCAGGAGTTTCAAGCTATGAGAAATCATACGAGAAATCTTTTCCAGTCATCGGGTGATCGGCTAATGAATGGTGACGTTTCAATCGATCCATATGAATTCAAGAAAAGAACACCTTGTCAATTTTGCTCGTACAGATCTGTATGTCAATTTGATCCGGCATTAGAGAATAATGAGTACCGTCGATTAATACCTAAGAAACCAGAAGATTTGCTCATGACGGTAAGAGAGGAGGAGTGGCAGCTTGATACCAATTAAACCGGCAGACGCCACATGGACAGATGATCAATGGAAAGCGATATGGGCAAAGGATCAAGACATACTGGTAGCAGCAGCTGCCGGCTCCGGTAAAACGGCGGTCCTTGTCGAGAGGATGATTCAAAAAGTACTGTCGCAGGTAAGCCCCATCAATGTAGATGAGCTATTGGTTGTGACGTTTACGAATGCATCGGCAGCAGAAATGAAACACCGTGTTGGACAGGCACTTGAAAAAGCCATCGAACAATTTCCTGAATCAAAACATTTAAGAAGGCAAGCGAGTTTGTTAAATAAAGCATCAATCTCAACTCTTCATTCCTTTTGTCTGGAAGTCATTCGGACTTATTACTATTTAATTGATATAGACCCCGGCTTTCGAATCGCGGATGATGCGGAGGCTGAGCTCTTAAAAGATGAAGTAATGGAGGAAATGCTTGAGCAGGAATACGGTCAGGCAGAAAACGAGCCATTTTTTCGCTTAGTAGATGCTTTAACAAGCGATCGAAGTGACCAGGACCTGCAACAGTTAATTAGAAAGCTTCATACTTTTTCACGGTCGCATGCAGACCCGGATGGCTGGTTGGATGAGCTCGTCCAGTTGTATAATGTTCCCCCGGATACCAAAATCGATGATCATCCATTAGCGCATTTTCTGCTTTTTCATATCCAGCTTGAGCTTGAAGGTGCTATTCAGCTGTGTAAACAAGCGTTGGAAACGACCAGAGTGTCTGGTGGTCCGTACCCAAGAGCGGAAAATTTTGAAGATGACATCAGACAGCTTGAGTCTCTAAAACAGACAGCTTCATGGTCCGATTTATACGATCAGATACATGCAGTCTCTTTTACTCGTTTAAAGGCTTGTAAAGGAGACGAATTTGATGAAGGGCTGCTGGAGCAATCAAAAAAATGGAGAGACCAGGCGAAGAAAATGGTGGATTCCATTAAGGATTCCTTTTTTATCCGAAAACCTGAAAACTATTTTCAAGACATGAGAGAAATGACGGACCAGCTAAAGCCTCTTGTTCAGCTCGTTAAGCAGTTCCATAAAGGATTTAGTATGGCAAAGGCGGAACGAGGCTTAGTAGATTTTGCTGATTTGGAGCATTTTTGCCTGGCAATTTTAATGGAGCAGGGGAGCAAAGAGTCTGTTGCATCAGAAGCTGCGATGCATTACCAGCGTAAATTTAAAGAGGTACTGGTTGATGAATATCAGGACACCAATATGGTTCAAGAAACCATCCTTCAGCTTGTAAAAAGCGGAAGCGAAAAAAACGGGAACCTATTTATGGTGGGAGATGTCAAGCAGTCCATTTATCGCTTCCGGCTGGCTGAACCAAATTTATTTCTATCAAAATACCGTGCCTTCTCATCCTCTGAAGGAATGGACACGGGATTAAAAATCGATCTTTCCCAAAATTTCCGGAGCCGTCCGGCGGTATTGGACGCAACGAACTATTTATTTAGACAAATTATGGGCGTGAGGGTAGGAGAGGTAGCATATAACCGTGAGGCAGAATTAAAAAAGGGTGCTCCTTATCCGGAAGACGTCGTTATGCCAGTTGAAGTGGCGATGATCGACCAGTCCTCGGACTCAGGTGACACAGAAGAGGCATTTGATGTGCCAGATGAAGTAATGGACGAAAGAGAGCTTGAGAAATCACAGCTTGAAGCAAGATATATGATTAAAAAAATTAGGAACCTAATTGATCAAGAAACGCTTGTCTACGACATAAAAAGCGGCCGTCATCGTCCACTGGAATATCGTGATATTGTCATCTTAACTCGGTCGATGACGTGGACACCTGATACGATGGAAGAATTTAAGCAAGCAGGGATTCCTCTTTATGCTAATGTCTCAACAGGGTATTTTGAGGCTACAGAAGTAGCAATCATGGTCTCATTGTTAAAGATTATTGATAACCCTCATCAGGATATTCCACTCGCATCCGTCCTTCGCTCTCCGATTGTTCGATGCAGTGAAGAACAGCTTGGAAATATTAGAACAGCAGCTTCTTCCGGAACTTTTTACGATGCTTTGCAAGCATATGCAATGACAGGTGGAAAGCAGGAGGACGATTTATTAAGAGGAAAAGTAGAATGGTTTATTCATCGTCTGAATGAATGGAGGAAAATGGCAAGAAGCGGAGCGTTAGCAGAATTGATTTGGCAGCTATATCGTGATACACAATTTTATGACTTTGTTGGCGGACTTCCTAGTGGAAAACAGAGGCAAGCAAATTTACGAGCGCTATATGATCGTGCTCGTCAATATGAGTCCACCTCTTTTAGGGGATTATTTCGATTTTTGCGCTTTGTGGAACGGATGAGGGAACGCGGTGATGACTTGGGTGCAGCAAGAGCATTAAGTGAACAAGAGGATGTCGTTCGGCTTATGACAATCCATTCAAGTAAAGGGCTTGAGTTCCCGGTTGTTTTCATATCAGGAATGGCACGGCCCTTTAATCAGATGGATTTGAGGAGCAAGTTGTTACTGGATAAAGATTTTGGACTGGCATTGCCCTATGTTCAGGCTGAAAAAAGAATCAGCTATGACTCTTTGCCGCAGCTCGCATTAAAAGAGAAAAAAAGACTGGAAAATCTTTCAGAAGAAATGCGTGTGCTGTATGTCGCGATGACACGTTCAAAAGAACGTCTCTATATGGTGGGGACGCTGTTAAACACAGCGGCATCAATAAAAAAATGGAATGCAGTAAGCAATCATTCGGAATGGCAGCTCCCGGACTATACGAGGAAAGCTGCAAAATCTTACTTTGACTGGATAGGACCGGCTTTAGTGCGTCATCCGCAAGCGTCAACCTTACGAGAAGGATTTACACAAAACGATCTTTCAGAAGCGTCTGATGATCCATCAAAATGGCTGGTTCAGGTGATACGTCCTGATGAATTAATACTTGATACAGCGATAAGTGGTCATGAGGCAGAATATCTTGATCTTGTGTCGGCCCATCACGAAGTTCCGGTGGAAAGCGACGATAAGGAAGCTATTTTACGTCGTTTAACCTGGAAATATCCATATCGGGCAATGACAAGTAAACGATCTAAACAGTCTGTTTCTGAAATAAAAAGAATGAATGAGGTCCAGGATGAACGTAGTGCTCTCGATTTGATGAAACGTTCGCAGAGAAAAGCATTTGATCGTCCCTCATTTTTACAGGAAACAAAAATGACTGCAACTGAAAAAGGAACGGTTATGCATGCAGTAATGCAGCAAATTCCTGTAACACATACTCCATCAGCAGAAGAACTTACTCTCTTGCTAGAAGACATGATTACAAGAGAACTAATCACACCGGAACAAAAGCTGGCGGTTAATCCTGAACAAATTTTAGCCTTCTTTGAAACAGACATTGGAAGACGAGTGGTGCAAGCCCAGTCGGTACAGCGTGAAATCCCATTTACTTATGCAACAACCTCTTCTGAGCTGGGGCTGCTGAATGAAGGGAATGACCCGCTTGATCAAGTTATTATTCAAGGGATCATCGACTGTTTGTTTGAGGATGAGAACGGTCTGGTTCTATTGGATTACAAAACAGACCGAATAACGGATCGGTTTGAAGGAGGGTTTGATCAGGCTAGACGAGTGATGGAGAGAAGATATACGACGCAGTTAAAAATGTACAAAAATGCCCTTGAGAAAATATTAGGCAGAAAAATTAATCAAACGGTTCTCTTCTTTTTCGATGGTGCACATGTCTTAGAGCTTTCTGAACTTTAAACCACCCTGTCAAAAACAGGCACAATGAAAATGAATTTTCATTGTGCCTGTTTTTTATGTTGGTCCAACAATGGGTTGGTCAATGCCGTTTATATCAAAGGTTTGATTGAGGCTAAAGCCGTTGTTGTTAACGTGAAATGGTCCGGTATTGAAACCGCCGGAACCGCCAGTACTTTTAGTTGAGCTTTTGGGAGCAACAATAGCGGCATCGCCGAATTGAATAACGCCTCCGCCGATATTAAGAATTTGTAAAGGGCCTATAATGGCAGGCAAGGTGATCACTTCTTTCTATTATTTCTTAAAACCATCTGGTGTATGATAAAACTGTCGAATATGTTTTGTTCGCGAAACCATACGAACATGGGAGCTGTCACCCACATGTAAAACGGATGAAGCAGATATCCCGACGATATTAATTGTTTCAGCATGATTTTCGGTTGGGTGAAGCAGGTGGTTGATCATTGTTAAACGTCCAGCAGC
Organism: Jeotgalibacillus soli; assembly: GCF_000829435.1. Taxonomy (GTDB): domain Bacteria; phylum Bacillota; class Bacilli; order Bacillales; family Jeotgalibacillaceae; genus Jeotgalibacillus; species Jeotgalibacillus soli. Next base: position 60,989 of record NZ_JXRP01000017.1, read on the forward strand.
AGAAGGGCGATAGAAAATTGAATAGTGTTCAAAGGGAGCCTCCTGCCCGAAAAACACTTCAACCTCACGATGGACCGCGATAATATTTGAATGGCTGTCAATCAAAGCACTGTCACCAATTTGAATGACAGATGAAAAAGACAATGTATTGATTAAAACATGATTAACCGTTGAAGTCATATTTACCCTTCAGGTGTGAGAGGGACAAATGGACCGACAATAAGTGACTCAGGTGGCGTATCAAATGCTGAGTCGAGCTGGATTGATCCAATGTCACCAACATGTACGAGTGAGGATGATGAAACACCGATAATGTGAATAAGCTTGACGTGATTTTCCAGGTGTTGAATATACACTTTATTATTCTCCTTTCACATTAGGCTGCTGTGCATGGAGGGACTGAAGAGCGTGTGATAAATCTCGTTCAATAAGTGCTTTTAATAGCTCGTCTGATGGGGGAGTTTGTCCTTCGTGATTGGCTTTAAGGTGTTCGATCCGTCCTGGGAGCTGATTCATTAACTGGTTAATTAGCACATCCTCAGATAGTGGCGATCCATTTGGATCTACAATTTGACTATGCTCAGAAAATACGATGGGGATTTGCTCGGTCAAATAATTTCTTGCATGAGAGATCAACTGATCTTGTTGTACAGATTTTATCGGCCACCCTGGAATTTCAACATTTTCATGGTTTGATAGGTCAGAAGGTGATAATCCGATTGATAACGTCCCTTCGAGCGTTTCAATCTTTAATTGATCAAAATTATATTCTATTTTTTCTATGTGGATAGGAGGAGTGGAAGCGGACTGTCCCTGAAGCTTTTGTTCAATTTCTTGCAGACGCTTCGTGCAGTCTGCGAGCTGCTGCTGGAGTACGGAAAGCTGATAGTATAATTGCTGAATAACAAACACCTCCAGGGTGATTAGGGATTTGTTAGTGGAACAAAGACATCTTGAACAGCTGGCGTTAGTGAAGGAGCGGGCTTTGTGAATCCGCCGCTGTTGGATAGTTCGGCTCGAGCTTGAATCGTGCCGACAGTTCCGATCTGTAAAATGGATGAATTAGCCATACTGCCAATTTTAATCATATTGATCGTGATATGCTGATGAATGATCCAATTAGGTTCCATTTTTACCTCCAGCCAGCAAAACTTTGGTCAATTTGATCTTGATCCCAAGTATTGGTTACGGATTGATGATTTTCTACATATAAACCATCGCCAGTGTTAAACGATCCCGCACCCGCAAAGGTTTTAGTAAAAGATAGAGGCTGTATTGAGAAGCAGTCACCGATATGCATAACTCCGCTTGAACCGAGAGAAGTAATATGAATAGCTCCAACAAATGCTGGCATTAATGGCACACCCTTTCGCCAAATAAACGAAATGATGATACATTATATGAGTGAACGAACGAAATGTGCAAAGAATAGTTGAAATGGAGGAGTAGACTTGAATGCAATTCAACCTGTAGATGCAACCAGCAGGATCGCATCCTTAGATGTTATGAGAGGTTTTTCTCTATTAGGTATTTTAATTGTAAATATGATTGCTTTTCATTCACCCATGTATTATTACGACCCTTATACATGGTGGGGGGATACAGCTAATCGTACAGTATATTGGTGGATCGATGTTTTTGCCCAGGCAAGCTTTTACCCATTATTTTCAATGATGTTTGGATATGGGTTGGCCATACAATATCGCCGGTCTGTTGAAAAAGGTTCGAATTTTATGCCATTTGCTATAAAGCGATTATTGATTTTACTTGGCATTGGAATCATTCATGCTTTTGTTATATGGTCGGGGGATATACTCATCAGTTATGCTGTAGTTGGATTGCTATTGATATGGATGCTGAAACTTGATGGGAAATGGCTTCTGATCTTAGGGTTAATCTTATTTTTGCTGCCTCAGGTGTTGCTCTCAGGCATTATGATTCTAGCGTCATTCATTGATCCAACAGGCATTACCTATTTTTCAGCGCCGCAAGCAATACAAAGCTCGATAGAAGCATATGGGTCTGGAAGTATTCAGGCGATTTTTGAACAAAGAACGAGCGACTGGATGTATGCAAATAGTCCGGCAGCATTTGTCACTCTTATGATCACGATTCTGCCTTTAATGATGATAGGAGCAGGTGTATCAAAGCTCGGTTTGCTTGAAAAAGCCAAGGAAAAGAAAAAAATGCTCTGGACCATTGCGCTGATTACGCTAACGGCTGCATTAGCACTAAAAACAGCTCCTTACTGGGGAGAACAAAACCTGGCATATGTATTTATTCAAGACTTTGTGGGCGGGCCCATTTTATCGATGTCGTATATGGCATTAATTGCTCTTTATATGACAGGAGAAAAACGAGCTGCTCTTTTAAGACCAATCGCACAGGTCGGAAGAATGTCATTAACCAATTATTTAATGCAGTCGATCATTGGTACGCTTATTTTTTACAATTATGGACTTGGACTTTATGGAGAAGTAAATCTTAGCACGAGTGTTCTACTTGCACTTGGGATTTTTGTTATTCAAGTGATCCTTTCAGAGCTTTGGCTCGCAAAATATAAACGTGGTCCGATGGAAACGCTGTGGAGGAGGTTATCATACGGAAAAATGTAAAATAACAGTACACGAGCACCTTAAAGAATGTATAATAGAATAATAATTCAGACTTTAAGGAGTGTTCACCTAATGAAATTTCTATCTTTTCGTTTTGAAGACAAACTGCTCTACGGAGTGAAAGTGAAAAAGGAAGAGGCCGCATGGAATATTGTACGTATACATAAGGAGCTCCTTCCAAATGAAAACGTCCCAGCCAGTCTTCTAGAAGGCATTCAAAACGGAATGGAGCTGCAGGAAACAGTACGAAAATGTATCAGAGCAGCAGAAGAAAGTGATCATGTGTCACGCTATAAAGTGAAATTTACCGACTTGGTTTGGGAAGCCCCAATTCCAAGAACTCCTAAAAATGTTATTTGTATCGGTAAAAACTACCGTGATCACGTGATGGAGCTCGGCGGTGATGGAAATGTACCAGAAGCGATAGTTGTATTTACCAAAGCAGCCACATCGATTACAGGTGATAATTCTCTGATCCCTTCCTATGAAGAGATCACTAAGGAACTAGATTACGAGGGAGAGCTTGCGATCGTAATCGGTAAAAAAGGTAAAAACATCCCGAAGCAGCAAGCCATTGATTATGTATTTGGCTATACAATAGTTAATGATGTTACGGCAAGAGATCTGCAATTAAAGCATAAGCAATTTTTCCTTGGGAAAAGCCTGGATGCAACATGCCCAATGGGACCGTATCTTGTATCAAAAGACGAAATCCCAAATCCAGGTCAGCTGAGTATTGTTACGAAGGTGAATGATGAAATTCGTCAAGACGGTAATACGAGAGATATGCTGTTTTCAATTGAAGAAATTATTGCAACGCTTTCAAGAGGAATGACGCTCGAGCCAGGCGACGTTATCGCTACGGGAACACCTGCAGGCGTTGGAAAAGGGATGAATCCACCTGAATTTCTTAAAAAAGGGGACCAGGTCAAGATTTCGATTCAAGGAATTGGAACTCTATTTAATGAAATAGGGGAATAATGATGATAAGGCCGCTAAATGCGGCCTTTAGTATATAGACAAAGGAAAATTACTCCCCCTTCAGGCTGTTGAAGGCAGTAAGGGGAAGTTTTTGAAATAGACAAGGTTTGTGATTATCTCCAAGTGAAATTATGGTACGATAAGAGCAGAATGAAGATAAACAGATAGGAGGTTTACAATGCTTGATTCAACACATTTGCACATCACATCATGGGTGATCGCCCTTATTCTCTTTTTCGTAGCGCTGGCACTACATAATAGCGGACAGGCAAAAGGAAATAAAATTGTCCATATGGTACTTCGCTTGTTTTATGTGGTCGTCATCTTTACAGGAGGGTATCTTTTCTTTGAGTACTCGGATATTAATGCAGCGTTATATGGCGTGAAGTTCCTGTTGGGTGTATTGGTTATTGCTTTTATGGAAATGATCCTTGTACGCCTGAAAAAAGGAAAATCAACGAAAGTAATGTGGATATTATTTGTCATTTCACTTCTTTGTACGCTGTATCTTGGATTCCGTTTACCAATAGGATTTAACTTTTTTATGTAATAAAAGAAAGAGGATAATTTGTTTAAACTGGTACCTATGTCAAGGACACAGTAAAAAAAAGAGATTAAGCAGCTACAAGATGATTCCTATATTGAATAGGGGTCATCTTTTTTAAATTCCATTGATAGCGGTAATTGTTATAGTAAACCATATAATGATTTATTTTCGACTTCAATTCATTTAATGTTCTTGCCGATTTATAATCGACGTCATCCTTCAAATGGCCAAAGAATGACTCTTGAGGGGCGTTATCCCAACAGTTACCTCTCCGTGACATGGGCTAGCCTAGACCATATTTTTTTAATAGCTTCTGGTAACGTGGGCTTGTGTAATGACTACCTTGGTCCGAGTGAATGAAGGCATCTTCATGAAGTGTAACTTTCTTGTTGTTCATCAATTTTTGAATAGTCTTGGTTGCGATATCCAAAGTAATGCGATCAGACACATGGTAAGCCAGGATTTCATTGGTGGATGTATCTTTAATGATCGACAAATAGGCCATACTATTACCGTTATATGGAAAATAAGTGATGTCCGTTAGTAACACTTTTCCGGGGACCCCTTGTTTAAATTCCCTATTTAATTTGTTTGGGACGACCTGATGCTCTTTGGTTGCTTTTGCGATCTTTTTATAAGGATTAGGCCTTCTATGAGGGCAGATAGTCTCATATTTCATCATGATCCTTTGTATCTTCTTACGGCTGAAGACAATATTGAAATCGTTCTCTAAAATCATTTTGATTGAACGTGACCCTTTCTTGTACCCCCGTCGATCAAATGCCATTAATATGATTTCCTTCGCTTCCAGGTCTAATTTCTCTCTTGCTTCCCGGCTGGTGGAGGACTTTAGGCAGCTGTAATATCCAGAATGGGAGACGTCTAAAAGTTCACAAAAATATCTGGTCACTCGTTTGAATCCATTCTGCTCAATGGTCTCATAAATCAATTGATATGCTTTATTTGGATTTAGATTTTCGCTTTCGTTTAACAGCCTCCTTTCTGTCACTTCTAGCTTTTTTAACAGCTCTACCTGCCCCTCTAAAAGCTTGATTCTGGCATTCTGCCTTTCAATTACTTCAGATGGTGTAAGTTCTCGTCTCAAAGGTCTTCCGGAAGCTGTTTTCCTCGAATCTGTAAGCCCGATCAACCCTTTGTCTTCATACGCTTTCTTCCATCGGAAAGCTGATTGTTCAATTCTTTTCATTCCAATCATGTCAGTGTCAAATCCGTTCTCCGCGAAAATTAGCCGAGGCAATTTCCCAGCCAGATATTCATCCATAAATTTATTTTTAAAAGCATCCGTATAAGTAATCGATTTTTCGCTGACACGGTGAACATTTGGATTCTTTTGAAGTAATTTTATCTCTGTAGTTGAAAAAGTTATTTTACTCATATTTTCTCCTAAGCCCTATCTTATGAAATATAAGTATATAAAAAATACCTGTAGGTGAAACACTCTTTTTCGAGTGTCCTACCTACAGGTACCAGTTTAAATAGAGGCTCTTTCTTTTTTTTAGATAAAAGATCAGTAACGAAGCTATACGGTTTTCCTAGCTTTTGGATTTTGTACAGAGGAACCAAGCTGATTAAGACGTTCAACCAAATCTCCTCCATTTGTTGCAGTTTCCGTTAATGTTGGAGATGAGAGGAGTTCTTTAAACTCGTAAGCATTCGATCCGTGCTCAGCAAAATCAAGACCAGCAAGCTCCTCTTCTCTTGTAACACGAATGCCCCCAAGAGATTTCATCACCCAAACAGTAGCTCCTGCTGCTAGTGATACCCATGCAATAACAGCTAATACGCCAATCGCTTGAACACCTAACAGTGAAGCTCCGCCGCCGTAGAACAGGCCATTTGCTGAATCAAATAATCCTACAGCTATGGTTCCCCAGATTCCACATATACCATGGACAGCAATTGCTCCAACAGGATCGTCCAGTTTTAGTACAGTATCAAGTAGACGGATGCCTTCGACAAGAATCACACCTGCAATTAAGCCAATAATCATTGCACCGACTAGCGATACATTTGCTGTACCAGCAGTAATCCCAACTAGTCCGCCTAACGCACCATTAAGTGTAATAGATGGATCAATCTTTTTAAAGCGAAGCTTCGTGTATAAGGCAGATGAGATAATACCACCAGAAGCTGATAATAGAGTAGTAGATAATACCACAGGTACAAGTGTAGGATCAGCTGCCAGAGAGCTTCCTCCGTTAAATCCAAACCAGCCAAACCATAAAATAAATACGCCTAGTGCACCAATCGGAATGTTATGACCAGGAATAGCGTTCACCTGTGTGCCTTCGTATTTACCAAGGCGTGCTCCTAAGAAGATAACGGCCATTGTTGCTCCGACAGCTCCTGTTAAGTGAACAACCGTAGAGCCGGCAAAATCAACAAAACCTAGTGATGAAATCCAGCCCCCACCCCAAACCCAGTGGCCGACAACAGGATAAATAAAACCAGCCATCATGATTGTTAAAAGAACATAGCTGCCAAGCTTCATACGCTCCGCTACAGCACCTGAAATAATTGTAGCGCAAGTTGCGGCAAAAACAGCCTGGAATAAGAAGAAACCAATATCTTCTACTCCATTTAAGGCAAACCCGCTAGTTCCCATAAATCCATTCGAGTTACCGAACATGATTGCGAAGCCGACTAAGAAATAAAGAAATGATCCGATTGCAATGGTTAGAACGTTTTTCATTAAAACATTTAATGTATTTTTAGCTCTGCTAAATCCGGATTCAACCATGGCAAACCCTGCATGCATAAAGAATACAAGCATAGCCGCGATCATAACCCACATTGTATCTAATGAAAATTGGACACTTTCAGCTGTTACTGGTGCAGCAAATACAGAAGTTGAAAGCATGCTGCCTACGATAACGATGGATCCGATTTTCTTTTTCATTGGAGCACCTCCGGTAAAATAATAAATAATTTAATATTCCGATTTATAAAACGGCTTCTTTTCCTCTTTCTCCGCTTCGAATACGAATCACTTCTTCTATAGGAGAAATAAATATTTTTCCGTCTCCGACTTGGCCGGTGCCACATGCCTCAATGATAACGCTAATGATCTCATCTACTTTATGATCCTCAGACACCATTTCGACTTTGATGCGCGATACTAGCGGCAATTCGTACGTTGTTCCGCGAAAAGCCCCTTTTTTCCCTTTTTGGTTGCCGCATCCAGCAGCTTCAAAAACAGTTAATCCGCTTATACCGATATGAACAAGTGCTTGCCGAAGTTCTTGAAATACCTCAGGCCTGATCACTGCTTCAATCTTCTTCAATAAGACCACTCCTTGTGTTATGTTTTATAACATCGTCTTCTACACATCTAATAATATTCAGAAAATTAATAAATTGCAACACTTTTTTTATAAATAAACAAAATAATGTTAGGTTTTATAACATGGAAAAGGGTCTGCACCTATGCAGACCCTTTGTTTTCATTATGTTTATAAGGTTGAAGAAGATTTTTCATCATGTACAAAATGTTTCTTCGACCAGACTCTGGATTTCCATCTTCTCAGCATCAGTAAGCCTCGAATCCATTCGTCTAAAATAAATGAAATCCACACGCCGATTAATCCTAATCCAAAAACAATACCAAGGACATAAGAAAGCATTACACTTATTCCCCACATAGAAGCAATTCCGATATAAACAGGGTAACGTACATCTCCTGCAGCACGCAAAGCGTTAATAATAACAAGATTAAAGCTTCTTCCAGGCTCGAGAACAATGGTGAGCAGAATTAAAATGGTTCCCAGCGCAATAATGTCAGGATTGTCTGTAAATATTCCAAATAATTGACTAGAAAAGAGTGAGAAGGAAATGGCCATGATCAGTGAAATAGTCATCGCGAGCTTAAGACTGCGAATACACCGCCTGTACGCCTTTTCATATTGCTTTGCACCTATCATATGCCCAATTAAAATCTGAGTTCCTTGTCCAATCGCAACAGCAAATAAAAAAATGAACATCATGATATTTTGTGTATACACCTTGGTCGTAATGGCTTCGGTCCCAATCGCTGCAATAAACGCGGTGATCATTAACTGTGATCCATTATATGATAAATGTTCTCCGGCAGAGGGGATTCCAATTCTTAACAGGTTTTGTATATGTGCTTTCGGTAATGAAAATAGTTCTTTAATTGGCAGTGCATTTGGCATCCGCCTAAACAAAACGATTAAGATAATGATAAGGCCAATGAGTCTGCTGACGCCAGTGGAAATGGCTACTCCCTGCACACCTAATATAGGAAATCCAAAAGGCCCGAAAATAAAGAGATAGTTACCTACTATATTAATCACATTCATGCCAAGTGTTACGTACATGGCATCTTTTGTATACCCATAGCTTCTTAGAATTGCGCCTGTTGTCATGATGAGTGCCTGGATAAAGGATAGCCCGCCTACAATTTGAAGATAAGTGGTGGCTTCAGGCATAAGCTCCGCGGGGATATCCATAAAATGTAACAATTGCTCATCAAAAATAAAGAGTAATACGCTTAACAGAATACCGAATCCAAGGTTCGCAGCCAAGGAAATAACAGAAATTTCTGCTGCGCTTTTCGGTTTTTCTGCTCCTATATTTTGAGCGATCAAGATCGCAGTACCCGTAGCAATAAAGCCAAACATAACAATAATCAAGGAAAGAATCTGATTGGAAATTCCCACGGCAGCTACGCTATTATCGGAATATTGACTGAGCATAAGGGTGTCCGCATTACCCATCAGCATATGTAGGGAGATTTCGATGAAAATCGGCCAAGTTAAGGCAAACAATGTTAATTTTTTTGTTGAGTTATTTTTCACTTGTCGATCTCCTTGTTGAACCAACATATAAAGGGCTGACAGTGTGAGGCAAGAGAGGATTGCCAGCCCTTTATTTGCTTGTTATGAGTGTATTTTTAACAATACAAAGTCCATAGCGTCAATTTTTATTTTTCCTTTTTTCCACTTGTGCCCGTCACCGGTACGTAAATTTGTGACCTTCTTTTCACCAATTACAAGTGGAAGCTTTACTGTTTCTTTTTTTGAAGAGCTATTAATAACGACAATAATCGTATCCTCACCGTCTGTACGTGTGTATCCAAAGCATTTCTCACTAAAATTGGCAGGAAGGAATGCGAGATTTCCATCATTAGCGAGGAGAGGCTCTTGCTTTCTGAGCGTCAGTAATTGCTTAACATGCTCACGAAGATCGGTGTTTTGCTTTGTTGGATCCCATTCCATACATTTTCTGCAGCCAGGATCCTGTGTACCTGTTATGCCAATTTCATCTCCATAATAGATGCATGGGGTCCCGTAAAAGGTGAGCAGGGTAGTGAAAATCTGTTTTAGTCTCTGCACATCCTCCTGGCACTCTGTCAAAATTCTCGGGGTGTCGTGACTGCCAATTAGATTAAAGGTCACCTGATTAATATTTTCTGGATACATATGCTGAACCTTTGTCATGTTCTCAACGAAATGCTTGACGGATAAGTCCTGCTTAGCAAAAAGACGAAGTACGTTATTCGTAAACGGATAGTTCATAACGGCATCGAATTGATCGCCTTTTAACCAAGGAATTGAGTCATGCCATATTTCACCGAGAATATAGAGATCAGGGTTAATGACTTTTACTTCTTTACGGAATTCTCTCCAAAAAGCTTGATCTACTTCATTTGCCACATCAAGCCGCCATCCATCAATGTTAAATTCACGTGCCCAATATCGTCCGGCCTCCAGTAAATAATTCTTTACTTCAGGATGCTCTGTATTAAGCTTAGGCATCATGTAGGTAAAGGCAAATGTGTCGTAGTTAGGCTGCGGTTTTGTTTTAACAGGGAAATCCCAGATATGAAACCAATCTTTATAACGTGATTCTTCGCCTTTTTCTAAAACATCTTGAAAAGGAGGGAAGAAGAAGCCGCTATGATTAAACACGGCATCTAGCATGACGCGAATATTTCTTTTTTTACACTCATCTATTAATGTACGAAAAACCTCCTTATCACCAAAATGCTGATCTATTTCGAAATAGTCGATTGTGTCATATTTATGGTTGGAGGTTGCTTGGAAAATTGGTGTGAAATAAATGCCGTTAATACCTAGTTCTTGTAAATAATCAAGATGATGAATGACCCCTTGAAGATCACCTCCGAAAAAGCTGTCCACTTTAGGATCTTCGCTGGCCCAAGGTTTTGTGCCTTCGGGATCATTGGATTGGTCGCCGTTTGCAAAACGTTCCGGAAAAATTTGATACCATACCGTATTTTTCACCCAGTCGGGCGCAGCAAAGATATCGGCGCGATTTAAATAGGGGAAGCAGAAGTAGTTGGCAACGTCTTTTGGGGGAGTATCAAAAAAGCCTTTTTCACCAAAGAAAACGTTTTCTTTCTTATTGTATAGATGGAAGCCATATCGTAATCTTTTGAATTCCGGCTCAGCAACGGAAAACCAATAATCAAACAAATCATCTGAACCGCTAATCGTCATATTTACACAAGTGTAATTCCACGAATCACCGCTCCAATCGTATGGATCTCCAATTAGAAGTTTAACCTTTTCTACATCTCCTTTTTTTGTTTTCAAACGAATGTGAAATTCTTTTTCATTCATCGCGTACGCATCTACTCGATCAGCACGGTGTTGGATCGCTTCTTTTAACATATGAACAGCTCCTTTTCGGCATTCTAAAAACAGGTTAGTAATAGAGTAATAAAATAGTTAAATTGTAGCAGAAAATGATTATAACCAATCGTATTCCAAACGAATTACGAAGTCAATGCATGGTACTGATTTCATTAGAACGTTTATATTTGATGAAAAAATCTAAAAATATACAAAAAAGTATTGTAAATTGGTGAAATATGATTATAATAAAAATAGGTTATGCAATCGTTTTCACAAAAATTGAAAACGCTTTAATGAATGCGGGTACATGAGCTTCATTTTTTTTAATAGATTTTGTGCAAACGTTTGTTCAAACCGCGGAAAAAACTTTTAGGAGGGGTTAATTTGAAAAAATATCTATCCATTTTAGCTATGGTACTGCTTTTAGTTGGCGTTCTGGCAGCCTGTGCACCTGATCGAGAAGAATCTGGTGAATCAACAGACAGTGGAGGAGATTCAAGTTCTGATGCAGCCACTGAAGGTGATCAGCCTGAGGTGTTAAAGGTTTGGGTGAATGATGATGAAGATCAGACAGCAGCAGCAACGCAGGTCTTCGAGAAATTCACAGAAGAAACCGGAATTGAAATTGAAGCAACACCGATGAACATGTTAGATGCAGTTCAAGCACTAGATCTTGATGGACCTGCTGGTAACGGACCGGATTTATTCTTCCAGCCTCATGACCGTATCGGTGATCTTGTTAACCGTGGACTTGCAGCACCAATTGATCTTGGGGATGCAGAAGGGGAATATTCTGAAACAGCGATTAAAGCGGTTACGTTTGATGGTGCAACATACGGAGCACCTCTAGTCGTTGAAACATATGCTACTTTTTACAATAAAGATCTAGTTGAAGAAGCGCCTGCTACAATGGACGAGCTAATGGCAATTGCTAAAGAGCAAACAGATGCATCCGCTCAAACTTATGGATTCTTAATGGAAGCAGCAAACTTCTATTTCTCATATCCTTTCTTTGGCGCTAATGGAGCTTACGTTTTTAATAATGAAGGTGGAACGTATGATGTTACTGATATTGGACTTAATAACGAAGGCGCTGTAGCAGGCGGCCAGTTAATCCAATCATGGTATGAAAATGAATACATTCCTGTTGAAATTAATCCAGATATTATGAACGGTCTTTTCACAGATGGAAAAGTAGGAGTAGTAATTTCTGGACCGTGGAGTATCCCGACATATAGTGAGGCTTTAGGCGACAGCCTTGGTACAGCGATTCTTCCCACTGTTGACGGTACTAACGCAACATCATTTGTAGGGGTTAAATCTTGGATGGTTTCTGAATACTCTGAACATAAAGAAGCGGCAACTGAACTTGCATTGTTTTTGACTAACGAAGAGAATTCAACATTGTATTACGAACAAGCTGGTGAATTACCTGCAAACCAGGCTGCACTGGAAAGCGAAGCGGTTACATCTAATGAACTAATCGCTCCATTCGCAGAGCAGATTCAATATGGCACACCAATGCCTTCAACACCTGAAATGCAGCAAGTTTGGGAACCGATAAATAACGCCCTTCTGTTTATAGCTCAAGGTGATGACGTTCAAGAAGTACTTGATGAAGCTGTACAAACAATTCAAGATAATATCGAAATGTCTCAACAATAGATCTACATTCATGACCGACAGTGGATAGAAGGATTCCCTCCTTCTATCCACTGCATTTATAGAATAGAAATTGTAATATTCATCTTGAACCTCGCTAGGAGGCGATGACATGTCAACTGCAAATCCAACAGCTAAACATAACCATAACCCCAGAACAGCAATTATTTTATCTATTTTACTCGCTGGTTTAGGTCAGTTGTACAACCGCAGGTATATAAAAGGTTCGATTTTTATCCTTTTAGAAATCTCTTTTATTCTGACACTTGGTGAGTTTTTAAACTATGGAATTTGGGGAATTCTGACGTTAGGTACACTTCAAGGTGTAGACCATTCTATTTTCCTATTAATTTATGGTTTAATTTCAATTATTTTAATTGCTTTTGCGATTGTACTTTATGTAGCAAATGTTAAAGATGCGAAGAAAGACGCGATTCGACTTCGTAATGGAGAGAAAATTCCTACGTTTAAAGAAGCAGTGAAGAATATTTGGGACGTTGGCTTCCCTTATTTTTTTGTTACTCCGGGTCTTATTATGCTGGCGTTTATCGTAGTTTTACCATTACTATTTACAGTCGGGCTTGCCTTTACAGATTACAGTCAGAGTAATCAGCCACCACGTAATCTATTAAATTGGGTCGGATTTGAGAACTTTGGAAGACTTTTCTTTGAAACAGGTGGAGCCGGAAATAATATTTGGCAGGATACATTTATTAGTGTATTTACATGGACCATTGTTTGGACACTTGTTGCTACAACATTGCAAATTGCGCTAGGTTTATTTTTAGCGTTAATCGTTAATGATCCTCGAATTAAATTTAAACGCTTAATTCGCACGATTTTAATTTTGCCTTGGGCAGTACCTGCATTCGTTACAATTTTGGTATTTGCTGCTATGTTTAACGACCGATTTGGTTCTATAAATACGGATATTCTAGCAATTTTCAATCTTTCAATCCCTTGGTTGCAAGATCCTTTCTATACGAAAATTGCGTTAATTATGATACAGACTTGGCTTGGATTTCCATTTGTATTTGCACTCTTTACTGGTATCCTTCAAAGTATTTCGAAGGATTGGTATGAAGCGGCAGACGTGGATGGAGCGAGCCGGATGCAAAAATTTAGAAGCATTACGCTTCCGCATGTTCTTTTTGCAACAGCTCCATTATTAATTATGCAGTACGCGGGTAATTTTAATAACTTTAATATTATTTATTTATTTAATGAAGGCGGACCAGCTGTTCGCGGGCAAAATGCAGGTGGGACCGATATCTTAATTTCATGGGTATATGACTTAACATTTGAATTAAATCAGTATAGTATGGCCGCTGCCATTACGATTATTCTTGGTTTAATCGTAACTGGATTTGCCGTCTTCCAATTTAGGAGAACGCGTGCCTTTAAAGAGGAGGAGATCTAATGAGCCAAAAAGCAAAATCCCGTTTAGAGGTTACATTAATCTATTTATTCCTGGCGTTCATGGCTGTTGTGATTGGATATCCACTTCTTTGGACAGTTGGAATGTCATTAAATCCAGGAACAAGTCTTTATTCAGCCCAATTAGTTCCAGATAACTGGTCGCTTGTTCATTATAAATGGCTATTTACGGATCCGGCGAGTAATTATCTGATATGGTACAAAAATAGTGTTATCGTAGCGATTGCTAATGCCTTTTTCTCCGTTGTTATTACATCATTTGTGGCCTACGCGTTTTCACGCTATCGTTTCGTTGGTCGCAGATATGGTTTATATGCATTTTTATTGCTTCAAATGTTCCCGGCAATCATGGCCATGGTTGCGATTTACGTTATGTTAAACATGGTTGGCTTGCTTGATTCACTATTTGGACTAACTTTAATTTATATTGGCGGGCAAATTCCGTTTAATGCTTGGCTAGTTAAGGGATATTTTGATACAATACCACGTGAGCTAGATGAAGCGGCACGTATTGATGGAGCAGGCCATTTAGGTGTATTTTTCAAAATCATGCTCCCGCTTGCGAAACCTATTTTGGGCGTTGTGGCGTTATTTAACTTCATGGCACCATTCGTTGACTTCCTACTCCCGCGGATTATATTACGTGATCCAGAGAAGTTTACATTGGCCCTTGGGTTATTCAACTTTATCAGCAATCAATTTGATAACAACTTCACACGATTTGCAGCAGGCTCAATTTTGATTGCAATACCGATCGCACTCGTATACCTTTTATCCCAGCGTTTCCTCATTGCAGGACTAACGGCTGGAGGTACGAAAGGGTAGAGAGAAAAGCGCAGGCGGCTCCTACAGCCTCGACAAGCAGCCTAAGATGGCGGTCCAACATAGTCAGAGTGGCTTATGACCTAGAGGGGCTAGCTGGTGGAGCTGGACAATGAAAGTAAAGGAGGGGCAGGGATGAGAAGAGTAAACGGAGCTCTTTTTCTCATCACTATCCTCCTTTTTAATAGCGTTTTTGCTACAAGTGCTGGCGCTGTTGAAAAGGAAGAGAGAAAATGGCAGGATGAAACAATTTATTTTTTAATGGTGGACCGTTTTGCAAATGGTAATTTTTTAAACGATGACAACGTAAATACGCAGGATCCGCTCGCTTACCACGGCGGTGATTTTCAAGGGATCATTGATCGTTTAGATCATATTGAGGAGATGGGATTTACCACAATATGGATGACTCCCGTTTTTAAAAATGATGATTGGGGATATCACGGTTACTGGATTAATGATTTCTATGAAACGAATGAGAATTTTGGTACGATTGAAGAATTTAAAAAGTTGGTCGATGAAGCTCATAAGAGGGATATTAAGATTATCTTGGATTTTGTCGTCAATCATACTGGGCCAAACCATCCATGGGTCAATGATCCGGAGAAGGAAGACTGGTATCATGAAGAGCAGGAAATTTTAGATAACAATAATCAAGAACAAATTCAAAACGGATGGATCTATGGACTGCCTGATTTAAATACAGAAAATCCAGAGGTCAAAACGTATTTATTTGATGCAGCAAAGTGGTGGATAAAAGAGACCGATATTGATGGTTATCGTCTTGATACGGTAAAGCACGTCCCTGAAGAATTTTGGGAGGAATTCTCTGCGGAAGTGAAATCTGTTAAAGAAGATTTCTATTTGATTGGGGAAGTGTATGACACCGATATTCGTAATATAGCTGCTTATGCAGACACTGGAATCGATGGCTTTGTCGATTTTCCACTAGCAGAACAGATGCGCTCAACCTTCCAGGATGTTGATCTTAATTCATCACGATTATTCAGTTATTGGGATTATAATCAGCAGTTTTTTAATAATCCTTATTTAATGGGAAATTTCATTGATAATCATGATATGTCACGTTTTACAAGACTATCAGTAGAAAACAATATGTTTCCAGGAACACGCTGGCAGCTGGCGTTAACTTTTATGTACACGGTACCTGGAATCCCGATTATGTATTATGGGACGGAGATCGCGCTTGATGGCGGTGAAGACCCGGATAATCGAAGACTGATGAACTTTAATGAAGATGAAGAATTAAAGAATTTTATTTCGGATCTTGGACGTCTTCGTCAGGACCTGCCTGCACTGACACGCGGCACACTTGAAGTGCTGCATAATGAAAACGGGCTGCTTGTTTACAAAAGGGAATATAAAGAAGAAACAATTGTGATCGCCATTAATAATACGAGTCAAACGCAGTCATTTTCGATTTCAAACGAGGAGCTTCGTGAGAATGCAGAACTCCGCGGTTTACTTGCAGGAGATTTAGTGCGTGAAAATAGTGGAGATTTTCAAATTGTGATTGAACGGGAAGAAGCTGAAATCTATGCTCTTGCTGATAAGACAGGAATTAATTATGGATTAATTTCAGCGATTGCAGCTGTGTGGATCTCGTTTTTTATTCTTCTATATATCATGCGTAAACGCAGCAAGAATAAAAAATAGAGAAATCTTCTTAATATAAAGCTATGTTTAAGTCCATTGTTGATTTTTGCACTGCGTTGATTGTAGCGGATACGCGAGACTCCTGAAGCGGGACAGGTGAGACTCAAGCAGGTGCGTCTGCGACCTGGGAGGCTCAACCGCTCACCCCGCGGAAAGCGAGCTCCTGCATTCTGCAATCAACAGACACGCTTAACAAAACCTAATATAAAAAATAGCCCATACTTGAAATTCAAGATCAGCTATTTTCCTTATTAATTTGGAAGCGTAATCATGGCGGGAGTGGTTATATGTCTATAACAATTAAAGATGTTGCAAAGTATGCAGATGTAGCGCCTTCAACCGTGTCTAGGGTAATTGCTAACAACCCTCGTATAAGTGAGAAGACGAAAGAAAAGGTTCGCGCAGCGATGGATGAGCTTGGCTACCATCCGAATTTTATTGCAAGAAGTCTAGCAAATCAGTCTACACAGGTGATCGGTTTGGTCACACCGGGGTCTTCCGATGTATTCTTTCAAAATCCATTTTTCCCTACCGTTTTGAGAGGGCTTAGTGAGGGAGCGCATGAAAAGCAGTATGCACTTCAGTTAGTCACAGGACAAAACGAAGAGGAAATTTACAACGGAGTCGTTCAAATGGTACAGGGCGGCCGAGTGGATGGAGTGGTTTTACTCTATTCGAAGGTAGAAGACCGCATTCTCATTTACCTTAGGGATCGTAAATTTCCTTTCGTTATGATTGGTAAGCCTTTTAATTTTGTAGATGAAATTACTCATGTGGATAATGATAATTTTCAGGCAGCGAAAGAAACGACAGAGTATTTAATTGAAATGGGGCATGAAAGGATTGCTTTTATTGGTGGAGATAAAGATCTTGTTGTAACGGTTGAGCGGCTACTTGGATATCAGGGTGCTTTAAAGCAAGCAGACATCGACCAAAAAGAAGAGTATATCCTTCATCAGAGCTTTTTACGTGAAGGCGGTCAGGATGCAGTGTGCGAGCTGATGGAACTACCGTTAGAGTTCAGACCTACAGCAATGATCGTTGCGGATGATTTAATGGCTCTGGGAGTTTTAAATACACTAAATGAGCTTGGGATTTCAGTTCCAGAAGATATTTCAATTATTAGCTTTAATAACGTGCTTATGTCAGAAATGTCTCGTCCTCCACTCAGTTCGGTGGATATTAATATTTTTGAACTGGGTTATGAAGCTTCAAAAAGCTTAATTCAGCGAATTGAGAAGCCCGATGAACCATTTAAGAGAGTCATTGTTCCGCATAATATAGTAAAACGCTTTTCAAGCGGTTTTATAAAATTATAAAATCATCGGTTTGTGATAAATGTTGTTTCACAAACCGGTGATTTTATTTGTTTTTTACGATAGGATACGCTTTATAGCCAATCATGTTAATCGGATCCTTTGGAGCTGAAAATGGAGGGGCATAAGCAACTTCTATTTCCTGCAGGTCTGTGACAGAAAGTCCTGCTTTAATTGCGGTTGATAAAATATCCATTCTTTTATCAACACCATCTTTTCCGATTATTTGTACCCCGTAAATTTTCCCATCCTCTTCTGAGAAGTGAACCTTTATGGTTAGTTTCTCAGATCCAGGGTAATAGCCCGCATGCTGTCTGGAGTAGTGTGTAATCGTTTTAAAAGGAATACCCTGTTCAGTAAGCGACTGCTCGCTATGGCCTAGCATTGAAACCGTCAGATCAAAAACTTTGCAAATAGATGTACCTAGTACTCCTTTAAATGGTAGCGGCTGCTCAGTGATGTGACGTGCCGCTATATAGGCCTCTCGATGGGTCACCCAAGCGAGAGGAACACGCTTAGGTGCATGAGTAATAAAATCAATCGTTTCAATTGCATCACCTACTGCATAAACATCGGGGTCACTCGTCTGCATAAAGCTATTTACCTTTATTCCGCCTGTTATGCCAATTTCAAGATTACTTTGCTCAGCAAGGGCTGTGTTAGGCTTTACTCCTACAGCCAGAAGTAAAAAGTCTGTATGAATAGTAGCTCGGTTCGATAGATGCATGGTTCGTCCATTATTTTCGATCTGCTTGATCGTCGTGTCTGTATAGACATGAACACCTTGATTTACAATTTCTTTTTCAATCATTTCTCCCATGTCGTTGTCCATAATTTTCATAACATGAGAAGAGCGTTCGAGAAGAAAGACCTCGAGGCCCCGGGCTTTAAAATTTTCAGCCATTTCAAGGCCGATAAATCCTCCGCCCACGATACAAACGGATGAGAAGTTATTCTCTTTTATCTGTTGATCAATCCGGAGCATGTCTTCGAAGGTGCGAAGTGTGTAGCAGCGAGCATGTGCAAGACCTTCTATTTCTGGTACAACTGGGGTGGCTCCTGGAGATAAAATAAGCTGATCATACGTTTCTTCATATCGGAGATTTTTAATATGATCCTGGACTATGATTTTTTTTGCAGGACGATCGATTTTGATGATCTCATGTCGAACTCGCACTTCTATGTTTTTATTTTGTGAAAATGATTCTGGTGTAGCAGCAATTAATTGCTCTTCTTTTTTCACGACGCCTCCCAAGTAATAGGGAAGGCCACAGTTGGCGAAAGACATTGTACCATCCTTCTCAAAGACAATGATTTCGGCTTCATCGTCAAGGATGCGCAGCTGTGAGGCAAATGTTGCACCTCCAGCTACACCGCCTATAACAAGTACTTTCTTTTTCATAAGATCCTCCTTCAATTAAGAAGAGTGTTGTTTTGGCAGTTCATTCAGGAAGAAGATTGCAAGTGTTCCTGTACCAGTATGTGCCCCGATTGCAGAACCTATCATATTGACATAAAATGATTCGACGCCGAATTCTTCTTTAATCATCACAATCATTTCATTTGCTAGCTCTTCATCATCTCCATGGCTGATTCCAATCATTTGCCGATCAAGAGAAGCGCCTCGGTCTCTCATTACTTCTATAATTCTCTTAAGCAGCTTTTTACGCCCGCGCAGCTTTTCAAGAGGAACAAGCTTTCCATCTTCAACATGAAGCAATGGTTTGATATTAAGTAGTCCACCTATAAATGCCGAAGCTTTTGACACACGGCCTCCACGTGCTAAATAGTCCAAGTCTCCTACTGTAAAAAGATGCTCCATATGCTGACAATGAAATTCCGCATCCTCTACAATAAGATCTCGTGACTTTCCTTCTTTCGCCAATTGAGCGGCTCTGTGAACAACTAATCCGTAGCCGAGTGAGGCACACATCGAGTCAATAATCACAAGGTCTAATGATGGATGCTCTTCCTTCACTTGATCTCGTACCATCACAGCTGTTTGATAAGTCCCTGATAGTTGGGAAGAAAATGCTATATAAAGTCCAGGGTTACCCGATAAAGCTAATTCAGTAAAGTATTCTTGCATTTGCTGAGGACTAGCTTGTGATGTCTTAGGCTGCTGTCCGCTTCGAATGGCGTCAAATACCTGTTTTGATTGGATTGTGACCAAATCTTCATGTTCTTCATCATCGATATGTACACGCAGCGAGAGTAAGGCAACCTCGTTTTCTTTAAAAAATTCTTTTGGTAAATCCGATGCACTGTCAGCAAATAATTGCAGTTTCATTTTACATCACCCTTTTTCTTTTCATTATTCTTTAAGTGTAGCGATTTCAAGAGGATTTTACAATCATATGGTGTAGCAGAAGAAAGAATAGGTTATGTAATAAAGGAAAGAATGATAAAAAGGAGGGCTATGCGTGCCAAAGAATTCAAAAAAATTCAGCTTATCGAGTGTATCAAATGAAACACTCTGGCTCGAAACTAGAAAAATGATGATCATCATTATTGGAGCGGTATTAAATGCAGTCTCACTTAATTTCTTTTTAATTCCTGCGAATGTCTTTGCGAGCGGTTTCACAGGACTTGCGCAGCTCTTATCCAATATTTTAAGTGAATTTACTCCGTTCTTTCTTTCAACAGGAATCCTGCTCATTGTATTAAATATACCAGCGTTCATTCTTGGATGGCTTAAGGTCGGAAAGATGTTCACAATTTACAGCATAGTATCTGTTGGATTTACGACGCTATTTTTATCCATCATTCCAATTATGGAATTGTCATCTGATATTTTACTCAATGCGGTGTTTGGCGGTGTGATTGTCGGTGTCGGTGTTGGCTTCACGCTTAAGTGGGGAGCTTCAACAGGCGGGATGGACATTATCGCAATGGTTTTGTCACGCATGCATGATAAACCAGTTGGAATATACTTTTTTAGTATGAACGCTGTGATTATCGGGACAGCCAGCTTGTTATTCGGATGGGAAGAAGGTCTGTATACACTGGTTGCACTATACGTGTCTACACGTGTGATCGACTCAATTCATACACGTTATGAAAAGCTGACTGCAATGATAGTGACAAAGAAATCGGAAGAAGTTAAACAAGCCATTCATGAAAGGCTTGTTCGCGGAATTACCATTGTACCGGCAAGAGGTGCATTTACGAATGAAAACAAGGAAATGCTTATAATTGTTATTACTCGCTATGAATTGTTTGAACTGGAACGAATTATTCATAAGGTAGATCCACATGCTTTTACAAACATTGTTGAGACTGCTGGGATTTTTGGTTTCTTTCGTAAAGAACAATAAAAGCTGGCTTTCTTGCCTATCTTTTGTGCAAGAAAGCCAGCTTTTATTAGGTCAGCTCTGGTAATGAACGAGCCGTTTTGTGTATTAAAGATTTAGTTTTTCCTCAAGGAAAATAGCAATTCCATTTTCTTCGTTGGAAGCCGTGACAGCATTTGCGATAGATTTTACCGATTCAATTCCATTTCCCATCGCAACACCAGTTCCGGCGTATTTCAGCATCTCCAAATCATTATCCTCATCCCCAAAGGCAATAATATGATCTTGAGAGATTTGCATAGATTCAGCTACTTTTTGTATCCCAACTGCTTTATTCAAGCCGCTTTTTACAAGCTCGATTACATGCCACGGAGCACCCCATCTGCGGTGATCAATTACCTCTGCATGGACATCACTTAAATGCTGGCGGATGTCCTGTACATGCTCTTCTTCTGCATGGATAAGCAAGCTGGTGGGATTACCAGGAAGATATGTGCGAAGATCTCCGGTTTGAATAGAAGGATTGCCAAAATTAAAGATTTCTAATAGTTTTTCATCATGATAATGCAAATACACATCATCTAAAATCTCTGCAATAATGTTATGAAATTTAAAATCCTGGCAGGCTTCGATGATTTCTTTTACAACATCAAGACTCATTGGTTCATGATGAATGCCCCATTGTGTATTTAGCGGATTATGAACGAACGCTCCATTGAAATTGACAATGGGTGTGGACAAGCCAAGTTCTTTATAATATTGCTCGCTCGCACGATAAGGACGTCCCGTCGCAATCATCACTTCATGTCCGTATTCTTTCGCTTTTAAAAGCGTGCGTTTTGTACGCTCGGAAATCATTTTTTCTTCGGTCAATAATGTTCCATCAAGATCGAGTACAATTAGATGCTGTTCCATTTGCTAGGTTCTCCTTTAGTCGCTAGTAATATAGTAAAATTTGGTATTAAATTTATTCGATTTTTCTTTCATTTGTATTGTACCATTTTTATGGATGTTTACGCATTTCCCCTGATTTATACATGTATGCGGCATGCCAGAAATTGTCTTTTATGATAAGATGATTGAAATGTAAGTGCAGTAATGAAAGGAGTAAAAAAGATGATCACGGTGGAGAGACAAACCATGCATACGATTCCCTATTTACATATTGTGAAAAATGAAGCTCGATCAAGGCAGAAACCAACGATCTTTTTTATACATGGTTTTACTAGTGCAAAGGAGCACAATCTGCATTACGCTTATTTATATGCAGAGAAAGGGTACAGAGTCATTCTGCCGGATGCGCCTCTGCATGGTGAACGCGATGAAGGACTAGATGAGACCACACTGAGTACTCGATTTTGGAACATGGTCATAAAAGCGATTCATGAGGTAGAACTGATTAAAAATGAATTATGTAGACAAGAATTAATTGATGAGAGCCGTATTGGACTAGCAGGTACGTCTATGGGCGGGATCATAACGCTTGGAGCGCTTACTCAATATGATTGGATCAAAGTAGGTGTCAGCCTTATGGGATCACCTGCTTATGTAGGATTTGCACAAGCACAGATCGATCACTTTAAGAAAAATGGGTTCACGCTTCCGATGTCAGAGGAAGAAATTCAGCATCAGCTTCAAACTCTTGCTTCCTATGATTTAAGTCTTCATAAAGAAAAGCTCAACAATCGCCCGCTTCTTTTCTGGCATGGTACGGCTGATACGGTTGTCCCATTTGGCCCAACCTATGCGTTTTATAAGTCGATCCTTCCAGATTATGAATCACATCCAGAGCACCTTCGTTTTATCACAGAAGAAGGGGAAGGACATAAGGTATCGAGAGAGGGGCTTCTTCAATCGGTAACGTGGTTTGAACGCTATCTTTAATCCATAACGTTTTGACTGTGGGTGTAAGTCTGATATGATAGCTATATAGTATATGCATAAGGAGTGATAACATGGATCAAGAAATAAAAGACAGCATTATGGGTGCGCTTGAACAAGTAATCGATCCTGAGCTGGGTATCGATATCGTTAACCTTGGCTTAGTTTATGATGTTAATATGGACGAAAATGGAAATACCGAAGTCAAAATGACGCTTACTTCCATGGGTTGTCCATTGGCTCCGGTTATTGTCGATCAGGTCAAAGCAGCATTAGCGGATGTTCCTGAGGTGAAGGAAGTTGACGTAAACATCGTTTGGAGTCCACCTTGGAATAAAGACAATATGTCACGCTACGCAAAAATTGCATTGGGCATTACCTGATTGAATAGGGGGGAGATCACGCCAAATGGCGTGATCTCTTTTTTATTTTTTAAATTTTTATCGAGGCTCAGTGGTATTTATCGAAGCGCACCAAGTCAGATGTTCAACACTATCCTTTCACCCGAAAAATAGATAAACTTACATAAAAAAATAGACTGCGCTACCAGCGCAGTCTATTTTTTTATAGGTTAATTACTAATAGCACAATAGGACCTACAATTAAGCAATAGATCGCAAAATAAATCAGGTTGCCTTTGGCCATAATACCCATAAACCATTTTAATGAAAAATAAGAAGCAATTAGAGAGGCTAGGAACGCTAGTACATAAGGCAGCCACAGTTCAGCTAGTCTAGGGTCATTAATGAAATCGGAGATACTTAGGATCATTCCCCCAAGGCTTACCGGTATAAACAATAGGAAAGAAAAACGAAGAGCCGTTTCTTGATGAATGCCTCTTGCGATTGCGGCAATCATCGTTGCCCCGCTTCGACTGATACCAGGTATAAGCGCAACCGCTTGTACAAGACCAATTATAACAGCATCCTTCATTGTTAGTCCGGCCTCGCCCCGATTGCCTCGCATATTTCGAATGATAAACAGGGCGATCCCTGTAATCATTAGTGTTATTGCGACAACGGTAACAGTGGAAAATCGAGAAATATCCTCATTGAACAGTAGACCCAATACACCTGCTGGAATTGTTCCGATAATCAAAAATATAATGAAATTGAATTCTTTCTTATCTTCAGGGTTACGCGTTTTAACAAAAGAAAGTCCCCTTACGACTAGACGAGAAATATCGTTTCGGTAAATGATTAGGACGGCAATTAATGAAGCTGTATTTACAAGTAATTCAAAAGTAAATGAATCTCCACCAATATCAATTCCTAAAAAATGCTGTGCGAGCTGTAAGTGCCCGCTTGAAGAGATGGGGATTGGTTCGGTAAAGCCTTGCAATAACCCCAGAAACACGTATTTTAAAATTATGTATAGTTGTTCTAACTCCATAAAAACCTCCATTAATCATGATCTCAAAATAAACACTAATCCTAATTTAATCATCTAACTTGTATCATGTAAAGTTAATACTCTTTACAATTTCGTGAAGAAGATGATACGATATTCAAAAGGTCAAAATAGGTCAAAGAGGTGATAATATGAATCCGGAACAAATGACGATGAAGGTTCAGGAAGCATTTACAAACGGTCAAAAGCTAGCTGTTGAACATCGACACACGATCATTGAAGTCGAACATTTATTTCTCGCCATGTTACAAGATTCAGACGGACTCGCTCGTCAAATTTTAAATAAACTCCAAATAGAAAGCTCTGATCTTATCCAATTTATTTTAACAAAGATAATGAATCTTCCCGTAGTAAGCGGTGAACAAGTGAAATATGGTTCGCATGTATCAAATCAGGTTCAACAATGGTTTCATTACGCGACGGAGGAACAGCAGGCATATGGGGACGAATATGTTTCTGTTGAACATATGATGCTTACACTAATGAAACTTCCCTATACATCACCCGTAAATTATTTAAAGAAACAGAAGATTGAAGAACATCAAATACGAGAAGTAGTTAATGCGATTAGGGGGAACCGGAAAGTGACATCACAAAATCCTGAAGTTACATATGAAGCTTTGTCTAAATATGGACGTGATCTCGTTGAGGAAGTACGTCTTGGCAAGGTGGATCCAGTCATCGGACGTGATGCAGAAATCCGTCATGTGATAAGAATTTTATCGAGAAAAACAAAAAATAATCCTGTCTTAATTGGTGAACCAGGTGTTGGGAAGACAGCGATTGTTGAAGGATTAGCCCAGCGAATAGTGCGAAAGGATGTACCGGAAGGACTTAAGGGGAAGACCGTGTTTGAATTGGATATGGGTGCACTTGTAGCAGGTGCGAAATTCCGAGGTGAGTTTGAAGAACGATTAAAGGCTATACTCGCAGAAGTCAAAAACAGCAATGGTCAAATTTTATTGTTTATTGACGAGCTTCATACCATCGTTGGTGCAGGGAAAACGGAAGGCGCAATGGATGCAGGAAATATGCTTAAGCCAATGCTGGCCCGAGGAGAAATTCACTGTATCGGGGCTACAACATTAAACGAACATCGTCAATATATTGAAAAAGACCCTGCTCTTGAACGCCGCTTTCAGCAGGTGTTGGTTCAGGAGCCTAATGAAGAGGATGCCATTTCAATTTTAAGGGGATTAAAAGAACGTTTTGAAATTCACCATGGAGTCAATATACATGACCGTGCATTAGTTGCTGCTGTATCGCTATCTAACCGATACATTACCGATCGTTTTCTCCCCGATAAAGCCATTGATCTGGTGGACGAAGCATGTGCCATGATTCGTACTGAAATTGACTCCATGCCTTCAGAGCTGGATGAATCTACAAGAAGGGTCATGCAGCTTGAGATTGAAGAGGCGGCCCTGTCAAAAGAAACAGACCTGGCAAGTAAGGAAAGATTAGTTGCTTTACGTAAGGAATTAGCCGATTTGAAAGAAAAAAGCGACGCAATGAGAGAAAAATGGGAGCATGAAAAGCAGTCTCTTAAAACACTTCAGCAAAAAAGAGAAGAACTCGAGCAATTAAGAAGAGAGCTGGAGGAGGCGGAGGGAGATTATAACTTAACGAAAGCTGCTGAACTAAAACATGGCCGTATTCCTATTGCTGAGAAGGAGCTTGCAAAATTTGAACAGGAAATTTCACAGCATAAAGGGGAAGACAGACTTGTACGTGAAGAGGTGTCTGAGGATGAAATTACAAGTATCGTAGCAAGGTGGACGGGAATTCCAGTTGATCGATTAATGGAAGGTGAGCGTCAAAAGCTACTTAAGCTTGAGGAGCTTTTAGCCCGAAGAGTGATCGGTCAGCCTGAAGCAGTTCAGCTTGTTAGTGAAGCCGTTATTCGAGCACGTGCCGGAATAAAGGATCCAAATCGTCCAATTGGTTCTTTTATCTTTTTAGGACCTACCGGAGTTGGAAAAACAGAACTGGCAAAGACGCTTGCGATGACGCTTTTTGACAGTGAGCAGCAGATGATTCGCATTGACATGTCCGAATATATGGAAAAACATGCGGTGGCCAGATTAATTGGGGCACCTCCTGGATATATTGGGTACGAAGAAGGCGGCCAGTTGACTGAAGCGGTTAGAAGAAAACCGTATTCTGTCATCCTTTTGGATGAGATTGAAAAAGCCCACCCGGAGGTTTTTAACATTTTACTTCAAATGCTGGATGATGGTCGAATTACTGATTCGAAAGGAAGAACGGTCGATTTTCGCAATACCATTATCATAATGACTTCGAATCTTGGCTCGTCCTATATGCTTGAAAAGCCCGGTGAAGAAGTTTTATCTGCAGTACGCGATCAAGTGATGGCAGAACTTAGAAGGCATTTTAGGCCTGAGCTGTTAAATCGAATCGATGATATCGTGTTATTTAAACCATTGTCGACTCAGCATATGAGTGGTATTGTTCAAAAGCTCGTAAATGAATTAAGCACTAGGCTTTCTGAACAGCATATTAACTTAGTTGTTTCTGATGAAGCAGCAGCATTTATTGCTGAAGCTGCCTACGATCCTGCTTTTGGTGCAAGACCATTGAAGCGATACATTCAACGGGAGCTTGAAACGGTTCTTGCTAAGGAATTAATTAAGGGGAAGATCCAATCTCATCAAACCGTCTATGTGGAACTTGGGAATAATGGCCTGACAGTAATGCCGAAAGATAAATAAAAAGCCATGATTCCGCTTAATCAAAAGCGGGATCATGGCTTTTTTAATGTTCTTCTGCTTGTGGTGCTGGGATGATCGCTCCAAGAACGAAAATCATCACCGTCGTGAGAACAGAAAGAATAAGACCTGTCATAAAATCAAACGGCACTCCGTTCATAGAACTTACAACATATGTGGTCATCTGAATAAGTAGAAATGACCAAATAAATGTCCAAATATACGGCAAGGAAGTCACCTCATTTCTTATTCCTGCTATAGCTGGGTAAAATACTCGTCTCTTATTTTATCACAAGTTTGATCAAAAGAAAGAACGACAATCGTAAAAAATGAAAACCTTTTCGCTGTTTTGTGACAATATTCGTAAGCTTCGTCAGGAAGTAACTCTATCTAAAATCAGTAAGCACTAGTACAATATACTTGAATAAATGGGAATTAAATGTAAGGGGTCTACAAATGAATTTATTTAAATGGTTCTTTATGCTGATATTCGCTGTATGGTTGGCAGGCTGCTCTTCAATCTCGTCAATTAACGAACCACAAGCGGTTGGCTTATTAGTTCCAGGAACAATCGATGATCAAGTGTGGGGTGAAAAGGGCTATAAAGGATTACTTTCCATTTAAAATCAATACGGTCATAACATTTATTATAAAGAAAATATGACATCAGAAGAAGGGGTTCGTCACATCGTTGAAGAATATTCAAAAATGGGCGTCTCAATTATATTTGGTCATGGTGAAGAATATGTCTCTCCATTCAACAAAATTGCAGTCGACTACCCGGATATCCATTTCGTCAGCTTTAACGGTGAAGCAACAGAAGAGAATACTACAACGTTAAACTTTGAAGGATATGCAAGGGGATTTTTTGCGGGAATGGTCGCAGCACACCAATCAAACAGCAAGCAAATAGGTGTGATTGCGGCTAAGGAATGGCAGCCTGAAGTGAAGGCTATATGGATGGAGCACAAAAGCAACATCCTTCCATAATGGTATCCATTCACTATACAGATGACTGGGACAATCAGGAAGCAGCGCTAAATGCCTTAGAAAATATGAAGCAAAATGATGTTGATGTTGTTTATCCAGCAGGGGATGGTTTCAACATTGAAGTTATCCAGCAATTAAAAGAAGATGGTCTTTTTGCGATTGGTTATGTGGCAGATCAAGCTGAACTTGGAAGTGGAACGGTATTAACCAGCACTGTTCAGCATGCAGGAAAAGTGTATAATTGGGTTATGGAAAGACAAATGAATGGTACTTTGCCGTCCGGTTTGTTATCGTTTGATTTTGAGGATGATATGATTACACTTGGAGCATTCAGTCCCGAGGTTGATCAAGCCTTTAAGGAAGAAATCCTAACGGCCGTAGAGCATTACCGTGAGACGGGGCAATTGGAAGCCTCCGCTGTTCGTCCATAATTATTAAAGCAGAAAGGTGAGAATAGAATGTCACAAGATAAAACAATGGAATTTATGGCAATTGCAATGAAATATTTGCCTGAAGCAAAAGAGAGAATGGAACAAGCAGGCATTGAAGTATCCATTGAAGCACTGCAGCCGTTTATGGGTATATTTGCTAAAGCAATGAACGATGCCTATGAACTAGGTCGTAAAGAAGCAACAAAATAATGAATATGTTTAGAGCACAAGGCTATAGATCAACTTTGGAAAAGGGGAACAAACCGAATTGATCAGATGAGCTTTGTGCTCTTTTTTTGATATACAGAGTTGAAATAAAGAACAGGATCATATAAAATTAGGACCAAGTCATAATAATTGATAATAGTTTTTTACTATACATCATTTAGGCTTGGTCCTAAATGGGAGAAAGAAGGAATTTGTATGCGAGCAGGCGTACTGGGAATTGGGCGCTATCTTCCGGATACCGTTGTAACAAACCTTGATCTTGAAAAAAAAATGGACACAACAGATGAATGGATACGAACACGTACAGGGATTGAGGAACGCCGTATTGCTGGAGACGATGTAAACACTTCAGATATGGCCTATGAAGCAGCTTTAAAAGCGCTAGAAGATGCAAATGTTCAGCCAGAGGAACTCGACATGATTCTAGTCGCAACTGTTACGCCTGATAAGCCGTTTCCATCTGTTTCAAGTATGCTGCAGGAACGATTAGGGGCAAAAAAAGTTGCAGCCATGGATTTATCAGCTGCATGCGCAGGCTTTATGTATGGGATGGTAACAGCTAAGCAGTTTATAGAAAATGGGGCTTATAACAAGGTGCTAATTATAGGCGTTGAAAAGCTGTCTAAAATTACAAATTGGGATGACCGTAATACAGCCGTTTTATTCGGAGATGGTGCGGGGGCAATGGTCATGGGTCCAGTTAGTGGTGATCGAGGTGTATTGTCGTTTGAACTAGGAACAGATGGTTCCGGCGGTAAGGAGCTTTACCAGGGTCCAGATGGTATTGTGATGAATGGGCGGGAAGTCTTTAAATTTGCTGTTCGCCAAATGGGTGAATCAAGCATTAATGTCATAGAAAAAGCGGGTTTGACAAAAGACGATGTAGATTATTTAATCCCCCATCAGGCAAATATTCGCATTATGGAATCTGCTAGACAACGACTCGACCTCCCTGATGAAAAGATGTCAAAGACCGTTCAAAAATATGGAAATACATCATCTGGATCTATTCCGATATCGATTGTTGAAGATCTAGAAAATGGGAAAATTAAAGATGATGATGTGCTGGTAATGGTAGGTTTTGGCGGAGGACTATCGTGGGGAGCGGTTGTACTGCGTTGGGGTAGATAGACAGGAAAAGCTAGGCTATATAATAGGATAAGATGATCAGAAAATAATGGTAAGGAGATGACGGTAGAAATGTCTAAACGGCGCGTAGTAGTCACTGGTTTAGGAATGGTTTCTCCATTAGGTAATGATGTTGAATCTACTTGGACTAATATCATTGCAGGAAAATCAGGAGTCGGTGAGCTAACAAGATTAAATAGAGATGATTTTCCTGCGAGAGCAGTGGCAGAGCTAAAAGACTTTAATATAGAAAATTATATGGAAAGAAAAGAAGCACGTAAGATGGACCGGTTTACTCAATACGCAGTTGTTTCCTCGAAAATGGCTGTTGAGGACGCAAAACTCGAAATCAATGAGTCAAATGCAGAAAGAATCGGTGTTTGGATTGGATCTGGAATTGGTGGGATGGAGACATTTGAACAACAATTCGAAACCTTTTTAAATCGAGGATATCGTCGCGTAAGCCCATTCTTTGTCCCAATGATGATACCTGATATGGCAGCAGGACAAGTGTCGATTGCCTTAGGAGCCAAAGGGATGAATTCTTGTACGGTAACTGCCTGTGCAAGCGGAACGAACTCAATTGGAGATGCGTTTAAGGTCATCCAGCGTGGTGATGCAGATGCCATGATTACGGGTGGAGCAGAAGCACCAATATCACAAATGGCGATGGCCGGATTTATAGCAAATACTGCGCTGACGTTAAACCAAGATGTGTCTACTGCAAGTCGTCCATTTGATTTAAACCGTGATGGCTTTGTAATGGGAGAAGGGGCCGGTATTCTCGTATTAGAAGAGCTTGAGCATGCTGTTAAGCGTGGTGCTCCTATTTATGCGGAGATCGTAGGGTATGGATCAACCGGAGATGCCTTTCATATTACGGCCCCATCTCCAGGAGGAGAAGGCGGCGTTCGCGCAATGAAGCAATCTCTTGAAGATGCTGGAATCAATCCTGAAGAAGTAGGCTATATTAATGCCCATGGCACTAGCACTCCTTATAACGATAAATATGAGACGATGGCAATTAAAGAAGTCTTTGGAAAGCACGCGAGAAAGCTTCCGATAAGCTCAACCAAATCAATGACTGGACATCTTCTTGGAGCGGCTGGAGGAGTAGAGGCGATTTTTACCATTCTAGCTTTGAAGGAAAAAATTCTTCCTCCAACCATAAATTTGGAAACACCGGATCCGGAATGTGATTTAGATTATGTCCCGAATAAAGCAAGAAAAGCCGATATTGACGTAGCAATGAGTAATTCTCTCGGTTTTGGCGGACATAATGCAACGATTGTATTTAAATCCTATTCAAATTAATAGATAAAGACATATATGTAATAACCGGGATGCAACTAATGTTGCATCCCGGTTTTTTCTATGAATGGATATTCATACATTCTATTGTAATATAACTCCAAAGTTTTACTCTATTCAAAACAACAAGTTAATATATTAACGATTTAAAGCTTTTATGCACAAAAGTGAAAGAAATTCATAATTTAATTTATCGAAAGCCCCCAATATTACCAAGGGTTTCATTTGGTTGAATAGTATTAATTTTAAAAATTATCAAAAAAAAGTTGAAAATGTAATCTATTTGTAATAGTATTTTATACAAATAATATAAATTGTTTGAAAATAAGAAATATTAGAGGTGTTCAAATGGCTAGACTAACTTCAGTACAGAACGATACACCACTTCTAGAAATAAAGGACCTTCAAACTGGTTTTAAAATAGGCAAGAAATATTATAATGCCGTTGAAAAAGTGTCGTTTAAGGTTGATCGGCGAAGAATTGTCGGAATAGTCGGTGAGTCCGGATGTGGAAAAAGCGTTATGTCACTGTCCATCATGCAGCTCCTTCCAAAGGGTATTGGCGAGATTCGCGGAGGAGAAATAAAATTTGAGGGTAGAAATATCGAAAAGCTATCTGAACGCGAAATGAATAAAATGCGCGGTAAAGATATTTCAATGATTTTCCAGGAGCCAATGACGGCTTTAAACCCAGTATTTACAATCGGATATCAGCTGGAGGAAGTACTGCTGAACCATGAGAATATTAGTAAAAAAGAAGCAAGGTTAAAAAGTATTGCTCTTTTAAAAAGCGTCGGGATCCCTCGTCCAGATAAGATCGTGGATGAATACCCGCACCAGCTTTCAGGCGGGATGAGACAGCGTGTCATGATTTCAATAGCTATTGCATGTCAGCCGAAGCTTTTGATCGCAGATGAGCCAACCACAGCTCTTGACGTAACAGTTCAGGCTCAAATACTTGAGCTTTTAAAAGACATTCAAGAAGTAAACGATATGTCCATTATTATGATCACGCATGATTTAGGCGTCGTCGCTGAAATTTGTGACGAGGTCATTGTTATGTATGCAGGTAAAATTGTTGAGCGCACAGACGTGGAAACATTATTTTATGATCCTAAACACCCATACACTCGTCTTCTAATGGGTGCTATTCCAAAAATGGATGAGAAAAAAGAGAAGCTTGAAACGATTGAGGGACTGGTGCCATCTATTCAAAAAATGCCACAGGATGGATGCAGGTTTGCCAATCGTTGTCCAAAAGCGATGCCTGAATGCTTTACAATAACCCCATTGCTCGCAGAAGATGAGCTGGGGCATGAGGTTGCTTGCATCCTTTACGACAATAGCAGGCAAGTGGAAAGGGTCGGTGAGCGATGAGCACCACAGAAACAAAACAAGCTATTCGGCAAGACGGTAAGGTTGTGAAGGATACCCTTTTAGATATTCGTAATCTAAAAACCTACTATCCTGTTAAAGGTGGATTTCTTAAAAGGACGGTCGGTCATGTAAAGGCTGTCGATAATATATCATTTGAAATTAAAAAAGGTGAGACCCTAGGACTGGTCGGGGAATCGGGCTGTGGTAAATCAACGACAGGAAGAACGATTTTACGTCTATTAAAACCGACTGAAGGTCAAATTATTTTTGACGGCAAAGATATTACAAATATTACCGGTGCTGAACTTCGAAAAGCAAGACGTGATTTTCAAATGGTTTTTCAGGACCCGTACGCCTCACTAAATCCGACTCAAAGTGTTGGAAGTATTATTTCAGAACCAATCCGAAACTTTGAAAAACGAAACAAAGAAGAACTGAAAGAGGAAGTCTTAGAACTTCTTTCACGCGTAGGGCTTCCTCCTGAAGCTTATGACAAATATGGACACGAGTTTTCAGGTGGACAGCGTCAGCGCATCGGTATTGCGCGAGCGCTTGCACTAAAACCGAAGCTGATCATTGCGGATGAACCAGTTTCAGCTTTAGACGTGTCTGTACAATCACAAGTATTGAATCTATTAAAAGAGCTGCAAGGCGAATTCGATCTCACGTACTTGTTTATTGCTCATGATTTAAGTGTTGTTAAACATATGAGTGACCGAATTGGTGTGATGTATTTAGGTAATATGGTTGAAATTGCTTCAAATGAAAGCTTATATGCAGAACCTTTACATCCTTATACGCAAGCATTAATTTCCGCTATACCAGAAGCAGATCCAAAAAAGAAAAAGGAGCGCATTGTCCTGCAAGGCGATGTACCGAGCCCGCAAAACCCACCAACAGGATGTGCGTTCCATACTCGATGTCCAATGGCAAAAGAAGAATGTTCGAAGGTTAAGCCTGTATTAAAGGAGGTGAAACCTGGTCATCAAGTAGCATGTATTCTTTATTAAATAAAATCATTTTAGGGGGAAAGACATAATGAAGAAAAAGTCACTATTACTTATGCTTTCAATGCTGTTAGTGCTTTCTGCTTTCTTAGCAGCTTGTAGCTCAGACAGTGGAAGCGACACGAATGACGGAGACGCAGATGGCGATCAAGCGGAAGCACCTGCTGGAGAGCCTGCTGAAGGCGGTACAATTACTTATGGTATTGAAGCAGTTCCGGAAGGTCTTTTCAACTGGGCATTTTATGGAATCGCTACTGATAAAGAGGTCCTTGACCTATTTGATGAGTCACTTATCACTTATGATGAGAACTTAACTCCACAGCCGCATATTGCCTCATGGGAAACTGAAGATAATAAAGTTTATACGTTTACCTTTGAACAAGGGGTTAAATGGCATGATGGCGAAGAACTAACAGTGCATGACTGGGTATTCGCGCTAGAAACAATTGCAGATCCAGATTATGACGGTCCGCGTTATACGAACGTACAAACAATTGAAGGTGCTCCAGCAAAAAATGATGGCTCTGCTGAAACCATTTCTGGTATTAACGTTATTGACGACTACACTGTTGAAATAACATTTGACGAAGCTCGTGTGAACAACCTTGAGAATGTTTGGCAATACCCAATGTCTCGTGCACAATTTGCTGACATTCCTGTAGCTGAAATGTCAGCTTCTCCACAGGTTCGCCAAAATCCAGTAGGTATCGGACCATTCAAAGTTGAAAACATCGTTCCTGGTGAGTCAATTGAGCTTGTGAAATTCGATGATTATTGGCAAGGTGAACCAAAACTTGACAGCATTATTGTACAAGTCCTTGATAGCTCCACAGTAGTTGGTGCAATTGGACAAGGCGATATTGATATGATTGATCTTGCGCCAGTAAATGGACAAGAAGTAGAAGCACTTGATAACATAACTGTAGAAGTATATCCTGCTTTAACTTATTACTACGTTGGTTTTAAATTAGGTACATTTAACGCTCAAACAAATGAAATCACTGAAGACAAAGATAAATACGCTGATTTGAACCTGCGTAAAGCAATGGCACATGCAATTAACCGTGAAGAGTGGATCGAGGCTTTCTTCTTCGGATACGGTTTGCCTGTTAATGGTCCAGTTCCATCTAATCACTGGATCGCAGCTGACTCTGAAGATGTTAATGTTTATGATTATGATCCAGAGCTTGCAAAACAATTGCTAGAAGAAGCTGGATACGTAGATGTTGACGGCGACGGTTTTGTTGAAGATCCAAATGGAGAGCCTTTTGTAGCAAAATTTTCTCACTATGCAACTTCGAATCCAACATTTGAAGCTCGTTCACAAGCGATCGTTCAATATTGGAATGATATCGGAATCAATGCTGAACTTGAAATGACAGAGGTTAACCTTTACTACGAAATGGTAGAAAAAGATGATCCATCAATTGAAACATTCTTTGGCGGATGGGGAACTGGTACTGATCCGGATCCAACAGCACTTTGGGGTTCTGACCAAATTTGGAACTACCCACGTTGGAAAAATGAAGAATCAGACAAACTTCTTGCTGACGCCCTTAACTTAGAAATCGTTGGAGAAGATCAAGATGTTCGTAAAGATCTTTACGTTCAGTGGCAGGAGCTTGTAACATCTGAAGTTCCAATGATCTTCATTGCTGAACTGCAAGATATTACTGCGCTTAGCAACCGTATGGGTGGCGTAACTTTCGATGTCTCTGGTAAAAACAGCCCTTATGAGTGGTTTGTTACAGAATAATTGATGCAGTAGTAATGTTAGATAAGGAGAGTATCCATGTTAAAGTATACAATTCGACGCATATTAGGAATGATTCCAATGCTTCTCCTTATCTCCATTGTAGTGTTTCTCCTGGCGAAAGCGATGCCAGGAGACTCTCTCAGTGGGGAAATTGATCCAAATAATACTGATCCTGAGTACATAGAAGACATGCGTGAGCGTTTAGGATATAATGATCCGCTTCCGGTACAATATTTTAATTGGATTAGTAATTTTGTTCAGGGTGACTTTGGGAAATCAACACGATATAAAATGCCTGTTTCTGACTTGATACTAGAAAAGCTCCCAAATACAGTTTTTCTAGGTGTATCATCATTGTTAATTACGTATATTTTAGCCTTTTCAATGGGGATCATTGCAGGTCGAAAACCTTATACAATTGGTGACCATATAATAGGAGGATTAAATTACTTAGGTTTAGCAATCCCGTCGTTTATTGCGGGTGTGTTTGCGATTTATATCTTCTCCTTTAATTTGGGGTGGATTCCATATAGCGGTTCGGTAGATATTAGACTCACGCAAGGCACGTTTGAATATTGGATGAGCCGTATCCATCATGTTATTATGCCTGCTATCGTTCTTGGAGCCTTGAGTACAGCAAGTTATACGCAATTTTTGCGTAATGATATTATAGAAAATAGCCGAAAAGACTTTGTTCGTACTGCTCGTGCCAAGGGTACACCGACGTCTAAAATCTATAACGTTCATATTTTGCGTAATTCGATCATCCCATTAGTCACGTTTCTTGGGTTTGATATTGCCACAATAATTAGTGGAGCGATCATCACGGAAACCATTTTTACTTATCCGGGCATTGGACAGCTATTTATTGATTCCGTATTTAATCGTGATTATCCAACGTTGATGGCGATAACAATGATGTTATCGGTTCTGACGCTTGCTGGAAACCTGGTTGCCGATATTTTGTATGGTGTTGTTGATCCAAGAATTCGTCTAGATTAATGGAGGAGGAGTCGAACTGTGGTGAACGTAACAGCAGATTCAAATAAGCCGCAAGAGAAAACAGTTAATATGTCTCCTTGGGCAATTGCTAGACGGAAGTTTTTTCGTAATAAACTAGCAATGATAAGCAGTTTTTTTCTGCTTGCAATCATGATTGTATCATTCTTAGCCCCTTATATTACGACGCAAGATATTTCGCGCGTAAATATAGGGCAAATGTCGCTAGAACCTGGCGGTGAGCACATTTTAGGAACAGATAAAGCCGGTCGTGATGTGTTCACTAGACTGCTTTATGGCGGGCGTATTTCTTTGGTAGTGGGAATTTCATGTACTGCGCTTGTAATCTTGTTTGGAACCCTTGTAGGGTCAATAGCAGGCTATTATGGCGGAAACATAGATACGATGTTAATGCGTTTTACTGACTTTGTATTAACATTCCCATTTCTCGTATTCGTTATTGTATTAAATACAATTCTATTTGGTATTGTGGATGGGCTTTGGGTATTAATTGCAGCTATCAGTC
Organism: Jeotgalibacillus soli; assembly: GCF_000829435.1. Taxonomy (GTDB): domain Bacteria; phylum Bacillota; class Bacilli; order Bacillales; family Jeotgalibacillaceae; genus Jeotgalibacillus; species Jeotgalibacillus soli. Next base: position 97,753 of record NZ_JXRP01000017.1, read on the forward strand.
TGCTAAGCTGGGGTGGCGTTGCTCGTATTGTACGAAGTAAAATTTTGGCTGAAAAAGAGAATGAGTACATCCTGGCAGCGATCTCAATTGGCTGCAAGCCTTCAGCTGTTATCATTAAGCATCTATTGCCTAACGTGTTATCTACAATTATTGTTCAAGCAACAATCTTATTCGCTACTTTAATCGTAGCAGAGTCTGCCCTGGGCTTTTTAGGTATAGGGGTTCCTCAAAGTATACCAAGCTGGGGGAATATGCTTACCGCTTCACAAGAGGCGGATGTTCTTCGTAATAAACCATGGATTTGGATGCCGCCTGCTATTATCTTAACCGTGACGATCCTTTCCATTAACTTTATTGGTGAAGGATTAAAAGATGCTTTAAACCCTAAATCTTTCCGTTGACAGAGGCGTTTTCTAAAAGCTTACATTGACTCGATCCGGGTCAATGTAAGCTATTTTTGTATGTAATACATAAGGGAATAATACTAGTTTCTTCTATTTATCTATGCATGTAATAGGATAATTTTTAAGAAACGAGATATAGATATCGTTAAATCAACTTTAATGCAGTTTTTTGAATTGGGAAAAAGCAGAGTGTGAAGGAGCTTTCTGCTTTTTTGTTGTTCTCATTTATCATCTATGGTTAATTGCCAGTATAGAAAAAACAAAAATAATAGAATTAAACGGTCAATGTATATCTTATGAATAAAGGTCTTTTAAAGTCCATTGTTGATTTTCGCACAGCATTGATTGAAGGTGAGGAGGCGCTCGCGTTCCGGGGGGCGGACAGTGGGCCTCCTCACCTCCAATTAACAGACACGTTTAATAAAGTCATGAATAAGAGTAATGATTGCACGCCATATTATAAAAGGATCGTCTGATTAACTAATTAGGAATAGTAAACGATTAACGCGATGATCATAACGGCGTATATGACACTCCCTGACATTAAAAATGGTGAAATTCTTATAACTGAAATTGCTTCAGATACTGAGCGCATGCTATCAAATTCTTCCTTATCTAGAGGTTTTCCTCTAGAAAAAGCTTTTCTAAAGCTATTGGTAACAAGATCGAAGAATCCTGAACTTAAAATAAATACAGAAATGGAGAAAAATAAATAAAAACCACCTAAAAAAAATGAAATATTAATAAAATTTAATAAATTCAGATTTTCGTAATACAATATTGATATAGCAAAAATAGAGAAATATCCGATAAATAATAATAGTATGAAGTATAAAAACAATTGCAATCCCTCCTGCTTTTAATTATTTTACCTTATATTAATTAGAATGATAAGAGCAATTAGTAAAGAAACATAGTTAAATGCGCTTTCAATTTGATAATAAAGGAATAATTTGAAGGAATTTAACAAAAAAGAAAATTTTTCAGGAAAACTCTTTATTACTTTTTAGTGATAAAGTAATTTTTTCAATTTTACGGAACAAATTATGTACAAAACTCAAAAAAGTTGTATAATTATTTTTGTAACTATTTTCAGAAAAATTAAGGGGGCCAATGAAAAATGAAGAAGTTTATACCATTTTTAGCTTTAACACTTGTACTAAGTGTATTTCTTGCTGCTTGTTACGGCGGCGATAACGCTACTGAAGAAAACGGCACAAGCGATGACGCTGAATCAAGCGCACCACAAGAATTACGTGTTATTGAAACCGCTGAAATTCCATCAATGGATACCATGCTGGCTTCAGATACAGTGAGTTTCTCAACAATGAACAACGTAATGGAAGGGCTATTCCGTCTAAATAAAGATCAGGAAGCAGTTCCTGCACTTTCTGATGGTGAGCCGGAAGTAAGCGAGGATGGCCTTGTTTACACCTTTAAAATTAAAGAGGATGCTGCATGGTCAAATGGTGAACCTGTAACAGCAAACGATTTTGTATTTGCATGGCAACGTTCATTAGACCCTGATAGCGGTTCAAGCTATGGTCCTTACTTAATGGAAGGTAAGATCAAAGGCGCTTCTGAAATTTACAATGATGGTGCGGAACCAAGTACACTTGGTGCAGTTGCAGTTGATGAAAAAACTTTAGAAGTTACACTTGAAAAACCAATTTCTTTTTTCACTTCTCTAATGGCGTTCCCAACGTTCTATCCACAAAACCAAGCTTTTGTTGAAGAACAAGGAGATCAATTTGCAGCTAATGCAGAGTCTCTTCTATATAATGGTCCATTCGTTCTTGAAAATTGGACAGGCAATACCGCAGCAGAATGGACTTATGCTAAAAACGAAAACTACTGGGATGCTGAAAATGTATCTTTAGAAAAAATCACATTTAATGTTGTAAAAGATCCACAAACGGCTGTTAATTCTTACGAATCTGGTGAAGCTGATATTACAAGCAAGCTATCGTCAGCATTAGTACCTCAGTACGAAGGTGACCCTAACCTTGTTTCATGGTTAGAGCCAACAATTTTCTGGATTAAAATGAATCAACAAAATGAAGCTCTTGCAAACGAAAATATTCGTCGTGCTTTGGCACTATCAATTGATAAACAATCTTTAACAGACAATATTTTGAACAATGGTTCAATTCCAGCTAATTATTCAGTACCTAAGGAATTTGTACAAAACCCTGAAACCGGAGAAGATTTCCGCGAAGGAAATGGAGACCTTCTTGAGTATGATCCTGAGGCTGCAAAAGAATTCTGGGCTCAAGGTCTTGCTGAGCTTGGAACTGATACGGTAGAACTTCGTTACCTAGGTGGAGACACAGATACAGCGAAGTTAACGGATGAGTTCATTATTGATCAGCTGCAAACAAATCTTGAAGGCTTAACAGTAAATCTTGAAAGTGTACCATTTAGTGTACGTCTTGAAAGAGATACATCAATGGATTATGATCTTCAGTTTGCTGGTTGGGGACCAGATTATCTAGATCCTATTTCTTTCTCTGATCTTTGGATTACAGATGGCGGAAACAACCACATGGCTTACTCAAGTGAAGCATACGATAAATTGCTGAAGGATGCTGAATCAACTTTAGCGAATGATCCAGCTGCTCGTTTTGCTGCTCTTCAAGAAGCTGAGCGTGTGCTGTTAGAAGAGGATGCAGCAATTATCCCTGTTTACCAGCGCCAAGCTAACATTCTTGTTAATGAAAAAGTTGACGGATTTACTTATCACTTTGTAGGTCCTGAGTACAGCTACTTCCCAATTTCAATTAACGAATAAGAATGGTTCAAACCAGTTATTAAGTCAATATTGGATAATTAGAGGGAAGAGAGAGTATATCAATCAAAATACTCTCTTTTTCTCCGTTATCCGAATTATCAAATTACGGAGAATTATATGACGTTTTAAGAATGGAGGTATTTTAATGTGGAAGTATTTGCTTAAGCGAGTGATTTTAATGCTGATTACTCTATTTCTTATAGCTTCTTTAACATTTTTTCTTATGAAGCTGATTCCAGGATCTCCGTTTTCAGCAGCGAGTAAGTTATCAGAATCACAGCTTGCGATTATGAATGCAAAGTACGGACTTGATCAACCGATTCCTATCCAATATGCAAACTACATGATCAACATCCTAAAAGGGGATCTGGGTATTTCTTTCCAATTTAATAATACAGATGTAACTCAATTAATTATGAACCGTGTGGGACCTTCAGCTACTTTGGGTCTGCAAGCGATGATTTTTGGTACCATTTTTGGCATTTTCCTTGGAGTGATTGCTGCTCTAAGACAAAACACATGGCTTGATTATGGATCTACACTAGTTGCAGTTTTAGGAAAATCGATTCCATCATTCGTTTTTGCCGCTATGCTGCAATACTATATTGCGGTTAAACTCGGATTGCTTCCAGTCGCTTTTTGGCGTGGGTGGGAATATTCAATATTGCCAACCATCGCACTTTCCATTTTCCCAATTTCCATTGCCGCCCGTTTTATGAGAACAGAAATGGTTGAGGTTATGGGCTCTGACTATATCACGTTAGCGCGAGCAAAAGGTGCATCTTCTTTTGAAGTTGCGTTCAAGCACGCACTGCGCAACGCGTTGATTCCGGTTATTACGGTGCTAGGTCCATTAGCAGTAAGTTTGATGACTGGTTCGCTTGTAGTTGAACGAGTTTTTGCAATCCCTGGGCTGGGTGAACAATTTGTTAAATCCATTCAGGTAAGTGATTATCCAGTGATTATGGGAACTACTCTTCTATTTGCTGCGTTATTTATCTTTATTATCCTGGTGGTTGATATTTTATACAGTATTATTGATCCTCGTATCAGATTGTCAGGGGGGAAAAATTGATGGTGAATCATCCAGAAAAACGTTTCCCGAAAGAAATGTTTGAACCTGCACAAATAGATCAATCTTTGATTGAAAAAATTGAAAAGCCAAGCCTGAGCTTTTGGCAAGATGCATGGCTGCGTGTCCGTAAAAATAAAGCGGCGATTGTCAGCTTAGTACTATTAATTTTATTAATATTTATGGCGTTAGTTGGCCCATTTTTAAGTGGTTATGATGGCGAAGTTCAAAGAGCAGAACATTCTAATCTGCCTCCGAGAATTGCCGCGCTAGAAAACATAAGCTGGTTACCCTTTGATGGTACATTAACGAGCCGTAACGGTGATACTTTAACTCCTTATGAAGATAAAAGAATTGAAGAATACTATTGGTTCGGTACAGATGGACTGGGAAGAGACCTTTTCACTAGACTATGGGAAGGTGTACAAATTTCATTATTAATCGCATTTTTAGCTACAGCGCTTGACATGATTGTCGGGGTATCTTATGGTGCAATTTCAGGATATTTTGGTGGCAGAGTTGACAGTGCTATGCAGCGTGTTATTGAAATTCTTAACGGAATTCCTAATCTTGTCATTGTTATCTTACTGATTCTTGTATTAGAGCCAGGGATTCTTTCCATTACCTTAGCCTTGGCGATAACAGGATGGACGACGATGGCCAGGGTGGTTCGAGGCCAAGTGTTAAAAATGAAAAATCAGGAATTTGCTCTTGCGTCAAAAACGTTAGGTGCAACAGATTTGCGAATTATTTTTAGACACTTATTACCGAATATGGTTGGTGTAATTATCATTAATACAATGTTCACAATTCCGAACGCAATTTTCTTCGAAGCATTTTTAAGCTTTATTGGACTTGGTCTGCAGCCGCCGGATGCTTCTTTAGGTACGCTAATTGAAGAAGGCTTTAAAGTAATGCTTCTATACCCGTACCAATTGCTGTTTCCTTCGATCGTGATCAGTTTGTTAATGATTACATTTAATCTGCTCGCAGATGGACTGCGCGACGCGTTTGATCCAAAAATGAGAGACTAAAGGCTGGTGGGAAGTATGAAAAACATTCTAGAAGTGCAAGATTTAACGATTTCATTTCATACATTCGCTGGAGAAGTACAAGCGATTCGTGGAGTGAATTTTGAATTAAAAAAAGGTGAGACACTCGCTATCGTTGGAGAATCTGGATCTGGAAAATCCGTAACAACGAAATCAATTATGCGTCTTCTTCCGAAATCTAACTCCGAAATCAAAGCAGGCAGCCAAATATTATTTGAAGGAAAAAATTTGGCTGAGCTATCAGATAAAGAAATGGAAAAAATTCGGGGGAAAGAAATTTCAATGATTTTTCAGGATCCTATGACATCATTGAACCCAACAATGAAAATTGGGAAACAAATCGCTGAACCTTTGATTAAACATCAAAAGGTTTCTAAGCAGCAGGCGAAAGAGCGTGCGTTAGAGCTGTTGAAGCTTGTAGGGCTTCCTCAACCAGAAAAGAGGATTAATCAATATCCTCACCAATTTTCTGGTGGACAAAGACAGAGGATTGTTATCGCTGTGGCGTTAGCCTGCAATCCCAAAATACTAATAGCGGACGAGCCGACTACAGCATTAGACGTAACCATTCAGGCACAAATCCTTGATTTAATGAAGAATCTTCAGAAGAAAATTGATACATCCATTATTTTTATTACACATGATCTTGGTGTAGTAGCTAATGTGGCAGACCGTGTGGCAGTAATGTATGGGGGGAAAATCATTGAAGTGGGTACTGTAGATGAAATTTTCTACAATCCTCAGCATCCTTATACATGGGGACTCATAAGTTCAATGCCGAGCTTAGATACAATGGATGAGAATTTATATGCGATTCCTGGTACACCGCCTGATTTATTAAATCCTCCAAAAGGAGATGCATTTGCGGTCCGCAATGAGTACGCAATGAATATTGATTTGCTAGAAGAACCGCCAATGTTTAAAGTGTCCGACACTCATTATGCAGCAACTTGGCTTTTACATCCGGATGCACCGAAAGTAGATCCTCCTGTGGCTGTTAAACGCAGACAAAATAAATTCCCTGAAATGAATTCTGTAAAGGGGGGAAAGTAAATGGCAGAAAAGTTATTGGAAATCAATGATTTGAAGCTTTATTTCAACAAAGGTACTGCAAATGAAGTGCGTGCTGTTGACGGCATCAGCTTTGATATTTATAAAGGAGAAACGCTTGGTTTAGTCGGTGAGTCCGGCTGCGGTAAGTCAACAACCGGCAGGACGATTATTCGACTTTACAATGCAACTGACGGAGAAGTGCTTTATAAAGGTGAAAATGTTCATAAAGCGAAAAATAAAGCACAGCTGCTGAAATTTAACCGTACGATGCAAATGATTTTCCAGGATCCTTATGCTTCCCTAAATCCTAGGATGAAGGTTTTAGACATTATAGCAGAAGGTATTGATCTTCATGGGTTAGCTAAATCAAAGGAAGAGCGTACAAAAAAGGTCCACGAGCTGCTTGAAACGGTTGGTTTAAATCGTGAGCATGCCGGACGCTATCCACATGAATTTTCAGGTGGTCAAAGACAGCGTATTGGTATTGCACGTGCACTGGCTGTTGACCCGGAATTTATCATTGCTGATGAACCGATTTCTGCGCTGGATGTATCAATCCAGGCTCAGGTAGTAAATCTTTTGAAAAAACTTCAGCGTGAAAAGGGTTTAACCTATCTGTTTATTGCCCATGATCTATCAATGGTAAAATATATCAGTGACCGTATTGGTGTTATGTATTTTGGGCGTCTTGTGGAGCTTGCGACAAGTGAGCAACTGTATAACAACCCTTTGCATCCATATACAAAGTCTTTATTATCAGCGATTCCGCTGCCTGATCCTATATATGAACGCAATCGTAAAAGGGTAGCCTATGATCCGGCCAGCCATCAGTACACAGACCAAGAAGATGTGAAAATGCGTGAAGTCACACCAGGTCACTTTGTTCTCTGTTCTGAAAAAGAATACCTAGAGATGAAGAAGACTTCCAGCGTAACTACTGAGTAATTGTTTGCCAAAAAACGTACTGTTTTAACATTCAATGTTAATAAATTTATCCACCAGGGAATTATTACCGGGTGGATATTTTTTTGTAAGGAGATGGGGATATCCTGAAAACTCTGGCCTTGCATTGAGAAATACCGGCTATTAGCTAGAGGTATATGATATTTACTAGCAATGTACAAGGTTCTTTAAGTCGTTAATTTACTTGCTTAAAAGATAGCCTCTTTTTTTTGTCAGAAATATGAGGTTAGCGCATAGGATAGGACAAGACGTTCTTACATAATGAGGTGAATACATGTTCTATCGCTTAACAGTTTATCTGGTAGGATTTATCATGCTGTGCATGGGAACCATTCATAGTGCAGTGTATTTAAATTTAATTCCTTCTGGGTATACCATATCGGAATATTTTCTGTTTATTTTTAGTCACATAGAAACGTACGGCATTCCAATAGGTGCCATCCTAATTCAATTGTCGACTATTCAAAAAAAAGCTGATTGATTCACATGTTATAAATGTGAACCAATCAGCTTTATCATTGTAGTATCACTAGTGTTGCACTAATTAAATTTAACTATTTTAAATATTCAATTTTATTATTTTATACAAAGAAAAAGTTCTTTATAATGGATAAATCAGGTGACAACCCGTCCAAATCCACTAAAAAAGGACTCAAACATGGACAATATTACACGAAAAACTTCATTTGGACAATGATTTTCACCAATAAATCTTCCTCTTTTTGAAGAAAATGTGAAAACGTTAAAAATAGATGTCTATACGAAAAAATTAACGACAGAGTCATTTTCAAAATTACTGCTTTTTGCGCAGCTGCAAGAAATAAAAAGTCTGCATGAACTGAGCGATGGTCTTTTCGATGACCAGCTTCAAAAAGAAATCGAGCTTGATTCAATCAGTATTTCACAGTTGCACGGCGCTTAAATGGGGTGAATCCAGATCTTTTTCAACGGCTTTTCCTTGACCTGGTATCACAAATTCATGCCAAACACACGATACAAAACTCGTCATGCCATTAAAATCATTGATTCAAGCACTTTGCCCCTTAATTTAACAAATCATAGATGGGCAAAATTCCGGAAAACAAAGGCGGGTGTGAAGGTGCATTTACGCCTTGTGTTCGTGGAAAAGGGAGTATCTTACCCTGAAAAAGCCGTTATGAACACGGCAAAAGAACATCTTTGTGGTCAGCTTGAAATCATGGTGGATGACAAAGCATGCATCTATGTGTTTGATCGCATGACAGATGATGGCTATTTTTTTCTTTCAAGATTACGGAAAATGTCGTCGTCATTTAGGTCTAATTATAAATATAATCCAAATGGATAGAACCACCTTTGATTGGGTATTTCTATTTTTGGCTCTAAACTAAAAAATATTTCGACTGAAAATTCAGCTATTATTTATGCTTACTAGTGAAGTAGTATAATTATCTTTTTCTTCCTAAACCCATTGCATTTTCCATCTTCTTAAGCATTTTACCGGCGGATTGGTTGGCCTTTGCTGCTCCAGCATCCAATAGCTCATCAAGTTCGGTTGATGCCATCAAAGCTTTGTAGCGATCTTGAATTGGTTTAAGATGCTGTACCACGACTTCAGCCAAGTCTCCTTTAAAATCACCATACCCTTTACCTTCATACATGTCTTCAATTTCTTCAATCGTTTGTTCAGAAAGAATGGAGTAAATGGAAAGCATATTTGAAATGCCAGGTTTTTTTTCCTTATCATATTTCACAATACCCTCAGAATCTGTTACAGCACTTTTAATTTTCTTGATAATCTGTTTAGGTTCATCAAGCATGGAGATAAAGCCTTTTTGGTTAGGATCCGATTTGCTCATTTTTTTTAGTGGATCCTGTAAAGACATAACCCTTGCGCCAACCTTAGGGATACGTACCTCAGGGATTGTGAAAATATCATTAAATTTTTTATTAAATCGTTCAGCTAAGTCCCGAGTAAGCTCCAAGTGCTGCTTTTGATCCTCACCAACAGGAACAAGATCTGTATTATATAAAAGAATATCTGCTGCCATTAAAGGCGGATAAGTTAAAAGTCCGGCAGATACAGCTTCTTTCCCGTCAGATTTGTCCTTAAACTGCGTCATACGCTCAAGCTCGCCAATGTAGGCAACACATTGAAGCATCCAGCCTGCCTGTGCATGTGCAGGAACTTCAGATTGAATGAACAAAGTAGATTTGTTAGGATCAATTCCTACCGCTATATACATAGCAGCAAGGCTTTTAATATTTTGTCTGAGAGCAAGACGCTCCTGTGAGACTGTAATAGCATGCTGGTCTACGATACAGAAGTAGCAATCGTAATCTTCTTGGAGATCGACAAACTGCCTCATAGCGCCAATGTAATTTCCAAGCGTGATCGTTCCGCTTGGTTGAATCCCAGAAAAAATGGTTTTCATAAAATAACCTCCTAAAGATGTTGGATGAATTTCTAAAAATGAACATAAAAAAACATTCATCCCCGAATATTAAGGGACGAATGGTACGTTTCCGCGGTGCCACCCTTTATTGTCGTGGATAAATATGCCTTATCCTACAACCACTTAGCGGTTTATGGTCACTCACAAACCATCTCTTTAACGCAGAGCTACGCCCTTAGCTACTAATTCATTGTTCACCTAGGAGCTCAGAAGTCCATTCCATCCATTTGTGCACCTGTTCACACCAGCCACAGGCTCTCTAAACCACATTTTGAATGTACTACTCTTCCTCATTGCTTTCTTATTATTACTATCCATTATAACCAGGCAGGGAATAGGAATCAAGATTTATTGCCAATAGGGTATTATGTCACGTTTTCTAGAGGGAAAAGCTTGATGTGCTTGAAAATATTGTGTCTTTAACCAACAATTTTTATAAAATCATTGAAACGCCCTTTTCAAGTGATTCCATAACTTGTTAGAATAAGAGAGTACATATGATGTGCGGAAATAAACGAGTAGGAGAGATAAGCAGTGGCGCTGAAACAATTTTTCGCATCAATTGGAGCGGTAGTGATATTAACATTACCATTCCACACATCCGTTCAGGCAGAAGGATCAGATTCATCAACTGCTGAGCAGCATCAGCACAGAGAAACCGTTCATCCAGCAAAGGAATTTCCTAGTTCTATGCCGAGATTTGTCTATGATTCCGGACTGACGTTTGAATATCCAGATGCGGTTCGCGGTATTTATGTGACAGGTCACTCTGCTGGTGGAGCACGTTTTGATACACTGGTTGATCTCATGAATTCAACAGATCTTAATGCAATGGTCATCGATATTAAGGATGACTTCGGTTACTTAACATACGTGCCGGAAGAAGGTTCTAAATTTGAGAATATAGGACAACCGTATATCTCAGATCCAAGAGCCATGTTAGAGGTAATGGAACAAAACGAGATTTATCCCATTGCACGTGTTGTTGTTTTTAAAGACACAGTACTAGCTGAAGAAAGACCAGATTTATCATTCGTTGACAATGGCCAGGTTTGGGCAAATGGACGAGGCGAATCTTTTGTCAATCCATTCTCAAAAGAAGTATGGGATTACAATGTTGAGATTGCGATTGAAGCGGCGAAGATGGGCTTCAAAGAAATCCAGTTTGATTACGTACGTTTTCCTGAAGGCTTTGAAACAAGAGACACAACGCTGCAATATGATTTAGGGGAATATGGCGGTTCGGAATACGATGATACACAGCGCCGAGTTGAAGCGGTAACAGACTTTGTCGAGTATGCTTCTGAGCAGCTTAAAACTTATGATGTAGAGGTTTCTGTTGATATCTTCGGCTATTCGGCTACTTTGCCTGAAGCGCCAGGAATTGGTCAAAATTTCAATAAAATTTCTGAGCATGTGGACGTTATTTCATCCATGATTTATCCAAGTCATTGGACTTCTTATTTCGGGATTGATAAGCCTGACTTGGAGCCGTATAAGCTTGTAAGTGAGTATGCTAAGGTTGAAAATGCTAAGTTAGCGGAATTAGAAGAACCACCAGTCTCTAGACCATGGCTGCAGGATTTTACTGCTTCTTATTTAGGCGCAGGAAATTATATGGTGTATGGTCCAGCAGAGGTAGAGGCTCAAATTAAGGCGTTAGCTGATAACGGCATACACGAATACCTATTATGGAATGCGGGCAATACGTATACAACAGAGGGTGTAGATTTTACACCTTAAAGTAGCGATCTAAATTCACTTCACTGGCGGCTCAGGAAATGAGCCGCTTTTTTGTTTTGGCTAAGTTATAGATCATTGTTGATTTTTGGACGATGTTGATTGGAGCGGAAATCAACTGGCATGTTTTACAGAGCCTTTGTTTTAATCGTAAATAATCAGGGTATTGAAACATTCGGTTAGTACAATACTACACATACCTCAGCTCCTCGCATTTAATTAACTATTTCAAACCATTGATTTCGAAAAAGAGAAAGGAGGGTCGACATGCATTGGTATGAAAAATTAAATGAATATTTTCCTATCGAAGAAATGAAGTCGAAGGAGCATATGGAAACCCTATTAAAAGAACGAAGTGATATATACTATAAAGAAGAAGGGCCTCATTATGTGTTAATGTATGTAGAAACAGAGGATTTCACCTTTGTAGATTATCTGTTTGTTTCCAACGAAGCCAGAGGAGAAGGATTAGGGCATAAACTCATTCAAAAGCTAAAGGATAAAAATAAGCCAATTATACTTGAAGTCGAGCCAGTGAATTATGAAGATAGTGACACGGAAAAGCGGTTGCGATTTTATAAGCGCGAAGGATTCAGGCATGCTAAATCGATTGGATATAGGAGACGCTCTTTAGTAACAAACGAAGTAAATGGAATGGAAATCCTTTACTGGGCTCCAAAGAATGCCTCAGAGAAAATGGTTTATGAAGCGATGAAAAAGACATATGAAATGATTCATACCTATAAAGATAAACTATTCTATGGAGAACAATACGAACCAGTTGAAGAGGTTTTAACAATTAATAAACAAAATGAACAGGATGTATTAAAAAGGGTATAACCATTTTCAATAAAAACAGCTAAATGAGAATATAAATAATAGAATGTTAAAATGAGGTTTATTTGGATCTTAATAGGGAATACTTACATATGGGCAAGTTTTTCCCATGAATATTCGATTTGTAGAGGAAATATGACAATTTCGTTAAAAGTCTATTCATTCATTTAATAATTGTGTATAATGAATACAAGATATCTCTTTAAAACGATTTTAAATAAATTGCTTTTGAGGTCTCTTTTAACAAGTACGTAAACTACATTAAATATAAATTATAAAGGGAGTGTGAATGGTTCATGGTAACGTTGTTCACTTCACCTAGTTGCACATCATGTAGAAAAGCCAAAGCATGGTTAGAGGAACATGAAATTCCTTATTCAGAGCGGAATATTTTTTCTGACAATTTAAGCATCGACGAAATTAAAGAAATTCTTCGTATGACTGAAGATGGTACAGATGAGATTATTTCAACAAGATCTAAAATCTTTCAAAAGCTTGATGTGGATCTAGATTCTTTGCCTTTACAAGATTTATTCGAGCTAATACAACAAAATCCTGGTTTGCTTCGCCGTCCGATTATTATGGATGAGAAGAGACTTCAAGTTGGTTACAACGAAGACGAAATCCGTCGGTTCCTTCCGCGGAAGGTTCGCACGTATCAGTTATTAGAAGCACAAAGAATGGTCAATTGATGATAGTAATCAAAAAGGCTTGTCCCATTTTATGAAACAAGGGACAAGTCTTTTTATATGATTAATAATCACATTATTTTACTGTTCACATTATCGTATAAAGACTGAACAAGTTCCCTCAATCCTTGTGCTTGAAATTAAGACCTGAATAGTCTACACTCTAGGAACAATGGGTGCTTCTATTATATTTAATTAAATAGACAGAATATGATTTCCCTTTATCTGCTTTTTGTCATACAATAATGTAGAAAGATCACCCTATGATCTATACAAATGGTTTGCATCAGAGCTATGCTCGAGGGGGATTCCCTTCATCCACCACACAGGAAGGGAGAGTTGAAAGATGGAAATAGAACGTATTAATGACCATACAGTTAAATTTTACATTTCTTACGGTGATATTGAAGAAAGAGGATTTGACCGTGAAGAAATCTGGTATAACCGGGACAAAAGTGAAGAACTCTTCTGGGAAATGATGGATGAAGTGCATCAGGAGGAAGACTTTGCAATTGAAGGACCTCTATGGATCCAAGTCCAGGCACTCGAAAAAGGGCTAGAAATCCTCGTCACAAAAGCTCAAGTGACAAAAGATGGACAGCGTTTTGAGTTGCCAATTCCTGAAGACAAACAACGTGATGGTTCAGTCAATGACCAGATTGAAGAATATTTAGAGGAAAATTTTGATATGGATGACCATGAGGCCGAGGAGATCCTTGATTTTACAATGAAATTTAAAGATTTTGAAGATCTTATTTCATTGTCAAGGCGATTTGATCATGATCAAATCTTCACAAAATTGTACTCCTTTGAAAATGTTTATTATCTATATGTAGAGTTTTCAGAAGAATTTTTTGAAGAAAGCGATGTAGAAAATATTTTAAGCATCTTACTTGAATACGGTTTAGATACTCAAATAACTTCTCATCGTCTACAAGAATATGGTAAAATCGTAATGAATGAAGACGTTTTCCAAACCGTTCGCAAATTTTTTGCATAGCTAATCGCTCCTATGAGACGTTGTCTTGTAGGAGTTTTTTTGATCCTCAATAGTTTGCTGTATTTATACATTTACAAAAAATGAAAGCAGGAATTATGGAAATGAATGTAGAATTGGACAGGTGGAGGTGATAATAATATTAATCGCAAATAAACGTTCCGGTGAGTCTGTCCTATTGGATGGACGATTTTCAAAGGACGAGCTTTTGGCTGCTAAAAAAATGGGGGCCTTTTATTGTCCGCAGTGTCAAGGCAGTGTTATCCTTAAAGTTGGAAACGTCAAGATCCCTCATTTTGCCCACCGTTCATCCTCAAACTGCCATTCCTTCAGTGAAGCAGAGTCAGCACTTCATTTAGAGGCAAAGCTCCAGCTCTATCATTGGTTTAAAAAACAAAATTTTATTTGTGAAATTGAGAAAACTTATTTCGGAATTTCTCAACGGTCAGATATAGGTGTCTTAGTAAATTCAATGGAATATGCAGTCGAGTTCCAGCGGTCGTCTATCTCGATTGAAAAATGGATGGCACGTACAGAAGGCTATGAAAAAAAAGGAATTATTCCTTTGTGGCTCCTCTCGCATGACCGTATTTCGTCCCACACCTTAAATCACATTACGTTAACATCCTTTCATCAGCTTTTTATTCGCTTTTCCCCGTATACAAATCAATTTTATCTCATAAGCTATGATGTGAATTCGAAGCAATTTTACGTTTTTGAACATTTAAAACCAATTACAAAGAATCAATTTTCGTGTATCCGACATTATTATCGATTACAAAGCATTAAATTTCCCTATTTTCCGCTTCATCAAAAAACACAGAAGCCCGTCTTTTTAGAAAAGCATCTAGTACAACTGGAGAGATGGAGAAGTGCCAGGTATTATTCGGCTAAAGGCCTGCAGGATTCCTTTTTATCTGGCTTATATGAAGCAGGTGAGCCATTGCTGTTATTACCGGCATGGGTAGGGCTTCCACTGCAATCCTCCATGTATTTGAGAGAATTCGCAGCTGAATGGCAAGGATACATTTATTTAGTAGTGCGAAAGGCCTCTCGCTTGAATCGAAGCATTCATATTGAGGAGGCAGTAGGTGAAATCGCTTTGCGTCTAAGAAGACAAGAGCTTCGAATTAGGCTGACGGGTGCATCAAAAGGAATTGATATTGCAAATACGATCGTACGTGACTATTTCATTTTACTTGAGAAAATAGGAGTGGTGAAAAAAATTAGGGAAGAAGAATATCGGCTTCAGCAGCTTCCCGTATTTTCTCCTCCTGATCATATTGATCAAAAGAAGGAGAAGGATCGTTTATTTTGGGATTATGCAAAGCTCATCGTGTTAAATTACGAATCGTTACGGTTGCAAGAATAGTGAAAAAAAGAGAAAATAAAGGAAGTTCAATTTAAAAAATGGAGGGTCACAATGAGCAACGAATCTGCAGTAAAAACATTACCAGAACGCAAGGTTATTCCTGAGGATCAAACTTGGCGGTTAGAAGATATATTCGCGACAGATGAGGAATGGGAAAAGGAATATAAAGCACTGCAGGAAGAAGCGAAAAAAGCACAACCCATCCAAGGTACACTCGGTGAGAGTGCAGCTCATTTTTATGAAGCATTAAAGCTACAGGATGGTATCATGGAACGTTTAGGTAGGCTATATACCTATTCTCATATGCGCTATGATCAGGATACGACCAATTCCTTCTATCAGGGACTTGATGATCGCGCTAAAAATCTGGCTACCCAGATTAGCAGTGCTTTTGCTTTTGTTGTCCCAGAAATTTTATCCATTGATGAAAACAAAATTGCATCCTTCCTAAAAGAAAAAGAGGAGCTATCCCTTTATAAGCATGCGTTAGAGGAAATTAATCTGCAGCGCCCAAACGTCCTTTCAGCAGAGCAGGAAGCATTACTTGCAGAGGCGTCTGAAATAATGGGGGCTTCAGGTAACACATTCAGTATGCTAAATAACGCAGATCTTGAATTTCCGACCATCAAGGATGAAAATGGAGAAGATGTTCAAATTACTCATGGCCGCTACATAAGCTTTCTTGAAAGTGATGATCCACGCGTGCGTGAGGATGCATTTAAAGCGGTGTATAAAACGTACGGAAACTTTCGTAATACTTTTGCCAGCACACTGAGCGGACAAGTGAAATATGATAACTTTTCTGCAAGAGTTCGTCACTACGAATCGGCTCGTCACGCTGCTCTGTCTAACAATAATATTCCCGAAGAAGTCTATGAAAATTTGGTGAATACCGTTAATAAAAATCTCCACTTACTTCATAGATATGTTAAACTTCGCAAAAAAGTGCTTGGCCTAGATGAACTGCATATGTATGATCTGTTTACGCCATTAGTAAAAGAAACCAAGATGAACATTCCATATGAGGAAGCGAAAGAGCTTATGGTAAAAGGGCTTGAACCTCTTGGAGAAGATTATCTTCGTGTTGTGGAGGAAGGATTAACAAACCGTTGGGTGGATGTTCAAGAAAACAAAGGAAAACGCAGTGGGGCTTATTCATCAGGTGCTTACGGTACCAATCCATATGTTTTAATGAACTGGCAGGATAATGTAAACAACTTATTTACATTAGCGCATGAGTTTGGACATAGTGTACACAGCTATTACTCACGCAACAACCAGCCATATGCCTATGGAGGATACTCAATCTTTGTAGCAGAGGTAGCCTCAACATGCAATGAAGCACTATTGAATGATTATCTATTAAAAACAATAGATGATGATAAGAAACGTCTTTATCTATTGAATCACTTCCTAGAAGGGTTCCGTGGAACAGTCTTTCGTCAAACGATGTTTGCTGAATTCGAGCATATCATTCATCAGAAGGCGCAGCAGGGGGAAGCGTTAACGGCTGACTCGCTGACTGAGGAATACTACAAGCTCAATAAAAAATATTTTGGTGAAGATATTGTCGTGGATGAAGAAATTGGTCTGGAATGGGCGAGGATTCCACATTTCTACTACAATTATTATGTTTATCAATATGCAACAGGCTACAGTGCCGCAACCGCTCTAAGTAAACAAATTCTTGAAGAAGGAAAACCGGCAGTGGATCGTTATATAAATGATTTCTTAAAGGCTGGAAGCTCTGACTATCCAATAGAGGTATTGAAAAAAGCAGGAGTAGACATGACGACTTCAACACCAATTGAAGAAGCATGTAAAGTATTTGAAGAAAAATTAAATGAAATGGAAGCATTGCTTTCTTCATAACAAAATTAGAAGCTAATCGTGGTTATTTCTGCAGCAAATCAGATTGCAGGGAGCGCTCCTTTAGCTTCTTCTTTTTTTAAAATATGAACGGGAGGATGAAAAACCACGGAAACGATTTTTACTGGTTGCCCAAATAATAAAGAGGAAAATGACGACGAAAAGGATCACTGAAGAAAAAACTAAAGAGTAAATTTCAAGAAGAGCAAAGAGGTGCAGAAAAAATGCTCCCATAATGGCAAGCAACCAAAATAAGAAAATCCATTTTCGCATATGCAGTCCCCCTTATCATAGTATATGTATGTGAAAAAGGAGAGTTTATTCCAATTGTTTGACTAAAATGTGAAACGTGTTTGTCGTGCTTGTTATACTTGTAAATACATGATACACTATTAGTGTGAAGTTGATCACAAACAAACATATACCCCTTTGTTTGACCGTGAAAAATTTCTCCCATCCCCTTTGTTCGTAAGGAAAAGCCCTTATCACTAGTTGATAAGGGCTTTTTCTATTGTGTATTATTTCATGAATTATGATGAAGGAAGAGAGCGCCAAAAAGTACCGTGCTTTGCATTTATACACTCTATTTTTTGTTGAAACATTCGCTTCTTCAATTCTTTTTCTGCTTCTGAAATACTTAGATTGTAGACAACTGCAACTTCAAGTGTCGCTACAAGCTGAAACCGTTCAATAAATTCATCAATAGTTGGCAGCTCTTGTTTTTCTGGTTTGTTCATCAGCATTTCCTCTACAATTTGTTCATAGACATCATATGGATAAACACCTGAAATTTTAATTCCCTCATCCTCAATATTTTCATTAAAAAACACGAGAGTCGGCGTTTCCTCTACATCCATTTCAGAAGCGATCTTTACATCACATTGAAACGCTTTTGTAGCAGATGCAGAATGGATATCCTGTACAAATTCGTCTACATCAAGACCGGTATACTGTGCACAGTTTTTTAACACTTTAAAATCTGATACATCTTGTTTTTCAATAAATAATACTTCTTGAATTTTTCTGAGAAATCGACTGCCGGCTCGTTTTCCTTGCAGCTCTGCTGCCTTAATGGCAATCGAGGCAAGAAAAGGAGAGTCGATTGGATTATTAAGCCACAGTGAGCCGTCGCAAGACATCCCGCTTCTACTTGCGATTTTATCCCAATTTTGCGCTAGTGCGAGCTGACGTTTTTTTGTTAAAAAATTCAAATTTTCTAACTTCCCGCTAAGAACATGTTTAATACGGATATAAGGCCCATATTCCATCATCAGCTTTTTCATAACGGGTTCTAATGCCCAGCACTCAGGGCAAATAGGGTCCACAAAAACGTAGATTTCTAACGGCTTTTGCTCCAGTGTTTGCCAGCTGACATCTGTCCAATAATTCGCTGTCAATCTTCATCACCCTCTGCTCTATCAGGAGTGTTGACCATGTGTTGTGCGGTTAAGGAAAGGCGGTGAAACAATGCTTCACGTAAATCTCCCTCTAGACCGACTTCATCCATGGCAACCGTCATGCATTGCAGCCATGCATTTGCACGTGTTGGTGTAATCACATGAGGCAGGTGTCTTGCTCTCAGCATTGGATGCCCATGCTCGTGTGTATAAAGGGATGGTCCCCCAAGGTATTGAGTAAGAAACTGCTTTTGCTTTCGAATGGTTTCAGTAAAATCATCAGGGAAAATTTCAATTAAATCGGGATGCTTTGCAACCTGATTATAAAAGGCATTTACAAGCGCGGAGAGTCTTTCTTCACCTATTATTTCATAGGGTGTAAGCGACTGATCAACCATAAACGTAGACTCCTTTTTGCTTTGTTTGTATGTACATTGTAGCAACGCTTTTCTTTTTTCTCAAATAAATAGCCTTGCTGGAGATAAAAAATGACAAAAAAATGACCAGCAATCTCCCCAAATAATACTAAATTGGGGGGGATTGCTAGCTGTATTAATCAGCCTAAGTAGCTGTTCATAACCTTTTTTACATAATTAGTGGTCTCTTTAAAAGGAGGGATTCCCCCATATTTATCCACATTGCCAGGTCCTGCGTTATACGCAGCAAGCGCCAGCTCTGGATTATCATTATACCGGTTTAGCATATCTCTCAGGTAGCGGGCTCCGGCATAAACATTTTCCTCAGGGTCGAAGATATCTTTTACCCCCAGCCATTTTGCAGTACCAGGCATAAGCTGCATTAATCCAGATGCTCCGGCATGACTGACAGCAGAGGGATCAAAATTAGATTCGTGTTTAATAACCGAACGAATTAGCCCTTCAGGTACATTATTTGTAGCGGCAGCTCTTGAAATAATTGAATCAATGCTTGAATCCCCTGACGAGGTGTTAGTTGAAGCTGTTGTATTACTGGATGCTGCCATCAGCTTACTGATTGAAGAATTCACGGTTTGCTGAGGTTGGGAATTTGGTAATAAATTTCCCCGAAGCGATACGCTTGGAGTTGTTTTATCATTAAGAAAAGAAGCCACTGCGCCCAACTGATTGCTTTGAGGCAGGGTCTGTAAGATTTCCTGCATCATTTGACTAAAGAGATCTGATTGATTTGAGTTTGATGAAGCTTGCTGTGAAGAGCCTAGTCCATAAAGAGTCTGGATCTCCATAAGCATTTTCAACGAATCAACATTCATAGAAAGCCTGCCTTTCCTTTTATAATTTAAGCTGTCTGATTTTTTCTTTATAAAATCGTTTAATCTTACTATCGGTTTCTCTTACAGGAATATTGTAGGTCGAAAGTAGCTTTATAAACGCCTTTTCTCCCTCATCCCGATCTGTTACCTCGTACTCCACTTCGTAGTCCTCTTCGTCTAAATAAAAACTTTGATCAAGAACAAGCAAGCCATTTTCATAATGGGTCTCGATTCTATTTGTTTTTAAACTGCCAAATAGGACAACGTCCCGGACAGGAATATTCATGATTTCTAAAAGCTCATACACTTCACCTTCTGGAGGGCCGCCGCCCATCATCATATCCTTGGCGATAAATGTATGTAAAGATTGGTGAGTTTCCAGGATTCCTTCCTCTACCGGCTGCTTCAATGTGAGCTGGTAGGAACCGTCCTTCACTCGGATTCGCAGTGCGCAGCCCTGTTCCTTCAGCTGGAAAAGAGGAGTATCAAAATAATGATTCTCCTGTGAAATGATCTGCCCATCCTCTGGGTAAAACGAAGATTTTAACCGCAAATATTCATTCTTTGTTAGGAGATTTTTAAATTCAATTTCAAGCTCCTGTGACATTTTGTTCGCTCCTTTTTTACTCGCTGCTACTATTATCTACTTCTTTTCCTCTCTCTGCAATGACGAGATGAAAGATCACAAGTTTTTATGCTAAAATGGAAAAGATAATAGGTTGGAAGGAGTCCCAATTGTATGAGAAAAAAAGTATGGTTAAATAAGACAATTCAAGAAGCGAGTCAGCTTGTATTGCAAGGGGAGTCAACTGACGTTATTGGCACTCTTAATCCAAGTGGCCAAATGGTTGTCGATTCAGATGAACTAGCTTTTGTTTACCTAGCCGAAGAAGGAGACGAATTTACATATCTTTATTTGCCGGATTTTATTTGGCCGGAATTAAAAATGGCTGTTGAAGCAGATCAAAATGTTGTGGTTCGATTGGGTCGAAGTGACATGACGTTACTGCAATTAAAAGATGAGTTAGCGTATTTGGTATCGAATATAGAGGGAAACGGCAACTATGGTGAAGCGATGGTTCAGAAAGTAGAATCCGTTTTTTTGGCAAATGAAAAAATGGAGCAGGCAGAATAAAACTCATTCGACCAATAACATTGAGGTGATGCGGATGAACCACTGGGAAACATTCCTTGAACCATACAAGCAGGCGGTAGATGAATTGAAAATTAAGCTAAAAGGGATGAGAACACAATTTGAATTGCATAATTCTCATTCTCCTATTGAATTTGTCACGGGACGTGTGAAGCCGATTGCCAGTATTTTAGATAAAGCAAGTGAAAAAGGGGTTCTTCTTGAAAACTTGGCTACAGAAATTCAGGATATTGCAGGATTAAGAATGATGTGCCAATTTGTAGATGATATTGAGTTTGTGGTCGAGTTACTGAGGCGGCGAAAGGATTTTAAAATTATTGAAGAGAAGGACTATATCTCACATAAAAAACAAAGCGGTTATCGTTCTTATCATGTAGTGGTAGAATACCCAGTTCAAACAATAAATGGAGAGAAGCGTATATTAGCTGAAATTCAAATACGTACACTTGCCATGAATTTTTGGGCAACGATCGAGCATTCTTTGAATTATAAATACCGTGGTCAGTTTCCAGAGGAAATCCAAAACCGTCTTCAGCGTGCAGCTGAAGCGGCATTTCGCTTGGATGAGGAAATGTCCGAGATCCGTGAAGAAATTCAAGAAGCACAAGCCTTTTTCTCAGAAAAGAAGGAGGATGTGATCAAGGAAAGGCAGAAGGGGAATTCGAGACGCCGGCGAAACTATAATGAGCGTCAAGATAAAGGGGGCAAGGAGTCATGAAATTTGCAATCACATCAAAGGGGGACGCAAAATCTAATGCCCTCATGCATAAGATGAGAACGTATTTAAGAGAATTTAATCTGGAGTACGATGAAGATGAGCCTGAGATTGTGATTTCGGTCGGAGGCGACGGCACCTTGCTCTATGCCTTCCATCGTTACAGCTCTAGACTATCAAATACTGCCTTTGTCGGTGTTCATACTGGGCATTTGGGATTTTATGCGGACTGGGTACCAGATGAAATTGAAAAGCTTGTGATTGCGATTGCCAAAACACCTTATCAAATTATAGAGTATCCTCTAATAGAAGCGATTATTCGCTATAAAAATGGCGGCAAGGAAACAAGATATCTTGCGCTAAATGAATCAACAGTAAAAAGTGTTGATGGCACACTCGTAATGGATGTTGAAATACGCGGTCAGCATTTCGAGGTATTTCGCGGTGATGGATTATGTTTATCAACACCTTCCGGAAGCACCGCTTATAATAAAGCACTTGGAGGTGCCATTATTCATCCTTCCCTTCCATCGATTCAATTGGCGGAAATGGCATCAATTAATAATCGGGTATTCCGTACGGTTGGCTCACCTCTTATCATGCCGGCTCATCATACCTGCATGCTAAAGCCTGTAAATCGGGATGATTTTTTAATTACAATTGATCATTTGACACTTTTACATAAGGATGTAAAGTCAATTCAATATCGGGTAGCAGATGAGAAAATTCGATTTGCCCGCTTTAGACCATTCCCGTTTTGGAAACGAGTTCACGATTCATTTATCGACGGGTGAGGAGGAAGAAGGAATTTGTCTTATTCAATGCAGTGGACGGTGAATGAAATAGAGGAAAGTACCCTCTTGCGCAGCTTCCTTCAGCAAAAAAATATTTCAAAGCATGCATTAACAGAGATAAAATTTGAAGGCGGGCGTATTGAAGTAAATGGTGAGGAAGCAACCGTTCGAAAAATATTAACACAAGGTGATTGCGTGAAAATCACCTTTCCAGAAGAAAAAAGGAGTAATTCACTGATAGGGGAATCTATTCCATTATCAATTGTATACGAGGATGAGACTGTTCTTGTGGTAAATAAACCTCCATATATGAGTACAATTCCGTCAAGAGAGCATCCTTCAGGCAGCTTGGCCAATGCCTTAATCGGCTACTATGATGAACAGGGTCTTTCTTCATCTGTACACATTGTCACACGCCTGGACCGGGATACATCCGGTCTTTTACTTGTGGCAAAGCATAGCCATGCCCATCACCTTCTGAGCCAGTCCCAGCAGAAAAGAGAAGTGAAACGGACCTATTACGCAGTTGTTCATGGTATGGTGAAACCACTTGTAGGAAGCATTGATTCGCCAATTGGCCGGAAGGACACGAGTATTATTGAGCGAGAAATAAGGGCAGATGGGCAAACGGCGCTTACACATTATGTGGTTGAAAAATATGTGAATGATGATAGCCTTGTCTGTCTTCGCCTTGACACTGGAAGAACCCATCAAATTCGCGTTCATATGAGCTCAATTGGCCATCCTCTTCTAGGGGATGATCTATATGGTGGACGAATCGATCGGAGTCTACGGCAGGCATTACATTGTGCAGAGCTTGCATTTATTCATCCTCTCACTGGAGAAGCTTTGTTGTTTAAGTCTGAGCTTCCACAGGATATGAAAGATCTTTTATCGTAAATAAAGAAGCCGAAGACAAGGAGTTTTGAAATCCCGTCTTCGGCTTCTTTAATGGAGAGATTATGGAAGGGATGAGCGAGCCGCCTGCGCTTTTCTTATAACTCATCATCTCTGAATTTTTCTGGTATATAGGGAAGAGAGGATGGGACGGATACGGTTTCCATTTCGGGATATCTGAGTGCTGTAAGTTTATTGCCAAAAACAGCTCCTGTATCAATGTTAACGGTCCGGTTCATGAAACGGGCGTCATGTATGGGGGTATGGCCATAGACAACCCATGCATCTCCATTATATTCCTTAGCCCAGTCTTTTCGAACAGGAAGCCCTTTTTCAGTTTTTTCGCCTGTAGTATCGCCATACAGAACAAAGGAAGCTATTCGTTTATTCATTTGACCAATATCCTGATGCCTTATTCCAGCATGTGCAATGACTAATTTTCCTTCATCTAATACGTGATAAAGAGGAGAATTTCTATATAGGTGGATGAATTTACGAGAGATTTTTGTTCTTTCTTTCGGAGTGAGCTGATCGAGTTCAGCCACAGTCGTTTCAAGACCGTGAATGATTTTCACATCATTTCCCTTTAAGTAGCGATAAAGCTTATTGCAGTGATTGCCAGGAACATAAAAGGCTGCCCGCTGATTGAAAAGCTGGTAGACATCCTCTATAACACCTAGGGAATCCGGACCTCGGTCCGTTAAATCTCCTACAAACCCAAGCTTACGTCCTTCAGGATGAACAGGAATACCACCCTTCCAGTGGTAGCCAAGTATTTTGGTGAGTTCTACCCACTCTTGACGGCAGCCGTGAATATCTCCAATAATATCTAATTGCATTTTCTATCTCCTCCAGAGTGCAAGAAATCATTAACAAAAAGTTTACCATGTATCTTGCTGAAAAATAAGCGACAAGCTCAAAAGAATCTGCTACCATAGTGTAGAATTTAAAGGTATTTTTGAGAGGAGTGTGAGAAAAATGGCAGAGCAGGCACAGGATAAAGAACAAATCATGTTTGATAAGGATTTACTCGAAAAGGCGCTCCTAAATGGTGAGCTTGAAGTTTTTAGAGAAGAGTATTTTAATCTGCATCCTTATGATCGAGCTAAATTTTACTTGAGGTTAGAGCCTGAATCGCGAGAGCGTATCTACCAATTTCTATCTCCGGAAGAAATGGCAGACATTTTTGAAAATATTGAGCCAGAAGATGATGAATATAA
Source organism: Jeotgalibacillus soli (assembly GCF_000829435.1). Classification (GTDB taxonomy): domain Bacteria; phylum Bacillota; class Bacilli; order Bacillales; family Jeotgalibacillaceae; genus Jeotgalibacillus; species Jeotgalibacillus soli. Next base: position 122,452 of record NZ_JXRP01000017.1, read on the forward strand.
AGATATATTGGCTGAAATGAATCCGCATTATGCAGCAGACATGCTTTCAAATATGTACACGGATGACGCAGTTGACGTATTAAACGAACTGAGCAAGGATCAGGTAGCTAGTTACTTAACCATCATGAATGATGAATCCGCACAGGAAATTAAGGACCTTCTTCATTACGAAGAATATACAGCGGGTTCCATTATGACAACCGAATTTGTCTCCATTCCATCCAATTCAACCGTTCGATCTGCAATGGCGATCCTTAGAAAACAGGCACCAAATGCTGAAACCATTTATTATACGTTCGTGATTAACGATGAAAAGAAACTTGTTGGCGTTGTTTCATTAAGAGATTTAATTGTCTCTGAGGAAGATGCACTAATTAAAGACATTATGTCCGATCGAGTTGTATCGGTTTCGGTAAGCGACGACCAGGAGGATGTAGCTAGAACAATGAAGGATTATGACTTTTTAGCGCTGCCTGTTGTCGATTTCCAGAACTATTTATTGGGAATTATTACAGTAGATGACATTATTGATGTATTAGATGAAGAAGCCTCAGAGGATTATTCAAAGTTTGCCGGGGTTTCTGATATGGATTCAAAGGATCGTACATCCTTAGGAGCGGCAAAAAAAAGATTACCATGGTTGATTATTTTATTATTTCTTGGCATGCTTACGGCCAATTTGATTGGCCAGTTTGAAGCAACCTTGGACCAAGTAGCAATATTAGCGGTTTTTATTCCACTTATCGCAGGTATGGCAGGAAATACGGGAACACAGGCCCTCGCTGTTGCCATCAGAGGGATTGCAACGGGTGATATTAAAGAAGAAAGCAAATGGAAGTTAATCATGAGAGAAGCAGGGACTGGTCTTATTACAGGCACAACCTGTGGTATAATTGTGATCGGTATTGTATATATATGGCAAGGGTCTTTTTTTCTCGGGATACTTGTAGGCTGTTCCGTTCTCGTCTCTCTAGTGGTTGCAACTTTAGCTGGATCGTTTGTGCCACTTATTATGCATCGTTTCAATATCGATCCGGCAGTTGCCTCGGGTCCATTTATTACAACTATCAATGATATTTTTAGTATTCTTATTTATCTTGGCTTTGCAACATTATTTATGAGTCATCTTATGTAATAACGGACAAACCCTTTAATCATTGAAAGTAGCGGATCATTTCCTGGGGAATGATCCGCTTTTTCTTTCGTTGATTGTTTGAAGCATTCATGTTAAATTAGTATCAGGTACTAATAACTTGTTATAAAACAGGAGGATATGAATATGACATTGTCATTAAAAGGGAAAACATTCGTTGTCATGGGTGTCGCAAACAAACGAAGTATTGCATGGGGGATTGCACGTTCTCTTGACCAGGCGGGTGCTGCGATCATTTTTACATATGCTGGTGAACGCTTTGAAAAAGGTGTACGCGAGCTTGCTGATTCACTTGAAGGTGATCACAAGTATGTATTGCCATGTGATGTTACAAATGATGAAGCGATTCGTGAATGCTTTGAAACAATCAAAAAAGAAGTTGGTGTTATTCATGGTATTGCGCACTGCATCGCTTTTGCAGAAAAGGAAGAGCTTCAAGGAGAGTACTTGAATACAACTCGTGAAGGCTTTCTGCTCGCACATAACATCAGCTCCTATTCATTAACGGCTGTAGCGAAAGAAGCAAGAGGATTAATGACTGAGGGTGGAAGCATTGTAACGTTAACCTACCTTGGCGGAGAAAGAATTCTGCCGAACTACAATGTAATGGGTGTTGCAAAAGCATCCCTGGAAGCAAGCGTACGCTATTTAGCAGGAGATCTAGGTAAAGATGCAATCCGCGTTAACTCTATTTCAGCAGGACCTATCCGTACACTGTCTGCTAAAGGAGTCGGCGATTTTAACACCATTCTAAAAGAAATTGAAGAAAAAGCACCTCTTCGCCGCAATACGACGCAGGAAGAAGTCGGCGATGCAGCTGCATTCTTGTTCAGTCATCTTTCAAGAGGCATCACAGGAGAAAATATTCACGTCGATTCAGGCTATCATATCGTAGGATAAATTTATGTTTCAAGGAGAACCACATATCGTGGTTCTTTTTTTGTGAAAAGGGAGAGTATTGGCATGTCCAATACATCATTTTTATTTAAAGGACATACAATGAATAGAAATGTAATGGAAATGGAGGGGAAGGAATTTGGACAAAAACAATCAGCAGCGCAAACGTCACGACCCCTTATTATACATTGATCAACCCGCATTTGAACGTCCTAAGCCTACAATGCAGCAGGTGTATCAATCAAGCAGAGCACCGGAAAAAGAGAAAACTGAAGAGAAAAAACTGAAAAAAAAGAGGCATCCGTCTCAACCTAGCTTCGATTATGTAGAAGAAAGTCCTATTGATGTTAAGTCGAGTGATGCTGAGGTCCTTGGGGATGAGGTAAAAGCAGAACATGACGAGGTGAAGCCTAAACGAAATTTATCACCGAGGCAGCGCTTCAAATCTGTCAAATCATTTAAGGATATGGATGTTGATGAAAGACTGAATTATCTTATACCCTTCATAGGGAAGCAGGCACCATTTGTATGTACATTTTCTTTAAAAGAAGGTCGGAGCTTTAAAGGGATTGTAACGAAAAATGAAGATCCAAGCTTTATTGTTTTAACCACAACGGGAACGGAAGAAAAAATAAATAGGAACGATCTTCTTAGCATCCATATAAACTAAACCATTTTCTCTTCAGCGACCATCGTTGATCGCTGAAGAGGCTGGTTTTTTATTCATTACATGATTAAAAGATCTACCCTATTTCATTCAAAAAGTCAGGTCAATCAGGGGGTTCGCTTCATCCTTAGTCGCAAATGTTTAAATCTACATCTTTTATGCATTGAACTGCACAGAAGCATTTTAAATCAACGGTAATACAGCTGTCTGTTCTCTCGAAGTTTTCAACCTTGCAAAGTTTGCCAAGATTTATTTTACTTCCGTCATCCGACAATAGATTTACGTCTTTACGATCACGATCCTTTGGCTCTAAAACGCGAAGTGTTGCACAACAATTGTCAAAAACATCTTCTACTCTGAAAAAGACAGAAATGCAGTCTTTATCATGTGGATTGTTTTCATCCTTAAAAAATGCATGGAATAACTTTCCATCATCGTTTTGAAGTGTAAACACTCGAGTATCTGCACGTTTATTTCTTCTTGAAGGGCTTACAAGAGTTCCTAGCGGCTCAAGGAAACAGCTTGTTAAGCATGGAATACATTCATCCTCAACCGCCTCATCCTGAATGTCTTTAATCGCACGTACTACCTCACAGACACAGCTGTTAACATTACGAATATTATCATCCTCATCTCTAATACTACCTCTTCCACAACCACTCATGATCTTTCCTCCTTTACTTTGGATTCTCTACAAGATATTCATCCTTACAGGGCATTGATTGGTCAATTGCCATCCCTTTATGAAAATAGGCATAAAAAATATAAAGTGTTACACACTACGAAAAAGAGCTTCCATATTGCCATTTAGAAGTGAGGGAACAAGCAATGAAACAAACGAAATGGGTTGCGGTTCTCATGGTCTTCCTGTTGAGCGGCTGTGCAATGTTTGAAGAAGTAGGGCCGGCAGAATTAGCAATTGATGAGGACAAAAGGGAAATTATCACAGCAATCAATCAAAAGCTTAAAGAAACAGAAGAACTGTACGACACCATCGTAATAGCAGCAGATGATCAGATTTTAGTATCGTATAAAGTGAAGCATATGAACCGGTTTAAAATGAAAGGGATCGAGAAAAAGCTCAATAAATGGTTTGAAAAAAAGTATCCAGATGAACAAATCGACGTATCGAGTGATTACAAAATCTTTTTGGAATCCTACAATCTTATCCAAAACTGGACTGAAGATAAGCTGACAAAAAAAGAAGCAAAAAAGAAATTTGATAAAATTATTAAGCTGAAAAATGAAATGACATAAGGGTGGCAGCAATGAAAAAAAAGACGTTATCACAGCAATCCTATCAACAGCTGGCGGATGCACATGAAAGAAAACGCCCAGTTTTAATGAATTGTATTAAGGCTTTTTTTGTTGGCGGGCTGATTTGTGTGATTGGGCAGGCGGTAACAGTGCTATTCATTACGTTTTTTCCTTTTACCGAGCAAACCGCGGGCAATCCATCTGTATCAGTTATGGTCTTTTTATCGATGATTTTAACTGGCATCGGTGTTTATGATCGCCTTGGACAGTTTGCTGGAGCGGGAAGTGCGGTGCCTGTAACAGGGTTTGGAAATGCGGTCATAAGTGCAGCGATTGAGCATCGCACTGAAGGATTTGTGCTTGGCGTCGGGGGGAATATGTTTAAGCTTGCTGGATCTGTCATTGTTTTTGGTGTGGTGTCTGCTTTTTTTATCGCAACCATTAAAACATTGCTTATTCAGTGGGGGATTATCGGATGAAGCAAGAGTCAACATGGTTTTTTCAAAATAAGCCTTCCATTTTAGCCACTGGAGTAGTGGGCGGACCTTTTGAAAAACAAAGTCCGCTGGCAGAAAAATTTGATTTGTGCATGGATACTCTTTGGATGAATGAAGCAAGCTTCGAAAAAGCAAACAGACTGCTTATTGACCGATCGATACAGACGGCCCTAAACAAGCTTTCACTTCACCCTTCTGACATCGATGCGCTTTTACTTGGTGACTTAATCAATCAAATAACCCCTTCAAGCATGGCTGCCCGCTCATTAAATATCCCATACCTCGGTTTATTCAGTGCATGCGCGACCTCCATGCAGGGATTGTCGCTGGCTGCGGCCTTAGTAGATGGAGGGTTTTGCGAAAAAGTTATAACGGGGGCATCAAGCCACAATGCAGCTGTTGAAAAGCAGTTTCGTTATCCAACGGAATATGGCGGACAAAAGCCTCCTACTGCACAGTGGACGGTTACAGGAGCAGGATTTGCCGTTGTTGGACAAGCTTCTGATGAAGGAGCATCAATAGCGACGATTGACAAAGCAACTATTGGAAGGGTAAGAGATCCTGGGTTAAAGGATCCGTTTAATATGGGAGCTGCTATGGCACCTGCAGCGGCAGAGGTGATTGAACGACATTTCCTAGATACAGGAATGAAGCCAGTTGATTATGATGTCATTGTGACAGGGGATCTTGCCTGGATTGGACATGGCATTGCGGAGGATTTACTGAAGAAAAAAGGGCTAACTTTTTCAGAAAATCAATTTCTGGATTGCGGGAAAATGATCTACGCCCAATTGGATGGTGTTCAAGCAGGAGCTAGTGGTCCAGCCTGTTCGGCCATGGTAATTTATGGACATTTTTTAAGCCTTCTTCAAATGGGGAGCATTAAACGGATGCTCGCTGTTGCAACAGGTGCGCTTTTATCACCCTTAACCTTTCAACAGGGAGATTCCATTCCCTGTATTGCGCATGCCGTCGCGTTATCAAGTCCTGTTTCTACATTATAGCGTTGAAAGGAGTACAAATCATGTGGCCATTTTTCTTTTGGGCATTTGTCGTAGGAGGAGGAATCTGTGTCATCGGGCAGCTTATGATGGATGTTGGAAAGCTTACACCTGCTCATACGCTTAGCACACTGGTTGTTTCGGGTGCGTTATTAGAAGCATTTAACTTATATGAGCCTTTGATTGATTTTGCCGGTGCAGGTGCGACGATCCCGATTACATCCTTTGGAAACTCATTGCTCCACGGGGCGATGCAGGAGGCAGAAAAGCACGGAATCATTGGTGTTCTCACTGGAATGTTTGAAGTGACAAGCTCTGGTATATCAGCTGCCATTATTTTCGGTTTTATCGGAGCGCTCATTTTTCGTCCAAAAGGGTAACAAGAAAAAACCTCTATTTGCCCATACCTTTTAATAGATCTACTCATAGAATATTTAAGAGATGTAAGGGGGAGGTGAAGCTCATGTTTGGAGGATATCCTGGTGGGATTGGTGGATATGGAGGATGTGGCTACGGTTATGGTGGCCCTGTTCAATGTTGTGGATACGGTGGTGGTCACTCCACATTCGTATTAATCTTGGTTCTTTTCATCTTGTTAATTATTGTAGGTGCGAGCTTCTGCTAAATAATAAGGTGGGATCCAAATGGAGTGCACTTTTTGTTTTGATTCCTATTTTTATGAAGACATTATCTTCATTTGACTTGAATGAAAGCTAGCTTTTTAAAAAAATAAATGCACGGTAAAAACATGGGTTCTGTATCCCCATGTTTTTTTTAATGGAATCGAGTGCTTCATATTCCATTGCACAGAAAAGTGGCTGAATTCATACACTACTATGGACGACAAAGGAGGGAAATGAAAATGAATGATGCTTTTTTTAAAAGAATCGAACAAAAAACAGGTGTAAGTATGGACAATATCTTTTCACTTGCGCAAGCTTTTCAAAATGCTGATTTTAAAGACCCAATTACAGTAAGAAAGCTGATCAAGCAGGTTTCTGCAGCAGCAAACAAGCCAATTACAAAAGAGTTAGAAGATAAAATTGTAGAAACCATTACAGCAAAAGGAAAATCAATCGATTTCAGCACGCTTGCTGATATGATGAATAACAAAAAATAATTCTCTTTTAAGAACGTTTTTTGTTACTTTGCGACATAAAAAGAACGCTTCATACAAAGTCTTTAGTAAAGTTTAAAAAATTGGAGAACGGGTAAAAAAAAGTAACACTTATCCAAAACTTATTAGGGGGTGAGGAGCATGGGATATATTGCACCTGTCAATAATAATCAATATCAACTGTATGCCGAAAGAGTTACGATGAAAAGGTATGATGCTTATAACCTGGTGCCTACTCATCGTATTACTCCGCAATCAAGGTTTCACAAAGAACTTCAAAATCGTTTGGAACGAGAGTCCGAAGTGAAAGAAAGTCTTAATAAATCAAATTTTCAACAGCAATCTTATAGTAAAGAGGCAGCACCGTCCACAATGCCTCAAGTTTCGTCCCACGCCATTACGAAATTTACTGGTAAGGGCCGACACATAAACGAAGTGATTTAACGAAAGCCCTCAGCGATATTTATCACTGAGGGCTTTTATCATACAAGGTTTTTTTGCATTGATTTATGAAGAATTCCAGCGTCCATGAATTCATCCGAAGTAACAGTGAATCCTAATCGTTCATAAAAGGGAATAGCATGTACTTGTGCATTAAGCTTTAGGGTTGAGAATCCTTTCGAAGCAGCATATTTCTCCATCGCATCCATCATCAGAACGCCGGCACCTTTCCCACGCTGGGCAGCGTGCACACAAATGCGTTCAAGCTTCCCCACTCCATCAACTGAACGAAAGCGGCCTGCTCCAACAGGGATACCTTCATGATACATCACAAAGTGCACTGAGGTTTCTTCGTATTGATCAATTTCTTCTTCTTCAGGCACTTTTTGTTCTTCTACGAAAACGAGCTTGCGAACCTCAAACGCGTCTTCCTTTTGTTGTTCCGTTGCAGCAAGAATAACGTTCATCTTATTGAGATTCCTTTCCAAGCCTAAAGGTCTCATATACTGTCCACGAACCATTTTCGAGCTGATACAGCAAGTGAAAACGGTCAATCGTTTCTTCGTGATTCACACCGGCCATTCTTAATGACTCATATACATCTGAATGCTCATCATCGGATAGCTTTTGTGCGATGGTAATGTGTGGAACGAAAGAAAACTCTGGAGCTCCTCCGAACTCTTCAGTGTGTAAGGCATTATGAAGAGTCAGTAACTCAGGCGTATTGTCTACCTTCATATAAATTACGTTATTAACAGGTTGAAAAGAACTGATTTTATAAGCGCGTAACGTAAAAGGTTCATGTTGTTCACTTGTTTTAGCAAGCTTTTCAGCTATTTGACGGATTTCCTCATCTGTTGCTTCAACCGGATTTTTTAACGTTAAATGTGGTGGAATTAATGAATAATGCGGGTCATAGCGCTTTCGGTAAGAATTCGCAAGATCCTGCAATTTTTTAGATGGAAAAGCGACAATGCCATATTTCATCATCACATAAACCTCCTTCTATAGTGTGTGGAACTATTATAGCAAATTGTTGAAAAATTGAATAACGTTTAATAAGAAGCTTTCTTGAACATCAATTTAAGAACTCGTTCTAGATCAGGCTGCCAGAATTTCCACGTATGATTCCCTTCAAACTCTTCATAAAACACCGAAAAGCCTTGTGAAGTCATTTGTTCGTGAAGCGCTCTGTTCGGAGCCAAGAAGTCCTCTTCCGCACCGCGCGTTGTTTTCACTGTGGTTTCTTCAGTTCCAATTATATGATAAATATTAAGTAAATGTACGTCCTTGAACGCACGTGTCGCACAAAGAATGGCATCATTGACATAAGGAGATTGCATAACGACGCGTCCAAATGTATGCGGGTAGGCTAGAGCAGTCGAATAAGAAACTGTCCCGGCAAGTGAATCGCCAATTAACGCGCGGCCTAGGCCCATTTGATAGGTAGGGTATTCCTTATCGATAAAACGGATTAGCTCATGAGCTAAAAAGCGAATATAGCCCTCATATTGCTCACCATCCGGATGGTACTTTTTTCTGCGGTCCTCAACATCCTTATAAGGCACCGCAACGATAATCATCTTTTCAATTTCATCTTCAGCGAGCAATCGGTCAGCTAATCGAGGGAGGCGTCCAAGCTGAAAATAATCCTTCCCATCCTGGGCTATGAGAACAGTATATTTATAAAGCGGCGAAAAATTAGCCGGCAAATAGACAAGCAGCTTCATGTCTTCTTTCAGTGCTTCACTATATAGCGTGCGTTCTTGAATGGTCCCTCTTTCAGTCATTATAACTTCCTCCATTTCACTTTCGTATGAAAAATTAATTTGAAGCGATTACTGTTAGATTGTATCATAACTTGTGTAAGGAACCGTCAATGGAGGTTACAGGCAGAGTAGAAAAATCGCGGACGACAGGGAGAGGGAGACATAATGGCAAACGAAAGAGTTCATTCACGCGAAGTAACAAAGGCAGCTCAGGATTGTTTATTGGATAGAGGTGTGACCATTCAGGACATTGCCGATATCGTCATGCAAATGCAGTATCCGTACAATAATCAATTAAAAATAGAAGAATGTATCGAAAGTGTTGAAAAGGTATTATTAAAAAGGGAGATACAGCATGCGCTATTGGTAGCAGTAGAGCTTGATCGTTTAGCAGAGCAGAAAAAGCTTTCAGAACCGCTGCAATCATTAATTGAATCAGATGAAGGATTGTTTGGTGTGGATGAGACCATCGCGCTAGGTGCAGTTCTAGGATATGGCAGCATTGCTGTAACCACATTCGGTCATCTCGATAAAAATAAAATCGGAATTATAGCAAAGCTTGATACAAAGACTGGCGGAGGCGTTCATACCTTCTTGGATGACATGGTGGCTAGTATCGCAGCCAATGCTTCTTCGAGACTGGCCCATCGCCAGCGCGATATCGAGGAGAACTTGCCCCAGGAAGAAAGAAGAATTATTGAGGATGAATAAGTAATTAAAAAAGAGGCTGACGAGATATTACTTCGCCAGCCTCTTTTTTTAAGAAATAAGTGAGCTGGTGTGTTTAAGTCGGGTTGGCTGTGAAGATAAAATATTGGATAGAAGAAAGGTTCGCTGAGCGCGGCGTTTGTGACAGTAGGCATAAAGAGAATCTGGTGTCATACGAATAATCGAAATGGTTCGTTTGCTAATATGCCCATCAGCTGATTGGTAAATAATATCCACGGACAGCTGCTGCTCCAAACTGCGCTTAAAAAGACCGGTCTGCATAGGGTCACCTCCTGATGTTGCTTTTATTATATGAGAACGTACGTTCTTTATGCAACTGGAAATAACTGAAGGTAAAATGCTCAGCAGGCTGATTATTATTCAGGAGGGAGATGTTTTATTACAAAAAGGAATTGACGAAAGAAGGTATTTCTATTAAAATAAAACATGTCGCAAGTACTACATAAGCAATATCCCAGATCGTGATTCCGTAGCTCAGCTGGGAGAGCGCTACCTTGACAGGGTAGAGGTCGCTGGTTCGAGCCCAGTCGGAATCATACTCAAAACCCCTTGAGCCTGTTGGCTTCGAGGGGTTTTTTCATTCTTACCAAAAACGAGTGATTCCCCGTTTTGCTTACCTCTCGCTTACCATTTTTCAATTTACCTGTTTTCTCGGGTTAAATTGCTCATTCAATTTTGCTGCTGCATCCTGGTCAGCTTCGATGATTTGGTGACCATAAATATCGATTGTTGTTTTGATACTGGAATGCCCTGCACGTTTACTTGTGGTATTAGGATCGATTCCTGAATAAAGACAAATTGATACATGGGTATGTCTTAAATCGTGTATGGCAATATAGCGCATATCATTTCTTAGGCAAAACTTTTTCCACCACTTGTTTGGAGAGGTAGGATAATAAGCATGGCCATATTCATTACAGATTAACCAGTTTTCTTTTTGATTGTAGGAAGGACCCATTTTTATTTTGTTTATCTTCACTTCTTTTGATAATAAGAATAGAGATTCCACAACAAATTGAGGAACGGAGAGGGTACGGCCACTCTTTTTCGTTTTCGGTTCTTTTACTTTTCCTTTCCCTTTTTCACCTCTTACGATCGCTTTTGAAACAGTTATCGTTCCTTTTTCTGTGTCAATTGAATCTAATTCCAGCGCTAAAGCTTCACTTCGTCTCAAACCCCCATAAAGGGCTAAATAAATGAAGCATTTCCAGTGTAAGTATTCATGTTGTAATTTCTCGGTTAATTCTTTGACCTCGGCAATCGAATATACATTATCCACTTTCATCGTTTCTACCTTTGGCATCTTAATTTTTTTCACCGGATTATTTTTAATAACTTCCCAGTCTTCAGCTCGTTGCATGACATTTCGTAGCACTCGATAAATATCCCTTTTCGTACTACTTGAAAGCTCACCGTCTTTTTTAAATGCTTTCACATTGTCCAAAAAATGAATGACTCTCATCGCATTAATATCTTTGACTACCATTGATCCGAATTCAGGGATTAAATAATTTTTAATCACACTATCATACAATTCTCTTGTACTTTCTTGAAGGATCTTCCTAGCATATTTTTCTTTCCACTCGGTTACAAAATCCGCAAACTTAATTTTCTCTGGCGCTTGATAGGAACCGGTCATGACCTCATACTCGTACTCTAGTAAAAGCTTATTAGCAGCTGTCTTATTTTTCGCCTTGACCGTCTTGGTACGGATGATTCGTTTACCTTTCCCGTCTCTCCCTAAATCGACGCGCAACTCCCACTTATCATCCCCGCGTTGCCTAACACTCCCCATTTTAATCACTCCTTAGATCCATTATTTCATAAAATAACTTTCTTATGGGTAGGTTTAATGGTGTCTCTAACCTGATATGGTAGTATATTGGCCTATTGTAAACCATCTAATTAAATAAATTTAAGGTGTAGGTATTCGTCAATCATTATAGACCGGTAAGTGGTTTACTCATTACGATATCTCGGATCTATATTTTAGTGATCTATTTTTTGGTTAATACGATCTTCAAATTCGTCATCATCTAACCAATGGCACAGTAATATATATAAATGTATATCAACTTTGATAATTCTGTTAACTAAACTTTGAACAGACATATCAAGTTGCTCTACTTATAGTTTAAATCCTTGTTTTGTTCTTCGTACTTTACAAGGTGTAAATCGACAGGTTGATAAAAGAAGCTCTCGCTTTTCTCATTACCATTATTTCCATCTTTATATTTAACAGTAAATAACTTACCCTCTGGACAGTCCTGGCGCGCATCTTCGTATATTTTTTAAAATTCAAAGGAATATCTTCAAAAATCAAATCCCAAAAAATTTGGTCATTTTATCACTCCTTTATAGGTTAATTAATTGACTTTTTTTGATAATTACCCTGCCTCCTTTTATCAAGGTCTTGGATCTTAAATACCATCTAAAATTTTAAAGGAATATTGAATATTCATTCAATTATACCATTTGAAAATTTAACATCTTACTATTAAAACCTATACATGTCAAGAACTATAACGTATAATAATATATAAGTAAGCTAAAAACCAAGCTTATCTTGACACAGGAGGTGTTAATGTGGTAAAGGCTATTGAAGTAGCCAATTTTCTTTTGAATTTAAGTAAACCAAACACAAAAGAAAGCATATCTAACTTAAAACTACAAAAGCTTCTTTATTATGTACAAGGATTTCATTTAGCATTTTATAACGATCGACTATTTGAGGATGATATTCAAGCGTGGTCTCATGGACCGGTGGTTCCTGATGTATATCGCGAATTTAAAGGTAATAGTTATCGGGATATACAGCCTAGCCCTTTAATTAAAGAGAGTGATTTAGATAGAAGGAAAGAAGACTTAATTCGTGAGGTTTGGGAAGTTTTTAAAGGATTTGATGGCAAGGAATTAGAAAAAATGTCCCATGAAGAAACTCCTTGGAAAAACGCGAGAGGTGATTTACCTGAGTACGCATCTTCAATGGAAACAATTCCAATAGAAAATATTAGAGACTTTTTTAGGGAAGAGTACGTTAAGAATTAAAGAGTGAATTTGTCACTCTTTTTTTTTCGGAGGTAGAGAAGTGGAAATAGTCATTCAATTTGTAATGTTTTTTCAGAAATCTATGAATTTGATTATACCTTTAAGCTTTACCATCTATTTGTTTGCTTATAAAGAACAAAAAGATATAGCTTATTCTTTATTTAAGCAAAAAATACATATTTTATATACTGGTTTTGTTCTCATTTCATTACTATTTCTAACGATTAATATTATATTTCCAATAAATATTGAATCCCAAAAAGGAACAAATAATGAGAGTTTTTGTTTAATTATTGTAATGATTATAATTGATTTTTTATGGATAGCTATTGCTTTTTTCGCATATAGACATTTGTTAAATACATTAAATATTTATAAAAATTTCAACGGTAACCTAAACTTAGTTAAAAAGGATCTCGATGCTATTAAAGATGTGTTTAAAAAATATGAAAATAATGAAATAGATAAGTATAAACTCCAGAAGTTCTTAGAAAATAAATTTAAGAGGATAAACATCTGTAGCGAAATATTGTTTCAAATTATGTTAAGTAAAAAGAAATATAACCTAAATAATGATTTTACTAATTCAGTTGACCAAATAAGGAAAAATTTATTGGATCCTGTTAAAGATATAACTTTAGATTCAAATGTTCATACAAAAATAGTGAGTTATTCGAATCGTTATTTCATCACACTAGAGAAGGTTGTATTAAAAGGATTAGTGGATTTGATTAATGTAGCATTAATAAATAATAATTATAAAGCCTTGGATCTGCTGCTGGATTGTTTTGAAAATGCTAAACCAGGATATTATGAACCTCCAACACCTGATATTAAAAGGGATTGGAAAATCGCTACTAAATCCAATGACGATCTTGAAAAACAATTAAATCAGATGTTTGATGAATATTTTTATGCATCTCACCGAGTATTGGATAGCTTATATGCCAGTAATAACAGCAGATCTCAAATATTACTTAGAGATCTTGAACAATGGCAACATCAGAGTGGAATTTATTCTTATAGTAAAGATTTCGTTACACTAGTGACATCATTAATAATTAATTCTATTGAAAAGGGTGATTTGAAAAAACTTACAGACTCCTTTAATATTTTGCTTGACCATTATAATAGTTTTAAATCCAAAACTATAGATTCAGGAAGTAACAGAATAAAAATCCAAAACATTAATCTTCTAAGGCAAAAAGTTAATTCAGAAGGTTTTGATGAGATTGAAAAAGTGATATATAAGTTTACTTATTTATCAATAGTAAAATCAATAGAATTAGGAAGATATAGTTGCGCTGGATTTCTAATAAAGACTTCTCTTATAAACTTGGATTCATCTAAATTTATGCTACACATATATCAAATTAACAATGATACTACAAATACCCTATATGAAATGGGATTAAGTAAAAGTTTATCCAAAACATTTTCTGTAATGTTTCCATTTAGTGATTCTTCGTATAAATATTGCTTGTTAAAGGCGAATTTTTTAATTTTCTTTCAGTATTACTATGCAAATAAAATCAAAAAAATTAGTAATCAAAATATTAATAATCTATATCCTATGTTATCTCTTCTTAGAGATAACAATTACTTTGAATATCTAAGTCATAAGGTGAAAGAAATGAATAAAGAATATGGTATGATTTTTTTGAAGAAAGATCACTTTGATGATCTTTATGCTGAAATTCGGATATTGGTTTCAACTAGAGGAAATGAAAAATATTTATCAAACTACGCATCTCTTATTAAAATGTGAATGTTGACAAATTTAAATGATTTTAAATTATTGTAGACAGCATGATGTCGACATTAAGTCAGATTTTACACTTTTTGCTTGCTTTCACTTTACATTTTACTGGAAGTTAGAGTATGCACTTTGTCACTTTACTTGGAGCCTCTGTGGGCAAGAGATCGAGCCAAGAGAGGGATATTCTCAGCCAACAAGGCTATCATGCCGCCTCTCCAAATAAAGTGCGCATCTTTTCTGGTAATGAAGTGTAAAGCTCTATTAAGCAAAATATTTAAAGTTTTTATGAGCGTTTACAACAAGTGAGCGGGCATAAAAGAATAGGATATTGAAAATCACGTTGAAGAAGTATTTTTTTATAGCGTTGAGAACGATAACCTGCAAATTATGTCGAATTTAAGAAGCAACGGAACGATATAATACTCTACTATTTTTTAAAAAAGAGGTGGGAAGATGGATTCAGTTGTCCATGATTCAGTTAAATTTTTAGGAAAACATGGTGTAAAATCAGAAATAGAATTTCATAGGTATACAGGATTATACATTTTGAATATATACGAAGATAATAATGGAGAGTGTCTGAAAGAAGCTATTACAGAGACTGTATTTACTAAAGAGGATTTAGTTGAGTTTGCTTCTGAAATACTACGTTTTGTTGAAAAAAGCGAAGGTACAATAGATTAAATCAAAAACTAATAAGAATTTAATTTGAAACTATGAAAGAATGAAACCATTTGAGAAGGTATATTGATATAGAACTAAATGCCTCTAAAGCTATATTCTTTAGGGACAAGCATGGAAAGAGTATTGAAGAGAAGATAATAACAGAATGTTCACTATAAACATTTATCAAATAGATGATATGGAGCAAATCCCAAGGAACCAACTGCTACTGTTTATTATAATACTTATGAAATGAAGAAGATAATAAGTGAATTAGCATTTTGTAAATTAAGTCGCTCCTGACTTTGAAGAATGAGAAAAACATAAGCGTACCTAGTAGCCATTGTATTGGCAAGGTACGCTTTTTTATTTGAATTTATCAATCCACATTAACATAGGAGAGAGGCTGGATTGAAATATATAATTATTTTTTATGTTTGTTTAAGGTTCAAATATCACTTGGATTACCTTTCCAATGATACGGACTTTATCTTTATGAATAATTATAGGTTCATATTGGTCATTTGATGCAGTTAATAGTAATTGATCATCAATCAACTTTTTGATTTTTCTTAGTGTAGCATGTTGATCATCGATATTCACCACAACAAGATCACCGTCTTCAAAATCTGTCTTTATTTTTACTACAGCTTTATCGCCCGAATAGATTCGACTACCAGACATAGATGGATCGTTTACATTAAGTATTATTAGATCGTTTTCTTGATATTCAGCAGGGTTTGCTAAATCTATATACCCCTCAATATTTAATTTGCTAAAAACAGGTGCATTGGAGGGGATGTTTTTAATCAATGGAATTGAAATTGCTGCTGGGAATGCCTTTTCTTGGTTAATGGCATCAATTGAGTTATTGAAATTAACCATTTGTTGATTAATTTTCTTTATTATATTTTCAGGAGTTTCTTTTTCAAAATCAAAACCCAAATTTTTGTAGATGGCAGTCATTATCTTGTTAGGTTTTTTAGTAAAGTTCAAAAATTTTTCTGGTGTATCAGTTTTTTCTAAAAATTCTTCTTTCAGATCATCTGGGCAATTGTCATAATAACTTTTTCTTCTGTCCTTAACAAACTCTTCTTCGTTTTCGTAAACTGATTCTTTCATGTTATTAAGGGTGTTATTTAATAAACGATAATTCTCGACGTCAAAATTATTAAAAAACTCTTTCATGTGGTCGGGAGCTTTTTCTAAGTAAGCAGCCAATAATAAATTATCAGGATCTCCTCCAGTTATTTCTGCTATTACTATTGAAACTTCTTTAGATGGAGGTGGGGTATCACCTTTTAATAATTGACTTATATAAGCTTGAGAAACTGAGTGACCTTTATCTTTGGATCTTCTAGATATCTCTCTAAGCGACAATTGACTTTGTTTTATATATTTGTTTAATAAATCGTTATAGCGCAAAATAACTCCTCCTAACTTTTCTATTATACCTAAAATTATTGATAAAAAATAATCAACTTAGATTAAAAATAATTTGATCAATTTTTATTTATCAGATCCATTGACATTTGATTGATTATTATTTATTATACAAATAACGATTGATAATTATTAATCAATCATTAATAATACAAGGAGGTGAGTGATTTGAGCATATATTCGGAAATGCTTTCGAAATCTGTTGAGGAAAGTGGATTAAAGCTTGATAAAATTGCAGATTTAATAGAAAACCAAATTGGATCAAAACCATCAAAGGAATATTTAAGTAGACTTAAAAACGGAAAAACTTCGCCTGCGAGTAATAAAATTAATGATGCTTTAGCAAGGATATTGGGGATAGACCCTTGGGATTTAAAGACAGCTGCGTATCGAGAAAAAGTTCCACACGAAGTTATAAAAAGGTTTCAAAAAACATCATAAATTTAATATTTTACTTTCTATCAACAATTATATAATAAATATTTATTTAGGTTGGCAGAAAAAGGAGGAGAAAATCATGAGCTATGGCAGTGTTGGGAAAGCTGTAAGAACATTGCGTGGTAAGGATTCACAACTAAAATTCTCCCTAAATCGAAATGTATCTAGGGAGAGCATCTCAGCTTATGAAAGAGGGGTGACTAAATTACCCAAGGATATTTCAAAGGGATTGATGGAGGAATATGATGATCCATTCTTTGCAATGGTTGTACGGCAGAATTACACCGGAACTGGCCCCGTCTATTTAGATGGGGAAGCAGTCGATCTTCATCGATCAAGCGTAAAGGAAAAAACGATTGAGGAAATGGAAGAGGCTCTTGCAAAGCTAAGAAGCTTTTGTATGGCTAAACCATTACACCTTTTAACGGAATGGGAAAAAGACGAACTTAGATTTGTACTGGAGGAAGTAGCAGAAGCAGAGGTTGCCATGAATCACTTAATGGCCGTAGTTTGCAAAGAAAGTAATATCAGTTATTCGAGCATCTGGAAGCGTATATACGATAAATTTGCCTCTCTCAAATACATTACAAAGGCGACATTTGCACAAGTGAAAAAAGCAACCACATGAACTGCCGACCAAAGCAAGGTTCAGTGACTGCAAAATATTTTATACATCAATTATAACACAATTCATCAAAAAATAGGAGGAATTACAATGACAACAACCACAATGGAGCGTAAAACAAAGGTTAAAAAACAGGAAAGTAACGAGAGAGTAATGGATCTGCTAGCACCAGTCCTTCGAGAAAGATATAATGTGAAATTTGTTCTTGTAGCATTATTTGATGCAGCAGCTAATCAAGATCTTACTGAAAAACGAGTGAAACACATTCTTGAGGAAGAGCTGCCTAAAATGAATGAACTCATTGAACTTTTGAAAGGTATTAAGACTCCTAAAGTTGTTAGCTTAATGGAAGCAATGGTGAGGCAGGGATGCGATCCAAGGACTTTACTTCTTGCGTTATTAAAAGAACTCGTTGATAACAAGTCTCTTACTTATGATCGTGTTCGCCAAATCATTGAGAAAGATTTTTCTGATATCGAAGAATTGTATAAGAATATCTTGAATAAGAAAAAAGCGAGAAGAGGAGTACTGGTCTAATGGTAGATGTGGTGCAACTTCAATCGGATGTTCTTCACTTAGTTCAATCGGATGTAAAGCGTGCAGAAGAGTTCTTCCGTAAGAATCAGAACAAAAGAATGGATGTCGAGGTTCGCAGTGGAGATGATATTTGTTCCTTCATTACTTATAAAGACCAGGTTCAATCAGTCTTCTCTAGCTATATAGATAAAGAAACAGGTATGGCTTTAGTCGTTGGGTTTACGAGTTCCAAATTTGAGGCAGGAGATGCGGAATTTAATTTTTATGCTGATGCACAAAATACGACCCTGGTCTGCGAACGGAAGGACAAACAGATCAGCATTACATTCGAGAGATTACTAGGGAGGTAGTGTATGTCATTGCAAGTTATTAATCAAAACGGTCAGTTACTGATAGATAGTCGGGATGTGGCAGAAATGATTGACCGACCTCACAACGATTTAATGAAAACCATCCGGGGATATATCAAGCATCTTACTCAGGGAAATTTCTCCCTCAGTGATTTCTTTATCGAAAGTACTTATAAGGACAGTACTAGCCGGTTATTGCCTTGTTTTCTTCTTACGAGAAAAGGCTGCGAAATGGTGGCCAATAAAATGACTGGTGAAAAGGGGGTCCTGTTTACCGCTGCTTATGTTACTAGATTCGAAGAAATGGAAAGAGCGTTAACAAGCACCGCGGGGTTAAGTCCGGAGCTTCAAATGTTTAAGCAACTATTCGATGTAGTTGCAAAAAAAGAACTGGAAGACAAGCGACGTGATGAAGAAATAAAGGCTCTATCTACCAATGTGGTTCAGATAAAAGAAACCTTTTTGCAACGTGATGATGATTGGAGAGATGCTATCAATCGAATGATGAAAAGAGCTGGATTCATAGCCGGTGGAAACTATAGCGATCTACGTAAAATGAGCTACGAGCGCCTAGAAGAGCGAGCAAAGTGTAACATTAATATTCGTTTAGCAAATCTTAAGGATCGTTTAGAAGAGGCAGGAGCTACTAAATCGAAGGTCAGTAAAACAACCAAAATGGATGTGATCGAGTCCGATGTTCGTTTGAAGGAAATCTATATGACCATCGTAAAAGAGATGTCTATAGGATCAATGAGAGCATAAAAAAGGCCACTGCAGCAACAGTGGTCCATTTCGCAAAATACCTTACACCAAGTATATCAAAAGAGGAGTGGTTCGTCACTCCTCTTACAGAAGAAGGTGAAGTGTGTGCATGGCTACGTCAAATTGTATCGTAAAACGTTAGCCTCCTCTATATGGCAGGATCCAGACTTATTCAGGTTATGGATGTTCTGCTTAATGAAAGCCAGTCACAAGGAACGAACTGTTATGGTTGAGAAAAAAGAAGTTGAACTTGATCCTGGACAATTTTATACTGGCAGATTTAGCTTGCATCAGGAGTTTAATAACGGGGTTCCTCCTCGTAAACAAGTGAAGGACACAACGTTATGGAGTTGGTTAAAGAAGCTCGAAAGCATGGGCAACCTTGACATCAAAACTTATAACAAATATAGCGTAGTATCAATCGTTAACTGGTCTGAGTATCAGGATACTTTGACAACAGAACCACAACAGATTGACAGCAAAATGACAGCAAAACCACAGCAGATTGACACAAACAAGAATGTAAAGAATGTTAAGAATGTAAAGAAAGATAAGAATGTAATTAATACTACTGAGGACTCCGTCGACTTAATCGCTCAGCGATTTGCTGACCTTAAAACAATACAAACAGGTCGTCCTTCTCATCCTAGTACTGAAGATTATCAAGCAATCGTCCAGATAGTCGTCCGTGGAGTGTCAGTCTCCCAAACTATCGAATTGCTTGAACAGTGCTTTAAGGAGTTTGAGGAACGGAAACCCAATGGGAAAATCACTAGCTTTAAATACTGTGAGAGTTATATACTCGATCGTTTAGAAGCAGAGCAAAAAAAGGAACAAATACTTGCCAAAAGGAGGATAACAAGTGACCAGAACAATGGCAGAGATACTGGCAGCACTCCAAAACAGGAATCTCTCACAAACGGTCAGGTCGGAAGATTCCCAAGACGTAAAGCATGAATGTTCCAAATGCCTCGATAAAGGAGTTATCATTTTTCGGGTCCATAAAGATACAGAATGGCAAGGTTTTACACCCAAAGAAAAGGTACTTGAAGAGGATTTTCTTTCAGGTAGCGTATGTAGTCCAGATCGAGCTAAGGAGTGGTTGACAACCTTTTCGCAACGCTGCAGTTGTATTGCGGAGAAAAGAACCGAGCGATTGATGAAGGCCAGTGAAATTACTGAAGAATTTAAAAGGTTAGGCTTTCAGAACTTCGTAAGAGAAGGGAAGCCAAAGATTATTCAAGATATTTACGAGGCTGCGCTTGAATATTATCAGGACTTCAAAGAGATTCGTAATGTTCGCGCTAATAGTATTGCGTTACTTGGTCAACCAGGTACAGGAAAGACACACTTGCTTACTGCTATTTCAAACAACTTGCTCCAGCGACAACAAGTGCCGGTTCTCTATTTTCCTTATGTGGAAGGCTGCAATAATTTGAAGGATGATTTTAGCAAGCTTGAGGCTAAATTAGAGCGTATGAAACAGGTGGATATATTGTTTATCGATGATCTTTTTAAACCGGTTAAGGGCAATCCTCGAGCTACTGATTGGCAAGTTGAACAGATGTACGCTGTGATCAATTATCGTTACTTAAACCACAAGCCGATCCTTGTTTCATCAGAACTAACGGTTGATGAACTGGTGGAAGTGGATGAAGCGCTAGGCACTCGCATTTATGAAATGTGTCAGGATTTTACCGTTGTGATTCAAGGTGACCGAAAAGAACTCAATCACAGACTGGAGGCGTTAAAACATGTATAAAAACATGACGGCCGAAGAATGGAGAAAATCATCCGCCCCACTGCCTAGCTGCCTGAAATGTTTGGATGAAGGCGCGTTCTATAAATTTTATTCGTACGGATACAAGATGATTCCATGTCCTGAGAAAGCCTGTCAGGAACGGAATTTGCGTGAAGCGGAGAAAAGCAAAAGAGAGCTTGAGATAAAGCTTGAAGATGAGCGGATAAGGTTTGGCATCGAGAAGGAAGAACTTGGGTTGGATGCGCATTTGAGGAGACTAGCTAGAAAACAAGCAATATGACATTTAAATATAAATTAGGAGGAAACAAGATGATTACTAAAGATTCTGCACTTCATTTTGGGCATTTAAGTTTGGAAGTAGGCTCTAATAGTGAGAATGATGCAACAATGATCACGGTAACCGAATACGAAGAAGTTTCACCAAAACATTATAACGAATCCAATAAATATGAGTTTTATTTAGTTGATGAGGAAACAGAAATGTTTATCAAGGCACTACAAGAAAGAATCAGACTTAATGATTGATCCTTATAACAGGCTGGAGGGTGTTGTGGAATGAATCGACTAAACGTAGAGCAAGCAGCTGAATATTTAGGAGTATGTACCAAGACAGTATATGCAATGGTACAGGAGAAGCAAGTCCCTCATGTAAGAGTTCGAAAGCGTATTTTTTTTACGCAGGACGGATTGGAAAAGTGGGTCAAGCAGCAAGAGATTGAATCAACTGGGGCGCTTGATATAGTTTAAACTCCATGAAAAAAGCCAGGATTCCTCCCGGCTAATAATAGAAGCTGGTACTTTTATTATAGCATAGGGAGGTCCCAATTATGGAGAAAAAGATCAGTTTAATGGAGAATGCTGTCTATGTTGTAAAGGATGGACAGCTAACAAAAGTTACTGTACCGTCTGGAGGGTTTGGAACTGACGAAGTTGTATGGCAAAACGGTACAGTAATTGATGTAATTCGTAGCCAAAGACAGAGAATATCAGGACAAAGTGAAATATAGAATAGATCTAATGACAAACAGTTTTGTGAACACTCCGAAAAGACCGTTTTAAATATTTTGTTTAGGTGGTAATCTAATCACAAAGAGAAAAGAGAAGGTGAGTAATAATGAGAAAGCTAAAAGACCATGACATTAGAGAGGTTCTTTTAGAACATTTAAATATAAAATATGCTAATGATCATAATACTCGTATTGTAAATGAAATGGGTGTGATTCATGGTCAATCTCGAGTTGATATAGCTGTCATTAATGGAGTTTTACATGGCTATGAGATTAAAAGCGAAAGCGATAATTTATTAAGATTACCAAGCCAAATTTTAGACTATAATAAAGTTTTTGATCGAATGACTATAGTAGTCCAAAGAAAGCATTTCGAAGGTGTTCGTGAGATGATACCGAAATGGTGGGGGATAATTCTTGTCAGCAAAATTAAGGATGAGATTTCCCTTAGAGAAGTAAGAAAAGGAAAAGTGAATAATAATATTGATCCCTTTATTCTTAGCCAACTACTTTGGAGAGATGAAGCTTTGAATGTGTTAAAAGAACGAGGCTTACAAAAAGGTTATTTAAGCAAGCCTCGGAATGTTATATATAAAAGATTGTCTGATTCATTAAGTGTGAATGAGATAAAAATTACCGTGAATCAACAGTTGAAACAGCGTGTTGGTTGGCGAGATCATAAGCCACCAATGTTAGATGATGGTTTACTCCAACATTAACCCATCTTTCTGCATTACCAGGTGAATTAACTGAATTAGCACAATTGTAAATGTATTCGTCACCAGCTGAAAATGTTCTTCCATAATATGAAGGATGATTTAATACTTGTTGACACAAGTGGACCATTTGCCCGAAACCATTATTCTTCACTCCAATTCCCCGGAATATTAAATATTCATTAGCAGTAGTATATTTTATTCCTGCTGCCATGTTGATAATTCTTGGGTCTAAATTAACAAAATCAGGATGAGAAATATTGTAATCACTAAAAGAAGGTATACGAGCTAGTCCAGTATTTCTTAATGACTGATACACCGTCCATTCGGTTCTTGGTAATGTTCCATTAGAGTTGGTTGGAATTTGTCTAAGATTACTTGGATATGCTGTGCTCGCTAATATTAGTGATCGCCATTCTTGTAGATAAGGCAATTGAGCAATTGTTAAGATAAGATTATTTAAATGAGACTGCTCCGTCTGAGAAAGAATTTGTTTGTAATCAAGAATTATATCGACAGATTCTTTTTCAATTTCCAAAAAATTAATTAAGTTATCTATATTTACCCTTAATACGGATATATCAACTAAGTCGCTTTCAACCAATCTGATACAAACTCCATGTTGATAAGAATTATTAACATCTTTAACAGCTTGGTGAAATTCAACATATCGAAAAATACCAGTTACAGGAATAGCAGGAATACCCTTTGATTCAATTTCGCTTACAACAAATTCAACAAAATGATTACCAGTTGATAATGAATCATCAGTAAAATCTTCATTATTATAAAGAGTATTTAGATCCACAAATACAGGAGAAGACTGATTCCATGATGTTTGAACTTGTTCTCCTATATTGCTTAAATGTTCATCTAGAGATTTGCTAAAATCTCCACTTGGATGATCAAATGGGACTGGTTGAATTTCAATGAGTGGTGTCATATTGTTTTTCAGATCAGAACTTACGTTTTCTAAAGCAGACCTTTCACCTCTTTTCCATTTTAAAATGGGAACGTAATGGTCTTTGCTTAACATAATAAATCTCCTCCTAGTAATTTAGTCTTGTGAAGTTGATCTAGGTAGTTAAATAGGAATACGTCTAAAAATTGTGAAAGTTTCAAATTTTATATCTTTTGTCTAACGGAAAAACCGAGGACACGAAGCAAGAGCATCTCGCTCTTGGTTTGTGTCCTCTTTTTTATTTTCTATTAGGGGGTAGGGGGTTAATGGATGAATAGACAACAGATTGAAAGCGCATTGAAGGATTATCGGTGGATGATGAACAGCATCCTTTTGCTTGAAGAAGAATTGAAGCATCCTAATGCGAAAGTAACTGCCCTTTATGGAATTGAAGCAGCTATGCCAAAAGCGCAAGGCGGCCCCTCTGATCCTGTTTTACAAGAGGTATGCAGACGAGAGAAGAAATGGAATCGATTAGATAACTACCGTGAGAAATGTGCCTTTATTACGTCCAGGATGCACCTTATTACCAACGATAGAGAAATTGAAGTATTAAACCTTACGATGGATGGATTGAGCAACAGGAAGATAGCTGCACACATGGGATTCTCACATACTCATATTAAGAGGATTCAAGAGTCCATTGTGGCGAAGTTAGTAGACAAAAGGGAGCATGTGGCTTAGGTTCCAAATGTTCCATTAGTACCATAATTTTTCTTTTTAAAATTTTCTTGTAAACTTAAAGGCAGGTTCGGGGAGTCGTGCAGTAGGTCGCGTAAGTGACCGGAAAGAATCACTTCGGGCCTTGAACAATAAAAATTGAATGCTCTTAAAGAACGCTATCATATCCGGTAGCGTTTTTATTATGTCTGAAATGAGTGATCACGTGAAAATCAGCGATAAAACATATGAGAAGTTGTGTAAGTCGTGTGTATGGGTGAATAAAGAATCTGGCAAGGTTCTTTGTCCGTTTGTGAAGTGTGTGAAAGGGAATTTGAAGTAGATGGAGGTAAATGGAACCTTTTGGCGAATAACATGACAAAAGGAGAGTGATTGAGGATGGACATCGCAAAAGAATTGAGAGAAAAAGGTTGGAAGACGGTTGATATAAAAACTCTCTCTAGAGGTGACGAAGAACATCATAAAAACGTTATTCTGGAAGACTTTAATTTTGACGAAATAGCAATTTACCCATTTAGTTTGAAGAAAGTTGCTGAAAAAGAAAATACAGTTGAGTTAACAGGTCTTTGGATTGAACTTGCCCCTTTGGTTTCGTACCAGGATGAGATACCATCCCAAACATTAGACGATTCCTTAGTGCAAATCACAATCGATCGTGTTAAATAGAAGTGGATAACTAAAGGCTTTGTAAGTGGACGAAAAATGAAAGATTTTAGAAGGAAAAACGAAAGAAAAATGAAAGATTTTTAAAAGGACGTTTTGTTTAAGATGGATTATAGTTATAGCATAGAAAACTGACAAAAGGGCAGATCATTTTTGATTTGCTCTTTTTATTTGTTTTTTGTCAGTATTTGACGAGTGATAGAGATTGTTCTCAAACTTTCATTAGTTAATAATTAAATGGGAGGGGATGGAATGTCTAGAGTAAAAAGAATTGGTTTTAATTTTTTTAGGAGTATAACTCAAAATGAGGAAGATCGGACTGTTTGGTTAAATTTGAGTGAAATATTTGATCATATTATTGCTCAATATCAGCATGCAAGAGACAATGATACTTCTGAATTTAAAAGAGTCTATACTTATAACTATGAACCGGCAAGACTGTCGCAGATAAATATTGATTATAATACACAATACTATCATTTAACTTTTGAGAGGTTGAATTATGCCCTACCGAATAGAACAACACTTCACGGTGATTCTGAGATGTTGGATTTAGAATCCGACGAATTCATTGGGCATGAAGCAACGGTTCTATACGATCCAGTAAATCACATCCTGATGATACAAAGAAATAGAGATTCACTAGGGCCTACAGCCATAGGTGCATTCATTCAATCATTAGTAATAGATGCGGGAGCAGCTCGTAATTCTTCCATTGCAATGATAACTGACAACACTGCACAGAGAAGAGCTTTTAATCAATCTGCATACAGAAAGGTCTATACAAAGATAGTTGGTGCAAAAGCAAATGGAATGATCGAACGATTATTTGGTCGAAATCCTAACGTTGATTCTATTGAAATTTCCTTCAATTCTCGGTCTGTAAGAGATTCCGAAATCGATCAAGACTTCACAGTAGGATTGCTTGAAGAGTTTATTAATGATCCCGAAGTTGAGAAATTAAGAATAAGATCCAGAGAACATGAGGAATCACCTGTCGAACCAATTGATTTGATAAATCATAAATTAGAAGCATCGCAAACAGTTGATTTAAGAAATGACAGACAGTTAAATTCTTACAGGGTTTTTGAGTATATGGTTGAACTATACAACGGAGAAAATGGGGGCTATAGAAATCGAATACTAAGGATGGATTGATATGCGCTTAAGCTATTTATTTATTATCATTGCTTTTGTTTTATCATTAATAATAAGTGGGATTGTATTTATGTATTTCCCTATTTTTGAATTCAAGGGGTTTGAAAAAGCTTTGGATGGAATACTACTTCTTTCGAGTATTTGCTTAGGTTTTTATGGCGCCTGTTTAAGTGTATTAGCATCTATATTTAATACCAAAATAGTAAAAGAAGTAATGAATGATAGAAGCTATAGGTCAGAATTTATTATGATTTCTGTTTTTTCATTATTAACAGGATTCGTCTTAGTACTGACAACTATCGTTTACCAAGTCCTATTTGCAAATGGGAATGTTGACTTTTTTATTATGAATTTAATTAATTCAATCTGGCTATTTCTCCTAATTATATTTCTATCCTTTAGTGTCTTGTTTATTCTAATTTCATTTTTTATCTTCTTTCAAAATAAAAGTGAGGAGGAAGGTACATCGGTTAAAGCTGGTAAAATTACAAATCCAAATTTTTAATTATGACTTCCGAAAAGGATGTTTTTTAAAATTTTTTCTTAAAAGAGAAATTAACATAATTTAAAAAACAAAGAAACCTGTACACTGTACTCACAAGCGTGAGTGTCATTGAATTTGTTAAAGGGATACAGTTCCTATTGAAGAATTAATAGTAGAAAGGAGGGAGGGATGGACGATGATATTAATCATTGAGTATAAAGATCAAGAAATACCATTAGTTGTATCAAGTAGTCCTAAGGAAGTTTTACAGGCTATTGTCGACAGTAAAGATAATACATTGGTTTATAATAATAACAGTACTCTTAACATCAATCAAAAGTTTGACAAGATTAAATCTATAACAATTACATTTGAATGACAATCAAGCATTCCTTCGGGGTGCTTTTTTCTATGTCTGAAAAAGGATTTAATATATAAAAAATTTGAAATATTTAAAGGATTTTCCTGTTTTTTCTCGAATTTATGAGAAAAAGGGGGCGAATAACATGAAAAATTACAAATTAATTATCCATTTCAGTGACAGTTCATCTTAGGGAGAAGAAACGCATAATGTTAATCTAAACGCAGATCAAATTGCTTTTATGCTCAAAGAATACGAAAAACCAAATGCAGAAATTCAAAGCCAAAAAACCGGTGAATCTAGAAAAATAAGTGAAATTAAATCTATTGAACTTTTATTTTGATTTAAGAGCATCCTAAAAGGGGTGCTTTTTTTATGTCTGAAAAAGCGAATAGCGTGAGAGGGGTGAGAGGATGTGAAGTTCACAGATAAACAACAGATGTTCATTGATGAGTATTTAGTAGACTTAAACGCTACACAAGCAGCAATAAGAGCTGGTTATAGTGAAAAGACTGCATATTCACAAGGACAGAGATTGTTGAAGAAAGTTGAAATCTCCGCGCGTATAGAAGAACTAAAGAAAACGCGTGCCGATCGATTGAATCTCGATGCTTATTGGGTGCTCAAACGCTTGATGGATATATCTGATCGATCAATGCAGGCTGAACCTGTTTTGGAATGGGATCCAGTCGAAAAGATGATGGTCGAAACTGGCGAATATCAATTCGATTCAAATGGTGCTAACAGGTCCACTGAGTTAATCGGTAAGCATTTAGGTATGTTCAAAGACAATAATAATCTTAATGTGAATGTGGGAGTGCAGATCGTCGACGATATACCGGACGATGATGACGATGAATAAGGTCAGAATGTCTGAGATCATCAGCCCTCACTTTTTGAAGTTCTGGAAAGCCTCGCGCAAAAAGAAACATTTACGCTATGTCTTAAAAGGCGGTCGTGGATCAGGTAAGTCATTTCATATTCCTCTAAGGATTGTCAATGACATCATGGAATACCCTGTTTCAGCTATCTGTATGCGTAAAGTCCAGAACACGATTAAGAAGTCTGTATTTGAACAAATCAAAGCAGCCACAATCGTCATGGGGGTCAGTCATCTTTTTAAGTTTGTTCCGTCAAATCTAGAAATTACGTATTTGCCTAGAGGGAATAAGATTTATTTTGCTGGCGCTGATGACCCTGAGAAACTGAAATCCATTAAAGATGCTGAATATCCTGTATCGATCCTATGGATTGAGGAATTAGCTGAGTTCAAAACAGAAGATGAAGTCACGACGATTGAAAACTCAGTTTTACGTGAAGAGCTAGTCGGAAAGATTACATCTGAATCAGCAAGAAAAAAAGCATATACGTTTGATTACTCATTCTATTACTCTTACAATCCTCCAAAACGAAAGCAATCATGGCTGAATAAAAAGTATGAATCAGTCTTTATTGATGCAAACACATTCGTTGACCATTCAACATACTTGGATAATCCTCACTTATCGAAACGCTTTATTGAAGAGGCTGAGAATGTTAAAGCTAAAAAGCCTCGTAAATATGACTGGGAGTACATGGGGAAAGCCATTGGTTCCGGTGTGGTTCCGTTCGATAACCTAACGTTTAGAAAGATAACCAATGACGAGCTCCGTTCCTTTGATAATATCGTTCAAGGGATTGACTGGGGTTACGGTCCAGATCCATATTGCTTCCTTCGCTTGCATTACGACAAGACGAGAAGGAGGCTTTTTCTATTGGATGAACATTATGGCCAGAAAATCAGCAATCGTGAAGCAGCAGAATGGATTGTTAAAAAAGGTTATCAAACCATCATGATCATAGCTGATAGTGCTGAACCAAAGTCGATCAGTGAAATGAAAACGTATGGAGTGAGAATCAAAGGAGCTGTTAAAGGTCCGGGTTCGGTTGAGTTTGGTGAAAAGTGGCTTGATGATCTTGAAGAGATCGTGATTGATTACGAAAGAACACCTTTTGCTGCTAAGGAGTTTGAGGATATTGATTATCAAACTGATTCGAATGGTGATCAAAAAGCAAGATTAGAAGACAAAGATAATCATGCGATTGATACAACACGCTATGCTACTGAGCCATTAAGGAAGAAAGGTATGAGCGTACTAACATAAGGAGGTGAGCCAGTGGATCCATTCAGCAAGACTCATGGCGAGGAATTAATTGAACTAATTAAGACTAACGCACCAACTGATGTGCAACTGCTAAGACGTTTATATGACGACTTCGACCCTTCGATCTATTCAGAAGGCGTTGAATACTACTTTAATCAATCGGAAATAAA
This sequence comes from Jeotgalibacillus soli, assembly GCF_000829435.1. GTDB lineage: Bacteria > Bacillota > Bacilli > Bacillales > Jeotgalibacillaceae > Jeotgalibacillus > Jeotgalibacillus soli. Next base: position 151,712 of record NZ_JXRP01000017.1, read on the forward strand.
GAGACGCATAATCAAGGTGCCTGACGACAACGGAAACATGGTCGCTGATCCAGATGCAACCAATCATCGTTTAGCATCCGGCTTTCACAAGCTCCTGGTCGATCAAAAGACTGCTTATTTATCAGGTGAACCAATGACATTTGGCTCTAAATCCAATGACAAAAAATTCCTTGATCTACTTTATGATTTGATTGGCGAGGATTTCGAGGACACGTTGCCGGAGCTTATTAAAAATGCCAGTAATAAAGGCAGAGAATGGCTGCATCCATACATCGATGAAGATGGAGTCTTCCAGTTTATTATTATTCCTGCTGAACAGTTCATTCCAATCTATGAGCCGACTAAGCGTAAAGAGCTGCTTGGAGGCATTCGATTCTATGAATACAGTGAATCAATCATCAAGCTTGAATGGTGGACTGATACTGACGTTTCGTACTACGAGATAGTAGAAGGGGAACTGGTACCAGATGCAATGGAAGAGGTCAATCCAGCACCTCATTACAATAACGGCAACCAATCCAGAAGTTGGGGTAAGGTGCCTTTTATTGAGTTTGCGAATAATGAGGAAAGAGTCAGTGATCTATTGTTCGTGAAGGACCCGATCGATGCGTTTGATCTGTTGTTCTCCGATATTACGAACACACTAGATGATATGCAGTCTCTAATCTACGTCTTAAAGGGCTATGAAGGCACGAACTTGGCTGAGTTTTTAAAGCAATTAAAGCGTTATAAAGCGATCCCGATTGATGCTGCAGAAGGATCAGGAATCGATACATTAAAAGCAGAAGTACCCGTCGAGGCTGTGAAAACTCAGATTGAAGAGTTGAAACAGTCTATTTTTGCGTTTGGTCAAGGTGTGAATCCTAATCCTGATATTATCGGTGATGCGCCTTCTGGTGTAGCTCTGCAAAATCTTTATTCTCTACTAGACATGAAATCTAGCATCCTAGAAAGAAAGTTCACACGGGCGCTTAGACGCTTTATGTGGTTTGTGACGGAATATCTCAAAATATCTGGACAAGGTGAGTTTGATTATCGGGATATTACCTTCTCGTTTAATAAGATGCTACTAACAAATGAACTTGAAATCATTCAAATGGCTCGTGATTCTGTCGGCATCATTTCTAATGCAACAATCAGAGAGAATCACCCTTGGGTTAAAGATCAGCAGACGGAGAAAGACCGATTAGAAAAAGAACAGGCTGAATTTGATGCCAGGCTTGAACCGTTAGGCGGTGAAGATGAGGATGAACCAATTAGAGATTGAAGCTCTCTTGGATAAACTTCTGGCACAAACCGAGGATGATCTAGAAAAGGTATTTAACAGGCGTTTAAAAAGCATTCAGTTCCGCATCTCTGAAATGTTCCGTAAATACGAAAAGAATGGTGAGCTTGGATGGACTGAAGTGAACCAACAGGATCGATTAGCGATAGAACTGGCTAACATAGCGAAAGAATTGACTGGTGATTATCGTTTGATCATTCGAGAATTACAGCAATCTTTTCAATATCAATACCTTGAAGGCTATTTACGTACAGCGTATTTACTCGAGAAGGCAGCAGGCTCAGAAATGGGCTTTATGATTCCATCTGTGGCAACTATTAAAGAGGTTCTTCTCAATCCAATTGCTGAATTAACCTTATCAGCCGTTCTGCAGCAACACCGCAATGAGATTGTTCGAAAGATCAATATAGAAATCGCACAAGGGTTTCAAAATGGAGAGAGTTATTCGCAAATTGCGAAAAGGATTGAGAAAACAGTAAACTTCCGCAAGAACAGAGCGTTGGTTGTGGCTCGAACTGAAGGTGGTCGAGTACGTAGTTTGATAGGCGAAAAAGCTGAAGAGACAGCAAAGAAATTTGTTGAGATTACAGGAGTATGGATGAGCGCGCTTGATTTTAGTGTGAGAGATTCTCACAAGACGCTCGACGGTCAAAAAACGGATAAAGAAGGCTATTTCCGTTACCTTGGATTGAAAGCGAAAGGACCGCATCAGTGGAATGTTCCTTCAATGGATATTCAGTGTAGATGCGTTAAGCTCAGACTGGTCAATAATATGCTGCCAGAATATCGTCGAGGTCGTGACTATATGGACCCGAACTATCAACAGAAACTCGCTAATCGCATTGACAAGTTGATGGCTGATGAATCACTTACGTATAAACAAGCTCTTAAAAAGGCTCAGAAAGAGATTTCACCACCTTCAGTAATGAGAGAATATGAAACGTTTGAGCAGTGGCACGGAAGGCTTAAAAAGGCATCTTAGGAGGTGGATCAGATTGGATAAAAACGAAAAACTCTTAAAGTCGATTGACAAAACGCTCACAGAGATTTTAAGAGAATTGAAAAAAGGTAATCGCCCAACACCTCAAGTCGAATCCGAGAAAGGGTAAGGTGATCCAACATCTCCCGGCTCAGGGTTAAGAGCAAATATGAAGTAGGAGTGATTGAATTGGGTTTGAATAAAAATTCTTTAAAAAGCACTTTTGATGCGGCAAGGGAGACTGATTCCCCTTTCGTATTTGTAGCTATCGTCGCAGAGGGTGTTGAAGAGGTAATTGTGGTACCAGAAAAATCATTCGATGCAAAAGAAGCCTTTTACAATAACGCTTATAACGATGAATTAACTCATGTTATGAATAGCAAGGTCTATATTCGTGGTCTAGGTTACGGAGAAGCAACAGAATTGAAAAATATTTCTTAATTCTTTCTTGGTATAAAACCCGGTCGTTTAAAGGTTCGACTCTAAATAAACGTATTCCTTATGCGTGAGGTGGACACGTAAACAAAACATTAAAAGGAGCGTTCAACATGGACTTAAAAGAATTGCTAGGAGAAGAACTTTACAATCAGGTGATGGAAAAGGCTGGTGATAACAAACTTGCAGTGGTTTCGGATGGGAATTGGTTTCCTAAAGATAAATTCGATGCGAAAAACGATGAAGTGAAGGATTTAAAGAATCAACTAAAAACTCGTGATACTCAGCTTGATGCTTTAAAATCATCTGCTGCCGATCATGATGCATTGAAACAGCAAATTCAAACCCTGCAGGATGAAAATAAAAACAAAGATACCGAATACCAGGAGAAATTGGACAAACAATCATTTGACTTTGCTCTAAAGGATGCTTTGAGGGGTGCTCAAGCCAAGAATCCAAGAGCTGTAACTGCATTATTGAACACGGAAGCCATCAAACTCGATGGAGATAAGCTACTTGGGCTAGAAGAGCAGCTTAATTCTCTAAAAGAGTCGGATGGTTATTTATTTGCAGAAAAAGAAGAACCAGCAGGATTATCTGGTCGTTCTCCTAAAGGTGCAGGACAACAACTACCTGGCACTTATAACAAGCCAAACCCATTTAAAAAGGAATCGCTCAACCTAACTGAGCAAGGAAGGCTATTCAGGGAAGATCCTGATTTAGCTAAAAAACTACAAGCGCAAGCTTAGGAGGTAATAATCAATGACAAGAATTGCAGACGTTATTGTACCACAAGTATTTAACCCTTATGTCATCGAACGCACAGCACAATTATCGGCATTCGTCCAGGCAGGAATTGCAGAACGTGATCCTGCATTTGATGCGTTAGCCCGTTCAGGTGGTAAGCTATTAAACATGCCATTCTGGAAAGACCTTACTGGTGATGATGAGGTCCTTTCTGATACGACTCCATTGACACCGGATAAAATCACTGCAGCTCAAGACGTTGCGGCACTACTAGCCCGTGGTCGCGCGTGGAAAGCGAATGACCTTGCTAAAGCATTGTCTGGTGATGATCCTATGGGTGCGATCGGAGATCTTGTGGCTGCTTATTGGGCACGTCAACAACAAAGGGTTGCTCTATCTGCGTTAGGTGGCGTGTTCGCTTCTGCTTCTATGAGTGGAAACGTACATGATATTTCTGCAGATGCAACTACTCCGAATTTTGTTGGAGAAACATTCATTGATGCGTCTTACAAACTCGGTGATGCAGAATCTAAATTAACTGCGATCGCTGTTCATTCAGCGACATACGCATCGCTGAGAAAGCAAAATCTCATTGAGTTTCAGATGGATTCAAACAACACCCAAATTCCATTTTACATGGGTAAACGTGTGATCGTGGATGATTCTATGCCTGTAAGTGCCGGAAACTACACAACATACATTTTCGGGTCTGGTGCTTTTGCACTTGGGAATGGTGCGGCGCCTGTGCCAACTGAAACGGATCGTGATTCATTGCAGGGTGATGACATCTTGATTAACCGTAACCACTTCATCATGCATCCACGTGGCGTAGCATTCACAAATACGTCTGTTGCTGGTGCTACACCATCCAACACTGAACTTGCTACTGCTGGTAACTGGAACCGAGTTTACGAAAATAAAAATATCCGCATCGTCAAATTCGTACACAAAATCGCGTAATAGTTGGGGGCTCAGGCTCCCTTTTATTATGCCTTGAGAGGTGAAGAGAATGGGTTTAGCTGCATTTAATCGTATGAGGCGCTTGGCTGCTGAGAAGGAAGAAAAGAAAGTAAAACAAGAGCTTGCTGAGAAAGAAAAAACAGAAGCAGAGCGAATCGAAGTCGAAAAAAGGTTGTTGGCCATCGAATATGAACTAAATTCAACTCCTGCGGAGGAAAAGAAAAAGGCTGCACCAAAGAAAGGTTCTCCTAAGAAGGAGGAATAATCTATGACCATCGAAGAAATCAAAGCGATGATTGGTCTGACAGGTACAACACAGCATGATACCTATTTAGACATCATGGTGCCGATGTTAGTCGAGAGAGCGAAGGAATATTGCAATAATGCATTCCTAGATGACATGGGAGTTGAAAAGTTGCCTGCAGGTGTCAAAGTATTCGTCGCAAAAGGTTGCCAGTTCAACATGAATAAATCTGGTTTGAAATCTCGCTCGATGGGAACTGTTTCGTATTCGTATGAGACTGATTTTCCTATTAGTTATTACAAAGAGATCCAAACCTATAGGAAAGTGAGGTTTAAAGGATGATTAGAGTCGTGAGTCCTGACAGAAAGCCTTATATCATGACAGAACGATCGTTCAAAGAAATATATGAGCCGCAGGGATATAAGCGAGTAGATCCGGAAGAAATGCCTAAGAAAGCTGAATCAACCGCAAAGAAATCGACCGCAAAAGGGAAGTGATCGTATGTATGATGAATTTCCGCATGCAGTCAGATTTCAATCCGTTCAGCGTGTTCCAGATGGCGGTGGAGGGTTCACAAATACATTTGTACCTTACACAACGATTTACGGCTTTTTAGACACTCCTACAAGTAATGAGCGCTATCAAGCTCATCAACTAAGTAATCCTTTAGATCGTTACCTTTACTATCCGTATCGTAACGATATAACCTCTGCGATGCGTGTAGTGTGCGAAGGCGAAGTATATGAGCTTGGCGGAAAACCAGAAGATCAAGGCGGCCAGCATGAGATCATGAGGGTTGCGCTGAAGTTGGTGCAAAATGGCTAGAAACTCGAAAGTACAGGTAGGAAATAAATTACTACAGCGCGCTTTAAAAGAGTTTGGAGACGAGATCCTAGAGCGTGTTCGAGAGATTGTTCAGGAAACTGGAATGATCATCTATAACAACGCTATTGCAACTGTTGCAGTTGATTCTGGTGATACTCGTCAATCGATTACGTTTTATAGTAGCTTGGATGGTCTGACTTGCACCGTCGAAGTTGGTTCTTCCATAGCAATTTACTTGGAGTTCGGAACAGGCATATACGCCGAGGGCGGCGACGGCAGAAAAACACCGTGGGTCTACTGGTCCGACAAATTAAATCGTTGGGTATTCACTCGAGGAATGCCAGCTCAGCCGTTTTGGTTCCCTTCAGTCGATAAAGGTCGAAGGTACTTCTCACGAGAGATAAAGAAACTGGGGTGATGTGATGGCGAGAAAAACCGCGTTATGGCCATTGCAAGTTGCAATTTTTCAGAGGCTTTCCAATGATGCAACAGTAACCTCATTAGTCTCTGGTGTATTTGATCATGTTCCTAGCAATCAGCCTTTTCCGTACATTCGTATTGGGGAACCTATCAAGGAACCATTCACGGATAAGACTTCAAACGGAGAAGAGGTTTCGCTTGTTATCCATACCTGGTCAGATGCGATGGGAAAAAAACAAAGTTATGACATAATCGAGGCTGCTGAAAATGCGTTATATGGACAACCACTGTCATTAAGCAGTGGTTTTTCTATTGTCAAAATGGATGAGCCGAGGAGTCAGGTGTTCGATGACATTGACGGAAAAACAAATCACGGTGTCATCAGGGTAAAATTCTGGATTAAATAAAAGGAGTGAAGAGAATGGGAATGGAACAAGGTAAAGACATTATTTACTTGGTACAAAGAGTAAATGTACCACTTGGATCACCGCCACTTGCTGTGGGTCATCAGACAGAAGGTTCACACTCTCGAGAGCAAGATATGATCGATGAGCAGACGAAATTCGGTCGAGTTGTCGGATATGGTCCTAAATCGGAGAACTTCGAGATAACTTTTTATTCAGAGATAGGCGATAGCGGTCAATCTGCTTTAGAGGATGCATATGACAATGAAGAACAGTTGAAAGTTTGGCGCGTGAATACCAAATTAAACGCAACCAACAAGCACGATGCACGCTTTGCTTATACAATCATTGAAAATATTGAAACGTCTGAGCCGACTGATGGCTTTGTAGAAGTTTCTACTTCGCTACCGATTTATCTGAAGTCTCAAAAAGGCGAATTACCAGCACTGTCAGCTGACCTTATCGAATTTGCGCAATACGGGTTCGAAGCACCGGGCGAGACAACGGGATCTTTCCCTAACCAAGAAACAGCACCAGCACCAGCAGGATAAAACGAAGGGCGAGATCATTCTCGTCCTTTTTTCTATGAATTTATTTAATGAAAACGGAGGAATCATACATGCCAATTTTAAACGTGAACGGGAAAGATTATGAAGCTAAGGTGACATTTAAATTTAACAGTCTGGCGAAAGACAAGTATTACGGGCAGGACAAAGAAGGGAACAAGTCTTCCGGCATCAATAGCATCTATGAAAAATTGCTGAATTTTGATCATGATGGCTTGCTGGGGTTTTGGGATTGCGCTGTGAATCATCTTAAAGACCGTCCGATTCTAGCAGACATTGAAGCAGCATTAGAAAAACGCATCGAAGCTGATGATGACACAGAAGATTTATTCAAGGAAGCATTTGCGGTGATGGATAACTCGGGTTTTTTCAAAAAACAAGCGAAGAAATACTGGAAGGACCTCGAGAAGGTGCCAGAGTTCGCGAAGGACGAGAAGGAAAAAACTCAGATGCAAACATACGTGCAGCGCATGAAGGACAGCAAGGCGGAGCTTCTAGGGACGAAAAAGAAAACGGCATAGACATGCTGAAGGTGTACGAGTTATGCGCTCGTTACCTGCAAGTCTATGACAATGATGTGATTGGATCATGGACCATGAATGAGTATAAAGCCAAATTAAAGGGTGCTCATCTTCGTGAGATCGATAACATCGAAAACATGAGCAAAGGCGCCATGATGAACGCGATTGCTGCTAATAAGAAAGGCACAACGGCTAAGAAGCTGTTTGATGCTCAGAAGGCACGAAGAGAGCTTGAAAAAGGGTCTCTACAATATACACGTCAAGAGGTTAAGCAACCGATGGACAAAACACGCTATAACCGTATGAAAAATGCGATGTCTTCTTATCAGATGCCGCAATAGAAGAAGGGAGGAATTGCTTATGCACGAAAATTTCATGGCTCGAATCGGAGCTAGAATTAAAGAGTTTCAGGCAAAAATGAAGCAAGTAGATGCTCAGGTAAGAAAAACGGCTATGGGTACAGATAAGCCGATTGGTGCAGACATTTCGGAGTTTTTACGCAAAGCTGCGTTGGTAGCTGCTCAAGCAAGAGCCTTAGCCCGAGACAAGGTGATCATTCCTGTAGAGGTGAGAGTAAATAACTTCCAACAAAGAATGGACCGTATCGCTAATACAATTCGATCTTTAAGTACCGTTATTCAAAACCAATTAGGCGGGGCTTTCTTATCTATAAGCCCAACTCTTGCACCTATTATCGCTACATTAACAGGGGCTTTAGGCAACCTAGGTCCGATGATCGGAACACTTGGAGGATCAACCTTCGCTCTTGGATCTGCATTTGGTTTCGCTGGTACTGCAGCTATTGGATTTGGCGCTGCGGCTATTCCAACAATTAAAGCGATCTTTGGAGAAACTGAAAACCTCACAGTCGCGCAAGCAGCTGCCAGAGCAGACTTTGATAAAACCGAGTCCGTATGGCAAAGAATCGTCAAAACAGTTGAACAGCCAGTTATGGATGGATTCACAAAGGCAATGGAGATCTCAAGAAAAGTATTGTCCTCTGTGGAGCCGATGTTTTTAAATACAGCTAATGCTGTAAATGGCTTGCTTGATTCACTGAATAAAGAAGTGGGAGGCGCAGAGCTTCAGAATTTCTTTAGAACGCTGAATGACTACGCTGGACCGTTTACGAAGGTATTAGGTGAAGCTTTAGGGTTACTTGGAAAAGGATTTATGAACATGATGGTTGCTTTTGCACCGTTATCTCTTCAAACGGCTGAGGGCTTTCGTGCAATGGCTGAGCGATTTGCAGAATGGGCAAATGGTCTTTCGGCAAGCGATAAGTTCCAATCATTTGTCGATTATGTAAATACGAATATGCCGAAGATGAGAGCGATTTTTAGAGATGCAATCGCAGGGATCGTATATTTATTTGCAGGATTCGGAGATTCATCTGCTGGAATGATGGATGGACTCGTTAATATGATGTCCAGATTCAAACAATGGGCTTCTGAATTAGGAAACAATCAGAACTTTCAAATGTTCTTAGGTTATATAGCGGATAATGCACCTAAAGTAATCAGCTTGATCGGCAACATCACCACTTTCCTCGTCAATTTAGGAATTGGATTAGCGCCAGTTGGGTCTTTGCTATTGGATCTTGTTAATCGTTTCTTGAGCTGGACTAATAGTCTAATGGAAAATAACCGTGTAGTCGGTGTAATCATATCAGTCATCACAGTTTTAGCAGGTTTGTTTCTAGCTTTAGTACCTACGATTGTGGCTATAACTACGCTGTTTAGTGGTTTCGGAACAGCTTTAATGGCTGGTGTAGGTAAAGCTTTCACTTTTGTAAAACCACTATTCACAAACTTTGGGGCTACCATAGCAAAGGTTGCACCATTCATTTCTAGTTTAGCTTCAAAAGCTCTCCCACTTCTCTCTAGAGCTTTCATGTTCTTAGGTGGTCCAGTTGGAATAATCATAGGGGTTCTATCATTACTGATCCCCGTATTTATTCGTCTATGGAACGAAAATGAGAAGTTTCGTGAAGGTGTAATAACCGTATGGAACGCTATTAAAACCACCATTTCGACCGTAGTCCAAGCAGTTTCAGATTTTGTCATGTCTGTATGGGGAGCGATAGTTGTTTGGTGGAATGAAAATAATGAATCAATAAAAACTACCGCCAAGAGTATTTGGGATGCTGTCTATAACACCATTGTGACTGTCTTGACTACAGCATGGGGCTTCATAATGCAGGTCGTTACACTTATACAAGAATATTGGGCAGAACACGGGGATTCTATACTTTCTAATGCAAAAACGGCTTGGGAAGGTATTAAAACTGCCATAACCACTTTCCTTTCGGCAACTTGGGAATTCATAAAAGAAGTAGTTACGAGGATACAAGAATTTTGGAACGAACACGGAGAAACCATTTTATCCATAGCTAAAGCCGTTTGGGAGGATATCAAAACTGCGATATCTTTAGCGATAGATGTTGTTTGGTCAGTTATTAAACTTGCCCTGGAATTAATTCAAGGCATTTTTGAAACTGTTTGGCCTATTATTTCAGGTGTCGTTGAAATAGCTTGGGCTGCAATCACTACAGCTGTAGAAATCGCTACAGATTTAGTATTCGGAATAATTGATACAATCATGAATTTAATCAAAGGTGATTGGGAAGCCGCGTGGGAATCGATCAAAGAAACCGCAAACAGTATTTGGGATAGCATAGTAAGCATTTTTGAAGGTATTGATTTAGTTCAAATCGGTAAGGACATCATACAAGGATTAATCGATGGTATAGCGTCAATGGCGACAGCAGTTTGGGATACGGTTACCGGAGTAGCTGGAAATATACTTGACGCGATTACCAAAAAGACCGATACCCATTCGCCATCTAGAGAAACTCATAAATTAGGGGAATTTATCGGTCAAGGTTTAGTAAACGGACTCGCCTCAATGGGCAGAAAAGTCAGAGATACAGCCATTGGAATAGCCGGAATTATGACGGATAACTTAGCTCCGAAAATCGCTCTCGCTGACATGGGTGTATCAGCGTCCCTAGACACATCAATTAATAACAGCGATATGAGAGGCGTCAAGCATGCGTTTAGTGCTGAGTTGGATAAATTCGAGCTGCCTGATCGTGACATTATCCTTGTAATGGATGGTCGGGAAGTGGGGCGTGTAACGGCTCCATACGTCAAAGATGAAAATGATATGCGCAAAGATATGATCCGAATAGGGAGGGGGTAGCTATGTCGATTAGAAATATTTTAGACGAAATAATAGAAGATAGTTTCCCTATTTATTTTAATGGCGTGGATTTAAGCCAATTCTTCTACATTAAATCAGACAACGGGCGTGCAATTTATGGTCGGGAAGTGGAACTGTTTTCAGTTCCTTCTCGTCCTGGCGCTTTAATTAAAGGGGTAAAGTACCCTCCTAGAACGATAACAATGGAAGTGTTATTCGCTTGCGATTCAGCAGAAGAATTAAGAAAAAAGCTAGAAGATTTAAATGATATTTTATCATTAGAGGAACCAGCACCTTTAATTTTTCATGATGAGTACGACCGTACCTATTACGCGATCAGCGAACGAGTGACGGAAGGTTATGAATGGAATGGTTTTCATGTTACCACGATCACATTTATTTGCCCAGATCCTCACAAATACGGCCATGAAAATAAGGAGAACTTCGTTAATGGCTTAGCAACCGTCAGAAATAACGGATATAGAGAAGCAGCACCAGTATTTGAAATCGAAGTCTTAGAAGATATCACCTACATGGATATCATCTGTAGTGATGCTTATATGCGCATCGGTGAGCCTGTCACAGTTGAGCAGACTCCGATACAAAGAGAAGAAGTCGTGATGAACTATAAAGCTGATAATACAACAGGATGGACCACTGGAACCGATGTGGATGGTGGTGTTCCGGCAGGGAATTTTCAGACAAACGGATTCTCGCTCAATGTGCAATCCTACGGCACAGGAAGCACATGGCATGGGCCGACGATAAAAACAAGTGTCCCACAAGCGCCTTTACAGGATTTTATTGCAGAGTTTTTACTAGGTTTCCCGTCCACATCCTACGATAAGCGAAGTCGGGTTGAATATTATCTTTTAAACGATTTAAGCGATGCTATTGCGAAAGTCGCGATGAAACGGATCGGAAATGAAGGATTAGGGAATACGGTCGAGATCCGTCTAGGTGGCGGTCTTGATACAGAATTTCTTTATGTCGGCAAGGGTGAAGGTGCAGGTACCGCGTGGGCAGACTTTAGAGGGATTATGCGGATTGGCAGAATAGGGAACGAGTGGTTTTTCTATGTTGCTAAATTTCATCCGGAGACAGGCGCTCATGTTAATCGTATGTATAGGACTTACACAGATGCCGAGTTGCGATTTACTGGTAACTTATCTCAAATACAATTACATGCCGGACAGACAGGCACCGTGCCTACTGAAGCAGTTAACATCGATGACGTCCTGATTAAGCGCGTTAATACAGTCACAGATAATCAAGTACCTTACATCGCATACGCTGGCGACATCATTCAGATAGATATGCGTGACAGCAGCATTAAAATAAACGGAGAATACAGAAGCGACCTGAAAGATTTCGGGGCTTCTTTTTTTATGCTTCCAAAAGGCAAGACCGACTTAGTCTTGGAGCCTTCTACAAAATTATCCGGCAAGGTCACGTTTAGGGAGAGATTCTTATGACAGTTATTCATGCGCTTCATCATCACGATGATCGTTTGCTTGGTTATTTAAATAATGAGGGAGAAAAGCTGTTTTGGGACGACCTTCATGTTCATGAAATCAGCGGAGAAAATTCATATAGTTTTTATATGCCAGCGAATATTCCGGAAGCAGAATTTTTTTCAGAACGTGGACGTCTCCTTATCCCATCTGAAGATCGAGGATATGAAGAATTTATTATTTATAACGCAGCCACCTACATGAAGAATGAGAAAGTGGTGCGTGCTGTCGCGACTTATACAGACTTAAACGCACTGAAAACATTAAATCCTACTACTTATCAAAGTTATACTTTGAGGCAATATGCGAATGCTGCTCTAGTCGATACAGGATGGCAAGTAGGTGAAATTCAGTATGAAGGGATCCGCACGAAAACCTTTAATCAGCCGTTAGGTGCGTATAGTTTTTTAGTCCAAGTCGCGAATGAATTTGACGTGGAACTAAGATTTCGCGTTGAAACATCAGGAAACCGGATCACAGGTCGTTACGTGGACTTTATCAAACGAATAGGGCGTGACAACGGCAAAGAGATTGTGCTTGGCAAGGATTTAGTCGATATCGAAAAGGTTGTCCACAGTGACCGCGTAGTGACCGCCTTGGATTGCTATGGTCCTGAACGCGATGATGGTACGAGGTTAATTACAACTGTTACGGATGCAGGTGCTTTTCAGGCATGGAATTGGAAAAAGAAACATATTCGCGACCGATATGAACCTCAATCAGACCGTCAAGAGATGACGTTAGAAGAATTACGACAGTATGGCACAACCGAGTTAAAAAAGCGTATCGCATCTGTTACGGACTACTTTATCACTGGTGCCGATTTAGAAAGTATTTTTCCGCATGAAGCTACGCGACTCGGTGATCGATTAGGTATAAAAAATCCAGATTTTTCGCCGCCTTTATATGCTCATGCGCGAGTGATACGGGTTGAGCGATCAATCGTAGATAAAGCGAGTAAAGTGTATAAGATCGGTGAGGTTGTGACGTACACGGAGGACGAAGTTTTTCAGACGTTCAGGCAGCTACAAGACTTATATGCCATAAAAGTAATTAAATCGAACAGCGCACCACCTGGACGGATAGGAACCTTATGGATTGATACAAGTGGAACAGTTGATGTGCCGCATACTTGGAATTCAACTACTGCTGTTTGGGATAAATATTCTCCTACCCAAGCTGCTGACATTGGAGCTGAGACACCTGCAGGAGCTCAGGTAAAAGCTGATCAAGCAAAGGCTGCAGCTGACGCCTATACTAATCAGCAATTAATCAATTATGTTGATAAAACGCTCTATAATCAAGAACTAGCCGACATACAAGGTCAGATTGATGGGAGTATTACCACATGGTTTTATCCTTACGTGCCGACTCTTGAAAACTTGCCAGCAAGTGACTGGACCACCAACGAATTAAAGAATCAACACTTGGGCGATCTTTTCTATGACGATTCTACGGGCTATGGATATCGATTTAAGTTAAATGCCGACGTTTATCAATGGAAACGCATTGAGGATACAGACGTTACAAAAGCCCTCGCTGATGCTCAGAGAGCGCAGGACACAGCAGATGGTAAGCGGAGGGTATTTGTTAATCAGCCAATTCCGCCATACGAAGTTGGCGATTTATGGAGTCAAGGGGTTAACGGTGACTTAATGCGATGCTCAGTATCGAGGTCAACCGGCGTCTATAATGCGGCTGATTGGGTTTTGGCTTCGAAGTATACAGATGATACTAGAGCTGTTGAAGCTGAAAACAATGCGAAGGAACACGCTAACCTTGTTAGTGGTCAAGCATATCAAGATGCAGTGGCTGATGCTCGAGTCTATGTCGATCAGAATGGTGTCCTGCAGGGGTCTACTTATAATGGTGTAAGTATCTCCAATACGGATGGTTTTGTCACTGTTCGTGGAGATCAGCTCGTTCGAACGGTCCAAAACAGCACAGTCGGGATCGTAATCCAGCGCAGAGCCACGGTTAATGATCCTTGGATAAACATGTTTTATGTCGATGCTCAGACAGGGAACCTTAAGCTAGCAGGTGATCTAGACGGGGCAGGCGGTACGTTTAGAGGTCGTGTGGAGGTACAAGCAGGGGAAAATAAAACGGTCATTGAAAACGGGATTGTCCGGCAGGAATATGCGTCAACAGACGGTCTTTACACGTATCTCATCCAGATAAAAGATCACATCATCGAGTTAACAAGTGCTGATCCAGGAGGCACAAGCCGATCTTTTTTCAATGAACAGCGAGTTTTTTTATCACGTACTGATAATGTTGAAGGCGAATCGTCTGTTGTATACGAGGCTAATAACGTCAACGGTCAGTTACATGGCACGGCGAGGTCAACCAATGAATTTTACATTGATCCTAAAGGTCATCATGAAGTTTTCCTTTTCGATGTGGATGCGGCAGATCCTTTTCACCGTTCGATGAGTACCGGTACAGTAAGATTAAAATTTTTAAATGGTACCGCAGCACAACTGCAAGTAAGAAAGGCTGACGATAGTGCTTACGCTCCAATTGCAAGTAGTGACTTTGTCACCGCATCGAGAAGAGAGTATAAGAAAAATATCCAATCGATGGAGTGCAAGGGATATAACGCTACTGAGCGTTTAAAACTCCTTATCCCTTCTTTTTATCACTTAAATGGAGATTTAGACAGCGAGCCTTTGCGTGCAGGATTTATCCTCGACGAAGCTGTTTGGGAGATTGTCGACCCATCTGGTGAAGGATTAATTTCCATGCAAGCTGTCGCTTTGCTTGTTAAAGGTTTTCAGGAACAACAAACAATCATTGAGCAACAACAGTTAGCAATTAATGATCTTATCAAACGAGTAGAAACACTGGAGAAAGGGGGAACTGCATAATGTACTTGCCTATAAATCGAGCAGAATTTATAGCAGGAAATATCGCCAAAGCTGGTGATACAAAAAATGAATTTGTCATCCAACTATTAGACAGAAACGGAGCTAGAGTGGATTTAACCGGAGCTACAGTTACATGGACAGCTGCTAGCAGATTAGGGAGGTTGATCGCACCTAGAGCAGCTACAATTCTAACAGACGGTCAAGTTTCGGTAAAATTTCAGGATGCTGATCCAATAGGAGTTGGCGAAATTTTTATTGAGCTAACCGTAACTCGTGGAGACGGGCTAGTCGAAAAATTTCCGGCTGAAGATAACTTGATCATGCGCGTGACTAAATCTCAGGATGATGTCACTTATACGCCTGTTAATTTCGCAACGATCGATTACTTGTTAAATCTCATTAATACCATTGTCCAGCGTGAAACCGATTCGAATGCCGAATCTGCACAGGCGAGGGTACGAGCTAACGGAACGACCTATCCAACATTAAAAGGCAGGCTTGATAACGACGATACTCAGTTTAATGCTCATACAGCAGCATTGTTTTCTAGCGGTGTTCACGGCATGGGGCGTATCGCTTCGCAAGATTACGAAGAAGGAGTATGGACGCCTGTGATCCAGGGTTTAACAACAGCAGGTAGCAACACGTATTCTACACAAGATGGTAGATATGCGAAAGTTGGTGGTCGTTTATATTTCGATGCTTTCGTTTCTTTGTCTCTAAAAGATGTAAATATGGCAGGTGAAGTGGCTATATCGGGTTTACCTTTCGTAGTCAGAAATACCATCGGATACAGACCGAATGGTGTCGTTCCGATCTTTTCTAGCTTAACACTTGATGCGACTCGTCCGTATTTAGGATTTTTAGCATTGCCTAATGAGAGTAGAGTTAGGTTGAGGAAAAGTGGTGATAATGTATCAAATGTTGGGTTAGTAGCGACCCAGATTAATAATACGACATTTTTTCAAATTTCGGGATCGTACCTAATATAAGGGAGTGTTTAAAAATGATTGAAAAATACACAATAGATGCACTTTCTCAAGACAGCGTAAGTATTAAAAAACAGCAATATGCGGTTGTAGAAGGTGCTGAATACCCCATCGGAGAGCCTTGGCGCAAAGCATATACGAATAGCATTTCAGGGCGAGAAGAGTTAAAAACCGAGGTACCAGCTGATTATTCAAATGCTATTTTAATGATATGGGGAGAAACTCCAACAGTAGTAGAAGCACCTATAGCATAGGTGTATTTTTTATGCCTGTACCTCCACATAAGAAAATTGTAAGATGGATTTAATAATAACAAGTGTGGGGGATGTTTTTTGAAAAAGCATAATGAATTAAAATCGATTTTACAAGAGCCAAAATATTATCTAGATTACAAACAGAAAGATCTAGAGAGGAGGTTAGATGAAATAGCATTATCTCCTGAAACAGAAAAGCAAATAAGAAATGAGCACACAAAAGAAGTCGCTAAATCAAAAGCTTTATCCTTGTTAGGGACGTTTGGAGAGGTAATTACTACATTTCTAGAATGGAACGATGGTGTAAACAAAGATATAACCGAGGCAAAAAAATCATTGCTACTGGCTCATTATATGGACAAAGTAGACGATCATCGTTTATCGATTGACAAACTTAAAGAATTTTTAGTAAATCCACAAGGCAATACGCTGTTTAATAAAATATTGAGGATTTTGGATGACTCTCCTCCTGATGGTGATCTCATTGAACATCTATCATCTGCTTTAAAATTCATTATTAATAATGAATCGTTCTCAAAGCTATTTGATATCCATAAGTTTTCTCTTTCGCAAATAGAAAGATTATCTCCTCAGGCATTAAGTGTTTTATCTGATTATAAAAACTTTCCGATTTTCAAAAAGTTCGAGATGGTTCAAGAAGGGAATAAAGTTAAAGAAGAATATCATCATGAACTAGCAAAAGCTTATTGCCACACAAAAGGGATAAAAGAAGAGTTAATAATTAACAGAGTCGGATACTCATTTTTCGAACTTAAAAGAGCAGGGTTTATAGATGCTAAAAGGCTAAATGGTGATGGTGCAGTTGAAGTGTTTTTAACTACTCCCGGAAAAGAAATCACTCAATATTTAACTATAAAAGAACGACATTAACTAATGAATTATAGAACTGTTGGAACAAACTGCGCAGCAACAAAAATAAGAATTAATCAAGGATTACACAATAATGTGGAGTCCTTTTTTTGTCGAAAAGAGGTGAACCTTGTTAAAAATTACAACACCAGTGCAAAGCTAGGTGTATTTTTTATGTCTAAAAAAGGAGGTCAGTATGCAAATAGCGCATGAAGTAGCAACATCCCAAGTGGTCTGGGCGATCCTTTGTATCTCCTTGGCCTTTTTAGTGATCAGAGAAATGAGGAAAGAGAATCTGGAACGAGAAAAACAATTACAAGACTTATATAAAGAATCTCGTGTGGAATCAAAAGAAAGAGAAATGAGATTAATGGAACATTTGGAGCGCTCTAATGAATCACAGGAGCAAACTGCAGAAGCTCTTAAAGGTATTCAAAACACACTCGGTACGATCGAAGGTCGCGTGGATCGGATGGAGAAGAAAATTTATAGAAGGAGTGAACAGTAATGGAAAATCAAGAATTAATGGTCGAAGTATTGGTATTCGCCACGGTTTTGGCACCGATTGTTTTAGCAGTAGTAGAGCTTTTAAAACGGTCAGGACCTATTAAGAAAAACTACATCCCACTCATCGCATTCGCGGTGGGTATTTTTATTGGCTTTGCAGCATCGCCATTTACTGATTTAGACACTGTCTTGCGATTGTGGGCAGGGGGTTTTGCCGGTCTGTCAGCCACTGGACTTTTTGAAATCGGGAACAAGCGCACTGGATATACAATTAAGGAGGATGAAGAATAATGACATACACATTTGAAAATCTACCACAATTGGTTGATATGAGAGGGAAACTGGCTTCCAAAGGTTCTTATGCTGATCGAAGAACTCCTTTGTCTCAGTGTACTAGAGCTTGGCATCACAGCCTTACACGAAAACATCTTGGCGGATCAGATGCTGCAAGCTTTGCCAAGTACCATGTTGAAACACTTGGTTGGCCAGGTGTAGGATATCATCTTGTCATCGAGCCTAAAAACATCATTCAAACGCCTAAAGGACCACGTGCACGTATCGTGTATGCTAATGACGTAAATAAGAGGACTTATAATGTCGGTGATAGCAATGACCATGCGGTTGGGATTTGCGTTGCTGGTGATTATCGATATGAGGATTTAGTCGAAGCAACTAAGGCAACAATTGACGAGCTGCAGGAAGCTCTTGAAAAAGATCGGATCGGTAAGGCTGATAAATCTCACCATGAGTTTCCGGGCTATTCTTGGAAAGCATGCTGCGTATTCGATTACAAAGCGACATTTAAATTTCTTGATCACAAAGCACCTGTTACGGCTGTTCCTGATACGTATAAAATCCAAGAGGGAGACACCTTATGGAATATCGCTAATAACGAAGAAGGGATCACCGTTGCTGATCTATTAGCAGCTAATCCAGGTATCGATCCTTCTAAATTAAAAATTGGACAAGTTATCAATCTTGGTAAGGCGAAAGGAGCAGATAAACCAGCACCTGTTACGCCGGCTACTCCAACAATTAATAGTCCAGCTGTTAAAATCGGACAAACAATTACACTTAAATCATCTGCTTCAAAATATGCAACAGGACAAACAATCCCGAAAAATGTGACAGGTAAGAAATATACTGTAATGCAAGTTGCAACGGGAAGAGTGCTTCTTAAAGAGATTCTTTCATGGGTATTTACTTCTGATGTCACGACAGCATCACCTAAACCAGCCTCGTCGTTAGCAGGAAAACGAGTAGAAGCTATTGTGGGTTCGGTGAATTTCTACAATACTCCACGTTGGGCGAATCCAAGTGGACAATTCACACGAGGTCAAGGATGGACGATCATTGAACAAATCACAACAGAGGGTTCTCTACAACTGAAGGTTAAAAATTCAAGAGGTCAGATCTATTACGTTACAGCTCGTAAGGATCTAGTGAAAATCATTTAATAATTTAAAGCCCTCGGCCGGTCGACCAGGACATTAAAGCCCCTCTACCAATCGGTACAGGGGCTTTTTTTATTTATTCTATTGTATCTGCCATCACAGCAGGGACTGTAATTTCCCATCCTGCTTGTGAAGTATAACTGTATCCTCCATAGACTTCTCCATAAAAAGTTACTACATCTTCAGCAACAAATTCTGTATATCCTGCATACTCAACCCAAATAACATCATTAAAATCATAGCCGTATGAAGATTCTGTTACGGCTACACGCATGATCGTATAATCGTCACTTTCATTTATTTCAAGAATTTCACCCGTATAAGTCACATATTCACCTGTGTAACGATCTGGATTTTTTTCCATTTGTGCGTATTCTATGGTTTGTGCATTAGCTTTTTTGTCAGCTAGTTCTTGAGCTGCGGCTGCCTCTGCTGCAGCGGCTTCTTCAGCTGCTTTTGCTTCAGCTTCAGCTTTCTCTTTTGCTTCTTGTTCGGCTTTGGCCTTAGCATCGGCTTCTTCTTTTGCTTTCGCTTCCTCCTCAGCTGCTGCTTGTGCCGCCTTTTCTTCTTCAGTCAGTTCTTTTTCAACAGTTTCTTCGGCTTCAACCTCATTATCTGTAGCTACGGTAGTTGTATCTATATTCATCATACCGACAAAAAACAAAGCAGTACATCCTACCCACATCATCGAATATTTTTTCACCTTACCATTCTTTTTAATAGCAGCTATAATCACCATCACTAAAAATGTAAGTCCAGCGAAAAACGCCACGAACATCAACACGCCTCCATTAATATCCACTTTTATTCCTCCTTTGTATCTATATATCTATTCTACAGGAATATTAGGACAAAAGGTTTATATATTTTTACATTTATCTATTTAATTTTGCTTATCATAAGAACAAATGTTCGCTATAATATCCCTATCAATTAAAAAGGGGAGTTACATATGAACGATCCATTCGACAACAAGATCCGAGATCGTGGCTTGATCAAGTGGCAAGGCTTCTTTATGCCCGAACACAAGGCAATGATTAATGAAATGCATGAAGAGCAAAATAAAGTGGATAAACCATATGTAGATGGATGGACTCTTAATGAATTCGAATCGAAATTGATCTGGGCACATAATGAACAGTTGGAAGTATTAATTAAACGATGGCGATCCGGAGTCATTGAAGAGTTCAAAGGGATTGTGCTGCGGTTTGATCAATCCATACAGCAGATATTTATTGAGACATCTGAGGGGCTTGAGCGCATAGGATTTTATGAAATTGTAAATGTAGATGTACCGGATTAAAAAGAAAATCCAATACGTAAGATTCGCATTTGGTATAATAAAGAAAAAAAGGAATGATTTAACGCCTAATATACTTAGATGGGTTGGTTACATATTAATCGTTAGTGGGGTAATAGCGTTATTTTATATTTGGTCTAATTTGAAAATTTTAGATCCTACATCTTTTTTGAATGATAATTTAGATTTGTTGGCCCCTCACCCATATAGAGGACTAATCGCCTTTGGGACATTTTTTAGTTCTTTTGCTCTTGGTATATTATTTGTTGCTGCTGGGAATGTTTATGAACATCTAATGAGTGATTATGAACGTGAATATGATGATCCTAGAGAACGTCTAGGGTCTAAATGATTTAACACCAAAAATAAAAACCCAAAGCCACCAGGCCGAGGGTTTTAATTATCATCCTTTGTAGCAAACCAAAACACCGCATCAGCTTCTATCTTTCCCATGATCTTTTTCCACTTATCTTCATCGTGATCGACCATCACCCTGACAACGCCATCCATTAAACAAACCACCGTTCCAATGAATTGATCTTCTGTCATATAATCGCTCCTTTGATATGATATTGAAAAGGAATAATGATGTGCTTAGTTTGGTAAGTCTGCTTACCGTTTGCTTACCGATTTTTTTCTAGAACGCTCAAATCGATTCCTTGAAACTCCTAAGAACGTTGATATGACGGTATTTATAACTAATGTTTTCTGTCAGTGTTTTATTAATTCCATGCGAGCCGTTACCTTGACAGGGTAGAGGTCGCTGGTTCGAACCCAGTCGGAATCATCAGTAGCACCAAGGCTTTCAAAGTCTTGGTGCTTTTTATTTTGGCTATTTGCCCACTCAATTTTAATGTTAACTGCTCATTAAAATAACTTCGATCCAAAAAAATATTGATATAAAGGGCTTATTAACCATAATAATATATTAACAAAAGCTAGGTTTTATTTTGACAAGGTAGCGGTCGCTAGTTCGAAACCAGTCTGAATCATACTTCGCTGTCAAGTGCATTATCAACGTTCATGGTGACTTTTCTATGTCGATAACGTAACGTTGACACGCTTTATACTTATTTCATCGGGACGATCCATCATAGCTATTGAACAAAAAAAGGAATCACTAAGTTGATATTATTTATTGTATATTTTGATGTTAAATAAAATAGAAAAAATGACGATATAAGAATAAATACCTATTAAAGTAGTAAATCTATAGCCCTAAGTCAGAACTATTCTGGTAGGTGGGTTACCATATAAGATGGCTTTAATTTTATAGACCTATCTTTTTTGGAGATTTTTTTTACTATTATTAATATCATTTTATAAAAATTGGTTTAATAAGAACCTTTTTAAGAATATATGGAGAGTGACGGGTGACGAAATGAGGTTAGTTGTTAAAAACACGATTGTTATTAGTTTATTAATTACAATATCCATGATAAGTATTTCTGCATTTGGATATATGAAAGCAAAAGACTTTCTATATGATAGATTTCAAGAACAAGCTTATAGTCAACTTGAATCGGTAAAAGCGAATATAGACATTTGGATAAAAGGTAAACAAGAAACAATGGAATATATGGCTGAAGCGGATGAATTAAAAGTAAATGATGGAAAAAAAGCAGACGCTCTTGGGTATAGAATATCACAAAGGATGGATAACCCAGATGCTTTCGCCTATATGGATGCTGAAGGTTTCTTATACTTGGGTGGAAATAAAATTCCAGTTGGTGACTATGAACACTATAAAGGCGGTATGGATAAACTTACAAAAACATATAATCCAGTTCCTTCACAATCACCAAGTTTAGATGGAGCTCCGATCGTTTTATCTTCTTCACCTATATACGGTAATAACGGAGAGGTTATAGGTGTTGCATCGGGTGGTCATCAAATCGAAAGCCTAATGAATATTATCTCCAACATAACATTAGGAGATAGTGGATACGTAACGGTTTTTACGAATGACGGTACCGTTGTTGCAGGTCAAAATAAAGAAGACATTCTTAATATGAAAATTGCAGACTACGAAAATAACGATTTGGATAAATTGGTTGAAAATAGTATGAAAGGTAAAACAGGCTTAGTCGAAACGAACTTTAACGGTGAGAACAGTTTAATTTATTATAGCAAGGCAGAAGAAATGGATTGGGGCATTATGATTTCAGTCCCAACGAGTGAAGCATTTGCGGATGCAAATTCATTATTGAATTATTTTATTATTATTACGATTATCTTCATTGTAATAGGTGCCATAATAAATTATGTAATTAATATGAGATCTTTAAAACCAATTAATGAAGTTAATCTTAAAATAGAAGAATTGGCCAATAACGAGGGCGATTTAACACAAAGATTAAGCATTAAGAGAAAAGATGAAATTGGTAGTTTGGCAAAAAGCTTTAATTCTCTACTGGATAGTTTGCAGGAATTAATTGGTAGCATTCTCCATAAAGGAGAAGTTGTTGCAGAAAACACTGCTGTTCTATCTAATCATGCGGAGGAAATGGTTCAATTATCTGGTGCCGTTACAAAGAATGTTCAAATTTCAGCAGAATTATCTACGGAACAAGAAAGAGGAAACAAAAAGAATTTAGAATCAATTAATGGGATTACGCAAAGTGTAGCAGAGATTAAAGACCATTCCTTATTGGTATCTGAGAAAACAAAGAATTCTTACAAAGAAGTTGAGAAAGCGAATGAGGAAGTTATTTCATTGTTAAGTCAAATGTCTGTTATACAGAACTCTGTTCGAAATTCATCCGAGATTGTAAGGAAATTAGGAAACCGTTCATCTGAAATTGGAAATATCATTGAAATGATTACTGGAATCTCAGAACAAACCAATTTACTTGCATTAAATGCTTCAATTGAGGCAGCTAGAGCTGGCGAACATGGAAAAGGATTTGCTGTTGTTGCTAATGAAGTTAAAAAGTTAGCGGAGGAATCTGCTCAGTCAGCAAAACAAATTTCCGAGCTTGTAAACGAGATACAAACAGAGACTTCTAATGCGGTCGTGGAGATTGAATCCGGAACAAACCAATTTAGAGCAGGTATGGAAAAATTAAAAGATGTAAATGGAAGCTTACAAGATGTATACCACTCGTCTAAGGAGTCTTCGAATGAGGTAGATAAAATATTTATAGAAATTGATAACCTACTTTCTAAGGTAGAAGATGTAGAAGGAATAATTAATGATAATTCAAAGAAATCTTTGGAATCAACTAAGTACATTCGTGAAGTTGCCTCTTCTTCAGAAGAGCAGTTACTTTCTATACAAGATATTAAAGCTTCAATAGAAAAAACTGCGCAATTCGCCGAAGAATTGAGTGATTTATTGAATCGATTTAAAATATAAGTCAATTTAATTAATCTAGGGTATATAAAGGTAAAAACTATTACATTCATATTTGTGACTCCTATGACTCTTTGTGCACAGACCTTTAATTATTGGACTTAATGGAATGAATTCATACAAAAATGCTGTATAAAAGACAGTTTAGAAAATTGACAGGGTGGAGCTCGCTGGTTCGAGCCAAGTCAAAATCATACGAAAAACCCCTTGATCCTATTGGCTTTAAGGGGGTTCTTTATTCCTTTATTGTGGATGGAGACTTGTAATATAGGTTGACACCGGCCACTATTACGGTAGACATACCACTATTATAAATGGTATATCAATATAGGTTTAAATATTGTTTCTGTAATTAAAATTTTTATTAAGAAAAAACAAGTAAGGCTCATTAATAAATCATAGCCTTTACCTTAAACTAAAGTCCGCACAAAATAATGCGCTTTATTAATTTTTTGGTGTTCAGTAGCCTCAACCAACAACTCCAGTTGAATCGATAGATATATCATGCTCATATCATTATCGGCCAAAATTTTGAGCTAGCTAATGAGTTATTACATCCCAACTGAATAAGATTTTTTGCGGCAAAAATCTGTAAAAACCAATGCAAAACTCTTCACCGTTCTCTAGTAAAATACAATCCGTTACTCTTGCATTCGCTT
This sequence comes from Jeotgalibacillus soli, assembly GCF_000829435.1. Lineage (GTDB taxonomy): Bacteria > Bacillota > Bacilli > Bacillales > Jeotgalibacillaceae > Jeotgalibacillus > Jeotgalibacillus soli. The sequence continues at coordinate 176,074 of NZ_JXRP01000017.1, forward strand.
TTACCAAAACATATTCAACTAGTCACATATTTTGAAGAGAAAATACCAAAGCCCTGCTAAAAAGCAGGGCCTTAGTAAACTATTTTTTTTGATCGCTGTTCATTTATCCACCAATCAATATGATCTAGATTAAAAACAATCATATTTTTAAATGGTTTGTGATGTGGTATTTCTCTTCTTAGTATTAGAACATTAATTTTTTCTTCGGTCACAGGATAATTTTCTGAGTCTAGATACGCAATCAAACTTTTTATTCCATTGACTTTTCTCATCTAATCACCTCCCGCCAAGCACTCCTATTTATTAAATAAGAGAGCTTAGTGTTAGGTACTAAATGGAATGGTCTATCAACTTTATACCCATTAATAATAAAAAATAATCCTTTTTGTTATTTAATCGTAATAAGGTCAAGTAGACGATAGATCATACATCTGAGGTGAGCTTTCAATCATAAAAAGGCATGAGCCAGTCATTGGCTGCCAAAACAGGCGGCTTTTAACTAAATGACTTCTTACGTAAAAAAGGAAATTACACAACTGTTAAACAAAAAGAAACCATTTGACTGAAACCATTTGACTAGAAAAAATCGTACGTGTGCAGGAGACAAATAAGACAGTATGGGCCCATCATAAAAACGCAGCAATCATGCCGACTCTAGTTAAAATACGATCTCATTTGTTTGATTTGTATTAGCAAAGAAGCATTCCTTATTCGGAATGCTTCTTTTTTCTGCTGTCATAAGGATTGTTCCGAGGGTTTTCGTGACTAAAAAAAGCTGCAAGGGGGACAAACCTTTTAAGGCACAATACGTTCTTCATGCCAATTGGGTGAAGTTAAGTAATCTAAAAATATTGTCTCAGCACTTTGTTTTTTGTGCACACTTTTTCGAAAGCCCACATATTATTTTGATGAAGAGGTGGTGAACATGAAGGATATAAAAAATCCAATAGAAACGGAAAAACGAGAATGGCGCAAACAACAAACCCAACTAAGACTGAAGACATGGCTAACCATATTTTCTCCGATAAGTCTGTTGCTTATCTGGCAATTCTTATCTCAAAGTGGACTGATTGATGCACGATTTTTCCCGCCACCCACCGCGATTATTTCCACATTTATTGATTTGCTCACAAGTGGTGAATTGTTTCATAACATAAATATTTCCTTGTTTCGAATCTTCGCTGGCTTCTTATTGGGTGTCATTCCTGGGATTATCATCGGCTTATGTATGGGGTTGTATGCACCATTTCGACACTTTGTTTCACCTGTTGTTATGGCATTAATGCCCATTCCCACACTTGCATTATTGCCGATTATATTGATCATTTTTGGCATTGGTGAAGTATCGAAAGTTGTAACCATTGCGGGAAGTGTTTTTTTTCCTGTTGTGATCAATACAGCCGCTGGTGTCATCTCGATTGACTCAATTTACTTGGATGTGGCAAAAAACTATGGAGCAAGCAGGAAGGATTTCATTTTGAAAATCGCTTTACCTGGCTCACTTCCAGTCATGCTGGAAGGAATTCAGATGGGGCAGGCAATCGCTTTGCTTACCATTGTGGCTGCAGAAATGATGGGGGCGAGATCAGGGATTGGTTATTTGATTTGGACGTCCTACAGTGCATTTTTGTTAAAAGAAATGTTTGTTGGCTTGATACTTATTTCGTTTTTTGGATATATCTTTTCATTACTCTTAAGGTGGCTGCAGCGAAAACTTATACCGTGGAGGTGATACCGTGAGCCCAAACCCCAAAATATCGATTCATGAATTGACGAAGGTGTTTTATAAAAAAAAAAATAGTGTCACTGCGCTAGAGAATATTTCACTCGATATTGAGGAGGGAGAGTTTGTTTGTCTCGTTGGACCTAGCGGATGTGGAAAAACAACCTTGCTTCGCATATTAGCTGGACTTGAGAACCAAAGTTCAGGTGCCTTCAAAATTGAGCGAAGCGGGGAAGATCGTCCGAATCAGTCCATGGTGTTTCAAGAACGTGGCGTTCTGCCGTGGTTAACGGTTGAGGAAAATGTAGCGTTTGGCCTAAAGATGCGTCATTTACCAAAATCACATGTAAAAGAACGAACAAACTATTTTTTGAATAAAGTCGGACTTGCGAAATTCACAAAAATGTACCCGAAAGAGCTGTCTGGTGGAATGAAGCAACGTGTCAGCATTGCAAGAGCGTTTGCGAACGATCCGGAAATTTTACTGATGGATGAACCGTTTGGGGCTTTGGATGAACAGAATAAATATATTTTACAAGAGGAACTCTTATCCATTTGGTCTGAAACAAAGAAAACGGTATTGTTCATCACGCATAGTATAGATGAAGCATTGTATTTAAGTGACCGGGTGCTGCTCATGAGTGCACAACCCGGGAAAATCCTTGCTGAGATAAAAATAGATTTGTCGAGGCCAAGAAAGCTGGAAGACATTCGATCAAATTCTGAAATATCTTCAAAGTTTTTGGATATTTGGCGGCATTTGCAGGTGGAAGTACAACGGTCAAGATTGTGAGGGGAGAATATTGATGAAAAAGTGGTTAGGTATGCTAGGTGTTTTAATTTTACTGGTGGGATGTACAGAAGAAGAAGAATCGGTGAAGGTCAATGACGAGGTAAGTATTGATAATCCGTCTGGCGATTTAGCACCTTTAAGTAAGAAGACAACAGTGATCATTGCAGAAGATGGTTCTGCATCAGGAGCAGGTTTTTATATTGCGAATGAAAAAGGATATTTCGATGACTACAATATTGAAGTTGAATTTGTGACATTTGCAAATAGTGATGATATGTTACCAGCTCTCGCATCAGGTGATGTTGATATTGCAGGGGGCATTTCTTCCGCATCATTTTTTAATGCCATTGCACAAGGAATTGATGTAAAAATCATCGCTGATAAAGGTCATAACGAAATAGAAAAATCGTATTTCACGTTTGTTATAGGTGCAGATAAACAAGGTGAGATAAAGGACTACAGTGATTTAAAAGGAAAAAAAGTTGCTGTTTCCACTGAGCATGCTGTGGATGATTACATTTTCCATCAAATGCTTGAGCATTCAGGTTTGACAGAAGAAGACGTTGAATTTGTTCTCATGCCTGACTTTGGCAATATGATGGCAGCCATCGAAAATGGTTCGATTGATGCGGCACTGCAAATTGAACCACTCATTACACAAGGTGTATCGGAAGGAATCCACGTTCGTTTCGGTGATGCAACAGATTTCGCACCGGAAGCACAAATTGCAATGGTACTTGGATCCCCACAATTTATGAAGGACGAACAAGATGTGTCGCTGCGCTTCATGGCTGCGTATTTGAAAGGTGTTCGAGATTATAACGATGCCTTCAAAAAAGGGGAAGATAAAGATAAAATTATTGACATAATGACCCAGTACACCGCTTTAAAAGATGCTTCGGTGTGGGAAGATGTATTTGTGACAGGACTTGATCCAAATGGCAAGATGTTTATTGATGACATTCGCAATCAGTATGAAATGTATGAGAAAAATGGAGCAATTAGTGGGGAATTCAATTTTGATGAAGCGATTGATACGACCATAACAGAAAAAGCAGTTAAGATTATTGGAGAATATGAATAATCCTTAAAACCATCGTCCAGGAAGAGTTGTGATTGGAAAAACTCTTCTTGGACGTTTATCGGAAAATAAAGTATACATAAAGAGGTCATCTTCATACGGCTGCAGTAAAATGTTTAGAAGCTTCGTGAATGAATTTATTTGACTGCGTTGATGCTTAAATCCTTAAAAACCTTGATAAATTCAAGCGTTATTATTGCAGATATAAAAAAATCATTTAAAACTAAAAAACACTTACATTATTAAGTGGATCTAGTAGAATGTATGGATGAATGTTACAATTAAATTATGTAATCTAGTAATAAATTCTTAGTGTAATGAAATAAATGAAATTTCTGGAGGGTATTCATGGATAATGAATTAAGCGTTCTTGGTAAAGCCATATTATCAAAAAAGTTTGACATCGCTAAAAGAGTTCATGAAATAAGGTTATCTGTAGCAACGGATCACCAAAAACAAATTATCTCCAGCTTGAAAGAGGAAGAAGTAATAAACGTTAGAGCCAATTTTATTCGTCTCTTTGGAGAAGCCCTCGCAAAAGGGTTAAATAAAGAAGAAGCATATAATGGTATAGAGAAATGGGCGAAAGAAACTGGGGAATTTGTGCATAGTTTAGGAGTCTCATTAGATGAGGCGCTTAAAGACACAAGCGATTATAGAATGTTTATAAGTGAAGTATTAGAGGAAGCAGCTAATAAACACAATATGTCGGTAAAAACAGTTTTTACAGCTGCTAGGGTTATTGACCCTTTACTTGACCATGCGGTGTATTGCTTTAGCCTGACATTTGTTCACTTTTATAAAAAAAATCTTGAAGCAGCAAAAACGGCATTTCTTGAACTATCCGTGCCAGTTGTTCCTCTGTCGAAAGGGATAGCGATTTTGCCGTTGATTGGAAACATCGATACGGAACGAGCAAAGCTGTTAATGGAAGAGACACTGAGCGAAGCGGCTAGACTTAAGCTATCCACCCTAATTCTCGATTTATCGGGTGTCTTGATCATTGATACAATGGTAGCTGACAAGATTTTTAGTGTAATTTCTGCGTTAGAACTCATTGGCGTTCAAACGATTCTAACAGGACTTCGACCAGAAATTGCTCAGACAGTCGTAAATTTAGGCATTGATTTCAGTAATGTACCAATCAAGGCCAATCTGCAGCAAGCACTTACAGGTTTATTTACCTAATAAGGCTGCTTAATTTGCTATACAATAAGCGCATGAAAAAGTGGGGAGTCGGATTTATTTCGGCTCCTTTTTTGTTATCTATATTACTTTAAATTTTCGGACTACTCCATAATTAGTAGATGCAAATTCAAATGAGGTTTGTCAAAAGATCAATTTTTATTTGAAGAACAGTATGCTGTTAATATAATAGCACAGTTAAAATTAGCAGAGAAGATTTTAAACTAAATGCTTGGCGTTAGTAAATTCAATGAAGAAACACAAAAGTAAATTTGTTTACGCTTATGGAGAGAGTGCTTTTTATTCATGTGAATTATTACAATATTATATTAATTCTATTAAAACCATTCATAATACTCTTGTATGTGATAAAGTTAAGATGCAAAATATATTTGGGTCAGGGCGATATTTTTTCCTGCTTTAAATGGGAAGGGAGCCTAAAGAAAATGTTAATAGAAAACCTTATCGAAATGCTAAAAACAATTAGTTACTATCGCGATTGTAAAATCACCCATACATTTTCTCAAAATCACTTACCTGTTGCAATGGTATGTTATTTACCACAGATTAATTCATACCAAGTAACGTTCTTTGAAAGTGGAGCTGTGGAGTTATACAGTCAGGAAGAAACAGCGGCTATTGCTATAAACGGAGTACTAAATAAAGAATTAGAAGAAAGCCACTAAATCGTGGCTTTTTTTATTTTGCAAGATTGCAAAATAAATCATTAGGAGAAGAGGAAAATAATAAAAAATGTCGAATTTTAAAAATAGTCGATCATTTTACTATTATAATCATTTGTACAGCTTGTTTTAGGCGTGATTAAGAAAATATCGTAAAAAATAAACTACAAGCATTTATGTACTGTCTTTATCCTCTTGGTCTAAACTTCTTATTATAAAGGTCGGTGCCGCTTTGGAACTAATAACGAAGGATTTACTAATTAATTTTTTATTTATTTTACTTTCTTTATTTTTATTGCAAATGTTTTATCTTTTAAAATATATTTATCGATTAGAAAAATTAAAAAGTTCTTTGTTCGTACTATTTCCTCTTATTTCAATTATTCTATGTATGCTATTTCCATTTGCTATTGTGGAGGGTTTTTCTTGGGATCTGCGCAGAATCCCGTTTATTTTAGGGGTGTTATATGGAGGTCCAAAGTATGGGCTTTTTTTATTATCATTTCTTTTGTTAGTTCGGTTTTTTATAGGCGGTGACGGATTCTATACAGTGTTGCTTACATTCCCTTTAATTGCTGTCATTACAATCTTAGTATCAAAATATTATAAAAAAATGTCCTTAAAACATAAGATATTGACGAGCGGGGGCTTACTATTAATTTCTAATATCTTTACCTTCATTGCTTTGGAAGAGTATTTCGATATAGATGTTGAAGCAAGTTTATGGATTCAATATTTTGTGATCAGTATCATTGGCATGATCATTACGACCATTCTTTGGGAGGTAATTAAAACCAATTTTGAAGTGTTAGAACGGTTAATAAAAGCTGATAAGCTGCAAGTCGTTAGCCATCTTGCTGCAAGCATCTCACACGAAGTGCGAAACCCATTAACTGTCTGCAAAGGATTTCTGCAGCTGTCTTCGGGTGCTCAAGAGGTGTCGCCAAAAACGAAGGAATACTTAGAAACCGCCATCAAAGAACTGGATCGTGCTACGGAGATTATTAATGATTATTTAACTTTTGCAAAACCCATATCTGAGAAAAAGAACAAAATAAACATTTGTGAAGAAATTCAGAATGTTGTTAATATCCTTAACCCTTTAGCCCATATGAATAATGTTCAAATATTAATTTCAGGGGAGAAGACAGATTCTCTTTTCACATTGGGTGAAAAAAAACAATTAGAGCAATCTCTAATAAATATCATGAAAAATGGAATAGAATCTATGTCAAAGGGAGGAGTATTACAAATTGGTGCGTTTTATGAGAACCCAAATATCCTCATTCATATCTGTGATCAGGGAAAAGGGATGACCCGGGAACAAATTAATCGGCTTGGTGAACCCTACTTTTCGACCAAAGAAAATGGGACAGGGTTAGGGATGATGGTATCATTTAGTATCATTAGAAATATGGGCGGCATAATCAATGTAGAAAGTGATGAAAATGGAACATGTTTTACAATAGAAATGCCTGCTAGTAGAGGGTGATTTTTTTATTTTGGAGGATAAAGACCAAAAAGCTCACTTGTAGAAACATTGATGAGGTTAATAAAACGGGGGATATATAAATAAGAAAAGCGTACTTGTCAAGCTTGAACTACATCGCCAATTGTTAGACACGGTCTAACAATTGGCGATGTAGTTTTTTATGGGATTATTGAAAATAATGTTGTTTTAAGAGAATACGCAATTACTAGCTATCAGCGTGCATTTATTCGCTAATAATCCATCTATTCGCTGCATAAGTCCTTATACTGTCTTAAAAAACAGTAAATTTTACCTTTTTTAATATTTTGAAAATTTAGTATAATTCTATTGTAAGGAAACCTTACTAACTTAATATTATTGAAAGGAGGAAAGAGATAATTCGTTTTTTCACCATGATAAACCTAGAATAAAATAAATGGAGGTTTTATTGTGAAAAACAAACGGTATTACGCTTTTTTCATGGCTAGTATTCTTCTTGTATCTACGATAGCCTTTCCTAATTGGTCATCAGCTACAGAGCATGACGAAGAATTGTGGAAAGCTGTCACACCTCTGAAAACTACTTCAAGCTTTTTAAATACTGGGGCCCATCCTGATGATGAACGAAGTCATTTACTAGCCTATTTATCTTTGATAGAAGGGGTAAGAACAGGCAGTCTTATCGCAAATAGAGGAGAAGGAGGCCAAAATGAAATTGGTCTGGAATTAGGAAACGGCTTGGGAATTATTAGATCCCAAGAGCTAATTGAAGCCTCAGCTGTCACCAATGTTGACCTCATTATGTTAAGCAAGGACATTAACGACCCAATTTATGATTTCGGATTTTCAAAAACCACAGAAGAAACGTTGAATAAGTGGGGAGAAGAAGTCACGTACGAACGTTTGGTTAGAGAGATTCGTGCATATAAACCAGAAGTGATTTTTCCATCATTTTTAGATGTAGACACACAACATGGTCATCACCGTACAATTAATAACCTAACGTTAAGAGCCTTTGATGGTGCTGCTGATCCTGCTGTATTCCCAGAGCATTTTGAAGAAGGATTGGAACCTTGGCAAGTTAAAAAACTATATTTGCCTGCACAATCCAGTGAAAACGCAACGATATCAATTGAAGTAGGAAATGAAGTGGATCTTGTTTATGGCAAGACATACGCTCAGTTAGGGGAGGATTCCCGTTATCTTCACAAAAGTCAGGGGATGGGCAGAGATTTGCCAGTCGCACCTTTATATGTCGATCTTGATCTAGCAAAATCGGTAAATTCGATCCCAGAAAAAGAAAACTCGATATTCGATGGTCTTAGTCAAAATTTTGATGAAACTGCTGCGTCATTAAAAGGAAGAGATAATCAGATTAGAGGGACTCTTAAGAATGTACAAGCTTCCCTGGAGGAGGTTATTGAAGAATATCCTTCCAAGAAAGATACATTAGAAGCTGCACATGAAGCTTTAAAAGAAGTGAAAAAAGCGAAGGATAAAATTAACCAAAGTAAGGTGGAAGAAGAATTAAAACGAGAGCTTCTTTTTAAGCTGGATGTTAAAACAGATCAGCTGATGAAAGTTAGTGAGGTTGCTTCAGCAGTCGATGTGACGATAAATGTAGAGAATTCTATTCTTACTAATGGAGGAGAAACAAGTGTTACAGTAGAAGCGGTTAACAATGGTGATACTTCTCTCAAAGATTTCAGCCTTAGCTTAAATGTTCCAAAGGAGTGGAATGTTAAGGGTGAAATGAAGAAAAGAACCCTAAAAGTCGGAGAAACAAACAGAGCTTCTTTTACGGTTCAACTACCTGAGGATACTGAATTCTATCATCCTTATAAAGAATCAATTTTGACAGCAGGTGTTCATTATACCGTTGAGAAGCAAAAAGCATCCTATAAGGTTGAACCGCCAGATACCGTAGCTGTGTTACCAGATGTTGGGGTGAAATTAAATCCGGAAGAAATTTCAATTAATCAATTAGACGTACCTGATACGATCAACGTAGAGATGGTGCTTACAAATTACACTGCAGGTCCTGCTGTTGCATACCCATCCCTTGTGCTGCCAGATGGCTGGACAGCAATCTCGTCAGAAGAAGAAGTTAATTTTAATCATCAGGAAGAACAGAAATCGATTGAATTTACTGTAACACCGAATGGACAAATACCTGAAGCTTTCGAAGTAAAAGGACAGGTAGAAGTTGAAGGCGAAGTATTCCAAACCACCGTACAAAAAATAGACTATGACCATATTGAAACATCTTATCTTTTATATTCATCAACAGCTACAGGCATTTCCTTTGAATTGGAAATTCCAGAGGGGTTGAAGGTTGGGTATATTGAAAGCGGTTTCGATCAGATTCCTGATTATCTAGCCAATATAGGGATGGACATTGCAAAACTAAGCGATGAAGAAATTGCGAATGGAGATCTCTCACAGTATGATTCGATCGTTTTAGGCATTCGGGCACTTAGAGGAAGAGAAGGGCTATCGCAACAATTTGACCGCCTGCTGGATTATACTGCAAACGGCGGACATTTAGTCGTTCAATATCATACTGTAAATGATGGTTTTAATGGGGCGCTCCATTCACCATTCCCGCTTACAATAGGTTCGCCATCCATTCGATGGAGAGTGACCAATGAAAATGCAGAGGTAAGCATTTTTAATGAGAATCACGCTCTATTCAACTACCCAAATAAAATAACAAACTTTGATTGGGATGGTTGGGTGCAGGAACGTGGTCTTTACTTCCCAATGGATTGGAATGAGAACTTTGAAACCTTCATCAGTATGGCAGACCCGAATGAGAATCCGTTTACAAGCGGAATTTTAATGGCGGACTATGGTGAAGGAACGTATATGTATACGAATTTAGTTTGGTATAGACAAATTCAAGGTCAGGTTCCAGGCGGCTATCGTTTATATACAAATCTGCTTAGTTTTCCACTTCAATAAAATGGATGAAGGGACGGCTAAGTTAGTGTCCCTTTTATAAACATGACCACACAATTATTTGAAATATGAATATTTAAAAATTTCAGAATATTGATTGACATTAATTCCAATAGATAATAATATATGGATAATTCAGTAAGGAAGCTTTACGAACTAACGACTATTACAGTCCAAGGGGTTATGCATATATGACACAGAACAAAACGAGCACGCCTAACTACCTTAAGTATCTTAACAAAAAGAAAGTCCTTCGTTATATTCAACAAAACAAGAACGTGTCCAGAGCAGACGTTGCTTCTGCACTCTTAATAAGTAAGCCCACGGTTTCATCTGTAGTTGAAGAACTAATTGCTGAGGGATGGGTTGAAGAAAGGGAGAGTGATACGGCTAATTCAGCAGGTGGAAGGAAACCGATTCAACTATCGTTTAATGCGAATAAACAATATATTGCTGCTGTAGATATCGGAGGCACTCATGTAGAATTAGGAATTCTTAATATGAACGGCGAGCTGCTTATTCGTGATCGATTTGAAACGCAGCTTTCGTCTGAAACACTCGTTGATCAAATTTGTGTCCGTATCCAAAAGATTATCTCAAAAGTTTACCTGACATTAGAGAATTTGATGGCTATTGGGGTTGGAGCCCCAGGGATAACAGATACTCGGCAAGGTATTGTTCTTGAAGCGCCCAGTTTGGGATGGATGAACTATCCTTTAAAAGAAGAAATAGAAAAGTCCCTCAATATTCCCGTCTATATAGACAATGATGTTAATGTTAGTGTTCTCGGAGAGCAATGGAAAGGGAAAGCGAAAGAAGCTGATAACATCATATTGATTTCACTGGGAACAGGAGTTGGTTGTGGAATCATCGTTAACGGTCAATTATATCGGGGATCTTCCTTTGCAGCTGGAGAAATTGGCTACATGGTCACAGATAAGAATGAAGCCAAACAAGGATATAATGAAATTTTTGAAGGATACGGGTTTCTTGATAGTCATGTCGGAGGCCCTTCCATTGTCCAAAGAATGAAAACGAAGCTAGTAACAGGTAAAGATAATCAAAACCTCCGAAACCACCAAGAGCTTACCGCTAAACATATCTTCCAATTGGCAAAAGAAAACAATCCTGCAGCAAGTGAAGTCATTGAAGAAACATTAGATCACATCGCATTTGCCCTTGTGAATGTTATTTGTATATTTAATCCCCAATACGTCATTCTGGGGGGTGGGATTTCTAAATCAGGTAATTGGTTTTTGCCAAAGGTGCAAGAGATTTTAGCTGAACAACTCCCTTTCACAACCAATATTTCCATTACAGAATTGGATGGACTGTCGCTAATAGGAGCTGCAGCTCTTTGTTTACAAGAACATGATTCCATTTTAAAAAATTGAGGAGGTCCTGATATGACTGTAAAGAGATCAGAGATTTATATTAATACAGTGCTCCGACCTACTTACAACGTCACAAGAGATCATTTTTTTAAATACATTATGGAAATAAATCTTGCTCATGTTCTTATGTTAAAGAAACAGAAAATATTAAAGGTAGAGGAAGCCGATACGATCCTCCATGCTGCATATAAGATTCTTAAGCAAGGATATGATAAGCAGTACAATTCTCATTTTGAAGATCTATTCTTTATGCTTGAAGACGAGCTAGCAAGTGAGATTGGAGAACAGCTTGTTGGAAATATGCATATTGCTTTTAGTCGAAATGATATGGATACAACAATGTTCCGAATGTACTGGAGAGAAAAAGTTGCCAAATGGATCGATAATATAAACAAACTGCGTTCCGTTTTACTAAACTTAGCAAATGAGCATAAAAATTCCGTCATGCCTGCACATACTCACAATCAACAGGCTCAGCCCACAACACTCGCACATTATCTGCTCGCAGTAGAAAACAATCTGCAGCGGGACGTTCAAAGAGGGGTTGCGCTTTATAATCGGATGAATCTCTGTCCAATGGGAGCAGCTGCATTGGCTACAACAGGGTTTAATATTGATCGACATGATATAAGTCAGAGATTGGGCTTCACAGGGCCCATGTTGAATTCGTATGACGCCATTTCCGCTTCTGATTTTATGCTTGAGACCTCAAGTGTCCTATCCATTTCATTATGCACGCTTTCCAGATTTACTTATGATTTAATCTTCATGTCAACAAACGAAGTGAATACACTTCGTCTTCATAATAAACATGTCCAAACATCAAGTATAATGCCACAAAAAAGAAACCCTTCAGCCCTGGAACATACTCGCGCATCCATTAGTAAAGCCATTGCCGAGTTACAAGGTACTCTATTCTTAGCACACAGCGTACCATTAGGTGACATCGTCGATATAGGGGATGATATCCAGCCTAAATTACAATCTGGTATCCAACAAACAGAAGATATTATTTTATTACTAACTGAAATTTTACATGATTGTACCTTTAATGAAGAACTGCTTTATGAAAGAGCAAAAATCGGATTTTCGACTGTTACCGAAATTTCGGATTTATTAGTGCGAAATCATAACGTGCCATTTCGTACTTCTCATAAAATTGTCAGTTTATTTGTAAAGCGGCTTATCCAAGAAGAAAAAAACCTCTTGCAAGGATCAGCTGCACAAATTAATCAAATTGCCAAGGAATATACGAATCTTACCGTCTCTTTTTCTGATAAAGAATATCATCAGGCAACAAACCCCATGGATTTTATCAGAGTTCGAGATGTTCTTGGGGGACCTGCTCCAATTGAAATAGAACGCCAACGACAAGAAGCACTTGAAGATGTGTCTGCAACAGCTTCCTGGCTTGTTACCGTTTTTTCAAATCTGGAAGGGTATTCATCAAAATTGGTACACGATGCCGGTTTTGGAATAAATAAAAAAAGAACATTTCAGGGGGAGGAAAGTAAATGAAAAAATCATGGTTCAATGCTTGGTTATTGTTAGCAATTTTGTTTTTAGCTGCGTGTTCGGAAGAAGATTCAGATGAAGGGGATTCTGCTGAGGGTGAGGGCACGAGTGATGCTGTGGTAGAGATTGATTACTGGCAATATGCATTTGATTCCAAAGTTAACTTAATGGATGAGCTTATTGCTGAATTTGAAGAAGCCAATCCTGATATTAAGGTCAATCAAACTAATTTTCCATATGAACAATACAATGAAAAAGTAGCAGCTCAAGTCCCTGCAGGAAATGGTCCTAATGTTATTAACCTATTTTACGGCTGGGTACCGCTTTATGTAGATTCAGGTTATTTACAGCCTTTGCCTCAGGATGAATTTCCGCATGAAGAAATTGAAGAGGAGTTTTTTCCAATGGTTGAAGCTACTAAGCTAGACGATGAGTACTGGACAATTCCAACCGCTGTTCGAACATTGGCACTGTTTTATAACAAAGATTTATTTGAAGAGGCAGGATTAGATCCGGAACAGCCGCCAACCAATTGGGATGAATTAGTCGACTATTCCAAGCAATTAACGAAACGTGATGCGAATGATAGATTGGAACAAGCAGGAATGGCTTGGGAACCCTCTCAGCAAGGACATCACTGGTTTAGAGACGCATTAATTTATCAAGCCGGAGGAGAGGGATTAAGTGAAGATAGACAAACAATTAAGTGGGATGACAGCCCAGCAGGCTTTGAAGCGTTTCAATATTGGCTGGACTTTCCTCTAACCCACAAGGTTGCTGAGAGAAACTTCTATACCGATGATGTTACAGCATTTATGACAGGGCATGCTGCGATGAATATAGATGGTTCATTCCGCCTTGGAACGTTGCAAAACGATGCTCCAGATTTGAACTATGGCATTGCACCTTTACCTTCTAAGAATGAAGAAGCAACACAGTCATCCTTCTGGACAAATGGTATCACGGCAACAACAGAAGGGGCAGAACTGGAAGCTTCGGTTAAGTTTTTGAAGTTTTTAACGAGTGATGAAGTGATGGAACGTTGGTTGGAAGAAATTGGTGAGCTGCCAGCGAAACAAAAGGTTGCACAGCAAGATAAATACTTACAAGATGAACGATACGGTGCGTTTATAGAACAGCTGCCAAATGCACAAGCTCACTTCTTCATCGACGAAACAAGAGAACGTGATTTGGTCATTCGAGCTGTGGATCGAGTACTGTTAGAGGGCGTGGATCCTAAAGAAGCTTATGATGAACTCGTTGAAGATACGCAAGCACTCTTTGATGAATATTGGGGAAATCGTTAATTTGATCCATAAGGCAGTATAGGAGGAGCTTAATACTTTCAAGTGACCTCCCCTTTAATTTCCATTAATTTAAGGAAAAACAAGGCGGCAGGGTGAACCATTTACCCTGCCCCGTTCAATAGGAGGCCATTATGATGAATCAGCCATCACAACTATCTGATAAGGCAATCAAGAATGCGATTCCTGAAAAAAAGAAAAGACCAAAATTAACGATGAAGCAAAGCAAATATCTATTCGTCTATATTTGCTTGCTTTTACCGATTATTTTCTATCTCGGAATAAGGATTATTCCGACTCTTTACACCTTTAATATTGGGTTTAGAGAATGGAATATTCTTTCTCCGGAAAAACCTTTTGTCGGATTGGAAAACTACGCTACGTTATTTAATGATGAAGTATTTCGGAAATCTTTAGTGAATACGGCGATCTTTATTGTGATAGGTGTTATCGGTCAAGTAGTCATCGGGCTATTTATCGCCTTATTATTGCAAAGAATAAATAGATTTGTTGGGTTCTTCCGCGTGATTTATTTTATTCCCTATGTCACAAGTATTGTGGCTGTTAGCTGGGTATTTCGATGGTTATTTATGAATAATGGATTTATGAATGAAATGCTTGTGACTATCGGAATACCTCCGCAATTATTTTTGAATTCTCCTAACCAGGCTATCTTTGTCATTATAGGTACAATGATTTGGCAGGCTTTAGGTTTCCAGATGGTAATATTTTTAGCAGGTCTAGAAAATATTCCTTCAACCTTTTACGAAGCTGCAGATGTGGATGGAGCGAGTCCTTTTCAAAAACTAAAAATGATTACCATTCCATTATTAAATCCTACGATTGTGTTTTCAGTGGTGATCGGAAGTATTAATTTTATCCAGGTTTCTTTCACCCAGGTTGTCAACATGAGTGTTGATTCGGCTGGAGGTCCCCTTCATTCTACGCTAACGATTGTTGTCTATATTTATCAATTGGCATTTAGACAATATAGCATGGGGTTAGCTTCAGCAGCAACGGTCGTGTTATTTTTGTTTATCCTCGCCTTAACGATTTTCCAAATGAAAGTCTTAACAAAGAAATTTGATTATTAGAGGGGAGGAGTAAACAGTGAAAAAACGAACAGGTTTGACAATTGTCTATCTTTTATTGATCACTGGATCGATTGCGATGATTTTTCCATTTGTTTGGATGGTTTCAACATCCCTTAAAACAGCCATTGATGTTTATTCACTAAGTATCATTCCGGAAAACCCTACTTTTGCAAATTACATAGCAATCTTTCAGGGATCACCATTCTTAAAATGGTTTATCAATAGTTTAATTATCGCGGTCATAACGACATTAAGTGTGGCATTTTTCGATACGTTGGTCGGCTACATTATTGCTAAATTCCACTTTATCGGTAAAACGATCATATTTATCACGATTTTGAGCACATTAATGGTC
Organism: Jeotgalibacillus soli; assembly: GCF_000829435.1. Taxonomy (GTDB): domain Bacteria; phylum Bacillota; class Bacilli; order Bacillales; family Jeotgalibacillaceae; genus Jeotgalibacillus; species Jeotgalibacillus soli. Next base: position 191,633 of record NZ_JXRP01000017.1, read on the forward strand.
CCGACTGAGATGTTGATTATTCCATGGTATTTAATGAGCTCTGAGTTGGGATGGACAGATAGCTATTGGGGTCTTTTATTTCCAGGCTTAATGACTGGATTTGGAGTCTTTCTCATGAGGCAATTTATGGAGTCAATACCTAATGACATCTTGGACGCAGCCAGAGTAGATGGTATGGGAGAATTTAAAATCTTTCTAAAAGTAGCCATTCCTCAAGTATGGCCAGCTATTTCTGCTCTGTGTATCTTTTCGTTCTTGAGTAACTGGAATGCCTTCCTGTGGCCGTTAATCGTCTCGCATTCTGAAGAAGTGTTCACCTTGCCCGTGGGACTGTCCTTTTTGGCATCAGGCGAATTTAACACAAAATGGGAACTGATTATGGCTGGGTCCACCATTACAGCATTACCTTTAATTTTAGTATTTTTTCTGTTACAGCGTTATATTATCAAAGGAATTGTACTTACTGGGATGAAGTGATGGGGCAAGTTAGAAATAATAGCTATCATGCAGTGACATCTTAAAATAAGCATGTTGTCACCCTATTTAAATAATTGATTTTTTGATCTAACAAAAGACACTCATTAAAAGTGTCTTTTGTTCTGTTTAAAAAGAATAAAGATGACATATTCTTGTTGAATAGAGATGGTAATTTCGTCATAATATTTATTTAAAGGTTAGCTTTTTCTTTATTTGAGCTATAATCTAACTATTAATCATTTAAGGGGCGAGAAAAATGACCTCTCTTACAAAGGTTGCAGACTATTTTACTGAAAATAAAGAGTCTCTGGCGGTTGAGATTGTTGAAAATGTTTTGAACAGAATGAAGCTGGAGATTCCTGAATGGGAAAAGGAACTAGCCGTTGCCATGTATATTGAATTCTTCGGTTTTTTAGGAGTTTCGGTTCATTGTGATAAGGATACGGTGCCGGAGGATCTAGTAGAGTGGAGCAAGAAGAATGGTGAGCGTGAAGCATCAGAAGATGGTCGGATTTCTGAGATTCTTATTCGTTATCCAGCTACTCGCGATGTTTTTATTGAGTTTATGACGAACATTGGGTTAATGTATGATCTTTCCTTGGAAGAACATGCGATACTTATTAAACGAATCAATACCATGCTTGATATCAGTCTTACTGAAACTCTTTTAGCGTATGAACGAAAGAGTGATCAGATAATGGAAGAGACCAAAAGAGAAATGGATGAATTATCGGCACCAGTCGTTCCTATTCGTGATGGGGTTGCAGTACTCCCATTGATCGGTACAATCGATTATTCCAGGGCTGCTTATTTATTGGATAAGGTAGTACCAAGAATTGCTGAAATGGAGCTTAATTATCTTATTGTTGACTTTTCAGGGATTTTAACAATCGATATTGAAATTGTACAGTACCTCTATAACATTGAGAGTGTTCTTCGTTTATTAGGAATAAACACAATTGTAACTGGGCTTCGTCCAGATTTAGCCCAAACGGTTGTACTAGCTGGAATTGATATGACTGTCATTCAGACGTTTGGTCATGTTAAACAAGCATTGGAAAGCATCGAATAATATTTTTATGTAGAACGTATATTTTGAATCTTCTCGAAGCATCACTTATTGAAGTGTTGCTTTTTGTCATTTTATTCTAATGAAATTTAAAACTAAATTGTGCGATCATTCCTTTTGATAACCTTTAAATGCATTCTAGGTGTAAAGTATGACAATTCGGGTATTAACTTTGTAATGAAGGGAGAATGACTATGGGCCAATTAAATGAGATAGTTTCACGCTATTTACAAGATAACCAAACAGACATCACGAATGAACTGCTCCCACAAACATTAAATGAACTGAATATTAAATTTTCAGAGAAGGATCTTATCCATCATTATGAAATGCTGCGTTCTCTATTAGATCGTGTATCAGAAAGCTTATTAACAAGTAAAGAAGCTACGGTGGAAAATGAAACAGGCTATGACATTTCTAACTATTTTTTTGATAAAGGTGTTCTGTTAAAGCATACAATTAATGTCCTATGTGTTTTTAGATTGTCTTTGTTAAAGCATCTTCGTCAGTCAGATTTGTTTGAGGACTCCCAAATTCATGAAGGGTTTCTCATTTTGGAAGAAATTATGTTCGCCTTTGATGTGGCGATCCGAACAACAACTCAAAATTTTAATGATAAAGCACAAAAAAATAAAGAAGTTATGGAATACGAATATGATGAAATCTCAGCACCAGTGGTGGTAATCGATAAATCACGTGCAGTCCTTCCTCTCATTGGGAATTTCACGCCAAGGAGACTGCAAAATCTTATTGAAAATACATTAGATCAGGTTTCAAGCAAGAGCGTAAATACGATTATTGTAGATTTTTCTGGGATTGCTACGTTCGATACGTTTGTCGCAAAGCACCTGTTTGATCTAATTGATTCTCTAAAACTTATTGGAACGAAAACCATCATTACAGGTGTTCATCCAAGCATGGCTCTAACTGCTGTTCATTTAGGCGTGGATCTATCAAAGATCGAATCGTATGGTCAGTTAAGACAGTTTTTAAGCAAGAATAGTAAGCCTATGTATAAATAAACAAAAAAGCTGGCAGCGCAGATTGCCAGCTTTTTTGTTCTGTATTTTGCTAAACAGTAGCAGAAGATTTTTTAAAAAATAACGCTTGTTTTTTGAATAAGGGTAGTTTTATTTAATTTAGTATTTTTTGTGAATTCACTATACAAATAGTATGAAATACCGATATTATTTAAAGAAAGGGGTGTAAAATATTATGCGTTACCATAAATTGTCTACCGAGCTATTATTAGAAGCTTATCAAAAAGCGATAAATCTAAGGCTTTCAAGAGATTTTATTTTTATATTAAATGAGGAACTGGTTGCTAGAAATATTAAATTGAAAAACATGATTTGATTAATTAATTGAAAAATCAGTATGGTTCTTTATTGATTTATCAATATTTCTCCTCCTGTTAAGAAGTACGTTAATACAATTGGAGTCAGAAATAAACAGAACGTGAATTGGCAAATGAAATTCCTTTTTTAGTTTGAACCTTTTTGGTGAATCTAATCCCAAAATTTGATCATACTACATGTAAGAAATAGCCACTAAATGAGTGTCCTATGGGACAGACGCACAGGCTATATCATCGGTGGTGATCCTATGAGGAAAATCCTAATCTTACTTGCTCTCGTTTCTATTCTTACAGGATGTGTGACGATGGCGAAGGAGCATGAATCTTACTCCTGGACAAAGCATAGAATTATTGCACATGCAGCTGGAGGAATAAAAGGGAAGGATTATACGAATAGCGAGGAAGCGTTTATAAACAGCTATAACAATGGTTATAAGCTGATCGAGGTCGATCTCTCATTGACGAGCGATGGGAAATTGGTTGCACGCCACGGCTGGAATGAACCGTATGGACAGGATTTTAATGCAGATAGTAAAGCACTGACCTACAAAGAGTTTATGGGACTTCCTTATTACAAAGAGTATACCCCGATGGATTTGAATAAGGTGCTTAATCTTCTGAAAGAGCATCCTGAAGTTTATATTCTTTTGGACGGCAAGGTTTCATCAGCGGAGGATACTGAGGAATTATATGAAAAAGTAGGAGAAGCAATTGAAGAAATAGATGAGGCGATAATTCATCGGCTCATACCTCAAATGTATTATAAAGAGGATCTTGATATTATTAGAAGCTATGGTTTTCACGATGTAATGTACATAGTCGGTCGTGAACAATACAGCGGAAAATCAATTGCAGCTTTTTGTATAGAAAATGATATAAAAGCAGTCGGTCTATCATGGATAAGAGCAAGCGAAACACTAATTGAAGTCCTATCTAAGCACGGCATTGTATCGTATATCTATACCATAAACGATCCTGCTGAAATGTATTCGTATTTTGAGATAGGGGTCCATGGATTTTATACGGATTATATTATGCCTGATGAAATAGAGGACACCCATTGAGGTGTTTTTTTGTTTAAGATTCATTTCTACAAGTTGATTGCTGCGCCCACGAACATTATCGAAAAAGTAAATAGGATAATTATGTCAATTCATGAATGTTTGTTTCAGTTACGTAATAGCCTCATTCAGGCTTCGTGAATACGTTCATGATAATTAGAAAAGAAAGAGGGTGAGAGAATAATATGAGTTTTGTATTTTGAAAATCTGCCGCAATTAGTAGATATGAGAAATACACTGCCAAGAGGAAGTGCGAATTACAGAAAACGAAGCACATCTCTAGCAAATTGTTCAAGAGCCTGGCATCATATAGCCTTACGATGAAGCTTTTAGAAGGTTCTGATGCAGCAGGGCTTTAACAGATAGCACATCGACACATTAGGATAGCCTCGTATTGGCTACCATTTAGTTGTTGAACGAAAATATATCATTGATACACCTAAAGGGAAAAGGCACGTATTGTTTATGCCAATGATGTTGATCTATTAATCTATCATGTAGGAGACAGCAATGATTTTGCAATTGGGATTCAAGCAGTGAAAGCTAGCCATCATAGCGATAGACTAGCTCTATTTATACTAATAAGCAAAGTTTTTTCATTATAACTTAAAAAGTCAATACATATTTCTGCGCTTAACAGCTAACTACATCGATAAATCTAGTATCTAATGCTAAATAAACCCATCTGAAACGTCGTCGATCCCAATGAAAACCGCCCACTGAATTTCTTCCTATAACGATAGGATAGTACCAAAATGAACTGCCGTTGGTTAACCAAATATAGGTGAATCGGAATAAACAAGGCCGTATAACATTTGGGTCTACCATGAAAGTTGTGGTACCTTGAGGCCTAAAGGGCTTTGGAGGGATTTGCTGTGGCGGTGGACTTGCGGGAGGCCCGCTGCTTTGACTCTGGCTGCCTCCTGCTGGAAAAGGAAATCCGCTGCCTGGTCCAGGTCCGCCGCCGGGAAATGGTAAACCTCCGCTTGTCCCAGCTCCGCTACCAGGGAAAGGAATTCCACCAGCTGGAGGTGAAATTCTAAATTCATAATCGACATTTTCGTAATAGATATGTGGATCTCCATAAGGATTTCTATACATAAAACATCTTCCTTTCTTATACGTTATTCGTTTTTCTTACGGCAAATTAGCATTACCATAGTATATAGATCGCATGCTAAGGAGTGAGGGCTATTGTCTTATCCAAAAGAAGTCAGTCTAAATGAAATAGAAAAAAACCTGAATCCGATTTTTTAAAGGAATTCAGGCATTTTTTATGATTTTGATAATGCTATTTTTGTTAATGGCTGAAAAACAATTTACCTTATGTAATTTCAATTCGATCCCCAATAAATGCTTTTCCGTCCGTTATTACTTCAGCATAGACGCCGAATTGCCCAGCGTTATTTTTAACAATTGACTTTAATATATTCTGATCTCTTGGCAGATCCCCTTGGGCAAGTGTAGTCATAACGCAACGTGCCGTGCCTTGCACAACTTTTAATTGAACATGCTCTCCAATTTTTAGGGTTTTGCCAATCCATTCATTTTCTATAAACCCTTCTCCTTCCGGAACATCAATAATTATATTCGGTCTAAAGCGCCTTGGTTCAATTCTGCTTTCTGGGATTAATTTTCTAAGTGCATCAATGGTTGATGTTGTAATAACATGAACCATTGCGATGTCATAAAAAGTCCCTTGTGGAGATTCTCTCGTGAAAACGGAACCAGAATTCTCAAGCTCTTTCATTTCTTCAGGAATATATCCCTCGAACTCAACGCCAGTAGAGGAAGGAGACGATAATGCGACGGTACGGTTAAAGCTATCAGAAAGTCGTTCATTTATATCCTCATCCTTACTTAACACCGTTGTGCCGTCAGGTAACGTTATACGTATAGGCGGAGTAGGACATTCCAGCTGCGGCGGCTTAGTGAAAGCTGCACGATATTGGAACATCCTTGGCCATTTTTTTGGATTTTTTGCATTCGCCAATCTCCCAGTTGCCGGGTCAATTAAGCCAAATGCTCTGTCTCCTAAAAGTCCTTTTTCAGTGATCTCACACGAGTTCATTTCTTCACCCATCATGGATTTAACAGGATATCTCCACAATGAAGCAATTGTTGGGGATTTCATTACGTATCACCTTCCTTAATCAAAGTAAGTAAAACTATCTCAATCTCATTGTGCAATATAAGTATACTATTCGACAAATACTATAGATTTCCTTTATAAAACTTTAAACTTTCTTAATGAGGATAATACTCCTAAAGACACAATAAAATTTGCAGTCTTATATAACAATCCGCCCAACATATCCCGCCTCATCCCCTCATACATTTAACGTAAGAAATTATAGGTTTTCTTACATGTATATAATTCAGTACTGTATGAAAGGAGAGAGCGGGTATGGAAGAAAGAGCGAGGATTGATACACCTACGATTATTCGAACAACTATTTTACTTTTGGCATTAATTAATACAACACTTCAGCTAATGGGATATAAGGTTCTTCCTTTAACACCGGAAAATGTAGAAACTTTTCTAACGATCGTGTTAAATGTAGCTGCAGCTCTAGCTGCTTGGTGGAAGGATAATGATATTCGGAGATCGACGATTGTTAAGAAAAAGAAAGCGGGTTTGAGGAAATAGGCATGCATAAAAAAGGGGGGTCCCTATAAATGCCAAGCATTTATAGGGACCCCTTTCCATCCATGAGCATTAAAAAACAAATAAATACGCAAACGCTACAATAATCGGCAACGTAATAATAGTACGTAAAATAAAAATAAGGACAAGCTCTAAAAAATTCACTGGAATTTTTGAGCGCAAAATGAGTATGCCGATTTCTGACATATAGATAATCTGAGTTAGGGATACTGCTGCTACAACAAAACGTGTAAGCTCACTTTCGATTCCGCTTCCTAGGACAGCTGGAAGAAACATATCAGCAAATCCTATGAGGAAGGTAGGTGCAGCCGCTTCAGCTTCAGGAAGACCCATCAGCTCCAAAATAGGCACAAGAGGGTAAGAAATAAACTGGAAAACAGGAGTATACTCAGCAACCACCAGGGCAAGCGTTCCAAGGCTCATCACAAGAGGGATTAGACCTAGCCAAATATCCAACACGGTTTCAGCACCGCTTTGTGCTATTTTTTTCATACTTTTCGCTTGATTTGCTTTTCGTTTTGCTTCGTGAAATCCCCATTTGACCAGAGAAACACCTTCTGGTATTGAGTCTTCAATTTGCTTTCCAACCGGCTCGTAATAAGTATCTTCCTTACGAGACAAAGGAGGGATTCTTGGCATAATAATGGCTGCTATCAGGCTTGCGACAGTGATGGCAATATAAAAAGGAACAAATAAATCACCTATTCCCGCAACCTCTGCCACAATGAGACTAAACGCAATGGAAACAATTGAAAAGGTTGTCGCAATAACAGCGGCTTCTCTCTTTGTATAATATCCCTCTTCGTATTGTTTTGTTGTGACCAAAACGCCGACCGGGGCGGCTCCCATCCAAGAAGCTAGCGTGTCAATGGATGAGCGGCCTGGCAAGGTGAAAACAGGACGCATAATTTTATTCATTAAAGCACCGATAAATTCCATTAATCCATACTCTACAAGCAGAGGCAGAAGGATTCCGGCGAATAAAAACCATGTCAATAAAACAGGTGCTAAATCATAAAGGACTACTCCCCCTGTATTACGAGATGAAAAGATTTCAGGACCGATTTCGAAATAAGCCATGATTCCAACAGCAAATCCAAACAGCCTGACAATCAATCCGAACGGACCCGTAAAGAAGAGTGTGCGTAAACATGGCGATGATTGCATAAAAGTTGGTTTAACAGTACTGCCAATAAGTGTAGCGAGTGCTGAAAAACCTAGTAAGAATAAAATAAAGGCAGGGATCCATTCTCCAAATGTTGTTTGTAAATAGGAGGCAAACAACCCTACCCCGATCGTGATTGAATCACCAACCTTTATTGGTACTAAAAATAGTAGTGTTCCAATGAGAGATGGTATGATAAATTTCCACGCTGAAGATGAAGGCAATTGCTGATCTTCTTTTTGTATAGTTGACATATAATCTTCTCCCCTAGTTCGAATAAGCCTCTATTGCTTTGTCTAAAACTTCAATTCCAGCATCAATTTGTTCTTGTGAAACGGTTAGGGGAGGAATCATACGAATGACCTCTCCAGCATTTCCGCAAAGATAGAACAATACGCCTCTCTCTAAACAACCATCCAATACATTCATCACAGCTTCGCCATTTGGCTTGCCTGTCTTAGGGTCATGTAATTCAATCCCAATCATAAGGCCCACTCCGCGAATACTTTTAATTAATGAATGCTTTTCTTTTAGTTTTTCTAATTTTTCTTTTGCATAAATCCCCATCATTTTTGAGTTTTCTATTAGTTTTTCTTCTTTTAAAACCTCTAATGAAGCGAGTGCTGCTGAACAAGCAATTGGGTTACCTCCAAACGTTGTTCCATGTGTGCCGAGCGGCCATTGATCCATCAACTCTTTAGAAGCGACGGTAGCACTTAGAGGTAAACCAGCTGCAATTCCTTTTGCAATCGCCATAATATCAGGCGTCACATCAAATGTTTGTGCTGCAAACCAATTGCCGGTCCGTCCAAAGCCTGTTTGCACTTCATCAAAAATGAGCAGGATGCCATGTCGATCACAAATTTCTCGAATTTTTTTAAGCCAAGATGTTGGAGGAATAATATAACCGCCTTCTCCTAGGACAGGCTCAATAATCATACATGCCACTTCCTCAGGATCAACCTGGTGGTTAAATAAGGATTCTGCATCTTTTTCCAGCTTTTCAGGAAAGAATACCTCAGGGTCAATTCCTGCAGGACAATCATCAGGATCGGCATAAGGAAGCTGATAGGTTAACCAGGAAGGCTGAAGATGCTTTCTATATTTGCTTTTTGATGTTGATACACTTAATGCTCCAATCGAACGCCCGTGAAAACAGCCGGTAAAGGAAATGACATAAGGTCGCTTCGTGACATACTTTGCAAGCTTAATTCCGCCTTCAATCGCTTCAGTTCCACTGTTGGCAAAGAAGAAATTATCTAATTTAGGAGGTAGAATTTGCTGTAATTCGTAGGCTAATTTTAGGATTGATTCATAAATAATAACGCCTGATGGGCCATGTATTAGACGGTCTGCGCTATCTTTGATTGCTTGCACAACCTTTGGATGACGGTGACCAACATTTTCAACAGCAATTCCTGAAGTGAAATCTAAATATTGTTTCCCATCCACGCCGTAGTAGTAGCATCCTTCTGCTTTTACAACGGGCAGATTTGGGTGATCCTTGGCCATGCTCGGAGCCAGCAGGTTACCGATGGAGCTTATTAGGTCTTGCCAATTTGGTTCTGAATTACTCATTTGAAGTCCTCCCATTTTCGTTAATGGAATATTTTTGCAGCTTTCGAACGACGGATGGCTGGCTAATCCCTAATACCTTTGCCATTTCCGTTGTGGTTCTATATCGTTTTTGTGCGTTATGAAGCACTTTTTTCTCTACATGTTCTAAAATGAGGGGAAGTGAATGTCCTTCGAGATCAATGTCCATTTGCTCTTCCTTTTGTGGACGATAAATAATCGGTAAATTCTCACTTGTGATTTCAGTTCCATCACACTCGATAAAGCTTCGTTCAAGCACATTTTTTACTTCCCGGAAGTTTCCTCTCCATTCCAATTGAAGGAGATGCAGATACAATTCATCTGACAGCTTGCGATGTACATGGTATTTTTTTTGAAATAACTGTACGTAATATGTGATTGCCTCACCTAAATCCTCTGCTCTTTTTCGGAGAGGCATTATATGAAGAGAGACAATATGCAGGGTGTAGAAAAGCTCTTCACGAAATGATTTGTTCATCACGGCCTCCTCAAGGCTTTGTTCACTTGTCGCAATCACGCGAAAATCGTTATATTCTTTCAGTAATCGAGTGAGAGTGGCTTGGGAGGCAAGTGAAAGCTGATCAATCTCCTTTAACACTAATGTTCCGCCTTTAGCTAAAGCGAAATAACCGGCAGCTTTCTGTCTGGTTTCTCCAGTAAAAGCAATGTCGAAGACAGCATCTGGTATCGTTCCGCAATTCACCACGATAAATGCAGCTTCTTTTCTTGAACTATTTTGATGAATGACCTTTGCCAATGTGCTTTTTCCTACACCACTTTCACCTTGAATGACCACGGGGGCATCTAGTGGCGCCATCTTTTGCACGGTCTTCATCAGCTGTTGAGAAGATCTACTTTCCATGATAAAACCGTCAACTGTTAAATGCTGTTCACGAAGAAGCGTCAATTCTTCCTTTACCTTGCTCATTTCAGTTTCTAATTCCTTCAAATATTCTTGGATGACAATTAGCTCTGAAACATCATATGAATAACTAATGACAAATTCGACTTCATTTTCATCATTGAATAAAGGGATTCCAGTGATTAGTACTTTTTGACCATTAGGTGTCGTTTGAATTGTCACCACTTTTTTCATCTTTTTCAGAACTAGTGGTGTAATGGCTGGAGAAAAAATCCCGCGCTTTTCTAGTACATAAACCGATTGCCCTAATAGTTCTGATGGGGACATACCGTAATGGATTCCGCTAATCTGAGTAACTTTTATGACATTGCCGTCTCGGTTGGTCACAATTATATCTTCGTCATATGTATCAATGATTTCCTCGTCAGCATTCGTCAGCAAATACACGGGAAAGGTTCACTCCTCCGGAAATTTTTATGTTTATTCATTAATGCATATAATTATACAATAATGAATAATAAATATGCAAGATGATTTATGAATATTAGTAGGTATTTTTTCTTCTATTGTGGAAAAAATTGAATTTTAGTCCAAAGAAGCTTAATTAGAGATGGGAGTAGCATGGTTTATACAAAAATATAAATATATAGGTAATATTTGTTTGTGTATGCAAGGGGGTCTCTCGATTGGTTGAGCTGAGAAAACAGGATGTCATAAACGACTGATTAAAAATTTTATGCTTAAAAAAATAGTAAAGACCTGATTATTGAGATATAGTCTAGGTGAAAAGAGCGTTCAATCACAATGTAAATCAACACTTGTGAGCCTAAGCTGGTGATTGAGTGTCTTGTAGAATAGAGAATACACATAAGACTGAGAAAGAAAAGGTGTTTTAAATGAAATCATATATTGTAGTAGGAGCGGGTATCCTAGGGGCATCGACAGCTTATCATCTTGCAAAAGCAGGAGCAAAGGTTATGCTGGTTGATCGTAATGATCCTGGTCAGGCGACAGATGCTGCAGCGGGGATTGTATGTCCGTGGCTATCACAGAGGCGGAATAAGGCTTGGTATAGTCTCGCGAAGTGCGGAGCGAGATATTATGCTGAATTAATTCAACAATTAGCAGCGGATGGGGAAACAGCAACAGGGTATAAAAAGGTTGGGGCCATTAGTCTTCATACAGATGAGAAAAAGCTGGATCAAATGGAGGTAAGAGCAAAGAATAGACGTGAGGATGCACCGGAAATTGGTGAAATTACACGCTTGAATCCGGCCGAAACGAAAAAGCTATTTCCGCTATTATCTGATGAATTCAGTTCTTTGCATATAAGTGGTGCAGCTCGTGTTAGTGGAAAAGCACTTCGACAATCACTCATTCAAACTGCTCAAAAACATGGGGCGGTGTTTGTACATGGAGAGGCAGTTTTAATAAAAGAAGGAAACAAAATAACAGGGGTTAAGACAGAGAATGAACAATTTTTTTCTGATCAAGTTATTGTCACGGCAGGAGCGTGGGCCAATGAATTGCTTCTGCCGCTAGGGATCAGTTTTCTTGTCACGATGCAAAAAGCACAAATTGTTCATCTTCATGTGGAGGGAGCAGAAACAAGCGATTGGCCTGTTGTCATGCCGCCCAATGATCAGTACATTCTTTCTTTTGAAGAAGGCAAAGTGGTGGTCGGAGCAACACATGAAGACAATACCGGTTTTGATTCCCGGGTGACTGCAGGGGGACTGCATGAAATTTTCGATAAAGCCTTGTCCATTGCTCCTGGACTAGCTGATAGTACGATGCTGGAAACGAAGGTAGGGTTTCGTCCATTCACTCCAGGCTTTCTCCCTGTAATCGGGAAGGTGCCGACGGTTGAAGGATTGCTGGTCGCTAATGGTCTTGGCGCTTCAGGATTAACCGTTGGACCTTATCTTGGTGCAGAACTCGCGAAGATGGCATTAGGAATGGAAACAGAAATTGATGTAAGTCTTTATGATGTAGCTGGAGCGGTTAAAATGAATTGTGAGTAACGGAGCATTTATAAGATTCCAGGGTGAAATTCTTCTCGGATTTTTAGCTCATAAAAGTAGCATGTACATTATAGTAGGAATTAATCACTCCCGTTTGCCTGTCAGCACTTCCTTATGCAAGCGTTTTTATTTTCATAAATAATATGTTCTTACACATGAGTTAAATTTGATTTTTTGGAAAATCTAATGATGAGTTTTTGAACTTGACCATTCGTAATGGAAGAAATAAAAACGCAAGGGAAAGGACTGATTGATAGATGCTGACAGATGCACAAATTTCCATGCTTCATTCACAGTTAATGGAGAGAAAAAAAGAGCTCGAAATACAGTTTGAGCATAATGATCATTTCCAGCTGCAAAGAAGCCTGTCTGATTCAACAAGGGAGCTGTCTGTTTATGATAATCACCCTGGGGATATAGGTACAGAGCTTTATGAACGGGAAAAAGATATCGCGCTGAATGAACATGACAGATTTGAATTGAAAGCGATTAACCAAGCATTAGAGGCCATTGAAAATGGAACGTACGGACAATGTGCTACATGCTCAGAATTCATTCCGCTTGAACGTTTAGAAGCCCTGCCAACAGCCTTATACTGCATTAAGCATACCCCTGACCAGGTGATATCCAGAAATAGGCCTATAGAAGAAAGCATATTGACACCTCCTTTTGGCAGATTTGACATGGATACGAAAAATGAAAATGTAGCCTACGATGCAGAGGATTCATGGCAGGATGTAGCGAGGTATGGAACTTCGGAGTCTCCCTCTGATTTTTATAATCCTCCAGCTGAATATGACAATATGTATGTCGAATACGAAGAAAACCTTGGGTACGTCGAGGATTATGAAAATTTTGTGGGAGTAGACATCAATGGTGAAAATGTCACCATTTATCCTAATAAGCAGCACGAGAGATATGAGGATTTATTAGATGAAGAAGGTATTATGACCACTTATGGGGACTTGCCTGTATCCGAAGGTGAGCCGTATACACATAAGAAATAAATTACCCCTGCTATTCAATTTTGAATAGCAGGGGTAATTGCAATTAAATAAATAATGATGATCAAACGGTTCGATCTATCTATGCCTAATGGATTTTCTTCCTTACTTGTGATACCATTTATTTTTACACAAAAAGAGGACGTGACTTAATTGATAAACATCAAAATCCCTGCAGTTGATATGAGCATTACAGAGCGTACGCAAGCCCCAAACGGAAACGAACCAGAAATCAAAGCGATTCATGGCTTTATTGATTTTCATGAAATTCCAAGGGATAAAGGCGGCATTTTTATGTTTTACAATATCAACGATGAGCTGCTCTTCGTTGGAAAAGCAAGAAAGCTAAGACAGAGAATTAAAAAGCATTTTGAGGATACTGTATCACCGATCAAAAATTATCGTGATGAAGTATACAGAATAGATGTCTCTATTGTAGAAGAACCGATGGATCGAGAAATCTATGAGACCTATATAATTAACACGCTTCAGGCCAAATATAATATAGACAAAGTATTTTATAAATGATTCAAAAACGTATTGAACGATAGGAGCCGCACTAGATTAGACTCAATTCCTTTTCAGGGATTGAGTTTTTTTATTGTAGGGAGAAATTATGCTATTTGCGCATGAAAGTCTTTTATAAAATAACCATAGTCATTTTGGTTTATTTATATAGGTGTTTAGGTCGAACATGCTCTACATATATTGATAGGATTAGTTTTTGGACTTATGATCGAATTGAAAGAATACTACAAATATAGGAGGAGTTTCTTTGAAAAATGCAAGAATAATAGTTATGTTTTCCATTATGCTGGCTTTAGTATTTTCTTCTTTCGGAGTTGCTGACCAAGCTTTGGCTCATAAAAAGAAAAATGATAACACCAATGTGACCCGAGCTCAGTTTGTGGAAGAATTGGTCATGACACTGGGCATTGATCTTCAATCACCGGAGGATCTTCCTTTTGAGGATGTTTCTGTCGAACAAGCACCCTTTATAGAGGCGGCGCACAGAACTGGGATTATTGAAGATAATGCCTCTGTTTCTTTCATGCCTAATGAAAAAATCACCCGTGAACAAGCTTATGTGTTTCTGATCCGTTCCCTCAATCTGCGAGATGAATACCCAAGTAAAAATTTGAAGAAATTTAAAGATCATCGTACTTTTTCAAAAGAAACTACTTCTGAAATCGCTGCTGCCATTGAATTTGGCTTAATCGTTGGCGAAAAAGATAAAACAGCGAAACCGAATAAGCTATTGACACAAAAAGAATTGCGCGAGTTAATGAAGCGCTTTGAAAAAAATATCGAGTTTTTGCCAGTGATCCACACGAATGACTTGCATGGCCGAATTGTTCATAATGCCAATAATGGTGAACTAGGCTTTGGGAAAATTAGCAGCATTATTGATAATGTCCGTGAAGAAAATGATGATATGATGCTTTTTGATATGGGCGATACCTTACATGGAACACCTGTTGTTAATCTTTCTCAGGGGCAGCCTGCCATTGATGTGTTAAATGAACTTGAGTATGACGCGATGGTTCCAGGAAACCATGATTTTAACTATGGTCAGGACCGTTTGCTGGAAGCGATTGATCAAATGGATTTTCCCGTTGTATCAGGGAATATATTAAAAAACGGCCAGGCATTTCTTAATGGCTACACCATTATTGAACGCGATGACAAAACATTTGGCGTTATTGGAATGACAGCTACAGATACAGCAGTAAAAACAAGTCCGAAAAACATTGAAGGGATTACGTTTGAGGATGAGGTAGCTATGACACAAGAGATTGTCGATGAGATTAAAGATGACGTTGATCATATTATTGTCATATCACATTCTGGTCTTGAGACAGATGAAAACATCGCAGATCTTGTAGAAGGGGTGGACGTTGTGTTTGGCGGCCACAGTCACGATACCATTGAAACACCTGTTATATATACACAAGCATATATAACGCAAGCGTTTGAATATGGAAAAGCACTCGGTCATACAAATCTTGTCTTCTATAAAGATGAGTTAATTGGAGTAAACGGATTCCTTTACCGTGACAGTGAAGACAAGCAGGAAGATAACGACATCGTTTCACTTATTAAGGTTTACGAAGATCGAGTTGATGAATTATTAGGTCAAGTAATTGGTTCTACGCCTGTTAAGCTGGAAGGGGATCGGCGATTTGTGCGTACACAGGAAACAAACCTCGGTAACCTGATTGCGGATGCCATGCGTACATCGTTGGATGCAGATATTGCTTTTACTAATGGCGGTGGTATTCGAGCAAGCATTGATGCGGGTGATGTTACTCGCGGAGATGTAGAACAGGTATTGCCTTTCATCAATACGCTGGTTCAGCTAAATGTTGACGGTGCAGCGATTAAACAAGCACTAGAGCACTCGGTTCGATTATATCCCGCTGAAAATGGCGGATTCCTTCATGTATCAGGATTGACCTTTACGTTTAATCCTGCAGCACCTTCAGGATCCCGTATACAAGAAGTATATATTGGTGGACAAGCACTTGATCCTGCAGCGTCTTATTCTGTTGCAACCAATGATTTTATAGCCGTTGGCGGAGATGGCTATAGTATGTTTAGCAGTGATAAAATTGCATTTGACAGTGGAGAATTGTTAAGCTCAATTTTAATTGAGGCCTTAAATTCGGGCCAGCCAATTCCACCTGTGGAAGGCCGTATTACAACAACAAATTAACGATTTTCCCATCTCCTGAACCATTTGGAGATGGGATTTTTTATATACATGAAATTTTAATGCTAAAAATAATAACGGTACGCCATTGGCGCACCGTTACCTTGCAAGAAGATCGAATATGGTTTATACGACATGTACCTGCTCTCCGACAAACACCTCATTTACATGATAATGAATTGACATTGAGAATCCCGTTCTGGGTCAGTTCGATGTACGTCCAAAGCCAACACCCCATTTGGAGTTATTTCGTTCCTTGCCTTATTATAATGGACATTTTTCAAGTTCTTAATCCTAGGTAATTTATCCTTTACTAAATTCGGGTATTTATGATTAGTATTCATTCTCTCTGTAAAAAGAGAGCTCTCTTTGCCTCCAAAAATTACCCTCATACAATAAAAAAATAAAGCCACAATAAGAAAGACACAGCTGGTATTGCTGTGTTAATCAGCTTAAACTTCGGAGGGATTTATTATGGGGAAAAGAAACAAATCGAAGCGTTTTACTCAGCAAAGTAAAGATTCGGTTTCAAGGCATGATTCAAAAATCCCTTACCACATGACGCTCGCCGAAGCAGAAGCCTTAAAATTAAGAAGCAATTCAGGTGTAATTGAGGATACTACTCTTGGAGGGTTTTAAATGAAAAACAAATTATTCCAAGAAGCAAGAGGGTTTGTAAACCAAGCGATCACCAGTCAAAAAGAGCATGATATAGCAAGAGCTAAAAACAGTCTTTCATCCGCGTTTGCGAATTCAACTTTAGCAGAGCAAGAACAGCTAAGTGAAATGCAGAAGGAATTAAAGCAAATAGAAATGCTGTAAGAAAGGTATTAGAAAGACTGCCGGAATTTCTCGGCAGTCTTTCAATTGTTTGGAGAAGGTTTTTTCTGTTAAATGAGACTTCTGAAATTTTTTTAAAATATTATGAATTTTTGTTGAACAAATCTTGTGATATTGTATACTTGTATTACAAGTTGTATAAAGCGCTTACATTTTACGAAGGGGTGAATGTTTGTGATTAATCGAAAGTGGAAAATCATCATGTCAATACTAGCACTTATATTTGTTACAATTGTAGGGGTGCGTGCAGCAGCAGAAAATAAAGAAAAACAATTTGTTTCTGTTGCCACTGCGTCCACAGGGGGAACGTACTATCCAATTGGCGTTGGGATGGCGAACATTTGGAGTACATACTTAAAAGAAGAAAAAATTCAAGCGAGTGGTCAATCTTCAGCAGGCTCCATTGAAAACATCGAATTATTAAGGGAAGGCGAGGCTCATCTTGCCATCTTACAAGGGTTAATTTCTACCCAGGCTTATGATGGAAATGGCTCATTTGAAGGAAAACGTTATGAAGATTTGCGCACAATATCTATGCTTTGGCCAAACGTTGAACACTTTGTTCTTATGAATAATAAAATTGAAACAGGTACGATTGAAGATATTAATGGAATGAGATTTTCAGTTGGTCCACAGGCAAGCGGTACAGAACAATCTACTGTCGTCATGATGGAAGGTCTTGAAATGACAAAAGCAGATATTTCTCCTGAGTATTTAGGGTACAGTGATACAGTTTCTGCGATGCGTGATGGAAGATTGGACGGAGGTTCATTACCTGCGGGAATTCCTATCTCAGCGATCATTGACATGTATGCGAGTAATGTACAGGCTACTGTTCTGGAAGTAACCGATGAACAGCTGGAAGCGATTAATACAGTGTCAAATAGTTGGTACAGATATACGATACCAGGGGGAACGTATCCCCGTGTCGAGAATGATATTCAGACCATAGCCCAGCCAAACTTGCTTTCTACAACGAGTAAGATGGATGAAGAAACAATTTATCTCTTAACGAAATCACTATATGAAAATCTTGATGAAATGTATGAGGTTCATAGTTCGGCAAAAGAAATGACCTTAGAGACCGCCTTAGACGGCGTAACAGTTCCGCTGCATGCCGGAGCGTACAAGTATTTTAAAGAAGCCGGACTGGATATTCCAGAAAATTTAATACCACCTGAAGCAAAGTAAAACAAAACAAGGAGGGATTTAAATGACGAAAGCAGCTGAATACGATCAAAACGATTCACTAGCACTGGATAAAGAAGCAGGAGGAGGCATGCGGTCTCTTACCGGCTCCTATCGAAAAATTGCGGGAACGATTGCTGTTTTACTATCTATCTTTGCTATATACACAAATGGTTTATCCAATATTCAGGAGATTTACAGAAATTTAATTTTCCTTGGATTCTTATTAGTTTTAACTTTTTTGTTATATCCAGCTAGTAAAACATCAGACAAACATCGTTTCACAACACTTGACTATTTATTCGTGGCACTTTCTATAGCGGGACTTGGATATCTTCTTTTTAACTATACAACGATTCATGTTGATAGAGGATCACAAGCCATTCTGCCAGATTATATTTTTGCAGGGATCACAATGATTGTTTTACTTGAAGCTGCTAGACGTGCAATAGGATTATTTATACCTATATTGTGCGGCGGTTCCATTATATTTGCCTTGTTTGGTATGTACTTTCCTTGGATTTTCGGTCATGCAGGGTTTTCCTTGGAACGTCTTTTGTATCGTCTATATATGACAACAGAAGGGATTTTAGGTCTTACACTTTCAACCGCCTCCACATTTATTGTGATGTTTATATTGTTTGGTGCATTTCTGTCTGTCAGCGGAGCTACACAGCTTTTTAATGATCTGGCTCTTGCCATTGCAGGACGAAAACGAGGCGGTCCTGCACAAGTAGCTGTCCTTTCAAGTGCACTGACAGGCTCGTTAAGCGGCAGTGCAGTAGCCAATGTTGCAACAACAGGTGCATTTACCATTCCTTTAATGAAATCGATCGGACTTAAGCCAAAGTTTGCAGGTGCAGTTGAAGCAGCAGCCTCAACTGGAGGAATGATTATGCCGCCAATTATGGGTGCCGCGGCCTTCATTATGGCTGGGTTCCTTGGTGTCTCGTATACTACGATTATATTAGCTGCGATCATTCCGAGTTTTCTCTATTATATTGCGCTTATCTTTGCGATTGACCTCGAAGCAAAAAAACTAGGACTTAAGGGGATCAGTAAGGAAAATATCCCGGATGTCGCAAAGGTTTTAAAGGAGCGTGGCATGTTACTTATTCCGATCCTTGTGGTTATTACAACACTGCTAATTGGTTATACCGCATTATTTGCCGGTTTTGCCGGGATAGGAGCTGTCATTGTTTCGAGCTGGCTGACAAAGGATAAATCAACACGAATCACCTTTACAAAGGTCATTGAGGCCTTTGTGGAAGGCGGAAAAGGAACCATTCAAGTAGGTATTGCCTGTGCTGCAATAGGTATTATCATCTGTGTCGTGACCATGACAGGTGCAGGATCGACACTTGCCTTTAATATCGTGGAAATGACGGGCGGTATGCTGTGGCTGATTTTAGTAGTAGTTATGATTACCTGTATAGTCCTTAGTATGGGATTGCCTTCGACTGCTCTCTATATTGTTGTAGCCGTTACAGCAGCGCCGGCTCTCGTTGCGGCTGGGGTGAACCCAATTGCTGCTCACTTTTTCGTATTTTGGTTTGGGGCTATGTCAAATATTACTCCACCGGTAGCATTGGCAGCGTATACGGCTGCCGGGCTTGCAGGTGCAAATGCGATGCAAACATCTTGGGAGGCGCTTAGACTTGCGCTGCCGGGTTTTATCATCCCATTTATGATTGCCTATAATCCAATCATCGTACTTCAGCCAGGAGAAGGAGAAACATTGTCTATTATGTCTATCGGTCTTGTTGTGATTACGAGTACGATTGGAATCTATGCACTAGCAAGCTCGTTAGCGAACTACTTAAATGCAAAGTTGAACATTGTGGAACGAGTCCTTTTATTTTCTGGTGCATTATTATTGATTAAACCAGGCTTAGTTACTGACCTTACAGGCCTTGCGATCTGTACAGTTGTCGTACTAGCTCATCTTGTAAGGGTAAGGAGAAGAAGTACTGTTGAAATAAGTGTATAAGGAGTTTGTTATGAATGAAAATCGAGCGAAAAAAGATATCTGCTCAGATTTTAGAGCAATTGAAAGAGTTGATTAAAGAAAATAAATTCTCATCCGAGCAGCCGTTTCCATCCGAAAATGAACTGGCAACGATGTTCGGGGTGAGCCGTGCACCGGTTCGGGAGGCTCTAAGTGTTTTGGCAGCGAGTGGTATTATTGAATCGCGTCAAGGGGGAAGAAGCTTTGTAAGAGAGGTTCGGCTCGCGAGTATGCTGGAAACTTTGCCGTTTGAGGTGATTCCAGTTGAACAGATTTATGAAGTGCTTGAAATGCGGATTATTATTGAAACAAAAGCAGCATCCCTTGCAGCCTTGCGGCATGATGCTAACGATCTAAGGGAAATTGAAAAAGCACTTAATGATTTTCAAGTAACGCTCATCAACATGGAGGCTGTCGGAGCTCAAGCGGATGTTAATTTTCATAAACATATAATGAATGCTACAAAGAATAAATTTCTTATTCAGGTGATGGAAAATATCGATGAGCTTTATCGCAAAACGATTTCCTTTACATTGGCAAAAAATGTCGGTTTTCCTGATAAACGTGAGCAAGTATTTCAGGAGCATGAAAATATTTTTTTAGCGATTAAGAGAAGGGATGGAAAAGAGGCAGAACTTGCGATGAGAACCCATCTTGAAAATGTAGAGAAGAAGCTAAAATTACTTCATCAAAAATGAAAAGGGGTGGCATCATGATGGTAACGGAACAAATTGTCAACCAACTGAAGAAAATAATGGAGTCTGAAAGCAGAATCTTAACGGAAAAAGCAGATCTTGTTTCCTACTCTTTTGATGCTTCCTTCGGGACTTATTTCCCTGAACTCGTGCTGCAGCCATTATCTGCAGGTGAAGTAGCAGGAATCGTAAAGCTTGCAAATGAATATAAAATCCCCATCTATCCTAGGGGAGCTGGCACTAGTTTAAGTGGAGGTCCACTACCTGTTCATGGCGGCATTGTTCTTGATTTTTCACAGTGGAATCAATTGCTTATTGTTGATCCTGAAGACACAGTTGCCATTGTGTCTCCCGGGGTCATCACAGCGAATATTGACAAGGAAGCAAAAAAACATGGTCTTATGTATCCACCTGATCCAAGCAGCTCGCATGTGTCGACAATAGGAGGTAATTTAGCAGAAAATGCTGGAGGCCCACGCGGTTTAAAATATGGCGTGACGAAAGATTATGTACTTGGTTTGGAAATTGTTACTGCCGAAGGAGAAATTATAAGAACGGGCGGGCGAACGATAAAAAATGTAACCGGATATGACCTTACGAAACTGATCGTAGGAGCGGAAGGAACCCTTGGGATTATAACAGAAGCAACGCTGCAGCTTATTCCAAGACCACAAGCATCCAAAACCTTAATGGTGATTTTTGCAGATATTGTGGATGCTGGGCGCGCCATTTCCTCCGTACTGACTTCAGGGATTATGCCTTCTAAAATGGAGATTATGGATCAAGCATCTATTGCTGCAGTGGAAGCATACGAGCCGGTGGGTCTCCCGGTGGATGTCGATGCGATTATCCTTATTGAATTGGATGGTCACCCGCTTGCTATTGAAGATGAGAGCGAAAAAGTAAAGCAGGTTTGCCTGGATTTAGGTGCACGCAAGGTTGTTATCGCAAAGAATGATCATGCTGCTGCAGAGCTGTGGAGAGCAAGGAAGCTCGTATCTCCCGCCATTGTCAGGACAAAACCAACTAAGATATCAGAGGATGCTACAATCCCAAGAAGTAAAATTCCTGAAATGTTTAAACGTTTACAGGAGATCAAGAAAAAATATCAAGTAGACTTGGTCGTATTTGGTCATGCTGGCGACGGGAATCTGCATCCCAATATTATTACAAATATTCAGGATAAAGAAGAAATGAAGCGGGTTGAAAAGGCTGTGGAGGAAATCTTTGCAACTGCGATCGAACTAGGGGGCACCCTTTCCGGTGAACATGGAATTGGAACTATGAAAGCACCGTTTATGGAAATGGAGCTTGGTGAAATTGGAGTGGAAATGATGAAACGCATGAAAACGGCATGGGATCCTAATAATATACTAAACCCTGGGAAGATTTTTCCTGTAAAGGGACAAAGGCTTGTGTTAGTAAATGACTAGTCAGCTTGCGTATAAGGAAACGTTTGACTGTGTTCAATGCGGATATTGTCTTCCTGCTTGCCCCACGTATCTCACGATGGGAAAGGAGCGCCACTCTCCCAGAGGACGCATCAATTTAGTGAAATTAGCAGCTGAAGGAAAAATCTCCCTTGATGAAATTTCTGACTCTCTAGATCTTTGTCTAGGCTGTAGAGCCTGTGAAACTGCTTGTCCTACAAATGTACAATACGGAAAAATTCTTGAATCGTTCAAAGTGGCGAAATCAGAAAGTAACCAGTCACCATTTATCGAAAAACTCGCTTTGCAAAACGCACTGCCAAATAAGTTCTGGCAAAAAGCAGCTGTGCGAACGCTTGGAATCTATCAAAAAACGAAACTAAATAAATTGGCAAGGAAGTCTGGCTTACTGCGTGTTCTTCCTGAGCGGCTGCGTGCATTTGAAGAAATTACTCCGGTCGTTCAGCCTCCAAAAAGAAAAGTCAGACAAAATACGATTTTACCGAAAAAAGCAAAATTAAATGTAGCTTTTTTTACCGGCTGTGTGATGGATGTATTTTTTGCGAAAATTAACGATTTAAGCATTAGGCTATTGGAGCATGCCGGGTGTCATGTAACGATTATTAAAGAACAAACTTGCTGCGGAGCATTGCAGCATCATAGTGGAGATAAAAGCTTTACGAAAAAGCTTGCGAAGGAAAATATTACAGCATTTGAACAGGCAGAGTATGACTATGTGGTTAACAGCATCGGCGGTTGCGGTGCCATGCTGGTTGAGTATGACAAACTATTGGAAAATGAACCTCAATGGGTCGAGAGAGCTGAAAAATTCGCGAAAAAAAATATTGATATAAGTGTTATATTAAGTAGCCTCGGGATTTCCTTTGAAAAAGAAATCAATAAAGTGGTAACGTATCAGCCGTCCTGTCATCTATTAAATGTACAAAAGGTAAAAGATGATCCAGTAAAATTGATTACATCCATCCCTGGTCTTACATATCTTCCGCTTCCACAGGCAGATATGTGCTGCGGATCGGCGGGTATCTACAATATTGTCCATTACGAGGAATCAATGGATATTCTTGATGAAAAAATGAAGCATGTTCACACTGTAAGACCTGCGGTTATTGTGACATCCAACCCAGGCTGTCATCTGCAAATGTGCCTTGGAGTTAAACGCGAAGGTCTTGAAAAGAAAATTAGAGTTGTCCACATCGTGGAGCTTTTAGCTGAAGCGTGTGGGATCGAAGCCGTCTAAAGGAAGAAGGAATGATTTATGTATGATTACATTATTATTGGTGGAGGAATAGTGGGTCTTTCCGTTGGATTGGCTTTATATAAACAAAATCAAAATGTGAAAATTGCCATTTTAGAAAAGGAAAACCATGTGGCTGCGCATCAAACAGGCCATAATAGCGGTGTCATTCACTCGGGCATTTATTACAAACCAGGCAGTTCTAAAGCACGGCTAGCTAAAAAGGGCAGTGAATCAATGAGAGCGTTTTGCCTTGAACATGGTCTTGAAGTAGATATTTGTGGAAAAGTCATTGTTGCAAGTGAAAATGAAGAATTGCCGCTTCTGGATAACCTATATCATCGCGGCATAGAAAACGGACTTGATATTCGTTTAATTGATCAAGCAGAATTAAAAGAGATAGAGCCTCATGTTAACGGTTTGAAAGCTATTCACGTACCGATGGCCGGAATCGTAAATTATAAGCAGGTAGCAGAAAAGATGAAAGAGCTTATTATTCAAAATGGCGGTGAAATCCTGCTGAATCATAAAGTAACGGCTATTCATGAATCGGCCAATGAAGTTGTCATTGACACTTCACAGGGAACACTTAAAGGCTCCTACTATATTAACTGTGCGGGTCTCCAGTCTGATCGGATTGCTAAGCTCGCGAAAATTAAAACAGATGTTAAGATTGTTCCTTTTAGAGGGGAATACTATATGCTAAAGGATGAGAAAAAAGAGCTAGTGAAAAATTTAATCTATCCTGTTCCTAACCCGAATTTTCCATTTTTAGGCGTGCATTTTACAAGAATGATTGATGGGAAGGTTGATGTTGGTCCTAATGCAGTCTTAAGCTTTAAGAGAGAAGGCTATACAAAAACCGATATTAATTTGGTCGATTTGATGGAGGTACTCTATTATAAAGGCTTTTGGAAGCTGGCTGGCCAGTATATGAAAGAAGGCATGGATGAAATGGTGCGTTCTTTTTCAAAAAAACATTTTATCCAGAACGCTCAAAAATTAATGCCTGATATTAAAGAGGATGATATCATTCCTGGTCCTGCTGGTGTCCGTGCACAAGCGTTGAGGAATGACGGATCGCTTGTTGACGATTTCTTCATCATTCCTGGGAAACGCTCTATCCATGTATTGAACGCTCCATCGCCTGCAGCAACAGCTTCAATTGAAATTGGAAAAGAAATCGTAAAACAGATTGAAAATAGATTTCTGCAGCATTCCGTCAGTTAAGCATAGGTGGAAGCAGAAAATAATTGAGAGCTTATCGGGCAAGTAATAAAATCCGCTTTTTAATAGGAAGGAACGACGAATTTCTGAGGCAGATGAATAGTAATAAAGGGGGCGATTACTCAAGGAATATTGTAATCTTCTGAGATTCGCCTCTTTCATGTTGGTCATATTCAAATAATTTACATAATTATATCTTTTTCTTTAGTATAGTGAAGACACCATACATAGGAGGGCTGTTTCATGACACGTGTAGAAACGATAAAACTACATTCACTGAAGATTGATGCTCATTTTGATTTGTTAATGGATGTGTCTTTTCAACGGGAAAAAGGAAGAACCAAAGTAATAGAAACTGATTATTGGCCTCGCTTTATAGAAGGAGGAGTTGATGCCATTATTGCGTCTGTTTTTCTCGATAGCCGCTTTTTACCGGAAATGGCACTTCGTAAGGCACTTAATCAAGTAAGCTGTCTTTATGAGGAAGCAGGAGAATCACCGGATAAATTGGTGATTTGCAGAAATAGTGAAGAAATGGTAGCAGCAAAAAAACAAGGGAAAATCGGTTTTTTATTATCTCTTGAAGGAGCAGAACCGATTGGGGAGGATTTAACTCTTTTACGCGTGTTCTTTGAATTAGGTGTGCGAAATCTTGGATTGGTTTGGAGCAGAAGAAATGCAGTAGGGGATGGCAGTCATTTTGGTCCTATATGTGAAGGGAAAAAAGGAGGAATTACTCCTTTTGGTGTGGAGCTAATAGAAGAGGCTCAGAAGCTTGGGATGACGATTGATGTGTCTCATTTGAATGATGAAGGATTTTGGGATGTGATGGAAATCTCAAAGAAGCCTTTTATTGCTTCTCATTCCAATGCGCGAAAGCTTTCGCCTACGCTGAGAAATTTAACCGATGAACAAATAAAGGCCATTGCATCAAGAGGCGGCGTAATTGGCGTTAATGCTGTCAGCACGATTGTTGCAGAAAAAGATGAAGACAGCCATTTAGAGCAGCTTCTTCATCATATTGATCATATGGTTAAGCTGGTAGGCATTGATTACGTTGGTATTGGATTGGATTTATGCAATGATTTCTACAAGTATATATCGCCTGAGGATCTAGCAAAAATGCCCCGCAAGGCCTTTGATGTCGTAGATGGTCATCAAAATTTTATGAAGGTAATAGAAGGCTTGATCAGTAGAGGATATAGCGATGAAGACATTGAAAAGATAGAGGGAGGAAATTTTTTAAGGATTTTCACGTGAAAAGATCATTGCAGCCGAAAAATCATTCTTGACATATAATCGTTTACTCTGCATAATATATAAAAATATATGAACGGTAATGATGGACTAGTACGCGGACCTTTAAGTGAAAGAGAGCGAGGTTTATAAGCTGGAAGGCTTCGCCACAGTAAAGCCGCAGAACCTGCCTTCAGAGTCCTATGCTTAAAACATAGGCGCTAACACTAGCGTTATCAAAAAAAGCGGGATGTTTCGATACATCCAATTAAGGTGGTACCACGGAAGCGTTAGCTCTTTTCGTCCTTTTACAGGGATGAGAAGGGCTTTTTTTATTATTGGCTCTGCTAAACTTGCCGGTTGATTTCCGCTTCAGGCGTTCGCTTTCCGCGGGCGGTTCGACGCTCCTCGGCGCGATGCGCCTGTGGGTCTCCCGCCTTACTCCAATCAACATCGTGCAAAAATCAACAGATCTTTAACATAGCGTTATTATTAAACCATGCATTATTTATTAGATAGAAGCTTGGAATTTCTATAGGGTGACAATGGAGGAAACTACAATGAAGAAAAAAAGGATCGTTGTCAAAATCGGTAGCAGCTCCTTAACGAATAGAAGAGGAGAAATCGATCAGGAAAAATTTTCTGATCATATTAAAGCTGTTGCAGCTCTTCGCAAGGAAGGGCACGAGGTATTACTGGTGTCCTCGGGTGCTGTGGCGGCAGGCTTTAGGCAGCTTGGCTATCCTTCAAGACCTGTAACGCTGAAAGGGAAGCAGGCCGCAGCTGCTGTAGGTCAAAGTTTATTAATACAGTCATATATGGAACAGCTTGGTCAATTTGAGATCGTACCGGCACAGATTTTACTGACGAGAAACGATTTCTCAAAAAAGAAACGCTATAAAAATGCTTATGCCACCATTATGGAATTATTGGAACGAGGAATACTGCCGATTATAAACGAAAACGATACGGTTTCCGTTGAGGAATTGACCTTTGGTGACAATGACATGCTTTCTGCTTTGGTAGGAGGGCTTGTACAAGCCGATCAGCTAATCATCTTAACGGATATTAACGGTCTTTACGATTCAAACCCAAGAGAAAATCCATTCGCACAAAAATTTGATCACCTGGTTGAAATAACGGAGGAGATGATGGCTGGAGCGGAGGAAGCAGGGTCAAATGTAGGCACCGGGGGTATGAAGTCGAAACTAATTGCAGCGAGAACGGCGCTGTCTCTAGGAACGAAGGTGTTTATCGGTCAAGGACAAGGCGACAGAAAGTTAATCGCCATTCTAGAAGGGGATGGAGACGGTACCTATATTGGGAGCGATGCACTCTTATCCATTAATAACAGCAAGCAATGGATTGCTCACCATTCATCCGTATCCGGGAAAATTTTTGTCGATCAGGGAGCTGAAACCGCGCTCGTCTCGAATGGCAGAAGCTTATTGCCAGCAGGAATTTCTGACGTGTCAGGTGCTTTTGTAAAGGGAGACGTGGTTGAAGTATTTGGATCAAATGGATTACTTGGAAAAGGTGAGGTTCTCTACTCAATTGATGAACTAAAAAGAGTGATGGGTAAGCGTAGTGATGAAGTAAGTGAAGAATTTGCGTTAGCACCCATTGTCGTGATTCATCGTGATACATGGGTAAAGGCATAATAAATGGAGGGGAATTAGATGAATGAAGTGGTGAGAAAAGGCAAGGCGGCAAAAGAGGCAAGCTTTAAGCTAATTGGAGTCAGCACAGAAGAAAAAAATAAAGCACTTAAGAAAATTGCAGAGCAGCTTTTAACGGATCAGGATTATATTCTTGCTGAGAACAAAAAAGACATTAGCGATGGAAGAGAAAGAGGGCTGTCCGAATCCATCCTGGACCGTATGCTATTAACTGAAAAACGGATTGAGGATATGGCAGCAGCAATAAAATTCTTAATTGACATACAAGACCCAATTGGTGAAACGATTGAAAAAATCGAAAAGAAAAATGGGCTTTTTATTCATAAAAAGAGAGTTCCAATCGGTGTGATTGGTATGATTTATGAGGCAAGACCGAACGTTACCATCGATGCAGCAACACTATCCCTAAAAACGGGCAACGCAGTCATTTTAAGAGGAAGCTCCTCTGCCAGTTATTCCAATAAGGCGCTTGTTAAGTCGATTCACAAGGCTCTTGAGCAGACGAATATTCCTCTTGATTCCGTTCAGCTCATTGAAGACACAAGCAGAGAAACAGCAAAAGAGCTATTTCATCTAAATCAATATCTAGACGTTCTGATCCCAAGAGGAGGAAAAAACCTGATTGACACGGTCGTAAGAGAATCGACTGTACCGGTTTTGGAAACGGGAGCAGGTAATTGCCATTTGTTTATAGATGAGACTGGTGAACCAGAAATGGCTGCATCGATTGCTATAAATGGGAAAACACAGCGACCATCTGTATGCAATGCGCTTGAAACGATCTTAGTTCACGAGAAATGGTTTGCAGAAAACGGTGAAAAGCTTTTGCAAGAGCTGGATCACAAAGCGGTTGAAATTGTAGGAGATGAAACGGTTTGCAGTGTTTTTCAAAAAGCGAGGCCTGCAACAGAGGATGATTGGTATGAAGAATATTTAGCGCTTACTGTAAGCATTAAAGTCCTAAAGGATGTAGAAGAAGCCGTTCTGCATATTAATCAATATGGAACAAAGCATTCTGAAGCCATTATTACGCAAAATGAAGACCATGCTACTCTATTTCTATCAAAGGTAGACGCTGCCGCTGTTTATCATAATGCTTCTACAAGATTTACAGATGGGTTTGAATTCGGCTATGGAGCAGAAATTGGAATTAGTACACAAAAACTCCATGCAAGAGGACCAATGGGCTTACCGGCCCTAACATCAAGCAAGTACTTTATATATGGCAATGGACAAATTCGAGAATAAGGGATCACCCCAGTCTAAAGCATCAGTCCTAGTTCTCTATCGGACTGATGCTTTTTTAATATCGTTGTAGTTAAATATGTTTCTAGAAGGCTGTACAATAAAAGATTAAAATGATTTCTATTAACACATGATTATGCCGCTTTTACCACATTCTTAAATCTAATTTCTTCTATCAAGTAAGAACAGATTCAAATTATGATCAAGGTATTTTGTCATCATACTATTAAATTTTATCTAAACTTAGTGTGATTAAACTGAGGTTATAGAAAATACCCCAATCATCTCCTTTAATACAGAAGGTGAATGGGGTTGCTTCTATTTGTAAATACCTAATTCCTTGCCCCAGGTAGATATTTTTTCAAGATGATAGGGCAGTAGTTCGCCGCCGCGATTATCGAATAACCTTCGGAGCTGTGTGTGCAGTCCTTTTTCTAATGTTCGTTGAAGGTATGCCATTTTGTATAGATCAAGAGGAGGGGTCTTAAACATTATTCCATATTTATTCATTTCTTTTGCATATAGCTCTGTCGTGTGGCTGCGAATTTCATCTCCCTGACTTTGCCAATCTTTTCTAAACGCGATAAGAATTTCAACTAACACAATCATATCAATCCATACAGGTGCTAATTTTGCTGATTCCCAATCAATGAATTGAATATTCCATGGAGCGTTTGATGTGACATCCCGACAGCATATATTTTGCATATGAAGATCGCCGTGAGTAATAGATGAGCCGTTTACGACTAACTCTGGAAAAAAATCTGGTCCATTTTGATAAGCTTTTACTAACGGTCTATAATGAGGCTTTACAATATCCCGAACACGCTTATCGGTAACGGCATCATCAAGGAAAATCAGCGTTTTTTCAATATATTTCGATCGTTCGGCACTCATACCTTTGGAATTATACTGCGGGAGCCAATCCTTCCAAATCTCTTTGTTTTTTGTGAAATTATCTTCAAATGTTTCAGCGTGGAGTTTCGCTAATGTAGGGATGATGTAGTCGAAATGCTTTGGAGTAAAAGTAAGCTGTCCTCGGATTTGATGAACAAATTCCATGAAGACCCATGTTTCAATCGTGTTTTCTTCTATAAGATAAATCTGTGGCAGGAATTCACGCAAAATGCTAGAGGCTTTTTTATAGACGTTAATCTCAACATTGTTTTTATAGCTGGATGAGTTATATATTTTAAAAATAATAGGATATTGATCGTGTTTGGTTCGAAGAAAAAGTTTATAAATACTGCTTCTTTTCGTTGATTTCAAGCACTCAATTTTTGAAGGATCAATGACAACGGATGAACCAATTGATATGGAAAGCTTTTCGTCAATTTTATGCTTCTGAAATTTGTCGTATAATACCTTCGGTTCATACACAGCATTCATTCCTTCCTCTTGTTTTTATAGGCATTTTTAAGATGTGACCATGTACTTCGAATAAATGGCATTGGATCATTCCAAGCGAAGAGCGCATATTCTTTCTTTCCTTTAAAACCTCTGCAAAATTCCCCAAACGTCATTAGCCCTTGTTTTCTCTTTTCAAGAAAGGTTAAATAATAACGTACAATATAAATCCATTTTACTCCGTCGATTTGTTTAAGACGAGGCGCAGGGTTTTGATTAGTTAAATACAAATAATACATGTGTACAAAATCAATGCCTGCTGCTCCGGTTAAGCTATGTGTAAGCCAAAAGCGAGGGTTGATTTCAATAAATTTATAAATGCCATCCCGAGGATCCTTCTTGAATTCAGCCATCCCGATTCCTTTTAAATGGATATCTTTCAAGAACGGCACGCACAGCTCAATGAGCTCAGGTACCTGTTTACTTACAATGTGGGCACCGGTGCCAAATTCAGCAGGAAATTGATGGTTTTTTTGAAGAGAAAATAAGGCAAGCAGCTTCATGTTATCATCGTAAAAGGTTGCTACTTTATAAAAGGCTTGGTTGTCGCCAGGAATTATTTCTTGAATGATTAGCTGGCCATATTCTCGGTAGTAAGGATATTTGTTTTTTAATTCTTCAGCATTTTGAATACGAATGGCTTTTGTATTGACATTTTTTCTGAATTCATGGCCAAAGACAGGCTTAAGGATACAGGGGAATTCAAGCAGTGAAATCGTCTCATTAAGCTGCTCTTCATTTTCTATCTTATAGGTTTTGGGGCATGGAATATGGTGCTTGATGGCCAAATCATATGTTTTATTTTTATCGAGAACCGTCTCAATTAAAGAATGATCTGGAAAAAGGAATAAATAGTGGTGAGATAGCTTCTCTCTGTTCTTTGATATAAAGACAACATAATCATCGGCACCTGCGTATAATACGGGCTTTACATGAAAGCTTTTGGCTAAATGAATTAAAAAACGGAGCAGTTCCTTTTCTTGTGTTAAGGGACTTGGACATATTCCGCATGTAGCGAGCCTGGACCTTCCAATTTTATACGGATTCTCCGTATCATATGCATAAACGTCGATTCCTTTTTTGGCTAGGCTGCGAATGATACCAACTCCATTCGCACTAAAATCAAGGACAACAGCAGGATGATCATGCTTCATTAGATCCATCCCCCATCCCTAATAAGTTGAAATATTTCTGCTCCATCTTTGATATCATAGCATCCCTTGTTAAGTGTTGCTGAGCAAAAGCCTTAGCATTTGTTCCTAGCGTCTCTCTTAATTCTTTATCTGAGATTAATAATTTTAAAGCATTTGCTAATTCAGCAGTGTGACCAGGCTCGATGATCATACCAGTATCCATATGCTTTATGATTTCTGGTATTCCGCCGCAGTT
This sequence comes from Jeotgalibacillus soli, assembly GCF_000829435.1. Taxonomy (GTDB): domain Bacteria; phylum Bacillota; class Bacilli; order Bacillales; family Jeotgalibacillaceae; genus Jeotgalibacillus; species Jeotgalibacillus soli. The sequence continues at coordinate 223,228 of NZ_JXRP01000017.1, forward strand.
TGTTGAAATGACAGCTGTTCCGCTATGCATGGCTTCAATAATTGAAATGGGTAGGTTATCATTTAATGTGGGGAGTACAAAGAGATCTGTGGTGCTTAAAATATCAGGTACATCTTCTCTGGTACCTAAAAATTTGATCATAGATAGTTTTAATGAATTGGCTTGCTCCTCTAATGCTGTCCTCATCTCACCATCACCAACAATCAGCACATCTATATTTTTTGTGTAATGTTCAATTTCAGATAACGCGTTAAATAAATCATGATGTCCTTTTCTTGGACGTAGCCTGGCGACAATCGTAATGACAAGCTTTTTTTTGTCGGCCATAGCCTTCTTAGAGGACTTGCTCTTATATTCGATACCGGTTGTAATCGTTGTCATCTTATCATTCACTGCTCCTAACTCTTTTAGAGGAGCCCGGAATGAATCACTAAGAATAATGAGGTGGCTTGCAAATTCAATGGCCTTTGCTTCCATTTGCTTATAATACACTTCTTCAACGGAGCCTTTATCAATCCGGTTAAATTTCAATCGGCTGAAGGTAAACATTCCATGCGGTGTGAAAATTAGAGGTTTATTATAGCTTTGATTCAGTCTTCCTAAAATATTGGCTGTAAACAAGTCCTGTGCAATAAATATGTCATATTTTTCTAAATTCATGTTTTTGACCAACTCTTCATAAATATAGAGAAGTCTCGTGCTTTGCAAAATCTTGCTATTACAGGTTCCGTAGCGTTCTGTGAAAAAATCCTTTATTTCTGGAACAACAGCTTTGCGAAGTGCTGCTACTGTTGTACTTGAAAATTGATTTGGAGAGATAATGGAAACTTTATGACCTTGTTTTTTTAAACCATCACTAAGCGAGGTAATATAATTAGACAAGCCACCTGTATGTGGATAATCCCAAAATGTGGCGATTAATACGGATAGCTTTTTTTTCTTTGTATTTTTAGCTGTTTTTTTCTTTTCATCTTTATCTGCTGATTGCTTTTTCGATTTTGAGGTTTTAACTTTATAATATTTATCCAATGCTTCTATTATATAAGGATAGGGAAACATAAGTTCAGCATTCAAATGAATCGATCCTTTTAATTCTAGTGACATGATGATCTGCCTTCCATAACCCTTTACATGCAGAAGAGTTGCTCATTCTGACTAACACACACAATCTCATTCCTTTCACCCCTATAATTTAATGAATTATCATTACAATATGTCCAGCAGGTGAAAGACGAAACCGATATAAGCGGAGGAAGAAGTCCTTTTTTTCCTAATTTTAGTCCTGTTATTACTCATTTTTTTTCCATGCAGTATATGTGGAGGGACGAAGGTTTTTAACATGCATCAAAAATTCATCTGATACTCCGAATTTTTTTAGTCCTTTTAATAGCTTTGTCGGAGAAGAAGATCTAGAGGTAAAGGCTCTTTTATGATCAATGACCTTTAAATTCCCTTCTTCATTAATTAAAATATGGCGTATTTCAGCATCTTTTCGGGTGAAACCTATTTTTGATAGATCATCCAGCATAAGTAAAATTTTTTCGGCTAATTCTTCTGATAGCTTCCGTTCTCTTTTTAAAAGTCTAGCTAGTGAAATTCCTCTAATATACTCCATAACGATATAGTTCTCTCCATATTCATAAAGGTGTGGAATAACTGGAGATTCTTGACCTGCTTGCAGTGCTTCTAGTTCTTTTTGTTGTGTTTCTTTCTTGAAAAAATATTTTACGCATTTATCAGAAGTTAGCTGATAAACCTCTCCATCTTTTCCATCCCCAATAAGCGTGTAGTCCACCAATTCATTTTTATCAATTTCTAAGCTGCCTTTAAAATACATATTCATGCTTTATCACTCCTATGATTAAGTAATCATCTTATTTGTATATTATGGAGATTATTTCTGAGGTGGAACACAGACAAAGATATAATTATAAGATGTAAGACAAGGTGATCAAACTCACTTTTTGTATTTTTTAAATGGTTTAGATGCGCTGTTAGCCGTTATTAGAACAAGACACACGAGTGGAGAGGATGGGGGGTAAAACGTTACTTATTGGGGTTTATTTTTACTGCTTTTTTACTCATTAGCGGGTGCAGTCCAGAGGAGTCAACGAGGAAGGAATCAGAGAAAGCAGCAGAAGATACAGCGTCGGAAATAGCAGAGGAAGTAACAGAAGCAATGGAGGAAACTTTAGACGGTGGTGAACTGATCTTTGGCAATGAAGGGAATATAAATGAAATTACAGTTAAAACAAATTCCTTTACTCTTGATGATAGGGTTATTATCGAACGATTCTCAGCAGAGACCTTTGGCTCCACTTCTTTGGATATTGTAGTAGTTTAGACGATTAGTGATACAGAAGAAATTATCGTTATCGGTGCTTGGGAAGAAATTGTAAACCCTTCATGGAACTCATTGATGGTTGAAATCTATAATCCTGGTGTTACAGGGGACTATATTTTTAGAATCTATAAAGACAATGTTCTTCTGGGTGAAGATTTGTTTTCTGTGCAATAAGTATTAATAACACTGTGATATCATGGTGTTCATTTATTATTTTTATTTCATTAAAGCATCAGTTCATCTGCTATTTTTTTTGAAGTATTTATTTCTATCGGATCATGATTTAATCAAAATGGGGACAGCCTTGTTAAAGCATTTACCATCTAAGAATGATATAAAGGGTTGATAAAACGCGGTAAAGATTATAAAGTTAGAGAGAAATGTAAAGAAAGTAAGGAAAAGAAGGAATGTTTAATATTCTTTACATTCAATTATTGGGAGGTGTTTCAAGTGGACATTTCAACGATCAGCACGAAAGGCCAGGTAACCATTCCTAAGAAAATCAGACAGCGGTTAATGCTTCGCGATGGTGATCAAATTGCTTTCATAGAAGAAAATGGTTTTATTATCATGACTAAAGCTGACTTGGCCTCCTTACATGAAATTCAAGACATTATCAGTGATCATAAATTTAAAGAAATAATAGCGAAAGTTAGAAGGACAAATAATAATCCTTAGGGGGATAAATAGAATGGAAATTAAAGAATCGGAATTGCCTGGAATTGGAAGGAAATTTGAAATCATTAACGCGAACGAGGATAAAGTGGTTATTATCATTCATGAAAATGGCCGCCGAGAAATTTATCATTTTGATGATGATGATTATGAGGAAAGCATTTCTGGAGTGTCATTCAATGACAATGAATCAAGACAAATAGCTGCCATTCTAGGGGGAATGGTATACAAGCCAACAGCGTTAGAATCAGTAGAAATAGCATTTGATGACTTGATTATCGAGTGGCATAAAATAGAAGATGGTACAGCTGTTGTTGATCGTTTAATCGGTGAAATCGATATTCGAAATAATTACAGTATCAACGTCATTGCTATAATTAAAAAAGACAAGAAAAAATTATTAAGCCCAGGGCCTGATTCAAAAATTGAAGCAGGGGATGTAATGGTTATATCTGGTGAAAGAAAGGATATAAAAAGGATCATTACTGAATTGTTGTCAAAGAAAGGGGGCTAAGCGATTGGAGCATTTGATATTAGAGATTGGTACCGCTCTGGTACTCATTGCTGGAACAGCAATTCTAGCATCTAAATTAAATTTTTCAATTATCCCTTTTCTAATCGTGCTGGGGATGGTGGTTGGTCCTCATGCCCCAACCTTTGGCGTTATTGACCTGACTTTTATTAATAGTGAACCTTTCATTGATCTTCTTGGAAGAATCGGTGTATTGTTTTTATTATTTTACCTGGGATTGGAATTTTCAGTAGGGAAGTTGATAAAGTCCGGCAAGTCCATTGTTACTGGCGGAACTATCTATATTGCCATTAACTTCTCGCTAGGCTTTTTATATGCATTAATTTTAGACTTTCCTATTCAGGAAGTATTAATCATTACAGGTATTATTACCATATCTTCTAGTGCGATTGTTGCTAAGGTTTTAGTTGACTTAAGAAGAACGGGAAATGCAGAAACTGAATTAATATTAGGCATTATCATGTTTGAGGATATTTTCCTGGCTGTTTATTTATCTGTTATCTCTGGCTTAATTTTAGGTGATTCCTCTTCATTAGGGGGAATTTTATTATCAATGCTTACTGCATTAGGTTACATGCTTCTTTTCCTTGCAATCGCTAGAAAAGCTACTCCGATTTTGAATAAGCTGCTCAAAATTACATCCGATGAAACGTTTATTCTTGTGGTCTTTGCAGCTCTTTTCTTTATAGCAGGCTTTTCAGAAACCATTCACGTTGCTGAAGCAATTGGAGCACTTCTGCTCGGGCTTGTGTTTAGTGAAACGGAACAAGGCAGCAGAATAGAGAAGCTTGTCATTCCATTCAGAGATTTTTTCGGCGCCATCTTCTTTTTTAGTTTCGGTTTAAGCATCGATCCTCTGTCGCTGACGGGAGCGGTTTGGATGGCTTTGGGTGCTGTAGTCATTACCATAATTGGGAACTTCACGGCTGGTATGATTGCCGGCAGAAGAGCGGGACTTTCTCATAAGGCATCAACCAATATTGGTTTAACCATTGTATCTCGTGGAGAATTCTCTATCATCATGGCGAATCTTGCACTTACAGGTGGTCTGATGAGTGTCCTGCAGCCATTCGCAGCTGTTTATGTATTAATTCTCGCAATTCTCGGGCCCATTTTAACAAAAGAATCCAAAAATATTTATAAAATCCTGAATAAAGTAATGAAATGGTCGCCGCCTAGCAAGCAGCGTCAAACCTAATCAAAAACAAACGGTCAGGAATTTAAGGTGAAATACTTAAATTCCTGACCGTTTTTCATTTCATCAACAAAAGCAGTTGTTGTAAAGAAGAGTTTCACGAAAAATATTCGTCAGGGTAAAGAAGATAACACTGTATACGAGTATACTGATAAGTCCGAGGAGGATTGCTGCTGCGAGAAGGATGAATTGAAACAGGTGATATTATCCAAACGTTTCTTTCGTCAATAAATCTGCTTCCCGGTTGCCATCTTTGGCAGATCCCGCGTAGTCCGCCGCTTTGTATAATAGGTAGCCTAAATAAAATTGGATCACTCCGGGAATGGCATCAACTACAAAAGCAAAAAGTCCAAAAATCGCCGCAAGCGTCCCGCCGATCATTAGTAATATACCAATCCATTTCCCATTGAAGTAATTCTTGATAAGGCCTGTGACTCCCTGGAAGACACAACGTAATCATGATTATTAGTCTGTTCTTCCATTTCCTTACCTCCAATTAATAAAAAGAATGGTCTTTTTGATATGCCCCTTTCTTGAGTGTCTGACATACATAGCTAAATATTTATAGGTAGATGAGCTTATAGTGTATTTTAGTTCATCAACCATGCTGATATTATAAATATTCAAAAATATCCTTTTTATTATGGATGTTAGATTAATCAATGATAATGTGATAACAAATTTTTTCAGTTTTCAATCAATATCATGTATGATACGCTTAGATTATCAGGATTTACCAATTTGTTTAAGGACTAATTGTTGAATGAACTGCGACTAAATGATGGAGATGCTGTATCTCGACTAATAGAGGAGGATTAAGATGGAAAATACTTTCATAGACATTGTATTGATAGTCATAGTAATTTATTTGCTTTTTAAGGTTACTAGACTTGAAGAGCATATCAAATACATGAAAAATAAGTTAGTTAATATATCTAGTGAAGCGGAAGTTCCTGAAGCGATAAATAATGAATTGAGAAAACTTTTAAAAGAAGGCAAGGATGTTAAAGCAGTTAAAGAGGCGAGAGTCGCTTTAGGACTATCATTACTAGAGGCTAAACAACACATTGATGCACTTAAATCAGAGAATAAATAGCTGAAATTGCCAAAGGCTGCAGTAGGGTAGTCTTTTTCTTTTTGTGAAAAATCATTAATAATGTGTAATAGAGATGTTGATGAAAATAGCTCTATTAACAGTCTTATTTGCATTCTCGAGTTAACGTATTGGAATTGCGCATAAACCTAATGTAGACTTATACCATTACAATATTACAGGGAGTGTTTTTATGAATTACTTCGTTAGAACGTGTGATCAACAGAGAATGATTGATCAGCTTACCCCATTGATTCCAGTATTTCAAAAAAGGGAAGCTTTATTAGATAAGAGAAATGCATATCCTGTTCAAAATATAGAGGATTTAAAAAAGCTTCAATACCACACACTTACGCTTCCAGCTGAATTCGGCGGACAAGGCAAGGGCTTATATGAATATATTCTCATGCAGGAACTAATTGCAAAAGGTTGCGGAGCAACGGCGCTCTCCATTGGATGGCATGTTGGGACAATATTGGAATTTAATGAAAACAGACATTGGAATGAAGACGTTACAAAATGGCTGGTTGAAGAAATAAAAAACGGAGCGCTTATCAATGCTGCTGCGACTGAAAGGGATGCAGGCAGTCCGACTCGTGGTGCATTGCCTCGTACTACAGCTGCTCTGTCTGGAGATGAATGGGTGATCAAGGGAGAGAAAACGTACACATCTCTTGCTCCTTTAATTGATTACTTTTTTGTTACTGCCACTATTGACGGAACAGAAGAGGCAGCGATGTTTGTTATCCCTGCTAAATCGAAAGGGGTATCAATTCGGGAAACCTGGGATAGCGTGGCGATGCGCGGAACAGCCAGTCATGATCTAGTTCTAGAAGATGTTGTGATCCCAAGAGAGTATATGCTTAGAAAGCTTGATACAAAAGTAAAACCGTCTCCAGCTGGATGGCTTTTGCATATTCCAGCATGTTATATCGGGATTGCGGGTGCAGCACGCGATTATGCTGTGTCATTTGCTGCTTCTTACGTGCCGTCTTCGCTTGGGAAACCTATTGCAACGTTGCCTTCTATTAAGCACCAAATCGGTGAAATGGAAATAAAGCTGCTTAGCGCTAGACAAGTATTATTTCATACCGCTTTACTTTATGAGGAAGCAAAAAACAAGGAACAAGTTAAGGAGCTTTTGCAATCGGCTAAAGTAATGGTAACCAATGCAGCCATTGAAATTGTTGATCTCGCTTTGCGTATTGTTGGCGCAAGATCGATGTCCGAATCGAACCCAATGCATCGATATTATATGAATGTACGAATGGGACTCCATAACCCGCCAATGGAGGATATGGCAAAAATGAATCTCGCTGATACAGCGATTCGCTCTCTTCAGAATCAAGAAGGCTAATTGTAAAAAGAGAAAGGATGAATATGAACATAAAGAGCTTAAGCGCCTAGTTGTCTTTTCGAACTATATCAGATAGATAGTAGAGGAGTGATAGGATGGCGAAGATTGGGATCGATTTAGGTGGAACAAAACTTAGAGCAGCAGTACTTTCTGAAGAATTTGAGGTTGTGGAATGGTTTGAAAGTCTTTCTGAGGTTCAAAGAGGACCTGCACATACGATTGCTCTCATGATTTCTATGATTCATCAAGGGATGGAAAAGCACTCTATTTCAGGAATCGGCATTGGTGCACCGGGACCTTTGGACAACAAAAAGGGTATTTTATTAGAATCACCTAATTTTCCTGGCTGGAAAGAGGTTTCAATTGTTGATGAGCTGAGTAATGTTTTTTCATTACCAATTCAATTAAATAATGATGCTCAAGCTGCGGCTCTTGCTGAAGCCATTAAAGGAAATGGCAAAGGATATGAAAGTGTATGGTACACCACGGTCAGTACGGGAATCGGCTCTGGCTTTGTTATTAATGAAAGGTTGTTTAGTGGAGCAGCAGGGTGTGCAGGTGAAATAGGGAATATGATAATCCAACCTGGTGGAAGAGAACAATCGAATTTAAATGCTGGGGCGCTTGAAGCGTATGCGAGCGGAACGGCAATCGGTGAAATTGCAAAAGAACGCTATAATTGGCAGGGCGGAGCTGCTGAAGTAATGGAAAGAGCTATAAAGGGGAACGCAGAAGCAATCGGCTTAGTAGATGAGACAATTGGAGCTCTTGCGATTGGGATTGCAAATATTGTTCATACAATTAATCCAGCTGTGTTCGTTATTGGTGGAGGTGTCATGAAGCACCATGATTATTTGCTGCCTCTTCTTCGCCACAAGACCATCCCACTATTATACCCGAGTATGGTGAGCTCCTTTAAGCTGGTTCCGGCGGCTCTGCAAGAGGAGGCTGGGGTAATCGGAGCGGCTTTGTTAGTGAATCATAGCTAAAATGAAGGTATTTTGGGAGGAGCTTTCATGAATCCTTTGTTGGCAAGAATCGTACTTCTTTTGGTCTTAGGAATGCTCACATTAGCGGCTTTTGTGTTCTTTTTCTTTACGTTGTTTCAGGGGAGATGGTTTTTGTTTATGATAGCTGGATTGCTCATGATCTTTGGAGCTGTTTATTTTTCAAAAACAATTGGTTCGTTTTTTAAGCAAGGCAAGGATTAACAAAGCTTAAAAAAACACAGGACCACCCTTATTAATAAACAAGCTGCATCCATTTGATTGGATGCAGCTTGTTTTAAACGATTGGTTAACAGATTGTATCCTTTGGTTTAGGATTCGTTAATCCAAACAGAGGGCGGATAAATAAGGCAAGTCCTGTACCAAGCATGGCCATGATCACCCAAACCCAGCCATGTAAGCTGAATGAAGAAATTCCTCCGAAATATGCGCCTATGTTACAGCCAAACGCAAGACGCGCTCCATATCCCATCAAAAGTCCGCCAATTATAGATCCAACGGCAATGCCGGGCTTGATTTTTTTCGGCTTGAAGGCTCCAGTAGCCGTTGCTGCAATAAAAGCACCGAGCATAATTCCAAAGTTCATAACACTTGTAGAGTCAGCAAGAACGGTTTGTGAAAGCTGTGCTGCATTATTGCCAGTCGTCCAGTAGCCCCAGCTTGACACGTCCACTCCAACGAATTCTAATGCCTTTGAGCCCCATAGTGCAAAAGCAGATGTGATTCCCCAAGGATTTCCGCGAATGGTTAAGGTTAATGCGTTTAAAACGGCTAATACAATGGCAGCTGTTAATAAAGGCCATGAGCCTCTAAACACTTTTTTCCATCCTGTTGTAGTAGGAAGAGGCTTCATGACAGGAGGATTTTTTCTTTTAGCATACTGAACGAGTCCAAAGTATATAACGGCAAAAATGATCATTTGAACGGCCCATGCACCGAAAAATCCGAGATTTGTTGACTCGGCTAAAGAAAGTGGTGGAAGTGCCCATGTTTCTTCCATCCAGAAGGTAAAATGATAGGCACCAACAACAGAACCGATAATAAATCCTAATAGTGTGATCAGCATGGAGGATTGCCCTCCGCCGACACTATATAATGTACCAGATGCACAGCCGCTGCCCAATTGCATCCCGATTCCAAAAATAAAAGCACCAAATATTACGCTGATTCCAACAGGGGATACATATCCTGCCGGGGTTACGCCTGTAAAACTAAATCCAGTTCCAAGTATAAGTGCGAATAATGTAGTCGAAACAGCAAACATGACCATATGTGCTTGCAGTCCTTGAACATTTCCTACTGCCATAAGTCTGCGAAATGCTGAGGTAAAGCCAAATCGTGCATAAAGCAGCGTAAGTCCCAAGGCCATTCCAATTATGTACAAAATACCTTGTGTCCACGTTGTCGTTGAAACAATTAGAACAAATAGAAAGATTGCTGCGATGATTCCTAATGTGACAAGCGGCTTTTGAATTGGATTTAACGGTGCGACAACGGTCGTAGCGCCTTTTTTCCAATTGCTAGGAAGCATAGTTGAGTTTTGTGCCATTTTTTTCTCCTCTTTTCCGATAAGCTAACTAAGTTTAAAAATTTAACACATTAAATCAAAAAATGAAAGAGTGAATGCTTGAATACTAAAAAATGGAGCCCATTATTGGGCCTCATTTTAAAATACACAATTAAACAAAGGTTTGAAAAATGTCCTTTCACTGCGCTTTATAAACTTCTTTATTTGCTATGTTATTGATAATATCAATATTTCGATTTACAGCCACTCCTACACTTATATGCCTTGTAAACTATCGTTCTTCCGAATTGTCTCAAGTATTTATTACGATTACGTCGTAATGAGGAACAGTCACATTTGTATGGTCGATTACATCAATAACCCGACGGCCAAAACCGTAATTATCGAGTTGATTCATAACCCATGTAGCATAATGATTATACTCTTTTCGAGGCATTTCAAATTCCTTAAAAGAGAAAAATTTATATAATCGAATGTGTTCATGCAAATAGTTGAGGAATAAAAATGACTTTTAGGATTTGCATAGCTTACTAGATCAGCAAGGAAAGAAACTTGAAGGTTGGTACCATCAATTAACATTCCCGGATATGACTCGAATGTATTCTCCTGCTCAAAAAAGACTGCATCAAAAGCATCAGCCTCCTGTATGGCCGCAGCCATTTGGAAATGATAAGGTTCAATTCTGATTAAATCTATCATATTCATTTTCAGGACACTTCCTTTGCTGAAAAGTAGATAATATATTGTTAGGATAGCGAAAAATATGAAAATTAGTACGGCTAAGTCATGTAAGAATAGGGGAAGGAGAAAAAACATGGTAGATTAAAATAGGCTATATGCTACAATAAAAAATAAAGTCCGAGGAGTGAACGATGGATGGAAGCATTGGGGAAATTACCTGAAGCAATTCGCGCAGATGATATGCTAAATGGTGTAGAAGAATTTATTATAGTAGCCAATAAAGATTACACAATTTCCTGGTTGAATCCAAGAGCGGTTTCTATAATGAAACGGCTGATTATTCTGTTTGGACTAGAAAATGTAGAACAGCTTATTGGATTAAATATGGATGTTTTTCACCATAATCCAGGGCATCAGCGAAAAATGATGAAAAACTTAAAAGAGACCCATCGTGTCCAAATAAATATTAAAGATAAATATATTGCTGAAACATTAATCAGCCCAATTAAAAACAAGGATCAAGAGATCCAGGGATATTTATTAATGCTACTAGATGTTACTGAACAAGTAAGAGAAGAAAAAATAAAAGAACAGCTCATTCAAGCGCTTTCTGTTCCAATCATGAGAATTTGGGATGATATTGCTGCTCTTCCGATTGTAGGTACACTGGATCATATACGTTTTGATCGAGTAATGGAAGCAATCCTTAATACATGTGTAAAGGATAGAATTAGTCATTTTTTAATTGACTTAAGCGGTGTTGCAGAATTGGATGAGGCAAGTACATATCGATTATCTCAAATGACATCATCCCTTCGATTGATAGGAACTCAGTGCTATCTCGTTGGAATTGGTCCAGAGCTTGCAACAAAGATGACAGGTCAAGCGAGTAATAGCAAAAACTTTAGAAATATACGAAAAGCACTCCAAGTTATTTTAGAAAAAAATCCTGGTACATAAAAAAACGATTCTGTCCTTTTTGGATAGAATCGTTTTTTTACGTACCAGATCCAAAGAAATTAATTTTGAAATGTATCACAGGCTGATGATCCATAAAAGCATGGCTGTAATAAGACCTGTCCCTGCAAATCCAGTTAACACATCATATTTATTATAAGCAATTTTTTCTTCATTCATAATCATCTTCTCCCTTCGTTCTCTTTATTAGACTATTCCTTTATTGGTTGCATTTTAAACATTTTACAATTATAATTTTTCAATTTTATTATTTTAATAGGGCAGTGAAAAAAAGGTTTCAATAACAGGAATAAAGGTAAAAGTACATACAACAATCCATAAGGAGGAGTTCAAATGAGTGATCAAAGAGGACTTGGCGATAAAGTGAAAGGTGCAGTAAACAAAGCAAAGGGTGAAGTAAAGGATCAGGTAGGAAATGCAACCAATGACCGATCTTTGCAAGCAGAAGGTAAAAAGGATAAAGTGAAAGGTGATGCGCAAGAGGGAATAGGGAATTTGAAAGAAAAATAGCATTAATCAAGTAAACGATTAAAGTAAATGAAAGCTGGAGCTTGTCTAATAAATGACGATTTATTAGACAAGCTCTTTTTATTTTTGACTTTGTTAAACGTGTCTATTGATTGCAGCACGCAGGCGCTCGCTTTCCGCGGGGCGGACGGTGAGCCTCCCAGGTCGCAGACACGCATCTGCTTAAATCTCACATGTCCCGCTTCAGTCCGCAGGAGTCTCGCATATCCTTTCTTCCAATCAACGCTGTGCAAAAATCAACAATGGACTTTAACATAGCTTTATTTTTAGAGGAAAAATAAATATTTGAGTATAGCTAACCTGAGGATATTGATAGTATGGTTGTCAATATTTCAGCCCATTTACGACCTTCATCGCTTCGTGATAGTTTTCAGTATACACAGAAGAGGAAAGACCGTACTCTATATTATTACTCAATTAAATTGCTTCATCTATCGTTTTGGAGGTTACAACTGGAAGAACCGCCCGAAGATTTCTTCTTTAATAATTTTCATATCATGAGTAGCATTCACGATCAGTGTCGGCTCGTAGAAAAAACCGATCGAGTCGTTTTCCCAAATAAAAGCACCCTTGTGCCTTCTTGTTTGGCTTCTTCAACCATTTCATGAACAGTATTGAGCCTATCCTCGCTGACAAGAGGACCTAGATCAAGATTGTCTTCTTCATTTGGATTGCCTGCTTTTTCTTTTTTCATTGCATTCTCGATTTTTTCGATGAATGATTCGGCAACAGCCTCTTAAACAAAGACACGTTCTGCGTTTGTACAAGCTTGTCCAGGGCTTGTGTTCGATCATACCTAGCTCCTCCTCTAAAAATTATAATAGTCCATGTATTCCACTTTTTAAGATAAGAAACATAATTGAGCACATTTATCATTGAATGGTCGGTTCTAGTCTGATTTCTACATTTCCTCTTAGAGCTCTGGAAATCATACAGCTTTCTTCAGATTTCTGTATATAGCGAACTATGCGATCGTAGTGATCGTTCCCCCCATTCATGCGCACGTATGGCCGGTGAATAATCGTTTTATATGTGATTACACCTTTAACAACTTCTACAATGCCTTCAGACTCAAGTGACATTTCTGCAACATCAATTTTCGCTCGTTCAAGCATTGCTGCCAGCGTAATAATATAGCAGGTGGCAGCTGCTCCAAGTAGCATTTCATCTGGATTCGTGCCAATACCTGGACCTTCCATTTCTGAAGGGATGGATATCTTTGTTTTAAGGTTTTCAGTTGAGATCGTTCCTACACTATTTCTGCCTCCTGGCCAATCGGCAGTTAAATGAAATGAATGTAAGGCCATTCGATTCGCTTCCTTTCATTTTAGCTATGTTAAAGTCCATTTTTGATTTTTACACAGTGTTGATTGTAGCGGAACGCGAGCAACTGCTTCGGAAATCAACAAGCACGTTTAACAAAGCCTGCATTTTAAAAAATACTTCTCATCATTTTATCATTTCTGCGTGATACGATCATAATTGAGGATTATAAAATGTGAGGTTTATTACTAATTAGAATGGGAAGATTTTTGATCGCCTGTGCTACAATATCGACAAACATAAAAAGAGGCAGGGGAGCCGAAATGCAAGAAAAAGAAAAAATATTAATTGTAGAAGATGAGGAGAAAATTGCAAGAGTCCTAGAGTTAGAGCTGGAGTATGAAGGATACGAGGTGACGAAAGCAGCCACTGGATTTGAAGGATTAGAGAAATATAGAGCACAGGAATGGGATCTCGTTTTACTTGATATCATGCTGCCTGAAATGAGCGGGATTGAAGTACTTAGAAGAATACGAGCAGATCAAAAATTAACACCAGTCATTCTATTAACAGCGAAGGATTCTGTAGAGGATAAAGTGTCAGGCCTAGATCTTGGCGCCAATGACTATATGACGAAACCATTTCAAATTGAAGAGCTGCTGGCAAGAATTCGAGCGGCGCTTCGATTGCGTCCGGCGCGTGCTGGTGAGATAAATCCGAATGAAAAGGAGTGGCTAAAGGTTGCAGACCTTCGTTTAAATGAAAAAACAAGAGAGGTCAATCGGGCTGAAACTTCGATTGAGCTTACCCCTCGTGAGTTTGATCTGCTAGTTTATTTAATGCGCAATCAGCGTCAGGTGATGAATCGTGAGCAAATTTTAAACGCAGTATGGGGCTATGATTATTTTGGTGATACAAATGTAGTAGATGTATATATCCGTTATGTCAGAAAAAAAGTTGATTATGGCCAGCAAACAGCACTTATACATACGGTTCGCGGCGTTGGCTATGTGATCAAGGAGGTCTAATGAAGCTTCAAAACAAAATTCATCTGTATTCTTCTGCTGTATTCGGGATTCTATTAGTTTTGTTGAATGTTTCAATTTATTTATTATTTAGCAGCTTAACGTTAAATAGTGAGCTTGAGCAAACAAAATTTGCGGCAGTAAACGTATTACGTGGAATTAATGCTACTGCAGGAGATATACCAACTGATGAGCTTCTGCGAGCATATGTGCCAGCAAACGGGATAGTTCGAATTGTATCTGATTCGGATGAATTAGTAGGTCAATCTTTATCTCCCTCTGAGCTTGAACTGGGTGGGGTTCCTAATACATTTTATTCAGAAGAAGTAAATGAAATCTTTCCATTTAATAGTAAAAATTATGCATTTGTTTCTATTCCGATCATCTGGAACGATGGCAGTGTTTTTAGTCTTCAATTTATGGAAAGCCTGCAATCGACAGAAGACAACCTTCAAGTGCTAAGAAATATCCTTATTATCGTGACGCTGTTAGCGATGATCCCGGTTGTGCTTTCTGGACGTGTTTTGAGTAATATCATTGTTCGTCCGATCACATCCATGATCCAGACGATGAAGGAAATCCAGCAAAGCGGACAATTCAAACGAATTCAATTAAAAGAGAAATCAAAAGATGAGCTTAACGAAATGGGCAATACATTTAACAGGATGATTGAATTACTTGAATCAAACTATGATAAACAGGAGCAATTCGTATCCAACGCTTCTCACGAACTCAAGACGCCCTTAACAGTCATTGAAAGCTATGCCAGCTTATTGAAAAGAAGGGGAAAGGAACGTCCGGATTTATTTGATGAATCGGTAGAGGCTATTTACTCAGAGGCGATTCGTATGAAGGATATGACTCAGCAGCTTCTGCTTTTAGCAAGACAAGAAGAGCAGTGGAATGTAACAATAGAATCATTAAATCTCAATCAGTTAACCGAAGACTCTATTAAAGCTTTTCAGAATGCCTATCAGCGTGAAGTGGAGCTGGTCATGCTAAGTGAAATTGACATTATGAGTGACCGGCAAAAACTGAAACAACTCATCTTTATTTTTTTAGACAATGCAAAAAAATATAGTGATGAACGGATTACAATTTATGTTGGACAAACAGGTCATGAAGGGTACATTCGAATTGAAGACAAAGGAATTGGTATTCCAAAAGAGGATCTGCCTAAAGTATTTGATCGATTTTATCGAGTTGACAAAGCGAGGAGCAGAAAATCTGGTGGGTCAGGTCTAGGATTATCTCTTGCTAGAGATATTGGGGATGCGCTAAAGGCCAAAATAGAACTTGACAGTCTAGAAGACGTTGGTACAACTGCAACGATCTTTCTGCCAAAGCAATTGGAGCCATCAATTCATCAAAAAGTTTGAAGAAAAAGATGAATATTCTCATTAAAATCTAATATTTTGACCCTATAATGTAAGTATATTGGTAAATGAGGTGAAAAAATGAATAAGCAACGTCTCATTTGGATGGGGGGAGGAGCACTTCTAATTGTTGTATTATTTATCATCGTTCAGCAGCTTATGACAGGATTTGCTTCCGCTTCACCCTTGTCAGAGAAAGAAGTGCAGGAAACCATTCAAGAACGTTATCCAGTTGATGAAATACAACAACTTTCTCTTAATGGCACGACCTATACCATCCAGTTTCTTTCAAGAACGGGATTATACGAGGTAAAGGTGGATGCTGAGTCGAGTGAAATTACCGCCTTAACCTTGCTGGAAGAAAATGATGCCAGTAGTCAGCCGGAAGGTAGAGCGGATACTAAGGAAGATGTGAAAAAAGAAGAATATTTAACGGAGCAGGCGATTAGTGACATTGTTAACCAGCAGATAAGTGGTGAGGCGAAGGTGGAATTAGTAACAGGGCAGGACCCGCACGTCTATAAGGCTGTGGTTCAAGGTGACAATGAAACCACAACACTTACAATAAATGCAGCGGATGGAACGATTCTTACGACCTTAGTAGAGAAAAGTCCAGAACCTCTACCTGAAACGCCTCGCGTGTTAACAGAAGAAGAAGCAGTTAATATAGCCTTGAACCGAGTGAATGGTGAAGTAGAGGGTGTAGACTTTGAACCTTTAGAAGAAGGCTCTTATTATTTAGTGGAAATTGAAACGCTAGATGAACAGGAAGTAATTGTTCAAATTAATGCGATATCTGGTGAGATCAAATCATTAACTTGGGATGAAGATGGCGACGATGACATTGATGACGACCAGGATAATTAATTTTTTCATGGATTGAGAAAGTATTGTCAATCATCAATAGGGCATTTTACTTTCAAGTAGCTCCCATGACCAAAAATAGTGATGGAAGACACCGTTTTTAACAGAACGGTGTTTTTTGCATTTCAAAACTATTCGGAATCGGATAAGGCGTATATTAGTTTGGATAATGAACTCGTAATTTGATACTCATCTACTCAAACCTAAAATAAAGGAGGATCGTCTATATTTGCTAGCCCTTTTTCGGAGGCAAGAGTGGGAGAGTCAGGGAAATCGTTGTTCCTTGTCCAACTTTACTTGAAATATCCAGTGATCCATTATGGTCTTGAATGATTTTTTTTGTAATCATCATTCCAAGGCCGGTGCCTTTCTCCTTTGTTGTAAAGAAGGGATCTCCAATCCGGTTGATGATTTCTTCTGGAATTCCAACGCCTGTATCTGTAATGGCAATAGAGACAAAGGGTTCACCTAGCTGCATAATCTTTTTGTTTTGAAGGCTGATTGTAATTCCATCAGGCATAGCATCAGCAGCATTTTTATACAGATTAAGCAATACTTGCTTTAATTGATTCTCTTCACATCGCAATAGAATATTTCGATAAATGAAAAAAATCGTAAGGATACTTGTAGAGATGCTGGTCAGTAAAATAATGAATCTGTTTTGATATAAGGAGGCTAATATAATGCAAAAGTAAAAAAATAATAGATTTACGAGGCATTGGTAGTACCAATAAAAATAAATAAGGTACGCATAGATGCTGAAAGGATTAACCACATTCCCATACTCGGTTTAGGCATTAACTTTATAACTAAGGATAAAGATAGAACAACTAGCAGCAGTACAAGGGGAAATACGGAACTTGTCTGAGCAACAATGAAAAACGATAAAACCTGAAGAGCTTAGGCAAACCATACAATTTTGAGCAAAAGCCAATTTCGTTCCTTAACAAAATCTTCCTATTTCAACAAATTCACATCCTATGCAAATAGTTGTATTGTGAAATCCTGGGTAAGTTGTTTTAATACGTTATATCCAAAAGCTGCATCATATATTTTTCTGTAGCAACGGTTTGAATGTAGTACACTAAAGACATTGAATGAATTATTTCGTTACTAATTCAAAAGGAGAGTATACATAATGACCTACCCAAATGCAAAAGATACTATGCTGACCATAAAAGAGCTTGTCACTATACCAAGTCCTTCTGGACATACAAAACATGTCATTGATTACGTCCAAGGGTGGTTCAAAGAGCGCGGAATTGATTCCATCACAAATAATAAAGGTAGTCTATTTGTCACCTTGAAAGGGCTAGATACCTCCAAACACAGAGTTTTAACTGCACATGTAGACACCTTAGGCGCAATGGTCAAAGAAATTAAATCAGATGGTCGTTTGAAGCTATCCATGATCGGAGGTTTTCGCTGGAATGCTGTTGAAGGAGAATATTGTGAAGTTGAAACAAGCACTGGTAACATAATTTCAGGAACTATTTTAATGCATCAAACATCTGTGCATGTGTATAAGGACGCCGGGACTGCGGCACGTGATGAGAAAAATATCGAAATTAGACTTGATGAAAAGGTTCAGTCCGCTGATGAAACTTTAGCGCTAGGTATTCAAGTGGGGGATTTTGTATCATTCGATCCTAGAGTGCAAATCACAAAAAGCGGCTTCATTAAATCCAGACATCTTGATGATAAAGCAAGCGTAGGAATGCTGATGAGAGTGATCGAGCACCTCCACGAGAATAATACAACAATCCCTTATACAACACATTTCATTATCGCAAATAACGAAGAAATTGGATACGGCGGGAATTCAAATATTTCAGAAGAAACGGTTGAATATATTGCTGTTGATATGGGAGCACTTGGGGATGGTCAGGCGTCTGATGAATATACGGTTTCAATTTGTGCAAAAGATGGAAGTGGCCCATATCATTATGGTTTGCGTAAGCATCTGGTGAAGCTTGCAGAAAAGCATGATATTGAGTACAAAGTAGACATATACCCATACTATTCATCGGATGCTTCTGCCGCAATCCGTGCCGGCTATGATATTAAACACGGATTAATTGGAGCTGGAATCGATTCGTCACATGCCTATGAACGAACGCATGAAAGTTCATTGTATCATACAGAATCTTTGATCTATGCGTATCTACTATCAAATTTGGCATCAGAATGATGGAGGAATGAGGCTATTTTATCGGACCAAGGAATGATTTTTATGAAAAGCGTTCCCTCTACTACTCATCTGGGCGAACATCCGTTACAATAAATTGTATATTGATTGATACTATGGAGAGTGCGAGGAATCAAGATGAATACACAACTATTATTTGACTCATTAAAAATAAAAAGCATTATTGGCTCATTACCCGAATCCGTTGATCATATCGAGGTTGATTCCAGAGCGGTTCAGCCGAACACCGTGTTTTTTTGCATAAAAGGACATACGACTGACGGACATGATCATGCTCAAAGTGCGATTGAAAAAGGTGCAACAGTAATTGTTGCAGAAAAAGAGCTTGAACTTGATGCAGACCAAGTGGCACTAGTTGTGGTGAGAAACACTTCACGCGCGTTAGCCCATATAGCGAATCATTTTTACCAATTTCCTTCAAAAAATATGAACGTTATTGGTGTGACAGGTACAAATGGAAAGACATCCGTTACAAACTTAATTCATCAGCTTATTCGAAGAGGCGGGGAAGGTTCCGCACTTTCAGGAACGATTGGGTTTGATTTGGATGGAACGCTTTATGCAAGTGCGAATACAACAAGTGACATTATTACAACACAGCGTATGCTCGTGAAAGCGCGAGAGGCAGATGTTTCAAACATGGTCTTTGAGGTTTCATCTCATGGGCTAATTGAAGGTCGATTGTGGGGAGTTGATTTTGATGTCGTAACCTTCACGAACCTAACTCACGATCATCTTGATTTCCATGGAACGATGGAGCATTATGGATATGCAAAAGGTCTCCTTTTTTCACAGCTGGGCCAAGATTTAACAAAGCCAAAATATGCTGTCTTAAACGTAGATGATGAATGGTTTGATCAGTATGCATCCATGACGCCGTTTGAAGTGATAAGCTATAGTATGGAGAAGCCAGCAGACTTTTTTGCAACGAATATTGTTTATTTAGATGACAGAACCGAATTTTTAATGCATTCACCTGAAGGAGAGTTTCAAGTAGAAACGCAGCTTCTTGGAATCTTTAATGTATCGAATGTGCTGGCAGCTATTGCGACTCTATATGCAACAGGTGAATCAGTCTCTTCTTTGGTGGAACGCTTGAAGGAGATTCCGCCGATTTCTGGGAGAATGGAACTTGTTCAAACATCAGCACCTCTTTCAATCTACATAGATTACGCTCATACGCCTGATGCAATAGAAAAAGCCATTCAATCCGTTATGCCTTTTAAGAAAAACCGTATACTTTTCCTAGTAGGCACAGGAGGGAACCGCGATAAATCTAAGAGACCGACAATGGCCGAGAAAGCATCTTTAGCCGATTATGTAGTACTAACAACTGATGATCCACGCTATGAAAGCTACGACAGCATATTAACGGATCTCGAAAAAGGAATGAAGCATGAGCAGTATGCCCTGATTGGTGATCGTGAAGAAGCTGTTCGCCATATCATGGAGATTGCTGAACCAGATGATATCATTATTTTTGCGGGTAAAGGACACGAGGACTACCAAATCATTGAAAACACGAAATATCCTCACAGTGACAGAGAAATCGCCCTCTCAGTAGCTGAAACTCGTTTTTAACATGAAAAAAGGAGCTTCCGAAAATGATCGAAGCTCCTTTTGTTGTACCTTGCGGTTAAAAGAACATTCCAGCAATCGAGGCTGAAAGCATGGAAGCAAGTGCACCAGCTAGTACTGCACGAAGACCAAGACGTGCGATATCCGGGCGACGCTCTGGTGCAAGATTTCCCAGTCCTCCTAGTAAGATACCAAGTGAAGAGATATTAGCAAATCCACATAGTGCAAATGTTATAATCGCAACGGTCTTATCTGAAAAATCCCCCATAATTGGAGCGAAATTTGCATAAGCAACAAACTCGTTTAGCGCCAGCTTCTGACCGATCAGGTTTCCCGCTTGAACAGCTTCATGCCATGGTACACCAATGGCAAATGCAAGCGGTGCAAAAACATACCCTAAAATGAGCTCAAGGGAGAAACTGTTGAATCCAACTAGAGCACCAATCCAGCCTAAAATACCATTTAGCATGGCCACAATGGCGATAAAGGCGATTAACATTGCTGCTACATTCAATGCAAGCTGAAGGCCTGTACTTGCTCCTTTAGCTGCAGCATCTACCACATTGGCCGCGTCATCATCTGCGGCCATTTCAAAATCCTCCGGATCTGGACGGTCGTCTGTTTCAGGGACAAACATTTTTGACATGACAAGACCTGCAGGAGCTGCCATGAAGCTTGCTGCGATCAAGTAATCTAATGGGATACCAAGAAGAGCATATCCAACCAGCACAGAACCAGCTACAGAGGCCAGTCCACCAGTCATCACAGCAAAAAGCTCTGAATTCGTCATCTTCCCAATATATGGTTTGATGACAAGGGGTGCTTCAGTTTGTCCGACAAAAATATTAGCAGCTGCCGACATTGACTCTGCCTTTCGAGTTCCGAGAAGCTTTGAAAGTCCTCCGCCAAGAAGTTTTACGAAAACTTGCATGATTTTTAAATAATACAAGACAGAAATTAAGGAAGAGAAGAAGATAATGACGCATAATACGTTAATCGCAAAAACAATTCTGTTTTCTTGATAAACAAATCCGCCAAGTACAAAATTGATTCCTTCATTGGCATATTGAATAACTGAACTAACACGATTGGTCATCCATTGAAGTACACCGCTTCCGAAATCAGTTTCTAGAACGATGAATGCAAAGAATAGCTGAATGCACAGCCCGACTAAAACTGGTCTCCATTTTATGTTTCTTTTATTATTTGAAAAAGCAAAGGCAATGGCAAGAATAACAATAATTCCGGCAAGTCCCCATAGTATGTTTATCAAATAAAGCCACTCCATTCTTTATTATACTTGTCAAAACACTTTTCCCATTCTACAATGCTAATGCAAGCGATTCAATCACGTTTATGAAAAAGTCACATAAATGTCAGATGTCAGACTACTAAGGGGGGGAGAAGATGAAGATACGTAACAGCATTTCAAGCCATGCGCAAAGAAAAGTATTTATTCACGAAAATAAAAAAGAAGAAACTGTTCTTGTAGCTATTCCTTCATTATCATGGTCTATTTTATTTTCCTACGAAGAGTATGGGGATCGCTTAATTACTGCCTTAAAGGAATCGCTTAAACATCCAGCGGGGGAAGAGTCTGAAGAGCTTGCGCATCGCATTGCTCAGTGGACAGGAGAAATGTGATGAAGCTTAAAAAACCAGTGATTATTCTGGACCCCTATATCCAGCGTAATAAATCGTATTAAGTACTTAATTCTTGTTTAAGTTTATTATTGATCATAAACAACAAAAATATCCCGAGAAATGAATCTGTGATTGTTCATTTCTCGGGATATTTAAACGGAAATTGCAAATTTAATTACATTTTTTCACTATATACACTCCTGAGCTCAGTATTGACAACTATGCACTCTACATAATTTTGAGCTTCACGATCGAAGTGGCATGTACATGTGATCAAATTTAATCGCTTCTTTGAGAAAATACCAAATATTTCTTGAATAGGTGCATGGTTACGGTCATATATTTCTGAATTGGTGACAGTAAACGTTAATGATTTACCGTCTTCATTCTCTACGATGATCTTATCTCCTCGTTTGAGTTCTTTTATGTCCCAATAGATACCAGGTGATTTTTCACCATCCACATGACCGGCAGTACAGCATTTCGCTCTGCATCTGGTTCAAACCACGCAATCTCTTGAGCATTATCAGGGACCTCCATTAAACTGTTTTCATCCAGTCCATATGGGTTCACCTTGGCATCAACATAAATGGATAGAATGATAAGCCTTGAAGGTATGATTCTTATATGCTGGTCAAGATTAAATGGATTTTGCTTTGGGGTTATTGTCTGAAAATGAGTTGACTGATTTAATTCTGGCTCTTTATCTAAAAAGCTAGAAGGGTGAGATGAAATTATTGCTTCTCTTGATTGAGCAGTTGAATCTTTCGGTAACGAAGAGAGCAGTCCCGCTCGCGCACTAAGAAAGAGGACAAGTCCCGTGAATAAAAATGTATATTTTTTAAAATGGTTATTTACCCGCTAACGAGCTGTAAATAGAATAGCTGGTCCACAAGTGCAATTGTTATAGACCAAGCAATTGAATTGTTTTCAGTGGCCATTCTGCCCCATTCCTGTCTCAGGCATGTCAGCTCGTGGGCTGTTAACAAGAGCAATTCAATGGAATCAAGGGTATTCACTGCATAGACACTGTAAGCTGTGCCTGCATCCAATACTGTTTCAGAGAGATCAATAATTTGTGTTCCGTCTGGTGTACGCACTTTAAGATCATACGTACTGGCTTCTAACTCTGCAAAATCTGTAACACCTTGGAATGATGCCCCACTAAATACTGCCTCTCCTCCAAGCAGCCCTACATCAACAGCTGGTGCATCAGGGGAAAAGTGGGCAGCACGGACCATTGTCGTTCTATTGTCTACCATCAAATCATCTTCTGTTGCATTTAGTTTGATTCAAGAAGGTTAATGGCTGAAGCGGTGTAATAATGCCCGGCTTCTACAGTCAAAGTCTTTGAGAATAAAACAGTTGAAGTATCTCCAGCAGGAAATAATTCTACTTCATGTTCACCAGCGGGAAGGGGGAAGTAATTTGTGTAGGCTTTAAATTCTGCTCCCTCAACAACAGCCGTTCCGTTTACATAGACATCTACTGCAGGTGCATCGGGGGAAGCATGTAAAACACGTACCCAGACTTCTTCTCCATTAGCAGACACAGCGCCTGCCATAATGGCTGCCATCATAATAGCTGCAACAATTGAAGATAAAAACATTTTCCATTTCTCCACGCTCCTTTTTTTGTCGTATTAAGCATCATGAACATAAAATGAATAGAATAACGGGATATTAAAATCCATATTTTTTGCAAATTTATGTTCTTTCATAAACAATTCCCTTAGTTTGATTGCATTCCGCGTGATGAAGGACTATCATTTAATGAGGATAAGTTTACAACAGAACGAGAGGATATTAGACGATGACAACATTACAGCAAGAAGTATTGTCCAGAAGGACGTTTGCAATTATTTCTCACCCGGATGCGGGGAAAACGACTTTAACAGAACAACTGCTGTTATTTGGCGGTGCAATTCGCGCTGCAGGAACAGTTAAAGGAAAGAAAACAGGTAAATATGCTACATCAGACTGGATGGAAATCGAAAAGCAGCGTGGAATTTCGGTCACATCTTCTGTTATGCAATTTGATTATGACGGAAAGCGTGTAAATATACTGGATACGCCAGGTCACCAGGATTTCAGTGAAGATACGTATCGAACACTTATGGCAGTAGACAGTGCAGTTATGATTATTGATGCAGCAAAAGGGATCGAAGCCCAAACGTTAAAACTTTTTAAAGTGTGTAAAATGCGCGGTATACCGATCTTTACCTTTATAAACAAGCTTGATCGACAAGGGAGAGAGCCTTTGGAGATCATGGAGGAACTTGAGGAAGTTCTCGGTATTGAGTCTTATGCAATGAACTGGCCGATCGGAATGGGGAAAGAATTTTTAGGGATTTATGATCGTCATCATAAACGGATTGAGCAGTTTAGAGTGGATGAGCAAGATCGTTTTCTTTCACTTAATGAAGAAGGTGAACTAGAAGGAGATTATCTGATTAAACAATCAGGTTTGTATGATCAGGCTCTTGAAGATATCATGCTGCTTAATGAAGCAGGAAATGACTTTTCATATGAACGTCTTGCAAAAGGTGAAATTACTCCTGTATTTTTTGGCAGTGCTTTAACAAATTTTGGTGTTCAAACCTTTTTAGAAACCTATTTGCAATTCGCTCCATCACCGTTGCCTCGCCAGTCAGATATTGGAGCCATTGATCCAGTTGCAGAAGAATTTTCAGGTTTTGTGTTCAAAATCCAAGCCAATATGAATCCTGCACATAGAGATCGTATTGCTTTTTTACGAATTTGCTCAGGGAAATTTGAAAGAGGGATGGCTGTACAGCTTGCAAGAACAGGGAAGACAATAAAGCTGTCATCTTCTACATCCTTTTTAGCAGATGATCGAAGTACTGTAGATGTTGCAGTTAGCGGTGATATTATCGGAATCTATGATACAGGTAATTATCAAATTGGGGATACGATAACAGAAGGAAAAAGAGCTTTTCAATTTGAAAAGCTGCCTCAATTTACACCAGAGCTCTTTATGAGAGTAACGGCTAAGAACGTCATGAAGCAAAAGCATTTCCACAAAGGGATTAATCAGCTCGTACAAGAAGGAGCCATTCAACTGTACAAAACATTACGAACGGAAGACGTCATTCTTGGTGCAGTTGGTCAGCTTCAGTTTGAGGTTTTTGAACACCGTATGAAAAATGAGTACAATGTGGATGTTATGATGGAGAATATTGGTTCTAAAATTGCTCGCTGGATCGAGAATGAGACGGAAGTGACGGAATCAATGTCATCCAGTCGAAGTATGCTCGTAAAGGATCGCCATAATCGTCTTGTATTTCTATTTGAAAATGATTTTGCTATGAGATGGTTTGTAGATAAGCACCCATCTATCAAGCTTTATAGCCTCTTGTAATCAATAAACCCATGGACTTCTAGAAAAATGTCCATGGGTTTATTTCTTTTATCGGAGTAAATCCTTTTTTAAAAGGGTAAAAGAAGATAAAATGAATCAAAACTACCATTAAAAGGAGTAGGTAAAAGGAATGGATAATGCATGTGTTCACTGTGGGAGTTCTATCTATTTTTATGAGGAAGGCATCTTCTATATTCAAGGTTTATCAGAAAGTGATGTTGATCGGCTTTCGTATCCATTTAAGTATTCTAACAGGATGTATAGTTTGTCTTATGATAGCCTTAAAATAGTAGAGGAACTTACAACAAAACTAATGTCAATAAATAGACAAAATGAAATCAAATGTGGGATTTCTCAAACAGAAAAATACATAAATATCGTTGATCTTGGACAGTTTTCAAATCGTATTCATCATCGGAAAGCCGTTGAATATATCCAGAATGGAGAGTTAACCAGTCACCTGCAGCCCATTGTGGAGCTGCAATCTGGAGGAATTTATGGATATGAATCATTGCTTCGTTCTAACAAGAGTCAAGAGCATTTTTCACCAGGGGAATTATTCTCAGTAGCAAGCTCCACCGGGCTTCATTCTATGCTGGATCAGCGGGCAAGAGAAGAAGCAATAAAAGCGAAGAAGAAGTACATTAGACCTGGATTAAAAAGCTTTATTAACTTTCTTCCGTCTACGATTTATAATCCAGAATTTTGCCTGAAGCATACCTTCCAGGTGGTGGATAAATATCAAGTCGATCCTGGTGACCTTGTATTTGAAGTTGTCGAAACGGAAAAAATTGTAGATATCGATCATCTGAAAGCGGTGTTCAAAACCTATAAGCGTGAAGGAATAAAGGTAGCTCTTGATGATGTCGGTGCTGGTTTTTCAACTATTGAAATTCTAAAACTGTTAGAACCTGATTACGTGAAAATTGATCGTTCATATATTTCATTTTGCGACACAGATAGTCAAAAGCAAATATTTCTAAAAGAAGTTCATCATTTATCAAAGGAGCTTGGTATTAAGATTTTAGCAGAGGGAATTGAACGTCAGCAGGAGCTGGAAATTTGCCGGGAAATTGGATTTGATCTAGGTCAGGGATATTTGTTTGGTAAACCTTCAGAAGCTGCAATTGAGCCGGATTGTTCATCCTTATTAATTTCTTAATATTGCGGTTATGTGGATTAGCTTGACCAAGTAATATATTATGATATTATTATATTTACTTTAATACTTAGAAGCGTTTTAGTGTAATAGTAAAATTGGATGTACAATGAAGAGCCTCTTCTTCCTTTAGTGGAATGTTGAGGTTTTTTTCATGAGAAAAATGAAGATGAAGAGGTGTATGAGGTGGAGATTAGTAAACCAATAATAAATCCGCCAAGATGGGAAGCAATTGTATTAATATGCTCCCTGTTTTCAGTAATAAGTGTATGTATGATTGTATTTAAAACCGTGCCTCATATTCCGATTATTGTTGGCATTATGCTGCTGATTGTATATGGAATTTGTAGAAAGGTTTCTTTAAAAGAACTAGAGGAAGGTCTGTCTATGGGGGTTTCTTCAGGTATAGGTGCTGTGTTTATCTTTTTCTTTATCGGGATGATCATTAGTGCTTTTATGATTGCGGGAACGATTCCTACTTTAATGCATATAGGATTAGCAATGGGTGAATGGCCGTTTTTCTTTTCCGCTGTCTTTTTAGTAACAGCATTAATCGGATTAAGTATTGGCAGTTCACTGACGACTGCGGCGACACTTGGAGTAGTTTTTATTGCATTGGCTTCAGCTCTTGACTTGTCGCTTGCTATTACGGCAGGAGCGGTCGTTTCCGGGGCATTTTTTGGGGATAAAATGTCTCCGCTGTCTGATACGACAAATCTGGCATCCAGCATCGTGCAGGTTGATTTATTTGAACATATCCGAAATATGGCATGGACAACGATCCCAGCATTTGTATTTTCTTTCATGGGCTTTGCTTGGCTATCTCCAAGCGAAAGACTTGAAAATACACGCGGTCAAATTGAACCTCTTCGAGAAGCATTAGTAGGAACAGGTCTAATTCACTGGTATGCATTATTGCCTATTCTCCTTTTATTTATTTTTGCCATTAAACGAGTTCCCGCACTTATTTCATTAGCCTCCACAACTATTTTTAGTATAGGATTATCGTTCTTCCATACACGTACTTCATTCGGTGATCTGTCCTCTATTTTATTTAGTGGATACCAATCCAGTACAGGTGTTGAAGCGATTGATTCGCTGCTCTCTCGCGGAGGATTAACTAGCATGATGTTTACCGTTTCACTTGTGTTTCTGGCGCTTGGCTTGGGTGGGCTTTTGTTTACGCTTGGTATTATTGCCTCAATTTTAAACATGCTGGAGAAAATGGTGAAGAAGACTTCTTCTGTATTGATTACCGCTGCAGCTTCTGCAATTGGTATAAATGTATTAATTGGTGAACAGTATCTATCGATCTTACTTACAGGGGAAGCCTATAAGGAGTCAGTAGATCGATTAAATCTTACACGAAAAAATTTATCTAGGGTGCTCGAAGATGCTGGAACAGTTGTGAATCCTCTCGTTCCCTGGGGAGTGAGCGGGGTATTTTTAACAACTGTATTGGGAGTACCAACGCTTGAGTACTTGCCGTTTGCTTTATTTTGTTTGTTTAGTCCTATCCTAACGATTCTTTTTAGTATCACTGGATGGACGATTAGCTATAATAACAAGTAAGTGTCACCCTCAATCCAATTTATCGATTGAGGGTGTTCTTTTTTAGTTAAAAAGGGAAAGATAATTTTGACAAAGCTGTGAAAGTTCTGATCACGGTGTATTAATGATTGAATAACGACACGAGAGTCAGTATAGTGAACATACATAAATCAGTGTAAAAAAATAGGCACAATGGTCTTATTTAGTTACAGTGGAGGGAGAGTTTAGGTTGAACATAAGCGGTTTTTCAATACGAAGGCCAGTCTTTACGATAATCACAATGCTTCTAGTTATTCTTTTAGGTACGATCTCACTAACCAGAATCCCCATCAAGTTAATTCCAGATATTAATCCCCCGGTAGCCGTTGTGGTAACTTCATACCCAGGTGCAAGCCCAACAGAAGTATTAGAAAAGGTCACCAAGCCAATTGAATCACAATTGGCCATGTTGCCGGGTTTGAAAAATGTTCAATCAGCTTCAGAAGAAGGCTCCAATTTAGTATTCTTGGAATTTACATTCGCAACAGATATTGATGAAGCTGAACGGGATATACAGCAAGCGATTCAGCAAGCTCAACTGCCAGATGAGGCGAATGATCCACGGGTTTTAAGGTTTGATCCTTCACAGTTTCCTGTTATCCAATTAAGTCTTCGTTCCTCCGATGAAGCGACTGATATTAGGCAGATAGCTGAAGAGCTGGAGCTTGAATTAACGAGAACGGAAGGTGTTGCGAGCGTTAATATTTCCAACTCACTTTCAGAAGAAGTTCGGATCATGCTGGATCAGGCTCGTTTGGAGGAGTTAGGGTTAACACAAACAGATGTACTCAACATTATTCAAGCGAATAATATCTCTTTTCCTGGAGATACGGTTCAAACTGATGGCAAAGATTTGACAACAAGGATATTAAGTACACTTACTTCGGTAGAAGATATTGAGAATTTAGTCATCACTGTAAATCCTTTAGATGGAGAAAATATTACGGTGCAGGATGTAGGTGAAGTTACATTTGGTGAGCCGCCTGCATCAGTTATTACAAGAGCGAATGATGAACAGGCAGTTCTCATCAGCGTACTTCAAGAATCGGATGCAAATACAGCGGATGTGTCGACGGCTTTTCAAAACGAACTTGAACGCTTGCTAGAAGAAGATCGTTATTCAGCTATTACAGCGGATGTTCTATTTGATCAAGGAGATTACATACGGCTTGCCATTGGAAATATAGGAAATTCACTGATCATCGGTGGACTGCTTGCTATGCTTGTACTCTTTATGTTCCTAAGAAATGTGAAGAGCCCAATCATTATTGGTGTGGCAATCCCGTACTCAGTTATCGTTACATTTGTGCTCATGTTTTTATCCGATTTCTCATTAAATATCTTTACCCTTGGTGCACTAGCGTTAGGAATAGGGATGCTGGTAGATAATGCAATCGTGGTACTTGAAAATATCTATAGACATTTATCAATGAAGAAAGATCCAAAGCGGGCAGCAAGAGAAGGTGCCAAAGAGGTAGCGGGTGCAATAACAGCCTCTACTTTAACAACGGTCGCGGTATTTGTACCTGTTATTTTCATTGAAGGTCTAATTGGTGATCTCTTTACTGAGTTTGCATTAACGATTTCTTTTAGCTTATTTGCTTCTCTTATTGTGGCCTTAACAGTGGTTCCAATGCTGGCCAGTCGCATGCTAAAAGAACCGCCTGCAAACATAGAAATAGAGCGCATGCAGTCAGGATTTATGAAAAAATTTGAAGGCACAGTAAATTGGGCTCTTCGAAAGCGTTGGATTCCTCTTCTTCTCACGATCGTGTTATTTGTGGGTGGTGGATTTAGTTTAACAACGGTAGGGACTCAATTTCTCCCGGCCACAGATGAAGGTTTTTTTAGTATTCGTGTGTCGCTGGAAAATGGAACGGCACTAGAAGAAACTGAACAAGTGGTAGCAGCGATTGAAAAAGAATTAAGAGATGAAGAGATAATTGATGTATATGTCAGTCAGGTGGGTGCCCTGCAGCAAGGCTTATTTACTGGAGATCCAGATGGCAGTATTGCGGATATATCCGTCAAATTAATACCTTTAGGTAACCGTGATACATCTGTATTTGAGTTTGTTGAAGACATTACGCCAGAGCTTGTAAACGCCGCCGCAAATATAAATGAAACAGCAGAAGTGACATTGAATCTGCAAACAGCAACAGGATCAGCTCCACAAACCTTATCTTTTAACGTGCGAGACAATGATGAGGCTAGACTGGAGGATTCAGTTGATAAGATTCAACAAGCATTATTGCAGCTAGAAAATATTACAGATGTAGAGACCGATTTAGAGGATACGGTTGAAGAGGTTCAGTTAACCATTGATCGTGAAGCAGCGAGAGAATATGGATTTGTGCCTGTACAAATTGCCCAATCTGTAAATAATGTTACAAGGGGAGCTTTTGCAACGCAAATTATTTCAGAAAATGCTCAAGTGTATAGTGTATTTGTCCAATATGATACAGATGTAACGAATACGCTGGAGGGGTTACGAACTCTATCCTTACGTGCTCCGAGCGGTCAATTTGTAGAACTCCAGGCACTCGCTGATATTGAAATTTCAGAAGGACCTGTTTCCATTCAACGAATCGACCAACAATCTGCCGTTGGGTTTACTGCGACCTATACCTCTGAAACCAATCTTGGTACGATCTCTACGGAGGTTGACGATGCGATTGCTGCATTGAATCTGGAGAATGAAACTGAAATCGTATTTGGCGGCGACCGTGAGTTATTAGAGGATTCTTTAAATGATATGATTTTAGCTGTTGTGTTAGCTGTGATCCTTGTTTATTTCGTGATGGCGGCCCAATTTGAATCATTTAAGTATCCGTTCGTTATCATGACTACGGTACCATTAATGATAATTGGTGTTGCTGCAGCATTATTT
Source organism: Jeotgalibacillus soli (assembly GCF_000829435.1). Taxonomy (GTDB): domain Bacteria; phylum Bacillota; class Bacilli; order Bacillales; family Jeotgalibacillaceae; genus Jeotgalibacillus; species Jeotgalibacillus soli. The sequence continues at coordinate 254,125 of NZ_JXRP01000017.1, forward strand.
ATGACGCAAACACCAATTAGTATTACAGCCATTATTGGTATTCTTATTTTGACGGGGATAGTTGTAAATAATGGGATTGTGCTGGTTGATTATATTAATCAGCGAAAAGCAGAAGGGTTGGCCAGCTACGAAGCGATTGTTACTTCTGTTCGAGATCGGTTACGGCCAATTCTAATGACAGCCCTTACGACCATTTTAGGATTGATTCCATTAGCACTTGGAATTGGAGAAGGTACTGAAATCAACCAGCCAATGGCGATCACGGTTATTGGAGGATTGCTTAGTTCAACCTTATTAACACTTTATATTGTGCCGATTATATACAGTCTCATTGATCCTGAAACGAGAAAGATGAATAAGAAGCATAATCTTAATAAATGACCTCAGTAATGAGTAGATTATACTATCAACAAAATATTCTTCTCTCTATTTACAAGTGAATAAAAACTGCTATAATAATAAAGAATTTAATAATCTTTGACATTTAAGTCAAGGGGGAGTAGCTTTAGTCATCTTTTGCAGATGATTAATTACAGGTCGTCATGACGTGGATATTGAATCCATCGGCCGTAATGGCATATTTTGATGCTTAGCAAGACCTTTGCCTATTTTAGGCAGAGGTCTTTTTTGTTTTCCTGAATATGTTCTTGTTTCTCTTGGCAACAATGATCAATAGGAGGTATATCAAATGGATGCAGGATTAGTACTGGAATATGGCTGGGTTTTACTCATTCTTATTGCCTTGGAAGGAATTTTAGCAGCGGATAATGCAGTTGTAATGGCAGTTATGGTAAAGCATTTACCACCTGAAAAACAAAAAAAGGCCTTGTTTTACGGATTATTTGGGGCATTTGTTTTCCGGTTCGCAGCGTTGTTTATGATTGCGATTCTAATTGATGTGTGGCAATTACAGGCACTCGGTGCTTTGTATCTATTGTACATTTCAATAAGTCATATCGTGAAACAAGCACGATCCAAAAAACAGCAGGCATTAGAGGAAGATCTATCAAAACAAGAAAACAAAGGATCTGGCTTCTGGATGACTGTATTGAAGGTTGAAATTGCAGATATTGCATTTGCGATTGATTCTATGCTTGCAGCAGTTGCACTTGCAATTACGTTGCCTCCTGTTGGAGCATTTGACATTGGCGGAATTGACGGTGGGCAATTTATCGTTATTTTTATCGGCGGACTAGTCGGTTTAATTATAATGCGTTTTGCTGCTCACTGGTTTGTGAGACTCTTAAAGAAGTATCCACTGCTCGAGACGACGGCTTTCTTAATCGTCGGATGGGTAGGTGTGAAACTTTCGGTATTAACACTTGGACACCCGAATGTACAAATTATTGATACACATTTTCCTCATTCAACAACATGGAAACTCATTTTCTGGACAGTCCTTCTTATCATAGCGGTTGGAGGATATATCCTTGCAAAGAGAAAAGGAAGTCAGGAAGCGACTTCATAAAAGAAAAAACCATCGAATTTTCGATGGTTTTTTCTTTTACCCCAAAATAAATAGATTTTTTATCGTACTATTATAGAAATGTTGTATACATTTTATCTTCCTTTTGACATAAGTATTAAACTTTCCTTCTAGTAAAAAAATCGGTACAATTCAACAATAGAGTAAGCTGGATTGAGGTGATACCGATGCTATCATTGCTTCTGTTTTTATTAAATAAGCGTAAAAATATGCTGACTATAGAAGAAATGGCCATTAATATTCAACAAGGAAATGAAGAAGTGTTAACGGATTTGATCAAATCCTATAAACCGTTTGTTAAGCGTACGGTTTCATCCGTTTGTAAAAGATATATTAATGACAGTGATGATGAGTTTAGCATTGGCCTGATGGCATTTCACGAAGCCATCATAAAATATGAACCTGACAAGGGGTCTTCATTACTTGCATTTTCAGAAGTAGTCATCCGCAGAAAAATAATTGACTACATAAGGAAAAATCAAAGAGAGAAAATGATTCGATATGATTTTTTAGCAAATAGTATGGATGAAGATGCAGTGTCTTCCATTATTGAAAAACGCCAAGCGATGGAGGCTTTTAATGAAGAAATAGTTGCAGAAGAACGAAGAGATGAAATTGTTATGTTTACAGTTAAGCTTAAAGAATACGGCATGTCATTTCAGGATATTATTGAGCAAGCACCTAAGCATGAAGATGCAAGGCAAACTGCCATGTCTATTGCAAGGCAGGTTGCAGGCAATTCGGAATGGATGGAGCATTTGAGTAAAAAAAAGCGATTACCTTTAAAATCACTTGAGAATCATGTGTCTGTCAGTCGTAAAACAATGGAGCGCAACCGAAAGTACATTATTGCTATTGCTTTATTATTAGATGGAGATTTTCCACATTTACAGCATTATATTAAGGGGCGGTTTGAACAATGACAAAAGGTGTGATCATGCAAATAGAAAAGAGACATCTAATTGTATTAACGCAAGATGGGCACTTTCTACAAGCAGAGAAGCCTTCTTATTCCATTACTGTTGGTGAAGAGATTGAGGTGATACCATACAAGGGAAAACGATTTGGATTGTCTGGTCAATTTGTTCATTGGCCGGCATCATTTGCTGTCATTGCCGTTCTATTGCTATCATTCTATTTAATATATCTGTCTTTCAACAGAGAACCCTATGCGTATTTATCGGTAGATATTAATCCTAGTCTTATGATTTCGGTAAATAGTAATGGGGAGGCTCAGCATATAGAACCGTTAAATGAAGAGGCAGTAATTTTGCTAAGTGCGCTTGGTGACTGGAAGGGCAATTCAATGGAAAGCGTGATGAATGAGATAATGGAAATAAGTGAAGAAAAAGGGTATTTACTCAATCGAGTCGACTCGATCATTGTGTCGTCTGTCTTCACAAATCAAGCAGATTCATCTTTTCAGTCAAGCTTTAATTCGGAGATTCAACAATGGAAGAATGACATGATAATAAACCATCAATTAGCAGCTATCACACTTTATGAAGCTTCGCTTAAAGATTTGGAACAAGCGAATGAGCATGGCATGTCAGTGGGGAAGTGGATGAATCATCGTGCTTCTTCCACTGAAAATCATTCTTCGGAAGTGAAAATCAAAGAACCTTATCATGAACCTACACCAAGGTTGGATATTCTCCCAACACCGTTACAGCCAGAAGCATCATCTATAAAGGGCCAAAGTGCGGAGCCAGTACCTGAAGCTTCTAAAGAGGTGCAGCCAGCAGAAGAAATTCAAGAACCTGAAAATACGCCTAATAACCAAACGAATGGAGCACCTGTTGCAATACCAGGATCAACGAACGAAAAAAGTCCACAGAATCAAGCTACTCAAAATCAACAGACGAACCAAAATCAAATAGAGCAAGGGAGGAACAAGCCGGAAGACCAAGGAAATGAAACCTATGATAAGAATAATGAAAATGAAGAGAAGTGGAAAGAGAGTGAAGAAGTAAAAGAAGAAAAGAGAAAAGAAAAGGAAGATAGAAAAGAAGAGCGGAATGAAGACAAGGAGGAAAAAAAAGAAGAAAGGAAAGAAGATAAGAGAAAAGAGAAGGAAGAAAAGAAAGAGGAGAAAAGAGAATATAGGGATAACAAGGATGATGAATAGCTCGAGCCATTTCTGCCCTAAGGAAAAAAATAATAGGTAAACCTATATAAGCTTGTCTCGTACGTGGTGCATTCTTTAACGTTGGAGACAAGCCTTTTATTTGATTGGGGTATAGATGCTGTGAGACTTACAAATCTTGAAATATGTAAAAATAAAAGTGATTTAACTTTAATTTACCTATCCAAAAACCGATAATATCATATAAGATAAGTAAAGACTGTTTATGAAAGGATCAATATCATGTGGCGTAATATTTTGAATAAAATACGGAGCTTAAAACCGGCTCAAATGATTGTAGTGTATTACTTCATTGCGATCGCTCTTTCCTTCTTTCTTCTGCGGCTTCCAGGTGTCCATCAAGATGGAAAAGCTATAAACTTAATCGATTCTTTATTCACTGCAGTCAGTGCAGTGAGCGTCACAGGATTGACAGCTATAAATGTATCAGAGACGTATACAACATTTGGTATTATTGTCCTAATGTTTATTTTGCAGCTTGGCGGTATAGGGATTATGTCTCTTGGTACCTTTTTTTGGCTAATTGTTGGAAAACGCATTGGACTAAGAGAACGCCAATTAATCATGACGGACCATAATCAATACAATTTATCTGGTGTCGTGAAGCTAATTATCGAGATCATTAAAATTTTGTTATTAATAGAAGCGATAGGTGCACTAGTACTTGCTATCTATTTTACGCAGTTTTATGACACATGGGGAGAAGCAGTCCTCCATGGAGTATTTGCTTCCATCTCTGCAACTACTAATGGGGGATTTGATATTACTGGTGAATCCTTAATCCCATACGCTAATGATTATTTTGTACAGGTTATTATTATTATTCTGATTATTCTTGGTGCGATTGGTTTTCCCGTGTTAATTGAATTAAAGGGTTTTTTATCAAATAAGAGCGGAGTATTTCGATTTTCTCTTTTTACAAAACTTACAACGATTACGTTTGGAATTATATTATTATTAGGAACAATATTAATTTTTCTTATGGAAATAAACCATCGTTTCCAAGGAATGGACTGGCATGAGGCATTTTTCTATTCCTTTTTCCATTCCACTTCAACACGTTCTGGTGGAATGGTTACATTGGATGTCAGCACCTTTTCAGAGCCAACGCAGCTTGTCATGAGTATGATGATGTTTATCGGAGCCTCTCCAAGCTCAGTTGGAGGGGGAATTCGGACAACCACTTTTGCGATAGCTGTGTTGTTTTTAATTAACTTTGCCAGGGGTAGAGAACAAATACAGGTATTTAATCGTGAGATCCATCTGATCGACGTCTACCGATCATATGCGGTCATTATTTTGGCCATGATTTTGACGATGGCGTCAATTATGACCATGATGATACTTGAACCACGTCATAGTATGATAGAAGTTATTTTTGAGGTAACATCGGCGTTTGGAACCGCAGGAATGTCGTTAGGTATAACATCAGAGCTTTCAACTGCAAGTAAATTCATCCTCATGTTCTTAATGTTTATCGGACGGGTAGGATTGATATCGTTTTTATTTATGATAGGCGGCAACAATAAAAAAGCAAAATACCATTATCCAAAAGAGCGTGTCATTATAGGGTAATGATAGAAAAGCGATGTCAACTACGAATTGACATCGCTTTTTATCTATTCCTATGCTGTGAATTCAAATAATGTTGGATAACCATCCTTTGGATGATAATACGCCATTAAATAGACTTCCAGGGCTGTTCCATCAGATTGAACGGTGATCCCTTTTTCAATAACAGTATGCTTAAACAATTCCTTCTGCTTTAAATTTAGAGAAGCGAATTGTTCACCAGCGATCATTGGCTGGTCTAGAAGCTGCTGATACAGCTCGTGTTTTTGATCGTCAATGATCGAAGCTTTCCACCAAGGTTTTCTAGGTTTGAAACGCTGATTAAGCAGATAGTCCTTTTTCATTAATCCTTCCACAATTGACAACTGTGAAATGTTAAGATCGTTTAAGAATTGAGAAAGGCGAGAAAATAAATCCTCCAACTGATGGCCAATTCTACCCCATCCCTGCTGATCCCAATAGCTTCCAAATGCTTGGAAAAAGTCAAATGGTGTGTCAAATACATGCTCTACTAAATATTCGATCGTGTGATCCATGCGATGATCATTCCAGTATTTTTCCAGAACATCCTCAACGTTTTTGATTCGAACAATATCATCAAATGGAAGTACATTATTACTCAATATTTCATATGGTGCTTGGTCCATATAAACGTATTGATGATCGTTTGCACGAATTCTTAGCCCAGTCCCACGCAGCATTTTTAAAAAGCCAAGCTGCAGTTCCTCAGGACGCATTTCAAAAACATCGTTAAAGGTTTGACGGAATGAATCATAATTCTCTTCAGGAAGGCCTGCAATGAGGTCAAGATGCTGATCGATTTTACCTCCGTCTTTTACCATAGTAACGGTTCTTTTCAGTTTTTCGAAGTTTTGCTTTCTCATAACGAGTTCGTTTGTCTCATCATTGGTAGATTGCACCCCAATTTCAAATCGGAAAAGTCCCACAGGTGCGTGATCGTTTAAATATTGAATAACCTCGGGACGCATAATATCAGCCGTTATTTCAAATTGAAAAACAGTCCCTGGTTTATGCTCCGTAATCAGGAAATTAAACATATCCATAGCATAGCTTCTGCTGATATTAAAAGTCCGGTCAACAAATTTAATTACTTTAGCGCCATTTTCCATTAAATAACGAATTTCCTCTTTAATTACTTCCCGGTCAAAGTATCTAACCCCAACCTCAATTGATGAAAGACAGAATTGACAGCGAAATGGACATCCACGGCTTGTCTCAATGTATACAATTCGTTTAGATAAACCATCAAGATCTTCCTCAAAACGGAAAGGGGAAGGAATTGTTTTTAAATCAATTTTATTGGTTTGTGGGTGAATGACAGGTTTTCCATTCTTTAAATAGGCAATTCCTGCTACTTTTTTAATAGGAATTTGATTTTCAAAGGATTGAAGAAGCTGTTTTAGCGTTTCTTCTCCTTCACCAGTTACAAGATAATCTACATCAGTCAGCCGTTCCAGCCAGTATGGTACGTCATATGAAACCTCAGGGCCTCCAATAATGATTTTGGTATTTGGAGAGATTTTCTTAATCATACTAATTACTTGAATGGTCTCTTCTATATTCCAAATATAGCAGCTGAACCCTAATACATCAGGTTTCTTAGCGTATAGATCTGCAACAATATTCATAACGGGATCTTTAATCGTATATTCACTTATTTCAATAGGGAAAAAAGGTTCAGCATAAGCCTTCAGATACCTAATTGCCAAATTTGTATGAATGTATTTTGCATTTAATGTTGATAAAACAATTTTCATGGTATGTAAACTCCTTCTTTGATCGTACATTCGTATTTATTTTACATGAGGAAATGATAAGAGACAACAAAGGTTGTTCAGGATGTAATGCTTCGTCAATGATGGTGTAAAATAGCATGCTAAAAAAAGGAGTTTATTTCCTTTTAATGAAATGATAAAATTGGAAAAAAGAAAACAGCCCAACAGGGTGGGCTGTTTAGTGAATTATATCATTCCTATTATCCTTTTTATTCATGTTTAGATAGCATTTTTTTTAGACGATTAGCTCTTAACTCAATCAAAGGCTGGGCAATTGCTGTAATCCAATTGGTAGAAAGAAGGATTGTTAGGAATAAGGATGCAACCATAATAAGTAAAAGTGATATAAATGGATTAACAATTAATCCAATTTGTGTTTCTCTAAAGAGCTGGATTATAAATCCATGTAATAAATAGACGTAAAGAGTATTTTTCCCCCAGTTTGTGAAAAAGTATTTCTTTTGTGGGACAATAGAAAAAAATGAAGCAATTAACCAAATGTTTAGGGCATAAATAGTAAATCGAATTAACGGACTAATTTCATAGGGCTGACCCAGATCCTGATATGAATGAGACCCCAATAACCATCGATTACTCCACTCGGGTAGTAATATCATAAGGAATAAAACAAATGAAAGTGAAAAATATGCCGCTAATTTGACTGGCTTTTTATTGAGCATATGGAAGTGCTCTCTCTTTATATAATAGCCCAGTAAAAAGAATGGGAAGAACACAAATGTCCTTGATAAGCTTAAATAGCCCGACACATCATTAAAATAACCTATAAAAAGTCCGAAAACAATGCTCGTGATTAACGTAGGTTTCCATGAAAGCTTAAAGATTTGAACAAATAGCAGAAGCATCAGATTCCAACAAAATAAACTGACTAAAAACCATAGTGACCATTGAGGGTGAAACGGATCAACGGTCAGAGTCGACTCATTCCTCAAATAGAAATAATAAATGCTATAAATAACCTGAAAAATTAAATAGGGTAGGATAAGCTTTTTCACCAATACTCGAGCATAGCCTTTTTCATAGACACCTTTAGCAAAGTAGCCAGCAACAAGAATAAACGCGGGCATATGAAAAGAATAAATGGTCTTATATAAAGATAATAAAAAAGGTTCGTATTCTATATAGGTCTGGATCGCATGACCAAACACAACCAGGAAGATGAGAAAAAATTTTGCATTATCGAAATAATAATCTCTTTTGGACATAATTACACCATCTTTTCTAAAAGATTTTATGATTTCAATTTCCCTTTTTGGTTATAAAGCAATCTAGTGAAAAGGACACAATTATAACAAGTCTTTCTTTTTCAAAAACGAAGAAAATAAAGTTGAGGGATGATGACGTTGCAAAAATATGGGTGGATTCAGAAAGACTGGTCTTTAAAAGATGAGCTGCAAACACCGATTATGGAAGAAGTAACGTTGCATGTGCTTGAAAATATACGAGATGGCGTTCTTCTTTTTAACGAAAAAGGAGAAGTCCTGCATTATAACGCAGCAGCAAATAAGCTGCTGCAAATTGATACGACCGATTCTGTCATTCTAACTACAGAAGATATTCTGCATCAAAAAGATCAACAGAGATTTCATAGGCAGATTGCAGCGCTTTGTCAGTCTAAAAAGCTAACTGATCAGTTTACCTTTGTTACGGGTGAAAATGAATCGGTAGACTGTGCCTGTAATCTGTTTTTGCTTAGTGAAAAATCAATTGTCCTGCTAATACTTACTATCACAGTCAACGAAGATTCGATTTTACCAGTTGTGCCCCATATTTACAAGAAGATTTTTGAGCAAACCATAAATGGATTAATGATTAGTGATCTTAAAGGAAGAATTATTGATATTAACGAAAAAGGCTGTGAATTTTTCGATCAACAAAAAAAGGATCTTATTGGAAAGGATTCATTAAAGGAATTTCAACGGATGGAGACATTTATTCCAGAATACAATCAATATATGCAAAAAATGTCTTCTTCATCGTCTGAGGTCGTGTCAACGCTGATGGGAAAGAGGGGAGATTGTCAATATGAATTTATGATGATTCCACATATTAGTAAAAATATTAATTTAACAATAATCCGGGATGTTACCGATATCGTCCAGATGATGGAGCATTTAAACAAATATGATACGTTAAAAGTGATTGGACAGCTTGCAGCAGGGATTGCACATGAAATTCGCAATCCAATGACCTCGCTAAAAGGGTTTATTCAATTACTTCAGGCAAGTGTAAAGGAAGATCATAGTATGTATTTTGGCGTGATCCTTTCAGAGCTGCAGAGAATTGAAACGATCATGACAGAGTTTTTAATGCTAGCAAAACCAAAAACGGTGGTTTTTGATCTAGTAAGCTTGCCTTCAATAATTAGAGAAACGATTGAACTTATGCAACCGCAAGCTTCTCTTGGAAATATACAGATGAACACGGTAGATGAAGGTAGTAGTGGGCTCGTGTATGGAGAATCAAATCGCTTAAAACAGGTCTTTATCAACATCATTAAAAATTCTATCGAAGCGATGCAAGATGGAGGGGAAATCATATTTACGGTATCTGAGCAGGATGGCATTCAGCACATAGCTATTCAGGATACGGGCTGTGGAATTGAACAAAAACAACTTGATCGGTTGAATGAGCCATTTTATACGACAAAAGAAAATGGCACTGGACTTGGGCTTGTGGTTACCTTTAAAATTATAGAGGAACATCAAGGGAAGGTTGAGGTTGAAAGCAAGGTGGGTGAGGGGACCTGCTTTCATCTGTATTTCCCTGTTAGAGGGGCTGATGATATTGATGAAACGACTGGTAAAGAGTCCGATTGGACCTCTTTTATTAACGATAAATGATGGGTGTTTGACCAAAATTGATTTTGTTGAAGAAAGCATAGTTGAAGAAAACAAAATAGAAACCGTCGATCATGACCATGCTCTTTTTAACCGAGTTGAAAAGCAGCTGATCGAATATTTTGATGGCAAGAGAAAAGTATTTGAGCTACCAATTTTTTTAAATGGGACCATATTCCAGCAAGAAGTATGGCAGGCGCTGCAAACGATTCCCTATGGTCAAAGCTGCTCTTATCAGGATATAGCAAAACGAATTGATCGAGATAAAGCGGTACGTGCTGTTGGGCAGGCTAACCGTAAAAATCCACTGCCTATAATTATTCCTTGTCATCGGGTAAATGGCAAAAATGGAGCCTTAACTGGATATGCAGGGAATCAAACGAACAAAAAAGAATATCTTTTAAAGCTCGAACAAACGTTTTATGTCAATATGTAATAAATCTCAAATGCTTGGCTGCTTGTAACACATATCTTTGTGTTACAAGCAGCCAAGCATTTTTAAAAATAAGGTTATGTTAAAGATAATGGGTTCTTATGGCACGAAGTTGATTGAATTGAACGCCTGTAGCGGAAATTAACAAGCACGGTTTAACAGAATCTAAAATAAAGAAAAAAGTTGACGAAAATAAGGTAATTCGATATAAATCTAATTAGATAAATATGATAGGAGTGAGGGTGTGCAGCTAGATAAGCAAATGCTATTTTTTAAAGCATTAGGGGATCCAACAAGGATGAAAATTCTTCATTTATTATCCTCAGGTCCACTTCATGGACAGGCTGTAGCAGAGAGGCTGGGTTTGACATCCCCAACGATTTCTCACCATCTCTCTAAGCTTCGAGAGAGCGGTGCAATTATTGCTAGACGAGAAAAGAACACAATCTATTTTACTCTTAATGATAAGGCAATTCGTCAGAACGTATCAGGTTTATTGACAATGCTTGAAAAGAAAAAAGAGGAGAAGCAGTCGATGGAAGAAAAAGAGAAAATCATAAAAAACTTTTTTGATCAAGAGGGCCGCCTTAAAACGATCCCTGCTCAGAGGAAGAAAAAACTTTATGTATTAGCATTTTTAGCCTCTCAGCTTGAAATCGGAAAAAAATACACTGAGAAGGAAATAAACCTAATTATCCAGCGTTATCATGAGGATTTTGCTACGATTCGAAGAGAATTCATCAATCATCAATTTATGTTTCGAAATGAGGGTATATATGAGCTGAATCCACCTGAAATGTGGCTGGGAATCAACGAATAGCGGCGCCGCCATTAAAAAAACCTTCCAACTAAGAGGTTATCGCTCATGGTTGGAAGGTTTTTTTATGAAATCAAAGAATTTATACCGGTGATGTATGGTGCTTTAATGATGCCTTTTTCTGTAATGATTGCTGTAATATAATCAGCAGGTGTTACGTCAAAGGCTGGATTATACACGGGTACATTCTCCGGAGCAATGGAGATTCCTTGTATTTTTCGAACTTCATCCGGATGACGCTCTTCTATCGGGATCTCTATTCCACTGTCAATGGTGAGATCAAAGGTCGAAGACGGAGCGGCGACATAGAAAGGAATGTTAAATTCTTTAGCTAATATTGCGAGATTAAATGTACCAATTTTATTAGCGGTATCTCCATTTGAAGCAATACGATCAGCCCCAACAATAATCGCCTTTATACCTTTTGCACGAATTGTTTGGGCAGCCATGGAATCAGTAATCAATGTTACATTTACACCTGATTGCTGAAGCTCCCATGCAGTAAGTCTAGCGCCTTGAAGTACAGGTCTTGTCTCACAAGCATACACTTCAAACTGTGTTCCTCGTTCACTTGCCAGGTGAAAAGGGGCAAGGGCAGTACCGTATTTAGCTGTTGCAATAGAGCCTGCATTACAAATTGTTAAGACCGGTTCACTTGAATTTAACAGCTCTAACGCGTATTCGCCAATGTCTCGGCACATTTGTTCATCTTCAGCTTGGAGCTGAATGGCTTCTTGCAAAAGAGTGGTTTTTGCTTCATTTACCGATGTTGCACTTTCAGCTGCTTTGCTGACACGATCAAGCGCCCAAAATAAATTAACAGCTGTCGGTCTTGAAGAAGCGAGCTTTTCCTTTATTGCAAGAACCTCCTCCTGGAATTCTTCCAATTGATCTTTTGTTGATTGCATCGCCCCCATAGCGAGTCCAAATGCAGCGGTAATGCCGATGGCTGGTGCGCCTCTGACGGTCATGTTGACAATGGCTTCAAATACTTGATCAACGGTTTTTAGATCAACATACTCGATTGTTGCTGGAAGCTTACGCTGATCAAGCAGTTGAATATGATGGTCTTTCCACGTAATAGAGATTGGGATTGTTAATGGTTCAATCATTAATATAACTCCTTTTTGTATCGTAAACAGAATGAATTAATTTGATTCTATTAATACGTTAATAAGTTGGTCGATCGTTTGAATAGAAGATCGTTCAATAATCCATTTTCGCCCTGTTTGAATGGTTTTTTTCTTTGCTTCAATTCGTTTTTCATCATTTGAGATCAAATCAAGGTCCTTCACGTGAGCAAGTCCGATTGTGCGACGAATTAATTCACAGCCTGCAAAGCCAACTGCATCCTGAAAGCTCTTTTCAAGTACAAATTTTAAATAGCCTTCAACATTAGCGTAGGAATCAATGGAATGGGTTTGCCATAAATCACTAAAGTGAGATTCAAAGGTAGTCCAGGTATTTTGGATATGATCGTATATTACTTGTTTATTTCCTTCTTCACGGACGATTGCCTGGAAGGTTAAGTTTGCAATAAATTGGCCAATGTCAAAGCCGATTGGCCCATAGTAAGCAAACTCTGGATCAATTACTTTTGTTGTTGTATCACTCGCAAAAATACTGCCTGTATGCAGGTCACCATGAACCAGTGCCTCAGTTTCAGTTAAAAAGCTTTTCTTTAGCTTTGCTGTTTCAAGCTTTAATTCGTTATCTTCCCATAAAGCCTCAACTAATGGTTGTAAAGTATCTTCAAAGTCATTTGTGTCGCTATTAAAAAAAGGATCAGTAAACACAAGATCTTCAGTTATTTTACATAGTTCAGGGTTGTGAAATGAATGCACTAATTTCTTCTTCTCAAATGGATGAAGCGCATAATCTGATGTATGAAAGAGGGTATGAGCCAAATATTGGCCAATATCTTCTGACAAACGAGGATAAGATTCCCCATTTATTAACCCTTCACGTGAAATGGTTAAATGAGATAAATCCTCCATAACGGTTACAGCAAGTACGCTGTCTGTGTGATATACCTTAGGGACAAGATGAGGTACAAACTCCCCATGCTTAATTAATGCATTCGCTTCAATTGTTGCCCGGTGCAGCGTAAGCGGCCAGCTTTCTCCAACAACCTTTGCATACGGAAGGGCTTGTTTAACAATAATTTTTTTTCCATTATTCGCTTGAATGCGAAAAACATAATTTAAATTGCCATCGCCAATTTCTTCTGCGGTTAATTCAGCTTCCTTCGGAAATAGCTCTAATTGATAGGCAAGTTCGATTGCGGTTTGTTCGGTTAATGGTGAGTATTCTTTTGTTTGTACAATTGCCATAATGAAAGGGCCTCCTAGATAAATAGTGGTTACTAGATTGAGGCCAATATTTAGAAAATAAATAAAAGCCTCTTTCAGTTTGAAAGAGGCTTAAAGATCGGATCTTCAAACCTCTTATCTTTCAGAAACAACCGTTTCTGATGGATGTAGCACCGTGCCTTAAGAGGGGATTCCTGCTAGCGCTATTTATAGCGCCCCATCTCACAATGGTTTTATGGTCGGTTGCTGGGTTTCATCGGGCCAATTCCCTCCACCTGCTCTTGATAAGAGTGTATGCTTGCAATTCAGTTGTCATGGATTGAGTCGTTATGATAGAGACAATTATGAATAGAATGGTAACATTCATTTTTCGAATTTGTCAAACTGTTTTCCCTATAAAAATAATTGCTGGGAGATTAATTATAGAATGAAGGGCGTCTATCATCAAAGATAGGTATTCTAGTTCGAATTTCAGCCACTTTTTCTGCATCAATAATTCCGCTTACAATCTCTTCCTGATCAGAACCTTGGGCAATCATTTCACCCCAAGGATCAATGATCATGGAATTTCCGCCAAACGTATTATTCGGATCTGCGCCCACTCGGTTACAGGCAATCACATAACTTTGATTTTCAATAGCTCTTGCGCGAAGCAAGGTAATCCAATGGTCGATTCTTGCAGTTGGCCATTCAGCCACTACCACCAAAACAGTAGCCCCTTCGAGTACGGGCTTTCGTATCCACTCAGGGAAACGAATATCATAGCATATAAAACCGCCAAATTTTATATTTGCCAGGGTAAAAGAAGGGCTGTCTTTTCCTGCTTCCAAATGGTGATGCTCATCCATTAGTTTAAATAAATGAAGCTTACTGTATTCGTGGATAAGTTCACCATTGCGATTAATGACGATCATCGTATTATATACACCGTCTTCTTTTTGATTGGCAACAGATCCTCCAATAACATCGACTTGGTATTTTTTTGCTAAGCCTTGTATAAACGCGATCGATTCCTCTGCATTTTTATCACTGATCTCATCGAGTCGAGTAAGATCATAGCCAGTTGTCCAAAGCTCTGGCAGCAAAATTAAATCATAATTCTTGTTTGCAAGATCACTGAAGGCTTTTGCAACCTTTGTCCGATTATGCTCAGGAGATCCAAACTCGATATTCATTTGAATAATTCCTACTTTGATATTCATTTATTCACCCCGGTTATCTGTATTATCACAAAATTGGTACTTTACAAGTATGCTATTTCGTTATACCATTTGTGACTAGTATTTGAAAAGGCTAACGGTGGGTGAAGAGATGAAACAGTTTATGAAATCAGATCTATTGCATGCACTACCAGATCAATTTTTTGCAGCGTTGACAAAGAAAGTAGCAGCACGTATGGCAGCAGGACATGATGTTATCAATCTTGGACAGGGTAATCCAGATTTACCAACGCCTCCTCATATTATTGAAAGGCTTAAAAAAGCTGCTGAAAATCCGATGAATCACAAATATCCTCCGTTTAGAGGACAAAATTATTTAAAACAGGCTGTTGCGTCATTTTATAAAAGGGAGCATGGTGTCGAGTTGGATGGCGATACAGAGGTTGCCATCCTATTCGGAGGGAAGGCAGGGCTGGTAGAGCTGCCGCTTTGCCTAACCAACCCTGGTGATACAGTGCTTGTACCGGATCCTGGCTATCCTGATTACTGGTCTGGTGTGGAGCTTGCAAAAGCAGAAATGCTTATGATGCCTTTGGAAGAAAAGAACGATTTTCTTCCAGACTATTCGCTTATTCCAATAGACAAGGCTGAAAAGGCGAAACTGATGTTTATTAATTATCCAAATAATCCAACGGGTGCTATTGCGAATGAGGCTTTCTTTGAGGAAACGATTCAATTTGCCAATGAACATGATATTTGTGTCGTTCATGACTTTGCATACGGTTCCATTGGGTTTGATGGAAAAAAACCATTAAGCTACCTGCAGTTTCCCGGTGCGAAGGAAACAGGAATTGAAATCTATACATTATCTAAAACCTTTAATATGGCAGGTTGGAGAGTAGGATTTGCTGTTGGTAACCCTTCTGTCATTGACGCGATTAATTTATATCAGGATCATTTGTATGTTAGTATTTTTGGTGCGATCCAGGAAGCAGCAGAGGAAGCCCTTCTCTCTTCATTTGAGAGTGCTGAAAAACTTCGTGAAACATACGAGAGCAGAAGAAATGTCTTAATAGCTGGATTGCAATCCATTGACTGGGAAGTGACAGCACCAAAAGGCTCATTTTTTGCCTGGTTGAAGGTTCCGAATGATTTCACTTCTGTAACATTTTCTGACTATTTATTGGAGCGTGCAAATGTGGTAGTTGCACCAGGTGTAGGTTTTGGCCAATACGGTGAAGGCTATGTTCGAGTTGGTTTACTAACATCAGAAGAAAGAATAGTAGAAGCTGTTGAACGAATTAAAAAGCTTGGATTATTCTGAAAAATAATTTGACATGGGATACCAAGCATGTCATAATGCAACTGACATTTATAAATCAATATCCTTTCTTATTGAGAGCAGGTGGAGGGACTAGCCCTATGAAACCCGGCAACCGACTTCTTTTGTATAAAGAAGCACGGTGCTAAATCTTGCAGCAATTGTGCTGAGTAATAAGGAGAAGGTGTGAACTGATAACAGCCTCTTCTTATTATAAAGAAGAGGCTGTTTTTTTTTAGAATAGAGTATTGGAGTGGCTAAGATGAGCAATGTTATTGCTACTTATCAAGTTTTTGGTGACCAGGAAAGCTTTGAAAAAAAAGCAGAGGGAATTGCATTGGGGCTCACAGTAGGCTCATGGACTGATTTACCGGCACTGGATCAGGAACAGCTAAAAAAATATCGAGGGACAGTGGTTTCCATTCAGGACTTGGGCTTTCATGAACTTGCATCTTTTGCTAAGAATAAAAAAACAGCTTCAGCTCATGTGAAAATATCATACCCGAGCAGAAATTTTTCAGCGGATATCCCAGCAATCTTAACAACAGTTTTTGGCAAGTTGTCATTGGATGGCATGGTGAGATTGATAGATTTGGAGTTTGAGGGTGAAATAGCCAGAGCATTTCCTGGACCGAGGTATGGGATCGAAGGGATTCGGGATCTTGTAGGTGTCTACCATCGCCCGCTTGTGATGAGCATTTTTAAAGGGGTATTAGGAAGAGACATGGAGTTTTTAAGCAAACAGCTTAAAGACCAGGCGCTTGGCGGCATGGATCTTGTTAAGGATGATGAAATCTTATTCGATAACGTATTAACTCCTTTTATTGAGCGTATAAAAAAAGGAAAACATGTATTAAATCAAGTTTATGAGGAAACCGGACATAGAACCTTGTATGCTGTTAATCTCTCGGGCAGAACCTCGCTTTTAAAGGATCAAGCAAAGCGAGCGAAAGAAGCCGGAGCCGACGCATTCTTATTTAATGTATTTACGTATGGATTGGATGTACTTCAGGAGCTTAGGGAAGATAGCGAAATCGCTCTTCCGATTATGACCCATCCTTCCTTTAGCGGTGCAATTAGTGGATCAAGCTTATTTGGTGTTCACTACCAGCTGATTCTTGGTAAACTGGTCCGGCTTACTGGAGCTGATTTATCTTTATTTCCATCCCCATATGGAAGTGTTGCTCTACCGAAAGAGGATGCATTATTGATAGCTGAAGCGTTAACGGGAGAATCCCCTTTTAAGACATCCTTCCCTGTGCCATCGGCCGGGATTCATCCGGGGCTGGTTCCGCAGCTCATTCATGACTTTGGAAAAGATCAGGTAATTAATGCTGGCGGAGGCGTTCATGGGCATCCTGATGGTGCTGTTGCTGGAGGAAAGTCGTTCAGACAAGCGGTGGATAGCATTATTGAAGGGAAATCACTAGAGGATGTGCTGGATGAAAAAAAAGAATTAAAAACGGCCATAGCAACATGGGGAAGTGTTGAGGTGAAAAAATGAGCCGTCTTGTTATTTATTGTGATTTCGATGGAACCATTACTGAGAGTGATAACATTATCGCGATTATGAAAAAATTCGCTCCACCAGAATGGGTGACAATCAAGGATCAAATATTATCACAGGAAATATCCATTCAAGAAGGGGTTTCGTTGTTATTTCAATTAATTCCCTCTACCAGAAAACAAGAAATGATTGATTTTCTATTGACACAGGGTGTGATTCGAGAAGGCTTTTCAGACTTTGTTAAATGGACAAAAGAACAGGAAATTCCTTTTTACGTTGTAAGCGGTGGAATGGATTTCTTTATTGATGAGCTCCTAAAGCCTTATGGCCCATTTGATGGTGTGTATTGCAACAAAGCTCACTTTGACGAAGAATATGTCCAAATTAGCTGGCCGCATTCATGTGATGAAAATTGTGACAGCAAGGAATGCGGATGCTGCAAGCCGTCTATCATGAGAGATATTGGTTCAAAGAACGATTTTTCAATTGTGATTGGCGACTCGGTAACGGACCTTCGTGCAGCCAGAGAAGCGGATTTTGTATTAGCACGAGATTATTTAAAGGATGTCTGTGAAAAGGAAAATATTCCATTCTCAGCATTTACCACTTTTCATGAATGCAGAGCATTAATCGAACAAAAATGGGGGGTGAAGCCATGACAAATATAGAATCTCCTCAGTGGAAAGAACTTGCAGATATTAAGGATGAGCTAGCTGTACGTGACTGGTTTATGGGGACTAGCGGGAATTTGTCTATTAGAATAACCGAGCAGCCTGTTGCCTTTTTAGTTACAGCCAGCGGCAAGGATAAGCGTAAGCGAACCAGTGAAGATTTTCTGCTTGTAAATGGCCAAGGAGAAAAAGCGGAAGCTACTCATTTAAAGCCTTCTGCTGAAACGCTGCTTCACTGTGAAATTTATAATCGTACATCAGCAGGCTGTTCTTTGCATGTGCATACAGTGGCAAACAACGTGATCTCAGAGCTATATGGAGATCAAGGCAGCATCACCTTTCAGGGACAGGAACTGATCAAAGCGTTTGATTATTGGGAGGAAGATGCAGCTTTAACAATCCCAATCATAAAAAACGATGCTGATATTCCAACACTGGCGGAATCATTCTCACGCTTTGTTAATGAAGACAGCGGGGCCGTATTAATTCGAAACCATGGAATTACGGTATGGGGGAAAAATGCGCTTGAAGCCAAAAAAAGACTTGAAGCAGCAGAATTTTTATTCCAATATCATTTAACTTTGCAATCTCTTAGAACATCACCATCTGTAATTCAACGCACAACCTATTAAAACTCAAGAGGAGGAAAAGACATGACAACAATTAAAATTCAAGGAACAGACCGTGTAATTGATAACCAAGAGGAAGTAATCTCTTATTTAGATCAGCAAGGTGTTATCTATGAAGGATGGAATATTGAAAAGCTGCCTTCTTCACTTATAGAGAAATTTGATTTATCCGATGAAGATAAGCAAGCGATTTTAGATGCTTTTTCTGCTGAAATTAAAGATATTTCCGCACGCAGAAATTATCAAGCGGCCGATGTTATTTCATTGTCCAGTTCAACCCCAAATTTGGATCAGCTATTGCAAAACTTCCAGCAAGAGCATCATCATACAGATGATGAAGTGCGTTTTATTATTAGTGGACATGGGGTATTTGTTATTCAGTCTAATGAAGGTGAATTCTTCGAAGTTCATTTAAATCCTGGAGATTTGATTTCTGTGCCTGTAAATACTCGCCACTATTTCACTCTTTCTGAAGATCGTCAAGTAGTAGCTGTACGTATCTTCGTAACAACAGAAGGATGGGTTCCTATTTACGACCAAGACGCAGTTGAAACAAACTAATGATAGGATCAAAAAGGAGTCTTTCCGGTATGCGGAAAGACTCCTTTTTAAAATGATTCAATTAAAATAACCATAAAGAGTATTCCGATAATAAAGGAATACGTTGAAGGTCGTTCATGACCGTCTCCATGACTTTCTGGTATCAATTCTTTGTAGATAATAAACAGCATGGCACCGGCAGCAAAAGCTAATCCGTATGATATAAGAAACTCAACGTATGTCGTTAAATAATAGCCCATTAGTCCTGATACAATTTCGATTGCACCAGTTGCTGTTGCGATAAGAAACGCTTTAAACTTATGCATTTTTTGATTCATTAGGAATAATGCCACTAAAAATCCTTCAGGAGCATTTTGTAATCCGATTGCAAATGCAATGAGGTTTCCTGTATCCGCATCGCCGAGTGCGTAGCTTACTCCAACAGATAAGCCCTCAGGAATGTTATGAAGTGTAATGGCTGCAACGATCAGCATTGCTTTTGGATCGATCTCCATATTACTTTTACCATGATCCAGATCGATATGAGGAATCATCTTTTCCATCGCTGTAAGAACAATAACCCCAAGCAATAATCCCACTGCTACAGGAACCAAGCCTCCCGCTGCGATCGATTCTGGAATCAAGCTTAGCATGGATGCCGCCATCATGATCCCAGCTGTAAAGGCTAGCAGCATATCTCTCCATCTATGTGTGATATTTCCTTGCAAAAATAAAACAATCAGTGCTCCTAGGCCTGTGGCCATTGCGGAGAGCGTTGTGCCGACTAAAACATTATCCATGGGTATCCAACTTTCTTTTTGCAAATTGAATTATTTTTCACTCATTTTATCATACAAAAGTAATACCTAAACGTCACGAAACTTGTTTTATAGCTAAATCAAGTTTCCAGGCTTTTTTAGAATGTTATCGGATTGTAAGATTATATAAAAAACAAAAAAATAAGACGGCTTTTACGCAAATACCTCGGGTGTCAAATTTGATGCCCGTTTTAAGGATAAAGGAATTATTAAAATGTTCTAAGTTTTATAGAAGTTTGTCGTAAAATGCTGTATATTGGTCAATGGCAAGACGTCTTAAACATGTTTAAAATAGAGGGCCGTGCGTTGGCTTTTAAAAACAAAAAACGTGTAAACATTGAAGAGAAGCTCTACAATCATGCGAACGAACTGAGTGGAGGACAGCATCAGCACGTGACTATTGCGCGAGTAATCAGACAAAAGCCTATATATATATATTAGTGATGAGCCAGCGGGAATAGAGACGCTGATTTTCTTTGCTTCCAGCAATCGTAACTGGAACGAAATAGGGAAGATTATTATTGTCATCATTATCATTGTTACGCTTATTGATTTTTTATCCTCAGCGATTCGTAGAAGAATTGTGTAACAATACTTGGAGTTAAGCCAAAGGAAACTTCCTTTGGCTTTCCTTAACGTAAAAAGAACAATAAATGAAAAGAGGTATTAACATATGGTGCTTGATCGAGTAACATTCACTGTTCTAGAGACTAGTGATGTCCATGGACATGTCACGCCTACCAGCTACGCAACAAAATTACCTGTTCCCTCAGGGCTTGCTAGGGCATCTTCCTTTATTAAAAGGGTAAGGGAAGAAGCACAACCTGTTTTGTTAATTGATAATGGTGATATGATTCAAGGAACCCCTTTAATGTATCACTATGTTAAATTTCGTCAACATTTACCAAACCCTACAATTTCAGTAATGAATTATATGAACTATGATAGCGCAACAATTGGCAATCATGAATTCAATTATGGAATGAGTGTTTTAAGTAAGGCGATTAGTCAGTCCAATTTTCCATGGCTGTCTGCAAATATTGTACATAAGGTAACAAAGGAATCTTACTTTGGTTTTCCCTACTGTGTGAAAATATTAGATGGAAACGTTAAAGTCGTTATTCTTGGCATTACGACGCATTACATACCAAATTGGGAAAATCCCTCTTATATTAAAGAATTATCTTTTGAAGACGCTCTAGTAGCAATGAAAAATTGGGTGAATTTTATTCATGAAACGGAAAAACCGGACTTTGTGATTGTCAGCTATCACGGAGGATTAGAAAGGGATCCAGAAACAGGAGAACAAACTGAAGAACTAACTGGCGAAAACCAAGGATATCAAATATGCCAGGAAATTGATGGGATTGATTTGTTACTAACAGGTCACCAACACCGTGAGCTAACAACTAGAATAAACCGAACCTTCGTTATGCAGCCAGGTTATAGTGCTCAGTCAATTGGTAAAATTGATGTTACATTAAAACGAAATGGAACTTCCTGGAGCATTGAAACGATTGATGGTGAAGTGGTTAGTCTTCAGGATGAACAACCTGATCCAGAAGTATTAAAGATCGTTCATTACCATGAGCTTGAAACACAAAAATGGCTTGATCAACCACTCGGATTGATTGAAGGCGACATGACCATTAAAGATCCAATGGGAGTTAGGTTAAAAGAGCATCCCATGATTGAATGGATCAATCAAGTGCAAATGGAGGCAGCGGGTGTATCGATCTCCAACACTTCTTTATTTAATAATGAATCACTTGGGTTTCCATCTAACGTAACGATGAGAGATATTGTTTCAAACTATATTTATCCAAATACTTTAACTGTTCTTGAATTATCATACGAGGATATTAAGGAAGCGCTTGAGAAATCTGCTTCTTATTTTATGATAGAAAAAAATGAGATTATTGTTAACCCAGCCTTTACAACACCAAAGCCACAGCATTATAACTATGATATGTGGGAAGGGATAACTTATACAATTAATGTATCAAAACCTATAGGAGAGCGGATTGTAGAGTTAATGATTGAAGATGAAAAACAGAATGCTTCAGGACGTTATCATGTAGTGATGAATAATTATCGTGCGGGTGGCGGAGGCGATTATTCCATGTTTAAAGGAAAGCCTATTATAAAAGAAATTCTTACCGATATGGCAGAACTTCTTGCTGATCACTTGGAACATCATAAAAAAATAAAAGCCACAGTCAATAATAATTGGCAGGTCACTCAATCAAGTCTTAAATCGGATAATTGACAGTTCTAAGAAGTGATGGCTATACTTATCCTCATATTGATACATTAAAAAGGACTGACAATTATGACAGAATCAACCGATTCAAAGCAATCATTAAAATTATTTATTGTTTTATCCCGTGCTTATAAAGCAATGAATGAAATGAGTAATCGCTTTATTCAAGAGCAGGGATTAAATCCGACTGAATTTGCTGTATTGGAGCTCCTTTATCATAAAGGAAAGCAGCCATTACAAAAAATTGGAGGAAAAATCTTGCTTGCCAGCGGAAGTATCACGTATGTAGTCGATAAGCTTGAGAAAAAAGGATATATTAGACGTGTGGCGTCACCAAATGATCGCCGTGTAACGTATGCTGAAACAACAGAAGCAGGCGATACGTTTATGTCAAATATATTCCCGATTCATGAAGAAAAAATTCATGAGCTAATGACTGTTTTGACATCAGAGGAGCAAGAACAAACTATTGAGCTCTTAAAAAAGCTAGGACTATCAATAAAAGATTTATCCTATTAATCAACTGCTGCGAATACGCAGCAGTTTTTTTTCAAAAAAGAAGGAGTTTTAAAAATGCATAGAGAAAGGCTATATGTCGAAGGAGGAATAGAATGAAAACATTTGATCAGTATACGTATAAACGTCCAGTTTTTGAAGAAGAAAAGATTCGATTTGAAAATCTGTTGAATAAATTTAAAAATGCAGCCACTGCAGATGAGCAGATAAAGGCAATTGAAGAAATCAATCGTTTTAGAAATGCCCTTTCAACTCAGTCAAACCTTGTGTACATTCGTGCATCCATCGATACAAATGATGATTTTTATCAAAAGGAACGCGATTATTTTGATGAAATAGAACCTCAGCTTAAGGAATTAGATACTGAATTTTATAAAGAATTAATCGCTTCAAAATGGCGTAAGGAATTGGAAGAAAAGTGGGGAAGTCAGCTTTTTGGAATTGCTGAATCTGAAATAAAGTCATTTTCACCTGAGGTCATCTCTTTATTACAAAAGGAGAATAAGCTATCCTCTGAGTATTCAAAGCTAGTAGCTTCTGCAGAAGTAGAGTTCAATGGTGAAACGCTAACCCTTGCTCAGTTGGATACATACACAGAATCAACGGATAGGGAAACTCGAAAAAAAGCGATGACCACGAAATTTGATTTTTTCCAGCAGCATGAAAAGAAGTTTGATGATCTTTATGACCAGCTTGTAAAAGTAAGAGATGAGATTGCGACTACGCTTGGTTATAAAAACTTTGTTGAGCTTGGTTATGTTCGAATGCTC
Source organism: Jeotgalibacillus soli (assembly GCF_000829435.1). GTDB lineage: Bacteria > Bacillota > Bacilli > Bacillales > Jeotgalibacillaceae > Jeotgalibacillus > Jeotgalibacillus soli. Next base: position 277,740 of record NZ_JXRP01000017.1, read on the forward strand.
CGTATTGATTATAACGCAGAGATGGTAAAAGCATTTAGAGACCAAGTGCGTGATTACATTGTCCCGCTTACGTCAAAGCTACGTAAGCGTCAGGCTGAACGTATTGGTGTACAGCCATTTAACTACTACGACGAGCCGTTGAAATTTCTTACAGGGAATGCAGTTCCTAAAGGCACTCCAGATTGGATCATCAACAACGGCAAACAAATGTATAAAGAGCTTTCACCTGAAACAGATGAGTTTTTTACCTTTATGACAGAGCGAAAGCTGATGGATTTAGAGGCAAAAAAAGGAAAAGAATCAGGTGGATATTGTACCTTTATCGAAGAATATCAATCACCATTTATCTTCTCTAACTTTAATGGAACGAGTGGAGACATTGATGTATTAACTCACGAGGCAGGACATGCCTTCCAGGTTTATTCAAGCCGAAATATTGGAATCCCTGAGTATTTGTGGCCAACATATGAGTCAGCCGAGATTCATTCCATGAGTATGGAATTTTTCACATGGCCATGGATGAGCTTGTTTTTTGAGGAACAAACGGAAAAATATAAATTTTCTCATTTAAGTGATGGGCTTCTCTTTTTACCTTATGGAGTAGCAGTTGATGAATTTCAGCATGTTGTATATGAAAATCCTGAAATGACGCCAGCTGAAAGAAAGGAAGCCTGGAAGAAAATTGAACAAATTTATTTACCGGACCGTGATTATGGTGGTCATGTGTATTTAGAGGCGGGGGGCTTTTGGCAAAGACAAGCTCATATTTACAACTCCCCATTTTATTATATTGATTATACGCTAGCTCAGATTTGTGCATTTCAATTTTGGAAGCGTTCAAGAGAAAATCATGAGGATGCCTGGAAGGATTATCTTCATTTATGCCAGCTGGGCGGCTCAAAATCATTTACTGCACTTGTTAAAGAGGCAAATTTAATCTCTCCATTTGAAGAGGGCTGTGTAGAGTCCGTCATTGATTCAATCGAGGATTGGTTAAATTCAGTCGATGATAAATCCTTGTAATTATAAAAAAGGGATGCAGTCAAAGCATCCCTTTTTTATTATGCCTGTTGAATTTGAATGTTTCCTTCAACCAGCACAGCTTTTATTGATTTGTGGTCAGGCTCTTCATACATAAAGTCAGTAATACCATCTTCAAGATGCTCTTGGATAGCACGGCGCAATGGGCGGGCGCCAAATGATGGGTGGTATCCAAGCTCCGCAAGTTTTTCTTTTACTTCATCAGATACTGTGAGTGTCAGATCCTGCTCAGAAATGATTTCCTGTAGGTCTTTTAGCATAATATCGATGATCTCAAGAAGGTGTGGCTTTTCTAAGGATGAGAATTCAATGATGCTGTCGAAACGGTTTAAAAATTCCGGTTTGAAAAACTGCCCAAGTGAGTCAAGTAAACCCGCTTCATTAATCGCTTCGCTTGTTCCGAATCCGACTGCTTGTTTTTTCATTCCGACACCAGCATTACTTGTCATAATAATAACCGTGTCCTTGAAATTAACCGTTCTTCCCTGACTGTCAGTTAAACGGCCGTCCTCTAATATTTGAAGGAACATATGCATAACATCAGGGTGTGCTTTTTCAATCTCATCAAGCAATATGATGCTGTATGGAGATCGTCTAACCTTTTCTGTCAATTGACCTGCTTCATCATGACCAACATACCCTGGAGGAGAACCGATTAGCTTGGCGACACTATGTTTTTCCATATATTCACTCATATCCAGTCGAATCATTTGATCTTTAGAGCCAAACAATTCTTCCGCTAGAGTTTTTGACAGTTCGGTTTTACCGACACCTGTTGGACCAACGAATAAAAAGGAACCGGTAGGACGATTTTTAGATTTCAGACCAGCACGGCTTCTTCGCACAGCTTTTGCCACTTTACGCACAGCTTCTTTCTGACCAATAACCTTCTTATTAAGATTATTTTCAAGCTGCTTCATTTTAATTTGCTCATCTTCTTCAAGCTTGCCAACAGGAATTCCTGTTTTTTGTTCAATTAACTGTTGAATAACATTTTTAGTGACGATAGGACGTTCTGTCTTCCGATCTTCTTGTAGTGTTTTTTCAAGCTTTTCCTCTTCGTCACGAAGTAGAGCTGCAGCTTCATAGTTTTCTTCTGCTAAAGCTTCTTCTTTTTCTTTGTAAATCTGTTTAAGTCTTTTATTGATCGATTCAACGTCTGCAGCATCAATTGTAAGATTTAGCTTAGAGCCAGATTCATCAATCAGATCAATCGCTTTATCCGGCAAAAATCGGTCCTGAATATAGCGATGTGATAGAGATACGGCTGCTTGTAGAGCCTCCTCATCATATTTTACTTGATGAAACTCCTCATAACGAGAAGCAAGACCTTGCAAGATGGACAATGCTTCTTCTAAAGAAGGCTCATTTATTTGAATTGGCTGGAACCGTCGTTCAAGAGCAGCATCCTTTTCGATCTTTCGATATTCTTTAAGGGTTGTCGCCCCTACGAGCTGAAGCTCACCGCGTGCTAGAGCAGGCTTTAATATATTTCCTGCGTCCATCGAACCTTCTGCAGATCCTGCGCCGACAAGCTGATGGATCTCGTCAATAAAGAGAATGATATTCTTACGTGATTGAAGCTCATTTACGAGCTGCTGCATTCTTTCTTCAAATTGGCCGCGAACGCCAGTGTTTGAAACAAGTGAAGTAACGTCTAATAGGATGACTTCTTTTGTTTTGAGCTTAGCAGGAACCTTGCCTTCTGATATTCTTAATGCGAGTCCTTCAGCAACGGCTGTCTTACCGACACCTGGTTCTCCAATCAATACAGGATTATTCTTATTACGACGATTTAATACTTCTATCATACGATCAATTTCTTTATCTCGACCAATTACGGGGTCAATGACTCCTGCTTTTGCTAGATGAGAAATGTTACGGCCATATTGCTCCAAAAGACCTTCTTGTTTTTTTAATGGTGCTGATTTTGCTGACGGATATCCTTGATTAAAGGAAGACAAAAAGTCATCGATTGGTGATTGATTTGATGGTGAACTATTTTGGCCGTTCATAGCTGAACGTAGTTTTGCTTTTTCTTCTTTATAACAACTGGAGCACAAATTGAAATCCTGCTGTTGACTATTGATTTGAAGACGTAGCTGAACATTCGCTTGATTTGTTTGACATTTTTCACAAACCATTGTGACTCCCCCTTAATGATGAATTATTAGAATGTTTTGTTATTGTATCGAACGTAAAGTCAGGTGTCTATTTTTCTGCTTGTTTGACAATCTTTGACCTTATATGAATAGTATAGTTTGACCTAATTTGACTTTCAACTATTTTGCTTGAATCTTAATTAAGGGGGAGATAGCAAATGATGATTAAGTAGAGTGGGTGGAGTTGTGCTGCGGGGGAAATGGTTTAAAAGTATCTTGAATAATAGGCCTTCTATTTGACAACATTGCATTAAAAAAGCACAAAGGAGCTTGCCCTCTGTGCTTTAAAAATTCTTATGCAATTGACTCTGTTAATACAATATTCTTTATACCATATATGTTGACACTATATTTTTAAAAAATGTTCCTTAATATAATTCTTCTTAGATGGAAATAATCAGGAATGATCCATTAAAGAAACGGTATGACATAAAAAAATAATAAATCAAATGTAAGATGTGATACGATGACTAAAGGAATGCTTCTCTTCCAAGCGTATAACATTCCCCAAAATAGGCCGCCCACCATTGCAGCCATTATCCATACCCACTCCCCCGAGAAAATAAATACAGATCCTGCAAGAACTGCGGTAAGGATAATGGCCATTGAGGTAGATAAATGCCGATGAAGGCACTTTTGAACAAAGCCACGCCAAAATATTTCTTCGCCCGGTATAATAATCAGGAAAAGTACAATATATTTCCATAAATGATCAGGTTCAATTCGCTGATACAGATCCGATATTGTGTTATCTGCATTTCCTGGTATAAAGGTCATAAGCTGATAGCCTATAAGAAATATTCCGTACATTAGTATCCCTGAAGAAATGCCATACAACAAGTATTGACCAACAGAGAGTTCATGGTCTAGCTTCGTTTGTATGATGCTTAATGCAATCATAACAAGTGCTGTACCCGAATAAAGGTACCAAAAAATAGAACGGTCCATAAAAGTAATGTACATTAGGACATGGACAACAAACAGGCTTAACCCTAGTCCAATTATTTGTTGTTTCATCGCTCTTACAACTCCTTTATCCCCTGGCATTCTCATTTATTGAATAATTTGATTGATCATTGAACAAGTAAATGAGATCTTTTCTGTAAAAACAATAATTAAACATAAAGTCCATTTTACCAAAAAAAGATCAATGGGAATAGGGGATAAAGTATTTTTAAAATCGTGAATCAATTCGTGCAATAAAGAAAAATCCCACCAATGCGCTTATATAGATTCTTCTTTGCGCAATGGGGAGAAGAGTTTTAGCTAGCTGATTCTGCAATAATTTTATATTTTTTATGATTAACGACTGTTTTGTCCTCAAGCTCAAGCTCTAGATAGTTGTCCATAATCGTTAAATCAACAATAACTGAATTCTCATTTACTTTTTCAACGATGCCTCTTAATCCGTTTCGAAATTCGATTACATTTCCCACTTCTGCTACTTTCATATGTGATCGTCCTTTCCACAATGTAAAATGAAGATTACTAAAAGCCCTTCAAACACTTTATTGAACAAAGAGTTTGATGGTAATGGAATTTGTTGTCCATTTTCGGGTAATTAGGTATAGTGTGCATGAAAACAATACAAAAAGAAAGATATTTATTCAAAATAATATTATTTTTATGAAAGCCTATTCATGACAGATCTAACAAGGAGAAATTCATTAAATGAATAAAGAAGAAATGATCGAAATGCTAAATGAACTAAAAGAGAAAAAGATTGAACAATTATTTATTAGTAAAGAGGATTTTCCTGTGTGTAGGGAGCTGATCCTCGCAAGAGACGATTTTAAGCATTTCAGAGGAATCGCTCAAAGAAATGGTGATATTATTTATCACTATATGAATGAACCGAGAAGCTAAGGAGGAAATTAATGATGGATCATAAGAGAACCATTGTCGTATCAGGTGCAGCAAAAGGAATCGGTCTGGAAATCGCTAAGGCTTTTGCTGATCAAAAAGAAATGGTCTATATGCTTGATGTCGATACAGCTAAAGGAAAAGAAGAAGCAGCGGCTTTAAATGAGAAAGGTTATAATGTAATATTTAAAACATGTAATGTAGGTCACTTAGCCGAAGTCGAAAATGTGATGAAAGAAATTTATAACGAGTCTGGCAGAATTGATGTCCTTATTAATAACGCTGGTAAGTCTAAATTCACATCAATATGGGATGTAACAGAGGATGAGTGGGATGATGTTTTATCCAGCAACTTAAGCAGCATATTCTTTTGTTCCAGGGAGGCTGCAAAGTACATGAAGAGTGGTTCAATCGTTAATATGAGTTCCACGAGAGCGTTCATGTCAGAACCCGATACGGAAGCCTATTCCGCCACAAAGGGAGGCATTATCGCTTTAACTCACTCGTTGGCCGTTACTTTATCGGAAAATGGGATTACCGTTAATGCGATAAGTCCTGGATGGATTGAGACGGAAGCATACGAGGAATTAAGAGAGATTGACCACGCTCAGCATCTTTCCCATCGTGTGGGAAAACCAAGCGATATCGCTCGTGCATGTATTTTCCTTACAGACCCTAAAAATACATTCATTACAGGAGAAAATCTGATAATAGACGGTGGAATGACAAGAAAAATGATATATGAGCACTAAATTAGTAATGGGTCGGTCTCTGACATGAAAGAGACTGATCTTTTTTACGATCATATTATCTGAATATTCCATGTGAATTCAAGGTATCATACGATAATTACCGGATATTTTTTATTATTATAATGTAGCGGCAATTTTGGCTAGCGGGTTTCTTCTGATAAATAAACAGGATTTTGTACATTTTAAAAAAGAGTCAAGATATAAATTGCAGAGTGACAATACCGATTGTTCGGTTACCATTATAAAGAAGTAATTGGCATGTGAGGCAACAAGAACCGAATTTTAAGGGAAATTGATCATATTAGGACAAGGAAGACACAGGCATGAAAGTATTCGCGCTTGATTCTCATGAATGGGTTTAATGTGCAATGATGATTTTTTGATCTTATGAAATGATCAGACATGGTCTACAGGAGATTTCAAATGATAAAGTTGTCATTCTTAAACCGGAAGTTAAGCAACTAGCCCGTCAAATCATTCACAAAAAATAAATAATTTAAGACAAACGAGATGAAAACGCTTTTATTTATCAAATTAATTGTGCTACTCGAGAGTACATGCTATTCTTATTTCTTGAGAGATTATAAAACAAGTTCACTGGATAAATAACCATTTAATTCACTTGATTGACTAGTTAATTGAAATCGTTTAATTTATTACGGTGACATTGTAAATACAAGTTAAAAGGAGACGATTTAACATGGCACAAAAACAATTTACAGTAACAGCAGAAACGGGAATTCACGCACGCCCGGCAACACTTTTGGTTCAAACTGCAAGCAAGTTTGACTCTGATATTCAATTAGAGTACAAAGGTAAAAAAGTAAACTTAAAATCCATCATGGGTGTTATGTCTCTTGGTGTTGGCAAAGACGCTGAAATCATCATTTATGCTGAAGGAAGCGATGAGCAGGAAGCTCTAAACAGCCTTGAAGAAACACTTAAAAAAGAAGGTTTGGCTGAGTAATGTCTTCTATATTAAAGGGTATTGCAGCGTCTAGCGGTATTGCGATTGCAAAAGCTTATCGTCTAGTAGAGCCAGATTTGTCGTTTGAAACAAAAAAAGTAAGCGATACAGTCAGTGAAGTAAAGCGCTTTAAGGAAGCGGTTGCGCTATCAACTTCTGAACTTGAAGCCATTCGTGACCGTGCGAAGGTAGAACTAGGAGAAGACAAAGCTGCGATTTTTGAAGCACATCTTCTTGTTTTAAGTGATCCAGAACTTCTTGGTCCAATTGAAGACAAAATCACACAAGAGGCAGTTAATGCGGAAGCGTCACTCAAAGAAACTGCTGATATGTTTATTGTGATGTTCGAGCAAATGGATAATGAATACATGAGAGAACGTGCTGCTGACATTCGAGATGTAAAAAAGCGTGTGCTTTCTCATCTATTAGGTGTGAAGGTGTTAAACCCAAGCATGATTTCTGAAGAAGTGATCGTAATCGCGGAGGACTTAACACCATCTGATACAGCACAGCTTAATCGTCAGTTCGTAAAAGGATTCACAACAAATATTGGGGGAAGAACATCTCACTCAGCTATCATGGCCCGTTCTATGGAGATTCCAGCTGTCGTAGGTACAAAAGAAGCGACTGTTGAAATTGAAAATGGCGATCTTGTCATTGTAGATGGATTAAACGGTGAAGTTCATGTAAATCCAACAGAAGAAGTTGTAAAGCAGTATGAAAAGAAAGCGGCACAATTTGAAGAGCAAAAAGCTGAATGGGCAAAGCTTGTTAATGAGCCGACTGTTTCAGCTGATGGTCATCATGTAGAATTGGCTGCCAATATTGGAACGCCTGCAGACCTTGAAGGCGTGCGTAATAATGGTGGAGAAGCGGTTGGTCTTTATCGTACGGAATTTCTTTATATGGGAAGAACAGAACTTCCAACTGAGGACGAACAGTTTGAATCCTATAAAGCTGTACTTGAAGGCATGAAAGGCAAACCAGTTGTTGTACGTACATTAGATATTGGTGGAGACAAAGAGCTTCCATACCTTGACCTTCCTCACGAAATGAATCCATTCCTTGGGTTTAGAGCAATTCGTCTATGCTTAGAAGAACAGGATATGTTTAGAGTACAACTCCGCGCACTATTGCGTGCAAGTGAGTACGGCAATTTGAAAATTATGTTCCCAATGATTTCAAATTTGGATGAATTCCGCCAAGCAAAAGCGATTCTTTTAGAGGAAAAAGAACTTCTTGTTGAAAAAGGTGTAAACGTTTCTTCTGAGATAGAAGTTGGAATCATGGTGGAAATCCCTTCCACAGCTGTTTTAGCTGACCAATTTGCGAAAGAAGTTGACTTCTTCAGTATTGGTACAAATGATTTAATTCAATATACAATGGCAGCAGACCGCATGAACGAACGTATTTCTTACCTGTATCAGCCATATAATCCAGCGATTTTACGTCTGGTGAAAATGGTTATTGATGCAGCTCATAAAGAAGGAAAATGGGCAGGCATGTGTGGAGAAATGGCTGGAGATGAGATTGCCATTCCGATTCTTCTTGGATTAGGATTAGATGAGTTCTCAATGAGCGCAACGTCAATTTTGCCGGCGCGTACACAAATTCGTCAGCTTTCAAAAGAGGATATGAAAAAACTGGCTGATGAAGTGCTTCAGTTAACAACGAATGATGAAGTGATGACAGCTGTAAAAAAAGCAATTAAATTGTAACAATAATGATATACAAAGATTGAATAAATCTTTGTGAAAAGGGAATAATGATACTAGTACAAGCATACTTTTTCATTCTGATCTCCCTTTTTGAACCGGATAACCCCCATTATCCGGTTTTTTTATGCCGTTTTTTAATTTTATGCAATGTTAAAGACCATTGTTGACTTTGGCACGATGTTGATTGGTGCGGATAAGTGAGACTCCTGCTTAGAAAAGCGAGTCAAAGTGAGACCCAACAGGCGCATAGCGCCCGCGGAAAGCGAGCATCTGAACCGGACATCAACAGGCAAGTTAACCAGAGATTAATTTCAAATAGAAACGATTTATCCTTTAAAGGGATTTTTCCATTCCATCAGTACAGCATTGTTATTGGATTCCTCATCATCTAAATAGCCAGGGAGTAACTCAACGGGGACACGCCCGCACTTCATTAAAAACGTTACAACAGGATCTTGCAAGGTTCCATTTTTGACCGCCGACACATATTCTTCCGGAGACATTTTTTCTTTTACTTTTTGGTAGCCAGGAATTCGGCTTCCACCTACAAGCCTGTCGGCACCTAAATAAACAACCGTTTCATACATCGCAAGCATTAATTCTTTTCCAAGTCCTAAACCTCTAAAACGCGGACTTACGCATATATCGACAACGTAGATGGATGACCCATTCGGTTGGTGATTTCGTATATATCCTTGATCTGTTATTTCATTCCAGGTATGTTTTTCCCCTGGTTGAAGATTAACACGAAGTGCTGTCATAGAACCGGCAATTTCGCCTTCAACCTCAACACAAAGTGCACCTTCAGGAAAGAGAGTAGTATGTGCTTCTAATTGATCATGATTCCATAAAAGCTCCTCTGGAAAGGGAGGCGGGAAAGCCTCACGTTGTATTTGAATAAGAGGGTCTGCATCAGCTAATGTATAGTTTCGAATAATCGTTTTTTTTGGCTGTTCTTTTTTAAAAGTATAGAATTCCTTCTTCATTGAATGTGCTCCCTTCATTTTTTCATATTTTATCCTATCATAAAATAACTCATTAATAATGCTTGAAGCCCTAACAGCATATAAAAGTAGTTGCGCTTTTAACCATTTAAGTGGAAAATGACAGTAATCCAAAGATCAAAGGGGAGTGGAGAATATGGAAAAATGGAAAATAGGTTTTGTTGGAACAGGTGTAATGGGAAAGAGTATTGTTTTACATCTTTTACAAGCTGGGCACGAAGTATACGTATACAATCGTTCAAAAGAGAAAGCAAATGAACTTGTGGATGCAGGTGCAACATGGATTGATTCACCGGCTGGAATCGCAGGGCACTGTGACCTCATCTTTACCATGGTAGGAAATCCGAGTGATGTCGAAGAAATTTATCTTGGAGACCAAGGGATGCTTGCCCACGGTAAGGCTGGAGTCATCTTTGTTGACCTTACAACATCAACTCCGTCGCTTGCGGAAGAATTAGCTCGACAAGCTGCTCAAAAGGAAATAGTAGTGCTTGATGGACCTGTTTCAGGAGGAGATATTGGAGCGAAAAACGGAACATTGTCTATTATGGTTGGAGGAGAGCAAGAGATATACGGAACGATATTGCCTATCTTACAGTTATTTGGATCAAATATTGTTTATCACGGCAAAGCAGGGGCTGGACAGCATGTTAAAATGAGTAATCAAATTGCCATCGCGTCAAATATGATTGGAGTATGTGAAGCATTAGTTTATGCAAAAAAAGCAGGTTTAGATCCGGAATTAGTTCTAAAGAGTATCTCGCAAGGTGCCGCTGGAAGCTGGTCTTTAGCTAATTTAGGACCGAAAATGTTAGCAGAGAATTATGAACCAGGTTTTTATATTCGCCATTTTGTTAAGGATTTAAAAATCGCGTTGGGCGAAGCTGACAGTATGAACCTTTCATTACCAGGTCTTTCACTGGCAGCCAAGCTGTATGAAGAGCTTGCTGCTGATGGACATGAGCTTAGTGGAACGCAAGCATTAATTACATATTGGTCATAGTAAATAAGGATACTTTATCAATTGACAATACGTTAATTATCAAAGGAAAATGAACTGCCCCCTACCAAGTAGACAGTGGAAATAATAAAAAAGATTTAAGCGCTTTAGCTCTATATTCCATGGAGCTAAAGCCGCTTAGTCGTTTTTGGTATCGATCATGGTTATAGAATTGAATGTATTCATCATTCGCCTTCGAAAGCTCTTCAAACGTATCATACTTATGTAAAGAATACTTTTCACACTTGAGGGTACCCCAGA
>NZ_JXRP01000018.1 GCF_000829435.1 Jeotgalibacillus soli
CATAATGCTAGATCTATGCACCTTGTACATTTGGGTGATTTCATTGATTGAATAGGTTCCAATCTCACATGCATTCAAGATTTCTAATTTATCCTCCGCAGAGTAAGTTCTTTTAGGCGAAAAAAATACGCCCCTTTAAAGTAGCAGATTTTATTTTTAAATCTGTCTACCTAAAGGGGAGCATATCAGTATTTCTCGGCGGGTTTAATGATTTTTTGAAGTTATTTCTGTAGAAACAACTCCAGTCTTGAAAATGCTTCATTTAGGGAGTCTTGAGAGCAGGCATAAGAAATTCTTACAAAGCCTTCACCATTCGGATCGAAGGCTGTTCCAGGCACCATTCCAACTCTTGCTTCCTCGGCTGCTTTTACCGCAAAGTCAAATGAGCTTAATGAGGAGGGAATACCCGCAAGAAAATAAAATGCCCCATCTGGTTCGATGGTACGAAAACCAAGGCGGCGGAGATGCTGTCCAGTGATGGCTCTTCTCTTTGCATATTCTTCTCTCATTGGGAATGCATCATTGATTCCCGCTGTATAGGCAGCAAAAGCGGCCATCTGAGACACAGATGAAGCACAGGACACATTATATTGATGCACCTTGATGCATTCCTTAGCAAGCCATTCTGGGGCTAATAATACACCGATACGCCATCCTGTCATGGCATGTGATTTAGACAGTCCGTTGATGACGATGGTCCGATCTTTAATCATCGTCCCGATTGAAACATGTGGTTGATCATAAACAAGCTCACTGTATATTTCATCTGCTATCACGATCAAATCATGTTGAACGGCAAGATCTGCTATCGCTTGAAGCTCCGTTTTATCAAGGCTTACTCCAGTTGGATTTGATGGATACGGCAAAATAATACAGCTGGTAGCTGGTGTTAAATGATCTCTTAGCAAATCCGCAGTAAGCTTAAAATTTAAATTTGTTGTATTGACAAACACAGCCTTGGCCCCACACTGTGAAATAATGGGAGCATAGCCTGGATAGACAGGACTGGGCAGTAATACCTCATCACCTGGATTCAAAACGGTACGAAGAGCAGTATCAATTGCCTGAGATGCGCCATTTGTGACGATGATTTCGTTTGCAGGATTGTATTCAAGCTCATACTTTATCTTCATAAAATGACTGATGGCTTCTCTCAATTCCAAAAAGCCTGCATTATGAGTGTAGGAAGTATAATTATTTTGAATCGCTTGAATGGCTGCTTTTTTTATATGCTCAGGTGTTGCGAAGTCTGGTTGTCCGATCGTCAGTGAAATCATATCGTCAATACCTTGAATTCGGTTGAAAAATTGGCGGATTCCTGAAAGCTGAAGCTGTTTCACTTCATTATTGATTTTAGGTGTCAAAACCGTTCCCTCCATTTCTTATATAAAGGCTATTTTAGCACTTCATTAAGTGAAAGGGCACTTGAAAATCATAAGAAATAATACAATATGGTTAAAAAGAATTAAAATAGGATATATCAATTATACATATTCATTGAGAGAGGACGACCATTTATGATCAGGACGTTAGCCTTGCAGCATGATGGGCATATTGTACAGAACGTGCCTTTACGGGACATAGCGAAAAATGGGTACCACTGGTATTGGATTGATTTTGATGAGCCGACTAAACGTGAGGAAAAAGAGCTTACACGATTTTTTCGTTTTCATCCGCTTGCAGTAGAGGATTGTTTAGAAAATAGTCACCAGCGTCCTAAAATGGATAATTACGGTCATTACATATTTTTATTAGTGCACGCATTAAATAAAGGAACTTTTGATCCGCTGGAACTTGATCTGTTTGTAAATGAGCGCATGCTCGTTACTTTTCATTACAATTCTCTTGTTAGTGTGAATCAGGTATGGAATATAATAGGTGCAGGAGGACAAACTATTCGCTACGATGATCCTGTATCGATTGTTCATATGATTATCGATACAATTGTAGACGAGTACTTTCCTTTTGTTTATGAAATCGAGGATCGTCTAAACCAGATCGAAGAAAAAACAGATGAAAATTCATCGCGAAGTTTAATGGATGAGCTGTTTGATGTGCGTCATGATATGCAAAAATTACGACGATCTCTCATGCCGATGAGAGATCTATTATACCGCGTGCTTAATTCAAATAGAATTTCGTTTGCAAAAGAACAGCAGCATTATTTTCAAGATGTCTATGACCATGTCATGAAGCTAGTAGAGATGCTTGAATCATATAGAGAATTTTCCTCAGATGTGCGTGACAACTATATTTCAATTAGTTCAGATAAAATGAACAATATTATGATGACACTTACGGTAATAACGACGATTTTTATGCCGCTTACGTTTATTGCAGGGCTGTATGGAATGAATTTTATCTATATGCCGGAGCTGCGCCACCCCTATGCCTACTTTATTGTACTGGCTATTATGGCAGCAATTGCCTTCACGATGTTTATGGTGTTTAAAAAAATTGGCTGGCTGACATTCTCCCGTTCAAAAAAGAAAAAAAGAAGACGTATTTTTCTTTCTAAAAAGTTCATGAAATGATGAAAGTCCCATAGTTGGGGCTTTTTTGTTAATGTATTGTAAAAGAGAAGGAAAAAGGTGTTAGAAAATGGAATACCTATGGCATATGGAGGTGTTATCATGCAAAGTCAACCAGTGCAAAATCATCACATGCCAAGAAGTGGATGGAAGCTATACATGTCTTTACCTATTCTTTCTTGGGCTTTTTACGATTTCGCGAATACTATCTTTTCATCCAACATTAATACTGTCTTCTTTCCATTTTATTTAAATGAAACGGTTGGCGGAAGTGAAGTCATGAATCAAGTAGCAAGTACGTTTATTTCCTATGCCAACGCATTTGCCAGTTTTTTATTAGTGATCTTTTCACCGCTCTATGGTGTTTGGATTGATCAGACTGCTCAAAAGAAAAAGTATATCGTATGGTTTGCATCGATTTCAATCGCAGGAACCTTTTTAATGGGGTTCTTCGCAACAATGAAAAGCAATGCAGAAATGTTTGGTCTTCCGCTCAGTTTATTGCTTGTGGTGGTAATGTTTGTCGTAGCCAAATTCTTCTTTAACAGCAGTTTAGTATTTTATGACACGATGATGAGCGATTTGGGTACAAAGGAAGAAATGCCGCTTATTTCAGGGTTTGGGGTAGCGGTAGGATACCTTGGAACCATCGTTGGTCTGTCTGTTTATTTGATCATTCAGGAAGGCAGTTCAGAACAGGCATTTATTCCAACAGCCATTTTATATTTGTTGTTTTCACTGCCATTATTCTTCTTTATAAAAGATCCGCCTAAGAAGATTATCGTAACGAAAAAGCACGGCTTTTTTTCAGGATATAAAGAAATATACGCTACGTTTAAAGATATGAAATCTCATAAAAATGTTTTTACTTTTATGATTGCTTATTTCTTTTTAAACGATGCGATCGCAACTACAATTGCCATGATGGCCATTTATGCCACAGCAGTTGTTGGGTTTGGTACGGGAGAATTTATTCTTCTTTATTTAATTTCTACTATTACAGCTGTATTGGGTTCTTTTATTTTTGGTTATATTACGAAACGGATTGGATCTAAAAAAGCTGTCTCCATTGTAGCCATTATACTGATTATTGCTTTAATTATTGCAGTGCTAGCAACTGCTCAGTGGATGTTTTGGATCGCTGGCAGCTTGATTGGTGTTGCTTTGGGATCGATGTGGGTGACATCAAGAACGCTCATTGTTGAACTGACTCCTGAGGAAAAACGAGGCCAGTTTTTTGGATTATTTGCCTTTTCTGGTAAAGTGTCGTCGATAATCGGCCCCCTTATTTACGGGACAATTACCTATAACTTAGCTAGCTATGGAAATATAGCCAGCAGGATCGCCCTATCTTCATTGATCATAATGACTGTAATTGGTCTAATTATTCATTTACGGGTTAAGCAGCCTGTTATTTCATAAATGTTAACAATAGCAGATACCGATAATTAGCAATTCTGCTATCCGACCGCTTAAAGTCTGACCTCTGCTTTTTCATATGTTGTCTCTTCGATAGGTTTCAGCATACATTAACACATAGCATACTATGTTGTTCTTCATAATTTGAAGAGTATGAGTTGAGCTTAAGGAGGTTGTACAGCATGAAATTAAGAGAAGAAATGCCGGAGCTTGATGGTGCCGTGAACTGGTTAAATCGGAAAGTCACTAAAAATGAACTTGTAGGTGAAAAACCAACTCTTTTTCATTTTTGGTCGGTTAGTTGTCATTTATGTAAAAAGGCATTGTTAGATATCAATAAATTACGTGATGACTATAGAGAGGAATTAAATGTAGTGGCGGTTCACATGCCGCGTATAAAGAGCGATCATGATATCAATGTAATTAAACAAACTTCATGTGATCATGACATTACTCAGCCAATCTATCTCGACGGCAAGTTTATACTAACAGATGCTTTCGGAACTCGAACTGTACCAGCCTATTATATATTTGATAGAAACGGCCAGCTACGCCATTTTCAAGCAGGTGGAAATGGAATGAAGATGCTTCAAACAAGGCTGAGAAGAATATTGGGGAAGGGGTAGAAGCTGGAGGGGACCTTTTGATTAAAATAGCTAATATCATGATAACTATTTAACAGAATGAAAGTTAACCAGCTGTTCTCGAACAGCTGGTTAACTTTTTGTTGTTCATTGCCGATAGTAAGAATAATGATGATTGCTTGCTATTAAATATGAAGAAATCTGAAAGGGTGATTCAAATGCATGAACATAAGGGAATATTGCTTGAAAGTGGTACAAATGAACTTGAAATTGTAGAATTCGAAATAAATGGTAGTTTTTACGGAATAAATGTTATTAAGGTAAAGGAGATTATTCAGCCGATCCCTGTTACAGTAATTCCGCACTCACATTCTAACGTTGAAGGGATTATTCACTTGCGTGGAGAGGTTCTTCCAGTAGTTGATATTAGAAAAGTACTTGGAGCCCCAATTAAAAATGAATCATTTCAAGAAAAATACATAGTAGCGGAATTTAATAAGCTAAAGGTCGTCTTTCATGTAGACAATGTATCTCAAATTCACCGTATTTCCTGGGAGCAAATTGAAAAGCCTTCAGAGCTATATCAGGGAGGAGACAGCCCAGTTGTTGGGGTGGTGAAGCGGGAGAACAATATGCTGTTACTGTTGGATTTTGAACGGATTATCCTTGAGATTAGTCCTGATTCAGGGATCAATGTAGGGAGGTTAAAAAAACTTGGGCAAAGGGAACGCTCTTCAAAAAAATTGATGGTTGCAGAAGACTCACCGCTCCTTCGGAAACTGCTGCTCGATACATTGACAGAGGCTGGATTTGAGCAGGTAGAGTTTTTTGAGAATGGATTCGATGCTTACGCCTATCTTGAAAATATTGTTCAGTCTAATAGGAGTGAAAAGATCGGTGAGCATGTACACCTTTTAATCACAGACATTGAAATGCCAAAAATGGACGGACATCATCTTACACGCAAAGTGAAAGAGCACGCTCAATTAAACAGCCTTCCTATTATCATTTTTTCATCACTAATCACAGATGATTTAAAGCATAAAGGTGAAAAAGTAGGAGCGGATGATCAAATTAGCAAGCCGGAAATTGCAGAACTTGTTCAAAGCATCGATCGGCTCGCCCTTTAAAAAAAGCTATGTTAAAGTCCATTGTTGATTTTAGCAGAGCGTTGATTGGAGCGTCTGCAGTGGAAATCAACAGACACGGTTAACAAAGCCATAAAAAAAAGAGGCTGCTGTTAATACTGATAAGTATTAATCGCAAGCCTCTTAATTTTTATTCCCCTAATCTTTTGAAAATGGGTTTTTGATAGGTTTTTTTCTTGTGTGGGGATTGTTCGGTGGTTATTTCTTTTAATCCCGTATAGGATTGCAGGATTGTTTTAGCTTCGCGAAGACCCATTCGTGTTTTTGGGTTTCTCATTGCTTCTATCATTTTGCCGAGATGTGGAAGATGGGTAAAATCTTCTTTTTGAGGTGGGATATGAAATAAATACTCTCCGCATTTTATTAATACATCTGAACGCTGTTGGCTAAGGCCTGGATTGTTGGAAAACTGCAGACCGATTTTTTTCGCTTTTCCTTCGTTAACCAGCTGTATAAGGGCTTCTTTTTTCAATTGATAAAGAAATTTAGGATTAGAAGCAGTTTTAGCGTGACGATTCACGGTGAAAATTGCCTGTGATAGAGAAGACAAGTGCTCTTGTATCTGTTCCTGATCAGACAATTCAATCACTCCTTTTCTCCATATAATATAAAGTGTAAGTAAATTATAGTCGCTTCAAGCAAATTTGAAAAGGAAAGCCCAATTTTTCATCAAAATTATATTAGTAGTAGAGATTATTTACATAGATTATAATTAAATTACAGTATATTCAGAACTTGGAGATGGGATAATGAAACAAAAAACGGCAGTAATAGATATAGGCTCAAATACTATACGACTTGTCATTTATGACTATGAGCAAGACAAAGGAATGAAAGAAATTGAAAACATTAAGACTGCTGCAAGACTTAGAACCTATTTAGATGCAAATGGAGTGATGGAAAGAGAAGGAATTGAAACGCTGATAACCACCTTACATGCTTTTAAAGAAATTATCGAATATCATCATTTAACTGATATACGAATAGCTGCCACAGCAGCTATTCGCCAGGCAAAGAACCAGCTGGAAATTGTTAAGGAGGTTGAAGAGACAACTGGGTTTCGTGTTACTATTTTGTCAGAAAATGAAGAAGCTTATTATGGTTATCTCGCTGTTGTGCATACTACACCGATCGATTCAGCCGTTACAGTTGATATTGGAGGGGGAAGCACAGAGGTTACTTATTTTGAAAACAAACAGTTAAAATACTCACATAGTTTTGCGTTTGGGGTAGTATCATTGAAAAAAGACTTTATGTCAGGCGAAAAGATGACGGCAGAAGAAAAACAAAATCTTTCGCGTTTTCTTGTTCAGCAATTTTACTTACTACCCTGGTTGAAAAACAAAAATGTGCCAATTATTGCAATAGGGGGGAGTGCGCGAAATATCGCACTTATTGATCAGCATGTTCGTAACTACCCAATTGCAGGCGTTCATCAATATTGGATGACAAGGGAAGCTCTTTTCACTATCAAAGACGAGCTTATTACGATGAACAGAAGTCAGCTAGAAAAGCTTGACGGTTTATCCAGTGATCGAATTGATATTATTGCACCTTCAGCAGAAGTATTTTGTCAGCTGTATGATGTTGTTCAAGCTAAAGGTTTTATGTTTAGCCGAAAAGGCTTGCGAGATGGTTTAATGTTAAAAGAATTAATGAGCCAGTTTGATGCCCCTCTTGATCGAGAGCATGTTTTTCAAAATAGTTTAAAAGAATTATCATTTGAATATTCCGTGGATAAGGAAAGTGCAGAGCAGATGATGTACATCGCTTTGGAGCTTTATGAGCAATTGTCAGAGCTCGGTTTCTTTGATTACAGGGAGGACTTGCTGCTTCTTTTGAAGCGAGGTGCCTACTTGTATTATTTAGGTGAATATATCGACTCCGATTCTGTCAGTCAGCACACCTTTTATTTGATTGCTAACCGTTCAATCGATGGGGTGCTGCATAGAGACCGCATTAAAATTGCTGCCCTTGCTTCTTTTAAGAATAAATCAACGTTAAAGCAGTTTTTGGTACCTTTTACAAGCTGGTTTACAAAAGAAGAAATGCAGCAAATGCGTGAACTTGGAGCACTCCTGAAATTTGCATACAGCTTAAACAGCTCCAAACGAGATATTGTTAAACAACTTGAGGTTGGGAAAAATGATTCTGGATTAACGATTACTGTCTATGCAACAGGTAATACATTGGCAGAGGAATACCAAGCTGAAAAACAAAAGAAACATTTAGAAAAAAGCATTAAAACGACAATTGACCTAGTTTTTATAGATATTCATTAAAACACGGCCTAATTATTCTTTTATAATCTACTAAATAGAAATATCCAAATAATAGCAATAATTATTAAATGATAAGGATGTGTATTTATGTTGCCGCCTTTGATTGGTGATCGTTTAGATTTACCGAACAATTATAATAATCGGGAGCTAAGCTGGCTTGCTTTTAATGAACGGGTATTATACGAATCGCTGGATAATTCAAACCCGCTGTTGGAAAAGTTGAAGTTTTTAGCGATCTTTAGTTCGAATTTGGACGAGTTTTTCATGGTTCGGGTTGCCGGTCTAAAAGATCAGGTGAAGGCAGGCTTTAATAAACCCGAAAACAAAGCAGGAATGACCCCAAAAGAGCAGTTGGAGGAAATTTCAAAATATAATCACCAACTGGTAGAACTTCAGGATGAGACTTTTCTTACTAAACTTCTTCCGGAGCTTGAACGTGAAAGAATCTTTTTTAAGGAAATGGGCGAATTAACGGAAGACCAGCTCATTTATTTAGAAAGGTTTTTTGATGACCAGGTGTTTCCTGTCTTGACTCCAATGGCAGTTGATGCATACAGACCTTTTCCAATGATGTTAAATAAAAGTCTTAATTTAATTATTCGTTTAGAAAATATTGACATAGTCGAGGACGAACATATCGTGAAGGTTGCCTTAGTACAGGTGCCAGCCGTATTAAATAGGTTTATCCGTATTCCTTCTGAAAAGACGGATACATTTGTTTTACTGGAAGATGTCATGATGCATTTTATGTGGAAAATGTTTGTTGGGTATCAGGTGAAATCCATTAGTTTGTTTCGAATAACCCGCAATGCAGACCTAACGATTCATGAGGAAGGTGCTCGAGACCTTTTGTTAGAAATTGAAAAGGAATTAAAGAAAAGAAAATGGGGGTCCGCAGTACGATTAGAACTACAGGATCAAGGCATGGACAGTGACATGCTTGAATATTTGCTGGAAGAGCTAGAAATTCATGAAGGTGATGTCTATTCCGTAAAAGGTCCGTTGGATCTTACGTTTCTTTTTCAGTTTGTTAAAGCTGTTCAGTTGAATAGAGATCATCTATTATTTGAGTCATTTATCCCACAGCCGCCAGAGGATCTTTCATCTCATGAGAATTTATTCGAAAAAGCGCTCCAGCAGGATTTGTTTTTTCATCATCCGTATGAATCCTTTGGTCCGATTGTAGATTTTGTCAGCGATGCAGCAGACGATCCTGACGTTTTAGCGATCAAACAAACGCTATATCGAGTCAGTGGCGGTTCCCCTGTTATTGAAGCACTGAAAAGGGCAGCAGAAAATGGGAAGCAAGTCACAGTTCTCGTAGAGCTGAAGGCTCGGTTTGACGAAGAGAATAATGTCCAATGGGCGAAAGAGCTTGAACAAGCCGGTTGTCACGTGATTTATGGAATGAATTTTTTAAAAACACATAGTAAAATCACGTTAGTTGTTAGAAGAAGAAATGGGAAAATTGAACGTTTTGTTCATTTAGGGACTGGAAATTATAATGATCAAACGGCAAAGTTATATACAGATATGGCGATCATTACAACAAAAAGAAATTTTGGTGTTGATGCAACAAATTTTTTCAATTACTTAAGCGGTTATACAGAAAAACCGAGCTACCACCATCTTGTTGTAGCACCATATAGTATTCGTGATGAATTTTGCAAACTTGTCGATCAAGAGATCAAAAGTCATAAACAATTTGGAAACGGATTAATTATGGCCAAAATGAATTCTCTTACAGATAAGGAATTGATCATGAAATTATATGAAGCATCCTGTGCAGGTGTCAAGGTTAATTTAATCGTTCGTGGGATTTGCTGTCTCCGCCCGGGCATTAAAGGTGTGAGTGAGAACATTCAGGTCCGAAGTATTATTGGGCGTTTTTTAGAGCATAGCAGAATTTATTACTTTTACCACAATGGAGAAGAAAACATCTATTTATCCTCTGCAGATTTAATGACAAGAAATATGGAGAAAAGGGTCGAGATATTATTTCCAATCCATGATGCTATTCATAAAGTAAGATTGTTGTCAATATTAGAGCTTCAAATGAGTGATAATCAGAAAGCGCGCTATCAGGATGCCAATGGACGCTATCATTATGTGGATCAATCATTATCGATCCCTATTCATTCTCAGCAGGTATTATTACGAGAGGCTTATCGATTAAGGGAAGATGAAGAATAAAATTTAATGTCTCATACTATTAGCAAAATTATATACCTTACAGTATTACTAAAGTTCTATTTACATTCATTTCATATTTCAACTTTTGATATAATTGTGGATATGTGTCCATAATAAAGAAGGATCTGGGGACAGTTTCAGGTCTTTCTTTTTAATGTGATAATAGAAATTTCTGGTGTAGATAATAAACGAAAAGGCATTCTTGTAGTGCCAAGACCGCGATTTACATAGATAGAGGTTGGTCGATCACCCTCGATTAAGTCATAGCGTCCTTCTATGTAATTCTCAGCGTAGGGTGGAACAATAAGAGCTCCGAAGAACGGGATTTGTATTTGGCCTCCATGACTATGGCCGCTTAACTGCAGGTCAAATTTCCCTGCCAAGTCTGCCAGATCCGGAGCATGGGATAGAAAAATATGAAAGGGATCATCTTCAATCATATTAAAAATTGAAGTGAAATCGGGTCTTCCCAACATGGGCTCATCAATACCGGAAAGTAAAATGTCATCATTCCCCTTCTTGATTTTTACAAATTCATTTCTCAAAAGGGAAAAACCAGCTTTTTGCATTAATTCAGCATAGAGATCAGTTCCATAGCCCCCATGATCGTGATTACCATATACCGCATATTTCCCTAAAGGTGCAGAAAGAGGAGCCAGCAATGAAGGCAGGTCATGTATTCGACTATATTGATTTGGCTTATCGATCAAATCTCCAGTGAAAACAATCAAGTCAGGTTTATACGACTGAATAATTTGGACATGTTTTTTTAATTGCCGTTTAGAGTAGTGATACCCAATATGAGTATCACTAAATTGTACAATTTTGATTCCGTTAAATCGCAGAGGTACCGCCTCCGATTCAAATGATAGGGCAGATATCGCCAGTCGGTTCGGTTCAATATACCTTGCGTAGACATAACCCCAAAATCCAATTACGATAGATCCAAGAAGGCAAGCAGTGACTTTTTTTAAAAAGGTTCTTCTCGACATCTTTTCGATCATACTTATCATCACCCTTGTCATTTTTCTGGGAATGCAGCTTGCCCTATTATAATCAGGGAACAGCTAATTTGTATATGGATAATAAGGATGATCAAGATTTCCTTTATATTGACATATGGTCAAACCTGATATACGGTATCATTATCGTAGATTTTGAACGAAAAAGACAAAGGGGTTTATAACCGTGAAAAAAGGTATTCAGCTTGACATATTGCGTATTCCCACAGCTCAGGGAACGATTATCGTTTATACAGAAGGCTTTAAGGATGAAGGTTCAAGAGGTCGGGTGTTTGCAGAAATGAACGGTCAATCTGTTTCTTCTGCTGGCCACAATCGTAAACGCACGATTGTTAGGACGATCGCACAGCTTCATCAAAAGCTTTCCATGTCCCAAGATTTATCGCAATAATATCAAAACACCTTATGACTATTATGTCATAAGGTGTTTTGATATTTAGGGAATAAATATGGTACTATTGTGAGTGAATATTCATTCATTAATGATTGGGGGGCTTCATATGGGAGAAAAAGTTATTATTATCACCGGTGGTTCAAATGGGATGGGGAAATACATGGCCAGCCGCTTTGTAAAGGATGGTCACGCTGTTTTAATCACAGGCAGGGATGAAGAAAAACTTGAATCAGCTCAAAAGGAATTACAGAGTGAAAAGGGGAAAATAGAGCATTTTCAAATGGACGTTCGTCAACCTGAAATGGCGGAAGAAATGATTAAGGAAGCTGTGAGGAAGTTTGGTCGTGTAGATGGGCTGGTTAACAATGCAGCAGGAAATTTTATATGCCCAGTTGAAAAGCTATCTCCGAATGGCTGGAAATCAGTCATTGATATTGTGTTAAATGGCACATTTTATTGCTCCAAGGCAACGGGTGCTTATTGGATTGAAAATGGTATTAAAGGGAGCATTATAAATATGGTTGCGACGTATGCCTGGAATGCTGGAGCGGGTGTTGCCCATTCTGCTGCTGCTAAGGCTGGTGTACTATCGTTGACTAGAACGCTGGCTGTTGAATGGGGACATCAATATGGAATTCGAGCAAACGCTATTGCACCTGGTCCAATCGAACGAACAGGGGGAGCTGACAAACTTTGGGAGTCTGAGGAAGCAGCGGAACGAACGCTGGCTTCAGTTCCTCTTGGAAGGCTAGGTACACCTGAAGAGATTGCAGCACTTGCAGCATTTTTATTTTCTGATGAAGCTGGCTATATTAATGGTGACTGTATTACGATGGATGGCGGACAATGGCTAAATCGATTTCCTTTTTAGTTAAATGAATGAAATCATGAAACTAATGCATCCTAACTAGAAAAGGATGTGGTTTGATTGAGCCAGTGGATGATCATATTAGCAATTGTTTTTCTTATAATAAGTGTTATTGCAGCTGTTATGACATTAAAAATAACAGCAGGTCAATCGGATGGGAAAAACGAAAAGGACGATTCAATACCGGAAGGACCTGGGAGACATCGTGTTACATTAAACCCCATTTTCTTAACGTATATTTTTGCAGCCGTATTAAGCTTAGGTTATATTATGTATTGGATGTTTAAAACATAAAAGCCAGCGTAGGAAAGATGTTTACATACATTCTTTCCTACACTGGCTTTTAGATTAGCTGGATATATTTAATTTTAGTGCAAGTTCTTCTAAATTGTATCCGCGAATAATATGTTTATCATCGACAACCACTGTAGGTGTGGAGTAAGAGGATAACTGGTTAATCATGTATTGACGTGAGGAATCATCTGTCTTTATATTTTTTTCCTGAAACTGAATATGGTTAGCGTTTAAAAACCGTTTTACAACTTCACAAGGCGGGCATTCCGGCTGAGTATACAGTACAACCTTTTGCAAGCAGATCACTTCCTGACTATATTAATTTGTTTCCTTTCTTTGTATCTATTAGTTTGTAGTATGTTTGCTTGTGTGTCAAAACATATGCAATTATTCCAATTCATTAACCGCCTGTTATTAATAGTCCGGTGACGGATAGGAGAGCTATTTGGTACAATCATTCAGGTAAACATTCTAATTGGCTGATAGATCATATAGAAAGACTGCAGGAAATTCTCAGATTTTAAAGAATAATAGACTGAATATCAAAAGAGTGTTCACATTTAAAAAGTTATGGTATAGTATTCCTTGTTTTGTGATGATCGGATTAGGGAAACATGAAGATAATTGATTTCAACAGATTACAATTGGTGGCGTGGGACAGATCGGCGGCGTTCACAGATTGATTGTCATCAATTGATGTTACTATCCAAGTGCTGCAACTGACTTTAAAGTGATTTAGATCAGATGAGGTCACAACTCTATATGCGAGCAGCAAATATTAATGGGAAAACAATGATGTGAAATGTCATTTAATTTATTTGGAAGGGAGAATAAACATATGTCTCAGTTAATGGGGATTATTCAACGTTTAAAAACGTTGCAAGAGCAAGATGATAGTGGGGATATACAATCAAGATTCTTCGAAGTTAACGGAAAAAGGATCTGTCAGGTAAAGTACTTTTCTGCTACTGATACGTTTGAGCTTGAAGTTTACAGTAAAGACAAAAAACCTCAAAAATATCCGTTTGATAATATCGACATGACAGCAATTGAAATATATGAACTGCTGCAAGAAGAAAATGAGCTATAGAAGAGAGCCGGTGCTTCCGGTTCTTTTTTTTTGACCACAATTCATATGAAAAGACATGTGTGACGTTCTGCCTTAATGGGTAATGTATGGTATGATGATAGAGGAAAGTATTTGAAAAAAGGGGTATATTGCGATGATTTCAATAGATCATAAAGACTTTTTAGAAATGTCAATTGAACAATTTATTATCCCATCTGAAAAAATTGCGCATGTGCAGATGAGCAATACGCTTGAGCATGCGATATTGCTCTTAACAAAGAGTGGTTATTCAGCGATTCCAGTACTGGACACAGCTTATCATTTAAAGGGATTAGTAAGCTCTCAGCTAATAACAGATTCCATTTTAGGGCTTGAACGTATTGAATTTGAACGACTTGATGAGAAAAAGGTGGAGGATGTTATGCAGACGGATATTCCCCATCTTAAACCAACCGATCAATTTCAATATGCCTTAAATTTATTGGTTAATCATCCATTTTTGTGCGTGATGGATGAAAAAGGGTATTTTGTGGGACTGATGACTAGACGAGTCATGCTTAAACAATTACAACGCCATATACATAGACAAATTCAGCGGTCTTAATTAGTGGGTAACAAGCCATGAACGCAGCAGAAGAAAAACAGAAAAGACTGAAATACCGGCCATTTATTTTAGCCTCCGTCATGCTTGCTATGTTCGTCGGTGCGATTGAAGCGACAATCGTTTCCACTGCAATGCCAGCAATTGCAGCTGACCTTGGAGGATTTCAATTGTACAGCTGGGTATTTGCTTCCTATTTACTGATGAGTACTGTCACTGTATTAATTTATGGCAGACTTTCCGATTTATTCGGCAGAAGACCCGTTATGACATTTGGAATGCTCTTATTTTTAGGCGGCTCCATTTTGTGTGGATTTGCTCCAAACATGGAGTGGCTGATTGCCTTCCGATTTATTCAGGGACTTGGAGCAGGCGCAGTTCTGCCGATCGCAACGACCATTGTTGGGGATATCTATTCAAAAGAAGAAAGAGCAAAAATTCAAGGGTATTTATCTAGTGTTTGGGGTATTTCAGCCGTTATAGGTCCGGTAATTGGTGGTCTATTAGTGGTAACAGCAGGCTGGCAATATGTTTTTTGGGTGAATATTCCACTAGGCCTTCTTTCATTAATTGGATTATGGGTGTTTTTAAAAGAAAATGTTGAAAAGAAAAAGCATCATATTGATTACAAGGGGACGATATTACTTACAGCTGGACTGAGTATTTTACTTTATATACTCGTGGAAGGCGGGGGGGCGGTTTCCTGGACATCATGGATCATTTTTGCACTTTTAGCGGGAGCAGCATTTTTTTTGACATGGTTTATCCATCACGAGCTGCATACGGAAGATCCGATGATGTCTTTTTCCATTTGGAAGAATAGATCTATCTTAATTGCAAATATTGTTTCACTTGCTACCGGTGTGCTACTTATTGGTATTTCAAGCTATTTGCCAGCGTTTGTAACAGGGGTGATGGAACAAAGTGCTAGAGTTGCTGGTTTTACGCTAACAGCGATGTCAATCGGATGGCCGATATCAGCGATCATTGCAGGAAAGATGCTAATACGAATCGGCTATTATCGGACCTCTCTAATCGGTGGCCTTTTTCTTGTATTAGGTACTATTTCATTTGTATTAATGGAGCCAGTTCATGGGCCATTATGGGCTGCCATGTCTTCCTTTTTTGTTGGAGTAGGCATGGGGTTCACTAGCACATCATTTATCGTTTCCATTCAAAGTGCAGTCGCCTGGAATCAAAGAGGTGCAGCTACTGCCGCAAATATTTTTATGCGTAATTTGGGGAGTACGGTTGGTGTCGCTTTGCTTGGGGGCATCTTAAATAATCAATTGCGGTCTTCCTTCGAAGAAAGTTCTATAGATGAGGTTCAATCGTTTGATGTAGATTCAGTAAATGAATTGTTAACGGCTGAAGGCAGAAATAATCTTGCTCCCGATGTACTAGATTCACTGCAGCAGGCCATGATAAGCGGATTAAATGATGTCTATTCAGTAGTATTAGCAGTCGCAGTTCTGAGTTTAGCATTAATTCTTTTTTTGCCAAGAAAAGATAATGAGGAGTTATAGAGGAGGCAGTTGATGAACCGATCAGACTATCGCCTGTTGGTTGTCTTAGCGCAAGAAATGAATATGCGGAAAGCTGCGGAGCGATTGTTTGTGTCACAGCCTGCTCTTTCACAGCGTCTGCAAAGCATTGAAAAAGAATGGCAGCAGCCTCTTTTTCTCCGGTCACAAAAAGGACTTACCATGACACCTGCTGGGGAAACGGTTGTTCAGCTGGCAAAGGAGATGCAGTCAAAAGAAGAACTGGTAAAGGAACAGCTTCAGTCAATGGATACAAAAGTGTATGGAACACTTAAAATCGCCTGTGCTTCTATTGTCGGTCAAAACTGGCTGCCAAAAGTACTTAAACGATTCGTAGAAAAAAACCCACATGCACGAATCTCACTTATTACTGGCTGGAGCAGCGAAATTTTACAGGCAGTGTATGATGGGGATGTACATATTGGAATCATAAGAGGAACACCAGATTGGAAGGGACCGAAGATGCATTTGTTTCAAGATCGATTATTTTTAGTTGATCGTGAAATAAAGGGAATTGAAGATATACACAAAACGTCGAGGCCCTTTATTCAGTTCAAAAGTGACTCAACTTACTATCAGGAAATTCAAGACTGGTGGCATCAGCATTTTCAAAGCACACCCCGTCAAAGCATCTTTGTTGATCAAATAGAAACGTGCAAGCAAATGGCGTTAAATGGAATTGGCTATGCAATCTTACCATCCATAACATTAACTGGGGCAGAAAAAGAAATTAATAAAATCCCGCTTCAAACAGAAGGAGAAACAGCGCTCAAGCGTGATACATGGCTGCTAGGCTATCAATCTGCTTTTGAGCTTCCTCAGGTGGAAGCTTTTGTTCAAGTTGTTCAGCAATATTTAACTGAAATGAAGCTGGAACAATGAGTGTTTTACTTGTTTCAATTGCTGTGTTCTGGTAAAGTAAAAGAGTGTGCTTGCATGAATATTCATATTTTTGAAAGGGGAATACAACATGAAAAAAATGGATGCAAACGAAATTATTTCATACATACAGAATGCGAAAAAATCAACGCCTGTAAAAGTATATGTGAAGGGGGAAGACCTTCAAGGGATTAACTTCGGAGAGACTGCTCAATCATTTGTTTCTGACAATACTGGTGTTGTGTTTGGCGAATGGGCAGAGATCGCTGAAGCTCTTGAAGCAAACAAAGGTAAAATTACAGACTATGTGGTTGAAAATGATCGCAGAAACTCAGCAATTCCATTGCTTGATATGAAAAACATTAAAGCGCGAATTGAGCCAGGCGCAATTATTCGTGACCAAGTTGAAATTGGTGATAATGCTGTAATTATGATGGGTGCATCAATTAATATTGGTGCTGTGATCGGTGAAGGAACAATGATCGATATGAATGTTGTTCTTGGTGGTCGTGCAACAGTAGGGAAAAATTGCCACATTGGAGCAGGCTCTGTTCTTGCTGGTGTAATCGAGCCGCCTTCAGCTAAACCTGTAGTGGTGGAAGATGATGTAGTAATTGGTGCAAATGCAGTAGTATTAGAAGGTGTTACAGTAGGTAAAGGAGCGGTTGTAGCTGCGGGTGCGATTGTTATTGAAGATGTTCCTCCTTATACAGTTGTAGCTGGAACCCCTGCTCGTGTAATTAAAGAAATTGATGAAAAAACAAAATCAAAAACAGAGATCAAACAAGAACTTCGTCAGCTTTAAGAGGGTCTCAAAGCGCAGATTCATTTCTGCGCTTTTTTTGAACATATATTGGAGGGCTAATCGTGAGCACGTTTATTCATATTCGTCGTGATTTGCATAAAATCCCTGAGATTGGTTATCAGGAGTTTAAAACACAAAAATATTTGCTTAACTATATAAAGAGCCTGACGCAGGACCGGATTGAGATAAAGACTTGGAAGACGGGGATTTTTGTTAAGGTTAACGGAACAGCACCTAAAAAAATGATCGGTTATCGCGCGGATATTGATGGATTGCCGATTACTGAACAGAGCGGTGTCCCATTCCCATCAGAGCACCCTGGCTATATGCATGCCTGCGGCCATGATCTGCACATGAGCATTGCTTTAGGTATCCTTACTAACGTAGTTGAACAGCCGATAGAAGATGATGTATTAATGATTTTTCAACCAGCCGAGGAAGGTCCGGGAGGAGCAGAGCAAATGCTTGCTTCTGCTATTATGAAGGAATGGATGCCAAATGTGATAATCGGTCTTCACATTGCACCAGAATATAAGGTCGGAGAGGTTGCGACTAAACCTGGTCTGTTGTTTGCCAACACGACCGAGATTCATATTGAGCTAAAAGGAAAAGGAGGGCATGCAGCCTATCCTCATCATACACGTGATATGATTGTTGCTGGTGCCTCTCTTATTACACAGCTTCAAACCATTGTGGCTCGTAATGTAGACCCGCTAGACAGTGCAGTTGTGACGATTGGGAAACTAGAAGCTGGAACGGTTGGAAACATCATTGCAGAAACAGCTAAGCTTGATGGAACAATGCGTACATTAAATCCAGAAGCGATGGTTGAACTAAGGAGACGTGTTACAGCTATTGTTACAGGAATTGAGCATGCATTTGAATGTGAAGCTTCACTGGACTTTGGTCAGCCGTATTATCAGGTCTATAATGATGAAAAATTGACTAATACGTTTATGAAATATGTAGAGCAATATCCGGATGTTCAATTAATTCACTGTCGTGAATCAATGACAGGAGAGGATTTTGGTTATTTCCTTAAAGATATACCAGGTTTTATGTTTTGGCTGGGAGTAGAGTCTGAATACGGTCTCCACCATGCAAAGCTGAATCCAGATGAAGAATCAATTAATGTTGCGATTGATCTTATTTCGAGCTTCTTACGTTCTAAGCATTATGAAAAAACCGAATAGCCTAGCTATTCGGTTTTTGTTGTCATGCTTCTTTTTTCTCAAGATATACTTGATGAGGAAAAGGAATTTCAATTCCATTCTCTTCTAGCGCTTCCTTTAATGATTTTCGCAGTTCACGCTCAACGCTCCATTGCGCCATATTTTCTGTTTGAGCGATAATTCGTAAAACTACATCTGATGAACCGAGCTGCTGTACACCGATCACATTGGGTCCATCGATAATTTGATGATTATTTGCGGCTGCCTTATCACATGCTTCTTGCAGCACTTTCGTCGCTTGATCAATATCATCATCGTAGGATATACCGATGTCGATGAGTGCCCTCATATTGCCTCTTGAATGATTGCTCATGCTTGTAATTTCTCTGTTGGGTACAAAGTGAAGCGTGCCATCAAATCCTCGTATCTTAGTCTGTCGAAGTCCCACTGACTCGCAAATTCCAGAGAATTCTCCTGTCGTGATATAATCTCCTACATCAATTTGTTTTTCCAGTAAAATAAAAAACCCCGTGACTACATCACTTACAAGACCCTGTGCACCAAATCCTACAGCCAATCCAATGATGCCAGCGCCTGCGATAAGTGCTGTTACATCATAATTAAATACCTGCAGGACGGTGACGATGAGGATAAACAAGAGTGCATATCCAAAAACGTTTTTTGTTAAGCTTTCTAATGTTTTGGCTCTGCCGGGAGACACATTTTTCTTGGATTGATAGTTTGTAAATGTTTGAGACAGTATTCGATTTCCAAGTCCTTTTACCAGCAAATACGCCAAGATAAGTCCAATAATCTTTACCAAGCCAATGCCAAGGGCAATTAATAGGGAACCCCACTCATATTCTATTAATCTTGTACTAATAACGCTAAAATTTACGATCATCATAAAAAAACCACCTTTCTGTTAAATCATTCACCATTCGAGTTGATGGGCACTTTATTTAATTCCCTTGCTGTAAAAGATGAAACGTAAGGAGTGTAATTCATATGAATGAAAATAGATCCGTCGGATGACGGATCTATTTCCTTAAATCGATTTATATACTAGTTATTAGAAAAAAGTGAGTATTTTGTATTCGGGGAAAATTCAAAAAATGGTGGTAATATATTTCGAAACCCGATATATTAAATACTATGCCTTAGCTTTGGGAGGGGGAAAGAAATGGATGTTTTTAAGAAATTAAAGGGGTTTTATTTCCCACATAGGCGCTATTTTATCGTTTCTATCATTTTTTTATTTGTCATGACAGCCATAACTGTTATTTATCCAATCATTCTTCAAATAACAATCGATGAAGTAGTGATGGAAGGAAGGTATGGGTTAGTACCTTATTTAGCTTTTGGCTTTGTCGGAATAATGGCGATTAAGGGAATTGCAACCTATATCTCACAATATAATGGCGATTTGTTTGGAATTGTTTCTGTATACAATTTGCGAAATGAATTATACAGAAAGCTTCAGCGACTTCCTTTTAAATACTATGACAATGCAAAAACCGGTGATCTAATGTCACGATTAACGGCTGATGTAGAAGGATTTCGTTTCTTCTTATCATTTGGCTTCGCCGAGCTCATTCGCCTTGTTCTGCTTCTTGTCGTTACCACAGGGGTCATGCTTTATTATTCGGTCTCTTTAACGATTATAACGATGATATCGATTCCCTTTCTTGCTGTAGTTGTCTATCGCTTTGATAAAAAAGTGCACCCGGCTTTTCGTGGAGTACGTCAATCATTTGGACGGCTGAATACAAATGTGCAAGAAAATATTAGTGGTATTAACACCGTAAAATCTTTATCAAGAGAAGAATATCAAATAAGAAAATTCAATTCATCAAACCGTGATTACAAGGATAAATATATTTTCACTGCAGATATATGGGCTAAATACTTTCCGCTAATGGAGTTTCTGGGAAATTTAAGCATTATTTTAATGCTTGGCTATGGAGGCTACCTCGTTATTAATGAAACATTGACGCATGGAGAGCTTGTAGCATTCTACAGCCTTGTCGGCTTTATTATTTGGCCAATTATGAACCTGGGCTTTACTATCAATCAATTTTCTCAGTCAAAAGCTTCAGGGGAACGTTTATTGGAAGTGCTTGAAGCGGATGAACCAATCCGTGATACAGAAAATTCCGTTCATATGAAAAATATAAAAGGAGAAGTGGTGTTTCAAAACGTTACGCTCCAGTATACGGAAGTGGATGAAAAGGCGTTATATCGTGTATCATTTCGTGCCAAACCAGGAAAGACAATCGGCCTCATTGGACCTACTGGTTCCGGTAAAACAAGTGTCACACAGTTGATGACACGCTTTTATGAGGCGACTGAAGGTAAGGTAACGATCGATGGAGTAGATGTCCAGGATTATACGCTTTCATCCTTAAGAAAAAATGTAGGGTTCGTACTTCAAGAATCGTTCCTATTCTCATCCACAATAAAATCCAATATTGCCTATGGGCGTCCAGATATTCCTTTTGATAAAATTGTCGAATCGGCAAAACATGCTCAAGCACATGATTTTATTATGGAGCTGCCAAATGGGTATGACACGATGCTTGGCGAAAGGGGCCTAGGATTGTCAGGAGGTCAGAAGCAACGAATTGCGATTGCGCGTGCGATTTGTTTAGATCCAAGCATTCTGATCATGGATGATGCAACGAGTGCCGTTGATATGCAAACGGAATTCAAAATTCAACAAGAGCTTCAAAAAGTGATGAAAGGGAGAACCACTTTTATTATTGCGCATAGAATTTCATCATTAAAGCATGCTGATGAGATATTAGTACTGGACAATGGCCGAGTGGTTCAAAAGGGAACCCATCATACTCTAATTAATGAAAAGGGCTTATATAGAAGAATTTATGATATTCAGTTCAGGGATCAAAAACAAATTTTACAGGCACAGCAGGGATGAGGTGAAATCACTAGATGGAAAAGCAATCTGCAAGTAAACGGGTAATGAACCGATTTCAGTATTCTACAGATCAAGTAATTGAAAAACCTTTTAATTGGCAACAGCTTTGGAGGCTTTTAACCTATTTAAAACCATATTCCAAAAAATTATTACCGTTATCAATCGTTATGGTTTTATTAACAACAGCAGTTCGTCTTGTCGTACCGATTTTAATCGGGATCTATGTAATCGATCGGGCTATTGAAAATCAGGACATCAACCTTTTGATGATATTGGTAGGCATGATCACTGCGCTATATTTGACTAATTATGCAGCAAATATTTACCGGATAAAATGGATGAATATCCTGGGTCAGAGCGTTATCTATGATTTAAGAAAGCACTTATTTACCCATGTTCAATGGTTAAGTAATCGCTTTTTTGATCAGCGGTCTGCAGGGTCAATACTTGTCCGAATTATGAATGACATTAATTCGCTGCAAGAGCTTTTTACAAATGGGGTTATCAATCTCCTTATGGACGCTCTCATGCTTGTTGGGATATTTATTATCCTCTTTACCATAAGTCCTGAGCTTGCTCTTGCCGTAATGATCATCTTACCGCTTATGTTTTTGATTTCAACTCAGCTTCGCAGGAAAATTCGCCGCTCTTGGCAAACGGTTCGACTTAAACAATCAAAGCTTAACTCTCATTTAAATGAGAGCTTGCAAGGCATACGCGTCACACAGTCGTTTACACAAGAGCCTGAAAATGCTCAGTTTTTTGATGGGGTTAATACGGAGACCTTTGAAAGCTGGCGTGATGCAACAAAGAAAAATGCTGCATTTAGACCGCTAGTTGAAATGACCAATGCCGTTGGCACAGCCGTATTAATATGGTATGGTGCCACATTGATTCAAAATGGAAGCTTGAATTTAGGAGAATTTGTTGCATTTGCCTTTTATTTAGGCATGTTTTGGGAACCTATTTCCCGTTTAGGTATGGTTTATAATCAGCTTCTAATGGGGATGGCTTCATCAGAACGAATTTTTGAGTTTCTGGATGAGAAGCCAAATGTTGAAGAGAAAAAAAATGCAAAAGAGCTTAAGCAAATTAAAGGAGACATTGCTTTTGACAATGTGGACTTTGCCTATTCAAATGATCGTAAGGCATTAGATGGAATCACGATCAATATTAAAGCAGGAGAAACGATTGCTCTTGTCGGTCACACTGGATCAGGTAAAACAACCATTGCGAATATGATTACTCGTTTTTATGACCCAACAGCAGGAAGCATAAAGATGGACGGAATGGATTTAAGAGACGTTTCGTTAAGAACATTGCGATCGCAGATAAGTATCGTTTTGCAGGATACGTTTATTTTTTCCGGGACAATTAAAGAAAATATTCGTTTCGGTCATCCAAATGCAACAGATAAACAAATTATTGCTGCATCAAAAGCCATTGGTGCAAATACCTTTATTGATAAATTGCCAAATGGCTATGACACAGAAGTAGAGGAACGGGGCAATATTTTATCTGTTGGTGAACGCCAGCTGCTGTCCTTTGTAAGAGCGTTGCTGGCTGATCCACGAATCATTATTTTGGATGAAGCTACAGCATCAATAGATACGGAGACAGAGGTACAAATTCAACGTGCGTTAAATAAACTGCTGCATGGCAGAACTGCGATCATTATTGCTCACCGGTTGTCTACAATACGTGATGCAGATCGCATTTATGTTCTTGATCACGGCAGATTGATGGAATCAGGCAGTCATGATGAGCTGATGAGAAAACGGGGCATTTACCAGAGGTTAGTGAAATCTCAATTTAATATGCTTGAAGCGTTATGATATAAAAAATTAAAACCTTTGTGTCCGGTCTATACGGATCATACACAAAGGTTTTTCTGATTTTTATTAACAAACGCAGTAACGGTACATAGTAAAGCTAGAGAGAGGGATCCATATACGGAATACTTTGTGATGTTTGTCACAAAAAATTCATGTTCAATACATCACAAACTAGCTATTTATTTTATAATATGGTCATTAGAGTGGTATAGTAAAGCTAATATAATTTGTGTTTGATTATTGGGAGGGGATCTCATTGGAATTTGATAGCGTCATGCTCAGTCGCTTGTTGACAGCGACAACCCTTTTATTTCATGTGATATTTGCAACAATTGGGGTTGGAGTGCCGATTATGATCGCAATTGCTGAGTTCTTAGGAATAAAGCGAAAAGACCCGCACTACTTGCTGCTTGCACGAAGATGGGCACGCGGCTATACCATTACAGTTGCCGTTGGAGTTGTCACAGGGACTGCAATAGCACTTCAGCTTTCCCTATTATGGCCTAGCTTTATGCAGGTAGCAGGGCAAGTTATTGCTTTGCCATTATTTATGGAAACATTTGCTTTTTTCTTCGAGGCTATTTTTCTTGGGATTTATTTATATACATGGGATCGTTTTAAAAATCGTTGGATGCATTTTCTTTTAACGATTCCGATCGTACTTGGATCATTTATGTCAGCCTTTTTTATTACGACAGTAAATGCGTTTATGAATACACCTCAAGGTTTTGAAATTGTGAATGGTGAAACAGTTAATATTGATCCATTAGCTGCGATGTTTAATCCTGCAACACCAGTTAAAGTATTTCACGTCGTAGCTTCAAGCTATATGACAATTGCCTTAATTTTAGCAGCAATTGCAGCCTTTACATTATTACGTAATAAAGGGTCGATTTATCATAAAAAAGCGTTGCGGTTAACAATGATCAGTGCACTGATATTCACAGCTGCTACGACATTTGCCGGTGATTTATCTGCTAAATTTCTAGCTGAGAATCAACCAGAAAAACTTGCTGCTGCTGAATGGCATTTTGAAACAGAAACGAATGCGGATCTCGTCATGTTTGGAACGATTGATGAGAATGGAGAAATAAGCAATGCAATTCGGATTCCAAGTGCATTAAGCTTTTTGGCTGGAAACTCATTTGATACGGAAGTAATAGGTTTAAATGAATTTCCAGAGGACGAACGTCCGCCGTTATGGATTCATTATATGTTTGATTTAATGGTGAGCATTGGAATGTACTCACTCTTTATCAGTGGTTTGTTTGTATTATTTATGATAGTGAAGCGATTTAATGAATGGAATAAACCGCTTTTATGGGGAATTGTCGCAAGTGGTCCATTGGCGATGCTTGCAGTTGAGTTCGGATGGATTTATGCGGAAGTTGGAAGGCAGCCGTGGATTTTAAGAGGCTATATGAAGGTCGGAGAAGCAGCAACAACGAGTACGGATGTGGGAGTGGCTCTCGCGCTATTTATTGGATTATATGCGTTCCTCGCGTTCTTCTGTGTAACCGTATTGATAAAAATGTTTAAAAACAAACCAGCTGAAGCCGAGCTGGAGCAACGTTTTCCTAAAGGAACAATCGATTAACATCATTCATAAGGGTGAGGTGATTCCTTACCCTGTGATTTGACAAGGAGGGAAAATGGAATGAGCTTAGAGATAGTAGGAATTACCGTCCTTTGGACTTTTTTATATGGATACCTTATCGTTGCCTCCATTGATTTTGGTGCTGGTTTCTTCGCTTATTATGCAAGAGTATCAAAGCAAGAACACATTATGAGTAAATTGATCAGCCGCTATTTGTCACCTGTTTGGGAAGTAACAAATGTCTTTTTCGTCTTTTTCTTCGTTGGTCTAGTTGGGTTTTATCCGGATACGGCCTACTATTATGGTACGGCATTATTAATACCAGGGAGTATTGCGATTATTCTACTGGCCATTCGAGGATCATTTTATGCTTTTGGCAACTATGGATCAAAAAACAGCTCCTTCTATCTATTTTTATATGGTGCCACAGGGTTGCTAATACCAGCTTCTTTATCGACAGCACTGACGATCTCAGAAGGTGGATTTTTGGATGTGAAAAATGATAACGTTGTGTTCTTAGCACAAGAACTGTTTACAAGTCCTTATTCATGGAGCGTTGTCGTGCTTGCCATTGTTTCGGTTCTTTACATTAGTGCAAGCTTTTTAACGTTTTATGCTGATCGTGCTGAAGACTCACAGTCACGCAGTATTATGCGTAAATTCTCCTTATTCTGGAGTGCTCCGACGATATTGGCCAGTTTAATGGTTTTCGTCGCTTTAAGGGAACATAATCCGGTGCATTTTGAAAAAATGCTAGGTCTTTGGTGGATGTTTGCGTTGTCCTTACTGTTCTTTTTTATCGCAGTATGGTTTGTGTATCAACAGAAAAATTATGGTATTGCATTTATCATGGTAATGCTGCAATTTTTCTTTGCATTCTTTGGTTATGGAGCATCACATTTACCGTATATTTTATACCCGTATATAACAATTCAAGGCAGTGTAGTAAACGAAGCAATGGGTACAGCTCTCGTAATTGTTTTTATTGCAGGTTTTCTCTTGCTCATTCCATCGCTGTTCTTGCTGATGCGTTTATTCCTATTCGATGCGGATTATATCAAAGGAAAAAAATAGCGGATACTACTCGACTATGCGTCATTAAAAATTATGGTGTGGTAAAATAGTGCATAGGATCACTATGATGCAAGTGGAGGTAGCGATGTGAAAAAGGAATTCGTAGTAATCGGCTTAGGGCGTTTCGGTGGGAGTATTGTACGGGAACTGATTGAACAAGGCATGGAAGTAATGGCCATTGATAAATTTGAAGATAAAATCGATGAATTTGCAAACATTGCTACTCATGCAGTAATGGCGGATTCAACGGATGAGTCGGTTTTACGAAGTCTTGGGATTCGAAATTTTGATCATGTGATTGTTGCTATTGGAGACGATATACAAGCAAGTATCCTCACTACCCTGATGCTGAAAGAAATTGGTGTAAAGAAAATCACGGTTAAGGCTCAAAATGACTATCATGAAAAAGTATTAAAACGAATTGGTGCTGATAAAGTTGTTCATCCTGAGCGTGATATGGGCAAAAGAATTGCTCATAACATCGTGTCAAATAATGTCTTGGATTACTTGGAGTTGTCGGATGAACATTCTATAGTAGAGATTGTTGCCAATGATTTATTAATTGGCAATACAATTATTGGATTAGATATTCGGGCTCAATACGGGATAAATATTGTGGCGATTAAAAGGGGAGATGAAATCATCGTTTCTCCGCAGGCAACTGATGAGATCCAAGAAGGAGATATCCTCATCGTTATAGGTGCTGATTCAGATATTAACCGTTTTGAAAAACGTGTCATGCAAAATTCATAAAATCCATCAAAAACCCCCAGCCTATAGGATGGGGGTTTTTGATTATACTTCCATAATAATTGGAAGGATCATAGGACGGCGCTTCGTTTTCTCATATAAGAATGGACCAAGTGTATCGGTAATTTCATTTTTAATTTCAGACCATTGATTGGTCTTTCGATGTAAAACCTTGTTTAAGTGCTTGTGAATTAAGGATTGAGCTTGATTGATCAAATCGCCGGATTCTCGCATGTAAACAAATCCACGGGAGATTAGATCAGGACCTGAAGCTACTTTGTAATCCTTCATATTGATGCTCACAACAACAACGACAAGACCTTCTTCAGATAGAATTCGTCGGTCACGGAGCACAATATTTCCAATATCACCGATCCCGCTTCCATCAATATAAACTGAACCAGAGGGGATTTTACCAGCAATATTGGCACTGTCGCTGCTAAGAGCCAGCACATCTCCATTATCCATTACAAAGCAATTTTCTTCTGGTACGTCACAATCTACAGCTAGACTAGCATGCATTTTTTGCATACGGTATTCACCATGAATCGGGACAAAAAATTTCGGTTGAATGAGTCTCAGCATCAATTTTTGCTCTTCTTGGGATCCATGACCTGATGTGTGAATATCATTTAGCGGACCATGAATAACATCTGCACCAGCACGGTATAGTAGATTGATTGTACGATTTACACTGATTGTATTTCCTGGAATAGGGGAGGATGAAAACACCACAGTATCACCAGGTATAATTTGTATTTGTCGGTGAGTTCCATTGGCAATTCGAGATAAAGCTGCCATGGGCTCTCCTTGGCTTCCTGTACATAAAATAACCACTTTATCAGCTGGCATACGATTTAATGTATAGGCATCAATAAATGTATCTTTAGGAGCTGAAATATAACCGAGTTCATGTCCTATTGAGATAGCTGATTCCATGCTGCGGCCAAATACAGCTACTTTGCGGCCATATTTTACAGCTGCCTCTGTTACCTGCTGCAAACGGTGAATATTAGAGGCAAATGTTGCAAAAATAATCCGTCCGTTCACTTTTCGGAAAACATCTTGAATACTGTCGCCAACTTTACGTTCAGACATCGTGAAATTTGGGACTTCACTGTTAGTGCTGTCAGAGAGTAGAGCCAAGACCCCCTCTTTTCCAATTTCAGCCATCCTTATTAGGTTCGCTGGTTCACCAACAGGGGTAAAATCAAATTTAAAATCTCCTGTATGAACAATGTTGCCAGGAGGGGTCTTTACAACAACACCATAAGAATCAGGAATACTGTGTGTCGTTCTGAAAAAGCTTACAGATGTTTTTCGGAACTTAATTACGTCATCTTCTTCGATGGTATGCAGCTTAGCTGTACGAAGTAATCCATGTTCCTCCAGCTTGTTTTTCAGTAGGCCAATCGCGAGCTTCCCGCCATAAATTGGAATGTTAATTTGACGAAGCAAATAAGGAAGTCCGCCAATATGGTCTTCATGTCCATGAGTGACGAAAAGGCCTTTAATCTTGTCCACATTTTTAATTAAGTATGTGTAATCAGGAATAACATAATCAATACCAAGAAGCTCATCTTCTGGGAATTTAATTCCTCCATCGATCATAATGATTTCATCTTGGAATTGTACACCGTATGTATTTTTCCCGATTTCTCCCAATCCGCCGAGGGCAAACACTGCGGTTTGGTCATTTTTTACAAACTTCATCTATCACACATTCTCCAGCTTGTAATTTTGGTGATTTTGTTCGTATTCGAGATATTTGCCCTCTAGCTTTTGTACAAACTCAATATTGTAGTTTCGATCACGAAGC
The DNA here is from genome assembly GCF_000829435.1 of Jeotgalibacillus soli. Classification (GTDB taxonomy): domain Bacteria; phylum Bacillota; class Bacilli; order Bacillales; family Jeotgalibacillaceae; genus Jeotgalibacillus; species Jeotgalibacillus soli. The sequence goes on from NZ_JXRP01000018.1 coordinate 28,819, forward strand.
TTTAATCGCACGTCCGTTTCTGAATCCGCTTCAAGATAAATGGTTTGTGTTTTTTCTCTTACAGGTACTTCCGTTGCACTCACTTGATAATAAACTTTAAAAATCATGAATATCTCTCCTTCAAATAGTTACATCATAATATTTACAATAAAAAAATAGATCACTATGCATTTTCATTTTTCTTCTCTGGCATAGGTTCCATTATATAGAAGTTATCAACCTTTTTGCATTTTTTTATAACCACCTATAAAATAAAGAACAGCCCTCCTGATATGAAGGGCTTACAGGGATTAGGCCATCGTTTTCTTCCGTAGCATCTCTCTCCACTGTCGTGCAAGCTTCTTTCTAAGCTTCTTCAACATTGCGGATCACTCCTTATCATTATAATACCTCCTATAAGGGATTCTGTAAAGACAAGCTTCATGACATTGGGGATTTCAACCAATCTCTATCGTTGACTTTCAGTATTAAGTCAAGTACCGTTGTTTCCAAGGAAAAGGCAGTGAAAGGGAGATTAGATGAAAAGAATTGTTTTTTTTGATATAGATGGAACATTGTTGGATAGCAATAAGCTTTTACCTGAGTCAACAAAGACGGCGATTAACTCGCTAAAAGAATCCGGTGCTTATGTTGCCATTGCAACAGGACGAGCTCCATTTATGTTTAAAGAACTTCGTGAAGAACTGGGCATTTCAACCTTTGTCAGTTTTAACGGTCAATACGTAGTCCTTGAGGGCGAGGTAATAAAAGAAAATAAATTATCTGCTGAAAAATTGAAAGAGCTTGTAATGACAGGTGATCGACAAGGACATCCATTTATTCATATGTCTTCTGAAGAGATGAAAGCAAATGCGAAACAGCATCCTCTGATACTAGAGTCATTCGCCAGCCTTCATTTTGAACATCCCCCCTATGATCCCAATTATTATAAACACCATAAGATTTTACAATCATTATTATTTTGTGAAGAAAAGGATGAAGATCAATACGTCAAACAATTTCCTGAATTTGATTTTGTGAGATGGCATCGTTACTCTACTGATGTATTGCCAAGGGGAGGATCCAAAGCAAATGGTATTCGAGAAATTGTAAATCAATTAGGGTTTTCAATGGAAGAAGTAGTGGCTTTTGGGGATGGTCCAAATGACAAAGAAATGCTGACAGAGGTAGGAACAGGTGTAGTCATGGGGAATGCATCCGATGAAATTAAAAAATGCGGGGCCTTTGTTACAGCACATGTTGATGAGAATGGAGTGGAAAAAGGGCTGAAAAGACTGGGTTGGATATAATTAAAGGAGAGAGACTCTCTCCTTTAACGCTCAAGAGCGACTGAATTCGCTGGTTCAAAATAAGGGTCTTCTTTATTAATATGATCATAAAACATGATCCCGTTAAGATGATCAAGCTCATGTTGAACAGCAATTGAAGCAAGACCTCGGAGTCTCAGTTTGATTTCCTGCCCGTCTAAGTCAAATGCTTTGAGCGTAATCTTTGAATAACGAGGTACGTATCCAGGAATATTTTCATCTACTGATAAGCAGCCTTCGCCAGAAGTGAGAAATGATTTTTCAACTGAATGACTTACAATTTTAGGGTTGAAAAATGCGTAGCTATGCTCACGTTCTTTGTCGTCAGTAAGATGGATTGCAAACATTCTTTTTGAAACATTAATTTGCGGTGCGGCAAGTCCAATACCTGGACGCAATTGATATTTTTCAGCAATTTCTGGATTCTGGCTATTTTTAACGTATTCCATCAAGCTTGTTAATATTTTTTGGTTTTCTTTGGATGGGGGCATTGGGACTTCTTTTGCAACGGCACGTAATGCTGGGTGACCATCGCGAATAATATCCTCCATTGTAATCATATTTGTTCCTCCTGATAATAAATTCACATTTCAATTGGATAAGAAATGACCTAAACCCTTCACCTTTTGTGAAATGTATTGACTAATATGGCTTATCATATCAAAAATCCCAAAATAAAAAAAAGACTTTGTACGTAAACTTCTATCGAATAAGGTTGAAAGAGGTCAAGAAAAATCATTGCGAATTTAATTAATCATCGATATAGTATAAAATGTCAAGAATTCAAGGGGGTACATAGATCGTGAAGACTTATATTATAGCCGTATCACTATTTGTATCGTTATTGTTATCTGGTTGTGTGTTTGGAGCATCTCCAGAAGAAAACATTAGCACAGTGCTTGATACCACTTATGAAAAAGAACAGGGATTTGTTGAGGCACAAGAGCAAATAGTTGAGTTAGAGCAAAATGAAAATACTCTTTTTGGTGAAATTATGGCGTTGAGTATGGAAGAATTTGATCAAATTATAGTGCTTGCAGATGAAGCATTGGTGAATCTGGATGAGCGTGAAACACAGCTAGGTGTGGAAACGGAATCCATGAAAGAAGCAAAGGATGAGTTTCAAGCGATTAATGAGTATACAAGTGATATAAAAGATGAGTCTCTAAAGGAACACGTTGAAGAGATGATTCAATTAATGGACAAGCGCTATACAATACATAGTGATTTATTAACAGCATATGATGCAAGCTTGCAATTGGATCGAGAACTTTATACGATGCTTAAAAACGAAGAACTAACGCTTGATGAATTGGAAGAACAGATTGAAAGCGTGAATGCCAAGTATGCTGAAATTGTTGCAGCGAATGACGAATTCAATGCAATCACAGACCAGTACAATGAAATGAAAAGTGAGTTTTACAATCTTACGGATGTAAATGAAGAGTAGGAAATTCCTGCTCTTTTTTTATTTAGAATTTAAACTCTGTAAACGTGTCTGTTGATTTCCGCTTCAGGCGTTCGCTTTCCGCGGGCGGCTCTGACGCCCCTCGGCGCTTTCCGCCTGTGGGGTCTTCCTTTGACTCGCTTTCCTTAGCGGGAGTCTTACGTTTTACGCTCCAATCAACCTAGTGCCAAAATCAACAATGATTTTTAACATAGCCAAAATTGTAAATGTTCGAAAAAAACAGCCCTATAACAGTTTGTGGAATGAGCTTGAAATGATACAGCTGTTATAATATTACTAGTACAGATACATGTTTTTTTGCATATTTGTAAAATCTTACGTCTTAATCTACCGGCTTCAGTATTTATCCATTGACGTTACGCTTTTTTGTGTTGTAAACTAATTTCGGATGTAGAAATTGTATTAGTTTTTTTTTGAAGACAACTGATACAGAAAAAGAAATTCCATTCAATGATGTTTTTTTATCAGCTGAATGTGGAAAAATATAAAGTATCTCTATCTTGATGCGTAAAAGGATCTTGTTTAATTAAGCAAAATCCCAAATAAATCTTTTAAAAGGAAAGGAAGAGGTGGATTGCATGGCTTCAAAGAAAACAGCCCAGTTTGACGCAGTAAAAACGCTCGCTAATATTGAAGAGCAGTTCGAAATGTTCCAAATTCTAGACGAGGAAGGAAATGTCGTGAATGAGGACGCAATGCCTGAAATTAGTGATGAGGATTTACAAGAACTAATGCACCGCATGGTCTACACTCGAATTTTAGACCAGCGTTCAATTTCTTTAAATCGCCAAGGACGATTAGGTTTCTATGCACCTACCGCTGGACAAGAAGCTTCTCAAATTGCTTCTCATTTTGCATTGGAAAAAGAAGACTGGGTTGTACCTGGTTACCGTGATGTGCCTCAAATTATTTGGCACGGTCTTCCGTTATCACAAGCGTTCCTATTTTCACGTGGACATTTCTTAGGAAACAAATCCCCTGAAGGTGTAAACGTATTACCTCCACAAATTATCATTGGAGCTCAGTATGTACAAACTGCTGGAATTGCGCTTGGTTTAAAGAAACGTGGTAAAAAAGCAGTTGCCGTTACATATACAGGGGACGGCGGTTCTTCACAAGGTGATTTCTATGAAGGAATCAACTTTGCAGGTTCGTATGCAGCGCCGGCTATTTTCATTGTTCAAAACAATCAATTTGCGATCTCTACTCCACGTGATAAGCAAACTGCTGGTAAAACGATCGCTCAAAAGGCCGTGTCTGCAGGTATCCCTGGTATCCTTGTTGATGGTATGGATCCACTTGCAGTTTACGTAGCAACACTTGATGCTCGTGAACGTGCTGTAAACGGAGAAGGTCCAACATTAATTGAAACACTTTGCTACCGATATGGTCCACATACAATGGCTGGTGATGATCCAACTCGCTACCGTACTTCAGAAATGGATACAGAGTGGGAGAAGAAGGATCCTCTAGTCCGTTTCCGTAATTTCCTTGAAGCAAAAGGACTATGGAACGAAGAAAAAGAAAATGAAGTAATCGAAATCGCAAAAGAAGAAATTAAAGAAGCGATCAAGGTAGCTGATGATACAGGGAAACAAAAAGTAACAGACTTAATGGAAATTATGTACGATGAAATGCCGTATAACTTAAAAGAACAGTATGAAATCTACAAAGAGAAGGAGTCGAAATAAGCCATGGCGCAAATGACAATGATTCAAGCAATCACGGACGCTCTACGCACTGAGCTGAAGAACGACGAGAATGTACTCGTCTTTGGTGAAGATGTTGGTCTTAACGGCGGCGTATTCCGTGCGACAGAAGGTCTTCAAAAGGAATTCGGAGAAGATCGTGTTTTTGACACGCCTCTTGCAGAATCTGGTATTGGCGGTCTTGCAATCGGTCTTGCACTTGAAGGCTATCGTCCGGTTCCTGAAATTCAATTCTTTGGTTTCGTATTTGAAGTGATGGACTCCGTGAGTGGACAAATGGCTCGTATGCGTTACCGCAGTGGAGGGAAATATTCTTCTCCAATTACAATCCGTTCACCTTTTGGTGGTGGAGTGCATACCCCAGAGCTTCACGCTGACAGCCTGGAAGGTCTTATGGCGCAACAGCCTGGACTTAAAGTAGTAATTCCATCTACTCCAAAGGATGCAAAGGGACTTTTAATTTCTTCTATTCGTGATAACGACCCAGTTATTTTCCTTGAGCATATGAAACTATATCGTTCATTCCGTGAAGATGTTCCCGAAGAAGAGTACACCATTGAAATTGGTAAAGCAGATGTAAAACGTGAAGGTACAGATTTGTCAATTATCACTTATGGCGCAATGGTTCACGAATCAATTAAAGCAGCTGAAGCACTTGAAAAAGATGGCTATTCTGTTGAAGTAGTTGACCTTCGTACAATTCAGCCATTGGATATCGAAACAATCATTGCATCTGTTGAAAAAACAAATCGTGCAATTGTGGTTCAAGAAGCTCAAAAACAAGCTGGTATTGCAGCTAGTGTAGTAGCTGAAATTAATGATCGTGCTATTCTTAGCCTTGAAGCACCTGTACTTCGAGTGACTGCTGCAGACACAGTTTTCCCATTCTCTCAAGCAGAAACTGTGTGGCTTCCTAATGTTAAGGATATTATTGAAACAGCTAAAAAAGTTCTAGAATTTTAATTTTTAAACGGAAACGGAAGAGAAGATCTTCCGTTTCCCCCTTATAACGAATAAAAAATGATTGAAATCCAGGAGGGTGAATACATTGTCATTTGAATTCAAATTACCGGATATCGGTGAAGGCATTCATGAAGGTGAAATTGTTAAGTGGTTTATTAAACCAGGAGACAAAGTAGAAGAAGATGATATTCTTTGTGAGGTACAAAACGATAAAGCAGTAGTTGAAATTCCATCTCCAGTTGCTGGTACGGTAGAAGATATCCTTGTAGAAGAAGGCGCTGTTGCGATTGTTGGAGACACGTTAATTAAATTTGATGCTCCAGGCTATGAAAACCTTAAATTTAAAGGATCTGACCACGACGAAGAAGCTCCTAAAGAAGAAAAGAAAGAAGCGCCAAAGCAAGAGGCAGCTCCTAAAGAAGAATCTTCTGAACAGGCTGAACAAAAAGCTGCACCAGCTCCTCAAGGAGATGTAGATCCTGATCGCCGAATTATTGCGATGCCATCAGTACGTAAATATGCACGCGAGAAAGATGTAGATATCCGTTTCGTAGCAGGTACTGGTAAAAATGGCCGTGTAAACAAAGAAGATATCGATGCTTATCTAAATGGCGGTACTCAGCCAGCTGCTGAACCGGCTTCAGAAAGTGCAGCGCAAGAAGCACCTGCTGCAGCAGAAAAAGCGGCTCCGTCTGCTCAAGCAGTTCCAGAAGGTCAATACCCTGAAACACGCGAGAAAATGAGTGGTATCCGTAAAGCAATTGCAAAAGCGATGGTTAACTCTAAGCAAACAGCTCCTCACGTAACGTTAATGGATGAAATTGATGTGACTAAGCTGGTTGCTCACCGTAAAAAATTTAAAGAAGTTGCAGCACAAAAGAATATTAAGCTTACGTTCTTGCCTTATGTTGTAAAAGCATTGGTATCCGCTTTACGTGAATATCCAGCTCTTAATACTTCTATTGACGATGCAGCACAAGAAATTATTCAAAAGCATTATTACAACATCGGAATTGCAGCCGACACTGAAAAAGGACTGGTTGTTCCAGTTGTTAAAGATGCTGATCGTAAATCAATTTTCACGATTTCCAATCAAATTAACGAGCTTGCAGCGAAAGCACGCGACGGTAAATTATCAGCAGCTGAAATGAAAGGTGCATCATGCACAATCACGAATATCGGGTCTGCAGGTGGACAATGGTTTACCCCAGTTATTAACCACCCAGAGGTTGCCATTCTTGGAATTGGTCGAATTGCAGAAAAACCTGTAGTTAAAAATGGTGAAATTGTAGCGGCACCTGTGTTAGCATTATCATTGAGCTTTGATCACAGAATTATTGATGGAGCAACTGCTCAAAATGCATTAAATCATATTAAGCGTTTATTGAACGATCCAGAACTTTTACTAATGGAGGCGTAAAACCATGGTAGTTGGAGATTTTCCTATCGAAACAGACACACTGGTTATTGGTGCAGGACCAGGCGGATATGTAGCTGCAATTCGTGCAGCTCAGCTTGGGCAAAAGGTAACGATTGTAGAGAAAGAATACATGGGAGGCGTTTGTTTAAACGTGGGCTGTATCCCATCAAAGGCACTTATCTCGATTGGTCATCGCTTTGAGCAAGCTAAACATTCTGAGGACATGGGAATTGTCGCAGAAAACGTAAAAGTAAACTTTGAAAAAGCGCAGGAATGGAAAGCTGGCGTCGTTAAGAAATTAACAGGCGGTGTTGAAGGCTTATTAAAAGGAAACAATGTTGAAATCGTCCGCGGTGAAGCATATTTCGTTGACGGAGAAACCATTCGAGTAATGGATGAAAACTCCGCTCAAACCTACAAGTTTAAAAATGCAATTATTGCAACGGGCTCGCGTCCAATTGAAATTCCTTCATTCAAATTTTCTAAGCGCGTATTGGATTCTTCAGGTGCATTGGCACTTAAAGACATTCCCAAGAGCCTTGTGGTAATTGGTGGCGGATATATCGGTACTGAGCTCGGAACAGCATATGCTAACTTAGGAGCTGAAGTAACGATTCTTGAAGGGGCTGACGATATCCTTGGCGGATTCGAAAAGCAAATGACATCAATTGTGAAAAAGGGTCTTAAGAAAAAAGGTGTAAATGTTGTTACTAAAGCAATGGCAAAAGGCGTTGAGGAAAGCGACAACGGAGTAGTTGTAACTTACGAAGCAAAAGGCGAAGAAGTAAAAGTGGAAGCTGAATACGTACTAGTTACAGTAGGACGTAGACCTAACACGGACGAGCTTGGCCTTGAGCAAGTAGGTATCGAAATGTCTGATCGCGGTATTATTAAAACTGATAAGCAGACGCGTACAAGTGTCAGCAACATTTTTGCGATCGGCGACATCGTAGATGGTCCACCACTTGCACATAAAGCTTCTTACGAAGGTAAAGTAGCAGCTGAAGTAATTGGCGGAGAGAAATCTGAAGTTGACTATTTGGCAATCCCAGCAGTTTGCTTTACAGATCCTGAGCTTGCTACAGTTGGCTATAATGAAGCACAAGCAAAAGAAGAAGGAATTGAAGTGATTGCTGCTAAATTCCCATTCGCTGCAAATGGACGTGCACTTGCTCTTAATGAAACAGAAGGCTTTGTAAAGATTGTCACTCGTAAAGAAGACGGTCTAATTATCGGCGCGCAAATCGCTGGTAACGGTGCATCTGACATTATTGCAGAGCTTGGTCTTGCGATTGAAGCAGGAATGACAGCTGAAGATGTTGCTATGACGATTCATGCTCATCCAACACTTGGTGAAATTACAATGGAAGCTGCTGAAGTAGCTCTTGGAACACCAATTCACATTATAAAATAATCATTTTATAAATAAGCCCCCTGGACATTGCGCTCCAGGGGTTTTATTATTTATTTTTCATTCTAAACCTTATAACATCTATAATCGTCCATTACAGAGTAAGTCGTCATATGTTAGAATTTATATTGAAGCAAGAAGAAGGGTGAGGACGAAATGAAATATTTATCTGTATTAGCACTTTTCAGTACATTGATGTTGGCTGCTTGCTCAACCGATCAAACAAATGATGAGGAAACTGTTGAACAGGTTAACGCAACAGCTGAAAATGAGTTATCCAAAGATATTGAAGAAGCTGACGAAGAGAGCGTCACAGAAACAGAAATGAGCCAGGAACAGGAGGATTTAGAACAAATAGAGGGATCAGGCGAACCATCATATGAAATAAACAAGGCAATTTGGACGGTTCAGCCAATCTCTGATGCCAATGCGCAAGTAGCATTGATCACAATTGATGATGCGCCAGATCAATATGCAGTCGAAATGGCGGAAAAGCTTCATAGCTTAGATGCACCTGCTATCTTTTTTGTAAATGGCCACTTTTTGGATAAACCAGAGGAAGAAGAAATGTTAAGGAAAATCCATGAACTTGGATTTTCAATTGGGAATCATACATATTCTCATGCAAATCTCAGTGAGCTGACTGTGGAAGAGCAACGAGAGGAAATTATCTCACTTAGTAATCGAGTAGAGGAAATTATTGGTGAAAGACCGGTTTTTTTCAGAGCTCCTTTTGGTGTGAATACTGACTTTACAAAACAACTTGTAAAGGAAGAAGGTATGCTTTTAATGAATTGGACCTACGGATACGATTGGGAAGCTGAGTACCAAGACGGAGCAGCACTTGCTGATATTATGGTAAATACAGAATTCTTATCAAATGGTGCTAACCTGTTAATGCATGATCGTGCTTGGACGAATGATGCGCTTGAAAGGATTGTAAATGGATTGCGGGAAAAGGGTTATGATATTGTTGATCCTGCTGAAATTAGAATTGTTAATGAGTAAACAGTCAAAATTGTTCATGATGAATAAAACTAAAAGTAAAATTTTGTCTTGTTTTGTGTGTGATTTTGGTATATGATATCCCAGGAAGCGCTTACAGACGTTGGGGGATGGAAGTAAGTAGCCAGCGGTTTACAGATCAACGAAATGAACGAAATGAACGAAAGAATAGGGAAGGAAAAGAGGCCATACCCTTGGCCTCTTTTCCTTTGTTATTTAATTGCTTTGTACTCTTTAATTACACGTAAGGCATGTAGAGTGTCATCTTCTGGTCCTTGAACTGGAAGACCAGCCTTAATGTTTTGGTTAATATAGTTCAAGTTTTCTTCTGTAATAATTTCCCCAGGTATGAATATAGGAATTCCGGGTGGATAAACCATGATGAATTCAGCGCATACGCGACCAACTGATTCATTAAAAGGTACAATCTCTGTGTCTGCATAAAAAGCATCACGAGGTGTTAACGCAAGAAGAGGAATGTCAGGAAGCAATACTTTTGGAGCTGAAAATGGACCTTCATGCTTAAAAGAGTTAGCCAGATCTTGCATAGCCTTCACCAAAATATCCGCTTCTTTTTTGCTATCACCAGGTGTGACAATACATAATATATTGTATAAATCAGACAGTTCAACTTCAATGTTATAGTGTTTCCTTAACCACTTTTCCGCTGTATAACCGGTAATGCCAAGTTCTTTGACAGAAATAATAATTTTTGTCGGATCATAATCAAAGGTCGCTTTTGTACCAAGAATTTCTTTACCAACACAATACAATTTATCGATTTTTTGTAAGGAAGAGCGTATTGATTCAGCCAGCCGAATGGATTGCTCAATTAATTCTTTTCCTTCTGTTGCTAATCTTTTTCTTGCTACATCGAGTGATGCAAGCAGTGGATAGGAAGTAGACGTTGTTGTTAACATACTTAGTATGGTTTGAACACGTTTTGCCGAGACAAGACCATCTTTGACATTTAGAATCGAGCTTTGTGTCAAGGATCCGCCGAGCTTATGGACACTTGTAGCAGCCATATCAGCACCTGCCTGCATAGCAGAAGCGGGGAGTGAGTCATGGAAATGAATATGAACCCCATGTGCTTCATCAACGAGTACTGGTACGTTATAGGAATGAGAAATTTCAACAATCTTTCGGAGATCTGCTGATATCCCGAAGTAAGTTGGATTAATAACAAGAACTCCTTTAGCATCAGGATGCTGTTCTAATGCTCTAGCAACTGCATCATTTGTGATTCCATGTGATATTCCTAAGTCACTATCGACATCGGGATGAATGAAAATCGGGACAGCGCCACTGAAGACAATGGCAGACATGACAGATTTATGAACATTTCTAGGAACGATGATTTTATCCCCAGGTCCGCAAACACTCATAACCATGGTCATGATAGCGCCGCTTGTTCCCTGTACAGAGAAGAATGTATGGTCCGCACCAAATGCTTCTGCTGCAAGGTCTTGCGCATCCTTTATCATTCCTTTAGGTTGATGAAGATCGTCTAAAGGGGCAATATTTATTAAGTCTATGGAAAGAATATTCTCTCCAACAAAATCGCGAAAAACAGGGTCCATTCCCTGTCCTTTTTTATGACCTGGTATATGAAATTGTACTGGCTGTTTTGCACTATGCTCTTTCAAGCCAGTAAATAATGGCGTGTCTTGTTGCGTCCATTTATGAACAGAACGATGGGCGTCAAGCGTCACGGAGTTAGATGGTGTTTGTGACAATTCTATTCTCACCTCAATAAAATGTAGTTAATTTAATGACCAAGTTATATGCAAATACGGGTTGTTATCAAAAGATAGACAATAGATGAATTATAGCATTTTCAATCGTGAAAGAAAACGAAAAAAGTCGAAGTTAGACCTACTATCTATGATGCCCATTTGGGAATCGTTAATGATAATCGTTTGCACTTTACAAAATGTGATGTACAATATAAAAAAATATGGAATAGGTGAGTGTATGGAATATCAATATCCACTATCAATTGACTGGACAACAGAAGAAATAATTGACGTAATGAAATTCTTTGAGTCTGTTGAACAAGGATATGAAAAGAGAATTGATCGAGACGGATTTTTAACAGTTTACAAACGCTTTAAAGAAATTGTTCCAAGTAAATCGGAAGAAAAAACGATTGACAAAGAGTTTCAAGAATCCAGTGGTTTTTCAATTTATCAGGTGGTTAAAAAAGCGAAAAACATGTCCTCGGGCGGGTGGATTCAAATGAAATAAGGACAAGGCTGGCTTTTCGCCAGTCCTTGTCCTTAACTATTTTTCCTGAAGAAATAAAGATTCGCGGAATAGCGGGATTAAGGAATCATAGGTATCCTTAATTTCTTGTATTAATACATCAGGATTTGATACGATGGGAGCGTTTGCGTTAAAGCGTTTACCGATAAGCAGCTCCGCTTTTTTGATATTTTGGAATCGTTCAAACGCGTGAAGAACATCTGCATCGTTCATTTCGCTTATTTTTTTAGCTTCATTTTTCATATGATCGGTTGAGATCCACCCATCCTTAGGAAAATGTGACACTACGTGATCAACATTCTCAATAAATGTTTTAGCGATATCTGTTTTATTTGGCAGCTCATAGATATATGCTAACCAGATAAACAAATTGTCTCCCCAAAGCCCCACTTGAAAATGAGGCAGCTTTTTATATCCGCGCTTATTCGGTGAAACTGCCATCCATGTATCTTTAGGCGGATTTACTGAACGTCTGGCGTGCTTTGCTACATGCAAATACATTTCTTGCCCCAGCTGTTGCGAGAGATACGGTACAATCTTTTCTCCGATAGCATGGAATTTTGGTTGAATTAGGGATCGGATCCCTTCCATTCGTTCATCTAATCCTTCAATTGAAAACACATTGAAATCTTGTTGTGAAAATCCTCTTTCCATTACTTTAAAACCCTCCTGTGTTATTGCAAAACAGTTCTCCAGCTCGAAAGTATCATAAAAAAACTTAATCCGTTCGTTTCGATTGTTTAAAAACTGGCTATAATAACAGTAAGAACAGATAAGGCCCTACCGTTAACGATTGCTTGCAACTGAATGATGTACGTATTGTACCATACTTCACTTTTGCACATAAAACATTCGGGCTTGCATAGAATAGGGTAATAACTAACCAAAAAGAAAATAGTCAGAAAAAATAATCTTTTGAGATTATGCTGAGAAGGGGTGCAAGGACATGAAACAGGTCATCCATGTAACGAGAAAGAGAGATCTAAAAACCGAAAGAATGGCAGTCCTGCGGCTGGAACTAGACTATGAATTAGCAGTCTTGTTTGAAGCGATGGAAGAAAAGGATACCCACAGAGTAGGAGAAGCGAAGGAAAAATTATTTACAATTCGCCAAGAGATTCTTGACATTAACGGTAAAATTTCATGATGTGGGAGAGAAATCACATGCGATGGAGAAGATTTATTATTTAAAACGGATGCCCTGTATGAGGTGCATTCGTTTTTTAATGTCTTTAAATGGATTATCCTTGCCTAGCGCCGGGCATTCCGATAGTCTTAATAAAAGAATAAATTGCGATCAGGAGGCTTTTTAATGACAATTAATTGGGATGAAATAGATGCATTTTCAAAAGAGCTTATCTATAAAGCTGGTGAAAAAATTCGTCAGTCTTTTCAAGAGAAATTACAAATAGATACGAAAAGTGATGCGAACGATCTCGTGACCAACATGGATAAAGAGATCGAAAGGTTTTTTGTTGAAGAGGTGAAAAAATTTGATCCCAGCCATCAATTAATAGGGGAAGAAGGTTTTGGTGATCAATTGGATACTTTAAATGGTATTGTATGGATTGTTGATCCTATTGATGGAACGATGAACTTCGTCCACCAGCAGAGAAATTTTGCCGTTTCGGTAGGTATTTATCATGATGGTGTTGGAATGCTTGGGTATGTATATGATGTTGTTTTAGATGAGCTATACCATGCTTATAAAGGGCAAGGTGCGTATTTGAATAACAAAAAACTTCCTCTTCTTAAGCCGGTAGATATTGAACAATCCATTTTAGCCTTGAATACATTGTGGGTTGCACCGCATGAAAGTATCCCGTACGAAGTATTTGCACCATTAGTACATAAGGCAAGAGGGACGCGCTCATATGGTTCAGCAGCACTTGAAATGGCTTATATCGCTGCAGGACGATTGGATGGATACATCACGATGCGATTATCACCATGGGATATTGCGGGGGGCAAGGTGTTAATTGAAGAGGTAGGCGGTGTCGTAACGGATTTATATAACGAACCACACTCTTTATTAGAAAAATCTTCATTTTTAGCGGGTAACCCGTCGATACACAAAGTCATTTTTGAACAGTATATTGAGGGTAAACTGAAAAAAAATTCTAGTACATAATAGACAAAAATTGCCTGTCTCCGTCCGTACGGAGACAGGCAATTCACTTTATAATAAATCTGCTTCCCTAATTTTTTTCTTTGTTTTAAATCCCAAGCCCATAACAATAATTAAAGCAACAATTGAAAGAAATATACCTGCAAGGCTTCTTTCACCTACTGCTATTCCGACAGCAGTCATTGCACCAACTGCTGCAAACGCGTACAATACTAAAATCCATTTGCCATTTTTCACGTGACCAGCCTCCTCACGTTTATTTTACATAATTAATTTTTGTATTTCTACCTTATATGATATAATAGTACAGTTAATAAAGCTTGGAAAAGCATTCAGGAGTGAAATAATGACAAAGTTAAGACAAGATCTTCGAAATATTGCAATCATCGCTCACGTTGACCATGGAAAAACAACATTGGTAGACCAGTTGCTTAAACAATCTGGAATCTTCCGTTCAAACGAACATGTGGACGAACGTGCGATGGATTCGAACGACCTAGAAAGAGAGCGCGGTATTACAATTTTAGCTAAAAATACTGCGATTCAATACAAAGATACACGTATCAATATTTTAGATACGCCAGGACATGCCGATTTCGGTGGAGAAGTAGAGCGTATTATGAAAATGGTTGATGGCGTTTTATTAGTTGTCGATGCATACGAAGGGTGTATGCCGCAAACCCGTTTTGTATTGAAAAAAGCACTTGAACAAAATTTAACCCCAATCGTAGTTGTAAACAAGATTGACCGCGATGCAGCTCGCCCTGCTGGAGTAATTGACGAAGTGCTAAATTTATTTATTGAATTAGATGCTAACGAAGACCAATTGGAATTCCCGGTAATATATGCATCTGCTATTAATGGAACGGCAAGGAACAACAAGATGAAACAATGGAAGCACTTTACGAATCAATCGTTGAGCATATCCCAGCTCCTATTGACAATAGTGAAGACCCACTTCAATTCCAAATCGCATTGCTTGATTACAATGATTATGTAGGACGTATTGGAATTGGGCGCATATTCCGCGGAACCATGGAAGTAGGCCAACAAGTTTCGCTAATGAAGCTTGATGGAAAGGTTAAAAACTTCCGCGTAACTAAAATCTTTGGTTTCCTTGGTCTCAAACGTGTTGAAATCCAAAAAGCACATGCAGGTGACCTAATTGCTGTTTCTGGAATGGAAGATATCAATGTCGGTGAAACGGTATGTCCAATCGACCATCAAGATGCACTTCCTATTCTTCGAATCGATGAGCCAACACTACAAATGACATTCCTTGTGAACAATAGTCCATTTGCAGGTCGTGAGGGTAAATTTGTCACTTCACGCAAAATTGAAGAACGTCTTCGTGCACAACTTGAAACAGATGTAAGTCTTCGTGTTGAAAATACTGATTCTCCAGATGCATGGGTTGTATCAGGTCGTGGAGAACTTCATCTCTCTATCTTGATTGAAAACATGCGGCGTGAAGGATTTGAACTTCAAGTATCTAAGCCTGAGGTAATTGTTAGAGACATCGATGGAGTTCGCAGTGAACCAGTTGAGCGTGTTCAAATTGATATTCCAGAAGAGTATGTGGGTTCTGTTATTGAATCAATGGGAGAGCGAAAAGGCGAGATGCTCGACATGGTTAATAACGGAAATGGGCAAGTTCGATTAGTATTCATGATTCCAGCACGTGGTCTAATTGGATATACAACAGAATTTTTGACCCTTACACGTGGATATGGAATTATCAATCATTCATTCGATAGCTACCAGCCGATGCAAACAGGTCGGGTTGGAGGGCGTCGTGAAGGTGTTCTTGTTTCAATGGATAAAGGTCAAGCTTCACAATATGCAATTTTAGGTGTGGAAGACCGTGGAATCATTTTCTTGGAGCCAGGTACAGAAGTATACGAAGGTATGATCGTTGGTCAGCACACTCGTGACAATGACTTAACAGTAAACGTAACAAAAATTAAAGCAGCAAACAACATTCGTTCAGCAAATAAAGAACAAACAACAACACTTAAAAAAGCTCGTATTATGACACTTGAAGAATCGTTAGAGTATTTGAATGACGATGAGCTTTGTGAAATTACACCTGAATCAATCCGTCTTCGTAAGAAGATTCTTGATAAGAGTGAACGTGAACGCGCTCAAAAAAAGAAAAAAACGGCTGAAAGCAATTAATTAAAGGTTAGGAGTGATTGTACATGGTCAATGTGGAAGAGCGACTTTCTTTTTTTCCATCTCTGTACCGTGTGGATGTCAATCCGGATTTAGGTATGTGGATGCTTTATACCACCATAATCGCATTATCAATATTGGTGTATAAATTAGGCTTTGCAAAAAAGCTGCCACCTTTAAAGTCAGCAGTTATTTACCTATTCTTAATTCTCGGTTGTACAGTATTAACTTTCCTTGCGATTTTCTTACCAGTAACTGAGGGCTTGATCATTGCAGCGTTAATTTTAATTATTTACAAAATTCGTTTGCGTAACGAACAGAGAAATGGGACAATTTAACAGCATAAAAAAGCAGTCTATCATGAATTGATAGGCTGCTTTTTTACTATCCAGTTATGTTAGGTTAATTAACAATAAAAAAGGAATATAAGTCTATTATAAATTAATAATCCTAATGAAAATTTTTGATTATTCGTGTAAGAGTAAGAAAATCATTGAAAATGTACGATAATAACCGTATTTATTATATGTTAGATTAATTTACATATAATAAGGAAGAAACACAAAAAAAATATATAACCTAAAATATGGCAGTTAATCAATTTGGAAATTTTTTTGTCCTTAAAACCTTGATAATACGTGCATGAAAACGGATACAAGGTTATAAAAGATTCAAAATTGATAAAAAATTATAAAAATACTGTTGACGCCTTTGTTTATACGCGTTATGATTGTCAACAATTCAAGCATATCAAGCGTTTAACGCGGTGAAAAAATGTGCAATTTCGAAAGGAAGGAGTGAAAAGGGTGAGTGAGCAATTAATCTTTTTAGATGGTGAGTATGTCTCTAAAGAAAATGCGGTCATTTCAGTATATGACCACGGCTTTTTATACGGAGATGGAGTTTTTGAAGGTATTAGAGCTTATAATGGAAATGTGTTTAGACTCGAAGAACATTTAGTACGGTTGTATGATTCAGCAAAATCAATTTTGCTTGATGTTCCTTACACGAAAGAGGAAATGGCTGATATTGTTGTTGAAACGCTGCGTCGAAACAATTTAACAGATGCATATATTCGATTAGTTGTCTCACGCGGAGTAGGCAATTTGGGTTTGGATCCGTTTACATGTAAGCGTCCAAGCGTAATTATAATTGCTGAGGCCCTGTCATTGTTTCCAAAAGAGCTGTATGACAGCGGAATTGAAATTGTTACAGTAGCAAGCAGAAGAAACCGTTCGGATGTGCTTAGCCCGAAAGTAAAATCACTAAACTATTTAAATAACATCTTAGTGAAAATTGAAGCTGGATTGGCAGGCGTTCCGGAAGCACTGATGCTGAACGACCAAGGGTATGTTGCAGAAGGTTCTGCAGATAACGTCTTTATAATCCGTGACAATAAAATATTAACTCCTCCTGGCTATGTAGGAGCTTTAGAAGGCATTACCCGAAACGCGATTATCGAAGTAGCTAAAGAAAAGGGTTATGACATGCAGGAGGCTGTTTTCACAAGACATGATGTGTACGTTGCCGATGAAGTGTTTTTAACCGGTACGGCTGCAGAAGTTATTGCTGTAGTTAAGGTAGATGGACGTATTATAGGTGATGGAAAACCAGGTTCAGTAACACAAGAGCTGCTGCAGTCATTTAGAATGCTTGTCCAAGAAGATGGAGTGAAAGTATTTGATACGAAGCTAAATGCTGGATGAGAAAGAAGAATGAACGAATAATAAACAGTTAATCTGCAAGTAAAATCTAACGCCGTCTAATGGTAAGCCATTGTCACTTTAAAAAGAAAAGTGGGGGCTTAACGACCTAGACGATGCTAATACACGATCTGATCGAGATTGTTCACGCTCTGTTAAGAAATTTTCACAAATGTTTAACTGAAAATTCAATTAAGTAATAAGGGATTAAGGAAGAGCATATAGTCAATCGGTGAGATATAAAATACTTTAGCCGAACAAAAATGCAAGGTATCATATCATGTTAATCACCATTTTGTTTGAATGAATAAAAGTTGATTTTCAAACTTTATCTTTTCTTCCTTATTTTAAAGAATAAACATCTGACATTGTCAATTCATACAGATGAATATTTATCTGTATTGATCGTTAAATCCATGATGAGGTAAAAGCTGAGGAATCCTACATTTACAGAGAGCCGGTATTGCTGGAAGCCGGTATTGTAGCCTTTAGCGACATCCCCTCGGAGTGGAGCACTGAACGTCATTTCAATTAGGTGCTCCCGGGCGTAACTAGTTATGCCCGTTATCAGTGGACAGCTACGGCTGTTCTTGAGGCAGCTTGTTACGCTGCAAAGTAGGGTGGTACCATGAAAAGTCTTTTCATCCCTATACAAAAGACATTCTTTTTGTATGGGCTGAAAAGGCTTTTTGTTGTTTTGAAATCGAAGCGATCCAGTCAATAGGACTTTAGCAGGTAATAGATAAGGAGGCTCTGCATTATGAGTGTGAAAATTAAGCAAGAAGATGCTGAAAAAATGAGTGGAGAGGTCGTATCAACAAAAATTCAAGGATCAGATATTTTTATTCAATCTTTAAAAAATGAAGGTGTAGAAATTATATTCGGGTATCCCGGAGGTGCTGTTCTCCCCATTTATGATGCGCTGTATAAGAATCCGATCCCTCATATTTTAGCGAGACATGAACAAGGGGCGATTCATGCAGCAGAAGGCTACGCCAGAGTTTCAGGGAAAACAGGTGTGGTTATTGCGACTTCAGGGCCTGGTGCAACAAATCTTGTAACAGGCATTGCTGATGCTATGATGGATTCTTTGCCTTTGGTCATATTTACAGGTCAAGTGGCAAGTGCAGTGATCGGGACAGACGCTTTCCAAGAAGCAGACATAGTAGGGATCACTCAGCCAATTACAAAGCATAATTATCAAGTTAAAAAGCTGGAAGATTTACCTAGAATCATTCACGAAGCATTTCACATCGCATCAACTGGGCGTCCTGGTCCAGTACTAGTGGATATCCCGAAAAATATAGCAACAGAATTTTACAAAGCAGAGGATATAAAAGAAACGGAAATTCATTTGCCTGGTTATCAGCCAACAACGTCGCCGAATTTTCTTCAAATTCAAAAGGTTGGTCAAGCGTTGCAAAAATCAAAAAAGCCGCTTATTTTAGCGGGGGCTGGAATTCTTCACGGAAAAGCAACAAAGGAGTTTGTTGAACTGGTTAATAAAATCGGAATTCCAGTTACAAATACACTTTTAGGTCTAGGGTGTATTCCTGGTAATCACCCTAATTTCTTAGGAATGGCAGGGATGCACGGTACTTATGCAGCAAATATGGCAATATGCGAAGCGGATTTATTGATTAATATTGGTGCAAGATTTGATGACCGTTTAACCGGTAATTTAGAACACTTTGCACCAAATGCAATGGTTGTACACATTGATATTGATCCTGCTGAGATTGGGAAAAACGTACCTACAGATATTCCGATCGTAGCAGATTCCAAGGAAGCGATTCAGGCATTGCTAAAACTTGAAATGGAAGCATTGAATATTCAGCCGTGGGTTAGTTATCTGCAAGAATTGAGTGAAGAATATCCTCTTCAATATCATGAACATGCAGACTCAGATAAAATGCTTCCACAAAAAGTTATAGAGCTTATTCACAAACATACAAAAGGTGATGCAGTTGTCACAACAGATGTGGGACAGCATCAAATGTGGGCAGCTCAATATTATTCCCTTAACAATGCTGATCATTGGGTGACCTCTGGAGGATTAGGGACAATGGGATTCGGTTTTCCTTCAGCAATTGGAGCTCAAATTGCCAAGCCTGATGCGACGGTTGTAGCTATAACGGGTGACGGGGGCTTTCAAATGACTTTACAGGAATTGTCACTTCTTCAAGAGAGTCAGTTGCCTGTTAAGATTATCATTTTAAACAATCAATGCTTAGGAATGGTTAGGCAATGGCAGGAAACATTTTATGAAGAACGATATTCACAGTCTTTAATGCCTAAGCAGCCTGATTTTGTCAAACTTGCTGAGGCATATGAAATTGATGGGTACAAGGTTGAAACATACGAAGAAGCAGAAAAGGTTTTTGCTGAAGTGTTATCGTTAAACAAGCCTGTACTTATCGATTGCCGAGTAGAACAAATGGAGAATGTCTATCCGATGGTAGCACCGGGTAAGGGCCTTCATGAAATGATAGGGGTGAAAGGATGAAACGAGTCATCACGACAACGGTCATAAACCAAAGTGGTGTGCTGAATAGAGTGACCGGGCTTTTGATGAAGCGCCAATTTAACATTGAAAGTATTACAGTAGGCCACACTGAACAGCATGGGATTTCCAAAATGACATTTGTTGTCCATGTAGAGGACGAACGAAAGCTTGAGCAGCTGTTAAAGCAGCTTCAAAAGCAGATTGATGTTCTTAAAGTGACAGATATCACAGACAAATCAATTGTTATAAGAGAATTAGCTCTCATTAAGGTAATCTCTCCGCCGGGAGTTAGAAATGAAATAAATAGCATTATTGAACCTTTCAGGGCAACGATTATTGATATGAGTAAAAATGTTATTACAGTTCAAGTAACAGGTGACCCTGAAAAAATTGAAGCATTTATTGACCTGTTAAAACCTTATGGAATTAAGGAATTAACAAGGACTGGGGTTACTGCCTTTGTTCGAGAAAATCAGAAAGCAACAGCACCACAGCTTTCGATTTTACAATAAAAATACTAAAAAACGCGAAAATAATGGAGGAATTTAATCATGGTAAAAGTTTATTACAATCAGGACATCAACGGATCTCTAGAAGGTAAAAAAATTGCAATTATTGGTTACGGTTCACAAGGACATGCACATGCACAAAACCTTAAAGATACAGGACATGATGTAGTTGTTGGAATTCGCAAAGGAAAATCATGGGATCAGGCTGAACAAGATGGACTTGAAGTAGCAACAGTAAAAGAAGCTTCTGAAGTTGCGGATATCATTATGGTACTGCTGCCCGATGAGCGTCAAACAGCGGTTTACGAAGCAGAAATTAAACCTGCATTAACTGCTGGAAAATCATTAGTATTCGCCCATGGCTTTAATGTTCATTTTAATCAAATTGTTCCTCCTTCAGATGTAGATGTATTCTTAGTGGCTCCTAAAGGACCAGGTCACTTGGTTCGCAGAACCTTTGAATCAGGAGCAGGAGTTCCTGCATTGTTTGCGGTTTATCAAGATGTTTCGGGTCAAGCGACTGACACAGCGCTTGCTTATGCTAAAGGCATTGGAAGTGCACGTGCAGGAGTGTTGGAAACAACATTCAAGGAAGAAACTGAAACAGATCTATTCGGAGAACAAGCCGTTTTATGCGGAGGATTGACTTCTCTTGTAAAGGCAGGCTTTGAAACATTGGTTGAAGCTGGCTATCAGCCGGAACTTGCTTATTTCGAATGCTTGCATGAGTTGAAGCTTATCGTTGATTTGATGTATGAAGATGGAATGTCAGGTATGCGTTATTCCATTTCAGATACAGCACAGTGGGGAGATTTTGTTTCAGGTCCACGTGTAGTAGATGCGGATACAAAAGCTCGTATGAAAGACATTTTGACGGATATCCAAACAGGGAAATTCGCAAAAGGCTGGTTGCTTGAAAATCAATTGAATCGTCCTGAGTTCAGTGCAATTGAGAGACAAGAGGAAGAGCACCAAATTGAAAAAGTGGGCAGGGAACTAAGAAGCATGATGCCATTTGTTAAAGCTGGTAAAAAGGAAAATCAAAAGGAAGTGGTCTCTAGTGCGAAAAATTGATATCTTTGACACTACGTTACGAGACGGAGAGCAATCTGCTGGCATTAATTTAAATACTGCAGAAAAGCTTGAAATTGCGAAACAGCTCGAACGATTTGGAGCAAATGTGATTGAGGCAGGGTTTCCTGCTTCATCACCAGGTGATTTTGAAGCGGTACAAAAAATTGCGAATACTGTTCAGAACTCCATCGTTACCGGCTTGGCACGTGCTGTTAAGACAGATATCGAAACATCATGGGAGGCGTTAAAGGGAGGTGCGGAACCGCACCTCCATATCTTCCTAGCAACGTCACCGATTCATATGACGTATAAATTGAAGAAAACACCTGATCAAGTGGTAGATATTGCCGTTGAATCAGTGAAGTATGCTAAAAAGTTTTTCCCGCTTGTACAATGGTCAGCTGAGGATGCGTTCCGTTCTGATTTTGACTTCTTGGTAAGAATTGTAGAACAGGTGATTAAAGCAGGAGCAACGACGATTAATCTTCCGGATACAGTGGGATACGCTACACCTGCAGAATATGGAGCGATGTTTAAATACTTAAAAGAGAACGCAAAAGGTATTGAAAAAGTAAAACTTTCTGCGCATTGTCATGATGATCTTGGTATGGCTGTTGCGAATACTCTTGCTGCAATTGAAAATGGTGCAGATCAGGTTGAAGGTACGATCAATGGTATTGGAGAGCGTGCAGGAAATGCAGGATTAGAAGAAGTTGCCGTAGCTCTTCATATACGAAAAGATTTTTATAATATTGAAACTGATGTGAAACTTGACGAAATCAAGCGTATAAGTCAGCTAGTAAGTCAGCTGACAGGAATGGTTGTTCCAGCAAATAAAGCTGTGGTTGGGAAAAATGCATTTGCTCATGAATCAGGTATTCATCAGGATGGAGTACTGAAAGAGCGTTCAACGTACGAAATCATCACGCCAGAGTTGATTGGTGAAACATCGAACAGAATGGTACTTGGCAAACATTCCGGGAGACATGCATTTAAGGATAGAGCTGTGTCAATGGGATTTCATCTTAGTGAGGAGAAAATCAATGACGCTTTCCAAGCCTTTAAGCGCCTTGCAGACAAGAAAAAAGAAATTTCTGAAGAAGATCTTTTTGTTATTCTTACAGATCAACAAATTCAGGATAATGAAACGCCAACTTATGAATTAAAAAGTGTTCAAGTTCAATATGGCAGTGATAGTATTCCAACAGCAACAGTATCGGTAACCTCTCCAGATGGAGAATTATTGCAGGAAGCATCTACTGGAGCGGGCAGTGTTGAAGCGATATACAATACGCTTGAACGTCTTGTAAAAGGGAAGGTTCATTTGCTCGATTTCCGTGTCACTTCGATTGGTAAAGGCCGTGATGCTTTAGGAGAAGCGGTTGTTAACCTAACGTATAACGGAAATTCATCGAGTGGACGTGATGTGGCACAGGATGTACTCGAAGCGTCTGCAAAAGCTTATCTTAATGCTATAAATCGACAGCTAGTTAATGAACGTCAACGTACACCAGCAAAAACAGTGGGATAACAACGAGGGGGAAAGAACCATGGAAAAAACAATTGCAGTATTACCAGGTGATGGTATAGGTAAAGAAGTCACAGAGTCAGCGTTAAAGGTATTACAGGCAATAGGCAGAAGATATAATCACCGTTACCATGTTAATACTGGACTAATTGGAGGAGATGCGATTGACCAAAAAGGTCATCCTCTCCCTCAAGACACCATTGATCTGTGTGAAAATAGTGATGCCATTTTACTTGGTGCTGTAGGCGGACTAAAATGGGATCAAAACCCCTCCCACTTAAGACCGGAAAAAGGACTTTTAGCAATCCGGAAGCATTTTGATCTTTTTGCGAATCTCCGTCCAGTCAAGGCGATTCCAGGTATAATCTCTGCTTCTCCACTAAAAGAGGATGTCGTGAAAAGCGTTGATATGATGATCGTTCGTGAGTTAACAGGTGGACTTTATTTTGGGGAACCAAAACGAAAAACGGATAATGGTGCTGTTGATACCCTTGTTTATTCTCGAGAGGAAATCGAGCGTATTGTTGAAAAGGCTTTTGAGCTTGCAAGATTAAGAAGAGGCAAAGTAACCTCTGTTGATAAAGCGAATGTACTAGAATCAAGTAAGCTTTGGCGAGAGGTTGTTGAACAAAAAAAATTGAAGTATCCAGACGTAGAGCTTGATCATTTACTTGTAGATGCTGCGGCAATGAAGCTGATCACAAATCCATCTATGTTCGATGTAGTGGTAACGGAAAATTTATTTGGTGACATTTTAAGTGATGAAGCCTCTGTAATTACAGGATCATTAGGTATGCTTCCTTCCGCCAGTATTCGTGCAGACGGATTTGGTCTTTATGAGCCTGTACATGGATCAGCTCCTGATATTGCAGGTAAAGGACTAGCTAATCCGGCAGCAGCCATACTTTCAGTAGCTATGATGTTAAAGTATTCATTTGGGATGGAAACAGAAGCCTCATCTATTGAAGAAGCTGTCTTTAGTGTATATGAAGATGGATATTGTACGAGTGATATGAAGCAGGACGGATACCGGGTACTGTCAACAAGCGAATTTACTGAAAAAGTAATTGAAGAGCTGGAACGTGAGTCGGTGTCTGACCACATTTTGTCAGCCTACGTGTGATAAGGAGGTTAAAGAATGTCAAAAACGATTATCGAGAAGATTTGGGAACAGCATATAGTATACGAAGAAAAGGGAAAGCCGGATCTGCTTTATATTGATCTTCATTTACTTCACGAGGTTACGTCTCCACAAGCATTTGAGGGGCTGCGAATAAATGGCAGGAAGGTTCGTCGACCAGATTTAAGCTTTGCTACGATGGATCACAATGTTCCAACAAGAAATCGGACGAATATTTCTGATCCTGTTTCAAGAAAGCAAATTAAAACACTTGCTGAAAACTGTCAGGAGTTTGGTGTTCCGCTTGCTCATATGGATCACCCGGATCAAGGGATTGTTCACGTTATTGGTCCTGAGCTCGGATTGACTCAGCCTGGAAAAACAATTGTATGCGGAGACAGCCATACATCAACACACGGTGCATTTGGGGCACTGGCTTTTGGTATCGGCACGAGCGAGGTTGAGCACGTATTATCAACACAGACGCTTTGGCAATCAAAACCGAAAACAATGGAAATTAAAATAGTTGGTGAGCTAGGCTATGGCGTTACATCGAAGGACGTTATTTTAGCGATAATTGCAAAATTCGGTGTAGATGTTGGGACAGGTCATATTGTTGAATATACCGGTGAAGCGATTCGTAATTTCTCAATGGAAGAAAGAATGACGATTTGTAATATGTCAATTGAAGCTGGAGCTAGAGCTGGTTTAATTAGCCCCGATCAAAAAACGGTCGATTATTTAAAAGGTCGCGCACATGTTCCGGATGGAGAAGAGTTTGAAAAGCTAGCAGAAAAATGGACATCGTTTGCATCAGATGAAGATGCAGTGTATGATAAAATGCTTGAAATTCACACATCTGAAATTGAACCTTACGTTACATGGGGAACGAATCCTTCTATGGGTTCCGGAATCACTAAAAGCGTACCATATGCAAAAGACTTGGCAGGTCAATCAGAGAAAGAAGAACTAAAGCAGGCATTAACGTATATGGATCTTGAAGAAGGCATGCCGCTGACATCCATTGAAATTCAGCATGTATTTATTGGCTCATGTACGAACTCCAGAATTAGTGATTTACGTGCTGCTGCTTCTGTGGTGGAAGGAAGAAAGGTTCACGACAGGGTAACAGCAATCGTAGTTCCAGGTTCACGGTCTGTAAAAGCAAAAGCTGAGGCTGAGGGATTAGATAAGGTGTTTATTGAGGCCGGCTTTGAATGGCGTGAATCAGGCTGCAGTATGTGTCTTGCTATGAATGAGGATGTGGTACCAGCTGGTGAGCGCTGTGCATCGACGTCTAATCGGAATTTTGAAGGCAGACAAGGTGCAGGGGCAAGAACGCATCTTGTGAGTCCTGTAATGGCTGCTGCTGCTGCAGTGGAAGGCAGATTTGTTGATGTTAGAAATATGCTGCCGGTATGTGTTTAATTTTAATCAGAACGGAGGAGTAGGATGGAACCAATAAACATAGTGACAAGCGTACTTAGTCCTCTTGATCGAATTAATGTTGATACGGATCAGATTATTCCCAAACAATTTCTAAAAAGAATTGAACGGACAGGATTTGGAAAATATCTTTTCTATGGCTGGCGTTTCAAAGAGGATGGAACGGAAAACCCATCCTTTGTATTAAATAATCCTATATTTAAAGGTTCTACAATATTGGTGGCAAACGACAATTTTGGATGCGGTTCATCAAGAGAACATGCACCTTGGGCATTGATGGATTTTGGGTTTAAAGTAATCATTGCACCAAGCTTTGCAGACATTTTTTATAATAACTGTGTAAAGAATGGGGTCTTGCCAGTCAGATTATCTGAAAAAGCAGTTGAGCAATTACTGAATGCAGGGAAAAATGAAGCGTATGAACTGACTGTTCATCTTGAAGAACAAATCGTTAAAGGCCAAAAAGGAGAATCTTACTCATTTGATATTGATCCTTATTGGAAACAGATGCTCTTGAATGGATGGGACGAGATCGCTCTGACAATACAATATGATCAATATATTGAGGCTTATGAAAAAAGCAGTACGTAAAGTTGTAATATGATTTTGGGGATTTGGCATAACGAGAGGATGATCCGTTTGGGAATTCCTATAATACATGCAAAATTGAAAAGATACGGGATGCAGTAATCTGCTGCATCCCGTATCTTTTGTATTTAATTGGTTTTTATGTGTTGTGTTGATGTTTAACCAACCATATATATAGCGGTGGCAATGTGAAAAAATAAATTAAATGTCCGGAGGTCCATAATAAAAAAGCAGGAAAATCATCTATCTCAGGAACTTCTTTAATGGAAAGTATCGATAAAGGGAAAAATAAAAAAATGGTCGGTAACGTTAGAATAAGTGCAAATAACCATTGTTTTTTGCCTGTATTGTGAAAAAAGTTTAAGCTATAAACATATAAAATACCAATAATGATAGAGACGATTAAATGAAAGAAGAATTCAATCCACTCTGGAAAGCTAACACTTCCCAATAAAGGAATAAAATCAATGTTTAGTAATAAGGTATACACCTTGATGCCGGTAAGCATCTCCATTACTTTTAAATAAAATCCTAGAACAATACCTGACCAAACACCGATCCATAAGCCCTTTAGCAGCACTAAAAATCGTCCTCAATTTCCTGTGAACTTTTGTAAAATTTAAAATTGCCGGTTGCAATTCTCTTTTTTGTTTTTTCTTCAATACGGCTATTGCATTCGTCGCACAAATAGGTATGGATGGGACGATTTCGCAATTTTTTTGCTAATGGACTGAAATCATCGATCGTTTCAATTTTATCGCAAATAAAGCATTTTACTCTCATGGTCTATTCCTCCTATAGCAGCATAATCCAATTTTTATATCCTTAGTATAGCATGGCAGGTCAGTGTGCGTGATAAAGGATGGGATAGTTATTTGGATGATAAAGAGTATAGTGGAAAAGGAAGTGTAAAACGAGTGGTGGTATTGTATAATGCTACCAAAAATGATGTTTTATGGAAAATCTAGTTAACGACCGGTTGACCCCGGCATTTTATGAGGAACTGCTTCATGAACAGTTTGTACTGTTATCCACTATTGATTTTGAAACAGGAGGTTCTAATGTTAGTGCAATCTCATGGGTTCACTCAAAAGATGAGAAAATAATCCTGTTAGCAGTGGATTACCGATCGAGAATTATTAAAAATATAAAAAAGCAGCCATTGGCTACATTAACAATTATTACACATGAAATGACTTTTTCTATCAGCGGAACAGCCAAGGCCAGGGTGACAGCACAATCAACAGGAGATGAGCCAATAAAGTTATCAATTATAGAGCTTTCTATTAATGAAGTGTGTGATGTGATGTTTTATGGCTCGAAAATCATTGCAGAGCCTCAATACAATAAAACACACGATCAAAATGCAGCCGAAAAGCTCGATAATCTGGTTATGCAGGAATTAAAAAAATACGAATAGCAATCATTGTATACGATGATTGCTATTCGTATAGGAAAAAACCTATAAAACAGTAAACCGCTGTACATTTTTTATTGGATCATTTCGGTTGGATCCATCTTTAAATAGTATATGAATGGGTCCGTCCTCATTTAGAGGCTTTCCTTCTTTAGAAAAAGCAAGAATAAACGTTTTGGATTCCTCTAATGAAAAAGTAAACTCTTGGTCTTTTGTTGTAATCAAAAGCTTTGAGGCTTCTTCTTTTGGATTTGTATTTTCAATGAATGGCTTAAGTGGAATCCCAAATGTCCCATTTAAGATCTTTTGCTTTTCGAATTTTTTTTCTGTTTTTAAGGTTGGCGGAAAAGCAGCTCCTTCTTGGATTTCTCTGGACCAATGAGCAGAAACTTTTTTTGTATATTCCTCAAGTTCATTGATCTCTGTTCGTTCCTCTTCAAAGTATGTAAGTAAATCCACCTTTCGATCATCAAAAATCCATACCCCTGGATCGACCGTTATAGGATATTCTACAAGCCCAATTAATGGAATGGTATCATTCATTTCTATGCCCCCTTACTTTCTATCTAACAAAAGTATACAACTGTTCATAAACGAAGTCACATGAAATCGCTTTATCGTAATCTAACTTTATTATTTGACTGATATATGATCTGCATATCCTTTAAAGAAAAAATAAATATTAAATATGCAGATTCCATCTATTGCTGTACTTGATTTTTCATTATTAAACCGCTACACTTTATAGAAACGACTATTGTTTTATAAATCAAATTATATGATCAATTTGAACGTTCAATAGATAAATTTCCATCTTTTAGTATGGAGTGGGGGGATCAATGTGACATCTAAAATCAAAGTAGATCATCGAGAAAAAGCCTATGAGCTTTTGCGCAAAGATGCGGAAAAGATCGCTCAGCTAATAAAAGTCCAAATGGATAACTTAACGATGCCCCAGTGTCCGCTTTATGAAGAGGTATTAGATACGCAAATGTTTGGTTTATCTCGTGAAATTGAGTTTGCTGTGAGGCTTGGGCTTGTGGATGAAATTGATGGAAAAACACTTATGGATTCGTTGGAAAGAGAACTTTCCATGCTTCATGAGGCATTCACAAACAAATAAGATCATACCGCTCAAACAATACGATGTGATTGTTTGGGTTTTTTTGTAAATTTAAGAAATGCAGGAAATGATCATTGTATATCGAATTTTTCATAATTGGAGCTGATAGTAATGTCGACTATTCTTAAACGAATGTTTAAGTCGTACGATTACTCGTTGCTTGTTGTATATTTGCTGCTAGGTTTTTTTGGTGTTGTGATGGTGTATAGTGCAGGGATCGTTTGGGCTGTTGAGCGTTTAAATCAGTCGAGTGATTTTTTGTACCATTTACAGCTTCGCAATCTCATAATAGGATTCATTGGCTTTTGTGTAATGGCATTAATTCCATACAAACTTTATCGTGAGAAGCCAATAACGATTTTTATTGTAGGCATAATGTTTGTATTGTTGGGCGCAGTTCATTTGTTTGGAGCAAATTATAATAATGCTCAAAGCTGGTTGGAAATTGGATCGTTCCAGCTTCAGCCTTCTGAATTTGCGAAATTAGGAATTATCGTATACTTGGCTGCAGTTTATACGAACAAGCAATCGTATATAGACGAATTTAACCGTGGTGTAATGCCACCTCTCATTGTCTTGGCTTTTGTGTTTGTTTTAGTAGCTTCAGAGCCTGATTTTGGTACAGCAGCTATTATTTTTATTATTGGCATGACTGTTATGGTGGGTTCTGGAATGAAGCTGAAAAGTATGCTCAAATTGGCGGGTATTGGGCTAGGCATTGTGGGCGTATTAGCTGGCTTTTTCTATTTATTCCTCCAAGATCGCTTTTTTCGAGTTTTTTCTGAGGAAAGAATGGGCCGGATTGCTGCTTATACAGACCCGTTTGGTCACATTACTGATAATGGGTGGCAGCTAGTAGGCTCCTATTATGCTATAGGTAATGGCGGCTTATGGGGAGCTGGTCTTGGTCAGAGTATACAAAAGCTTGGGTATTTACCGGAGCCTCACACAGACTTCATTATGGCAATTATCGCAGAAGAGCTAGGGATCTTTGGAGTTAGCTTTGTTCTGCTCGGGCTTGGCTATATTGTCCTAAGAGGTATTTACATCGGAATTAGAAGCCGCGACCGATTTGGACGAATGTTGGCGATTGGGATTGCGAGTATGATCGGCATACAAGCCTTTATTAATCTAGGTGGCATGTCCGGCTTGATTCCGATAACAGGTGTGCCGCTTCCTTTCATTAGCTATGGAGGTTCATCATTAATTTTACTTTCTCTAGCTATGGGTGTTTTATTAAATGTCTCTATGTTTGTAAAATATGAAGAAAAATACCGTAATGGAGAAAAAGAATCTATTCCAAAACAAGCGGAAGTGAAAGCTGTCCCGCGCTACAACGCAACGAGAAAGACTGGACGAGGGTAAGAGGGTAAGTTCGCACGGGCATATCAATCACCTTTTACCTGTGCGTGATTAATAGATTAAGAAGGAGGTTGTTTCATTGAAGAATATTCAAAAAATCCTGGTAGCAAACCGTGGTGAAATTGCCATACGTGTATTTCGTGCTTGTACAGAATTAAGTGTAAGGACAGTAGCTATTTATTCAAAAGAGGATAGCGGATCGTATCATCGTTACAAAGCGGACGAAGCATATTTAGTCGGTGAGGGGAAAAAACCGATTGATGCTTACCTTGATATAGAAGGAATCATTGAAATAGCCTTGAAGGCTAATGTGGATGCAATTCATCCCGGATATGGCTTTCTTTCTGAAAACATCCACTTTGCAAGACGTTGTGAGGAAGAAGGGATCGTATTTATCGGTCCTAATTCAAAGCATTTGGATATGTTCGGAGATAAGGTGAAAGCGAGACAGCAGGCAGTTAATGCGGGTATCCCTGTAATCCCTGGTACTGATGGCCCTGTATCGAACCTAGAGGAAATAGAAAAATTCGGCAAAGAACACGGCTTCCCTTTTATTATTAAAGCTTCTCTTGGCGGTGGCGGTAGAGGGATGAGGATTGTTCGATCGGCAAATGATATGAAAGAATCGTACAATCGGGCGAAGTCTGAAGCCAAAGCGGCCTTTGGAAACGATGAGGTATATGTTGAAAAGTATATCGAAAACCCAAAGCATATTGAAGTCCAGATTCTAGGTGATAAAGATGGTAATATTATTCATCTTTACGAGCGGGATTGCTCAGTTCAACGCCGACACCAAAAAGTAGTGGAGGTAGCCCCTTCCCTTTCTCTGACTGAAGAGCTTAGGAATGAAATTTGTGAAGCGGCAGTGAAACTGGCCAATAATGTAAACTACATCAATGCAGGAACTGTAGAGTTCCTTGTGGCTAATGACAAATTTTATTTTATCGAGGTAAATCCACGTGTTCAGGTTGAACATACCATTACTGAAATGATAACTGGTGTTGACATTGTTCAATCACAAATTTTAATTGCAGAAGGTCATTTCTTACATAGTGATCGTATGGGAATCCCCCTTCAAGAAAACATACAATTAAACGGATTCGCAATTCAATCACGTGTTACAACGGAGGATCCATTAAACGGATTTATGCCGGATACGGGAAGAATTATGGCTTATCGTTCTGGCGGCGGGTTTGGTGTTCGTTTAGATGCCGGAAATGCGTATCAAGGGGCAGTCATTTCTTCACACTACGACTCCCTTTTGGTAAAAGTATCAACGTGGGCACTTACCTTTGATCAAGCTGCAGCTAAAATGGTCAGAAATCTTCAAGAATTCCGAATTCGCGGAATCAAAACAAATATTCCGTTTCTTGAAAATGTGGTAAAACATGAAGCATTTTTAACAGGGAATTATAATACAAATTTTATTGATACAACTCCTGAGCTTTTCTTGTTCCCTAAAAGAAAAGACCGGGGAACGAAGATGTTGAACTATATTGGAAATGTGACGATTAATGGGTTTCCTGGCATTGAAAAGAAGAGTAAACCCGAATTTCCAAAAGCACGAATTCCTAAAGTTAGCATACTTGAAGCACCACCAAGGGGAACAAAACAAATTCTTGATGAAAAAGGTGCAGATGGGTTAGTACAGTGGGTTAGAGAACAAAAGGATGTCCTGTTAACGGATACGACCTTCCGCGATGCGCATCAATCATTACTTGCAACAAGAGTTCGAACGGTTGACTTGAAAAATATTGCGGATGCGTCGGCTCGGATGCAGTCGGATTTATTCTCCTTTGAAATGTGGGGAGGAGCAACATTCGATGTAGCCTACCGTTTCTTAAAAGAAGATCCATGGATGAGACTTTTGACATTAAGAGAAAAAATCCCTAATGTTTTATTCCAAATGCTGCTTCGTGCATCTAATGCAGTAGGCTATAAAAATTACCCTGATAATGTGATTCAGGAATTTGTTCAGAAATCTGCTTACGCAGGGATTGATGTTTTCCGGATTTTTGATAGCTTGAACTGGGTGCAGGGGATGGAAGTAGCAATTAAAGCTGTGCGGGATACAGGCAAGCTCGCTGAAGCGGCAATTTGCTACACGGGTGATATTCTTGATCCATCCCGTTCAAAGTATGATATTGACTATTATAAAAAGCTGGCAAAAGAGCTGGAAGCTCAGGGTGCTCATATTTTGGCGATTAAAGATATGGCAGGTCTACTTAAACCTGAAGCAGCTTATCGATTGATATCTGAACTAAAAGCAACTGTTGATCTCCCAATACACCTTCATACGCATGATACAAGCGGAAATGGTATATTCCAATATGCTAGAGCAGCTGAAGCAGGCGTGGATATTGTCGATACTGCACTTGGCTCAATGGCAGGCTTAACTTCTCAGCCTGGAGCAAGCACGATGTACTATGCGCTAAAGGGCAATAAACGCAATCTCATTATGGATATTGATAATGCTGAGAAATTATCACACTATTGGGAAGATGTAAGAAAATACTATCAGGATTTTGAAAGCGGCATGAATTCACCTCATACGGAAGTGTACAAGCATGAAATGCCTGGTGGACAATATAGTAATTTACAACAGCAGGCAAAGGGTGTTGGACTTGGCGACCGTTGGGAAGAGGTCAAGGAAATGTATGCTCGTGTCAACCATATGTTCGGAGATATCGTAAAGGTTACACCATCTTCAAAGGTTGTTGGTGATATGGCTCTGTTCATGGTTCAAAACGATCTTGATGAGGATGCTGTACTTGAGAAAGGGCATATGATCGATTTTCCTGATTCTGTAATTGAACTATTTTCAGGCTATCTTGGTCAGCCTCATAATGGTTTCCCTGAGAAGCTTCAAGAAGTCATTTTAAAAGGTAAGGAATCTATTACTGTAAGACCAGGTGAGCTTCTCGAAGATGTTGATTTTGAAAAGCTGAAAGAAGAGCTATTCAGAGAACTTGATCGACCTGTAACCAATTTCGATGCCATTGCACATGCGTTATATCCGAAGGTGTTTAAAGAGTATACAAATACAGACAAACAATTTGGTGATGTTTCCGTATTAGATACTCCAACGTTTTTTTATGGCATGAAGCTGGGTGAAGAAATAGAGGTAGAGATCGAGACCGGAAAAACATTGATTTTGAAACTTATTTCGATTGGTGAACCAAGACTAGATGGAACAAGGGTCATTTATTTTGATTTAAATGGACAGCAGCGTGAGGTCGTAATTAAAGATGAAAGCGTTAAATCGAGCATTTTAACAAAGAGAAAAGTAGATCCAAAGAATGAAGAAGAACTTGGTGCTACGATGCCTGGAACTGTTATTCAAGTAGTGGTGAAAACAGGGGACGAAGTTCATCGAGGAGATCATTTGCTTATTACAGAAGCGATGAAAATGGAAACGACCGTTCAAGCACCGTTTGATGGTGTAATTGATGAAATATTTGTGGAGAACGGAGAAGCATTAAGTCCTGGTGATTTATTAATTCGACTTAAAAAAAATACCTAAAAAATGACTGGCAGCTAAAGCTGCCAGTCATTTTTTTTACTATTCGCTTTGCTTCTTGAAATAAGAAGGATAAAGTAGCTGAGTAATCCAAACAAAAGTGAAATGATTAATGCGTGAGATAATGCAAAAATAAGATTCAACCGTGTAATAACAACGAAAGCACCTGTTGTAACCTGGGCTAATACAAGTCCAAAAGCAATCATCCAGCCATAATAAATGACTTTTTGATGCTGGTAGTTACGGAATGCAATAATCGCAATGTAGGTAATCCAAACAAATATTAGTAATGCGGCCAGGCGATGCCCCATTTGAATCCATTGTGGAGTGTTTAATGGCAATGACATCCACTGAGAATTTGTACAGAAAGGCCAATCAGCACAAGCAAGGTTTGAATCAGTGTGACGGACGAATGCTCCTGAATAGACAACGATAAATATATATAGCATTATCCCGATGGTATGGAATCTCATCCTCGTATCAATAACAATCGAATTTGCATCAAATTTGCGGTCCACTTCAAAGATGAGAAGAGTTAGTAATAGGACTGAGGCAAATGATATTAAAGATATGCCAAAATGCAGAGCTAAAATGACATCAGATTGTCCCCATACGACAGCTCCTGCGCCAATCAATGCTTGTACCATTAAAAAGACAAAAGCTAAAATTGCCAAGAATTTAGTTTCACGCTTATGGCCAACCGCTCTCCATGACCATACTGATAATAGTAAAACTAAAATACCGGCAACTGCAGAAACTACACGGTGCGATAATTCCACGACTGTTTCAAATTCCAGATTTTCCGGGAGGAGTACACCGTGGCATAGCGGCCATGATTGACCACAACCTGCTCCTGAATCCGTTTTGGTTACGAGCGCTCCGCCAAGCAACACGAATAACATGACCAGCGTAGTCAAAATGCCCAATATTTTTAATGCTTTTTGTTGCAAGTTATTCACCTTCTTGTAGCTGATTTCGTGCAAAAGCACAATTGTTTTCAATTTCTTCAATATAAGTATCACTTTTATTATGGAATAGAAAAGGAGAGGATGGTACCTTTTTTTTCTCAGTGACACAATTTAGCCATTGATGAAGACATAGTTTTTTCACAAAAATAAATATTCTTTGTTCACAACATTATTTCATTTATTACACAGGTGTTTATAAAATATGTGAAAAAATTGTTACATTTAGCTGCAGCTGTCTTGTTGGAAGTTGTCTGAATTTCATTTTAAATATAGAAATCACGTTCGCTATCCTTTATAGTAGATGTAGTCATGTGTATTAGCAAGTTTGGAGAGGAGGGGAAAGTGTGTCAAATAGTCGAGTTGTGGCGGCTGTAAAAGGGGCGGAATATCCAGAAACAACTGCTTGGAAAGATTTCCTTGCACTAATTAAAATTGGGATTGTTAATTCCAATTTGATTACCACATTTACAGGATTGTGGCTGGCTTTATATTTTACCAATACCCATTTCCTCGTATCATTAGATACAATATTTCTAACGCTAGTTGGTTCATCATTGATTGTTGCGGGATCATGCAGCATTAACAACTACATAGACCGTGATATTGATCACCTGATGGAAAGAACAAAAACACGTCCAACTGTTACGGGACGCGTTCAAGCTTCCAAGGTGCTGTCTTTAGGATTAGTTTTAATTGCAATTGGTCAAATCATGCTATTTATGACAACAATTACAGCTGGGATTATTGGGTTAATTGGTGTTTTTAGCTATGTGGTTCTATACACCATGTGGTCAAAAAGAAAATATGTCAGCAATACGATTGTAGGCAGTATTTCAGGTGCAGTGCCTCCTTTAATTGGATGGGCAGCTGTTGATGGCGGCCTTGGTGCAATGCCTTTAGCGCTATTTTTAATTATGTTCGTATGGCAGCCGCCTCATTTTTATGCAATTGCGATGCGCAGAGTTGAAGAATACAGAGCAGCGGGTATTCCAATGCTGCCTGTCGTGAAAGGGTTTGCGGTTACTAAAAAGCATATGCTTATTTGGGTAATTGCTTTACTGCCGCTACCATTTTTACTGTCGTCACTTGGAACACCTTTTTTAGTTCTTGCCACCATTTTAAATATAGGTTGGTTAGCATTATCAATCTATGGGTACAAAATGAAGGACGATCTAAAATGGGCAACATTAATGTTTGTGTATTCATTGAACTATTTGACAATTCTTTTTGTCGGAATGGTTCTTATCACTTTCATTTAAGAAGAGGGAATTCTTTCTTATAGGAAATCCATATAGAACATTCTCCATTTTTAACAGAATATTTAAATGAAAGAGGGGTTTAATTAAGCTATGAAAAATGGGCTAAAGAAATGGCGCCTTTTGCCGTTATTTACGGCGTTAGCGTTTATTTTGTCCGGCTGTGGAGAGCCGTTCCTATCTGCACTTCAACCGGCGGGTGAAGTGGCTCAGATGCAATATGATCTGATGCTCCTAAGTACGATTATTATGGTTGTGGTCATTATTGTTGTAATGATTATTTATGTGATCTCAATTGTAAAATTCCGCCGAGCAAAGGTTGGAGAAAATACGATTCCGAAACAGGTTGAAGGCAGTCATAAGTTAGAGATTATTTGGACTGTAGTTCCAATCATCTTAGTACTTATCTTAGCTGTTCCAACTGTTGCTGCTACGTTTATTCTCGCAGATCAGACAGAAATGGAAGCAGTTGATGAAGAAGGAAATCGAACGGCCCTTGTGGTAGATGTTCGAGCGAATCTTTATTGGTGGGAGTTCAATTATCCTGATTTAGGTATTGTGACTGCTCAGGACTTAGTTGTTCCTACTGATCAAAATGTATATTTTAATGTTATTGCTTCGGATGTAAAGCACTCATTCTGGATTCCGGCAGTTGGAGGAAAGATTGATACGAACGTAGAAAATATGAACACGTTCTACCTTCATTTTGATGGTGAAAAAGCTCAAGAAGCAGACAACTTATTTTATGGTAAATGTGCTGAACTTTGCGGTCCATCCCATGCACTAATGGACTTTAAAGTACAAACGTTGTCTCCAGAAGATTTTGATAACTGGGTTACAGCGATGCAAGAAGCAGAAGCTGAGCCAGAACCACAAAATGACTTGGCTGCTCGAGGAGAAGAAGTATTCGGAGAGCAAGGATGTATCGGCTGTCACGCTGTTTCTCCGGCTCAAGGAGCTGGAATATCTCAAGGACCGAACCTTGCTACATTGGGTGAGCGTTCACGCGTTGCGGGAATCCTTGATTATAAAGGTGACGAAGAGCAACATGAGGCGTATATCAAAGAATGGATTCGTGACGCTGATCGTTTGAAGCCAGGTAATACAATGGGCGGATATAACGAAGATGATCTTTCCGATGAAGATTTGGATGCGCTTACGGAATATTTAATGGGCTTGAAAGTTTACAGTGAATAAAATGGAGATCGTCCAAGGGAGGTAGAACTAGTGAGTACCGTTGTACAAAAAAAGGGATTTTTCCCAGTCCTGTGGGATTACCTCACAACGGTCGACCATAAGAAGATAGCGATACTCTATTTAATTTCCGGAGGTTTCTTCTTCTTGGTTGGCGGACTTGAAGCCATGGTGATTCGTATCCAATTGGCTGTTCCTGACAGCAATTTTGTCAGTGCAGGATTATACAATGAAATATTAACTATGCATGGTACTACCATGATTTTCCTGGCAGCCATGCCGCTGCTATTTGCATTTATGAACGCCGTAGTACCACTTCAGATTGGAGCGCGTGACGTAGCATTCCCATTTCTGAATTCACTTGGTTTTTGGTTGTTTTTCTTTGGTGGTATATTTCTAAATCTTTCATGGTTTTTAGGAGGAGCACCAGATGCAGGATGGACATCTTATGCGTCATTATCGCTCGCTTCTGAAGGACATGGAATTGACTTTTACGTTTTAGGTCTTCAAATCTCAGGTGCAGGTACATTGATTGCAGGGATTAACTTCCTCGTGACCATTATTAATATGCGTGCACCAGGCATGACCTATATGCGTATGCCGTTATTTACATGGTCAACATTTGTGGCCTCAGCACTTATTCTTTTTGCATTCCCTCCTCTTACAGTGGGATTGTTTCTAATGTTGTTTGATCGTATGTTCGGAGCGAATTTCTTTGATCATACAATGGGTGGTAACACAATCATCTGGGAGCATCTATTCTGGATCTTTGGACACCCGGAAGTATACATTCTGATTCTTCCGGCATTTGGTATTTTCTCTGAGATTTTTGCTACATTCTCTAGAAAACGTCTATTCGGTTATTCAGCAATGGTTTTCGCAACCGTGTTAATCGGTTTCCTGGGATTCATGGTTTGGGTTCACCATATGTTTACCGTTGGACTAGGTCCTACAGCGAATGCAATTTTTGCCGTAGCTACTATGGCCATTGCGGTTCCTACAGGAGTTAAAATCTTTAACTGGATGCTAACAATGTGGGGCGGAAGCATTAAATTTACCACACCAATGCTATATGCTGTTGCGTTTATTCCATCATTTGTTGCGGGTGGGGTAACAGGCGTAATGCTTGCAGTAGCAGCTGCTGACTATCAGTATCATGATACGTATTTTGTAGTAGCTCACTTCCATTATGTGATTATTGGTGGGGTAGTGTTAGGACTATTAGCAGGAACACACTTCTATTGGCCGAAGATGTTTGGAACAATGTTGAATGAAACATTGGGTAAAGTCACATTCTGGTTATTCTTAATCGGTTTCCATCTTACTTTCTTTATTCAGCATTTCCTTGGTTTAATGGGGATGCCGCGCCGTATATGGAAATACCTTCCGAACCAGGGGCTTGAAGTTGGAAATGCGATTAGTACTGTTGGAGCTTTCTTTATGGCTGCAGGTGTTCTCGTATTGATTTACAATATTATTATTACTCAAGTACGAAATGAAAGAGTTGGAAATGACCCTTGGGGAGATGGACGTACGCTTGAATGGGCGATTGCATCACCGCCGCCATTTTACAATTTTAAGCAGCTTCCTTTAGTACGTGGATTAGATCCATATTGGATTGAAAAAATGGAAGGCAACGATCGAATGACGCCTGCAGAACCAATTGGTGATATTCACATGCCAAACAATTCATTCATTCCATTCGTGATGTCACTTGGATTGTTCATTGCAGCATTTGGTGCTATGTATCAAGTTGACTGGCGTGCATCTGATGGAGCAGAGTATGGATGGGCTATTCCTGTTCTTGTAATCGGTATGTTAATTACGATCGGCTCTATGGCTGTTCGTTCACTCAAAGATGATCATGGTTATCACGTTCATAAAGAAGATCTTGAAAAAGACGATGAAGAAGGGGGTAGACTATAATGGATATGGAACAAAAATTCACATCCAAGACATGGCCGGAATCTCCGGAAAAAACTACCCTCGAAGGTAAAAATAAGTTCTTAGGTTTCTGGCTTTTCCTTGGTGGAGAAACAGTTCTCTTTGCATCACTGTTCGCTACATATTTAGCGCTGAAGGATCGAGTTCCTGATAACTCTCATGCTCTTGCGCAAGATATGTTTGAACTGCCGCTTGTATTCATTATGACGATGTTGCTTTTGACGTCTTCGTTAACAAGTGTGTACGCCATGTATCACATGAAAAACTACAATTTCAAAAAAATGCAAACATGGTTACTAATTACGGTAGGCCTTGGTCTTGCATTTTTAGGATTTGAAATTTATGAGTTTAATCATTATGTACATGCATTTGATCACACGTTTACGAGCAGTGCTTTTGGATCGGGATTCTATACGCTTGTTGGATTCCACGGAGCACACGTTGTAATCGGACTTGGATGGTTTATACTTCTATTGATTCGTAACTCTAGACGTGGACTTAACCTTTACAATGCACCAAAGTTCTTTGTAGCTTCTCTATACTGGCACTTTATTGACGTTGTTTGGGTATTCATTTTCACGGTTGTATACTTAATGGGAATGGTGGGATAAACTGATGGCGACTACTACAGGATCTACTTCAGCGAACCCGAAAGTGAACTATAAGTACAGACGTAATAAAGCAAGACAAGAAATGCGTGCACACGTTACTTCGTTTGCAATGATGATTTTCTTGACGCTTATTGCTTTTATTATGGTTATGTCAGGATTTGACAAGTATTATGTGTTTCCTGTCTTATTGCTTTTAGCGGGAATACAAGTCGTGCTTCAGCTTTATTACTTCATGCACATGAGTCATAAGGGGCATGGAGCAGTTGCTTTATTCCTATACTCTGGTGCACTAGTTGCTTTAATTGTTATCATTACCTTCATGACAATTGTTTGGTGGTAATAAGTAAAAGAGTCAGCCTATGGGCTGGCTCTTTTTTAGATAAACGGCAATTTTTCGTTATGGAGTTCAATAGATTGTCATGAGGAGACATTGAAGTCGTCTCTTTGCATGGCTATAATATAGGTAGATTAAAGTTGAAGGATATAGAAAAGGAGGTGCAATATGTCCATCGAGATCTTTGGATTTCGTGCGCTATGGAGTCCATATTTTTTAATTAGTATGCTGATATTAACAGCGCTTTTTTTCTTGCTTGCGACTAAATGGAGACGTCGATTTAAAGAGAATGAACCTCTTACAAAAAGACAGGTGTTCCTTTTTATAACAGCGATGGTATTAACATATGCCGTTAAGGGATCACCAATTGATTTACTTGGGCACATTCTGTTTTCAGTCCATATGATTCAAATGGCCATTTTCTATCTGGTCATACCTGCTTTATTTATTGTAGCGATTCCTTCCTATATGTGGAGAGCATTGTTAAGGGTTCCGATTGTAAAACAGTTATTTCTATTTTTCACTAAGCCACTGATCGCTTTGATCGTATTTAATGGTATATTTTCTTTTTACCATATTCCTGCGATTTTTGACACGGTAAAGATCGATGTATACTTACATGCTGCTTACACCTCGTTGTTGTTTATTTTGGCAATTTTTATGTGGTGGCCAATAGTGAACCAATTAGGAGAGCAGTATCGTATTAGTGGTCTTAAAAAAGTCGGTTATATTTTTGGAGCTGGAATTCTTTTAACACCGGCTTGCGCATTAATTATATTTTCTGATACACCTATGTACGATACGTTCTATAATGGGGGAGCTTGGCTTAAAGCGATGGAGCTCTGTGTTCCTGCAAGTACACTTCAAAATTTGGCATCAATCGGATTAACTGGACCTGAGTTATTTACAAATATGCCGCCGCTTGAGGATCAGCAGGTGGGTGGCGTAGTGATGAAAGTGATTCAAGAGCTTGTATATGCATTTGTACTGGGTAAAGTATTTTTTGAATGGTACAATCGTGAGAGAGCTGAAGAGGAAGCATTAAATGCTTCATTATATGAGCCAAAGAACGTTTAATCATGTGTAAAGAATTTGATGGAGAGAGGACAAATGAATGACACTACCCTTATTACCTACGATAAGTACGTTTTTTATTGTTTTAAGTGCTGTATTGGTTGCTGTTGGTTGGATATTGGTCAAGCAGGGTAAGATTGAAGCCCATAAAAAAACGATGTTTGCAGCAGCCATTGCCGCATTAACTTTTTTTGTCTTCTATGTCAGCCGAACTATATTTATCGGTAATACCGCGTTTGGAGGACCTGAAGATATCAAAATTTACTACACAGTATTTTTGATATTTCATATTATCCTAGCAACTTCAGGTGCCGTTTTTGGTTTGATTACGATTTGGCTGGGCTATAAGAATAGAATTAAAAAGCATCGAAAAATCGGTCCAATTACATCTGTAATCTGGTTTTTTACCGCCACTACTGGAGTTATGGTTTACCTGCTCCTGTATGTTTTGTACAGCGGCGGAGAAACTACATCAGTCATCAAAGCAATTCTTGGATTATAAAAATAGCCCTATTCCTTGATAATAGAAGGAATAGGGCTATTTTTAATTCTCAATGTTAAAATTTGAAATTTACTTTAATGATCCGAGCCTCTTTCGCAGAATTGAAAATAATGAGTAAGAGAGGACATTCTTTTAGATGATTGTCACGATTGATTTTATGTGGATTCATCATATAAATGGACAGAGCAATTAAGTATAGTAGTAAATAACAAAGATTAGGGAGATTTGATAAAGAGGTCTCGGTATTAGGAGAATTTGTGATACTTATGTGAAAATCCATAAATCGAATTAAAAAAGAGCCATTAGTTAAATGGCCCTTTTATTACTATTTTTCAGCAATAAGTGAAAGTTCTGCGTAGACTGCTGCAAGTGCCTTCTCACATGTTTGAACAAGATGCTCAGGAAATTCTTCGCCTTCTCCATATTCTATGCCGTGCGGGTAGTAATGCTTGCCAAGAAGCGGGGTTAGAAGCTTAATATCCGCATCGTGACCGCCAACATCGCCATCTTCAGTATAGCCAAAAATACGAAGATAGAAAGTGCCTTCACGAATTTGGAATTTTCGATCGTATGTAACGCGTTCCCAGTCCCATTGACCGGCACGGATTAATCCATGTTCCTTCATAATTTCATCTAAGCGGTCTAATTCTACTACAAGTGTTTCAATGCCTGTATTTTCAAAGCGCATATGAATAATTCCCTCCTATATGTCATTGGCTGATTGTTATTTCAATCTTCTCTAGCTTAATAATAGTCGAAAAAAAGGGAACATGCAATTGTGTCTGAATGAATTCCGTATATTTGTGGCAAATCATTGAATGGGTCAAAAGTATGAACCATTCTATTCAGCTTAGATTTGGATGTGTATAATAAAAGGAGTAAGTTATTTGAGGGGAGGGGCATTATTGAAAACACTCATGAGGATTCTTGTCGTAATTGTTTTTGTGTTTTTAATTGGTTTTTATCGTAATCCCTCCATTCAGGAAAATGATGTACTAGAAAACCAATTAACAGAAAAACCAAGGAAAGAAATGACTCCCGATACATCCGCCCCGGCTATATCAGATGGTCTTACAAGACCGAAATCAGGACTATCAGTGTACATAGGTAAAGATATAAATGCTTATACGGAACAATGGGGCGAGCCTGATCGAGTGGACGCCGGGGATTATTATTTGGATTGGTGGATTTACAATAGGGGAGCAGAAGGCTATATGCAAATTGGTGTAACAAATGGTATTATCCGATCGGTTTATGTAATGGGAGAAGGCGTTGACGTCTCGCCATATTATATTGGGCAGCCGATTGATGAAATCTATCGCTTTACAATGATTAATAGTGAAGTTGTTGTTGAAAGCGAGGATGGTATTTATCAATTTGAATTATCTGAAGAGGATCTTCATACCCGTTTATTAATTCCATTTGGGGAAGTATATGCACAGTTATATATCGATCAATACACGGGAAAAATTCTAGGGGTTCAGTTTTTAGATATTGAAACTTTAATCAATCAAAGACCTTATGAACTTGCTTATCGCGGTGATTTACCTGAGGTTACTATAGCAGAGCAAGAGCAACAGCAGATTGACGCAGCCTATGAAAGACAAATATTTGATATGTCAAATATAATAAGGTTAAATGAAGGGTTAGCTCCTTTAGAATGGGAAGAAAGGATTGCGGTTATTGCAAGAAGTCATAGCCAAAAGATGCAAGAAGACGTATTTTATTCTCGGGAATCCTCGACTGATGCTGCACTTGCAGATCGATTAGATGAAACGATGCTTACGTATGAGATTGCAGGTGAAAATATTGCATCTAATTATACGGATGCATTTGCTGTTGTCCATGCGTGGATAAATTCTGAAAAACATCGTGCAACCATGCTGAGTGATGATTTTACACAAATGGGTGTAGGGGTTATAAGCGATTACTATACTCAAATTTTTATCAAAATTGAAAACGAAGAAGAGGAAGTTTTAGAGTAACACAAAACATCTGTTTAATCTCTGTAAGCTAAACAGATGTTTTTTTAGAAAAACGGAGGAGCTTTTATCAAAAATAAACAATGAAGCCGTAGCATGAGCTAGACGTTTTCCATTTTCACAGAGAATAGCCCCCTTCTAACGCGATTGTGCGGTTGCCTTGATGAAGAAGGTTTGCTGTTGATGTCATTTTTCCCCCTCGAATGGTTGCAATGTAGTGAACATTTAGTTGATTGGTTACGGCACCATAGCCTTCGGGCACCAATTGATTGGCTAATATCCTCATTGCGGAATCAATCATTGTGGCGGTTACTC
Source organism: Jeotgalibacillus soli (assembly GCF_000829435.1). GTDB lineage: Bacteria > Bacillota > Bacilli > Bacillales > Jeotgalibacillaceae > Jeotgalibacillus > Jeotgalibacillus soli. Next base: position 72,749 of record NZ_JXRP01000018.1, read on the forward strand.
CTCCATGAACAATCCTTAGTGAGTTAAAAAGCGCTGGAGTGATCGGGAATGAGACTGTACTATTGAAAGATGCAGCATCCCAATTCATATTAAGTATAGCTCCGATATACGAAGAATAGATGCTTTCACGCTTTTCTTTTAACCCTTTAACAACTCGGTGAAGCACTTGTGTATCTTCTTCTGACCCACATTTTAATATATCTCCTGTTAAAGCAATTTTTTCATCCCTTATATGAACAAAGCCTCCCAATAAATGTTATAACGGGTTCATCATAACATTATCAGGTTGTAAAACCATCTGTAAAAGATCTTACCCAATTTTGTTGATGTATCATATACTATTAAAAATTCGGGGAGAGATGATCATGGAGGACCGTGAACGTCAAATACAAAAGTTTAAAGAATTTCTTCTTAAAAATCCTCATTTAATACACTATGTGCGCAAGGAAAATAAGACGTGGCAAGAAATGTTTGAGGAATGGTATTTGTTTGGCGATGACGATTCAAGATGGTATACAGAATATGAAGGGAAAAAAGAGAAAAATAAGCAATCAAACGACTGGATCCAATCGGTGAAAGGTCGTTTGCAATCGTTGGATGAGCAGCAAATAGAGCAATATTTAGCACAGTTTAAAGATGCACTTGAAATGATTTCAAGCTTGCTTACTCAATTTAAACCAACAAATGATCAACCAAACAGACCTAATAATGAAACGAAGAATGAATCCTACATGACATATTGGAGGTAGTGATGATCATTGATTTACCAATTTATGATTAATCATGGTAGAATAAAGTCATGGAGGTGAAGATATGTTTGCAACAATGGAACGAATTGAACTGCTTGACCTTTCGGATGAACTGTCCGATATGATCATAGCTTCAGATATAGCAAAACAATACCTGCTACAATATAGATCGCTTAAATCCTCAAAAGAGTCGATGGACAAAATTTATCGATTCGTTAAACTGAAAGATTTATATGAAGAGGTTCAGCGTTTTGGACGGTACCATCCTGATTACAGCAGAGTGAATAAAGAAATACGTGAAATGAAGCGTGATATGGACATGGATCCTCTCGTTGCAGCATTTCGAGTAGCGGAGAATAGTCTTCAATCACTTCTTGATGAAGTGAGTGTGCTCATAGGGCGCTCAGTATCTGAAAACGTTAAAATTCCAACAGGTAATCCATTTTTCGATTCTCAATCGGGATGCAGCGGAGGCTGTGGCTCTGGAGGAGGATGTTCTTGCTCAGCATAGTTTTATGCTCTGAGCAATAAATAAAGATAAGCCGACTTTTTGACAAGTCGGCTTATCTTTATTTATTATGATTCATCATGAGCAATAAGCTGCATGGCAATGTCAGGTCTGTCGGTAATAATGCCATGTGCCCCATACCGAAGAAGACGATCCATCGTTTCTACATCATTTACTGTCCAGTATTCAACATGAATATTTAGCGATGTTAAAAATTCGATAAAGGTTTGTGAGTCCAATGGCAGAATGCCGTATTTTGTTGGAATTTGAAGGACATCGGCGCGCGGATGATACAGGTGACCAAAGCCGCTTTTGAATAATGAAAAAGCTTTTTTCGCTTCATTTTCACCCGCACCGACAACAACCCGCCCTTGAGCGTAAAGAGAGAATCGGTCGATTTGCTCATCATAAAAGCTTGTAATAAGCACACGATCCTCAACACCTAGTTTTTCAATCAGTCTCCATAGTTTAGAAGGTAGGAGGCTTCCTTCATAGGTATCAGGATCTTCTTTCATATCAATATTGATCAATTTATCCGGGTAAGCTTCCAGCAGTTCCTGCAAGGTAACAATTTTTTCACCCTTACCACGATAGCTTTGAGCCCCTTGAAGATCACGAAAGTGAAAACCTAAGTCAAACTCTTTTAATTCTTCAAGCGTATAATCTGCAATTCTACCGGCGCCATTTGTTGTACGGTCAATAAAGCGATCATGAAAAACGACAAGGATTTCGTCCTTTGTTAAGCGCACATCTATTTCAAATCCATCCACCCCAAGCTCTGCTGCATGACGAAATGCAGCCATCGTGTTTTCGGGCGCTAAATGAGCTCCTCCTCTGTGGGCAAACACACGCGGCTTTTCTCCTTCGAAAAAGGGCTTCACTGGCCGTTTTTCAGGCTTTGAAATGACTTTAGATCCTGCCCAGATTGCCGCTCCAGTCGCAGCGATCGCTATACCTACTTTTGTTTTGCTTCCCATTTTCTTCCCCCATTTCTTTATGTACATGTCTTCTTCTTCATGGTAGCATGTTACCCTTTATCGAACAAATGTAACCTTGCTATCTCTCATTAAATCGTATACAGTCAATACAAAGATTTCCACAGCAAAACATTTTCATCTGAGGAACATAAAAGCGATGCCGGAAAACATAGAGGTATCCATTTGAACGGACTGGAATGGTTTCGGAATGAAGGCGCTTACCTTTCATGGATTTGGCTGCGCATTTGCGAATCGTCAAAGTAAGTTCTTCCTTATGGATATCCTTAGCTGAAATATATAAAAATGGAATACCGGCAACTCGTTTCCACGAAGCATGATCAATTTTGTCTACTTCAGCAAGCCGAGCAATGAAGTCACTCCAAATTATGTCTAGATCCATTTTCATCTCCTCCGTTCATACAAACATTGCCGGTGTACTTAGCCATGTGCTACAATTTAATATAATGATGAACAGGTGAGGTAAAAAAATATGTTAATGGATCGACAAGGATTAATTGTATGGTTGCATAGTTTAAAACACGCAAAAACGTTAAGAAGGTTTGGCAATGTCCATTACGTATCAAGAAAAATGAAATATGTCTTATTATACTGCAATCAAAATGAAGTTGAAAAGCTATCTGAAAAATTGGCAAACTATTCATATGTTAAAAAGGTTGAACTTTCACAGCGTCCTTTTGTAAAAACCGAATATGAAAACACAAAACCGGATAAAGCGAAAGAGTACGATTATAAAATGGGTTTATAAGATCCTCCATAATCAAAAAGGCGAGAACAAAATATGTTCTCGCCTTTTATGCTAGAGGGCGAATGAATCGATTCATTCGTAAAATGCCTATCAAGTATTGATAGTAAAGCTCTTTTTCAGCAAACATACTTGAGTGCTGAACATCCAGATCTATAACTGCCATGTCAACTTCTTTTGCAGCTTGTATAAACAAATCAAATCGTTTATTTTTAACTTTCCTAGGATCAGGGATTCCTTCTCTGCATGTGTAAAGAGCTTGGAACTGACCAGGATCTGTTGGTTTCATGACAACAACTAAAGTTGTAGTATGCTTGTCGTTTTTTTTAGTATGAAGTGCAAGAACTCGTTCTAATCGCTCCTGGTTTTGTTTTATCAACTCTAGTAATTCATAGATATCTGAATACCCTTCACCAAGTTCAATAAATCGTTGAATCATCGGCTCGTCTCCTTCCTGTATCTCGTTGACTAGTTTACCACCTTCCTGTGTACTTGCCTAATAACATGATGATTACCTTTAAAAGGAGTGAATCTTATGCATGTGGACTCCTTTCTTATCGTTGGTGTTCTGCTGCTAGGCTATATTTTCACTAATTAAAAAAAATGTAAATGGAGAGATAGACGAATTAATGATGGTTGCTGCCATACTGTCCGCATTGGTAACCCCACGGGGTAATTTCAATCGTGCAGTAACAGGAGTGGTCAGCATTATCACTCTATGAACTGCAGTGGGCTATGGTTAATGAATTATCAATTGATGAAAATAGGGAAGACTTTATTCAAAAGTATTTACAAGTCAATGATGCAACAGAATTTTCTCATACTGACTACCAGTTTGATGGCTAGGCTGGCTAGATCTGTGGATTGTATAATTTTTTTCATAATCGCAAAGTTAGACCACGGTGTTTTTTGTTTAAATTTGTTCTATTTCCAGATATTACTATACATCCATTTTCTCTTTTGGAGAAATACAAAAAATTAAACAAAAAAAAGAGCAGTGCCAGCGATCAGCACACTGCTCTGAAGTGGGGGAGCCACTTCATAAGGGAGAGGAGAAACCTTGGAAGAAGTGCTTACCAAACTTCATTCCACTACCATCTTTACCTAAAAAAGCTGGATTTATACGACAAACCATACATGGCGGTAAAGCGTAAAATATGATAGGATAGTGAGCGATATTAACGGATAAGTGGTGAGAAGTATGAGAGTGATCTCAGGAGAGAAAAAAGGGATTCATTTAAAAGCGGTCTCCGGCATTAATACTCGTCCTACGACGGATAAGGTAAAAGAGTCCATTTTTAATGTGATTGGACCGTATTTCTCTGGAGGCTGGGGTCTGGATCTGTTTGCAGGCAGCGGTGGACTAGGAATAGAGGCGTTAAGCCGGGGAATGGAAAGGGTCATCTTTATTGACCGAGATAAAAATGCGATTCAGACAATAAAATCAAACATTGAACGCTGTGGATATCAAGATCAGTCTGAAGTGTTTCGCAACGATGCCGAACGTGCATTGAAAGCTGTTTCAAAACGAAACATTAAATTTTCATGCATTTTTTTAGATCCGCCATATCGGCTTCAAAAGCTAGCGTTGTTACTAGAGTTGATCGATGAATTTGGTATACTAGAAAAGAATGGCGTCATTATGTGCGAACATGATTCAGAGGTTTCATTGCCAGAATCAATCGGTTCGCTAACATGTATAAAAGGGGAGACTTATGGCGTGTCAGCGGTCTCAATTTATCGTCTACAGTCAGAGGATAGGGAGGAATAACGATATGGCAAGCAGGGCCGTTTGCCCGGGGAGCTTTGATCCGGTTACATATGGACATTTAGATATTATTTCTAGAGGAGCAAAGGTCTTTGACGAATTGTACATTGTGGTACTAAATAATTCGGCGAAGCAGCCAGCATTTTCAGTAGAAGAAAGAATCGACTTGATTCGATCGGTTACAAAGGATATTCCGAATATTAAGGTGGATTCATATCAAGGGCTTTTAGTTAATTATGCAAGGGAAATTAAAGCAAATGCCATTATTCGCGGATTGCGAGCTGTGTCAGATTTTGAGTATGAAATGCAGATCACATCGATGAACAGGGTACTTTATGAGGAGTTAGAGACGTTTTTTATTATGACAAATAATCAATATTCATTTTTAAGCTCCAGTATTGTAAAAGAAGTTGCACGATACGGAGGACATATTTCGGAACTTGTTCCTCCTCAGGTAGAAGAAGCATTAATGAAAAAATATGTTACATCTAAATAAAAACAAAAAACGTACAGCCCCATCCAAAATTGGGAGGGGCTGTACGTTTTTTATACTGAAAGAATTCTTTTTTTAATTAGGATCAAACAGGTAAGAAATAGTGTAATCAAGGTTAGGATAGGCCCGTAAAAATGCAGTAATTCCAACCATACCACCATTCTTTGGAAAGAATCAGGTTGTAACATTGTTTCCCTTGTGAGAAAAGAATAGGGCAGCTTGAGTAGATCGATGATTTGCAGAATTCCCCATAGGAGAATAGGGGACAGAATAGTGTGTGCAATACGAGAATACAAATAGGGACGATAAGATAAAGGAGAACCATGCAGACATGAGATGATTTGTGCGTGAATGCAAAATCCTCCAAAGGACAAAATAGCAACAATGAGCAAACAACGAACGATAAGATCATTGTTTGCAACGGCAATTAATGCGATACCGTTGGACATTTCCAAGAGCCCTTTAATGAATCCGCTACTCCAATCAGAGGAGATTGCTAGTTCAGAACTTATGGAATGGAGTCCATTTGTGAATATAGAAAAAAAAGGAAGTTTCATGATTAAATCACTTAGAACTGAAAAAAATACAATAAGACCTCCTATTAGCAAAAGCTGTTGAACTGAATTTGTGACGGCTGTCTGCAACAATGTACCAATTGATTTTCGAGATTTCATTTCCTTTATAACCGTGCGGAAAGCAGGTTGGGAGGTATCTTCTTGAATCATTCTTCCTATAAAGATTCCAATAATAATATTCCCTAAATAGTGAGAGGTCAAAAGCAGAATCCCGAGCTCAGGAGTTTGAAGCAAGCCTGCAGCGATCGCCCCTAAAATGAAAATAGGACTAGCCCCATTAGTAAAGCAGATTAGCTTTTGTGCATCAGTTTTGCTTAGCATGCCTTCCTGGTATAGCTTCACAGACATTTTTGCTCCGACTGGAAAACCAGAGGTATAGCCCAACAAAAGGATAATTGCCCCGTTCCCAGAAACACGAAATATCGGTTTCATAACGGGTTCAAGAAACTGACCTAACCGGCTTGTCCAGGTTGCTTCTGATAATAAATCAGACAAAATAAAAAAAGGAAGCAATGAAGGAAATATGATGGTCCACCATAGTTCTAATCCTCTCGTTGAAGCATCAAGCGATTCTTTAGGAAACAAAAGAAGCCCAAGTAAACAAATAAATACACACGCTGAAAAAAGATGAGGCATTAATCGCTGCTTCATTTTTACCAAATTCCTCTCATCAAAAGACTGTGGTAGAATGATCAATCTTTTATGTATGCTTATATCAGTGGTAAAATAAAGTAGTTAACAAACCTTTTTTATGATATGAAAAATCAATCGAGATAGAACTGTCAAGCTTTTGGGAGGATTGAGAAAATGGAGCCTCGGATAGGTCTTGCATTAGGTTCTGGAGGTGCAAGAGGGTTTGCTCACCTTGGTGTATTAAAAGTCTTGAAGGACGAAAATATTCATATAGATATGATTGCTGGTAGCAGTATGGGATCGTTGATTGGTGCATTATATTGTGCAGGGCATGACCTGGAGGATTTGTACCGTTTAGCAAACACCTTTCACAGTAAGTACTTTGTTGATTTTACTGTACCTCGCATGGGATTTATATCAGGAGAAAAAATCAAGCAATTTATCAAGCTCTTTACTCATCAAAAAAAATTGGAGGACCTAGCGATTCCATTGGCGATTGTCGCAACAGATATCGTTAAAGCGGAGCGGGTTGTTTTTATAGAAGGACCGATTGATATTGCCGTTAGAGCGAGTATATCTATTCCGGGAATTTTTGTACCGCAAAAAGTGGGAGATCGATTGCTGGTGGACGGAGGCGTGATTGACCGCGTGCCCTCATCAGTAGTGAGAGAGATGGGAGCAGATATTGTAATTGGAGTGGACGTGTCTCAAGTGAAGAGAAATGCAGACATTAACACCATTTACGACGTCATTATGCAAAGTATCGATATCCTGCAAATGCAGGTTCTACAGTATAAAGCAACAACGTCAGATGTACTGATAAGCCCAAAGGTTGGACAATTTAGTTCTAAAACATTTACTCAATCTGTAGATATTATCCGTTTTGGTGAGGAGGAGGCGCGTAAAGCAATTCCGGCGATTCGAGCAGCAATTGTTGATTGGAAGGAGCGTCAAAGGACGAATGAAAAATAAATTATGGTTCACCATCTTACTGGCTTTCACGATTCTTTTATTGTTTGCGAGCTTTTATACTCTGCCCTACTATGTGCAAAAACCAGGAAATGCTTTTGTATTAGATGATATTGTTGAGGTTGAAAATGGGACTGAAAGTGAAGGAGATTTTTCGCTGATGACGGTTTCTCAGATCAAAGCGAATGTATTTTCTTATTTGTGGGCCTTAATGGACGAGTATCAGATTATTTATCCCGTGGATCAGGTTAGAGCACCTCATGAAAGTGAAGATGAGTATTCAGTTCGCCAACTTTATTTAATGGATAATTCTGCTCAACAAGCCATTGAAGTTGCCTATAAACAGGCCGGTGCTGATTTGTCTTATGAATACAACGGAATATATGTGTTAAATATTTATCCTGGTATGCCTGCTGAAAAAATTTTAAAGGCAGGAGACAGAATTACTTCAATTGATGAACATATTTTTCAATCATCAGAGGAATTTATCGACTATGTCGGAGGAAAAAAGAAAGGAGACTCGATTACGGTTACAATCGAACGAGACAATCAAGTTTTTGATGAAAACCTTACGCTGCAATCCTTTCCGGACAATCCTGAACAAATAGGATTAGGAATATCGCTCGTAGATGATCGGAATGTACAATCTGATCCGCAAGTATTAATTGACTCAAGCGGAATAGGAGGGCCCTCTGCTGGGTTAATGTATTCTTTAGAGATTTATGATCAGCTTATCCCTGAGGATTTAACAAAGGGTTATAACATTGCGGGCACGGGAACCATTTCTTCTGATGGTGAGGTCGGCAGGATTGGAGGTATAGAACAAAAAGTGATAGCAGCAGACCGCCAGGGAATTGAAATCTTTTTGGCTCCGGATGATACGATTCCCGAGGATGTAGCTGCTGAAGACCCTGATGCTGTGTCAAATTATCGTGCAGCAGTAAAAACAGCAGAGGAAATTGGAACAGATATGCAAATTATTCCTGTGAAAACATTTGAAGATGCACTGAAGTACTTACTATTATTAGAGAAAAAATCTTCATCATAAAAGCCGCTTTAAAGCGGCTTTTATGATGAAGAATGGAGGTGAATTGGGGGTTGCGTGAAGTCTTTTTTTAGAAATTCTTGTCTGCGTGTGCGATCTTTTATTCCAAGTGCGTAAGTACGACCGGCACGGAGATCAAGGTTTAAAAGCGGATCAATCATTCCTCCAACCTTACTTACAAGGGGCAACGTTAATTTTTTCTTGTTTTTTTGTAAATAATTTCTGCCATTATCGGTCATTCCAAGTAGACGAATGTATGTAGGAGATTGTATTGATTGAACTTCTGATTTTTTTGTTCCAGTCAACAGGTGAGTAAGCATTCGCTGAATTCTTGTCCAGGTATAACGCTTTGTTTTTACTTGTTCCATAAATAAAAGGAAAGAAAGCGATGTATAAGCAGCCTCCTGAAGACGGTGTTCGATTCCTTCTTCAATCTCATAATGATCTCTTAGCTCATGAAGAGACGAAGTCACAAGTTTATATTGAAGGATACTCCAATAATCTTCCCAAGAATGAAATTGGTGATAAGACTTTTTATAAAGAAGTAATTCATTGTATGTAGATGGTGGGACATGATCCTCAATATCTTCTAAATAGGAACCATTTATTTTTTTGCGAATGCTAGTGGCGCTGGAGATTTTGTTATTTCCAAGTATTTCATCGTGATAGTTTGCCTCTACTCGCTTAATTGTGTGTGGGGTGATTGATAGCTGCTGCTGATCGATTGCCTCTGTATAATGGAGCCCGAGAATATTGTTAGGCTTAGATAAATCAAGAACAGGAGCTTTATCGATGGATGTATAGCTTTTAGCAACGGCAGAAGGATAGCTAAGTCCTAAGCGGATATACTGTTGAATAAGTCGATCAATTTCTTTAGAATGCTTCTTTTTCCATTGAACTGCATGAAGAAAAGGAGCAATCTGGCCGTCCTCACTGCCAAAGCAAACAGCTGAGCAGCCCATTGCGCCTAAAATCGCGATAGAGCCTGATGCAAATGTTGTTGCATGTTGTGTTGAAAAAACATAGGGCAATTCAACAACAATATCTACACCAGATAATAAGGCCATTTTTGTACGAGCCCATTTTGAAACAAGAGCAGGCTCACCTCTTTGTAAAAATGGACCACTCATCACTGCAATCAGTACATCATTTTCCGTTTGTTCTTTAGCAGCCAATGCATGAAAAAGGTGTCCGTTATGAAAAGGATTGTATTCGACAACCATTCCTGTCGCTTTCATTTAGAACCTCCTCGAAATTCCTTTGCGATCATAATTAATTTTCCTTTCTTGCATGTCATGTTTACGTTATAATAGCATTTGAGGTCGGTGAATGGAACACCGATCTTTAATCATGTACTGTTAAGAAAAAATCTTGACATTCCCTATTCTCGGGGATATAATCAACTTTGTGCCTTGAGGTGATGACATATGAAATGGTCAATCATTCAATTACAAAAATTTCGTGACAAGGAATTTCTAATTGATGAAAAGATAATAATGAACGGATTAAAGGATAGAGATCCTCAAGTTCGTGATGTGAGTCCAATTCACATTACTGGACGAGCCGATATCAGCTCCGCAAAAATTACTTTTCATCTGCACATTGAAGGTATTCTTACTCTTCCATGTGCGAGAACACTTGTAGATGTTCCTTTTCCTATCTCTCTTGATACAAAAGAAACGTTTCTATTGAAACCTGATTTTGTTGACGTGTCTGAAGATGAGGAGACTCATCAGCTTGAAAGAGATGTAGTCAACCTTCAGCCTGTAATCGAAGAGATTCTTTTATTAGAGATTCCCCTTCAAGTCTTTAGCGATAAAGCGATGGAAGAGGAAGGAATGCTAACCGGCAAAGGCTGGGAAGTTCTCTCTGAAGAAGAGCTGGAAAAAGAAAGGGAACAAACTGAACAGCAAAAAGCGGATCCGCGCTTTGCTGATCTTGCGAAATTTTTTGACGAAAACAAAAATACGTAAAACATGAACGGACTTTAACTTTAGTAAGTTCATTTTACAATCACTCTCTTTAAGGAGGTGGGAAACATGGCGGTACCATTTAGAAGAACATCCAAGACTGCAAAGAGAAAGCGTCGTACGCATATCAAATTGTCAGTGCCTGGTATGGTAGAATGCCCAAACTGCGGGGAAATGAAGCTTTCTCACCGCGTGTGTAAAGCGTGCGGAACATATAAGGGCAAGGAAATTGTAAGCAATTAATAGAGTCGTTTAGACGATTCGAAAAAACCAAACCTGTTAAAGAGGCCATGGCTCTTTTACAGGTTTGGTTTTTTTTGTAGGTAACCATTTTAGACTCTCAATCATATTCTAAAACTTTTGACCTCTTAAATAATACAAGATAGCATGTTACAATCAAACAGTGAAAAGGACAGGAATTTGCAGCTAGGAGGGACATGGGGTGGCATATCGTATCGAAAGATTAGATTCAGTATTACTTTTTTGCATTGATCGCCCTGAAAGAAGAAATGCCATTAATATTGAAGTAATGGATGGATTACAAAAAGCAATTGACAATGCGCGTGAGGATCATCGGATCAAGGTATTAATGATTACTGGAGAAGGTAACCAGGCATTTTGTTCTGGTGGGGACCTCCAAGTGTTTCATAAGCTAAAAACCCAGCAGGAAGCATACAGTATGCTATCAAAAATGGGTGGAATCCTGCATGATCTTGCAACACTTCCTAAAATGACTGTGGCATTTATTAACGGTACGGCAATAGGAGGAGGGTGTGAAATTGCGGCAGCATGTGATTTTCGAATTTCTCGTCCAAAAGCAAAGCTGGGATTTGTACAGGGAGATTTATCCATTACAACAGGCTGGGGAGGCGGAACTCTATTATATGAACGCTTATTGCCAAACCAGGCACTTACTATATTGACAACTGCAACTGTTCGAGAGGCAGAGAGTTTTCATGATCTTGGTTTTATTGATTATATGTGCGAAGGGGAAACCTATTCAGAAGCAATTGAGCTATTGCAGCCAATTATTTTAAAGAACGTTCATGTCCTTATGGCGTATAAGCAGATGCTGATTGAAAAATGGAAAAAAAGCGATCTTCAACATAGAATGCAGCTAGAGATACAAGAGTGCTCCATGCTATGGGAAAAGCAAGACCACCATGATGCAGTTGATGCCTTTTTACAGGGCAATCCTCGTAAAAACACGAAATCTTAAAATTTCGTGTTTTTTAATGTCTATTTTCTAGATTCATTGCATAGAATAGCAGTAGAGAAAGGACAACGATCTTTACTAGGGGGATGAGAGAATGACAAAGCATAGACAGGACGGATGGACGGCACAAGAAGACCGCTGGCTAGCAGATGCTGTACTTGCACATATTAAATCTGGCAGCACTCAATTGAAGGCCTTTGAGGAGATTGGAGAAAAAGTAAACCGTACTGCAGCGGCATGTGGGTTTCGCTGGAACTCATGTCTAAGAAAAGAATGTCAGCAGCTAATCGATGAAGCAAAAAAAGAAAGGTATGCAAGCCGTAAAACGATGACTCCGAATAAACGTCCAATGGCAAACTCACCTATGGAATGGTCTGCAAATGAACTATCGGCACAATTAGAAAACTGGATTGAAAAAATAACACGTTATGAAAAATCAGAAGATTGGGAACGGAAATGCAAAACTTTGGAATTTTCACTTGATAAGATAACCAAGGAAAAAGAAAAGCTAGAGAAGAAAGTTCAAGGCTTGGAAGAAGACTACAGGGCGCTTTTGTTTTTAATTGAGAAAGCTAGAAAACTAGGCGTAGCTGAAGAGAGTATGGAATCTGCTTCAGAAGCACCCATATTTCAAATGGAAGCGAACGGAAATCTATTTCGTTTAAATCGGAAAAATGGCTCAGCAACATCTGATCGACGAGAGGCGATGGATGTATAAAAAAAGGAGGAAAGTCTCTGGACTCTCCTCCTTTTTCGATCTAATCATCAATTATGCTTTTGTTCCTTAACTCCTTCAGGGTACCAGACAAGGGGATTTTGTCCAAGGTCTCGCTCCATATCATACGTTACTTTTTCAAAGCCCATTTTCTCCCAAAAATGATGAGATTGAACTCTTGGATTTGTTTTTATAGGTAAATTGAAGCTTTTTGCAAACTCCACCATTTGAGCTCCGTAGCCTTTTTTTTGATAATCTGGCAAAACCTCTAGTTTCCATAGTTCTAAATAGTCCTGGGCCGGTTCGAAGTAAAGATCAAATCTGGAATCACGTCGATATAAATTCATTCTGGCAATCAGCTTATTCCCAAGGTAAATCCCATAGAAGGGAGAATCGATGTCATTTTCCACTATATTTGTTTGCAGCTCTTCCAGCATTGAGAGCTCTTGAAGACCAATTTCACGAAATTTATTAAATTCCTCTAATGTCTTGTAATTAACACGTAATTTCTCGACTTTAAATTCCATTCATGAACACTCCTTATTAGCAGTACTTAAACGTTTGACCCTCTCAGCTTGCACATGAGTGTATGCGCTTACGGAAAGGAGTATGAATTGTAACGCTTATACAATCATTATATATCAATAGGACAAAAAATACTGCACATTTAACAAGAAAGCGTTTACAATGGAAGGGGATATTTTTAAAAAATATACATTTCAATTAGAATAAGGCATTTAGAAAAATGATTTTTTGACAAATCGAAATAGGAAAGGGGCAGAGGTGTGAAAAAGCTGTTAGTTGCCAATAGAGGAGAAATCGCTTTACGCATCATTCGTTCGTGTCAGAAGCTAAATATTACAACGGTAGCCATTTATTCTGAAGCAGATGCGCAAATGCCTTATGTTAGTGAAGCGGACATTGCTTATGAAATTGGTCCAGCTCCTGTAGCGAAATCTTATTTAAATATGGATGCCATTTTAAATATTGCTAAAAAAGAACAAGTAGATGCCATTCATCCAGGATATGGGCTGCTTTCTGAAAATGCCATTTTCGTAAGGAAAATTGAAGATGCTGGTATACGATTCGTTGGACCTGATGCATCTATTATCGAACGAATGGGTGATAAAATTTCCGCCAGAAAGACGATGATGGAGGCAGGAGTGGCAGTTATTCCTGGTATAGATAGTGAAATGGAGAGTGTCAAGACCGCTTTTCAATTTGCAACTGAGGTTGGTTATCCGATCATGCTTAAAGCTAGCAGCGGCGGTGGTGGTGTTGGAATGATCCGGTGCGATGATGAGCAAGCGCTCACTCAGCATTTTGAATCAACGAAGCAACGATCCAAAACGTACTTTGGCTCAGATCGCTTATTTATCGAAAAGTACATACCGAGAGCAAGGCATATTGAAGTGCAAATATTTGGTGACTATAAAGGAAGTATATTTCACTTGTGGGAGCGGAACTGCTCCATGCAGCGCAGAAATCAAAAAATCGTAGAGGAATCACCTGCACCAAAACTTTCAAATGAAGCTCGTACTAAAATCCTTAAAACAGCGGTCCGTGCAGCTCAAGCAGTTGGCTACAAAAATGCAGGAACCATTGAAATGATCGTGGACGAGAAGGAAAATGCTTATTTTCTCGAAATGAACACGAGGCTGCAAGTCGAGCATCCAGTCTCAGAAATGATCACCGGAGTGGATTTAGTAGAGTGGCAGCTATTAACAGCTATGGAAAAGCCACTTCCCATTTCAAAGCAACAGGAAATCCATGTTAATGGCCATGCAATGGAATTTCGATTGTACGCAGAAGACCCGATAACGTTTTATCCATCCCCTGGAACATTGTCATCAGTTGTGTTTCCGAGCGGAGAAGGTATTCGGATTGATGAAGGCTATCTGGAAGGAAATAAAGTAACGCCTTTTTATGATCCTATGATCGCTAAAATGATCATTCATGCTGACTCACGTGAAAAATGCTTGGAAAAAGCACGGAAGGCTGTAAAGGCTACAGTGATAGAAGGAGTAAAGACGAACCTGCTTTTTTTTATAAAAATGTTAGATGAAAAAGACTTTATAGAGGGTAGTTATCATACCCAATCCATCGACCAAATCGTTAAAGGAGAGAAAAATCTATGAAAGAAGTTCCATCATCCATGGCAGGAACAGTATTGCACATAATGGTAAGCACTGGTGATCATGTTTCTGTAGGACAAGCTGTAGTAATGATCGAATCAATGAAAATGGAGATTCCGGTTGAGTCGGAACAGTCAGGGGTTGTAGAAGCAGTGAAGGTAGCTATTGGTGATTTTGTCAATGAAGGTGATGTTGTACTTGTTTTATCCTAGGACTCGTTAAAGAAGGGGGAGGTTAGATGACAAATTCAACAAGTGATCAAAATCGTTTAGAACAAGCATACGCATCAATAAAAGCTGGCGGGAATCAGAAATATCACGAAAAACAAATAGAGCAAGGTAAGGTATTCGTACGTAAAAGACTTGAACAATTACTTGATGAAGGATCATTTCAGGAGGATGGATTATTTGCAAATTATACAGCTGGTGATCTCCCGGCAGATGGTGTTATAACTGGAGTAGGAAAAATAGAGGGACGGCCGGTTTGTATCATGGCGAATGATTCGACGGTTAAAGCAGGTTCGTGGGGAGCAAGAACTGTAGAGAAGATTATTCGTATCCAGGAAACAGCAGAAAAGCTATGCGTACCGTTACTCTATTTAGTAGATTCTGCAGGTGCAAGAATCACAGATCAGCTTGATATGTTCCCAAATCGCAGGGGAGCTGGACGGATATTTCATAATCAAGTAAGACTGTCAGGTACAATTCCGCAAGTGTGTCTATTATTTGGACCTTCTGCAGCAGGAGGAGCTTATATTCCTGCATTTTGTGATCTTGTTATTATGGTGGATGGGAATGCATCGATGTATTTAGGTTCACCACGCATGGCAGAGAAGGTAATTGGTGAAAAAGTAACGCTCGAAGAAATGGGAGGAGCTAAAATGCATTGCTCTGTTAGCGGCTGCGGCGATGTTCTTGCTTTATCTGAAGAAGAAGCGATTACACAAGCAAAAAGATATTTGAGCTTTTTCCCAACCAATTTTGAAGAGCCGGTTCCTACTGCCGAAACGAAATTACCTGCGAGTCAAAAAACGCTTGCTGAACTAATTCCAGAAAATCAGAACGCACCGTTTGATATGCATCAAGCGATAGAAACACTTATTGATGAAGATAGCTTTTTTGAAGTGAAGAAGCTTTTTGCTCCTGAACTTATTACGGGATTAGCTCGATTGGACGGAAAAGCGGTTGGGATCATTGCCAATCAACCACGTGTGAAAGGCGGTGTTCTTTTTGTAGACTCAGCGGACAAGGCAGCCAAATTTATTCAGCTATGTGATGCGTTTGGCATTCCCTTGTTATTTCTAGCCGATGTTCCAGGGTTTATGATTGGTACCAAGGTTGAACGTGCGGGCATAATCCGTCACGGAGCGAAGATGATCTCGGCTATGAGTTCTGCAACTGTGTCTAAAATATCCGTTATTGTTAGAAAAGCATATGGAGCAGGGCTATACGCAATGGCTGGTCCTGCCTTTGAACCGGATTGCTGTATCGCATTACCAACTGCACAAATTGCCGTAATGGGACCCGAGGCAGCTGTAAATGCAGTATATTCGAATAAAATCCAAGCAATCGAAGACCCGAAAGAACGGCTGGCCTTTGTACAGGAAAAGCATCAATCCTACAAAGAGGAAATTGATATTTACAAGCTTGCTTCAGAGTTAATTGTGGATGATATTATTGAACCAAATGAATTGAGAAGTGAATTGATTCGAAGATTTGCTTACTATTCATCTAAACAAATTTCATTCGCACCGAAAAAACATCCTGTTTACCCGGTGTAAGTAAAAAGGGCTTTTGTGACGAGTTATCAGCTAAAGGGAGGCTGGAGGCTGTTTGACTCTCATAAAAGCCTTTTTTTCGTTGTACTTATTTTTATATTCCTTCTTTGATGATTTTTGCTAGACTAAAGATAGAGGAGTGTGAAAGTAATGAATGTGACAATCGTAGGGGCTGGAGCGATCGGCTTATTATTTTCCGCCCGTTTAGCAATACAAGGTCATCACGTCTGTTTAATCACGCATTACCAGGAGCAGGCAGATGAGATTAATAAAAGAGGGATTACGTTAATAGGGGAACAAAATCAGACGGTTAGCGTTTTAGCTACTCACAATCCCGATAATGGGTTCAAGGATGGGGTCTGGATTGTCACACTGAAGCAATATCAGCTAGAAATGGCTTATTCAATGTTCATGCAAATTCCACAGGATGCAGCTGTTATTTTTACGCAAAATGGAATGTCTCATCTTGCTCTGTTAGAGCGTCTTCCTCACTCAAATCTTTTTGTAAGCACAGTTGAGCATGGTGCATGTAAGCAATCAAATACATCAGTTAAACATAATGGAATTGGTGCCTGGAAAATTGCTGCATTCAGAGGGCTGCATTCACTGGCGGATAGCTTGGACTTGGATCAAGATCGTTTCTTTCCTATTTTGTTTCACCCTGATTATGAAACCTTGCTGCTTGAAAAGTTAATAAAAAATATCATGATTAATCCGATGACGGCCATTCTTAATGTCCGCAATGGGGAGCTGATTAAAAACCCATATATCTATCGTACTATGGAGCAGCTTTATAATGAAGTGGCATGCGTTTTTCCAGCGGCACGATCAATTGTTCCATTTGAAGAGGTAGTGTTGTTATGTCAGCGCACATCCGAAAATATCTCATCCATGAACGCGGATTTACGATCAAAAAGACAGACAGAGATTGATGCAATTGTTGGGTATGCGATTGAAAAAGGAAATGGCAAGGAGGAACTTCCCCTATTGCGTTTTTTATATGATGCAATTCGTGGGCAAGAATATACAATCGGGGTGAGGAGTTGAGTACATTTTTAGCTTATTTTCTTGGTGTAACCGTCATCGCTCCTTTTCTTGTTTATATTGCTCTTTTTTCTTTTGTTAAGTGGGTTACAGGGCATCACAAGTCTGCTGTAAATTTTGCAGTAGACGGAACAACCCCCTTCATGATTATTGCTGTGTATTTTTTGCTGCTCTCCATTTGGGAAGTATCTTTACTATGGGTATTATTGCTTGTAATGTGTATGGTAGGTATTACCTTTTCATTTTATAAATGGAGGCGAGAACCAGATTTTGAATGGAGGAAAGTTTGGAAAGGATTTTGGCGTATTAATTTTCTGTTGTATACGATAGGATATGTATTTCTTTTCCTTTGCGGCCTCACCCTAGAAGTTTTTCAAGCAGTTATAAGATGAATAAGCATCTTCTTTTTTATTTTTCGTACTAGGTGCTATACTCAATGATGGGCAGATATTGGATAAAGGAGATTTTTCATATGCTATTAGAAAACGTTAAGCTTCCTGCGATTCAACCGTTTACATCTCGCTATATTGAAGAAGATCAGCTTGTGCGATCATTATTTCATAGCGGGTACCGTGAACAGGAAGTTTTTACGGAAAGAGTGAAGGAAGTCCAGGCACGGTCATTTGAGCGTGACACACTGGTTCATTGTATAAAAAACTATATGGCAGATTTACCACAGAGTAAAGCGGTGGAGCGATCTCTTAAAGCACTTGGAGAAGATGCCCTAGTTGTGATCGGTGGGCAGCAGGCAGGTTTATTAACAGGACCTCTCTATACCATACATAAGGTTCTTTCCATCATTCATTTGGCTAAACAGCAGGAAACAAAGCTGGGTGTTCCCATAGTCCCTGTTTTTTGGATTGCCGGGGAAGACCATGATTTTCTTGAAGTAAATCACGTCTATGTTGAAAAGCAACATCAAATGGTAAAAAAAGGGTATCCGGAACGCGTGCTTGATAAAAGAATGACGACAGAAATTGAATACGATGAAACCATTATGAAAAAGTGGGTGCGTTCCGTATTTAAGGACTTTGGTGAAACCTCCTATACCAACTCACTCATTAACAAGCTCGATACCGCCATTGAGCAATCTTCCACAATTGTACAGTTTTTCTCTTATCTCGTTATGGATCTCTTTAAAGATGAAGGATTATTAGTAATCGATGCAGCGGATTCAGCTCTTCGAGAACTTGAACGTCCTTTCTTTTTGCAACTTTTAAACGAGAATCGGCAGATTACTCAACTTGTACTGCAGCAGCAAGCTCAAATTCAACAGCTTGGCTTTAAGCCGATGATTGATCTTTCATCCAATGCAGCCAATTTATTTATTACGATTGATCATGAACGGATACTATTGGAAAATACGAGTGAGGGTTATCAAGATAAGAATGGATTTTACTTCTTTTCACACGAAGAGCTTCATGCTCTTATTGAAGAAAAACCCTGGATGTTCA
Source organism: Jeotgalibacillus soli (assembly GCF_000829435.1). Lineage (GTDB taxonomy): Bacteria > Bacillota > Bacilli > Bacillales > Jeotgalibacillaceae > Jeotgalibacillus > Jeotgalibacillus soli. The sequence continues at coordinate 91,540 of NZ_JXRP01000018.1, forward strand.
GCAATAATGTTGTAACGAGACCGATGATGCAGGAATGGGTGTTTCCAACGCTTTCATTTATAGCAGGTCCAGGCGAAATAGCCTACTGGGCTGAATTAAAAACTGCATTTGAGCATATGGGGATGAACATGCCGCCAGTTGTGCCAAGGTTAAATATAACGATTGTTGAAAGGGATGTATCTCAAAAAATAAATGATCTTGGACTTAAGCTTTCATCAGTGCTTGAACATGGTGTTATGAAGGAAAGAGAGCAGTATTGGAATCATGTAAAAGATGAAACAATGGATATCCTAATTAAAGAGGCCGAGGAGTGGATCCATTCCCACTATCTAAAAATCAGCAAGCATGCAGAGGGACTCCACCCTGGACTTCCTCCAATTGTGAAACGGAATCTTGAAATCCATACAGATCAGCTGGCTTATTTAGGTAAGAAATCGAATGATCACATCGCAATCAAGCATGAAGTGACTTTATCAAAATACGATCGTATTGCCAGCAGTCTAAGACCTGGAAATGGACCGCAGGAACGGGTATGGAATATGTATTATTTCTTAAACCGTTATGGAGATGAATTCCTTAAGCAGCTGGTGGAAAAAGAATATGATTTTGGTGGTGATCACAAAGTATTAGTGCTATAAAAGCAAACTAGAGAGGCTTTTCCTCTCTGGTTTTTTTGTTGATGAATTTTCTGCAAATTACCTAGCGTTACTTTATTACAGTTGTGTTAGAATAACTAAAAACAAGTGGTGCAAAGTGGGGGAGTGTGGTACATTTAGGGAGAAAGGTGGGATAGACGCATGTTCATGGGTGAATATCAGCATAATATAGATGCGAAAGGGCGGATTATTGTGCCTGCAAAATACCGTGAACATGTCGGGGAAGCTTTTATTATCACTAGAGGGCTTGACCAATGTCTTTTTGGCTATCCTATGGAAGAATGGCGCCGTCTTGAAGAGAAAGTGCGTTCGTTACCTGTTACGAAAAAGGATGCAAGAGCATTTGCGCGTTTTTTCTTTTCCGGTGCAGTTGAATGTGAGCTTGATAAGCAAGGGCGTATTAACCTTCCGCAAAACCTTCTTGATTACGCAAAAATTGAAAAAGAATGTATGATTCTGGGTGTTTCGAGCAGGATTGAGATTTGGAGTCAAGCCATTTGGGATGACTATTTAGCCCAATCCGAGGATTCTTTTGCAGAGATTGCAGAAAATCTTATTGACTTTGACTTGTAGCATGCAACATTCGGTACAGAAAGGTGACCCCAATGTTTGACCACACAACCGTATTATTAAGAGAAACCGTTGACGGATTAAATATTCGACCTGATGGCATTTATGTAGACTGTACATTAGGCGGAGCCGGACATAGTGAATATTTGTTGTCCCAGCTTTCTGACAAAGGCCATTTATATTGTTTTGACCAAGATGAAACAGCAATTCGTCATGCGAAAGAAAAGTTACAAGGGTACGCAGGACAGGTAACCTTTATTAAAGCAAATTTTCGCTGCTTGAAAGAAGAGTTAGCGAAGCATGATGTTCATGAGGTAGATGGGATTTTGTACGATTTGGGTGTTTCCTCTCCTCAGCTTGATACCCCTGAAAGAGGGTTTAGCTACCATCACGACGCGCTTTTAGATATGAGAATGGATCAATCAGCAGAATTGTCGGCAAAAACCGTTGTGAATAAATGGGCTTTTGAGGATCTTGTTCGTATTTTTTACCGGTATGGTGAAGAGAAATTTTCTAAACAAATTGCGAGGAAAATTGAGGCTGCCAGGGAAAAAAAACCGATTGAAACGACGGGAGAGCTTGTTGAATTGATCAAAGAAGGAATTCCAGCACCTGCCAGAAGAAAGGGTGGTCATCCTGCAAAACGTATTTTCCAGGCCATTCGAATTGCTGTTAATGATGAACTCGGAGTTGTTGAGGAATCCTTGGAACAGGCAATTGAGCTAATAAAGCCAGGTGGAAGAATTAGTGTGATCACTTTTCATTCCTTAGAGGATCGTATTTGTAAGACGATGTTTAAGAAAGCAGCGCAAGGACCTGATCTGCCACCCGGACTGCCTTTTATTCCTGATGAGTATAAACCTGTATTGAAGCTTATAACGAGAAAACCAATTTTAGCAAATGAAGATGAGCTTGAAGCAAATAATCGTTCTCGTTCAGCGAAACTGCGAATAGTAGAGAAAAATTAAGACAAGTCATCGAAATTGAATGGGGGATTTGACATGACAAACTCAGCGCGGCAATACCAAGAGCAGCATCAAACAAAGCAAAAGAAGAAAGTAAAAATTGTTCGTCGTTCAGCTTCTGGTTCTTCGGTCTTTACATTAGGAGAGAAAGTATTAGCAATGCTATTTGTTGCTTTTATCTGTTTTGCCAGCCTTCAAATTATCTCCGTTCAAGCTGATATTTACGATGTGAACAAAGATATTCAAGATCTGGAATCAACTGTTGTTGTGCAGCAAAACATAAATAATGATCTCGCGATCCAAGTAAGCCAAATGAGTACATACGAGCGTATTTGGGAAAAAGCAAAAGAGCTTGGATTAACACTAAATGAAGCAAACGTTAAGGTCGTGCAGCAGCCATGATTTCAATGATTGCGAAAGCAATAAAACAAAATTGGGGAGCCTACCTGTTATTTTTGGTATTTGGTGCTCTCTTTTTTGTTTTGTTAACACGATTTTTGACACTTCAAATCACTGGAGAAGCAGAAGGTAGAGATCTTGCGGCGCAGGCAGCAGCCCAGTATGCAAGAGAACAAATCCTTGAAGCTGAACGCGGGAAAATTTTGGATCGGAACGGTGAAGTCATCGCAGAAGATACAATCACTTTCAAGGTAGTTGCTGTGTTAAATGAAGAGATGACAACAGACGCTAAAAATCCTAAACACGTTACGGATCCTGAGAAAACTGCCCAAGCTTTAGCTCGGTATATTGATATGCCTGAAGAGGATATTTTGAAAAGACTGCAACAAAAGGGGAAATTTCAAGTTGAATTCGGTCCAGCTGGACGTGATATTTCTCATGAGGTAAAAATGGGAATTGAACAAGAAAAATTACCAGGTTTGATCTTTTTGCAGGATTTAAAACGTTTTTATCCAAATGGGATTTTCTCTTCACATTTAATCGGCTTTGCACAGGCTGAGGAAAAAGAGGATGGAACATTTGAAACCACTGGAAAAATGGGAATTGAGCTTAATTTAAATAAATATTTGCAGGGAACTAACGGGAAAATGGCATTTGAAGAAGATGCCAGAGGATACTTGCTTCCGGATGGTGAGGAAAAAATCCAAAAAGCACTTGACGGAAATAATGTTTATTTGACACTTGATAAAAAGGTGCAAACGTTTTTGGAAGATTCAATGACCCAGGTTGCTGAAGAATACAATCCTAAACAAATGTATGGTATAGTGGCTGACCCGAAAACTGGAGAGATTCTAGCGATGAGTCAGCGACCAACATTTGATCCAGATTCAAGGGAAGGGCTAGCGGACAATTGGTATAATCAAATTGTTGAAAGCACATTTGAGCCGGGTTCTACATTTAAAACCTTTTCACTGGCAGCGGCGATAGAAGAAGGAAAATTCAATCCGAACGCAACTTACCAGTCAGGCGTCTACGATGTTTTGGATGTGAGGATCCACGACCATAATCGTTATGGCTGGGGAGAGATTAGTTATTTGGAAGGTGTTCAGCGCTCCTCTAACGTAGCATTTGCCAGATTGTTAGATCATATGGGGGAGGACCGCTATAAAAGCTATTTGGATGCATTTGGTTTCGGCAAGCCTACAGGGATCGATTTACCGAACGAAGCAGCAGGAAACATCTTATATAATTATCCAGCTGAACGTGTAACGACTATTTTTGGACAAGGTACAACCGTTACACCTCTCCAAATGATTCAAGCTGAAACAGCCATTGCAAATGATGGGAAAATGATGAAGCCTTATGTCATATCCCAAATCGTTGATCCCAACACGGGTGATGTTGTTCGTGAAGGGAAACCTGAATCATCAGGTAATCCGATCTCTGCAGATACGGCTAAGAAAACACGAGAATATTTAGCAACTACAGTCACATCCGATGTTGGAACAGGGCAGCTGTTTTCGATCCCGGGCTATGATATTTCAGGAAAATCAGGCACCGCTCAAATACCGAATCTGGATACCGGTGGATATATGATCGGTAGAGAAAATTATCTGTTTTCATTTATTGGTATGGCACCAGCAGATGATCCGGAGCTGATTGTTTATGTAGCCATTCAGCAGCCGACTTTACCTGAAACAGAAAGTGGTTCTATACCTGTATCGAAAGTATTTAATCCCGTTATGCTCAATAGTTTAAAATACTTAAATATCCAACCGGCTGAAGCGCCTTCAATTAATATTTTTAAAGTACCTGATTTTGAAGGTGAGAACGTTGAGGATACCGTTAGTAAGCTGGAAAATGAAGGGGTTATTCCAGTAGTATTAGGTGTTGGTAATACCATTAAAGGTCAATCTGCAAAAGGAACAAGTATGATGGCGGGTGAACGTCTTATCTTGTTAACAGACGGAGAACTTACCATGCCTGATTTATCAGGCTGGTCTGTGCGAGATGTCATGAAGGTGGCCAACATAGCTAATCTTGATCTTAATATAACGGGTTCCGGTTATGCTGAGAGGCAAAATTTACAGGCAGGTGCTGTTTTATCAAAAAGTGAACAGCTTATTGTAAGTTTTTCAACGAATCAGGAACAAATTGCTAGACAGCAGGCTCCAGAAGAAGAGGAGACTGGTCCTCAAGACTAACAAACCTAGCCACTTCATCGAAATATGTTGTTACTAAACAACTATTTAATGGTGAGGTGGTTTTTGTCATGAAAAAAACAGCTGGTTCATAGAATAATGATAACAATGGGAGGAGGACAGTGCTCCTTGAAAAAACTACCTGCTCGAATTATTCGAAAACGATTGATGATCGCCTTTTTCCTTTTTCTTCTGGGACTCACTATCATGATAACGCGTCTATTTATTGTCCAATTTGTTTCACATGATACACTTTTGACAAAGGCATTAAACAGCTGGAGCAGAGAGCTTCCTCTGGAGTCTGAAAGAGGAAGTATTTATGATCGAAACGGAGAAGCAATTGTATTAAATAAGCTGGCTCCGAGTGTTTATTTAATTCCACGACAAATCGAGGATCGGGAAAAAACTGCTAAGCAGCTCTCGGACATTTTGCAGCTGCCTTATGAGAAGGCAATACAGCATGTAGAGAAAAATGTTTCAATCGAAAAGATTCATCCAGAAGGACGCAAGCTTTCTTTTGATCAAGTGAGGAAAATTGAGGACGCGGCACTTGCTGGTGTCTACATCGCTGACGATTTTGAACGTCAATATCCAAATGGTCGTGCACTTTCCCACGTATTAGGTTTTATTGGTGTGGATAATCAAGGATTATCTGGACTTGAACTGATGCATGATGAGAAGCTAAAAGGTGAAAATGGTGCTATTGAGTTTTTTACAGATGCAAAAGGAAAAGACATGGAACAAATGGGGAGCCAATATAATCTTCCTTTGCCAGGGGAGGATTTATACTTGACGATTGATGAAAGAATTCAATCAATATTGGAGCGAGAATTAACAAATGCACAGATTACATATAACCCTGACCAAATGCTTGCGATTGCGATGAATCCAAAATCAGGTGAAATATTAGGGATGGCAAGTCGCCCCGATTTTCATCCATCCGCTTTTCAAGAAACAAATCCGGATATTTATAACCGCATTCTTCCTATCTGGAGTACATATGAACCAGGTTCTACCTTTAAAATCATTACACTTGCCGCTGCTTTAGAGGAAAAAAAAGTTGATTTAGAAAATGAACACTTTTTCGATAGCGGTCATGTAGAGGTTGGGGGCTCCACCCTACATTGCTGGAAGAGGGAGGGTCATGGTGATCAGACCTTTCTTGAGGTAGTAGAAAATTCATGTAATCCCGGCTTCATCGAAATGGGTCAGCGCTTGGGCAAGGAAACCTTGTTTTCATATATTGATAAATTTGGCTTTGGTGAAAAAACAGGGATTGATCTTCAAGGAGAAGCAAGCGGGATCTTATTTTCACTAGATCGGGTAGGACCTGTTGAATTAGCGACAACTTCTTTTGGGCAGGGAGTTTCTGTCACTCCTTTACAGCAAATAACAGCTGTTTCAGCAGCAATTAATGGAGGGTATTTATACACACCTCATATTGCGAAAAAGTGGGTTAATCCATTGGATGGAGAAGTTACGGAAGAGATAAAGCCAGAAATGAAACGAAGGGTGATCTCAGAAGAAACTTCCAAAAAAGTGCGAGAAGCATTGGAAAGCGTTGTAGCACAAGGTACTGGACGAAATGCTTTTGTTGAATCGTACCGGGTGGGCGGAAAAACAGGAACAGCACAAAAAGTAAAAGATGGAAGATATATGGATGATAGTTATATCGTATCGTTTATTGGATTTGCTCCAAGCGATGATCCGGAAATTATCGTGTATTTAGCGATTGACCATCCAAAGAATACAGTTCAATTTGGTGGAGTTGTCACTGCGCCGATTGTTGGCAAAGTGATAGAGGATAGCTTGAGCATATTGGGTGTAAAGCCAAGAACTTCTCAAATCGATAAAGAAGTACAGTGGCTCGATCCTGTTACTTATAAAATTCCAGATCTAACAGGTTTTACCATTATGGAATTAAAAGAAGTGCTGCTTCCATTAAAGCTTGATATACAAGGAACAGGAGAAAAGGTAATAAGTCAATCACCAAATCCAAACGTTACTGTGAACGAGGGATCTACGATTCGCGTCATGATGGGAAATGGGGATTGAGATTCATGAATGAACTCAGTTACAATAGTATGAGATTTCACTGTATCCGAGTGAGGAGTTGAAAGAATGAAATTATTGGAATTGTTACATTGTCTTCCCTATTACGAAAAAAATGGACATAATAATGATCCAATCATTAAATATATATCCCATCATCACAAGCAAGTTATCCCGGAAACATTGTTTGTAGCGTTGAAAGGAATTAAATCAGACGGTAAGGACTACATAAATGAGGCTGTTGCTAAGGGTGCTGTAGCGATCGTTTGTGAGGATGCTTTAGATTTAACGGTTCCTGTTATAAGAGTAAAAAATGCACGGCATGCGTTAGCCTATATCGCCAATCATTTCTATCAGTATCCAAGTCACAAGATGAATATGGTTGGGATAACTGGTACAAATGGAAAAACAACGGTTTCCCATATGGTACAGTCGATTTTACAGCAGTCCGGGGAACGAACTGGAATAATTGGCACGCTATATATGAAGCAAGGAAATGATACAAAGCAGGCGTCTCATACTACACCTGATAGTTTGCTCCTGCAGCGGATCTTAAGCGAATTTTTAGCTGAAAAGGTAACAACAACAGTGATTGAGGTTTCCTCTCATGGTCTCATTCAAGGAAGACTATTAGGCTGTGATATTGACATTGCCGTATTTACAAATATCACGCAGGATCATTTGGATTATCATGGAACGATGGACAATTATCGCTGGGCAAAGAGCCTACTATTTTCCCAATTGGGTCACAGGCATTTGGCAGATTCGCCAAAATTTGCAATCCTCAATGAGGATGACCCTTTTTCAGAAACACTTAAAAAAGCAACCTCTGCACACATTGTAACCTATGGCCTTACAAAAGAAGCAGATGTGTTTGCAACGGATATCAGATACGGTCACCATTATACTGTCTTTACGGTCCATACCCCAAAAGGAAGCTGTTTTATTTCTATCCCGGTTGTTGGTGTTTTTAATGTTTACAATGCCCTTGCAGCGATATCCACGGCAATCGTTAAAAATCTTTCGCTTCAAGAAATAAAAAACGGATTGTCTAAAATGCAAAGTGTGCCTGGTAGGTTTGAACTCGTGGATGCCAATCAAAACTTTACTGTTATTGTGGATTATGCCCATACTCCAGATAGTTTAAAGAATGTATTAAAGGCGATCGATAAAATGACATCTAAGAGAATACATGTAGTAGTAGGCTGTGGTGGTGATCGCGATCGGGCAAAGCGGCCATTAATGGCATCTGTCGCATGCCAGTATGCAACGGATGTTATCTTTACCTCAGATAACCCGCGAAGTGAATCGGCTTTAAGTATTATTCGTGATATGGAAGAAGGCGTGACCGGGCAGTTTTATACAGTGATTCCTGACCGGGCGGAAGCGATTGAATTCGCTTTAAGGAATGCAGCTGAAGGAGATGTGGTTTTGATTGCAGGAAAAGGTCATGAAGCCTATCAGGTTATAGGAGACAGATCAGTCCCCTTTGACGACAAAAAAATCGCTAAAGAGATCCTTAATGCTTTAAATGATAGCTCGAAGTCAAGCGAGCAGTAACGAACAAAGCCTTGTAAGGTGCGATGATAAAATAACGGAGCAACTAACCGTGATTTGTCATCGTAGTCTTGCGGTTTTTTTTTTGAAGAGAAAATAAATGTTAGAGAATAAAGGAAAGAGAAATATAAAAATACAAAATAATACTTTACGTTGATCGTTTTGGCTACTATGATAATATGGGGTCTTTTTGTAGGAAAGATGGCTAGACCTACGATATAATACAATAATATTGCTTATGAATACATAAGGTAAGGGAATTGTAAGGAGGAGTTTGCATGTCGATTTTGGCAATTATTATCGCAATATTAGTCGGATTTATTGTTACGGTGGCAGTATCACCGCTTTTTATTCCGTATTTGCGAAAATTAAAATTTGGACAAAGTATTCGTGAAGAAGGACCGCAATCACACCAAAAGAAAACAGGAACACCTACTATGGGTGGTATAATTATTATGCTGTCGATATTTATTACAACACTTTCGGTAGCATGGATATTTGATCAATTAAATGTATCAACTTTTTTATTGTTATTTGTGACATTGACATTTGGTGTACTTGGATTTTTGGATGATTTTATTAAAGTGGTTATGAAACGAAATCTGGGATTGACCTCTCTGCAAAAATTAATTGGGCAAATCATTATTTCAATCATTTTTTATCTTATTTTTCAAGCTAATGGATTCTCATCAGCTATTTCCATTCCGTTTACCGATTTTGAAGTAAATCTAGGAATACTTTATATGGGATTTGTGATTTTTTGGCTTGTTGGGTTTTCAAATGCGGTTAATCTGACGGATGGGTTGGATGGTTTAGTGTCAGGCACCGCTGCTATTTCATTTGGTGCGTTTTCCATTATCGCTTGGCAACAAGAGCAATTTGCAGTTGCTATATTTTGTCTTGCTGTAATTGGCGCGTTGCTTGGATTTCTCGTCTTTAATGCTCATCCTGCTAAAGTATTTATGGGAGATACCGGATCTCTTGCTCTTGGAGGGGCTATTGCCACCGTATCAATATTATTAAAGCAGGAACTATTACTGCTGTTAATTGGACTAGTTTTCGTATTTGAGACGTTATCCGTCATCATGCAAGTAACTTCTTTTAAGCTTACGGGGAAACGAATATTTAAAATGAGTCCACTCCACCATCATTTTGAGTTAATTGGCTGGTCTGAGTGGAAGGTTGTAACGGTCTTTTGGGCAGCAGGAATAGTGGTAGCCACCTTGGGAGTGGCGATAGGAGTGTGGGTATAATGAAATCTATTTCAACATACGAAAACAAGAAAGTTCTAGTGGTGGGGCTTGCAAAAAGCGGAGTTGCCGCATCACTGCTATTGCATCGATTGGGCGCTTTTGTAACGGTGAATGATTGGAAGCCGCTCTCAGAGAATAAAGAAGCACAAGCCTTATTGGATGAAGGTATTAAAGTGATTTGTGGCAGTCATCCAGTTGAACTTTTAGATGAAGGTTTTGAATTTATTGTGAAAAATCCAGGGATTCCTTATACGAATCCTCTGATTTCAGGGGCCGTTGAGATGGGGCTTCCTGTATTAACTGAAGTAGAATTAGCTTTCCAAATAAGTGAAGCAGACATTATAGGAATCACAGGTACAAATGGAAAAACAACGACCACAACACTCGTGCACCATATGCTGAATGCAGGAGGAAAACGGGCCTTCATGGCTGGTAATATTGGGACTGTGGCTTGTGAGGTAGCTCAAGAGGCTTCTGAAGAAGATACAATGGTAATTGAGCTGTCATCTTTTCAGTTGATGGGAATCAAAGAATTTAAGCCGTCAATCGCAATTATCACAAATCTCTATGATGCGCATTTAGACTACCATAGTTCCAAAAATGAGTATGCAATGGCTAAGTCTGCAATTACAAAGAATCAGACGAAAAATGATTTCTTAATTGTCAATGCGGATCAGCCAGAACTGCTGGAGTTAGTACAGGATACAAAAGCACAAGTTCTTCCATTTTCGACTTCTAGAAAACTAGAGGGCGGTTTGTATGTAGCTAACGGTTCAATCTACTATAATCAGGAAGAAATTATACGAATACAAGACATTGTTTTACCAGGAGCACATAACCTAGAAAATATTCTTGCAGCCATTGGTGCTGCTAAACTCTCGAATATTGAGAATGAAGCGATTGTAGCAGTGTTAACTACTTTTACAGGAGTGCGCCACCGGACGCAATTTGTACGAGAATGGCAGGGAAGAAAGTTTTACAATGATTCAAAAGCTACGAATTCACTGGCAACAAAGAGCGCGCTAGCTGCTTTTACTAAGCCGACGATTTTACTTTGCGGAGGATTAGACAGAGGAAATGATTTTGATGAGTTGCTTCCTTATTTAAATAATGTTAAAGCCATGATCGTTTTTGGACAAACCGCCCAAAAAATGAAGGAATTAGGTGAAAAGGCGGGTATTTCTATAATTAAAAAAGTTGAAAGTGTTAAAGAAAGTGTTCCTTCAGCAGTAGAAATATCAGAAGAAGGTGATATTGTTTTACTTTCGCCCGCGTGCGCTAGCTGGGATCAGCACCCAACTTTTGAAGTAAGAGGAGACATATTTATTGAGGAAGTGAATAGACTGTAATAGGGCAGTATTAGCGCTCAATCCATGTTAGTGAGGGTTTTATCAGATGGATCGTTGGCTAGTAGCACTAATTGTCGTATGTGTCTTTTTTGGAATTGTCATGATTGACAGTGCAAGTTCTGTATGGGCACTTGACCGATTTGCAGACAAGCATTATTTTTCTAAGCGCCAATTGATATTTGCCTGCTTTGGACTCGTTGTCATGTTTTTTATTTCCAAGGTGGATTACTGGATATGGAAAAAATTCGTATGGATTGCCTATGGAGGTGGAATATTACTTCTCAGCCTCGTTTTAATTCCTGGTGTTGGTTTAGTCCGGAACGGTTCACAAAGCTGGTTAGGTGTTGGACCTCTTTCGCTTCAACCATCTGAATTCGCAAAGATAGGTGTATTATTGCTCTTAGCAAAAAAGATCGAGAAGGAACAGCACTTAATGAACAATTTGCTGAAAGGGATTGCACCTCTTATGCTGTTGCTGTTGGTTCCTTTTGGACTGGTTATGCTTCAGCCTGATCTCGGAACAGGGACAGTAATGCTTGGAACGGGAATGTCCCTTTTATTTTTAGCGGGTGCTCCCTATCGCTTTTTTGCAGGGCTGATCCTGCTGGGTTTGACCGGGTTTGCGGCATTAGTCATTTCTGCTCCGTATAGACTTCAGCGTATTGTTTCGTATTTGGATCCTTGGCAAGACCCGTTGGGTGCTGGCTTTCAAATGATTCAATCACTTTATGCAATAGGACCAGGGGCAATGTTTGGATTTGGTCTGGGGGAAAGCAGACAAAAATATTTTTATTTACCAGAGCCCCAAAATGATTTTATCTTCGCCATTGTTGCAGAAGAGCTTGGTTTTTTTGGTGGAGCAATACTTATCGCGCTATTTGGTGCGATCGCCTGGCGCGGCATTTTGATTGCATTGCGTGCACCTGATCATTTTGGTCAGCTGCTTGCTGGTGGAATTGTACTTATGATTGGAATCCAAGTAATGATTAACGTTTCTGTTGTTATCGGGTTAATCCCAGTTACTGGTATTACATTGCCGTTTATGAGCTACGGGGGATCCTCGTTATTACTCATATTACTATCATGTGGCATTCTGCTTAACATTAGCAGGCACTCAACTGCACTTTAATTTAGGGGAAAATAGAGGATAGCAGGAGAGAAATCTCCCGTTGTCCTCTTTTTTAACTAGCTTATGTGGCAATTGCATCAGTTGGAAAACATTTCTTTTACAATTTAATGACGAACCGCTTGAAGAAGTGTGTTCTTGGATTAGAATAGTGTAGTATAGGGAAAAGACATTATTGCGGAGATTTGCTTCTTTAAAGATGAAAACAGCAAATCCTGCAAATGTAGATTTTTTTAAGGAGAGAAAGTATGGATAATTTTGTGAAAAATTTAAAGGAAGCTAATGTGGGTCAAGTAACGGTTAGTGGAATACTCGCTAATCATACGACTATGAAAATAGGCGGTCCTGCCGATGTGCTTGTTGAACCTTCATCCCTTGATGGATTAAAAGAAACAATGGAACTGGTTAGACAACACAATATACAGTGGAGAGCCATTGGAAGAGGTTCAAATTTACTAGTCAGTGACGCTGGAATTCGCGGGGTCGTAATAAAGCTTGGAAAAGGTATGGATGCATTTCAAAGAACTGGAACGACGATTAAGGTAGGTGCAGGCTATTCTATTATTGTTTTAGCCACCCAGATGGCTAAAGAAGGACTAGACGGCTTGCAATTTGCCAGTGGTATACCAGGTTCTGTTGGTGGTTCAGTTTACATGAATGCTGGAGCTCACGGCTCTGATATTTCAAGAATATTAAAAAGAGCCCATATTCTTTTTCCGGATGGAACGATGGAATGGCTCACAAATGAAGAAATGAAATTTTCATATCGTACTTCAGTTTTACAAAAAGAACGCCCAGGAATTGTGTTAGAAGCTGAATTTTTATTGATAGAAGGTAACAAAGAGTCAATTAAAGCCGATATGAAAAAGTATAAGGAGTATCGAAGAAATACTCAGCCATGGAATCATCCGTGTGCAGGGAGTATATTTCGGAATCCACTGCCGGAATATGCGGGTCTCTTAGTTGAAAGGGCTCAGTTAAAGGGTTATCAGATTGGAGGAGCTCAAGTATCTCCAATGCATGGCAACTTTATTGTAAATGCTGGAGGGGCAACTTCTAAAGATGTGCAGCAATTAATTAAGCATATTAAAAAAACAGTATTCGATCAGTATGGAATTGAAATGGAAACCGAAGTAGAATGGGTAGGAGACCAATCGGACCTGTTAGGATAGTGAGGCAGGTTGATGAATATAGATGTCGAAGGAGTGGAAGGATGTATGGGCAGGCAGCCGGTAGTTTCTTTAGAGGATCGCGTGCCTCAGTTAAAGGAGCGGCGTAAAAAAAGAGCTAATCGTCGACTCATTTTTGTGGTGCTTTTATTTGTTCTGCTCATACTGATTATTCTTTATTTCCAATCTCCTTATAGTAAAATTCAAACCATTGAAGTAGAAGGATCTAATTTGATGCAATCAAACGTTATCATAGATTCCAGCAGGATCAATGAGGGAGACTCTTATTGGGGAACAGATGCTAATCGAGCAGAAGAGTCAATCATGAACCTGTCTGAGGTGAAAAAAGCGGTTGTTGAAAAGAAATTTCCAACTACTTTAATGATTCAAATAGAGGAATATAAGCAGGTGGCTTATATAAGACACGATCAGCAGTTTATTCCACTTTTGGAAAACGGTGCTTCGTCTCTTCCGGTGGCTGCAAATGAGATATCGGCTCACGCTCCTTTACTCATTGGATTTCCGCCAGAAGGGATGCTGGAAAATATGACAAAACAGTTGGCAGAGCTGCCTTCAGAAGTGCAGGAATCAATTTCTGAGATTCATTATACTCCAACTGAAACAGATCAAAGCCACATTACTGCCTATATGAATGATGGCTTTGAGGTCTCAGCGCTGATTTCCACTTTTGCTGATAAAATGGTTCATTATCCTTCAATCGTCAGCCAGCTCGATCCTGATGTGAAAGGGGTTATTGACCTTGAGGTCGGTTCGTATTTTAGAGCCTATGAAACAATGGGTGGAGCGGAGGAAGAAGAATCGAATGAAATCGAAACAGAGGGGTAAAACTCTCGCATTTTCAATTGTATTTTTAGTGGCAGGATTCTTATTATCATTTTCCTATAGCATCACGAAGGATGAACTTGAAAACGGTGAAGTGAGTAGCTCGTCTGGCAGCCGCTATGGAGCACAGGAAGAGCGATTGCGTAAAGAGCTATTAGATAAGCAACAAGAAAATATTGCTTTGCAAGATCGTCTTTATGAGCAGCAGGACATTGTACGGGAATACGAAAAATCAATGTCCTCAGAAGAACAAGCCTTTTTTAATCTTGCTGAAGATGCTGAAAATTATCGGATGTTCTTAGGTAAAATTGCTGTCGAAGGACCAGGATTGAGCGTTCAGCTTGAGGATGGAAAGTATGATCCTGCTTCAGGCAATGTAAATGATTATATTGTTCACGAGCACCATGTTTTTAATGTCATGAATGAGCTTTTTATTGCAGGTGCATCAGCGATCTCCATTAATGGACAGCGAATAAAGCATAATTCCTATATTGTATGCACTGGTCCAGTGATAATGGTTGATGGGGTGCAATATCCGGCGCCTTTTACCATTACTGCCATAGGAGATAGTGATGTATTGGCAGCTGCATTAAATTTAACAGGTGGTGTTAGAGATCAACTTGTTAATGACCATATTGTCTTTACGTTAGAGAAAATTCCTAATATAAAGATGAATCCTGTAATAGCTGATTCGTAATTAATGAATGAGAAAGGCGATTAATGTTAGATGGATATTAAAGCAAAGCGAAGTTTTACGCTTATTATGTTAGTAGTGGGTTTTTTAATCGCCGTTCAATTTCAGAGTGTGCAACAACCGGAAAGTCGTGATACCCGTGATATGTGGGATATTCGCCAAGAATTGTTAAAAGAGCTTGAACAGCAGTCAGTTCTACTAACAGAGATACAAAAACATGAACAAACAATAAGGCAATATGAGCAAGATCAAGCCGCCAGCAGTGAACAAGCATTAAAGGATACCCTTAACTCTTTAGAGCAAGCAGCTGGATTGACGCCATTAACAGCTCCTGGAATTACCATTACGCTTGAGCCTGTAATGGAAGAGTTACTACTAGGAATACCAGTTGGACAAGTAACACCTGAGCTACTAAAAAGACTGGTCAATGAGCTTTACAGATTTGATGCAGAACACATATCTATCGACAGCAAACGTCTAATCACAACGTCTGTTATTCGTGATATAAACGGAGAGACTACCGTTAATGGACTTCCATTATCTGATCTACCTGTTATGATTGAGGTCATAACCAAAGATATGGAATCAGCAGAAAAGCTATATAATCGAATGCAGGCATCTGTTTTAATGGAGGACTTTTTTATTGACAATATTCGACTGACGGTGAGTGAACCTGGACGTAACATTGAGATCCCTGCTTATGAGGATACGATTCGCGTTCGTTACATGGAACCCGTATCTGATGAGGGGAGTAATTAACAATGTGGATACCAATTTTGGCATTATTGGTTGGGATTGCTTTAGGACTATTTACGGATCTTTCAGTTCCTGAGCAATATGCTAACTACTTATCCATTGTTGTTCTAGCAGCATTGGATACACTGTTTGGTGGAATTAGAGCTCATTTACAAGGGGTTTATGATGATAGAGTGTTTATCTCTGGATTCTTTTTTAACATTGCGCTTGCTGCAAGTTTGGCTTTTCTAGGTGTCCATCTTGGTGTAGACTTGTACTTAGCAGCAATTTTTGCTTTCGGGGTACGTTTGTTCCAAAATATTGCCGTGATTCGTCGGATTTTGCTTGTCAAATGGAGTGAAAAGAAAAAATCAATTAATATATGAAGGTTTTCTTTCAAATCTGTAGAAGACATATATTAATGATTTTAAAAAAATTAATAACTTAATCTAAATATATTTGAAGATTAAATGTGTTTGAAGGAGGTGCCACAGGTTGAATAACAACGAGTATTTTGTAAGTTTAGATATTGGATCATCAAGTATAAAAGTGATTATTGCAGAATTGGTACAGGACTCGCTCAACATTATCGGTGTGGGAAATGTTAAATCCGAAGGAATCCGTAAAGGATCCATTGTGGATATAGATGAAACCGTGCAATCGATACAGAAGGCTGTTGAACAAGCTGAAAGAATGACAGGTCTCGATATACATAATGTAATTGTCGGTATCCCGGGAAATCATGTATCTCTTCAACCCTGCCATGGTGTAGTGGCAGTATCCAGTGATGACAAAGAGATTCGTAATGAAGATGTTGCTAGGGTACTAGATGCTGCCCAAGTCATGCCGATATCTCCTGAAAGAGAAATCATTAACATTGTACCAAGACAATTTATAGTCGATGGATTGGATGAAATTAAAGATCCTCGTGGAATGATCGGTGTTCGTTTAGAGGTTGAGGGAACAATTGTTACAGGTTCGAAGACCATGCTGCACAACATTTTACGATGTGTCGAGCGTGCTGGTTTAGAAGTTTCAGATATATTTCTACAACCTTTAGCAGCAGGCACCATTGCCCTGTCAAAAGATGAACAAAGTTTAGGTACTGCTATAGTTGATATTGGCGGTGGGTCGACCAGTATTGCTGTCTTTGAGCAGGGGCATCTCGTGTCTACCTCCATTATTCCAGTTGGCGGCGAGCATATAACCAAAGATTTGTCGATTGGTCTACGTACAACAACAGATGACGCAGAATCGATAAAGGTTAAACATGGTCATGCTTTTTATGATTATGCATCTGAAGAAGAGGTGTTCAGTGTTCCGATTATTGGGAGTGATCAGCATCAACAATTTAATCAATTAGAAATATCTGATATTATTGAAGTAAGGCTGGAAGAAATGTTTGAACTTGTACGTAATGAGTTAAGACGATTAAACATTCATGACCTTCCAGGCGGATTTGTTCTTTCTGGTGGTGTAGCAAACATGCAAGGCGTATTAGACCTTGCTCAAACGGTTCTGCAAAATCAGGTAAGGGTGGCAATACCAGATTATATAGGCGTTAGAGAACCACAATATACAACCGCTGTCGGGCTGATAAAATACGCTCATAAGCATGCCAAGCTTCAAGGAAGGCTAAATAAACAGCCTTCTGCATCCGAATATGATGGTGCCGGTGAACACACTGCAAAGAAACAACCGGAATCCAGGCCTAAACCGCCAAAACAGAAGCAGAAAAAAGAAGAAGGTCGTTTCAAAAAGATTTTAGGATACTTTTTTGAATAGCCTTTGGTCAATCAAGCAATTTGGATGAATTAGGAGGATTTGTGATGTTGGATTTCGATACGAATGTAGATCATTTGGCAACCATAAAAGTCATAGGTGTTGGAGGCGGCGGAAATAATGCGGTCAATCGTATGATTGAACACGGTGTTCAAGGTGTTGAATTTATTGCTGTTAACACTGATGCACAAGCATTAAACCTATCCAAAGCTGAGATTAAAATGCAAATTGGCGGCAAGCTGACTCGAGGACTCGGAGCAGGTGCGAACCCGGAAGTTGGAAAAAAAGCAGCAGAAGAAAGCCGAGAACAAATTGAGGAAGCGATTAAAGGTGCAGATATGGTCTTTGTTACTGCCGGTATGGGTGGTGGAACAGGTACAGGAGCAGCACCTGTAATTGCTCAAATCGCCAGAGAACTCGGCAGTTTGACGGTTGGAGTTGTTACTCGTCCGTTTACTTTTGAAGGCAGGAAACGTGCTAACCAAGCAGCTGGCGGAATAAGTTCAATGAAGGAAGCTGTAGACACACTGATCGTTATTCCAAATGACCGTCTTCTTGAAATTGTAGACAAAAGTACACCAATGCTGGAAGCATTCCGTGAAGCAGATAACGTACTACGACAAGGTGTTCAAGGGATATCGGATTTAATAGCAGTTCCTGGTCTTATTAACTTGGACTTTGCGGATGTAAAAACGATTATGTCCAACAAAGGGTCGGCGCTTATGGGTATTGGTGTCGCTTCAGGCGAAAATAGAGCAACTGAGGCAGCGAAAAAGGCTATCTCAAGTCCACTTCTTGAAACTTCAATTGATGGCGCGCAGGGTGTCTTAATGAATATTACTGGCGGTGCCAATTTAAGCTTGTATGAAGTGCAAGAGGCAGCAGATATTGTTGCTAGTGCATCTGACCAAGAAGTAAATATGATTTTTGGTTCAGTTATTCGTGAGGATCTTAAAGAAGAAATATTAGTTACCGTTATTGCGACTGGATTTGATGAAAATATGAGTCAAGCAAAACCAACTCGCTCACAGGTGGGTGGACAGGCTAGACAGCAGCAGCCGGCACCATCTCAATCAAACCCGCCAAAGAGAGAACGTGAAATTAGAGAAGAAGCTCCTTCTCAAGAACAGCCAACACGATCTTCTCAGCAGCCTGTTGAAGATACACTTGATATTCCAACATTTTTGCGGAATCGCAATCGTCGACGAAACTAATCATTTAATGATTTGAAAATTGAAAGACTGAATTCCTTTTAGGAATTCAGTCTTTTTTTGTGGCAAATAATAGAAATGTTTTCTTGAGACCAGGTAGAATTCTGACATTTTTCTTCTATCGAATTCGCTATACTGTTTTACAAAGAGAGGGGGACCTAAAAAGATGCTTCATCTTGAAGCACTATGGGCATTGAATGTTTGGATCGACAGCTGTCTATTATGGGTCACCGGAAGATTTATTCATCAATCACCGAATTGGGAACGCTTCCTAATTGCTACTACCCTTAGCACATTTTTACAAGCAGTGGTTATATTTTTTCAATTATCAAATGGTTTTGCACTGATGATGGGTTTTCTTTCTAGTTTACTTGTCGTGACACTTTCGTTCTCATTAAGGTCCTTTAAAGAAATTCTTCGTTCGTTTTATGTTCTTTACTCGTTCGCATGCTTATTGGGCGGAGGGATAATGATGACTGCTCAATTCTCGATTCCACCTTTTCTATATAAATATGTGAGCGATTCATTGATCATGCTAGGATTCGTGGCATTGGTTTTGATTGTAATTCTGATGGGGAGTTCTCATTTTATTAGCGCTTTTCGCTTAAAGCATATTCAACAAACATTTACTTATCAGGTTTCCATTGAAGTAGATGGACAAGCATGGGAAGGCTTCGGTTTTTTGGACAGCGGTAATCATCTAGTGGATCCATTTACACAAGCTCCCGTCATGCTGGCTTCATCACATGTTGCACGTAATCTTTTGCCTCAGGAAGTTATAAACATAAAAGATTCGTCTTCTTTTGATTTATCAAGTGTACCCGTAAAGTGGCAAAGACGCATCAGGATGATACCATCACGCTCTATTCATTCTTCAAATAAAATTATGATAGGGATCGTATGTGACAGCGTTCAATGGAGTATTGAAGGAAAAAAATACAGAGTGAGAAATATCCCAGTAATTTTTACCGATCAATCTTTATTATTTGAAAACGATTGCTCATGTCTATTAAATCCCCTTCAATTTCAGCAGTGTCAACAATTATAAGGAGTGATGGGAAGATGCTTTTACTTTCAGCAAAGCGAACTGTTCAATTGTGGTTTATTAATGCCTCCAATCGATTAGGTATTCGTGTAAAGGATATTTTTTACATTGGAGGAAGTGAGGCGCTTCCATCACCGCTCGATCGCCAAGAAGAAGCAGTAGTATTAGACCGTTTATCCAAGGGAGATGAAGAGGCTCGATCCATTTTAATTGAGCGTAATCTTAGACTTGTTGTTTATATCGCTAGGAAATTTGAAAATACAGGGATCAATATTGAAGATTTAATTAGTATTGGGACGATCGGTCTAATAAAGGCAATTAACACGTTTAATGTAGAGAAGAAGATAAAGCTCGCGACTTATGCTTCACGCTGCATTGAAAATGAAATTTTAATGTATTTGAGAAGGACAAGTAAGCTTAGATCTGAAGTCTCATTTGATGAACCGTTGAATACGGACTGGGATGGCAATGAACTTTTACTGTCTGATGTCCTTGGGACAGAAAATGATCTTATTGTGAAAGATATAGAATCTCGTATGGATCGTGTATTATTAAAGCAGGCGCTGAGTATTTTAGATGAGCGCGAAACCTTTATTATTGAATGCCGATTTGGTTTAAATGGACAGCAGGAGCACACTCAAAAAGATGTAGCTGATTTAATGGGGATTTCACAATCATATATTTCTAGGCTTGAAAAACGAATCATTCGAAGACTTCAAAAAGAGGTGAATAAGATGGTCTAACGAAGTTTCTCAGCCCTTTGCTCAACCTCATCAACCTTCGAATATTTTTTCTTGTGGACGCAGATACTGTACGAGACAGTTACTCCCGACAGGAGGAAAAATGATGGCACGCAATAAGGTTGAGATTTGTGGGGTCGATACATCTAAATTACCGATTTATAAAAATGAAGAGATGAGAAAGCTTTTTACTGATTTTCAAAGTGGTAATGATGAAGCAAGAGAGCGTTTAGTGTACGGTAATCTGCGTCTTGTTTTAAGCGTAATTCAGCGCTTCCAGCATCGAAATGAAAATCCTGATGATCTTTTTCAAGTTGGTTGTATCGGATTGCTAAAATCAATTGATAACTTTGATCTGGGTCAAAACGTTCGATTTTCAACGTACGCTGTACCTATGATCATTGGAGAAATTAGACGTTATTTGCGCGACAATAATCCAATTCGTGTGTCCAGGTCACTTCGGGATATTGCGTATAAATCTTTACAAGCAAAAGAGCAGCTCATTAGTGAAACCTCTAGAGAACCAACAATTGAAGAAATCGCTAAACGGATTGAACTGCCGAAAGAAGATATATTATTTGCTCTTGATGCCATTCAAGATCCAGTGTCTCTTTTTGAACCCATTTATCAAGATGGCGGAGATCCTATTTATGTACTTGATCAAGTGAGCGACGATCGGACAAGTGATGTACAGTGGGATGATGAACTTTCGTTAAAAGAAGGGCTCAGTCATTTAAGTGATCGTGAAAAACATATTATTCAAAATCGTTTCTTCTACGGAAAAACGCAAATGGAAGTTGCGGAGGAAATTGGTATTTCGCAGGCTCAAGTGTCCAGGTTAGAAAAAGGAGCCATTCAACAAATGAATCGATATGTTCATTGAGAGGAGAGAAGTGTTCTCCTCTCTTTTTTTTGCATAAAATACATTATAGGGGGGATGAACGTGAGAATTTCAGAGCTGCAACAAAAGGATGTTGTTTCTGTAACAGATGGAAGGAAGCTTGGACCGATCGCCGATATTGATGTCAACATAAAGACCGGTATGATCGAATCCATCATTATTCAAGGTTCTGGTAATTGGAAGGGTTGGTTTAATCGAGGGGGAGAAATTGTTATTCCGTGGAAGGATTTAGTGAAGATTGGTAATGATGTTATTTTAGTAAGAGGTCAAGCCATACAAGATGCGATTGTGGAGTCGACGTAAAGCTAGGTTCATCATGACTTTACTATCCCAGTATGGTACACTGAACAAAAATAGATGAGAAGTGGGTGAACTATGGAGATTATGACATCAATCTCATCTTCTGCACTCAAGGTTGAAGAGTGGGATAAGGCATTTCCTTCGCTTGTTGCTGCTTTTTCGACTAAAAATGGAGGATGCAGCAGTGGGGATTTTCTTTCACTGAACACAGGATTGCATGTGAAAGATCGTGAAGAGGATGTTGTTTATAATCGTTCCTGCTTAGGTAATCAAATACATGCCCCGCTTTCCAAATGGGTATTAGCAGACCAAGTTCACGGGAGCAAGATTCAGCATGTTTCGGCAGGAGACTGTGGAAGAGGTACTTTAAAATATGAAAATGCAATACCTGATACAGATGGTCTTTGGACAACGGACTTAAATGTTTTTTTAAGCTTATGTTATGCTGATTGTGTACCTCTCCTCTTTGTTGAGCCGACATCACGATTTGTGGGTGCGGCACACGCAGGCTGGAAAGGTACCGTTCAAAATATTGCTGGCAAAATGATACTAGAAGCACAGAATGCAGGAGTAGATATTGATCAGCTGCAGGCTGTGATTGGCCCATCGATTGGTCCATGCTGCTACATAGTGGATGAATATGTGATTAATCAGGTAAATAATGTTTTAGCAAATGAAAAACAAAAACCTTATCAAGAAATTTCAGATGGACAATTTCGATTAGATCTAAAACAGTTGAATAAACTGCTTTTACTTCAAGCAGGGCTAAAAGGACAACAAATATTATCATCAATACTATGTACAAGCTGCGAGGACCAGCTGTTTTTCTCACATCGCAGAGATAGAGGTAAAACGGGCAGAATGATGGCTGTGATTGGTTGGAAGGGGTAAGTAAGTATGAGGGTAGAAGAAAAATGGCAGGCGGTAAAAAAGCAGATTGAACAAGCTAGTTTAAAATCGAATCACCCTGTTACAGACGTAACAGTGATTGCTGTGACGAAATATGTCACGAATGAACGGGCACAAGAAGCAATTGATGCAGGGATTATCCATCTGGGTGAAAATCGCCCAGAAGGACTTTTAGAGAAGCAGCAATCTATTATTGGACAGGCTGTTTGGCATTATATTGGAACGATGCAGACTAGAAAAGTAAAGGATGTTATTGATCATGTAGATTACCTTCACTCTCTTGATCGAATATCTTTGGCTAAAGAAATTCAAAAACGTGCTGCATCACCGGTTAACTGTTTTGTGCAAGTAAATGTTTCTGGTGAAGAAAGCAAGCAAGGCTTGTTTCAAGAAAATGCTATTTCTTTTATCAAAGAAATAGCAGGATATGATAAAGTTAGAGTGGTCGGTTTAATGACAATGGCCCCAAATACAAAAGATCAAAAAGTCCTTAGACAATGCTTCAAAAACTTAAAAGCATTGCAAGTGGAAATTCAAAACCAACATTTTGAACATGCCCCCTGCACCGAGCTATCTATGGGAATGTCAAATGACTTTGAAATTGCGATTGAAGAAGGTGCAACGTTTATACGTGTTGGCACTGCGTTAGTCGGTGAATAAAAGGAGGTATTGCCATGGGAATGAAATCAAAATTTAAAAATTTCTTTTTAATCGACGAAGAAGAGCGGGAAGTTATGGAAGAATATGTAGAAGAAGTGGATGAAGAGCCCGCTCCCGCCCGTGCAAATAAGAAAACTGTACAGAAACAAAATGTTGTTAGCTTGCAAAGTGTGCAAAAATCATCCAAAATGGTATTACTTGAACCTAGAATGTATGCGGAAGCACAAGATATTGCCGATCATTTAAAAAGTCACCGTGCTGTAGTGGTTAATTTGCAGCGCATTAATAAAGACCAAGCTAAGAGGATTGTTGATTTCTTAAGTGGTACAGTTTATGCGATCGGTGGAGATATTCAGCGTGTTGGAACAGATATTTTCCTCTGTACGCCAGATAATATCGAAGTCAGCGGGAATATTACGGGTTTCATTCAAGAGGATTGAGCAAAATTGAAAAAAGAGGTGGTATAGAAACCTATGTTACAAACGATATTTGGACTATTTATGACAGCACTAACTCTGTATAGCTACGCACTAATCATTTACATTTTGTTATCTTGGTTTCCAAATGCACGCGAAAGCAGCTTTGGACAAATGCTTGGAAGAATTTGCGAACCCTTCCTAGAGCCGTTTCGCCGTTTTATTCCGCCGCTTGGAATGATCGATATTTCTCCAATTGTTGCGATCATCACATTAAGGCTTGCTAGTGGCGGATTAGAACAGCTTTATAGAATGATTATGTAGTCCGTAATTAAAAATGCCTTTGTCCGTATGCCGGAGAAAGGCATTTTCTGTCTAACAAATGGTGGAAGGACGTTATTATGTCATCAATTTATCAGCATTTTAGAAAAGAAGAGAAAGAATTTATCGATCAGGTTCTTGGTTGGAAGTCAGATGTTGAATTAATGTATGCCCAAAAGCTAACGGACTTTCTTGATCCAAGACAACGATTTATTTTAGAGTCATTGATTGGTTCAACAGGGGATATTCTTGTATCCTTTGCTGGAGGAGAGGGTGCTGAGCGCAAGAGAGCCTTGATATACCCTTCCTATTACAGTCCTACGCAGGAAGATTTTCAACTGCAGCTGCTTGAAATCGTATATCCATCTAAGTTTGTTCATGTTGAACACAAGCATGTATTAGGTTCAATTATGGCTCTTGGAGTTAAAAGAGAAAAATTTGGCGACATTTTGTTCACAGATGAAATGCTGCAGCTTGTCGTGGCAAAGGAACTTTCCTCCTTTATGATGATGAATTTTACGCAAATAGGAAAATCATCCATCAAGGTAAATGAAATTAGCTGGGATCAATATCTTCCATCCAATGAAAAATGGCAGGAGAGATTTGTTACCTTAAGCTCTCTTCGTTTGGATGTTGTGATGGCAGGTGTATTAAATTTATCACGCCAGAAAGCAAAACTTCTCATACAGGCAGGTAAGGTAAAAGTGAATTTTAGAGAAGTGGATAACACTTCGTTTGAATGTGCAGAAGGAGATATGCTTTCTGTAAGAGGGTTAGGAAGATGCAGGATTGGAGAAATAGAAGGCAAAACAAAAAAGGACAAATGGCGCCTGAATATGTATATTTTAGGAGGATAGGCTTCTGTAATGCACTCAATTATAAGTCCAAATGACGAAATATGAAAAAATATAGAATGTTTTGCAAGAGTTTCCCCACAAAAGGAAGAATCAACAGTATAATGATAGATGAAGAGCTTAGAAGAGTTATGGAGGTGTCAACATGCCATTATCGCCACTAGATATACATAATAAAGAATTTAATCGTGGATTTAGAGGGTATGATGAAAATGAGGTAAATGAATTCCTTGATCAGATTATTAAAGACTATGAAATTCTTATTAGGGACAAAAAAGAATTAGAGGAAAAGCTTAATTCGATTAATGAGCGTCTCGGACACTTTACCAATATTGAAGAAACGCTAAATAAATCAATCGTGGTTGCTCAAGAAGCAGCAGAAGAAGTAAGACGCAACGCTCAAAAAGAAGCCAAGCTTATTGTAAAAGAAGCAGAGAAAAATGCCGATCGAATCGTGAATGAATCATTATCAAAAGCACGAAAAATTGCCATTGAAATCGAAGAGCTTAAGAAACAATCAAAAGTTTTCCGTACACGCTTTAAAATGTTAATTCAAGCGCAAATGGATTTAATTGCAAATGATGATTGGGATGAATTAATGGAATTTGATATCGATACTACAGACCTAAAAAGTCTACAGCCAGAAGAGAATTAATATTGACAGTTGACGGCTGTATCCGTTGTCACATATAATGTCATGAGAATCAATCATACGTTACATCGACTATGATAGGAACAGTATCCAGTAAAATTTCAGCAAAAGCGAGTCGGGGGCGGTGTGAGCCTGGCGCATGAATTATTGGAGAAAATCATCCTTGAGTCCTGCTGCCGAACGATTTATTTTAAGCAGCAGCGGATAGCAACCGTTAACAGCTACTTGAGTGGAGTATAATAATGATTATGCTCTATAAGGGTGGTACCGCGTGAAACGATGCTTTCTCGTCCCTTTTATGGGATGAGAGAGCTTTTTTTGTTTTTCTTGCTATTTGTTGAGATCGATTGAAAAGAGGAGGATTTAAATGGAATATAAAGATACGCTCTTAATGCCAAAAACGGACTTTCCAATGCGCGGGAATTTGCCAAATCGCGAGCCTGAAATTCAGCAGCAATGGAAGGATATGAATATCTACGAGCAAGTTCAAAAGAGAACGGAAGGCCGCCCGCTCTATGTATTGCATGATGGACCTCCGTATGCTAACGGAGATCTGCATATGGGACACGCACTTAATAAAGTGCTGAAAGACTTTATCGTTCGCTACAAGTCAATGAGCGGCTATCAGGCTCCTTATGTGCCAGGATGGGATACACACGGACTTCCTATTGAACAGGCACTTACGAACAAAGGTGTAAAACGTAAAGAAATGACAATTGCTGAATTTCGTAAGCTTTGCGAAGAATATGCTTATCAGCAAATTAATAATCAGCGTGAACAGTTTAAACGTATTGGTGTAAGAGGCGATTGGGAAAATCCTTATATCACGCTTAAACCAGCATACGAAGCGCAGCAAATTCGTGTTTTTGGTGAAATGGCCAAAAAAGGATACATTTATAAAGGGAAGAAACCAGTATACTGGTCTCCGTCTAGTGAATCAGCACTTGCTGAAGCAGAAATTGAATACCATGACAAACGTTCTGCATCCATTTATGTTTCATTTGATGTAACAGAAGGGAAGGGCGTTTTGGAGGAAGGTACGGGCATTGTGATCTGGACGACTACTCCATGGACCATTCCTGCAAACTTGGCGATCGCTCTGCACCCTGAGCTTGAATATGTAGTAGTAGAAGAGAGCGGTAAGAAATATGTTGTGGCTAAAGAGCTTTTAGGAAAAGTAGCTGAAACGGTAGGCTGGGGAAATCCAGTTGTAACAAAAACCGTTAAAGGTACTGACTTGGAATATGTAAAAGCAAAGCATCCGTTTTATGATCGTGAATCACTTGTTATTCTAGGTGAACATGTAACGATTGAAGCAGGGACAGGGTGCGTTCACACAGCTCCTGGACATGGAGAAGACGATTTTCAAGTTGGACGCAAGTACGGTCTTGACGTATTATGTCCGGTTGATGATCGAGGTGTTTTTACAGGTGAGGCGCCTGGCTTTGAAGGGTTATTCTACGATACTGCAAACAAGCCAATCACGGAGAAATTGGAAGAAGTGGGCGCTTTATTAAAGCTTGAATTTTTCACACACAGTTACCCTCATGACTGGCGTACAAAAAAACCAATTATTTTCCGTGCAACAGCTCAATGGTTTGCCTCTATCGATAAATTCCGTGAAGACTTGCTTGAAGCAGTCAAGGAAACAAAATGGGTACCTGCATGGGGAGAAACAAGGCTCTTTAATATGGTCCGTGATCGCGGGGATTGGTGTATTTCCCGTCAGCGTGCATGGGGTGTGCCTATTCCTGTGTTCTATGCAGAAAACGGGGAAGAGATTATTACAGAAGAAACCATTGACCATGTTTCAAATTTATTTAGAGAGCATGGATCAAATATCTGGTTTGAAAGAGAAGCGGCTGACCTTTTACCGGAAGGCTTTACGCATCCGGGAAGTCCGAATGGGCGCTTTACAAAAGAAACAGATATTATGGATGTATGGTTTGACAGCGGTTCTTCCCATCAAGCTGTACTTGAAGAGCGCGACGACCTACAGCGCCCTGCAGACCTTTATTTAGAAGGATCTGATCAATATCGCGGATGGTTTAACTCTTCGTTAACTACAGGAGTTGCAGTCACTGGTAAAGCACCATATAAAGGAGTACTTAGCCATGGCTTTGTCCTTGATGGTGATGGCCGTAAGATGAGTAAATCTCTTGGGAACGTCATGCTTCCGTCAAAAGTAATGAATCAGCTTGGAGCAGATATTCTACGCCTTTGGGTGGCTTCTGTTGATTATCAAGCGGATGTTCGTGTGTCTGATGCAATTTTAAAACAAGTGGCAGAGGTGTACCGTAAGATTCGTAATACGCTTCGCTTTTTGCTTGGAAATCTTGCAGACTTTGATCCGAAAAAGGATAAAGTGACATTTGATCAACTGCGTGAAGTAGATCAATTTATGATGGTGCGATTAAATCAAGTGATCAGTACCGTAAAAAAATCCTATGAGGAATATGAGTATGCAACGATCTACCATACGATTAACAATTTCTGTACACTTGATCTAAGCTCATTCTATATGGATTTTGCAAAAGATATTTTATATATCGAAGGGGCTGATCACAAAGATCGCCGTGCCATGCAGACCGTAATGTATGAAACGCTTATCGCTTTAGTTAAATTGACATCACCAATCCTTTCTCATACTGGAGATGAGGTTTGGAAATTCGTTCCAGGAGTAACGGAGGATAGTGTTCAATTAACAGATATGCCTGAGGAACAAACATTTGGGAATGAAGAGGCTCTTCTGACAAAATGGAATGCGTTCTTAGACTTGCGTGATGATGTTTTGAAATCACTTGAGGAAGCGCGAAATGCAAAGTTGATTGGTAAATCATTAGCAGCGAAGGTTGTTCTTTATGCAGATGAGAAAACGAGTAGTTTACTATCGTCTATTGATGAAGATTTAAAGCAGCTTTTCATCGTTTCTCATTTTGAAGTAGCGGGTTTACTTCAGGAAGCTCCTGAGAACGCGGTTCAATTTGATGGTCACGCAGTTGTTATCACGAAAGCCGATGGCACTACATGTGAGCGCTGCTGGACTGTGACACCTGATGTTGGTAAAGATTCTGAACATCCATCTCTTTGTCCGAGATGTGCAAAAGTTGTAAAAGAAAACTATACGGATCTTTCAGCGGAATAATTTTATTCCTTTCTGTGAGTCAAGTATGAGTAAGCAGGCCCGGCAACAGTAGCCGGGCCTTTTACCATGCTAGTGTGGTTTTATCTAAATTATGATAAAATAACATGGGATCCATATTGATAAGTGGAGGTAGACTGGTGTTTTATTTTCTTATCGTCTTTATTATTATCGCACTTGATCAGTTAACAAAATGGCTTGTTGTCCGTAATATGGAACTTGGCGAATCTGTTCGTGTGATTGATGGATTATTTTACATTACCTCACATCGCAACACAGGAGCAGCGTGGGGGATGTTACAGGGACAAATGTGGCTTTTTTATATCGTCACGATCGTAGTTATCGTAGGAATTCTCTATTATTTTTATCGTTATGCAAAAGAGAATCCGCTTTTGGGCATAAGTCTTATGGTGATTCTAGGCGGTGCGGTGGGCAACTTTATTGACCGGGTTTTTAGACAAGAGGTCGTTGACTTTGCTCATTTCACATTCTTTAATTTTATTTTTAATATTGCAGATGCTGCATTGACAATCGGTGTCATTTTTTTATTCATTCAAATGATCAGAGAAGAAATGCAGGAAAAGAGGAAAAAACGTGGAAAACATTCAACACATCATTCAGGAAAATGAAAAAGGAAATCGACTTGATTTGGTCATTTCTACATTACAAGAAGACTGGTCAAGAACGCAAGCTCAATTCTTGATAAAAGAAGGACATGTAACTGTAAATGGCAAGACTTCAAAACCGAATTACAAAAGTGCAGTAGGTGATGAAGTTTTAATTACCATCCCGGATCCAGAGCCACTGGATGTAATCGCAGAGGAAATGGACCTAGATATTTATTACGAGGATGAAGACGTATTAGTGGTGAATAAGCCAAAAGGGATGGTTGTTCATCCGGCACCAGGTCATTTAACTGGTACACTGGTTAACGGGCTAATGGCTCATTGTAAAGATCTCTCTGGTATAAATGGCGTTATGAGGCCTGGGATTGTTCATCGTATTGATAAAGATACATCAGGCTTGTTAATGGTAGCAAAAAATGACCGAGCGCATGAAAAGCTTGTACAACAGCTTGTTGATAAAAGTGTAACAAGAAAATACCGTGCAATCGTACATGGAATTATCCCACACGAATACGGCACGATAGACGCACCTATTGGACGTGATCCAAAAGATCGCCAAAAAATGACTGTCGTGACTAAAGGAAAGCAGGCAGTGACGCATTTCCATGTGTTGGATCGATTCAAAGAGTTTTCATTTGTGGAATGTGAGCTTGAAACAGGAAGAACCCACCAAATTCGTGTGCATATGAAGTATATAGGTTTTCCTCTCGCAGGAGATCCAAAATACGGTCCGAGAAAAACAATGGATTTGAATGGACAAGCGCTTCATGCCGGGGTTTTAGGATTTGTTCATCCGCGTACGGAAGAATACATGGAATTTCAAGCACCTCTTCCGGCATATTTTGAGGAACTGTTGATACAATTGAAGAACGATCGTTGACAATTGGTTTAAAAAACATTATAATATAAACAACTTAATGATTCGGACCCTTTAATACAGTCCTGTGAGGCTGGGAAGGAACAGTTAAGCAATAGTTAACCCTATTGTAAAACTCTTTGTGTGTGTACACGAACCCTCCCTGTCAAAACGGGGAGGGTTTTATTGTTTTGAGAGGAGAAAGATCAATGTCACAAAAAGCTGTTGTGATGGACGAGCAAATGATGAAACGTGCTCTTACACGTGTGGCACATGAGATTATCGAACGTAATAAAGGCGTTGAAGATTGTGTGCTTGTGGGTATTAAAACTCGAGGGATCTATTTAGCCAAAAGGCTTCAAGAGAAGATTGAAACAATCGAAGGCATAGATGTTCCAGTTGGTGAATTAGATATCACCATGTATCGCGATGACTTAGTAGCGAAGCATGAAAACCGTGAACCCGAAGTAAGGGATGTTCAGCTTGCTTCTACCGTGGATGGACGTAAAGTTATTGTAATTGACGATGTGCTATACACAGGAAGAACCGTTCGGGCAGCAATGGATGCATTGATGGATCAAGGCCGTCCGGATCAGATTCAATTAGCTGTGCTGATTGATCGCGGACATCGTGAATTGCCGATTCGTGCTGACTTTGTGGGGAAAAACATCCCTACATCAAGCGATGAACAAATTAAAGTAGAATTATTTGAAGTTGATCATCAAGATCAAGTAACAATTCATAAATAAGCGCGTCCTTTAATCGCGGTCCAGTGAGGCTGACAAAGGAGCTGTAAGAAGTACCATAAGGGAGTAAAGTGCCCTTATAACCTTCTTATGCCCTCTTTGTCTTCCTGCTGGAAAATACAAAGAGGGTTTTTATTTTAGGAGGTCAACAGCAATGTCAATATCTCAGACACAGCGTCCAGTATTGGATGTACACGAAGTTCCAAAACCAGCTCAGTGGCTCACATTAAGCTTACAGCACTTATTTGCCATGTTTGGCGCAACAGTTTTAGTACCGGTACTTGTGGGGTTAAGCCCTGGAGTCGCTTTAATTTCAAGCGGTCTTGGTACTCTTGCCTACTTACTTATTACGAAAGGGAAAATCCCTGCGTATCTTGGGTCATCATTTGCTTTTATTGCACCGATTATTTCCGCAACTACAATGGGCGGACCTGAAGCTGCTATGTTTGGAAGCTTTTTTGCAGGACTTATATATGGTCTAGTGGCATTATTGATTTATAAGTTAGGTCTTTCATGGTTAATGAGAATTTTGCCGCCTATCGTTGTGGGACCGATCATTATCGTAATTGGGTTAGGATTGGCAGGTACGGCCGTTGAAATGGCAATGTATGAAAATCCAGGTGCTCCCGCTGCTGAGCTAGTTTACAGCGGAACGCACATCTTTGTAGCATTGATTACATTAGCGATTGTTATTATCGGATCCATTTACTTTAAAGGCTTTTTCGGTTTAATTCCGATCTTGATCGGTATAGTTGGAGGGTATATCGCAGGTGTTTTTGCAGGGCTTGTGAACTTCCAGCCGGTGCTTGATGCGAAATGGTTTGCTATGCCGGATTTTGTTATCCCATTTGTCACCTACACGCCAGGCTTTCCATGGGAAGTATTAATTATTATGGTGCCTGTTGCAATTGTAACGCTGTCAGAGCATACAGGACATCAAATGGTTGTTAGTAAAGTGGTCGGCCGTAATTTCTTGGAAAAACCAGGCCTTCATCGTTCCATTCTCGGAGATGGTGCAGCTACAGTAATTTCTTCTCTAATTGGCGGTCCTCCCAATACCACATATGGCGAGAACATTGGCGTATTGGCGATTACCAAAGTATACAGTGTGTACATTATCGGTGGAGCCGCTGTACTGGCCATTACCTTTGGTTTTGTAGGAAAGATTTCTGCATTAATTAGTTCGATACCATCCGCAGTAATGGGAGGGATATCCATTCTATTATTCGGTATCATTGCTTCCAGCGGCCTTAGAATGCTAATTGACAGCAAAGTAGATTTCTCAAATAAACGCAACTTGATCATCTCTTCTGTTATTTTGATCATTGGCATCGGTGGCGCTTTTGTTCAAGTCACTGACACACTTTCTCTTTCCGGGATGGCACTTGCAGCAATCGTGGGAATAGCACTGAATCTTGTTCTTCCAGGAAGAAATAAGGAAGAAGAAGGAAATATGTTCGAGAAAGAGGATCAAGGAGCAGCATAGTCAACCTTTAAATGAAGTCCCGTGAGGCTTTCAAAGGCGAATTGAGTGATGAACCAGGTGAGAACTAAGAATTTTCCTGGACAGAAGCTTGAAAACACCTTTGGGGACCTCCTCAAAGGTGTTTTTTTATAGGAGGGGAAACATGCATATTTTAACGATGGATGATTTGACAAATGAGCAAATGTTAGAGCTATTGCACGCCGCTGAACAGTACAAATCAAACAAACAATGCACTTTTCATTCTGCTTTTGCAGCAAATTTGTTTTTTGAAAACAGTACGAGAACGAAAATAAGCTTCGAAATGGCTGAGCGAAGATTAGGTCTATCAATGATCTCGTTTGATGCACAAACCGCCTCTATTCAAAAAGGCGAGACTCTATACGATACAGTTAAAACACTTGAAGCGATTGGGCTCGATGTTGTCGTGATAAGACATATGGAGGATCGTTATTTTGATGAATTAACTGGTCGGGTAAAGCTTTCGATTATTAATGGCGGAGATGGAACTGGTCATCATCCATCACAATGTCTACTCGATCTTTTGACCATCTATCAGGAATTTCAACGGTTTAACGGGCTAACGGTGACAATCGTAGGTGATATAAGCCATAGCCGTGTTGCACGATCAAATGCGGAAGCATTGAATAGACTTGGTGCATACGTTCAATTTGCCGGACCTCAGGAGTGGATGGATTCATCACTTGATCATCTTGGTCCTAATGTAGAACTTGATCAGGCTGTCAAAGAAAGTGATGTATTAATGATGCTTAGGGTGCAGCATGAACGGCATGCGTTTGGTGTGTCTTTTTCAAAAGATCAATATCACCAGCAGTACGGTCTAACTGAAGAACGAGAAAGAAAAATGAAACCCTCAAGCATTATCATGCATCCAGCACCAGTAAATCGTGGAGTTGAAATTGCGGATTCACTTGTAGAGTGTGATCGTTCAAGAATTTTTAAGCAAATGGAGAATGGGGTTTATATAAGAATGGCGATGCTTCAATATGTATTAAATCAAAGGGAGGCAATAAAACATGAATTTGTTAATTAAGCAGGCAGTGCTAGTGAATGATGAATCAGTGCAGGTTGATGTACGGATTAAAGAGGGCGTGATCACTGAGATCGGAACTGAATTAGAGAATCAAGGTGAAGAGCCGTTTGAAGCAAAGGGGCACACACTGGTTCCTGGATTTGTCGATGTTCATATTCATCTGCGTGAACCAGGAGGAGAAAAAAAAGAAACCATTAAAACAGGCACGCTTGCTGCGGCAAGAGGCGGCTTTACGACAGTGGCGGCAATGCCAAATACACGTCCTGTACCAGACTCAACGGAAAATATGAAATCATTACTTGAACAGATCCATCAAAAAGCTCATGTACGCGTGATCCCATATGCGTCCATTACGGAGCGGCTATTAGGCGAAGAGCTTGTTGATATGCCAGCGCTTGCTGAGCTTGGAGCGTTTGCATTTACAGATGATGGAGTGGGAATTCAATCAGCTGGAATGATGTATAAAGCGATGGCAACCGCAGTGAAGTTAAACAAGGCTGTGGTCGCTCATTGTGAAGATAATTCATTAATTTACGGCGGCTGTATGCATGAAGGCAAGAAGTCACAGGAATTAAATCTTCCGGGTATTCCTTCTATATGTGAATCTGTACAAATTGCGAGAGATGTTTTATTGGCAGAAGCTACTGGCTGTCACTACCATGTATGTCATGTGTCGACTAAGGAGTCTGTCCGTGTGATACGTGATGCGAAGAAGGCTGGAATTCGAGTTACAGCAGAAGTAACACCACACCATTTGCTATTATCAGAGGATGATATTTTAGAAGAGAACACGATGTTTAAAATGAACCCTCCACTTCGTGCTAAGGAAGATCAGCAGGCTTTACTTGAAGGGCTGGAGGATGGCACCATTGATTTTATCGCAACGGACCACGCTCCCCACACTGCAGAAGAAAAGGCAGCAGGAATGAAACGGGCACCGTTTGGTATTGTCGGGTTAGAAACAGCTTTTACACTACTATATACTCATTTTGTGAAAACAGGGAGCTGGACGCTGAGCCAGCTGCTAGACTGGCTGACTGTGAAACCAGCTGAAGTGTTTCAGCTTCCAGTAGGAAGTATTGAAATAGGGAAACATGCTGATCTTGTTTTGCTAGATTTAACAAAGTCACAAGCAATTGATGCATCTACCTTTTTATCAAAAGGAAGGAATACACCGTTTGACGGCCGGGAGACAATGGGATGGCCCGTTACAACGATTGTTAACGGCAAACTTGTATGGCAGGAGGAATTATGATGAAGCGACAGCTTATTTTAGAAGATGGCACAGTATTTATCGGAGAAGGTTTTGGAAGTGAAACAGAAGCGTCAGGAGAAGTTGTGTTTAACACAGGTATGACAGGCTATCAAGAAATTTTGTCAGATCCATCATATTGCGGGCAGATGGTGACATTAACTTATCCATTAATCGGGAATTACGGTATAAATCGCGACGATTTTGAATCCATACAGCCTTCCATTAAAGCTTTAATCGTAAGAGAAGCCACTGATCTTCCATCGAATTTTCGCAGTGAATTAACGATCGATGAATTATTAAAACAAAAAGGAATTCCAGGACTTGCGGGAATCGATACTCGTAAACTGACTCGTTTAATCCGACAATATGGGACACTAAAGGGCCGATTAACGGCAATCGATCAGGATGTTGCGAAAACAGTCGAATCCCTTAAAGAAACACAGTTTCCAACAAATCAGGTAATGCAGGTATCAACTCCTACTCCGTATCCAAGTCCCGGTAGAGGAAAGCGTGTGGTGCTTGTAGACTTTGGCATGAAGCATGGTATTTTACGAGAGCTTAATCAACGTGATTGTGACGTGGTCGTTGTTCCATACAACACGAGCTCAAAGGACATTCTCTCTCTTCATCCTGATGGCATTATGCTCTCTAATGGACCTGGAAACCCTAAGGATGTACCGGAAGCCATCGAAATGATCAAAGAAATACTTGGTGTCGTGCCGATGTTTGGGATCTGTTTAGGTCATCAATTATTCGCACTTGCATGTGGCGGTGATACATTCAAGCTTAAGTTTGGCCACCGTGGATCGAACCATCCTGTTAAAGAGCTTTCTACAGGAAAAGTAGCCATTACAGCACAAAATCATGGTTACTCTGTCGATCCTGCTTCAATCGAAAATACAGTATTGGAAATTACCCATATTGCATTAAATGATGGAACAATTGAAGGGTTGCGCCATAAAGAAGTTCCGGCATTCACTGTACAATACCATCCGGAGGCATCACCTGGACCAGAGGATGCAAACGATTTGTTCGACTCATTTATGACGATGATGGAGCAATCCCTTAAGGAGGATAAAATAAATGCCTAAACGTACAGACATAAAAAGTATTCTTGTAATCGGATCAGGACCCATTGTTATTGGTCAAGCAGCAGAATTTGATTATGCAGGAACACAGGCCTGCTTAGCGTTAAAAGAAGAAGGATACCATGTAATATTAGTCAATTCAAATCCAGCAACCATCATGACGGATACAGAAATTGCCGATGAAGTTTATCTAGAACCTCTAACAGTTGAATTTATCAGCAGAATTATTCGGAAGGAACGTCCGGATGCACTTTTGCCTACACTAGGTGGTCAAACCGCATTGAATCTGGCAGTCGAGCTTTCTGAGTCCGGGATTCTTGATGAGTTTAAAGTAGAGATTCTTGGAACAAAGCTTAGTGCGATTCAGCAGGCGGAGGATCGTGACCTTTTTCGTACATTAATGAACGAACTGGGTGAACCCGTTCCTGAAAGTGATATTATACATAACTTGCAGGAAGCGAAAGTGTTTGTTGAAAGAATTGGCTATCCAGTGATCGTGCGCCCAGCCTTTACGCTGGGCGGTACGGGTGGAGGAATCTGTCATAACGATGAAGAACTAGTGGAAATCGTTAAGAGCGGTTTGAAATATAGTCCTGTTACACAATGTTTATTAGAAAAAAGCATAGCGGGCTTTAAGGAAATTGAATATGAGGTTATGCGAGATGCGCAGGATCATGCCATTGTGGTATGTAACATGGAGAATATTGATCCTGTAGGAATTCATACTGGTGACTCGATTGTTGTTGCACCTTCACAAACATTAAGTGACCGTGAATACCAAATGCTGCGCAACTGCTCATTAAAGATTATACGGGCACTTGGAATTGAAGGAGGCTGTAACGTTCAGTTAGCACTTGATCCAGATAGCTATCAATACTACATCATTGAAGTTAATCCGCGTGTAAGCCGTTCATCAGCATTAGCATCAAAGGCTACAGGCTATCCAATTGCAAAGCTGGCAGCGAAAATCGCTGTAGGTCTATCGCTTGATGAAATGATGAATCCAGTAACGGGTACATCTTATGCTTGCTTCGAGCCTGCACTAGATTACGTTGTATCAAAAATTCCAAGATGGCCATTTGATAAATTTGAGTCAGCAAAACGTAATCTTGGTACGCAAATGAAAGCGACTGGAGAGGTTATGGCAATTGGACGTACGCTTGAAGAATCATTGTTAAAAGCTGTACGTTCCCTTGAAAGCGGGGTTTATCATCTCGAGCTCGATGATGCAGAATTGTTAACAGATGAATGGATTGAGAGAAGAATTAGAAAGGCTGGGGATGAGCGTCTATTTTATGTAGGTGAAGCTCTCAGACGCGGAGTTACAATGGAGACCATTCATGAGTGGAGTAAAATTGACCTCTTTTTCTTGAAAAAGATGAACAATATCATTCAGTTTGAATCGAATGTTAAAGAAAATCCATTTAATAAGCAAGTAGGATATGAAGCAAAGCGTATGGGATTTGCTGATAAAACGATGGCAAAGCTTTGGAATTGTTCAGAAAAAGAAGTATATGATTGGCGCCATGATAATGAAATCGTACCAGTCTATAAAATGGTTGATACATGTGCAGCAGAGTTTGAATCATCTACGCCATATTTCTACGGAACGTATGAAGATGAAAATGAGTCCATTAAAAGCGATCGTAAAAAAGTAATTGTTCTTGGTTCAGGTCCAATTCGAATTGGACAAGGAGTTGAGTTCGACTATGCAACAGTTCACTCGGTTTGGGCTATTAAGGAAGCTGGATATGAAGCTATTATTATAAATAACAACCCAGAAACCGTATCTACAGATTTTTCTATCTCAGATAAGCTTTATTTTGAACCATTAACAATAGAAGACGTTATGCATATTGTTGATTTAGAAGGACCAGAAGGAGTAATTGTACAGTTTGGCGGACAAACAGCGATTAATCTTGCGGATAAGCTAGTTGAAAGAGGAGTCCGAATTCTGGGGACAAGCTTAGAGGATTTAGATCGAGCTGAAAACCGAGATAAATTCGAGCATACGCTAACGAAGCTTGAGATTCCACAGCCAATGGGTAAAACAGCAACCTCTGTCGAACAGGCCCTATTAATCGCCGATGAGATTGGCTATCCCGTTGTAGTTCGACCTTCTTATGTACTAGGTGGACGAGCAATGGAGATTGTTTATCTTGAAGAAGAATTGTTACATTATATGCAAAATGCTGTAAAAGCAAGTCCCGAGCATCCGGTTCTTATCGATCGATACTTAACAGGAAAAGAAATTGAAGTGGATGCGATCTCTGATGGAGAAAATGTTCTTATACCAGGAATCATGGAACATATAGAACGTGCAGGGGTACACTCAGGAGACTCGATCGCTGTGTATCCGCCTCAATCTGTTTCGAAGGAGCATTTGGAGCAACTTGTCGATTATACAACCCGATTGGCAAAAGGATTAAAGATTATAGGGCTAATTAACATTCAATATGTGATTTCAAAAGGGGAAATATATGTTTTAGAGGTAAATCCTCGTTCAAGCCGGACTGTACCGTTTTTAAGCAAAATCACGGGAATACCGATGGCAAATCTTGCGACAAAGGCGATTTTAGGCTCGAAGCTTACAGAACTGGGATATGGCACTGGACTAGTATCGCCGGGTCAAGGCGTTTATGTAAAAGTACCTGTATTCTCTTTTGCTAAGCTTAGAAGAGTAGATATCACGCTTGGCCCAGAGATGAAATCTACTGGAGAAGTAATGGGCAGGGATCATACACTTGAAAAAGCATTGTATAAAGGGTTAGTAGCAGCTGGCATGAGTATGAAAAATAATGGTTCAGTTTTGCTGACAGTTGCTGATAAGGACAAGCCTGAGGCGGCAGCCATTGCGAAAAGATTCCATTATCTCGGTTATAAAATTTTGGCAACTGGAGGTACAGCTGCTTTTCTTCAAGAGGCAGGGATTCCAATTGAAGTCGTCAATAAGATTGGTGAGGGAGAAAAAACGTTGCTTGATTTCATTCAAGCAGGAGAGATTCAGCTTGTCATTAACACATTAACAAAAGGCAAGCAGCCTGCAAGAGATGGCTTCCGTATTCGAAGAGAATCCGTTGAAAACAGCATTCCTTGTTTAACATCTCTTGATACAGCTGAAGCAATGGTCCGGGTATTTGAATCGATGAACTTTGCTGTTGACTCCATGTCGCCAGATAAAAAGGAGGCTGTGCGAGTATGATTCAAAAGCAGGATATGATCATTGTCTCTCATAAACAAATCGCTGATCATATTTTTGAGCTGACACTTAGAGGTTCTTTAACAAATGAAATGACTTCACCTGGCCAGTTCGTCCATGTGAAAATTATGAATGGAAGTGAACCTCTCTTAAGACGCCCGATCAGTATCTGTTCAATCGATCGTGAGAACGAACAATTTACGATGCTGTACCGAGTTTCAGGAAGCGGGAGTGGAACGTCTACGCTTTCGCAATTAATGAAGGGCTTTACGGTCAATGTGTTAGGTCCATTAGGGAATGGTTTTCCTGTAGATGAACTTGAAGAAGGACAAACTGCTTTATTAGTTGGAGGGGGAATCGGTGTACCGCCCTTGTATGAGCTTTCAAAGCGCCTGACTTCCCGAGGTGTAAAAGTCATTCATATCCTCGGTTTTCAGGAACAAAAAGTGGTTTTTTATAAAGAGGAATTTACAGCCCTAGGCGAAACTTACATCGCAACTGTAGATGGTTCGTTTGGAACGAAGGGCTTTGTAACAGACGTCATAGACAAGCTCGATGTAACGATTGATGGATACTACACCTGTGGACCTGCTCCAATGCTTCGAGCAGTAGAACAAAAGCTTTCTGGAGTAGACGGCTACATTTCAATGGAACAAAGAATGGGCTGCGGTGTTGGAGCGTGTCTTGCGTGCGTATGTCATGTGCAGGGAGATGACACAGGTACAGCTTATAAAAAAGTGTGCAGTGATGGACCGGTATTTAAAAGCAAGGTGGTGGTTGTATGAATCGATTAGCTATTGAACTGCCAGGCTTATCGTTGAAAAATCCGATCATGCCAGCCTCTGGCTGCTTTGGTTTTGGCAAAGAATATAGCCAGTTCTATGATTTAAGCGAGCTCGGTGCCATTATGATTAAAGCGACAACGAAGGAAGCAAGATTTGGAAATCCGACACCAAGGGTAGCTGAGACCTCCTCTGGTATGCTGAATGCGATTGGTTTGCAAAATCCTGGACTTGATCATGTAATGGCAAATGAGCTTCCTTGGCTCACGCAGTTTGATGTGCCTATCATTGCGAATGTTGCAGGCTCCACTCTAGAGGACTATATTGATGTCGCAAGAGTCATCTCTACTGCTGAAAATGTAAAGGCACTTGAGTTGAATATTTCCTGTCCTAATGTAAAAGATGGGGGAATTGCCTTTGGTACAGATCCTAAAACGGCAAGAGAACTTACAGCGCGTGTGAAAGAAGTTTCAGAAGTCCCTGTCTATGTAAAACTTTCTCCGAATGTAACGAGCATCACTGAAATGGCTCTTGCAGTTGAAGAAGGTGGAGCAGACGGTTTAACCATGATTAACACGCTTGTTGGAATGCGCCTTGATCGAAAAACAGGTAATCCAATTATTGCAAATAAAACAGGCGGATTATCTGGCCCGGCAATAAAACCAGTCGCGATTCGTATGGTATATGAGGTAAGTCAGAGAACCGCTCTTCCAATTATTGCGATGGGAGGTGTTCAAGATTCCTATGACGTAGTCGATTATTTATCAGCTGGAGCAAGTGCAGTTGCAGTTGGAACACAAAATTTTGTTGATCCGTTTGCTTGTCCGGCAATTATCGAAGATCTCTCTAAAATTGTAAAGGAGTGGGAGCTTGAACACATTCTTGATTTAAAAGGAAGGAGTTGGGGAAAGCATGGTAAAACAGCCAATCATCGCGCTTGATATGTCGACCTTTAAAGAGGTTGAAAGGTTTTTACAGCTTTTTCAAGAATCATTATATGTAAAAGTTGGGATGGAGCTGTATTTGCAAAACGGTCCAATCATCATTGAAAGATTAAAAGAACAGGATCATCAAATTTTTTTAGATTTGAAGCTCCATGATATTCCGACAACGGTTAAAAAAGCAATGAAAGGTCTTGCTTCACTCGGTGTGGATATGATTAATGTCCATGCAGCTGGCGGAAAGCGTATGATGGAAGAAGCGCTTGAAGGACTGGAACAAGGAGCAG
The DNA here is from genome assembly GCF_000829435.1 of Jeotgalibacillus soli. Lineage (GTDB taxonomy): Bacteria > Bacillota > Bacilli > Bacillales > Jeotgalibacillaceae > Jeotgalibacillus > Jeotgalibacillus soli. Next base: position 132,359 of record NZ_JXRP01000018.1, read on the forward strand.
GCGGGGCCAAACGGCCAAAGCTGTTAGCTGTTACCCAGCTTACTTCAACATCGCAAGCACAAATGCAGAAGGAACAGCGCATCGCGACATGTATACAGGAATCTGTTTTACATTATGCACTCCTGGCAAAAGAAGCTGGACTTGATGGAGTTGTCTGTTCCCCTCTGGAAGCAAAACAAATCGCACAAGCTGCAGGAGAGGATTTTTGGCGAGTGACTCCTGGTGTTAGGCTGGAAAGAGGAATTGCACACGACCAAATCAGAACGGCTACTCCTGCTGATGCCAAATTACTTGGTTCAAGTGCAATCGTCGTTGGACGAGCGATTACAGACCATCAAAATCCAGTTGAAGCATACGAAATCGTTCGAAAAGAATGGGAGGAAGAGTAAATGAAACATCAAATCGCAGAGCAGCTGTTACAAATTAAAGCGGTATTTCTCCGTCCGGACGAGCCATTTACTTGGTCTTCAGGGATCGAGGCGCCTATTTATTGCGACAACCGTTTGACCATGTCCTATCCAAACATAAGAAAAGATATTGCAAAAGGACTTGCTGTATTAATTCGAGAACATTTTCCACAAGTTGACGTTGTTGCGGGTACAGCTACAGCAGGAATTCCTCATGCGGCGTGGGTAAGCGATCAATTGGAGTTGCCAATGTGCTATGTGCGTTCTTCAGCCAAAAAGCACGGAAAGGGCAATCAAATTGAAGGGCTTGTGCAGCAAGGGCAAAAGGCTGTCGTAATTGAGGATTTGATTTCCACAGGAGGAAGCAGTCTTGCGGCAGTTGATGCACTAAAAGAAGCAGGGTGCGAAGTACTTGGAATCGTCTCAATCTTTACATATGGATTGCCAAAAGCAGAGGAAGCACTAAAGGACGCAGAGGTAATGAATTATTCATTAACCGACTATGAGACGCTTATTGAAAAGGCAGCTCAGCTCGGCTTTGTAAAAGAAAGCGATCTACGTGCATTGCGCGATTGGAAGAATCAGCTTACATAAATATGGTGATGTTCTGTATAACATTAAGAAAGTGGGTGCTCCTAATTTTAATTAATGGAGGCACTCACTTTTTATTGTCTAAAAACTATTATTTTTTAAGCTTTAAAATTAGCTCCTCAGTAGGAGTGACATAAACCGTTTCCTGATTGTCATAAATAACAAATCCAGGCTTGGCTCCGTTTGGCTTCTTTACGTGACGCGCCTTAGTGAAATCAACTGGAACAGAGCTTGATGCTCGTGCTTTACTAAAATAGGCGGCAATTGCTGCGGCTTCTAGAATGGTTTGCTCGGAAGGTTCACGATCTCTAATTACAACATGAGATCCAGGAATATCCTTTGTATGGAGCCAAATTTCATCTCTTGCTGCTACACGGTTAGTTAAATAATCATTTTGTTTATTATTTTTTCCTACAAGAAGAAGTGTCCCGTCAGTCGCTTCATATTCCTCAAGGTGAGGCTTCTTTGTCTGAGCTTTTTTTTTCTTTTGCTGCTTGGCTTTTATATAGCCTTCTTCAGCCAGCTCTTCACGAATTTCTTCAATATCAGATGTGGAAGCTGATTCAAGCTGCTGCAGCAGTTGGTCGAGATAAGCGATTTCCTCTGTTGCATTTTTGATTTGCTGCTCAACAACACCAAGTGCATTTTTAGCTTTTTGATATCTTGTAAAGTACTTTTGTGCATTTTCAGACGGTGTTTTTCTAGGATCGAGCGTGATTGTGATCATTGCTCCGTCTTCGTCGTAGTAGTTTTGTACAGTGATTGATTCCATTCCTTTTTGAGCAGCAAATAAATTAGCTGTTAACAGCTCTCCCTGGAGCTGATATTCATTTCCTTTATTTGCTTGTTCAAGGGTTTTTGCAAGCTTTTTAATCTTTAATTCATTTTTCTCTTTTTCATTGCGAATAAATCGTTCAAGATCATGACCTTGCTGCTTTACACGGTCGCGTTCAGCTTTACCGAAGTAAAAGCGGTCCAGCATTTCGCTAAGGGTGGAGTAGTTCGTAATCTTTCCTGCTGACCATTGTTTAAGAGGCAGCAGATAATAATAATCCTTTCCTTCGTGCTGCATAAAGGAAGGGGAATAATTATGCCTTCGCACTTGTTCAATTAATGTAAAAAAAACATGAGAAAGTGCTTCTTTTGTGGTTAAGCCCGCTCTTGTAATAACCTCATTGGCAAACAAAGGGGAAATGCCGGAAAAACGTGAAACGAGCTGGCGGTCAATTTTTCCGCTATTAAAGTCAATTTGCTGCAGAAAGGTTTCATGATCAACATTAAATGGGTCAATCTTACCCTGCTCTGGCGGCCATTCAAACGGTGCACCAGGCATGATGGTCCGTACCCTGTTTACTGAAGGAGAAAGGTGTTTAATGCTATCCAGAATCATTGTACGATCCTTATCAACCAGTGTTATATTTGAATGGCGTCCCATGACTTCAATAATGAGCTGTTTATAGGATATATCACCAATTTCATTACGTCCCTTTACTTCAATGACGATAATACGCTCCATTTCCTTTTGATAGATTGCTTCAATGATCGCTCCTTCCAGGTGCTTTCTTAGAAGCATGCAAAACATTGGCGGCTCGCTAGGGTTGTCATAGGTTTCATTTGTAATTTGTACACGTGCATATGTGGAGTGTGCTGATATCAAGACTTTGTGATTCGTACCTTGTGCACGAATAACCAGCACGATTTCGTTTTTAAAAGGCTGATGAACGCGGCTTATTCTGCCACCACCCAATGTATTTTTTAGTTCGTTTGTCATGGCTCTTGTGAATAATCCATCAAATGACATTTTAATCCCTCGTTTCGAAAATCAATCTTTATTATTGTTTCCTTCATTATCATCTTATCATTTTTTTACGAATTGCGTGATGGTTATGCTATAATAGTGTGACCAATGGACGAACGATCTGTTGCTTATTTATTTTTAGACAAAGTAGGTGAGATCGAACAGTGGTATTAAGCATGACAGGTTTTGGCAGAGGAATTGCCGAGTCAAAGAGACATATGGTGACGGTGGAGATGAAATCAGTTAATCATCGATTTCTAGAATGCTTCATTCGTATGCCAAGGCAGTTTGTGAAAAGGGAAGACAAATTTAAAAAAACGATTGGCCAATACATAAAAAGAGGAAAAGTGGACGTTTTTGTCACGATTTCAGGCGGAGAATTATTGAATCGCTCATTAAATATTGACTGGCAGCTGCTTGATGCTTATCATGATTTTGTTAAGGAAGCGAAGAATCGCTATAGAATCTCTCAAGATATCACACTTGACCATCTTCTTTCACGTCCAGATTTAGTGACGATCGAAGAAACAGAGGAAATGGATGAAGAAATTGAGTCGCTAATTATACAAGCTCTTGAAGAGGCTGCGAATCGTCTATGTTTTATGAGAAGTAATGAAGGAAAAGAGCTTGAAAAAGATTTGCGACTTCACTTACAATCATTTAAGCAGGTCACTGACGAAGCAAAGCAGATTTGTCCAACGATCACATCCAAATATCGTGAACGTATAGAAAAAAGAATGAAAGATTACGTGAATGGTGAGATAGATGAGAACAGAATCCTGATCGAAGTGGCGGTATTTGCTGAAAAAATAGACGTGACTGAAGAACTGACACGTTTAAACAGCCATTTAACACAGTTTGAAATTGCCCTAAATAAAGAAGAACCGATTGGGAGAAGGTTGGATTTTCTTACCCAGGAAATGAACCGAGAAGTAAATACTATTGGTTCTAAGGCAAATGATGCTGAGCTTGTATCACTAGTAGTAGATTTAAAATCTGTATTAGAAAAGATTCGAGAACAAGTCCAGAATATTGAATAGATTATATGAATACAACTGCATGGGTATAGTGTAGAAGGGGTGTCATGGATGTCAATTAAACTGATCAATATTGGATTTGGTAATATCGTATCTGCTAACCGGATCATTTCAATTGTAAGTCCTGAATCAGCACCAATTAAGAGGCTGATTCAGGATGCGAGAGATCGGGGAACGCTAATCGATGCTACGTATGGCAGGAGAACAAGGGCTGTGATGATCATGGATAGTGATCACGTTATCTTATCTGCTGTGCAGCCTGAAACGGTGGCATCCAGATTAATCGATAAAGAAGAAGGTCAGGAAGAAGGGTAAGCAATGATGAAAGAAAAGGGATTATTAATTGTCCTTTCAGGTCCGTCAGGTGTGGGAAAAGGAACGGTGAGAAAAGAATTATTTTCTCAGCCAGACATAACATTCGAGTACTCGATCTCGATGACAACACGTGTTCCTCGTGAAGGAGAAGTAGACGGTGTTGATTATTTTTTTAAATCCAGAGAAGAATTTGAAAAACTCATTGAACAGGACAGGCTGTTAGAATACGCTGAGTTTGTTGGCAATTACTACGGTACACCGGTAGACTATGTAAGAGACACCATCAACGATGGCCGAGATGTATTCTTAGAGATCGAAGTGCAGGGAGCAAGACAAATAAGAGATAAGTTCCCAGAGGGATTATTTATCTTTCTAGCCCCGCCAAGTCTTTCTGAGCTTGAAAACCGCCTTATTCATCGTGGGACAGAATCATCTCACGTCATTGCCAACCGTGTGGAGACAGCTAAGAAAGAACTGGAAATGATGAATTTATATGATTATGTTGTAGAAAATGACCAAGTAAAAAAAGCAAGCGAGCGAATAAAAGCGATCGTAGTAGCAGAACATTTGCGTCGTGAGCGAGTTGAAGCTCGCTACAAAAAAATGCTGGAGGTTAAATAATATGTTATACCCATCATCTGATTCATTAAGAAAGAACATTGATTCAAAATATTCATTAGTAAGTGTGGCTGCTAAACGTGCTCGCAACATGCAGGAAAAAGGTGATAAAGGTACGCTTGACCGCTATCATTCCATTAAATATGTTGGGCAGGCGTTAGAAGAGATTGCAGCCGGTCATTTAGTAATGAAGAAACCGCTTGAAGGAATTGAATATGCTGACGAAAAATAACAACCCATGGGTTGTTTTTTCTTTTACATTTAAGAAGTGAAAAAAGTATCCTTTTCATTCATAATGAAAGCAATGATTGTGAAACAGGGGAGTTGGAACACTGTGGAAAAGAATCGTATACTACTATGTGTTACAGGAGGAATTGCTGTATATAAAGCAGTGGCACTGACGAGCAAGCTGAGTCAGGCTGGTTTTGATGTTAAGGTGATGTTGACGAATAATGCGATGGAATTTGTTACTCCACTCACTTTCCAAGCAATGTCTCGTAATGATGTTTATTTTGACACATTTGACGAGAAGGATTCATCAAAAATTGCTCATATTGATCTTGCTGATTGGGCGGATTTAATTTTAGTAGCGCCTGCAACAGCTAATGCCCTTGGGAAACTAGCAAACGGAATTGCAGATGATATGATTTCTACAACTTTGCTTGCAGCGACATCACCAGTATGGATAGCGCCGGCAATGAATGTGCATATGTATGATCATCCAGCTGTGAAAAAAAATATTGATACACTACATTCCTTTGGACATCGATTTATCGAGCCATCGGAAGGTTTCTTGGCATGCGGGTACGTAGGAAAAGGAAGATTGGAAGAACCTGAGCAGATTGTTGCGCTAGTAAAAGAAAATCTGCATCGTTCGACCTCAGATATATTAAAGGGGAAAAAAGTGATGATTACAGCGGGTCCAACGAGAGAACATGTGGACCCAATACGATTTTTCACTAATCATTCAACTGGAAAGATGGGCTATGCGATTGCAAAGAAAGCTGCAGAATGGGGAGCGGAAGTAACGCTTATTTCAGGCCCGGTCTCATTAGAAGCACCAAAAAACGTGAAGCTGGTTCAAGTGGATACCGCTGAGGAAATGAGACAGGCAGTATTTGAACATTTTAAAGCCTCAGATGTTGTGATCAAAAGCGCTGCAGTGGCAGATTATCGCCCGGCAATAAAGCATCTGGAGAAGCTGAAGAAGCAAGATGGCTCGATGGTCATGGAATTTGAACGCACGACTGATATTTTAAAACAGCTTGGAGAAGAGAAAGAACATCAGATATTGGTTGGTTTTGCTGCTGAAACGCAAGATCTGGAACATTATGCCATGAAAAAGCTGCAATCAAAAAATGCTGACATTATCGTAGCAAATAATGTTAAACAAACGGGTGCAGGTTTTGGCGGCGATACGAACATTGTGAGTATTTTTCATCGAGACGGCTCTAAGAAGGAATTACCAATTCTTTCAAAGGAAGAGGTTGCGGAAGAATTGCTTAAAGACATCATTGACCTGGTAATCCATAAAGCACAAGGCCAGAATGAATTATGATCGCCTCTGTCATTGTTGATGTTCCAGCAAAACAAACAGATCGAGCGTTTGATTACCGAATTCCCCCTTCACTTGAAGGACTTGTTCGGCCAGGTATGCGTGTTGTTGTTCCATTTGGACCGCGCAAAATCCAGGGCTTTGTTATTGCTCTTTTAGAAAAATCGTCTTATGACAAACTGAGAGATATTGAAGACGTGCTAGATATTGTCCCTGTATTAAATGAAGAGCTATTATCGCTTGCTGAGTGGCTGTCAGAAGAAACGCTATGCTATCAGATTTCAGCTATGCAAGTAATGCTGCCAGCGGCTATGAAGGCGAAGTATGAAAAAAACTTTGAAGCCCTTGTTCCAGTAGAACAGCTTCCACAAAGTATTAGCAAGCATTTGGACAAAGAAGGAAGACTAAGCTGGAAAGAAGGAATAGAGAAAAAGCTGTTAAATGAACTTCAACAGCTTGTGACAGCAGGACAAATGGAGCTTAAATACGCGGTATCGAGTAAAGGGAAAAAGAAAAAAGAACGTGTTCTTTCTTTAGCGGCTTCCAGTGAAGAAGCGTTAGTTCTCCTTGATACGTTACCTCAACAAGCGGATAAACAAAAAAGAGTCATTCAATTTTTGTTAGATCACCAAAGTGATGAACAAAATGCAGCAACGGTGAAAGATGAAACAGGAGCTTCAAGCTCGACAATTCGGACAATGATTGACCGAGGCTACGTAATTGAAAGCTTCAAAGAAGTATATCGAGACCCGTACCAGGACCGAATGTTCCAAAAAACAAGCGCTTTTTCCTTAACGGAGGAACAGCAAACTGCTATTGGACCAATTTTGCAGAAGGTACATGACTATGAGCATGAAACATTTTTGCTTCATGGAGTTACTGGAAGCGGGAAAACAGAAGTCTATTTACAAACAATTGATCAGGTGTTAAGCCAAGGCAGACAGGCAATTATGCTTGTGCCTGAAATCTCTCTCACCCCGCAAATGGTCGAACGGTTTAAAGGTCGTTTTGGTGACCGGGTAGCAGTGATGCACAGCGGTTTATCCACTGGAGAAAAGTACGATGAATGGCGAAAGATTCATCGTAAAGAAGTTAATGTGGTCGTGGGAGCACGATCTGCGATCTTCGCTCCTTTTGAAAAACTAGGTGTGGTGATTATCGATGAAGAACATGAGATGAGCTATAAACAAGAGGATTCCCCTCGCTACCATGCTCGAGATGTCGCAATTGAACGGGCAAGACGTCACGGATGCCCGGTTATTCTAGGCAGTGCAACTCCTTCGTTAGAAACCTTTGCTCGAGCTCAAAAAAATCGATATCAGCTGCTGTCACTCACAAGGAGGATGAACAATCAGGAGCTACCCTCAGTAACAATTGTAGATATGAGGGAAGAACTGCGTGAGGGAAACCGTTCAATGTTTTCCCGCCAATTATTTGAACAGCTTACCCTTCGTCTTGAAAAGAAAGAACAGACGGTATTATTTTTAAATCGAAGAGGGCACTCTTCTTTTGTCATGTGCCGTGATTGCGGATATGTTATGCAATGTCCCCACTGTGATATTTCGATGACTTATCATCGACATTCAGAACAAATGAAATGTCACTATTGTGGACATGAAGATCGCGTTCCAGTTCAATGTCCAGAATGTCAGAGCGAGCATATTCGCTATTTTGGAACAGGAACACAAAAAGTAGAAGAAGAGCTGACCAAATTGATTCCTGAGGCAAGGGTTATTCGTATGGATGTAGATACAACGACGCGTAAAGGTTCACACGAAAAACTTCTAACTGCTTTTGGACAAGGAGAAGCGGATATTTTACTTGGAACGCAGATGATTGCAAAAGGACTTGATTTTCCAAACATAACGCTGGTGGGTGTGTTAAGTGCTGATACCATGCTGCATTTACCTGATTTTCGGTCAGCTGAAAAAACATTTCAGCTATTAACGCAGGTAAGCGGTCGTGCAGGCAGGCATGATAAAAAAGGAGAGGTTATTATTCAAACCTACTCCCCAGAGCATTATTCAATTGATCTAGCAAAGACACAGCAATTTGAGTTATTTTATAAACAAGAAATGATGATGAGAAGAATTGGACAATATCCTCCGTATTATTTTTTGGCTATGGTGACATTAAGTCATGAAAACCTGTTGAAGGTTGTCTCGGTATGTGAGGAAATTACCTCTCTTTTAAAACAGAAACTGTCAAATAACGCAATTATATTAGGGCCAGTTGCTTCACCGATTGCCCGGATCCAAAATAGATATCGGTATCAATGTTTGGTAAAATACAAAATGGAACCGGAGCTAAAGCCATTATTAAAATCAATTTTAGACACGTATCAACCAAAATCAACAAATGATTCATTGTTGATTCACATAGATGTGCAGCCATATATGATGTTATAGAAGGACTTGAGGAGGAATTACGTTTGGCGATTTTACCTATCGTAAAACACCCGAATAAGGTGTTGGAAACAGAAAGCATTACAGTAAAAGAATTTAATAAGGATCTTCATACATTGCTCGACAGTATGTATGAGACAATGGTAGAAGCAGATGGAGTGGGATTAGCTGCTCCGCAGGTTGGCATTAACAAGCGTATAGCTATAGTGGATTTGGATGATGACGAAGGAACGATAGAGTTGATAAATCCAACCATTATCACATCAGAAGGTAAGTCTGTAGATTTAGAAGGCTGTCTCAGCTTTCCTGGTGTGTATGGTGAAGTCGAGAGACCTGATGTTGTAATTGTACAAGCACAGGATCGAAATGGAGAATGGTATGAGATTGAGGCTGAAGGATATTTGTCTAGAGCCATCCAGCACGAGATCGATCACCTGCACGGCGTCTTGTTTACTTCAAAAGTGACACGATACATCGATGAAGAAGAGATAGAAGGGTACGGTGTGGAATGAAAAATGTAATCTTTATGGGCACACCTGAATTTTCCGTTCCAATTTTGCAGCAAATCATTAAAGACGGCTACAATGTCCAGGCTATTGTTACGCAGCCTGATCGTCCAGTAGGCAGAAAAAAACAATTGACCCCTCCCCCGGTAAAAGTTGAAGCGTTAAAACATGGAATCGAAGTCATCCAGCCTGAAAAATTGTCTGGATCAGCTGAACTCGATCGGATCAAAGCTCTTCAGCCTGATTTAATTATTACAGCAGCTTTCGGACAGCTTTTGCCAAAGGAATTACTTGAGATACCGGCGTTAGGCTGTATTAATGTACATGCATCGCTTCTTCCTGAACTTCGAGGTGGTGCACCGATTCACTATGCCATCATTCAAGGGAAAGAAGAGACGGGGATCTCCATTATGTATATGGCTGAAAAGCTTGATGCAGGGGATGTCATTACCCAACGAGCCATAAAGATAGATGAGATGGATGACGTTGGCTCGCTGCATGATAAATTAAGCGTAGTCGGTGCGGAACTTCTATCCGAAACGCTTCCCTCCTTAATTGAAGGAACGGCAAGCCGGACGCCACAAGATCATCAAGCGGCTACGTTTGCCTGGAATATTAAACGTGAACAAGAATTAATTGATTGGAGCCGATCTGGAGAGGAAATTTACAATCAAATTCGCGGACTTTACCCATGGCCCGTTGCCTATACTATGTATCAAGGGAAAGTGATGAAAATATGGCAAGTTAAGAAAATTCTTACAAAACACGAATCTGTGCCTGGTGTTATAATAGAGAAAACGGACCTAGGACCAGTCGTTGCTACTGGCAATGAAACAGCCATTTTAATTACGGAGCTGCAGCCATTTGGCAAAAAGAAAATGCTTGCGTCTGACTACTTGCGAGGAGCAGGAACTTCAATAACAGTTGGTGAAAGGTTAGGTTTTATAAATGACTAAACCATCGTATTCAGTTAGAGAAGCCGCACTGCATATATTAGACCAAATTGACAAAAACCAATCATACAGTAATCTTTTATTAAATCATGCCATACGCCAATTTGAGATTAAGGGACCTGATATAGGTTTACTGACTGAACTAACTTACGGTACGATTCAACGTAAACTTACTCTTGATTTTTATCTGACACCTTTTATAAAAAAGAAGGTGGAAGGCTGGGTGAGAAATTTACTTCGAATGAGTCTATATCAAATGCTTTATTTAGACCGTGTACCTGAGAGAGCTGCAATCCATGAAGCAGTAGAAATTGCGAAAAAAAAGGGACATAAAGGTATTTCGGGTCTTGTTAATGGCGTCCTTCGATCTATACAGCGTCAAGGAGTCCCATCTCTTGATACCATCAATGACCCGATCGAGCGATTATCCATTGAAACAAGTCACCCGCTATGGCTGGTTGCCCGATGGTCCGAGCAATTTGGCCTGACAAAGACACGTGAAATGTGTGAAACAAACTTGCTGCCACCTGTTCAAACAGCAAGAGTTAACCGGACACAATCATCAAAGGATGAGGTTTTACGATTGTTAGCTGAAGAAGGTGTGGAGGCAGAGGAAAGCAGAATCATTCCAGAAGGCATACAGATAAAACGTGGAAATATTGCCCACACGGAAGCTTTTCGATCAGGTTTTTTGACGATACAGGATGAGAGTTCTATGCTAGTAGCTTATGCATTGGATCCTAGACCTGGAGAAAGCGTACTGGATATGTGTGCAGCACCTGGAGGGAAAACAACGCATATTGCTGAAAGGATGAATAATGAAGGGAAAGTTCTTGCGCTGGATCTTCATCCACATAAAATTAAACTTATTCAAGAGAACGCATCAAGACTTGAGCTTACCAATATTGAAGGGCATGCTTTAGATGCTAGAAAAGTTCAAGAACGTTTTGAACCCGCTTCATTTGATCGTGTATTAGTTGATGCCCCATGCAGTGGGTTAGGCGTTTTAAGAAGAAAGCCTGATATAAAGTATGCAAAAAATGAGCGAGATCTTGAATCTCTTCAATCCATTCAACTTTCTTTGTTATCATCGGCAGTAGAAATGCTTAAGCCAGGCGGTACTCTAGTTTACAGTACATGTACAGTTGATAAGAAAGAAAATCATCAAACCGTCACTCAGTTTTTGGTGAAACAACCACAAATGAAGCTCGCGACGGCAGAATCTTTACCAGAAGCCATTCAACCACTTGTTCAAGAGCAAGTGCTTCAAGTATTTCCACAAGATTTCGGTGGAGACGGCTTTTTCATAGCGTGCTTTAAAAAAGGAGAATAATTTATTATGGTACAAGCAGTAGAAAGAAAGAAAAAGGAACAAGAAATCGTTCGAAAACCATCGATTTACTCGATGGAGCTTGATCAGCTAAAAAGCTGGTTAGTAGAAAATGGCGAGAAGCCATTTCGAGCAGAACAAATTTATAAATGGTTGTATGAGCAGCGTGTTGCAGAATTTGATGAAATGTCAAATCTATCAAAAGCTCTTCGTGAAAAACTTACTGAATCATTTTCATTAACTACTTTGGAAACAATCATCCAACAAACATCCAAAGATGGAACCATTAAATTTTTATTCCAATTACAAGACGGTTATTCAATTGAAACGGTATTGATGCGTCATGAATATGGCAATTCAATCTGTGTGACGACCCAGGTTGGCTGTCGAATTGGTTGTACTTTTTGTGCTTCCACACTTGGCGGATTAAAACGAAACCTTGAAGCAGGGGAAATCGTGGAACAAGTAGTAAAGGTTCAAAAAGCTCTAGATGAGTCAGGTGAACGTGTCAGTCATTTAGTAATTATGGGAATCGGAGAACCTTTCGATAATTACGATGCAATGATGAGCTTCTTGAGAACGATAAACCATGATAAAGGTCTTAACATTGGTGCTCGCCATATTACGGTTTCAACAAGCGGAATTATTCCGAAAATATACAAATTCGCGGATGAAAAACTTCAAATTAATTTTGCCGTTTCACTTCATGCACCAAATAATGAAATTCGTTCAAAATTGATGCCAATAAACAAAGCATATAAGCTTCCTGATTTAATGGATGCTATTCGTTATTACGTGGATAAAACGGGAAGAAGAGTTACATTTGAATACGGATTATTTGGCAGTGGCGTAAATGATCAGGTTGAGCATGCAGAGGAATTGGCTGATTTAATTGGCGATTTGAAATGTCATGTGAATTTAATTCCAGTAAACTACGTACCTGAACGTGATTTTGTACGAACAGAAAAAGATCAAATATTCGAATTTGAACGCACGTTGAAAAAAAGAGGAATCAATGTGACGATCCGCCGTGAACAAGGATCAGACATCGATGCTGCTTGTGGTCAGCTTCGCGCCAAGGAGCGTAAAGAAGAAACGAGGTGACGTCAGTGCAATTTGCTTTTTTAAGTGATCAAGGCATGGTTCGAAAGCTAAATGAAGATTCGGGTGGGGTTTATCCCCACCCCCTTGGTTATTATTTAGCGGTAGTGGCTGATGGAATGGGTGGACATCGTGCTGGTGATGTGGCAAGCGCAATGGCAGTTCGTTTACTGGAGGAGTATTGGAGAGAAATTCCACCACTTAAACGTCCAACTGAAGCAGAGGAATGGCTCTCATCAAGCATCGAGTCAATCAATGAAAAGCTTTATTCACATGCAGCCAATCATGAAGAATGTGAAGGAATGGGAACAACGATTGTCGCAGCTATTTGTACAAAGGAGTTTATCACCCTTGGAAATGTAGGAGACAGTCGTGGATACATATGGAACAATGAGCGGATTAGACAGATCACGGAAGATCATTCATTTGTCAATGCGCTTGTTCAGTCTGGAGAAATATCTCGTGAGGATGCTGAACATCACCCTAATAAAAACTTGCTTTTAAAAGCATTAGGTTCGGAAGGGAAAATTAAGCCTGACGTACGTACGATTGAATTTGAACAAGGTGATTTAGTTTTACTTTGTTCGGATGGGCTGTCCAATAAGATTACAGAAGCTTTTATAGAAGAGATAATGATAAATTTTCAATCGTTGGATGAGCGAGCTAAGCAGCTTATTGAAAAAGCGAATTCAGAAGGTGGAGAAGATAATATCACGATCGCGATGGTGGAGTTCAGTCCAGTCGTAGAAAGTGAGGGGATATAATGCTGATCGGAAGAAGGCTAAGCGGACGCTATAAAATTCTTCAGACCATTGGCGGAGGCGGTATGGCCAACGTCTATCTTGCTCATGATATGATATTAGACAGGGACGTTGCTGTAAAAGTACTTAGACTGGACTATGTTAGTGAAAATGAACTGATGAAACGTTTTCAGCGTGAGGCACAATCAGCCACCAGCTTAACACATCCCAATATTGTCAGCATGTATGATGTAGGTGATGAGGGGGAACTTTATTATCTCGTAATGGAGTATGTCGATGGAATGACGCTAAAGGAATACATTCAGAGAAATTCTCCTGTATCTCTTGAGCATGCCATTCAAATTATGAGTCAGCTTACCGATGCAATTTCTCACGCACATCATAATGGAATCATTCATCGGGATATTAAACCGCAAAATATATTGGTCGACCATGAAGGTCATATTAAAATAACAGATTTTGGTATTGCTATGGCGCTAAGTGCAACCTCTATTACGCAAACGAACTCTGTAATGGGGACGGTTCATTATTTGTCTCCGGAGCAAGCTAGGGGTGGAATAGCAACAAAAAAATCAGATATTTATTCTCTCGGAATCGTGATGTTTGAGCTCATCACTGGAAGATTGCCTTTCGAAGGCGAATCAGCAGTATCAATCGCACTAAAGCATTTGCAGTCCGAAATACCGCACCCATCAAAATGGATTCCTAATTTACCGCAAAGTGTTGAAAATGTAATTTTAAAGGCAACAACAAAGGATTCTTTCTATCGTTATGAGTCAGCAGATGAAATGCAGGAAGACTTGAAAACGGTTTTGGATAAAGACAGAGAGAATGAACCGGTATTTACTGTCGAACCAGATAACGATGCAACGCGGGCAATACCTGTCATTAGGGACGAACGGTCATTTACAAATATGGCTGATACAAAGGTTCGTAATGAATCGACGGTTGTGCAGTCTGCAAAAGATCCTGTTGAACAACAAGAAGCCCCAAAAAGAAAGCGAAAAAAATGGCCTTGGATCGTTTTGGTCACTTTACTCTTAATTCTTATAAGCGTTTCGACAATGGCGGCCATGGGCGTGTTTGGTCCAACGAGAATAGAGCTTCCAGACGTAGTCGGCGAAACAAGGGAAGATGCTGAGGACATACTTGAGGGATTAGGATTCACGATTGGTGAAGTCACATATGAGCCACACGAAGAGATACCTGCAGAAGAGGTGTTGAGAACGGATCCAAAAGCTGGCCGCGTGCTGGAGGAAGGCTCAGAAATTTCGTTATTTGTAAGCAGTGGAAAAGAAACCATTGAACTTGATAGCTATACTGGTCGCATATATGAAGATATTGAGTCTTTATTAAACCGACTTAAGTTCGAAGGAATTGAGATAGAGCGAGTATACGACTCTACAAGCATTGGAACCATTCTTGAACAAGACCCTGCACCTGGGGAAGAAATCATTCCAAGTGAAACGACATTGAGGTTAACGCTTAGTCAGGGTGAGGAAACGGTTGCCGTGGAAAGCCTTGTTGGAATGAACGCCTCTGAAATCGATTCTTTCGAGCAGCGTACAGGCTTAGTGGTCAATGTGACAAGAGAAGAATTTTCAGCCGAACAGCCGGAAGGGGTAATATTGTCACAGGACCCAGCGGAAGGAACTGAGCTTGAAGTCGGACGTTCTGTAAATGTTGTCGTATCAAGAGGGCCAGAGCCTCTTCCGCCAAGTACAGTGATTGTTCCTCTCACCATTCTATATGAAATGAAAGAAGAGCCGCCAGAAGAAGGAGAAGATCCTCCTGAAGTACCTGGAGAACCAATGCCGCAAACGATTAGAATATTTATTGAAGATCGTGATCGTAATATGACTGAGCCTGTTGAAGAATTTACGATAACAGAAACGACTGAAAAAAATATAAGACTGATTATTGAAGCAGGTCAAACTGGAGGCTATCGTGTGGAAAGAGATGGAGAAATCATCCTTGAACAATCGATACCTTATGACGAGAATCAATAATTCCAGGTAGAGGAGAGATTGAATGCCAGAAGGAAAAATCATGAAGGCACTTAGTGGTTTTTATTATGTTCAGGATGGAGACCAAATGATTCAATGCCGGGGGAGGGGAGTGTTTCGTAAACAAAAAATCACCCCGTTGGTAGGAGATTATGTAGAGTATCAAGCTGAAAACGATCGTGAAGGCTATGTTCTAGATATTGGGTCTCGTAAAAATGAACTAACACGTCCCCCTATTGCAAATGTAGATCAAGCAGTACTTGTATTTTCAGCAACCGAACCGGACTTCAGCACATCGCTTCTTGATCGATTTTTAGTTTTGGTAGAGAGTCATCAAATTGATCCGCTTATTTGTATTACGAAAATGGACCTTTTAACGAGCGATGACACGAAAAGAATAGAAGAGTATGCGAAGCAGTATGAAGAAATTGGTTATACGGTATTGCGTTCATCTGCAATATGGGAGGATGGCATGTCTACATTACTGCCTTACTTGCAAAACAAAATAACGGTTTTTGCAGGTCAGTCAGGAGTAGGAAAGTCATCAATCTTAAATGCGATTAGACCAGATCTTAAGTTGAAAACTGATCAGATCTCCTCTTCCTTGGGCAGAGGTAAGCATACGACAAGGCATGTGGAATTGCTCGCAATCGGGAGTGGATTTGTTGCTGATACGCCTGGATTTAGTGCGCTGGAGTTTATTGATCTTGAACTGGAAGCCCTTCCGACATGCTTTCCTGAAATGGTCCATTACGGGGAGCAGTGTAAGTTTCGCGGCTGTCTTCATATGAATGAGCCTAAGTGTGCAGTAAAAGGTGCAGTTGAAAATAAAGAGATTCAATCGTATCGATATCACCATTATCAGCAATTTTACGAAGAAATTAAATCAAGAAAGCCGAGGTATTAACAATGGTCAAATTAGCTCCTTCGATTTTGTCTGCTGACTTCTCTAAATTGGGGGAGGAGGTTCGTGACGTTGAAAAAGCAGGTGCAGATTACATTCACATAGATGTAATGGATGGCCATTTTGTTCCAAACATTACAATGGGACCTATAGTTGTCGGTGCGGTGCGTCCTGTTACTACATTGCCGCTGGATGTACATTTAATGGTTGAAGAACCAGACAGATTTATAGAAAGCTTTGCTAAAGCGGGTGCAGATATACTATCTGTTCATGTGGAAGCTACAAAACATCTGCATCGTACGATACAACTAATAAAATCGTACGGTGTTAAAGCAGGGGTTGTATTAAATCCTCATACACCAGTAGATGCGGTTAAGCAGGTGCTTCAAGACTTAGATCTCGTTCTTGTCATGACCGTGAATCCGGGATTTGGCGGACAATCTTTTATTGAATCAACTCTTCCAAAAATTAAAGAACTTCATAGGATGAAGGAAATTAACGGTTTCAGCTATGAAATTGAAGTAGATGGAGGCGTCAATGATCAGACGGCGCGTCAATGTGTAGAAGCAGGTGCGAATGTATTGGTTGCAGGCTCTGCCATATTTGATAAAACAGATCGAGCAGCTGCTATAAAACTTATTCGCTCAAATAGCTGAAAAAAGATTCCACTGGGTACAAAGGTGGAATCTTTTTTTCAGCAAATAATTTAGTAAAACGATAAAAGGGTGTGATCGATTGATTTATTTGGTTGGCGGAGCCGATGTGGATTTAAAATGGTTAAGAAGCCTCGATTCTCCTAAAGTTCAGTGGGTGGGTGTTGACAGAGGAGCAATAAGCATACTGAAAGCAGGATTGATCCCTGATTATGCATTTGGTGATTTTGACTCAGTAACACAGGATGAGCGTCAGGAGATAAAACGAATCGTTAAGCACAACGTGGAAGAGGCAGCGTCCGAAAAAGATGAAACGGATATGGAGTTGGCGCTTAATTGGGCACTCACACAAAAGGATGAAATTAAGTTATGTGCTGTGACGGGTCAAAGGCTGGATCATTTCTTTGGAAACGTTCAGCTTCTCTTATCGGAAAGAGTGTTGCATAGTGGAGTGGTGGTAGAAATCATTGACAAGCAAAATCGTTTACGCTGCATGTTGCCAGGGAGCGAGCTGATCCCAACAGATGACCAATTTCCTTATTTCTCTATTATCCCAATGACGCCAAAGGTAGAGGGTCTATCCATTGACGGTGTGAAATATCCATTGGTTAAAGCTGATGTATACATAGGAAATACATTGACGATAAGCAACGAAATTACAGTAGAAAAAGCGTCTATTTCATTCGAAACCGGCATAATAATGATCATAAGAAGCAAGGATTAATAAAAGCTCCTTTGACTATTTAAACCAGGTCGGTATAAGGAGATTGGTGAGGAGATGTACTTTTCCGCAGCTATGCAACCTGTGACTCGAGATTCTAGCCATGGAATCTGTATAAGCAAGAAACTTTTTGGTCATTTAGGTCCGGCAGGTAGTAGACAGGCTTTGCAGAGAACAATCTTTTCCGTTTCAGCAGACAAAACTTTAAGCTGTGGTGCTGGTTTAAAGTAGCTGAGAATTAATAAACGATTCCTTTCAATAAGCGTTTTTGGCTGTTCGGACTTATGGCTTACTGTTGAAGTCTTTAGCAGTCAACCAATATAGAAACGGAGGAATTCGATTGAGGTTTTATACGATTAAACTACCAAGATTTCTCGGAGGGATTGTCAGAGCAATGCTGGGTGCTTTTAAAAAAGAAGTATAATAATCATAATAAGAAGGGGAGCTGTCAGTTATGACAGCTCCCCTTCTTATTATGTCAAATGCATTAAACACGCTCAACTTTACCGGATTTTAATGCTCGTGCAGAAACCCATACGCGCTTTGGCTTACCATCAATAAGAATACGAACCTTTTGAAGGTTAGCGCCCCATGTACGCTTGCTTGCGTTCATAGCGTGAGAGCGAGCGTTGCCTGAACGAGTCTTACGACCAGTTACAACACACTGTTTCGCCATTTAATTCCCCTCCTCACAAATGAAGCTGAAAACAATTTGTTTCAATCTTTCACTTAGTCATTTACACCCTTATTAACTTACCATACATCAATTTCATTTGCAATAACTAAAACAATACCTATCAAGTTTTTTTACTTTACATCTTAAAAGCTTTCTGAACCGCTTAGTTCCGACTGGCGTAAAAGGATTGGCGAGGAGGCGTTTTTTGCCACCACAGCCAAGCAGCTTACGACCCGAGGAACTGGTTCAGAAAGCTGGATAACATCTTAAAAGCTTTCTGAACCGCTTAGTTCCGACTGGCGTAAAAGGATTGGCGAGGAGGCGTTTTTTGCTACCACAGCCAAGCAGTAAGTAGTTTTTCAAAGAGTATACTTAAACAAGAGCCGTTTAGCTCATGATCCAGCCGAATAAAGTCCATACTAATGAAAAATATACATATGACGATGGGTCCTTTTCCGGTTTAGCTTTCAAAAAGCTAAATGTTATAGTAAAATGTCTTTAGCCAAGACAGTATCCAAAGGGGGAGTAAGGCATGTCAATAGAATTAACAACAAAGTTTGGACAAATTGATATTTCTAATGAAGTTATTGCAATGATTGCGGGTGGCGCAGCTATCGAATGCTACGGTATTGTTGGCATGGCGTCCAAGCATCAAATCAGGGATGGGCTGACTGACATCCTTCGCCGTGAAAATTTCACACGTGGAGTGATTGTGCGCCAGGTAGAAGATGAGGTCTCCATCGACATGTACATTATTGTCAGCTTTGGAACCAAAATTTCTGAAGTGGCTCACAATGTACAATCAAAAGTGAAGTATACGTTGGACAAAACTGTCGGGCTGTCAGTAGAGTCCGTCAATATATATGTTCAAGGAGTTCGTGTAACGAACCCGTAATGAGGAGGAAAGTTTGTGTCAATTACAGCATTAGGTGGTAGACGATTTGCCGAAATGGTGATGCAAGGGGCAACTAATTTGTCCAACAACGCTGAGACAGTCGATGCCTTAAACGTTTTTCCAGTACCAGATGGTGATACTGGTACCAATATGAACCTGTCAATGTCTTCAGGTTCCAAAGAAGTAAAAGCAAACACTCAAGATCACTTAGGCAAAGTGGCAGCAGCGCTTTCTAAAGGGCTGCTAATGGGTGCGCGTGGAAATTCAGGTGTCATTTTATCTCAGCTCTTTCGCGGATTCGGTAAAGCAGTCGAGGAAAAAAATGTATTAAATGCGGAAGAATTTGCCCATGCCTTAGAGGCGGGCGTTGAATCTGCTTATAAAGCTGTCATGAAGCCTGTTGAGGGTACAATCTTAACAGTTGCAAAAGATGCAGCAAAAAAAGCTGTTCAGGTTGCACAAACAGAAAAAGATCTAGTTGTGTTGATGCAGGAGATCGTAGCGGAAGCAAATGCTTCTCTGAAAAGAACGCCGGATCTTTTGCCTGTCCTTAAAGAGGTAGGCGTGGTTGATAGTGGCGGGCAAGGTCTCGTATATGTTTATGAAGGTTTTTTAGCAGAATTAAAAGGTGAAAAGATCTCAGATGCTCCTGTCAGTCCATCGATGGAGGATCTTGTCAGTGCTGAGCATCACATTGGAGTACAAGGTTTTATGAACACAGAAGATATCGAGTTTGGATATTGTACAGAATTCATGGTGAAGCTTGAAGAGAAAAAGACGGCTGATCGTCCTTTTGATGAGACGGCCTTCCGCAATGAGCTAAGTGAATTTGGTGATTCCCTTCTTGTTATTTCTGACGATGAGGTTGCAAAAGTGCATATTCATACAGAACAGCCTGGTGAAGCTCTCTCATACGGTCAGCAATATGGTAGCCTAATTAAAATCAAGATTGAGAATATGAGAGAGCAGCATTCAGAAATCGTGGGAAGCGAGCATCGAGCTCCTTCGAAAAAAGAATCCCAATCACCGAAGGAAAAGCAACCATATGCTATCATTACGGTTTCAATGGGTGACGGTATTGCGGATTTATTTAAAAGTATTGGTGCCACAAACGTAATTGAAGGTGGTCAGACGATGAATCCGAGCACAGAGGATATCGTTAAAGCAATTAAAGAGGCCAATGCAGAAAAAGTCATTATCTTACCTAATAATAAAAATATTATTATGGCTGCAGAACAGGCAGCTGAAGTTGTTGAAATGGATGCTGTTGTAGTTCCTTCAAAGACTGTTCCTCAAGGGATGGCTGCCATCCTTGCATTTAATCCAACAGCTGACCTTATACGGAATCAGCAAGGGATGAAAGCAGCACTGGAACATGTGAAGACGGGTCAAGTGACGTTCGCTGTTCGAGATACATCGATTGACGGTGTGTCAATTTCCAAAGATGATCATATGGGAATAGCTGACGGTAAAATTGTCGTAAGTGAAAAGGATCGTTTAACATCTGTCAAAAAGTTATTGACTCATCTCTTGGATGAAGATGCAGAAATTATTACGATTCTTTACGGTGAAGACAGTATCCCTGAAGAAGTAAAACAGATTGAAGCGTTTATTGAAGAAGAATTTAATGAGATTGAGGTAGAAATCCATAATGGGAAACAGCCTCTTTATTCATATATATTTGCCATTGAGTAGATCGTGTTATTGTAATTGAATGGTAAAAAAGAGAAAATAGAAGGGTAGCTGCCCTTCTATTTTCTATGTCGTTAATGAAATGGGCAAGAAGATCATAGGTAGGTGTGAATAATGAAATATAAAAGTGTATTTGATATTATTGGACCCGTAATGATAGGTCCGTCATCTTCTCATACGGCTGGAGCAGCTAGGATTGGGAAAATGGCCCGTGAACTTTTTGGGCGTGAGCCAAAATGGGCGAATATTTCATTTTATGGTTCATTTGCTAAAACCTATAAAGGACATGGAACGGATGTAGCAATGATTGGCGGAATCATGAACTTTGAAACGGATGATGAACGAATTATAAAAGCATTTGATTATGCGCGTGAAAAAGGAATAAAAATTCGAATAAGAGTAGAAGATGCGATAACCGATCATCCAAACACAGCAAGAATTAAAATAGGCGATGACGATGGTGAGACTGAACTAGTGGGGATCTCTATCGGTGGAGGGAAAATTGAAATTGTAGAATTAAATGGATTTGAATTAAAGCTGTCTGGCCATCATCCGGCTATTCTCGTTGTACACGATGATCGTTTTGGTGCCATCGCAGCCGTTTCGAATTTACTTGCAAAGCACCATATTAATATTGGTCATATGGACGTTTCGAGGAAAGACATTGGAAAAATAGCATTAATGACGATTGAAGTGGATCAAACAGTAGATGAGGCTGTGATAAATGAATTACAGCAGCTCCCTCAAATTACTCAAGTTACAAGAATTGCTGAATAATACATTGATGTGATAATGCTTATGCTCTTGCAGTATATACAATGATGAAAAAAAGGAGGGTTTCACATGTTTCGAAACGCAGCAGAGCTAGTGGAACTTGCTGAAAGCCAAAATAAAAAAATATCAGATATAATGATTGAACAAGAAATGACTGTGACTAAACGTTCTAAAGAAGATGTACTGGCACAAATGGAACGAAATTTAGTCGTAATGGAAGAAGCTGTGGACAGAGGGCTAAAAGGCGTTAGGTCGCATTCAGGTTTAACTGGTGGAGATGCCGTGCTCCTGCAAAAATACATACAGTCTGGAAGATCTCTATCTGGAGAACTCCTGCTGGATGCAGTAAGTAAAGCTGTAGCCACAAATGAAGTGAATGCAGCAATGGGAACGATATGTGCAACGCCGACTGCTGGCTCAGCTGGTGTAGTACCTGGAACTCTATTTGCTGTTCAACACAAACTTAATCCAACAAGGGAAGAGAAACTCCGCTTTCTGTTTACATCAGGAGCTTTTGGTTTCGTTGTAGCGAATAATGCATCGATTTCAGGAGCAGCTGGAGGCTGTCAAGCGGAGGTAGGTTCTGCATCTGGAATGGCTGCAGCAGCTATTGTCGAAATGGCAGGAGGTACACCCGCTCAATCGGCTGAAGCAATGGCCATCACACTAAAGAATATGCTCGGGTTAGTGTGTGATCCTGTTGCCGGATTAGTTGAGGTTCCTTGTGTGAAACGAAATGCGATGGGAGCAGCCAATGCCATGGTTGCTGCAGATATGGCCTTAGCTGGAATCACGAGTCGTATCCCATGTGATGAAGTAATTGATGCGATGTATCGAATCGGACAAACGATGCCGGTAGCCCTAAGAGAGACTGGACAAGGTGGATTAGCTGCTACACCAACCGGTCGTGAACTGGAGGCGAAGATTTTTGGATTCGCGCTTGATAAATAAAGCAAATCCATTGAAAGAAACGGTTCAGTTGTTAAAAGGTGTTGGAGAAGAAACTGTACAGCAGCTTGAGGCAATGGGAATCGTTTTAATCGAAGATCTTATAAACTATTTACCTTACCGGTACGATGATTTTAGATTAAAAGATTTGTCTGAGGCCGCACATGAGGAAAGGGTGACGATCGAAGGGCGTGTTCACAGTGAACCAGCTTTGCAATTTTTCGGAAAGAAAAAATCCAGACTCACTGTCAGGCTTTTAGCAGGACCTCATGCAGTAAAAGTTACTTTTTTTAACCAACCATATTTAAAAAAGCAGCTTAATTTAAATGACATTATCACAGTAACAGGTAAATGGGATCGTCATCGTCAAATCGTTACTGCTCAAACATACAAGCTTGGTCCGCAGCAAGGTGTGGAAGAGTTCACGCCGGTTTATCCCTTGAAAGGTTCAATGACAAATCGAACGCTGCAAAAAATGATAAAGCAAGCGTTACAGCTCTGTAAAGGGATTATAATTGATCCCTTGCCAGAAGAGCTGATTGTGCAATATCGATTGATGAATCGGCAGGCTGCGTTAGAAGCAATGCATTTCCCTTCAAATCCTGAGGATATGAAGCAAGCGAGACGTCGATTTGTCTATGAAGAGTTTTTTTATTTTCAATTAAAGATGCAGGCGCTGCGTAAGTTTGAGCGCGAACAGTCAAAGGGAATATCAATTAAGTACAACAAAGACGATGTTACAGGGTTTATTAAGCGTTTGCCTTTTCCCTTGACAAAAGCACAGCAGCGGGTTATGGACGAGATTTTTACCGATATGTTGTCGCCTAACCGGATGAATAGGCTTCTGCAGGGGGATGTGGGCTCTGGTAAAACAGTGGTTGCTGCGATTGCATTGTATGGCGCTATAACGGCGGGTTATCAAGGAGCGCTTATGGTTCCCACAGAGATTTTGGCAGAACAGCATGCAGAGTCTCTAAATGAGCTCTTTGCTCCAATCGGTATTACAGTCGCTCTATTAACCAGTTCAGTTAAAGGGAAAAAACGGACTTTATTGCTGGAGAAACTAAAAGCAGGTGAGATTAATATTATGATCGGTACACATGCGCTAATCCAGGATGAAGTTGACTTTCAACAGCTGGGTCTTGTTATTACGGACGAACAGCATCGTTTTGGCGTAAATCAACGAAGGGTGCTCCGAGAAAAAGGGGAAAACCCTGATGTATTATTTATGACAGCCACGCCGATTCCGCGTACATTAGCCATTACCGTTTTCGGGGAAATGGACGTATCCATTATTGATGAAATGCCTGCAGGAAGAAAGCCGATTGAAACCTACTGGGCAAAAGAAAACATGCTTGATCGTATCTTGGCGTTTATGGAGAAAGAGCTTGTTGCTGGCAGACAGGCGTATGTTATATGTCCTCTCATAGAAGAATCAGATAAGCTTGATGTTCAAAATGCAATTGATGTTCATATGCAGCTTGAACAGTATTTTTCGGGCAGGTTTAGTGTTGGTCTAATGCATGGGCGACTGCATTCGGATGATAAAGAAGCCGTAATGAAACAGTTTAGTGAAAATAAACACCAGGTGCTCGTTTCGACGACAGTTGTTGAAGTAGGAGTAAATGTGCCAAATGCTTCTCTTATGGTTATATATGATGCAGAACGTTTTGGTCTATCTCAGCTCCACCAGCTAAGAGGACGTGTAGGGCGTGGCAGCGATCAATCCTATTGTATATTGCTTGCAGAACCGAAAAACGAAGTAGGGAAAGAACGAATGAAGATAATGACCGAAACAAATGATGGTTTTGTTCTAAGTGAAAAGGATTTAGAGCTTCGAGGCCCCGGAGATTTTTTTGGCCGCAAACAAAGTGGGCTTCCTGAATTCCGCGTAGCTGACATGGTCCATGATTATCGTGCGCTTGAAGTAGCAAGAGATGATGCTCATAAGCTGATTGAAAGACTTGAATTTTGGAATGATGCTCGGTTTGAACCTCTGCGTTCCTACTTAATGGAAGAAGGAATTTTAAGTGGAGGAAAGCTTGATTAGACAGGATGCCATTTGCATTCTGTCCTCTTTCTTTATATACTACTATTAGTACCTAGTGCTAGTAGCGGGCGGTGTGAAGATGAAATTACCTAAAAAAGAACGGCAATCCAGATTAAAACAAAAAATTTTCGAGAATCCATTTGTTACAGATGACGATTTAGCGAAGCAGTTTAACGTCAGTGTTCAAACAATTCGGCTCGATCGAATGGAGCTCTCTATTCCAGAGTTGCGAGAGCGTATAAAAAGTGTGGCAGAGAAAACGTTTGAGGATGAAGTGCGTTCTTTGCCAATTGATGAAATTATCGGAGAAATCATTGATATAGAACTAGATGAGAGTGCCATCTCCATTTTTGATGTGAAAGATGAGCACGTATTCCAGCGTAACGGCATTGCAAGAGGACATCATTTGTTTGCACAGGCAAACTCGCTTGCTGTGGCGGTAATAGACGACGAACTTGCTTTAACTGCAAGTTCGCAATTGCAATTTTATAAACCTGTTCAGCTAGGAGAACGAGTGGTAGCGAAAGCAAAGGTTAGCAGCAAGGATCAGCGTCGTACGACAGTTGAAGTACAATCCTATGTAGGTCAGACACTTGTCTTTAAAGGTGATTTTAATATGTATCGATCAACTACACAATTAAAAGGTGATGAATAAAATGAAAATTGCAGTAGATGCAATGGGGGGAGATCATGCTCCAAAGGAAGTTGTCCTTGGTGCAATGAAGGCAGTGGAAGAATTCCCTTCAATATACATAACGTTATATGGTGATGAATCAAAAATTCGTCCGTATTTAACGGAGGATAAAAATATTACTATTGTACACACGGTAGAAACAATTCTAGGTACAGACGAACCTGTTCGTGCCGTTAGAAGGAAAAAAGATGCTTCAATGGTCTTAATGGCACAATCCGTTAAAGATGGAGACGCAGATGCTTGTGTTTCAGCGGGTAATACGGGTGCACTAATGGCCGCGGGTCTATTTGTAGTAGGAAGAATTAAAGGAATCGATCGTCCGGCCTTATCTCCTACTCTTCCAACCATGGATGGGAAAGGATTCGTCATGCTTGATTTAGGCGCTAATGCAGATGCAAAACCTGAGCATCTTCTCCAATATGCCATTATGGGAAGTATTTATGCAGAAAAAGTTCGGGGCATCTCTTCTCCAACTGTTGGTTTGTTAAATATAGGAACTGAAGAGAAAAAGGGAAATGATCTAACAAAGGCGGCGTTCGAGCTTTTAAAAGATGCGGATATTCATTTCATTGGTAACGTGGAGGCTAGAGATTTATTAGAGGGTGCTGCTGATGTTGTTGTAACCGACGGTTTTACAGGGAATATGGTGTTAAAATCGATTGAAGGAACTGTACAAGCTCTCTTTGGTATGCTTAAGGAAACCTTTACTTCTTCTTTGAAATCAAAGCTTGCTGCGGGACTTGTCAAGCAGGATCTTCGTCAGCTGAAAAACAAAATGGACTACACGGAATACGGTGGTGCAGCACTGTTTGGACTGTCGGCACCCGTTATTAAAGCACATGGCTCTTCAAATGCGAATGCAATCTATAATGCGATTAAACAAGCGAAGCTGATGGCTGAAGAAGAAGTAGCAACGATGATTAAAAATACTTTAGAAAAAAATGATCAAAAGGGATAAGGGGAAGAAAAGATGACTAAAATAGCTTTTTTATTTCCAGGGCAAGGGTCTCAATCAGTTGGGATGGGACAAGAGATTGCTGCAGCGTACCCTTCCGCCAATGAGATCTTCCAAAATGCGGATATGCGTTTAAATGAGCCGCTCTCAACCTTGATGTTTGAAGGGCCGCAAGAAATCTTAACCAAAACAGTTAATGCGCAGCCTGCGCTGTTAACCTCAAGCATTGCAATATTATCTGTTCTTAAAGAGCACAATGTTTATGCTGATTACGTTGCAGGACATAGCTTAGGTGAGTATTCAGCACTTGTAGCAGCGGATGTACTGTCGTTTGCTGATGCTGTTGAAGCGGTTAGAAAACGCGGCGAGTTAATGGAGGAGGCGGTGCCGAATGGACAGGGTGGTATGGCTGCTGTTTTGGGACTTGATCGCCAGCTTCTTAAGGAAGTAACGGATGAAATAACAGCTGCTGGAGACCCTGTACAGCTAGCGAATCTTAACTGTCCTGGACAAATTGTTATTTCTGGTTCTGCTGCTGGAGTTGAAAAAGCTTCGGCTTTGGCAAAAGAAAAAGGAGCAAAAAGATGCTTACTGCTAAACGTTAGCGGACCTTTTCACTCGAGTCTCATGAAGCCTGCCGCTGAAAAATTTGAATCAGTGATAAGTGGTTATGTCCTGAAGAATGCGAGTATTCCAGTTGTAGCCAATGTAACAGCAGATCCTGTCTTTGAAGCAGATAGAATTCGACAGCTTTTAGTTGCACAGCTCTATTCCCCAGTTCTTTGGGAGGATACAATCGTAAAATTAATCGATCTTGGTGTTGATACGTTTATAGAAGTTGGCCCGGGCAAAGTGTTGTCTGGTTTGGTGAAAAAAGTGGACCGTCGAGCGAAGACACTCCCTGTATTTGATCAAGAGTCGCTACAAGCGGCAATTACAGCATTAAAGGAGGATCAATAAATGATGAAACTTGAAGGAAAAGTGGCATTAGTTACAGGAGCTTCACGAGGAATTGGTCGAGAGATTGCTCTGCAGCTTGCCAGAAATGGTGCGAACGTTGCTGTGAATTACAGCGGCAGTCAGGAAAAAGCTGAACAAGTAGCAAAAGAGATTCAAGAAATGGGAAGAAAAGCGTTCGTTATTCAAGCAAACGTTGCTGACACTGATCAAGTGCAAGGGATGATCAAACAAACCATTGATGAGCTTGGCAAGATTGATATTCTCGTTAATAATGCGGGAGTGACACGGGACAACCTTCTAATTCGAATGAAGGATGATGAGTGGGATGATGTTATGTCGATCAATCTAAAAGGTGTGTTTTTGACAACAAAGGCCGTCTCAAGAAGCATGATGAAGCAGCGCAGCGGTAGAATTATTAATATTTCCTCTATCGTAGGTGTAACAGGAAATCCAGGACAGGCAAATTATGTCGCTGCAAAAGCAGGTGTAATCGGTTTAACAAAAACGACTGCTAAAGAGCTTTCTTCCCGTGGCATTACAGTTAATGCTGTTGCTCCTGGATTTATCGAAACGGATATGACGGATAAACTGACTGTTGAGATTCAGGATGAGATGAAAAAACAAATTCCTCTAGCTCGTTTTGGGCAGCCAGAAGATATTGCAAATGTTGTGGTCTTTCTTGCTAGTGATGATGCTTCCTACATGACAGGACAAACATTGCACGTCGATGGCGGTATGGTAATGTAGAAAAAGATTTTCATAATGTTTATTTCAATCGCATTTTCTACTATAATAACTTGAGGGGAGGTGACAGATGTGGCAGAAGTATTAGAACGTGTAACAAAAATTATCGTTGACCGACTAGGTGTTGATGAATCTGAAATTAAGCTTGAAGCTTCATTCAAGGAAGATCTTGGTGCCGATTCATTAGATGTAGTAGAATTAGTAATGGAGCTTGAAGATGAATTTGATATGGTAATTTCTGATGAAGATGCAGAAAAGATTGGTTCAGTTGGTGATGCAGTTACTTACATACAAAACAATATGTAATGTGATCATCCTGCCAGGATGATATCTTTTCTTTTGTGTGATAAAACTTGGCATGGGTTTTCATGCCAAGTTTTATTTCGTTCAACAAGCTAATATTCAGTAGACAAAATCTATTGCTATAAGTGGTTGTGAATGAAGGGCGTTGAAAAATAAAAAGAGAATAGAAACGGCAAGGTGAAGTCCCGTGGGTAAAATGAAAAAAGAGCTATTATCCATAAAGAAAATGGAAGTGCGATTTCAACAGTTTCAACAACAACATGACATTCAATTTAATGATCCTAAGTTACTAACAAAAGCTTTTACTCATTCATCGTATGTGAATGAGCATCGAAGAAAACCTTATGAGGATAATGAGCGTCTTGAATTTTTAGGTGATGCTGTACTTGAATTATCTGTATCTCATTACTTATTCGAGCGTTACCCAACGATGAGCGAGGGAGAAATGACCAAGCTTAGAGCGGCAATTGTTTGCGAGCCTTCTCTTGTAATATTTGCTAATGAACTGGAATTCGGTAAGCTCATTTTACTTGGCAAAGGAGAAGAACAAACTGGCGGAAGAATGCGGCCTGCTTTACTTGCAGATGTGTTCGAGGCGTTTATTGGTGCCCTATACTTAGATCAAGGGATAGAGCCCGTTCAGGTGATGCTTCAAAAAGTGATATTCCCTAAGGTGGAGTCCGGTGCTTTTTCTCATGTGATGGATTTTAAGAGCCAACTGCAAGAATTTATTCAACGTCATCACTCTGGAACATTAAGTTATGAAATATTAAAAGAAAAAGGACCAGCTCATAATAGAGAATTTGTTTCCCGTGTGCTTCTTGGTACAGAGGAGCTTGGAACTGGTTCAGGAAGATCGAAAAAAGAAGCAGAGCAGCATGCCGCACAACAAGCGCTTGATTATTTGAAAAAACGGCCAGATGATGGTCAGCAGGTGAAATCATAATGTTTTTAAAACGACTGGATGTTTTGGGGTTTAAATCCTTTGCCGAACGAGTGACGATTGATTTTGTTCCTGGAGTAACAGCAGTAGTAGGTCCTAACGGCAGTGGGAAAAGTAATATAACAGATGCCATTCGGTGGGTGCTTGGTGAGCAATCAGCAAAATCCCTTCGAGGCGGTAAAATGGAAGATGTAATTTTTGCTGGAAGCGATTCAAGAAAACCATTGAATATTGCTGAGGTGACGCTGACTCTGGATAATGAGGATCAGGCGTTGCCTCTTGATTATGCAGAAGTAAGCGTTACAAGAAGAGTGTACCGTTCTGGTGACAGTGAATACTTATTAAATAATCAATCCTGTCGCTTAAAGGATATCGTGGATTTATTCATGGATTCAGGGCTTGGCAAAGATGCTTTTTCAATTATTGGCCAAGGTAGGGTCGAACAAATTTTGAATAGTAAGCCAGAGGACCGCCGTATTATTTTAGAAGAAGCGGCTGGCGTTTTAAAATATAAGAACAGAAGAAAAAAAGCGGATATGAAACTTGTTGAAACACAGGAAAACTTGTATCGTGTTCAGGATATTCTTCATGAGCTTGAAGGGCAGATCGAACCCCTTAAAATTCAATCATCAATTGCAAAAGACTATTTGGAGAAAAAAGCAGATCTTGAACGTACTGAGGTTTCCTTGCTTGTGCACGACATTGAACAGATGAACAAGGAATGGGAACAGGCGAAGGCTAGTCACCAGACGATTGAGAAGCAAGAAGAAGAAAAACAACATGCGATTACCGTAATAGAAGCAGGTTTGATTGAAAAGAGAGATCATATTGAAGGGCTGGATGAATCAGTAAATGATTTGCAAAAGGTTCTTCTTACCGTGACGGAAGAAACAGAACAGCTAGAAGGACGCAGGCAAGTACTTGTGGAGCGCCGTAAGAATGCTCATCAAAACGAAGAGCAAATGCGTCAAGCAATGAATGAACTTGAAATGCAAATTGGGGCTTCGCAGGAAGCTCTTCAGCTGAATGAAAAAATGGCAGAAGAAAGTAAGCGCCGTGTCAATTCTTTAGCTGATGAACTGAATGCGCAGAAGCATGAGTTAAAGCAATTAGAAGAAAATATAGAAGAACAGCTTGAGCAGATTAAAAATGACTACTTCGATGCACTTAATGAAAAAACTTCAATCAACAACGAGCTAAGCTATACAGATCAGCAAATTGATCAACAATCAAAGCGGGCGGATAAGCTCATTGGGCAAAATAGTAAATATATAGAAGAACGCAAACAAAGGCTTGCACAAAAAGAAAAAAAGCAGCAGGAATTAAACGACCTCTCTGCAAACCTTGACCAAACAACGAAAGACTACGTTTCGTTGCAAGGGCAGATAAAGCAGTCGAGAGAAACCATAGAGAAATTGGAAGCTCAATTATATAAAGCGTATCAATTTGTCAGTCAAGCAAAATCAAGAAAAGAAATGCTAGAAACGATGGAAGATGATTTTTCCGGCTTTTATCAAGGGGTAAAAGAGGTCTTAAAGGCGCGTAATAAGCATCTGAAAGGAATAGAAGGGGCAGTTGCAGAGCTCCTCACTGTCGATAAGCGTTATGAACTGGCTGTTGAAACAGCGCTTGGCGGTTCCACGCAAAGTATTGTCACCCAAAACGAACAGGACGCAAGAAGTGCGATTCAATTTTTGAAAAAAAATCGTTATGGCCGTGCCACTTTTTTGCCGATGTCTGTTATTAAGCCTAAGTCGTTGCAGCAGCATCAGTACAACGCAGCGAGTGAGCATCCCTCCTTTATTAATGTTGCTTCGTCTATTGTAACGTTTGATGAGCAGCATCGTACAATTATTGAGAACCTTCTTGGAAATGTTCTCATCGTAAAGGATTTAAAAGGTGCGAATGAACTGGCTGCGCGTCTGCAGTATCGCTTCCGTCTAGTGACGATCGAAGGCGATATTGTTAACCCGGGCGGTTCAATGACTGGCGGAGCTCAATCAAAAAATAATGCCTCATTGCTGTCTCGTAAAAATGAACTCGAACAGCTGAAAATACAAATTCCAGAAATAGAACGAACAACAACACTTCTAGAAAGCAAGGTTAAAGAAGCGAAGGATCAGTCGTCGGCCTCTGATCAGGAAATTGAAGCCTTGAGGTCAGAGGGCGAGGCTTTGAGAATTCGTGAATCTGAAATGAAGTCTGTCTTAAGGGAAATCGAAGCTGCATTAAAACAAACGGATGACCGATTAGCACTTTATGATTTAGAGATGGGCGAATTTACGTATTCAAAAACGGAACTCGAACAGCGCAAAACAGGATTGTATAAGCGATTAGAGGAACTCGAAAAGCTGCTTTCTGATTTGAATGATCAAATGAGCGAGCTTACAAAGAAAAGACAATCTCAACGATCTTCAAAGGAAGAACTCACTGCTAAATTTTCAACTACACAATCTTCATTGGCAGTGGCTAAAGAACAAAAGCAGCAGCTTAAACGTGAAGGCGATCAGCTCCTACTGGAACTTGAAAAAGCGACAAAGCGAAAACAGGCGCTTTCTGAGGATCTGGAATGGATGTCAAAAGAGCTTCATAGTGGTGAAGACCATGAGGAATTGCTGCAAAAGAGTATAGAAGAAAAGCAACAGGATCGACAGCAAACAACTACTTTGATCTCAAAACGGCGTGAGGAGCGTTTGACACTGCAGCAGGAAGTAGAACAGCTTGAAAGAGAGCTCAAAGAGTTCAAAAGGCTCCAAAAAGGTCTGCAGCAAGGCTTGCATGATGAAATTATTAGAATCAACCGGTTGGAAGTAGAGCTTGATTCCCGTATACGCAGGTTAGAAGAGGAGTATCAGCTGACATTTAATGGTGCGAAGCTGCAATATCCTCTTGTAGAACCCGTGGATGATGCAAGGCGCAAAGTAAAATTGATCAAGCTTTCTATTGATGAGCTAGGGTCAGTTAACATCGGTGCCATCGAAGAATATGACCGTGTAGCAGAGAGGCATGAATTTCTGCTTGAACAACAAATGGATCTTTTAGAAGCAAAA
Source organism: Jeotgalibacillus soli (assembly GCF_000829435.1). GTDB lineage: Bacteria > Bacillota > Bacilli > Bacillales > Jeotgalibacillaceae > Jeotgalibacillus > Jeotgalibacillus soli. The sequence continues at coordinate 164,704 of NZ_JXRP01000018.1, forward strand.
GATACACTGCAAAAAGTGATAGCAGAGATGGATGATGAAATGACCCGCAGATTTAGCGAAACATTTGATCAGGTGAAAATTCACTTTACACATGTATTTAAAGAGCTGTTTGGCGGTGGGCGTGCTGAACTAAAATTGACAGATCCATCGGATCATTTACATGCAGGAGTTGAAATTGTTGCACAGCCGCCTGGTAAAAAACTGCAAAATCTCGGATTAATGTCCGGTGGAGAACGTGCACTAACAGCCATTGCCCTTCTTTTTGCAATTCTTAAGGTGAGACCGGTTCCGTTCTGTGTATTAGATGAAGTAGAAGCAGCGCTTGATGAAGCGAATGTTCATCGCTTCAGCCAGTATTTACGCGCGTTTAGTCAGCAATCACAATTTATTGTGATTACACACCGGAAAGGAACGATGGAGGGGGCTGATGTTTTATATGGCGTCACGATGCAGGAGTCGGGTGTGTCGAAATTAGTTTCTGTTAGATTAGAAGAAGATTCGGTTCAAGAGCCATTATAGAAGGGAAGAGTCGATTCATGAGTTTTTTTAAAAAATTGAAAGAAAAGTTTACACATTCTCAAGATACTATGACTGAAAAATTCCGTGATGGATTAACAAAAACTAGAGATTCCTTTACCTCAAAAATGAATGATCTGGTTGCGCGCTATAGAACCGTTGATGAAGAGTTTTTTGAAGAATTGGAAGAACTTTTAATTCAAGCAGATGTTGGCGTTGATACCGTAATGGAGCTTGTAGATGAGCTGAAAATGGAAGTGAAAAGGCAGAATATCAAAGATACCAAAGATATTCGCGGCGTTATTTCAGAGAAACTTGTGGACATCTATCAAGGGGAACATGAAGTAGACCCTTCTCTTGCTATTCAGCAGGAAGGTCTTACAGTTATTCTCTTCGTCGGAGTGAATGGCGTGGGCAAAACAACCACCATTGGAAAGCTTGCTCATCAGCTGAAAAACGACGGAAAAAAAGTATTGTTAGCGGCTGGAGACACATTCCGTGCCGGGGCAATTGAACAGCTTGAAGTGTGGGGCAGTCGCGCGGGTGTTGACGTGATTAAACAGGGGGAAGGTTCAGATCCTGCTGCGGTAATGTTCGATGCTGTTCAAGCAGCAAAAGCTCGCCAAGTCGATGTCCTAATTTGTGATACAGCCGGCCGTCTTCAAAACAAAGTAAACTTGATGAAGGAACTGGAAAAAGTAAAGCGTGTGATTGAACGAGAAGTACCGGGAGCACCGCACGAAGTGTTGCTGGCACTTGACGCAACGACAGGTCAAAATGCTTTAACGCAGGCAAGGATGTTTAAGGAAGTAACAAACGTATCAGGAATTGTATTAACAAAACTAGACGGAACTGCTAAAGGTGGAATCGTGTTAGCGATAAAGCGAGAACTGGACATCCCTGTGAAGTTCGTTGGACTTGGTGAAAAGATGGATGATTTGCAGCCGTTTGATGCAGAAAAGTATGTGTACGGATTATTTGCAGATTTAGTTGATGAAGAACCGGTTGATATGCGCGAGGAATAATGTCAAAACAAGGACAACACTTGACACTCATACGTTCAATCGTTATGATCATACTGTAAAGGTTTTTAACTTAACAAAGGAGGGATCGGTATGCTCGCTAAAACAACCCGGATTAATTTTCTGTTTGATTTTTATCAATCGTTGTTAACACCTAAGCAGCGCAGCTATATGTCCCTCTACTACCTGGATGACTATTCTCTTGGTGAGATTGCGGATGAATACGACGTCAGCAGGCAAGCAGTCTATGATAATATTCGAAGAACTGAAGCGATGCTTGAAGAATATGAATCCAAGCTATTGTTATTTCAAAAATTCCAAGAGCGTGCCCAAATAATCGATCGGCTAAGGAGTGCAGTTGACGAGCAAAAGCTCAATGCTGCGCAGCTCTTGCCGATCATTAATGCGCTTGAGGAACTGGAATAGGAGGCGGCATTAATATGGCATTTGAAGGATTAGCCGACCGACTGCAAGGCTCCATACAAAAGATTCGTGGAAAAGGTAAAGTAAACGAGTCAGATGTCAAGGAAATGATGCGTGAAGTACGTCTTGCTCTTTTGGAGGCGGATGTTAACTTCAAGGTCGTTAAAAACTTTGTCAAGCGAGTGAGTGAAAGAGCAGTTGGCCAAGAGGTCATGAAAAGTTTAACCCCTGGTCAACAGATCATTAAAGTGGTTAAGGAAGAACTAACCGAGTTGATGGGGGGAGAGCAAAGTCAGATTGCTGTTTCTAAGAGGCCGCCAACTGTTATTATGATGGTTGGGTTGCAGGGTGCAGGTAAAACGACAACTACTGGTAAACTAGCGAACCTTCTACGGAAAAAGCATAATCGCAAGCCTTTGCTTGTTGCCGCCGATATTTATCGCCCTGCAGCGATAAAACAGCTCGAAACACTTGGCAACCAGCTTGACCTTCCTGTCTTTTCGATGGGAGATCAAGTAAGCCCTATTGATATTGCGCGACAAGGGATTGAAAAGGCGAAAGAAGATCATTTGGATTACGTCTTAATTGATACGGCAGGTCGACTGCATGTTGACGAGACATTAATGGATGAGCTTAAACAGATTAAAGAGCTTTCATCTCCGGATGAAATTTTCCTTGTCGTTGATGCGATGACGGGTCAAGACGCAGTAAATGTTGCTCAAAACTTCGATGAAGCTCTTGGGGTAACGGGGGTCGTTTTAACAAAGCTTGATGGTGATACACGTGGTGGTGCAGCGCTTTCTATCCGTGCAGTAACAGAAAAACCGATTAAATTTGTTGGGATGGGCGAAAAAATGGATGCGCTTGAAGCCTTTCATCCGGAACGAATGGCTTCAAGAATATTAGGTATGGGTGATATGCTTTCGCTCATCGAGAAAGCTCAAACGAATATCGATGAAGAGAAAGCTAAAGAGATGGAGAAGAAGCTGCGTACAGCTACTTTCACACTCGATGACTTTTTAGAGCAGCTTGGCCAAGTTAAGCAAATGGGCCCGCTTGATGAATTAATCAAGATGATTCCGGGTGCAAATAAAATGAAGGGGTTAGATAACCTTCAGGTTGACGGTAAACAGCTTGGCCATGTTGAAGCGATTATTCAATCCATGACAAACGCTGAAAAAGAACAGCCCGAAATCATCAATGCGAGCAGGAGAAAGCGTATTGCTCGCGGAAGCGGTCGTACGATTCAAGAAGTAAATCGGCTCTTGAAGCAGTTTGAGGAAATGAAAAAGATGATGAAGCAGATGACGAATATGCAGCAAAAAGGCAAAAAACGCGGCGGATTCAACTTCCCATTCATGAAGTAAGCCGATTTTTGACAAAAAAATCGGTGTGTTAAGAAAAAAGACTTTACAAAGGATCAAACCCTTGATATTATACTATCTTGTGTGAAACTATTCGGAGGTGCAATTAAAAATGGCAGTAAAAATTCGTTTAAAGCGTATGGGAGCAAACAAAAACCCATTCTATCGTATTGTAGTAGCAGATTCTCGTTCACCACGTGATGGACGTTTCATTGAAATAGTTGGAACGTACAATCCAGTTGCGAACCCAGCAATTGTTGACCTTAAAGAAGATCTTATTCTTAAATGGATGCACGATGGCGCTAAGCCATCTGATACAGTTCGTAACTTGCTATCAAATGAAGGCATCATGGAAAAATTCCATAATGCTAAATTAGGCAAGTAAGAGACTCGTACATGAGAGAGCTTATCGAAACGATTGTCAAGCCTCTTGTTGATCACCCGGAAGCCGTGAGTGTTGAACGATCTGAAAATGACCGCGTCATCACATACCGCTTATTCGTCCACAAAGACGATATGGGGAAAGTCATAGGGAAACAAGGCAGAGTTGCGAAAGCCATACGTACAGTCACTTATGCCGGTGCCGGAGTGCAGCAGCAAAAGCGAACAGTAATTGAAATAGTGGACCAATGAAAGGGAGGACATGTCCTCCCTTTTTCCATATGGACATAATCCTGTAAAGGAGCGTGCATGAATGAAGATTATTCAAAAGGCTGTCGTGAAAGAGATTATGACGAATGCTTCTAAAGCTAAGTTGCAGCAATCCATGACCAGTAAAATTGATCGAGCTGAAAAAGAGTGTGAACAGCTTCGGTTTCAGCAAAAAAAACTGGAAAAACAGTTTGAGCGGTCAACTGAAAATGTAAAAGGTAAAATTCAACAGGAGCTTGCCAAACGAGTGCAGTTCATTCGTACGACAACCGCACAGTTAGCAGCGATTAAAGAAATACCGCTTGGAACAGAATATACGCACTCAGAAACGGAAACGCTAATAGAGCTAGAGGTAGGTTCTGCATGGCATCCAGACCAAAAACCGGTGATCGTCATTGAAGACGGGATCGTCAAAGAGATACGACAGAGGTGGTAAGAATAATGAGCAAATGGTTTAATGTTGGGAAAATAGTTAATACTCATGGCATACGCGGAGAAGTGCGTGTCATTTCAAGAACGGACTTCCCGGATGAGCGATATGTACCTGGAAACGTTCTTTTTTTATTTTTAGCAAATAAAGATGAACCGATTTCTTTAACAATAAAAAGTCATCGTAAGCATAAGAATTTCGATCTCCTTCAGTTTGAAGGCTATGATAATGTAAACCAGGTCGAGCCTTTTAGAGAAGGGATGCTCAAGATCACAGAAGAGCAAATGGGAACATTAGATGATCATGAGTTTTACTATCATGAAATTATCAGCTGCTTGGTTGTAACAACCGAAGGAGAAGAAATAGGAGAGATTAAAGAAATTTTATCTCCTGGTGCGAATGATGTGTGGGTAGTAAAAGGAAAAGACGGCAAGGAAGTATTAATTCCATATATTGAGTCTGTTGTGAAGAAGGTAGATGTAGATAAAAAGGTCGTGACCATTGAAGTTATTGAGGGCCTTTTGTGATGAGGATTGATGTGCTTTCTCTATTTCCTCCAATGTTCGAAGGGGTATTTGGAGAGTCAATCTTAAAAAAAGCACAGGAAAAAAAAGCGGTCGAGCTAAATGTGATAAATTTCCGTGACTTCTCACCAAATCGACATAATAATGTTGACGACTACCCATATGGGGGAGGAGCTGGGATGGTATTAAAGCCGGAGCCGATCTTCGAAGCAATTGATCATGTAACAACTTCAAAAGCAAGCTCGCCGCGTATTGTCCTAATGTGTCCGCAGGGAGAACGCTTCACTCAGCGAAAAGCAGAAGAGCTCGCCAAGGAGGAGCATTTAGTTTTTATTTGTGGTCACTATGAAGGCTATGATGAGCGGATCCGAGAGCATCTAGTTACAGACGAAATTTCAATCGGTGATTTTGTTTTAACAGGAGGAGAGCTTGGTGCAATGGTTGTGATCGACAGTGTAGTACGTTTATTGCCTGAAGTGCTTGGGAATGAGGAATCTTCTGTAAAGGATTCTTTTTCAAGCGGTTTACTGGAGCATCCACACTATACACGCCCTGCAGAATACAAAGGAATGAAGGTACCTTCTGTTTTAATATCAGGGAATCATGCTCATATTGAAGAATGGCGTGAAAAAGAATCTCTAAAGAGAACGTGGCAAAGAAGACCTGATCTTTTAACTAGCTATCCTTTAACTGATCAGCATAAAAAATGGATCAAAGAATGGGAAAAAGACAAAAACATGCTTGAATGATTAATAGGTGTATGCTATTATTGTGTTTGTGCCAAGAATCGCAAACGCGTTTTCTGGTCATTGAAAACGATGTTCCGCTGTAAAGGAAATAGAGGACAAGAGCATCTGTTGGAAGGAGATGAAATCGATGCAAAACTTGATTCAAGAAATTACTCAAGAACAATTACGTACGGACCTTCCGTCTTTCAAGCCTGGTGATACTGTTAAAGTACACGTTAAGGTTGTTGAGGGAACTCGTGAGCGTATTCAAGTGTATGAAGGCGTAGTAATCAAACGTCGTGGTGGTGGAGTAAGTGAAACTTTCACCGTTCGTAAGGTATCTTACGGAGTTGGAGTTGAACGTACATTCCCTGTACACACACCAAAGATCGCTAGACTTGAAGTTGTGCGTCGCGGTAAAGTTCGTCGTGCGAAACTTTACTACCTACGCAATCTGCGTGGTAAAGCGGCTCGTATTAAAGAAATTCGCTAATACCTTAATGAGGAAAAGGAGCTTGCCTGCAAGCTCCTTTTTCTATGGAGAGAATAATGTAATAAGTTGATTATAGCAATTTATGGTATAATGGTGGGTGGAAGTTTCTATAAGCGTTTAATGAGGATGTCAGGGGTTGAATCTGTTGAGTAAAGCAAAAAATGAGTGGTGGGAATGGACAAAGGCTTTATTGATTGCTGTATCTTTGGCAGCCCTAATACGGTTCTTTTTGTTCACACCAATCGTTGTTGATGGGTTATCAATGATGCCCACATTACAAAACGGAGATCGCATGATCGTGAGTAAAATGGATTATAAACTATCATCACCGAAACGCTTTGATGTGGTTGTTTTTCACGCTCCAGAGCAGAAGGACTACATTAAACGTGTGATTGGCTTGCCTGGTGACTCGATTGAGTTTAAGGATGACCAGCTATACATAAATAACACCCTGATAGACGAACCTTATTTAGAAGGATATAAAGTACAATTGTCGAATGGCAAGCTAACAGAAGATTTTTCACTCGATCAAATTATAGGACAGTCGATCGTTCCAGAAGGCGAGCTGTTTGTCATGGGGGATAACCGCAGATTTAGTAAAGACAGTCGCCATATTGGAACAGTTCCAATTGAAGAAGTTGTTGGCAGTACAAGTTTTGTATTTTGGCCTATTCAAGAGATCAGGCTAATCGATCGTTAAGTTTATATCGTTTATATGTAAAGAAGGAGTGACAGCATGACCATACAATGGTTTCCTGGCCACATGGCAAAGGCGAGACGTCAAGTAACAGAAAAATTAAAGCTTGTAGATATTGTTTTTGAATTAGTAGATGCAAGAATACCGATCTCTTCCAGAAATCCAATGATTGATGAAATCATTCAGCAAAAGTCTCGTCTAATTTTAATCAATAAAGCAGATATGGCAGACCCTGTAAGAACAAAGCAGTGGGTGGCCTATTTTGAAAACCAAGGTATTCGAGCGCTACCGATCAATGCTGATAAAGGAGTAGGATTAAAGGAAATTCAGCGAGTAACGATGGAGATTCTCAAAGAAAAATGGGATCGTATGATAGCGAAAGGAATACGCCCAAGAGCTGTGAGAGCAATGATTGTTGGGATTCCTAATGTTGGTAAATCGACATTAATCAATCGTCTGGTGAAAAAAAATATTGCGAAAACAGGAAATACTCCAGGTGTTACAAAAGCTCAACAGTGGATCAAAGTAGGAAAAGAGATGGAACTTCTTGACACCCCGGGAATACTTTGGCCGAAATTTGAAGATCAGCAAGTGGGATATCGTCTTGCATTAACAGGAGCGATAAAAGATACGTTGCTTAATCTGCAAGATATTTCTATGTACGCGCTCAAATTTCTGGAAGCCTATTATCCGGAACGCTTAATGTCCCGTTATGATCTAACAGAAATTCCTGAAGATGTAGTTGAACTTTATGAAGCGATCGGCAGAAGAAGGGGTACATTAATGGCGGGTGGAGTCGTTGACTTTGACAAAACGGCAGACCTGATCGTACGTGATGTAAGAAATGTGCAATTTGGACCGTTGACATTTGACTTAGACGTGCTTGATGATGGTGACCATGAAGAGAAAGAATGACCCTGTAGCTGCAGGGTCTTTATTTAATTTATTTACAGCCGATATTATGTATAAGGATGATTAAATTGAAAAATACAATTAAAGAAATAGCAGAAGCACTTCGTTCGATGGAAGATGACAAGGATCCGAGAATTCATGTCTGGGAGCAAGATGACAGAAAAGGTGTAAATCGATTAATCAAGTCCTTTCGAACCAGACTTGAAAGAGTACAAAAAGAACACGAGCGTTTTATTGACATGACGGCCTTTGAGATGAGTGCTAGAGAAAACGGGTACAAACTTATAGCAGGCATAGATGAAGTCGGCAGAGGACCGCTTGCAGGTCCTGTAGTAGCTGCTGCTGTAGTCTTGCCAGATGCGTTTTATTTGCCAGGACTTGATGATTCCAAAAAATTGAGCAATACAAAAAAGCTGGAGCTGTATGAAACAATCCAACAGCGTGCACTGGGAATTGGAGTTGGTTTTGCAAGTGCAAAAGAAATTGACGATGTAAATATTTATCAAGCGACAAAATTGGCCATGCTACGAGCCCTGGGAGAGATGAAAGTATCACCTGACATGCTGTTGATCGATGCGATGACGCTGGATATTGGAATTGAACAGCAATCAATCATAAAAGGAGATGCCAGAAGTGTGAGCATCGCTGCAGCATCCGTAATCGCTAAAGTGACGCGGGATCGCTTCATGACTGAACTTGCTAAACAATATCCATATTACCGGTTCGAGCAAAATGTAGGCTATGGTACGAAGGAGCATCTTGAAGGACTCAAGCAGCATGGACCGATTAAAGAGCATCGATTTAGTTTTGAACCGATTAAATCCTTTAAGAATGAGTAGAGTAATCGACGACTAGGGAGGAAATTCTATGACGTCATCAACGATTCTGAGTGGCCTAAGAACACCAGGATTAAATAATGAGAGACAGCAGAACCATCCTTTATTAAAGGATGGTCAAATCGTTTTCAGTATAATAAAAAAACAGTTACCTAACCAAATGGCCGAAGTTCAAATTGGGGAGCAGCGTTTGATCGCGAAGCTTTCAACACCTTTAAGTGTGGGAGATCGTCAATGGGTACAAGCCACTCAAAATGGTCATGTTATAGAGCTAAAAGCGATAGCAGCGCCGTCCAATGCGGGATCGAACGGAAAGATGGTAAATAGCCTTCTTGAGCATCTTGGAGTGCTTAAAACAACAGAAATGCGCAGTCTTGTGGCAGAAATGGTCAAAGCACAGTGGCCAATGAATAAACAGATTTTGTCACACGCAAGTGAATGGCTTTCTACATCCGCCAATAAAGGTGAAGCACTGGAAGTCATCCGCTTAATGATGACGAAAAATCTTCCATTTTCTCAAGAAGTTTTTTCCGCTTTGAAAATGGGAAACGAATCATTTAGTACTTCCATTACAGCACAGCTTAACCATCTTGGACAGCTGTTACAAAAAGAACCTTCCTCCCCTGTTATTGTAAGGGCTTTGGCCGCAATTGAAACAGTGGAGGCACCGTTTCAAAAACAGATAATTCAGCAGGTCATTTCGAATGCAATTGCTGCACTTTCTGATTCAACTCTCCCATCTTCTTTTAGAGCTTCAGCTCTGCAATTGCTGCAGGACATGCAAGTTATTCCAAAAGCAGCAACCCTATCTACATGGATAGGACAATCCATGCGAGCAAGTATAAATGATGTTGAACCAATATCAGCAGTAAACCAAGCTATAATACAAATCTCGAAAAATCATAGCCAGCCATCCGCCAGTAAAGTGCTTCAGAACGAATTACAGCAGCTGCAGCAAACGATCACTGATTTACCTGCACGCGGGAGCTTACAAGAAAAGGTAACGAATATACTGGGGTCTATAGAGAAGTCAGTCAGCCTCCTTCAAAATAGGAAAGGTGGACAAGTTGTAGCTGAACAAATCTTTAGTACCATGATAAAAGGGCAGGCGCTTGTTAATCAAATGATTTCAGCAGATCCACATACTGGTAGGGAAATGCCCTTGAATGAACTGAAAACAAACGTATTAATGGATTTATTATCTCAACGAGGATCGAATCAAGCTATGACCCAGCAGTTATTTACTAATGCTTTGAAATCAATTCAACTAAAAAACTCTATGGCGATGCCTAATTCAGCAGAATCCCTCCTTTTATCATTATCAAATCAGGCTGAGAATACCATGAGCCAGCAATTTAACGGGAAAATGATAGAGTCGATGATGCGGCAGGTTTTTGATTCAATGGGTATCGACTATGAAGCAAAACTTGCACGCATGTCTCTCCCTTTAGAAAAAATCACAGAAAGTTTGAAGCCACAGCTTCTAGGCCTAATAAACGACCCGCTGGTTAGTGATCAGACGAAAGATGCAGCAGAAAGTATTCTGTTGAAGTTTAACGGACAACAGCTTCTCTCCTCTGAAAACGGTCCGTTTCAGCAAATAATCTATCAACTACCATTTTCTTTTCTAGGACAACAAATAGATATGACCATGCAGTGGACGGGTCATAAGCGCAAGAATGGCAAGTTGGATCCGGATCATGCCAGAGTACTATTTTATTTGAATCTTTCTGCTTTAAGTGAGACGGTAATTGATATGCAGGTACAAAATCGTATCATTTCTATTAATATCTATAATCAGGCTGATAATTTGAAAGAATTGGCAGAACCATTCACTCCTATTCTAAAAAAAAATCTGGAGAAAATGAAGTATCAGCTCTCTTCGGTTCAATTTATTTCGACAAAGGAAATAGAGGCTCCTATTATCAATCCGGTTGTTGATCAGCTGCAGTCATTATACTCGGGAGTGGATATTAGAATATGAATAAAACGGAAAAATATCAAAGGAAAGAAGCGGTTGCATTATCTTATCGTCCGGAAAATCATGACGCTCCTACAATAACTGCTAAAGGAAAAGGCAAAATAGCTGAAGCGATTGTGTCAAAAGCCCTTGAAAACGACATTCCAATACAGGAAGATGCTAGTTTAGTAGAACTTTTAGGAAAGCTTGAAATTAATGACTCTATTCCAGATGAGCTATATCAAGCAGTCGCGGAGGTGTTTGCCTTTGTATATCGCCTTGATCAGGACACCCAGCAGAATAAAAAAACCAGGAAAATTGATGGGTAAAGTATTTTATAATAACTGCAAAATATATTATTTTTAGTTAAATGATGTAATAAATAAACCTTGTTTTTAAAAAAATTGTAGCTTTTTTCACAATATAGTCATAAAAGGTAGACAGATGAACGGTAATTTTTATACAATGAAAGCGCAGTCTATTTTCAAAAGAGTTTGATAGGAGGACGGAAGATGAATATCCACGAGTATCAAGGGAAGGAAATCCTCAGAAAATATGGGGTATCCGTTCCAAAAGGTTACGTTGCATTTACACCAGAAGAAGCGGTGGATGCAGCTAAAGAACTTGGCTCTAACATAACAGTTGTTAAAGCACAGATCCATGCTGGAGGCCGTGGAAAAGCGGGCGGTGTAAAAATTGCAAAGAGCATTGATGATGTGCGTACATATGCAAAGGAATTACTCGGAAAAACGCTCGTTACTCATCAAACAGGACCTGAAGGAAAAGAGATTAAGCGCTTACTGATCGAAGAAGGTTGCGATATTAAGAAAGAGTACTATGTTGGACTAGTGCTTGATCGTGCGACATCGAGAATTACATTAATGGCGTCAGAAGAAGGCGGAACGGAAATTGAAGAAGTTGCAGAAGCAACTCCTGAAAAAATCTTCCGTGAATCTATTGATCCAGTGGTTGGATTAACAGCCTATCAAGCAAGACGTATTGCTTTTAACATTAACATTCCAAAAGAGTTAATTGGTAAAACTGTTAAATTTATGCTAGGTCTTTATACTGCTTTTGTAGAAAAGGATTGCTCCATTGCTGAAATTAATCCGCTTGTAACAACAGGTGAAGGTCAGGTTATGGCACTTGATGCAAAATTGAATTTTGACAGCAATGCACTTTATCGTCAAAAAGACATTCTTGAATATCGTGATCTTGATGAAGAAGATGCAAAAGAAATCGAAGCTTCAAAATATGACCTGAGCTATATTTCACTAGACGGGGATATTGGCTGCATGGTTAACGGTGCAGGTCTTGCGATGGCTACGATGGATATTATTAAACATTATGGCGGCGATCCCGCTAACTTCCTGGATGTTGGGGGCGGCGCTACAGCAGAAAAGGTGACAGAAGCATTCAAAATTATTCTTTCAGATGCTGCTGTTAAGGGGATATTTGTAAATATATTTGGTGGTATTATGAAATGTGATGTTATTGCAGAGGGAGTAGTTGCTGCTGCGAAGGAAGTAGAAATTAAAGTTCCTCTTGTTGTACGTTTAGAAGGAACGAATGTAGATCTTGGAAAGAAAATCCTGAATGAATCAGGCTTAGATATAGTAGCGGCTGAGTCTATGGCTGACGGCGCACAAAAAATTGTGGAACTAGTAGGCTAAGAAAGGCAGGGAGCGTAGATGAGTGTCTTTATCGATAAGAATACAAAAGTAATTGTGCAAGGAATTACCGGTGCAACAGCCCTATTTCATACAAAGCAAATGATTGAATATGGTACGCAGGTTGTAGCTGGTGTAACACCTGGAAAAGGCGGTACAGAGGTTGAAGGCGTAGCTGTTTATGATACAGTGGACGCGGCTGTTAAAGAAACAGGAGCAAACGTATCAGTGATCTTTGTACCAGCACCATTTGCAGCCGACGCTATTCTTGAAGCTGTAGATGCTGAACTTGACCTTGCGATCTGTATTACTGAGCATATTCCAGTGCTTGATATGATTAAGGTAAAACGTTATATGGAAGGTAAAAAGACACGTCTATTAGGACCGAACTGTCCCGGCCTAATCACACCTGAAGAATGTAAAATTGGCATTATGCCTGGATATATTCATACAAAAGGTCATATTGGTGTTGTATCCCGTTCTGGAACGTTAACGTACGAGGCTGTGCATCAGCTTTCTCAAGAAGGAATCGGGCAATCCACAGCGGTGGGAATTGGTGGAGACCCTGTGAACGGAACAAGCTTTATCGATGTTCTAAAAGCGTACAATGAAGATGATAATACGTATGCAGTTATTATGATCGGTGAAATCGGCGGAACTGCTGAAGAAGAAGCTGCTGAATGGGTGAAAGCGAATATGAAAAAACCCGTTGTAGGCTTTATCGGTGGAGCTACTGCACCTCCTGGAAAACGTATGGGTCATGCCGGTGCTATTATTTCTGGTGGTAAAGGTACCGCTGAAGAAAAGATTAGAGTATTAAATGAATGCGGTATTCAAGTAGCCGCTACTCCTTCTGAAATCGGTGAAACATTGATTAAAGTAATAAAAGAAGAAGGAATTTACGAGAAATGTAAGACACATTAATAGAAAATTTATAGCCCCTATAATAGATTAGGGGCTATTTACCATTTTGAAAATTAGGAGGTTATTATGACGAATATTGAGAGACGCGATTTATTGCTGCATCTGCAATTTGGTCAAATTTTATCGAATAATCAGATCTGCCAATGGCTTCAGCATGATCCAGAATTTAATTTCTGGCGAAGAATAAGGCCTCCCTTTTGGCCGCCGGGAATGAAAATGACAGCCCAGCAGCACTCACGTCTTTTGGCTTATCATCACTCATTATCCTCAGTAGATCTTCTTGAAAAACTGGAGAAGCAAAATATATCCATTCTTACAATCCTCGACACAAACTATCCAACTCATTTAAAGGAAATCTATGATCCCCCAGTTATACTCTATGCCAAAGGCGATCTTACTAAACTGGAATCCTCTCATTTTTTAGCTGTAGTAGGCGCTAGAAAATCAAATGATTATACTCATTATTCACTCAACCTAGTCATTCCAGCACTTCTTGTGCATAACATTTGTATAGTAAGCGGTATGGCAGTTGGTGCTGATGGGGAGGCGCATAAAATAGCCATGTCAGGTAATACAATCGGTGTTTTGGGAGGCGGCTTTGATCACTTATATCCGAAAACACATGCAAAGCTTTATCATGAAATGATTAAACACCAACTTTTGCTTTCCGAATATCCTCCCCATATAAACCCTCAAAAATATTACTTTCCAATGAGAAACCGTATTATAGCAGGATTATCCAGAGGGGTTTTAATTACACAAGCAGCTATTCGAAGCGGCTCAATGATTACAGTTGACCGTGCTTTGGAAGAAGGAAGAGACATTTTTGCCATTCCAGGTCCAATTCATGATGAACTGTCACAGGGAACAAATGAGCTAATTAAGCACGGGGCAAAGCTGGTAGCCCATCCGAAAGATATCTTAGAAGAGTGGGGATTGTGAAAAGAGGATAGGGAATCTTCATTAAAAATAGTTGCAATTTAATAAAAGATGGTTTACATTGTGCTTCAGGCATAGATATGAAAAAGTAATGCTGCGTGCCGTATAATACCGCTAGTGTAAACGATACCAAAATGAATTGGAATGAAAGATTTAACAACAATTATTTGTATAGTAGAACAGGAAATATATTGACAAATTAAAAATTGTACACATATAGTTACACATAAATAGAGAAGTATATACAACCTCTGGGGAGGATTATGAATGGCAGATTTTTTAGTAATTGTAGAATCACCCGCCAAAGCAAAAACAATTGAGCGGTATTTAGGGAAAAAATATAAAGTTCGTGCATCCATGGGCCATGTCCGTGATTTGCCAAAAAGCCAAATGGGTGTGGATGTAAAAGATAATTACGAACCAAAATATATTACGATTCGTGGTAAAGGCCCAGTATTGAAGGAATTAAAAACTGCTGCAAAAAAAGCAAAAAAAGTCTATCTCGCAGCCGATCCAGATCGTGAAGGGGAAGCAATTGCCTGGCATTTAGCTCACAGCCTCGATCTTGATTTGGACTCTGAGTGCCGCGTAGTCTTTAATGAGATTACGAAAGATGCGATCAAAGAATCATTTAAGCATCCTCGGAAAATTGATATGGACCGAGTCGATGCGCAGCAGGCAAGACGTATACTCGATCGCCTCGTTGGATATAACATCAGTCCGATATTATGGAAAAAAGTCAAAAAAGGACTGAGTGCTGGACGTGTTCAATCCGTTGCTCTTCGTTTAATTATCGACCGAGAAAATGAAATTAAGAATTTTCAGCCTGAAGAGTATTGGACGATAGATGGGGCATTTAAAAAAGGAAATGATACATTTCAAGCTAATTTTTATGGTATTAATGGAAAGAAGAAAAAGCTAGAAAGTGAAGAGGATGTAAAGGCTATTTTAAATCAAATGGAGGGGAAGGATTTTTCGATCACGAATGTATCAAAAAAGGAAAGAAAAAGAAATCCCTCTTTGCCATTTATTACATCCTCTCTACAACAGGAAGCAGCGAGAAAATTAAACTTCCGTGCCAGAAAAACAATGATGCTTGCACAACAATTATACGAAGGTATTGATATTGGGAAAGAAGGTACAGTCGGATTTATCACTTATATGCGTACCGATTCAACTAGAATTTCTGATATTGCAAAGCAGGAAGCGATCACCATGATCGAACAAGAATATGGCAAGGAATACGTTCAGCAATCTCCAACATCAGCTAAACCGACGACTGCCAAAACCCAGGACGCGCACGAAGCGATCCGACCAACAAGTGCGATGCGAACACCGTTATCCGTAAAGCAATACTTAAGCAGAGACCAGTTGCGTTTATACCGTCTCATTTGGGAAAGGTTTATTGCAAGTCAAATGGCACCTGCCATAATGGATACAATGAGTGTCGATTTAATGAATGGAAACATTCAATTTCGAGCAACTGGTTCAAAGGTAAAGTTTCCTGGATTTATGAAAGTGTATATTGAGGGAAGCGATGATCAGTCCGAGGAAAAGGAAAATTTTCTTCCTGATTTGAGGGAAGGTGAAACTGCACAATCCGATTCCATTGATCCTAAGCAGCATTTTACACAACCACCTCCGCGTTATACGGAAGCACGGCTTGTAAAGACGCTTGAAGAACTTGGAATAGGTAGGCCATCAACCTATGCTCCTACACTTGATACCATTCAAAAACGAGGCTACGTTTCGCTAGATAATAAACGCTTTATCCCAACCGAGCTTGGTGAGATTGTATTGGAACTCGTTGTTGAGTTTTTCCCTGAAATTATCGACGTTGAATTTACGGCGAAAATGGAAAAGGACCTAGACAGTGTGGAGGATGGACAAATTCGGTGGGTAACCATCATCGATGATTTTTATCAAGATTTTGAGAAGCATCTTGATAAAGCAGAGAAAGAGATGGAAAAAGTTGAAATCAAGGATGAGTACGCAGGAGAAGATTGCGAAAACTGTGGTAATCCAATGGTTATCAAAATGGGCCGCTACGGAAAATTTATGGCCTGCAGCAATTTTCCTGACTGCCGAAACACAAAGCCTATTGTAAAAGAAATTGGGGTTAAATGCCCAACTTGTAAAACGGGTAATATCATTGAACGCAAAAGTAAAAAGAAGCGAATTTTTTACGGCTGTGACAACTATCCTACCTGCGAATTCTTATCTTGGGATAAGCCGATCGACCGACCTTGTCCTAAGTGCAACGAGATGCTTGTTGAGAAAAAACTGAAAAAAGGAAATCAAATTCAGTGCTCAATATGTGATTACAAGGAAGAACCACAACAATAGATTACAAAGAGTCTTGGCGGAAATCACCGTCAGGCTCTTTCTTAATGAGGGTTAAATTAAGATAAATGTAGAGGGTTTATGTTAAACTACATAGTGAAAAGATGCTAGGAGGAAAATGAAATGACGCAACCAATTGTAAATGTTGTAGGTGCAGGGCTTGCCGGAAGTGAAGCAGCATGGCAGCTCGCACAACGAGGAATATCTGTCCGATTATATGAAATGAGGCCGGTAAGACAAACGGCTGCTCATCATACTGATAAATTTGCAGAGCTAGTATGCAGCAACTCATTGCGTGCAAACAACCTTACGAACGCAGTAGGCGTGTTGAAGGAAGAAATGAGAATACTTAATTCAGTTATTATAGGAGCTGCTGATGCATGTGCAGTACCAGCGGGTGGAGCACTGGCTGTTGATCGCCACGAATTTGCGGGCTATGTAACTGAAAAAGTAAAAAATCATCCCAACGTTACTGTATACACTGAAGAAATCACAAAGATCCCAGAAGGGATTACCATTATCGCGACTGGTCCACTGACTACTGAAGGGTTAGCGGCAGAATTAAAAGAGCTCACAGGTGAGGACTACTTGTATTTTTACGATGCAGCAGCACCAATTCTTGAAAAAGAAAGCATCGATATGGAGAAAGTGTATCTAAAATCTCGATATGACAAAGGTGAGGCAGCTTATTTAAATTGCCCGATGACGGAAGAAGAGTTTGATCGTTTTTATAATGCATTGGTCGAAGCTGAAGTTGTACCATTAAAGGAATTTGAAAAGGAAATTTATTTTGAAGGGTGTATGCCTGTTGAGGTTATGGCGTCACGAGGCAAAAAAACGCTTCTTTTTGGACCGATGAAGCCTGTTGGATTAGAAGATCCAAGAACAGGAAAGCGTCCGTATGCCGTTGTACAGCTTCGTCAGGATGATGCTGCTGGAACGCTTTATAATATTGTCGGTTTTCAGACACATTTGAAATGGGGACCACAAAAGGATGTTATCCAATTAATTCCGGGGTTAGAAAATGCTGAGATTGTTCGATATGGTGTGATGCATCGCAACACGTTTATAAATTCTCCAAAAGTATTAGAGGCTACTTACCAGTTCAAAGAAAGAAAAGGGTTGTTTTTTGCAGGGCAGATGACTGGGGTTGAAGGATATGTAGAATCGGCTGCTAGCGGCTTAGTGGCAGGGATAAATGCCGCTAAATTGGCACTTGGGGAAGAGCCAGTGACATTCCCAGTAGAAACAGCAACTGGAAGCATGGCGCGTTATATCACATCTGCCAACACTAAAAATTTCCAGCCGATGAATGCGAACTTTGGTCTATTTCCTGACCTTGGCGAAAAAATCAAAGGAAAAAAAGAACGTGCTGAGAAACACGCTGAGCGTGCATTAGAAACAATTCAGAACTTTTCGAAAAAGGTGTGAAATTTATTGCCATAGCTTCTAAATCATGATAGAATTTAGAAGCTTTTGTGAGGTGAAACCATGAATGACCAGTTGACAGATGCAAAAAATTACTTTGTGCAATATTTGCAAACTGAAAAAAATTATTCTTCCCTTACAATAAGTCATTATGTTCATGACATTGAACATTTTTTTGCTTTTCTTCATCGTGAAGGGGTAGCTAAATTAAGTACGATTGAGGATCTTCATTCAAGACTTTATTTAGTCACCTTACACAATGAGCAATTCTCGCGTGCCAGTGTTTCCAGGAAAATTTCTAGCTTGAGAAGCTTTTTTAAATTTTTAGAGCGTGAAGAGCAAATATCAGCCAACCCGATGTCATATGTTTTACACCCAAAACGTGAGGGCAGGTTGCCCCATTTTTTTTATGAAGAGGAAATGGAGCAGCTTTTTTTAGCATGTGATGGAACAGATCCTTTGAGTTTGAGAAATAAAGCAATTTTGGAGCTGTTGTATGCAACGGGGATTCGAGTAAGTGAGTGTACATCGATTGAGCTTAAAGATCTTGATCTTTCATTGTCGACGCTCCTTGTTAAAGGGAAAGGCAGGAAGGAAAGGTATGTCCCGTTTGGAGGATTTGCTCAAGATGCTATTGCGCAGTATTTAAAACTAGGCAGACCTGAACTAATTAAGGAGCAGCCTCATTCATCTTTGTTTGTCAATCATAGAGGGAAGCCCTTAACGGCTAGAGGTGTTCGCCATATATTAAGCACACTTGTTGAAAAGACAGCTTTGACAGCTTCTATTCATCCTCATATGCTTAGGCATACTTTTGCCACACATTTGCTGAATAACGGAGCAGATTTAAGGACAGTACAAGAACTGTTGGGCCATGCCCATCTTTCTTCTACTCAACTATATACGCATGTGACAAAAGAGCATTTACGAAAGACATACAATTCGTTTCATCCTAGGGCATAATAAACAAAACAATAAGATGTACGATAAAAAAAGAAAGAGGTATCGCAATGGATCAATTTCATGCTACGACGATATTTGCTGTTCAGCATAAAGGACAATCCGCTATGTCAGGGGACGGGCAAGTCACATTTGGCAATGCAGTTGTAATGAAGCACACAGCGCGTAAAGTGAGAAAATTATTTAACGGTAAGGTGATTGCCGGATTTGCTGGTTCTGTTGCAGATGCTTTTACACTTTTTGAGATGTTTGAAGGAAAGCTTCAGGAATTCAATGGAAATCTTCAGCGTGCTTCTGTAGAAGTAGCAAAACAATGGAGAAGTGATAAGGTGCTTCGCAGACTTGAAGCCATGCTTATTGTTATGGACAAAGATGGACTTCTCCTTGTTTCAGGCACTGGAGAAGTAATTGAGCCGGATGATGGCATTCTGGCGATCGGCTCTGGCGGAAATTACGCATTAGCAGCTGGGCGAGCACTGAAGCAGTATGCTGGAGAAGCGATGACGGCTAGAGAGATTGCGGATGCGGCTTTACATATCGCTGCAGATATTTGTGTATATACGAACACTCAAATCATAGTTGAAGAACTGTAAAGGAGTGATTGGATGGTAAAAACTAATGAACTTACCCCTAAACAAATTGTTGAAAGACTCGATCAATATATTGTAGGGCAGCGAGATGCAAAAAGGGCGGTAGCCGTTGCTCTTCGGAATCGATATCGTCGAAATCTTCTTGATGAATCCTTGCGTGATGAAATCATCCCAAAAAATATTTTGATGATGGGACCAACAGGAGTAGGTAAAACTGAAATTGCACGCCGCATTGCTAAGCTGGTTGGTGCGCCATTTATTAAAATTGAAGCAACAAAATTCACAGAAGTTGGCTATGTAGGCCGTGATGTTGAATCAATGGTTCGTGACTTAATGGAAACATCCGTTAGAATCATTAAAGAAGAAAAGATAATCTCGGTTCAAGGAAAGGCAGAAGAAAATGCCAATCAGCGATTAATTAAACTTCTTGTTCCAACAGCTAAAAAAACTGCAAATTTTAAAAATCCATTTGAATTAATGTTCGGTGGTAATGATGACAGCTCAGATGATCCATCCAACGATCAAAAGGAAGAAGAAGCTTCTATAAAAGATCGCAGAAGAGAAATCTCCCGCCAGCTTGCTGCAGGTGAGTTGGAGGAACGATTTGTTACGATTGAAGTTGATGAACAGCAAATGTCTTCCATGTTTGATATGCTTCAAGGTTCAGGAATGGAACAAATGGGGATGAATATGCAGGATGCTTTAAGCAACCTTATGCCGAAAAAGAAAAAGAAGCGTAAGCTTAAAGTAAAGGATGCACGAAAAGTGTTAACACATGACGAGGCAGCGAAGCTGATTGATATGGATGAGGTATCGCAAGAGGCGCTTTATCGAGCGGAACAAATGGGGATTATCTTTATCGATGAAATTGATAAAATCGCTTCTAAATCTTCCGGTTCAAGCTCAGTTGATGTTTCTAGGGAAGGTGTACAACGAGATATCCTGCCAATTGTGGAAGGTTCAACGGTTAACACTAAATATGGACCGGTCAAAACAGACCATGTTCTATTTATTGCAGCTGGAGCATTCCACATGGCGAAGCCTTCTGACCTTATTCCAGAGCTTCAAGGGCGTTTCCCTATTCGTGTTGAGCTTCAGAAGCTAACGGTTGAAGATTTCGTACGGATTTTAGTTGAACCTGACCAAGCGCTAATTAAGCAATACATTGCGCTTCTAGCCACAGAAGGAATTGAAGTGGAATTTACAAAAGAAGCCATTCACCGTCTTGCCGAAATTGCTTATCAAGTAAATCAAGACACAGATAACATTGGTGCAAGAAGACTTCATACAATCATGGAAAAGCTGTTAGAGGATCTTTCTTTTGAAGCGTCGGATATAGCGATTGGGACGATTTCCATAACACCAGCATATGTAGAAGAAAAGCTCGGTTCTATAGCTCAAAACAAGGATTTAAGCGAATTTATTTTGTAACGTTTTGATTTTTTTGATAATGGGAAAGATGGTACAACAAAGCAAATGATTTTGTAGATAATTTAGGAGGATTTGATAAACATGAATTTATTAGGAAAAACAAGAACAATTAATGCAATGCTTCAGCAATCTGCTGGAAAACCAGTTAACTTTAAAGAAATGGCAGAAACACTGAGTGGAGTTATTGAAGCCAATGTATTTATTGTAAGTAGAAAAGGAAAGCTATTAGGCTTTGCCATTAACCAGCAAATTGAAAATGAACGTATGAAGCAAATGCTTGTGGATCGTCAATTTCCTGAAGAATATACAAAAAATCTTTTCAATATATCAGAAACATCTTCAAACCTAGATGTGCAAAGTGAATATACTGCTTTTCCTGTTGAAAACCGTGAGCTTTTCAGTACAGGTCTTACAACAATTGTACCAATTATCGGCGGGGGAGAGAGACTGGGTACTCTTATCCTTGCAAGAGTAGAACAAGCATTCGAGGATGATGATTTGATTCTTGCTGAATATGGTGCAACAGTTGTTGGAATGGAAATCTTGCGCGAAAAAGCAGAGGAAATTGAAGGAGAAGCGCGAAGTAAAGCAGTGGTTCAAATGGCAATCAGCTCTCTTTCATATAGCGAGCTTGAAGCAATTGAACATATTTTCGAGGAACTTGATGGCAACGAAGGACTATTAGTGGCATCGAAAATTGCAGATCGCGTAGGAATCACACGATCTGTGATTGTAAATGCACTTCGTAAACTGGAAAGCGCAGGAGTAATCGAGTCTCGTTCTTTAGGGATGAAGGGTACGTACATTAAAGTATTGAATGATAAATTCCTTAACGAGCTGGAGCAAATAAAAAACAGTTAAAGATTATATAGTTCGGCAATGAGCTGATCCAAATTAAAGCAGCATCATATGGTACAAATTATCCGGATGAATTAGATGCATCTGGATAATTTGACCATTTGGTGACATCTTTAATGAGGATTGGCTTTTTTTTTTGCTTTTCTTATTGAATTTTAAAAATAGTTATGATACTTTTTTTGGATAAAATATTACGTTTATATAACAAAATTAACATATTTTTTTTAAAGAAAGTAACCAGAAACTGTTCTATAATAGGATTGTGGATGATATTTGTCGAAAAATAGAATAAACTAGTCTTAAAGAATTATTTTTCAAAAATAGAACTTTATTACTATAACAATCTTAGTTGATGCCATAGACAGTAAATGATCAACCCTTTAAAATAATGTATAAGTGTTTATTTATATTGTGTAGATAAGTGATGAATTATGTAGGAATAAGGGGAGCGGTGTAAAAATGAATTTGTTCTCAGGGACTATAGCTCGCCTAGAGCGAGGATTAGCGTATTCATCTGTTAAGCAAAAAGTCATTGCAAACAATATTGCAAATGTTGATACAGCAGGATATAAGTCGAAAGATGTGAGTTTTAATAAGATGTTACAAACTGAAATGCAATTGTCATCATCGGGAGGGGAGAGTCGTCATCCAAAACATTTCAACCTGACTTCAGGTGAGACGAACCCAAAAGTCTATAATAGAATGTACAGCGTTCGTGAAAATGGCAATGGCGTAGATATGGACAGAGAAATGGCCAATTTGGCAACTAATCAGATTTACTATGATGCGATGATAGAACGCGTAAGTGGAAAATTTGGGAGTTTAACTACAGTGATTAGAGGAGGTCGTTAATCTTTATGTTTACTAGCATGAATACAACTGCTTCAGCTCTTACAGCCCAACGGCTTAGAATGGATGTTATTTCTTCGAATATGGCAAATGTAGATACCACGCGTGCTACTTTTGAAAATGGAGAATGGCAGCCTTATAGAAGAAAATCAGTTGTTTTGCAGCCTAAAGATGCCGAATTTTCATCTTTTTTACATACAGCAATGAACCGAGCTGATCGAGGCGGGACAGGAAATGGTGTTACGGTGTCTGCTATTGAAGAAGATGCAAATACACCTCCAAAGTTAGTATATGATCCCCTGCACCCAGATGCGAGTGATGATGGCTATGTCGAGCTGCCAAATGTTGACCCTTTAAGAGAAATGGTCGATTTAATGTCGGCTACTAGATCGTACGAAGCAAATGTTACAGTCTTTAACGCAAATAAATCTATGATGATGAAAGCATTGCAAATTGGAAAATAATAATTCAAAGGATGAGTTTATTGTCTAACTATCAAATACATTCGGTTGGGATGGATATTTTAAGTCCGTCAACTGATCAAAAAATCAAAAGAACTTCTCCGTTCGAAGCTCAACAGAATTTTTCATCGATGTTGAAGGAAGCGATCAGCAATGTAAACAGTAGTCAGATAGAATCTGACCGTATGACTGACAAACTAATAAATGGTGAAAATGTTGAACTTCACGATGTCATGATTGCATCACAAAAAGCATCTGTTTCAATGACCTTAACAATGGAGATGAGAAACAAAGCAGTTGAAGCCTATCAGGAAATTATGAGAATGCCAGTATAGATTACATCCTAAATAATGAAACTGCGCACTTTTAGAAAGACCGGAGGATTGTGATGAATGAGAGATTTCAACAAATAAGAACGAAAACAAGGGCTTTTTTTGCTGAGAGATCACGCAAGACGCTAATTCTAATAGGGAGCGCTGTGCTTCTTTTTGTTTTAGTGATTGTGTTCGTGTCGATCTTCACGAATCGGAGCGAAATGGTTCCTTTATATAGTAATTTAACTCCTTCAGAAACGGGAGCAATAAAAGAGAATTTAGATGGCAGAGCCATTCCTTCAGAGATTGGAGAGGGAGGAACGGCTATACTAGTGCCAGCTGAACAGGTCGATACACTAAAAGTAGAGCTTGCTGCGGAAGGGATTCCTCAATCAGGTAATATTGACTATTCATTTTTTAGCCAAAATGCCGGATTTGGTATGACGGATAATGAATTTAACGTTTTAAAGCTAGATGCCATGCAAACAGAACTTGCGGACTTGATGAAGGGAATCGAAGGAGTACAGGATGCGAAGGTGATGATAACACTTCCACAACAAGGAGTGTTTTTAAACGATTCGGTTGAACAGGCCTCTGCATCGATTGTATTAAATACGAGACCTGGATACCAATTTGATGAAGCTCAAATCACTTCTTTATACCATTTAGTATCAAAAAGTGTACCAAATCTGCCTACAGATAATATCGTCATCATGAATCAATTATTTGAGTACTTTGATATGAAAAAATCAAATTCATCTTTTGCTGGTGTAGATCTTTCAGAACAAATGGCGCTTAAGCAAACGATCGAACGCGATCTGCAGCGCCAAGTTCAGATGATGCTTGGTACCTTAATGGGACAGGACAAGGTTGTTGTATCTATCACGACAGATATTGATTTTGATCAAGAAAATCGTGAAGAGAATCTGGTAGAGCCTGTTGATGAAGAAAATATGGAAGGCATTGCTGTAAGTGCACAACGGATTTCTGAAACATTTGAAGGAACAGAAGGAGCTGCTGGCGGTGTACCTGAAGGTGGGGATCCGGCCGATAATTTAGTTGGATTTGTTGAAGGCGCTCAAGGTAACGGAGACTACGAGCGTGTGGAAGAAACGATCAATAATGAAGTGAACCGTATAAGACGGAACATTGTTGAAAGTCCTTACCGTATACGGGATATAGGATTCCAGGTCATGGTGGAGCCTCCTGATCCAGAGAATGCTGCTACCCTGCCGCAAGAAAGAGTAGACGATATTGAAACAATGCTTCAAACCATCATCAGTACCTCAATCGATAACGATATTTCAAATCAATTAACCCCTGAACAGCTTGCAGACAAAGTGGTGGTGTCAGTTCAGCCGTTTAATGGCCGAATTGCGTTTGATGAAAATCCAGTTCCTCCAGCCATACCTTGGTGGGCGTATTTAATTGGTGGTGTACTCGTTACAATTATTGGTTTATTAATCTTCTTTATTCTTCGCTCTAGAAGACAAAGAGAAAAAATCGAAGAAGAGATTATTATTGAGCAGGAAGCCGCACTTGAGGTTCCTGATGTAAATGACGAGAAAGAAACAGAAAGCACTTTACGGCGCAAACAGCTTGAACGAATGGCAGCAGAAAAACCTGAAGATTTTGCCAAGCTGCTACGGTCTTGGATTGCAGAGGATTAGGAGTGAGTAATAGTGGTTAGGAAAGCAAAGGAATTATCAGGGAAGCAAAAAGCAGCCATTTTGCTCATTTCCCTCGGACCGGACGTTGCATCGTCTGTTTACAAGCATTTAAACGAGGAAGAAATTGAACAATTAACATTAGAAATCTCTGGAGTGAAAAAAGTTGATTCAGATTCGAAAGAAGAGGTGCTGGAGGAATTCCACAGTATAGCTTTAGCACAGGATTATATTTCTCAAGGTGGAATTGGCTATGCAAAATCTGTCCTGGAAAAAGCATTGGGCTCAGATCAAGCGAACGCGGTAATTAATCGTTTAACCTCTTCTTTACAAGTTCGGCCTTTTGATTTTGCAAAGCGAGCAGATCCAATGCAAATCTTTAATTTTATACAAAATGAACATCCACAGACAATCGCACTAATTTTGTCATACTTAAATCCTCAGCAAGCAGGACAAATTCTTTCAGCTCTTCCACAGGATGTGCAGGCTGACATTGCAAAGCGTATTGCCGTAATGGACAGTACTAGCCCTGAGGTGATTAGTGAAATCGAATCAGTATTAGAACGCAAGCTGTCATCTACTGTTCAGCAGGATCATACGGAAACAGGCGGAATTGAAGCGGTCGTGGAAGTATTAAACGGTGTAGATCGAGCAACTGAAAAAACGATTCTGGATGCACTTGAGATACAAGACCCTGAATTGGCAGAAGAAATAAAGAAACGAATGTTTGTATTTGAAGACATCGTAACCCTAGATAATCGTTCGATTCAACGAGTTATTCGTGACTGTGAAAATGAAGATTTGCTGTTGTCTATGAAGGTGTCAACGGATGAAGTGAAAGAGATTATTTTTAAAAACATGTCTCAGCGTATGGCTGAGAATTTTAAAGAAGAGATGGAATATATGGGTCCAGTAAGGCTTCGTGATGTTGAAGAAGCACAGTCTAGAATTGTAGCCATTATTAGGAGGCTGGAAGAAGCTGGTGAAATCATTGTTGCGCGCGGTGGAGGAGATGATGTAATTGTCTAGAATTATTAAATCTCAATCTGTTGGAATTAGTTTAAAAGAAGCGAAATCGATTCCATTCCTGCCACTTGATTTTAGTGAACCGCATCTTAATGATTCATTGCAATGGACAGTTGATCAAGCAAAAAAAGAATCCACTCAGCTGATTGCAGATGCACAGAAGCGGTCACAACTGATCATCAAACAAGCTGAAGATCGTGCTGCTGAACTATCGAGCCAAATTCAACAGCAGCAACTGGGCTGGGAAGAGGAGAGGACACTTCTTCAACAGGATGCTTATGAAAAAGCCTTTCAATTAGGACATGAAGAAGGACGTGAAAAAGGATATTCTGATCTCTCTAGCGCAATTGAAGAAGCAAAGCAAATGATTGCTGCTTCAAAAGAAGCATTTGAAGATCATATCAACAACAGTGAACAAGTAATACTGCAGATTGCCATGAAATCAACTGAAAAAATTTTGGCTCAAGTGTTGGAAGATAAACCAGAGCGCTTTCTGGAAGTGGTCAAAAAAGGCATAAAAGAAGCTCGAGAAATGAAAGAAGTAAAGGTATATGTTGCTTTGCAGCAGTTTACCCTAGTTCAACAAGAGCGTGAAGAATTACGTGCAATCTTTCCTGTTGATGTACAGCTGTATATATATCCAGAAGAAGAATTAGCACCATATCAATGCTTTATTGAGAGTAATCAAGGAAGAATTGATGTAAGCGTCGATGCGCAGCTAACCCAAATGAAGCGTAAATTATCTGATTTGCTAGGTGATGAGTAATGAAATCTGCTGAATTGCTACCCTTTATCGATACGATACCAACAATGCGCCATTACGGGAAAGTTAAAAGAGTAATCGGACTCATGATTGAATCACAGGGACCTGAAAGCTCAATAGGTGAGGTTTGTTATATTCATGTCCATTCCGCATCAAAAAGGTGTGAGATCAAGATTAAAGCTGAAGTAGTGGGATTTCGGGATGACATTGTTGTTCTTATGCCGTTTACTCATCTGCAAGATATATCTCCAGGAAGTATTGTTGAAGCAACGGGGCGTCCTTTAGAAATAAAAGTTGGGGAAGCATTGATAGGTAAAACTGTCAATCCTCTCGGTTTACCAATCGATGATAGTCCATTACCAATAGGAATGCGAGCTGTAACGACTGAGAATGATCCTCCCAATCCTTTAACACGTCCTCCAATTAATGAAATAATGGAAGTTGGAGTACGTGCAATTGATGGGATGCTTACTGTAGGAAAAGGGCAAAGAATAGGAATTTTCGCCGGTAGCGGCGTAGGAAAAAGTACGCTATTAGGTATGATTGCGAGAAATACGCATGCTGATCTAAATGTAATTGCACTTGTTGGTGAGCGGGGAAGAGAGGTCAGGGAATTTATTGAACGCGACTTGGGTTCAGAAGGCGCTAAAAGAAGTATTATTGTTGCGGCAACATCAGATCAGCCAGCATTAATGCGTATAAAGGGTGCATTCACAGCTACTGCCATTGCGGAATATTTTCGTGATAAAGGGCTTAATGTCATGCTGATGATGGATTCTGTTACAAGGGTTGCGATGGCACAAAGGGAAATTGGATTGGCCATTGGGGAACCGCCTGCGACGAAAGGATACACGCCATCTGTATTTGGAATCTTGCCAAAACTGTTAGAGCGCGCAGGAACGAATGAACATGGAAGTATTACCGCTTTTTATACGGTACTTGTCGATGGTGATGATATGAATGAACCGATTGCAGATGCAGTAAGGGGTATTCTTGATGGCCATATTGTATTGGACCGTGCAATTGCAAACAGAGGACAATACCCTGCGATCAATGTTTTAAAGAGTGTTAGCCGACTGATGAATCACCTGGTGGATAAAAACCATTTAGCCGCCGCAGAAAAGCTAAGACAGCTGATGAGTACATTTGATCAAGCCGAAGATTTAATCAATATCGGTGCATATAAAAAAGGTTCTTCTCAAGAAATTGATGAAGCTATTCGATATAGCCCGATGATTAAATCCTTATTAAAACAGGCATTTGATGAAAAAATACCAATGTCAACTAGTGCCCAGCAGCTGATTCAATTATCTGAAAAAGGTGAGTGGTCTTGATGGTTTATCAGTTTCGATTTGACCGGGTATTAACGGTAAAAGAGCGTGAACAAAAGGAAGAGGAAGATCGTTATCGTGAATCAATAGAATCTTTTGAAGCGATTGCTCAAAAGCTGTACCACCTGCTAAAGCAGAAAGAAATGATGGAACAAAATCAAGCGGATCAAATCAAAACAGGTATCCCTGTTCAATCACTGCGTCACGGACAACATTTTTTAACAAATATTGAAAAAAGTATTGCTCATCAGCAAAAACTTGTGATAGAAGCTAGAACAAATATGCAATGGCATGAGCAAAAATTAATGGACCGCAATATTGAAGTGAAAAAATACGAAAAAATAAAAGAAAAAGATTATAAGAAACATTTAATTCAAGTAAATGATCTGGATCATCGGAGAATGGATGAATTATCAATGATGCAATACATGAAATCACGGAAATAGGTGATAAAAATGAACAAACAAGTGACAAAAGAAATAGAGGAAGAAGTGAAGTCACCAGGTCGTTTTCAAGTGTTCCTTTTTATCTTCTTTATTCCGATTCTCTTTCTTGTATTTGTAGCTTTTGTCGTGTTGACTTTGTCAGATATAAATGTTGTGAAAAAAGCAGAAGAAATCGGAATCTCAATTCCTTTTTTATCAGAAGATAAGACAGCTGAACAAACTTCAACTGCAGAAAGCTCTGACCAAAAAGTTGTGAAACTTCAAGATCAAATTAAAGAAAAAGAAGCAGAAATCTCTAGTCTGAATAGCGAAATTTCACGGCAACAGGAAGAAAATCAACAATTGGTCCTTGAGCAAGAACGATTACAGGAAGAAATGGACGCGCTGAGACAAGCTCAGGAGCTTGATGGCAAAGAATTTAATGAAATCGTTTCTATTTTCAAAGAAATGTCAGGGAAGTCTGCTGCTCCTGTCATTATGAATATGGATGACGAAGAGGCAACACGCATTCTATCACAGCTTCCACCTGATATACTTGCAGATTTCTTTGAAAAGATGCCTGCTGAAGAAGCTGCTCGTTATACGCAGCTATTAGCAGCTAGTACTCCATAATGAACCTTCATTGAAAGGAGGTGAAATATACAAATGATCGCTCATTTACCATCTGTTCATCTTCCAGCAGCTGAAGCTTCAAACCAGAAATTAGGAAGCACAGCAACTAAATCAACTCAATTCACAGATCGTTTTGAAGGCTTTGGATTCACTCTGAGTAATATGCTTAAACCTTCAAATAACGAATCCTCTGAAGAAAACAAAGAAGAGGAGCAAGCTCAAATTCAACTGTTTATGGATCTAATGAACACTGATTCCATTCAAGAACTGAAGGAATTACTGAACAATGGCCAAGTAGGGATGGTTTTAAGCCAGGAATCTAATCAAGAGATCATGCCTGAAACAATTTTATCAAAGAATACCGCTTCGCTTACAACTGAGGAAGTAGAATCGGCTTCAACACAGAAATTACCATCAGTTGAGTTCCCGAGTATGTCTATGACGCTCCCTGAACTGCTGAAAAACCTAAATCTATCAGTGGAGACCATTCAACAGCTAGCAGGAAAAGAGTTCAGTGCAGAAATACCAGACGTAAAGCTTTCACAACCGGAAGCTCTGTTATGGGTTGCATCATTAGGGGATAAAGTTAATTCTCTAGAGAACAAACAACTGTTGACTGGCATCATGCAGCAAGCTGTTACTGTATTAAAAGGAATAGCACTTCTTGCAAAAGCGAGTGACGGCCCTGCCGCACAAAGTGTCTTCGTTTCTAATATAACGAAAGTCTTGTCAAGAATTGAAGAAAAATTAGGCTCCATGCAAAAAGAGCGGACAGTAATGCCCACTAGCATTAAAGCGAATAATTCACTGCTTGAGATAAAAGGCTTGAATGAAATGAATGGGTTCAGCAATTGGTCAAATACAAGAGAAAACAAACAAGTGCTTTTACCAAGTGAAAAAGCGTTCGAACAGCCGACGATGATTAACCTTGCAACACTGCAATGGCAGTCTAGTCAGTCCAAGTGGTCTACGGCTGCTGCTCCACTAAAACAGAATGAACAAACGACCACGCTAATGGAGCAATTTCAGTCCGTTATGAAGAATGCGAAATTCGGAAAATTTAATGGGACAGAAAAGCTGATGATTAAATTACAACCAGAACATTTGGGCACACTTCGGATTGAATTAGTGCATAAATCAGGAATGTTAACTGCCCGAGTGATGACTACGACTGGTGCTGCAAAAGAGTTAATGGATTCACAGCTCCATCAGCTTCGACAATCATTAACTGGACAGAATATTCAGGTTGAAAAAATTGAAGTGCTTCATATACAGCCGGAAGCCTCAAAATCCGATCGGCCAATGGATCAGCCTTCACAACAATCAGAACAGCAAAAGAAACATCCAGATCAACAAAATCAGGAAGAACAGTCAGAGGAACAAAGCTTTCACCAAATTTTTATGAATATTGAGGTATAAGCGATGGAAGTAAAATCAATGAAAGAAGATCTTTTTCTGTCTTCATTACAGAAAAAAGCATTACAGCCAAAAAATAACACAATGGACAAAGATGCATTTTTAAAACTACTTGTCGCTCAGCTGTCAAACCAGGATCCTACAAATCCAATGGAAGATAAAGAGTTTGTGGCACAAATGGCCAGTTTTTCCACGTTAGAACAAATGACAAATATGAGTGAATCATTTGAACGATTTGCATCTATGCAGGAACAGACTCAATTGATTCAATATAATAATTTTGTCGGAAAAGAAATAAAGTGGGATAAGTTTGAAGAGCCTGAAGAAGGCGGAGATCCTAAAGCGGTTAGTGGTGAAGGCATCGTGGAAACCATTCGTTTTAAAGGACAGTCAGTTGAATTTGTACTCACTGATGGAACCGTATTGACACCAGGAAATGTATCAGAGGTTCACACGGAAAAAAAAGGGGATTCATTCCAGGAAGCAAGTCAATTAATTGGTAAAAAGGTAAGTTGGAAAGATGATAAGGATCAAGAACTTGAAAGTCTTGTAACCTCTGTCTCTCGCAAAGATGGGGTCGTTTGGCTTCATACAGAAAATGAAAAAAGAATCAACCTGGAAGAGCTTATAAAAATTGGACTATAAAGGATCTGGTTTGGATGGAGAAAATAAGATTTACACCCATTCTATCACCGCCGATTACGGTTAAAGGAAAGACGGATAATCCAGCTTCAACCTCAAGTTTTGCTGATAAATTTAAAGATGCACTTCATCAGGGTGACCTGAAAATTAGTAAGCATGCGAATGACAGATTGATTCAAAGAAATATTGATATTTCAGAAGCACAGTGGCAGAAGGTTGGAGATAAAGTCCGGGAAGCGAAATCCAAAGGAGTACAGGATTCACTGGTATTACTTAAAGATGCTGCATTAATCGTCAGTGTCAAAAACCATACCGTTATCACGGCGATAGACATAGCAGATGCAAAGGATCAAATTTTTACAAACATTGATGGAATGATTTTCGTGCAAGAATAGGTGGACCTGATAATGGAGCCTATTGGCTGCTGACTGATTGAAGCAGTCACATTTTGAAAGGGGAGAACACAATGATACGTTCAATGTATTCAGGGATTGCAGGTCTTAAAAATTTTCAAACAAAGCTTGATGTTATAGGTAATAATATTGCCAATGTTAACACATATGGGTTTAAGAAAGGCCGTGTTACGTTTAAAGAAGCCATGACACAAACGATTCAAGGCGCTTCTGCTGCACAAGAGGGAAGAGGAGGGACAAATCCGCTTCAAATTGGACTCGGTTCAACTACGGCCACTATTGATAGTGTACAAACACAGGCCTCACTTCAAACAACAGGCCGCTCACTTGATCTGTCAATTAATGGAGATGGATTTTTCGTCGTCCAAGGCCCTGGTGGACAGAATTTTTATACGAGAGGCGGGAATTTTTACCTTGATCAAGGGGGACAAATGGTTACCGGTGAAGGCTATCGAGTTCAGCAATTTCAAAATGGTGTTGTAAATGATGTGGTTATTAATAGCGGGGCTGTCATGCCTGCACAGCAAACCGAAAATATTACATTTAGCGGAAATTTATCATCGTCTGTTTCATATAGCGCTGATAATCCGTACACATATACACAACAAATGAAAATAGTTGACGACGCTGGAGAAGAGCATGTATTTCAAATCGAAATGTCTCCTGGTGGTGGAGGTACAAATGCTTGGAATGTGACCGCTACAAACTTTGCCATTGATGATGAAGATGGTACTGTTGAAAATCAATCAACCGGTGTTATTACATTTAACGCTGAAGGTGTAGCAGAATGGACTACGCCGCTTAATTCTTTGCGAATCATTCAAGGAGGAGCCCCAATGGATTACTTTGGTGCTGGTACGCCTAACTTGCAAGGTCTTACAAACAACGTAGGTGAAGTAACGGCCATGATTGGAGCAGATGGCAACATTGACGGTTCGCTTGAAAGCTTTAATATTGGTGCTGCTGGTGAAATTAACGGCGTCTATTCAAATGGACAAATAACACCCCTTGGTACTTTAGGTCTTGCGAGATTTAACAATCCATCTGGTCTTGTGAAAGTTGGAAATAATTTATTCCAAGAATCTGTGAACTCAGGGGTTGCAAATATTGGAACTGCTGCAGCTGGCGGGGGATCAATTTCTGCAGGGACACTTGAAATGTCAAACGTTGATTTGTCTGAGGAATTTACTGAAATGATTACAGCCCAGCGTGGTTTCCAAGCAAATACACGTATCATTACAACATCTGACCAAATTTTAGAGGAATTAGTTAATCTTAAACGTTAACATTCTTTAAGGGGGTGACAGGGCTGGGTTTTATCCAGCTCTGACTGTAATGATCAAAGTAACCAGATTAAATGGAAAAGAATTTATGCTTAATGCAATGTATATAGAAACGGTTGAATCATTTCCCGACACGACCATTACCTTGACAAATGGAAAAAAATTTATAGTTAAAGATTCTATTTATTATGTCAAACAGGAAATTGAATTGTTTTATCGCTCGATTCATGTGCTGAACATGAATCATCTTAAGGAGGAGAACGTTGATGAAGAATAAGCTATTATTATTTATGCTTATTATTTTAGTCAGCATAACGCTGGTGGGAGTTGTTACATTAATCGTTCTCAATCAACTTTCAGCTGAAGAAGATGAAGTGAAAGAACCGACTATAGAGGAGATTGTCGAATCTTCGGTAGATATTCCAGAGATTACAACAAATATTTCAGGTAATAACTTTGCCCGTTTATCAATAAAAATTCAAACGGACAGTCCGGAAGCAGCAACAGAGCTGGCACAGCGTGATTTTCAAGTAAAGGATATTTTAATTGAAGAGCTTTCTGAAATGACGAAAGCAGATTTGGAAGGAAAAGAAGGAAAAAAAGCCTTTGAAGATACAGTTAAGCTTCGTGTTAATGAGCTTTTACAAGAAGGTAAGGTTATTCGAATTTATACAACTTCCATCGTAATTCAATAGTGTTGGAGTAAATTGAGAATGGGGGTGAAATCGTTTGGCCGGAGATATTCTTTCGCAAAATGAAATAGATGCTCTTTTATCCGCTATTTCTACTGGAGAAATGTCTGCAGATGAAATTAGGAAAGAGGAGCAAGAAAAAAAGGTGAAGGTATATGACTTTAAAAGGGCTCTTCGCTTTTCTAAAGACCAAATACGAAGCCTAACAAGAATTCATGAAAACTTTGCTAGATTATTAACAACTTTTTTCTCAGCACAACTGCGAACTTTTGTACAAATCACAGTAGCTTCTGCTGATCAAATACCTTACGAAGAGTTCATTCGTTCTGTTCCAAAAATGACGATTTTAAACGTATATGAGGTACCCCCATTAGATGGCAATATATTAATGGAAATTAATCCTAATATTGCTTATGCCATGATGGACCGTGTCCTTGGAGGAAAAGGGACAAGCGTAAATAAAGTAGAAAATTTAACAGAAATAGAAACAAAAATTATGACCAATATGTTTGAGCGCGCGTTTGATAATCTGCGTGAAGCGTGGGCGAGCATTGCGGATATCGATCCAATATTAACCGAGTTTGAAGTCAATCCACAATTTTTACAGGTGATATCACCAAATGAAACTGTAGTCGTGATTTCGTTTAATACCATGATTGGTGAAACGAGCGGAATGATTAATATTTGTATTCCTCACGTCGTGTTGGAGCCAATCATGCCCAACCTATCAGTTAAATATTGGATGCAAGCCAATAAGAAGGAAGCAAAGCCGGAAGAGCTTGTGCAACTGGAAAAACGCGTAAAGAAGGCTGAATTGACGATTGCTGCTGAACTTGGTACTGTTCCGATGTCAATTGAAGATTTTTTATTGCTCGAAATCGGCGATGTGCTTGAACTGAACCAACGTATAGATAAACCAGTGACATTACGAGTTGGTGACATACCGAAATTCACTGCTCAACCGGGTCAAGTAGGTAAAAAGCTTGGCGTTCAAATTATTGATGAATTGAAAGGAGGAGAGGAAGATGATGAGTGATGACATGCTCTCCCAAGATGAAATTGATGCTTTATTGAAAGGAACATCTGATGAGGATGAAATACATCCATCCCTTGAAATAACGACAGATCGATTGGATGTACATAATTATTTAGATGAAATGACAATCGATGCGTTGGGCGAGATTGGAAATATTTCCTTTGGAAGTTCCGCTACAGCTCTCTCTACATTGCTGAACCAAAAGGTCGATATTACAGCTCCCCAAGTAACGATTGTAAAAACGAAAGAAATATCTAATGCGTTTCCTCATCCTTCTGTTGCGATAAATGTAAATTATACAACAGGTATTCAAGGAAATAATCTGCTCGTCATTAAACAATCAGATGCAGCTGTCATTGCTGACTTAATGCTCGGTGGTGATGGAACAAACCCTTCTGGTGATCTTGACGACATTCAGCTTAGTGCGGTACAAGAAGCAATGAATCAAATGATGGGTTCTGCAGCGACGTCAATGTCAACTATTTTTAATGACAAAGTAGATATTTCTCCACCTAGTATTGATCTAATGGATTTGAAAATAGGACAAGGAATGGCAAACCTGCCTGATACAGAGTTATTAGTACAAATCTCCTTTAACTTGAGAGTTGGGACGTTGATTAATTCTAATATCATGCAGCTGCTTCCGTTAGAATTTAGTCAATCACTTGTCCAACGTCTAATGGGGAACAGCGAATCGCATGAGCAAGAAGCAGCAACTACTGCAGTAGTCGATCGAACTGAAACGGCTGAAAACACTTCAAATACACCTGCTATTCATTCAGCTAGACTGAGCAGCGATGATGTTGAACCATACATTGAGCAAAGCGGAAAAACGAAAATGTATGAAGATGAAATCATTTTAAACCGTGAACAAGCACTCGGAAAACAACAAGTAAATGTTCAGCCTGTTCAATTTTCATCATTCGACACACCTGGATTAAAATCAGGTGAATCACGTAATCTAAATTTATTGCTTGATATTCCTTTGCAAGTAACGGTTGAACTTGGTCGAACAAAGCGATCAGTAAAAGAAATACTGGAGCTGACATCGGGTTCTATTATTGAACTTGATAAACTAGCTGGTGAACCAGTTGATATTTTAGTGAACAGTCGACTAATTGCAAAAGGCGAAGTGGTGGTAATCGATGAGAATTTTGGCGTTCGTTTAACGAATATTGTTAGTCAATCTGATCGATTAAAAAAAATACGATAACGAGTTGGGAGATAAAGATAATGGCAAAAAAGATTTTAATTGTGGATGATGCAGCATTTATGAGAATGATGATTAAAGATATTTTAACGAAAAACGGTTTTGATGTCGTAGCAGAAGCAGCAGATGGTGCTCAAGCAATAGTACAGTATAAAGAACATTCACCTGATTTGGTTACTATGGACATTACAATGCCGGAAATGGATGGAATTACGGCTCTTAAAGAAATCAAAAAAATTGATGCTGGGGCAAAAGTGATTATGTGTTCTGCAATGGGGCAGCAGGCAATGGTTATTGATGCCATTCAAGCTGGAGCGAAGGATTTTATTGTAAAGCCATTCCAGGCTGACCGTGTGATTGAGGCTATTCAAAAAGCGATAGGTTGATGAAAAATGCGGACTTATAAATTATTTTCTTTTTCTTTACTAATATGTTTGATCCTCCTGAGCTTCTTTTCAGCAGGAGGATCAAACACTGTATATGCAGAGGAGCAAATGGTAGAGGAATGCTTTGAGTTGCAAGACAAGTGTGAGGATGAAGTCATTCCTTCGATTAGTGAAGAAGAACAGGCTGGAAGCAACACAGTAGGTTTAATGGATTATATAAAAATGATTGGTGCACTTGTACTCGTTATAGCTTTATTATACGGGCTGTTAAAGTTTGTAAATAATAGAACGAAAAATTTCCAGCAATCTAAGCTCATTCAAAATATGGGTGGGACAACACTAGGTGGCAATCGTTCTGTTCAGATAGTAAAAATCGCCGGAAATTATTATGTTCTAGGTGTTGGAGAAGATGTACAGCTAATTAAAGAAGTGACGGATGATGTTGAGCGTCAAAAGCTTGAGGAATATTTTGAGGAAAAAGAAGAGGAATTTGTGCAAAAAAGTCCAATAGGACACCTTATTTTAAAATGGAAAAGCAGACTAAACCAGCCAAATAAGCAGGAACAGTCATCTTTTCAATCACTCCTGTCACAACAGCTAACGGAGCAGAAAGAAAAACGTAAAAAGCTGTTTAATAGGGCGAAGAGCAAGGAGAATAATAAAGATGGATGATTTTATTCAGTTTTTTAATGATAGTCCACCTGATGATGTCGCAACTTCGGTACGTTTGCTTTTACTGTTAACGGTCTTGTCATTGGCTCCGGGAATACTGATTTTGATGACGTCATTTACAAGAATCATCATTGTATTATCTTTTGTCCGAACATCACTTGCAACACAACAAATGCCACCTAACCAAGTACTTATTGGATTGGCATTGTTTTTAACCTTTTTCGTAATGGCTCCTACGTTTAATGAAGTGAATGAACGAGCGCTTACACCATTATTTAATGAAGAAATCAATTTGGAAGAGGCCTATGATGAGGCTTCAATTCCAT
The DNA here is from genome assembly GCF_000829435.1 of Jeotgalibacillus soli. Taxonomy (GTDB): domain Bacteria; phylum Bacillota; class Bacilli; order Bacillales; family Jeotgalibacillaceae; genus Jeotgalibacillus; species Jeotgalibacillus soli. The sequence goes on from NZ_JXRP01000018.1 coordinate 201,948, forward strand.
TAAAGGAATTTATGAGCAAGCATACAAGGCAAAAAGACTTAGAGCTTTTTCTTAGTTACACCCAGGCAGAGCGTCCTGAAACCATACAAGACATCCCATTAACCGTTATGGTACCAGCCTTTGCTTTAAGTGAAATTAAAACGGCTTTTCAAATGGGATTTATGATCTTTATTCCATTTCTCGTCATTGATATGGTAGTTGCGAGCATTTTAATGTCCATGGGTATGATGATGCTGCCTCCTGTTATGATTTCATTGCCCTTTAAGATTCTATTATTTATTCTAGTTGACGGTTGGTATCTTGTAATGCAGTCCTTACTGCAAAGCTTTTAGGCGGGTGAATATCTATGACCGGTGAAATGGTTATATCCATTGCAGAACGTGGGGTATATATAACCTTGTTAGTAAGTCTTCCCCTGATGCTCATTGCACTCGTGGTAGGACTCCTAGTGAGTATTTTTCAAGCGACAACACAAATTCAAGAACAAACACTTGCCTTTGTTCCAAAAATTATTGCGGTTCTGGTCGCATTGATTTTTTTTGGACCATGGATGCTCACACAATTAGTAACATACGCAGCCGATATTTTTAGTAACCTTGTTCGGTATATAGGGTGACGTGATGGAAGAATTATATCCCAGGTTAACGGTCCTGCTCTTAATCGTTGTTCGAGTCAGCGCTTTTTTTGTTACAATGCCCTTGTTTTCCCATAGGGCGGTACCACCAACGCATCGTATCGCCTTTGCGTTAGTGTTGTCGTGGATGATGTATTATACATTAGATGTTGAACCTTTTGAAATAGACGGCCAATATATCTTACTTATTATTAAAGAAGCAATCGTTGGTTTATTTATCGGCTTAATTGCATATATCGTTTTGTCTGCGATTCAAATTGCAGGAGGTTTAATTGATTTTCAAATGGGGTTTGCAATGGCAAATGTGATTGACCCCCAAACAGGAGCACAAAGCCCGTTAATGGGTCAGTATTTATATACAATAGCACTTCTATTGCTGCTTTATTTTGATGGACATCATCTTATTTTAGATGGAATATTTTATAGCTACCAGTATGCACCGATGGATCAGCTTTCTTTGGGATTTGGTGAACCTGGTGCTGCGGAATTTGTCATCAAAGCCTTTGCTGCTGCGTTTGTTATCGCCTTTCAGATCGCTGCTCCAGTAGTTGCAACTTTATTTTTAGTAGACGTTGCTCTTGGAATAGTAGCAAGAACAGCACCACAGTTTAATATTTTTGTGATTGGTTTTCCGATAAAAATTATTGTGGCGTTTATCATTCTAGTTATATTAATGGGTGTAACATTTCAAGTCATCCAGCGTTTATTTAATCTTATGTTTGTCGTTATGCGTGATTTAATGATGTTCATTGGAGGGGCATAAAATGAGGTATATCCCTTTAGATCTTCAATTTTTTGCTGGTGAAAAAACAGAAAAAGCAACGCCTAAAAAACGCAATGATTCACGTGGAAAAGGACAGGTTGCAAAAAGTCAGGATGTTACAACCGCACTTATTCTATTTGCTGTTTTCTTATTCTTATTTTTTGCAGGCGGTTTTTTTGAAAAACGAATGCTTGATCTAGTCACAGTTCCACTAATGGATTATATTTTGATTCCGGTAACAAGAGACACAGCGATGATTGTATTCATTGACATGATCATCCAAGTAGCGTGGATTGTGGGTCCAATTATGGCTGTATCGGTGCTTGCGGGAATCGTAGGTAATTACATCCAAGTAGGTTTTTTAGTCGCAACAGAACCATTAACACCAAAGCTTTCAAAAATGAATCCAATTCAAGGATTTAAGAGGATATTTTCTGTAAGAGCAATAGTAGAGTTTCTTAAATCAATCTTAAAAATATCAATTATCGGTGTCACGACAGTCTCGGTGCTTTGGATGAGCATTGAACATGTTTTATCTTTATCGCTTAAACCCGTGGTAGAATCACTTCATACTGCAGGCAGCTTAACAGTAAGAATGGGATTATATGCTTCTATTTTATTGTTGATTTTATCCATCATGGATTATTTATATCAAAAATATGATTTTGAAAAAAATATTCGAATGTCAAAGCAAGATATTAAAGATGAATATAAGAACATGGAAGGGGATCCGCTGGTTAAGTCAAAGATTAAACAACGTCAGCGGGAAATGGCCATGCAGCGAATGATGCAGGAAATTCCGAATGCAGATGTTGTCATAACCAACCCTACGCATTACGCCATTGTTTTGAAATATAAAGACGGTGAAGTTGATGCACCGATTGTTGTAGCAAAAGGCGTCGATTTTATTGCACAAAAGATTAAGCTTATTGCTAAGGAAAATGACATCGTTGCGATCGAAAACCGTCCACTGGCACGTGCTTTATTTGATCAAGCTGAAATAGGGGACCCGATACCTGAAGAGTTTTTTAAGTCGGTCGCTGAGATTCTAGCATATGTCTATCGAATTAAAAATAAGATTTAACACAAGGGGAGACCAGCATGTCGGCAAGAGATTTAACCGTTTTGTCCAGCGTAATAATGATTGTTGCAATGTTGGTTATTCCGTTGCCATCATGGTTGTTAAGTATACTGATCATCGTTAATATCATGCTTGCACTTGTAGTATTGCTCACCGCAATGAATATGAAAGAACCACTTGAGTTTTCTATCTTTCCTGCACTCTTGCTGTTACTCACATTGTTCAGGTTGGGGTTAAACGTATCTACTACCCGAGCTATCTTAAGCCGTGGTGAAGCAGGTGGAGTGATCGAGGTTTTTGGAGACTTTGTCGTGGGTGGGAATATACTGGTTGGATTAGTAATGTTCCTTATACTGGTTATTATTCAGTTTATTGTTATAACTAAAGGAGCAGAGCGCGTTTCAGAGGTGGCTGCTCGTTTTACACTTGATGCGATGCCTGGTAAACAAATGAGTATTGACGCTGATTTGAATGCTGGAATGATTTCAGATACAGAAGCAAAAGAACGAAGAGAAAAAGTTGGCAAGGAAGCTGACTTTTATGGAGCTATGGATGGTGCCACCAAGTTTGTAAAAGGTGATGCGATTGCTGGTATCATCATCGTTACGATTAACCTGATTTTCGGCATTATTATAGGTGTTGTTCAAATGGGCTTGCCAATTGGAGAAGCTGCTAGTCATTTTACATTGATGACAATTGGCGATGGTCTTGTAAGTCAGATACCTGCATTATTAATTTCAATTGCAATGGGGATTGTTGTTACACGTGCAGCATCGGAAGGAAATATTGGTCACGATATTACCTCCCAACTATTTGCGTCTTCACCAATTATGTATGTTGCAGGTGGAGCAATCATTCTTCTCGGTCTCTTTACACCTATTCATGATTTTTTAACGCTTTCTATTGGCGGGACTTTAATTGCATCGGGTTTTGTACTTTCTAGAGCCGCTAAACAAGGAGGAAGTGAAAGTTTTGAAATGGAAGAAGAAGCTGCAACAGATGAAATGAAAAGTCCAGAGAGTGTCGTGAATCTGTTGAATGTCGATCAAATTGAGTTTGAGTTTGGCTATGGTTTAATTCCTTTGGCTGATACCAATCAGGGTGGAGATTTATTAGACAGAATTGTCATGATTCGAAGGCAGCTTGCACTTGAACTTGGACTCGTTATCCCAGTTGTTCGAATTCGAGATAACATCCAGCTGCAGCCAAATGAATACCGTTTGAAAATTAAAGGGAATGAAGTGGGAAAAGGGGAGCTGCTTCTTGATCATTACTTGGCCATGAGTCCAGGAGATGACGATTTGATTGATGGAATTGATACAATCGAACCATCGTTTGGCCTGCCTGCAAAATGGATCGATGAGTCTGTCAAGGATCAGGCAGAGCTGCTTGGATATACTGTTGTAGACCCTCCATCAGTAGTATCTACACACATAACGGAACTGATTAAATCGTACGCACACGATTTACTAGGTCGTCAGGAAACAAAGCAGCTTATTGACCATATAAAAGAAACGTATCCAATCCTGGTAGAAGAGGTAACCCCCTCGCCTTTATCAGTAGGTGATGTACAAAAAGTACTAGCTAAACTATTAAAAGAAAATGTTTCCATTCGAAATCTTGCGATTATTTTTGAAACGCTGGCAGATTATGCGAGACATACGACAGATACAGAAGTATTGACAGAATATACAAGGCAGGCCTTAGCACGTCAAATTACCTCACAATACGCTCAAAGTGGCGGAATGTTAAAGGTGATAACGCTATCTGGAAGAGTGGAAAAGCTGGTTGCAGATCACATACAGCAAACTGAGCATGGCAATTATTTAGCGCTAGACCCCAATGATTCACAGCGTATTTTGGAGACTATGGCTAGTCAAATTGAACAAATATCAATGACAGAGCAAACGCCAATAATACTTTGCTCGCCAGCTGTCAGAATGTACATTAGGCAATTAACAGAGCGGTATTTTCCGCAAATACCAATTCTGTCATATAACGAGTTAGAAGCGAATGTGGAAGTGCAAAGTGTAGGGGTGGTGAACATTGAATGAAAATGAAGAAAATTATAGCATCTTCAATGTCTGAAGCAATGAAAAAGATAAGAGATGAGCTTGGTCATGATGCAGTCATTTTAAATTCAAAAGTAATTTATACCGGTGGTTTTTTGGGCCTTTTTAAATCTAAACAAATTGAAGTGGTTGCTGGTGTTGATCCAAGAGAAATGCCAATTTCACAAAGAGTCCAAAAAGAGGAAATGAATACTTCACAGGATCAAGAAGCATCTGTTCAGCTTAAAAATGAAATTAATGAGCTGAAAGAAATGATGTCTGTGATGTCAAAGCAACGAATTTCTCCTGCATCAACTGCTCATTTTCCTACTGTTATTGAAACTGTTCTTGATTGGTGGAGAGAACAGGATTTTGAAGAAGAGTGGATTCTAATGCTCGGAGATTACTTGCTGCAAGAGTGGAAAAAAAACCCGAGTGATGACCAACTTCAAGAGTGGGCAAAAAAATGGTTGAAAATTCAAATAGAAAACATGACACATCGTGGGATTGAACACGATAAAAAGTATATTAATGTTATTGGTCCCACTGGTGTAGGTAAAACCACTACTATTGCTAAAATAGCGGCAAAGCTAGTTGTAGAAGGAAGAAAAAAAGTAGCTTTTATTACGACAGACACGTATCGGATTGCTGCAATTGAACAACTAAAAATATATGCTCAGCTATTAAACGTTCCATTAGAAGTAGTATATAAACGCTCCGATTTTGAAAAAGCAATTGAAAAATTTGAAGATTACGATCACGTATTTATTGATACCGCAGGTCGTAACTATCGAGATCAGCAATATGTAGAGGAATTAAAAAGAGTAATCGATTTTAATGAAAACATGCAGAGCTTTCTTGTATTGTCTATGACTTCAAAGAAGCGGGATATGCAGATGATTGTCGATCAATTTCATTCTATTGAAATTAACAGATTTATCTTTACAAAATGGGATGAAAGCATAACGGTAGGCCCTATTTTTCATTTGATGCAGCATAATGATAAGGGGGCGGCCTATCTGACAACTGGTCAAGCCGTTCCAGAGGACATTATCGAGGCCTCTCCTTTGTCAGTATATAAACTATTGACTGAAGGTGTAAAGACATGATGGACCAGGCAGAAACACTCAGAAGACAAATGCTGAAATCACAAGGTAAACTTGGAAAAGCAATTGCGGTTGTCAGTGGAAAAGGTGGAGTAGGGAAATCAAATTTCTCGATTAATTTTGCTACTGAGCTCTCTTCAAAAGGATATAAAGTTATTTTGCTTGATATGGATATCGGAATGGGGAACGTTCATATTTTAGTTGGCCATACAGCGGACAACACAATACTTGATTATCTTGAGGGTGAACAGCCTATTATGGATGTTGTTCAAAAAGGACCAGGGGGGTTATTTTACATTTCTGGGGGTTCGGGATTGAATCGAATGGTTGAATGGAAAGATATTCAAGTGGACCGTTTGTTAAGGGGCTTTGAAGATCTCCAAAAGGAGTATGACTATCTTATTTTCGACATGGGTGCTGGAGCGTCTGCAAACGGCCTTGAGCTAATTACGGCTGTGGATGAGGTAATTGTGATCACTACCTCTGAACCGACATCCATTATGGATGCCTATTCTATGATGAAATTTATTTATTTGAGGGATCAGGAAAAGAAATTCTCTATTTTATGCAATCGTGTTATGAACCCAGAGGAAGGGAAACAAGCTCTTTCACGTTTACAAATTGCTATGCGCAGGTTCTTAAATAAAGAGGTTCATATACTTGGGAGTATACCCGAAGATTCTACCGTTCGGAAAGCTGTCTCTGAGCAAAGCCCCTTTGTTGCTAGTTACCCAGATTCAAAAGCAGCAAAAACGCTTAAACTTCTCGCGACGCATTATATTGATCAAAGCGAGGTAGAGGTTCATGCAAGCTCAAATCACTTCATCCAAAAATTGACAAAACTATTTTCGAAGCGTTGAGGTGAAATTATGGCGGGTGAACAAATAATAAAAGTTTTAGTAGTAGATGATTCTGCTTTTATGAGAAAACTTATTGGGGATTATTTATCTGAAGATAAACAAATCGTTGTTGTTGGCACAGCCAGGAATGGGCAGGATGCCATAGCAAAAATAAAACTGCTTCGTCCTCACGTGGTAACAATGGATGTTGAGATGCCTGTTATGAATGGCATAGAGGCGCTTAAAACGATTATGGAACAAGATCCACTACCTGTTATTATGCTATCAAGCACGACCAAAAAAGGTGCTGATAACACGCTTACCGCGATGGAACATGGGGCAATAGATTTTGTGACAAAACCATCCGGAACCATTTCACTTGATTTACATAAAGTCAAAGAAGAGCTTGTCGTAAAAGTAAAAAATGCCGCAAAAGTGCACATAAATAAAATAATAAATCCAACTGCCCGAATTAAATATTTCAGTCATGATCATCGTGTGAATAAAACACTAGGACAAAATAATCAGCAAACCATAAATAAACCTGTTCCCCCCCGAATAAGGCATCAAAAATTAGTATTAATCGGAACGTCCACTGGTGGTCCTAGAGCGTTGCAGGAGGTCATCACATCTTTGCCTAAAACGATAACTGCACCTGTTTTAGTCGTTCAGCATATGCCTGCAGGATTTACCAAGTCTTTAGCAAATCGTCTTAATTCGCTTTCCGCGGTAATTGTAAAGGAAGCTGAGCACGGAGATGTGTTAACAGCAGGAACCGTTTACATTGCACCTGGGGGCTTTCACCTCATCGTAGACCGTGTAGGTGAACAGCTTATTGCCCAATTAACGAAAGAATCTGCACGTGGAGGGCATCGTCCATCAGTCGATGTATTGTTTGAATCTGTAGCTAAACTCACGGAGATTGAAAAAATTGCTGTAATTATGACAGGTATGGGCGCTGATGGGTCTAAAGGTCTGGTGAAATTAAACCACAACCCCCCGCTGCAAATTATTGCTGAGTCGCAACAAACATGTATTGTATATGGAATGCCTAAGGCGGCAATAGCTACAGGGCTCGTTCAGGATGTTGAGGATTTGCAAGACATCGCAAAAACAATCATGAAATATCTTCCTTAGAAGGGTGAGTGCCAAATGGAGATGTCACAATACTTAGAAGTCTTTATTGAAGAAAGCAAGGAGCATTTACAAAATTGCAATGAACAGTTACTGGAGCTAGAAAAGAACCCGCAAGATTTAAAGGTAGTGAATGAAATTTTTCGTTCAGCTCATACGTTAAAAGGCATGTCAGCTACTATGGGATACGAAGATTTGGCTAATTTAACGCATCAAATGGAGAATGTGTTAGACGCAATACGCAATGAAAAAATTGCTGTTTCAACCTCTGTTATGGATATCGTCTTTTTAGCTGTCGATGACCTTGAAGATATGATTACATCCATTGCAAACGGCGGTGAGGGAAAAAAAGATGTATCAACGATTGTTGAACAGTTAAAGAGGATTGAAAATGGTGAAGTAGATTTACCTGAATTAATAAAAGATGAAACGGACGATTCAAAAGAGCTAATTTCATCGGTATCCTATGATGAATACGAAAGTGCAATCATAAAGCAATCCTTTGAGCAAGACTATCAAGTTTTTGAAGTTTCGATTCGTCTTCGTGAGGATTGTGTGCTAAAAGCAGCACGGGTTTATATGGTTTTTGAAGTGCTTGAAAAAATGGGTGAAATTATAAAGTCTACACCTCCCGCAGAGCAACTGGAGGAAGAGAAGTTTGATATAGACTTTCACGTAACTGTAGTAACAAAAGAAAAAGCTGAATCTGTTGAGGAGTTGGTTATGAAAGTTTCTGAAGTTGAAAATGTGAAAATTTTATCTCTTTCAGCATTATCCCTTGAATCCTCTAAACAACAACAAGAAACAGCCGCAACTTTAGACGCGGCTTTAGAGACATCTGTTTCTACCGAAGAAGTGAAAATGGATCTTCCTGCAATCAATGCTTCAGCTTCGTCTGAAAAGGATACAAATAAAGGAACCGTTCAAAATAAAACCATTCGAGTCAATATTGAGCGTCTTGACATTTTAATGAATTTATTTGAGGAACTAGTCATTGACCGGGGAAGATTAGAGCAGATATCGAAGGAACTCAATCACGGAGAGCTTAATGAAACAGTAGAACGAATGTCTCGCATCTCAGGAGATCTTCAAAACATTATTCTCAATATGAGAATGGTGCCGGTAGAAACCGTATTTAACCGTTTCCCTCGTATGGTACGTCAGCTTACACGTGATCTTAAAAAGAAAATCGTTCTTAATATTGAAGGGGCTGAGACTGAGCTCGACAGGACCGTAATTGATGAGATTGGAGATCCTCTTGTACATTTATTAAGAAACGCAATGGATCACGGGATTGAAACACCAGAAGTTCGTATGGCAAAAGGAAAACCAGAAGAAGGACAGGTTGAACTTCGTGCGTATCACAGTGGAAATTATGTATTTATAGAAATTGAGGATGATGGTGCCGGAATTAATCGAGATCGTGTGCTCGAAAAAGCTGTTTCCAAGGGCATCATAACAAAAGAAACAGGCGATTCTATGTCCAATCAGCAGGTCTTTGAACTAATCATGGCATCAGGCTTTTCGACCGCTGAGACAATATCAGATATATCCGGACGCGGAGTTGGACTTGATGTGGTTAAAACGACCATTGAATCTCTCGGAGGTTCTATTACCATTGATTCAATAGAAGGACAAGGATCACGATTTTCTATTCAGCTTCCATTGACACTCTCCATTATTTCCGTGATGTTGGTTGAAATGGAAAAAGAAAAATTTGCGATTCCGCTTTCATCCATTATCGAAACAGCTCTTGTTCATAAAGATGACATTCTAAATGCACATAATCAAAAGGTGATTGATTTCCGTGGTAAAGTCGTGCCAATCATTTTTCTTCATGAAGTATTTGGAGCCCCATCGGTATCGTTGAATGATGATGTATACTCCGTTGTCATTGTTCGAAAGGGTGATAAAATGGCAGCCTTAGTTGTTGATTCATTTATCGGTCAGCAAGAAGTTGTTTTAAAATCATTAGGGGACTATTTAGGGGACGTGTTTGCAATATCTGGTGCAACTATTCTTGGTGACGGACAAGTAGCGTTAATTGTTGATTGTAACGCTTTGATTAAGTAACGTACAAGTTGAAAACAGCTGAAGGATGGGAGTGTATGACGTTTGACAGTAGAATCGATGACACAAGAAATGAAGGTAATTGTCTTTCAATTGGTTGATAAAGAATATGCGATCCCGGTTAACAACGTTCAATCAATTGAAAAGTTAATCCATATTACAAGGGTTCCCCGAGTTTCATCTTATATTAAAGGTGTAATAAATCTTCGAGGCGTTGTGACACCCATTGTTGATTTAAGAAAACGGTTTAATTTGGAAGAAAGCATGTATGATGATCGGACAAGAATTATTATTGTCAGCGACAAAGGCAGGGAAGTAGGATTAATTGTTGATTCTGCAAATGATGTGCTTGATCTTTCCGCCGACAGTATCGAACCTCAGCCGGAAGTTGTGGGAAGTATAGAAACAGATTTTATTAGCGGGATCGCGAAGTTAGAAAGAAGACTTCTTACTTTGCTTCATTTGGATAAAGTGTTGGAGGAAAACTAAATGGGGTTTGAGACCAACATAAAGCCATATCATTTAGATGTTCTTAAAGAGATAGGCAATATTGGAGCAGGACATGCGGCGACGGCTCTTTCAACCCTCTTAGGGAAGGCAGTTGATATGCAGGTACCCAATGTAAAAGTGGTGTCGTTTAATGACATCATGGATATGGCTGGTGGTTCTGATGAAGTAGTAGTAAGTGTTTTCCTGCGGATCGAAGGCGAAATGACGGGCAGTATGTTCTTTATCCTTTCTCTAAGACAAGCGGAACGATTTATTAGATCATTAACAAAGGATGAAGATTTTTCTTTTAAGTGTCCGCCATTTTCAGAAGTTGGATTATCGGCCATGCAAGAAATGGGGAATATATTGTCTGGCTCCTATTTATCCTCTTTATCTGATTTTACGAATTTGAATTTGTATCCTTCCGTACCTGCCTTGAGCATTGATATGGTAGGAGCGATCATTAGTTATGGTCTTATTGAAGTCTCTCAGGTTAGTGATTATGCTATTGTGATTGATACGGCATTTATTGATTCTGAGGATTTTGATGGGGAAGGAATAAACGGTCAATTTTTCCTTCTCCCTGATCCTGAATCGTTTATCGTTTTGTTTAAGTCTTTAGGGGTTGAATAATATGAATGAACTAAAAAAAGTGATAAAAGTAGGCATTGCTGATATGAACATGGTCAAAGCACCTGAATCGATCCGCACATCTGGCTTGGGCTCATGTGTTGGACTAGTTCTATATGACCAAGAGACGAAGAAGGCCGGATTATTACATGTGATGCTGCCGGATTCTGGGATTTCAAAATCAGAGCCGTTCAACCATGCGAAATTTGCTGATACAGGCGTTGATGAGTTAATTAAGAAGCTGGCTCAAGAGGGTGTAAGTGTCCGAAGGCTTAAAGCAAAAATGGCGGGCGGTGCACAGATGTTCCAATTCAATATGATGCGGGATACGATGAGAATTGGACCGAGAAATGTTGAAGCCGTTAAATTTCAGTTGAATCAATTCAAAATTCCACTTATTGCAGAAGATGTTGGAGGTAACAGCGGACGTACAATCGAGTTTGACCCCGAGACTTCTAAACTCCATGTTAGAACGGTAAACCAAGGCGAAAAAGTCATTTGAAAGAACGAAAAAAGAACGAAATTCGGTTCGTTCTTTTTTCATGTTTTTTCCTTTAATATTGTCATTCTAGTAGCCACATTGACGCAGGAATTTGATATAATAATTTATATATATGACATGTGCGTAAAGAGGAGGAGTGCCATGAGTCATTCAGCCGTTAGCCTTGAAAGACAATATTGGAAACAATGGGCTGCCTCAAGGGATGCTTATGCAGGTGATATGCTCGTAACACGATATATGCCTTTGGTGCAGTATCATGTGCAAAGAATAGGGGTCGGTTTGCCTAAAAGTGTATCCAGAGACGATCTGAAGAGTTTAGGCCTGATGGGATTAATCGATGCTCTTCAAAAATTTGATCCTGACCGTGATCTGAAATTCGACACATATGCCTCGTTCCGGATAAGAGGAGCAATTATTGATGGTCTTAGGAAAGAGGATTGGCTTCCAAGATCGACAAGGGAAAAGGCAAAGAAAGTAGAGGCAATGGTAGAGGAGCTCGAGCAGCAGCGTCTAAGACATGTTGAACCGGAAGAAGTGGCGCAAGCACTTCAAATGGACGTCCACGAAGTTTATCAGACGATGCAGGAGCATTTTTATGCAAATGTTCTATCCATGGATGATCAATCTTCCGACCAAGACGATAAAGAATCTACTCGTTTTGTATTAAAGGATGAAAAAACTGTATTACCTGAAGAGCGGTTGGTTAAAAATGAATTAATTAATGATTTGTCCCGTGTCATCAGTGAATTAAATGAAAAGGAACAGCTCGTATTAAGTTTATTTTATAGCGAGGAACTTACACTTACGGAAATTGGTGAAGTATTAAACCTTTCGACTTCAAGGATTTCACAGATTCACTCCAAATGCTTGTTTAAGCTGAAAAAACTGCTAATCGAAGAGTACAATCAGTCTTAAATCCGAACTGAGGAGGAAATGTTCATGAGTTTAAAGTTGATTGAATTACAAGTCGCAATACCAAAAGCAGTAGATGCCGGAAAGTTGGCTAGTCAACAACAGGAACAAAACGCTGTTGCACAAAGTCAAATTGCCGCTCTTGCAGAAAAAGAAATTCAAAAAAAGCGGACTTCTGTTATTGAATCAGCAGAAGGAGAAAAAACAACGCTTGGAAAGTTTTCCGGATCCTCCGCAGATCAATTGAACCACCAGAGGCAATTAAGTGAAAAAAGTGAGAGTCCCCCGAAAAACGCGCTACACCCATTTAAAGGGAAACGTGTCGATTTTTCAGGATAAAAAGGAGTAACTATGACTTACATCTTACTTGTTATATCTATATTGTTCAATCTCACTGCATTTCTCGCAATCTATTTGTTGTTTTTACGGCAAAACCGTTTGCTTCACATCGAACAAAGGAATAAACAATCTTTAAAAGAAATAGAAGAAACATTCACTAGTTACATTTATGAAATAAAAGAAGAGAATACTGCGTTTTTAAAACAATTTGAACAGCTGCAAGATGAAACGGATCGTGATCATACGGATACGCAAGAAAAAAGTGCTGAACCAGAATTAGTTTCGCCTTCAATCCAACGTGCTTCACGCTCACTGGCTGCAAATCGATACCGGAAAATGGCATCTAGTGAGGAGGAACATGCAGAGCCTGTTTCTCCAATCGACATAATCGAAAGCATGGAGGAAACGGTAATAAGAATGAATAATGAAGGTTTTTCCATTGCAGATATTGCAAAAACACTAAATAAAGGCCAGACAGAAATTGAACTGATGCTAAAGTTTCAAAAAAAAGCTGATTAATTTCTTGATGACATAAATTATATATGCTATAGTAATCAATGGTGTTATCACACACGCTTCGTGATTTAGCGAAAGGTGCTATCTTTCAGATAGTTTTCGTACTAAAAAGGATCGAGGCGGAGGAGAAAAACCACAAGGAGGAATTAACACTATGTCAGTAATTTCAATGAAACAATTGCTAGAAGCGGGTGTTCACTTCGGTCACCAGACTCGTCGCTGGAACCCGAAAATGAAGAAGTACATTTTCACAGAGCGTAACGGAATCTACATCATTGACCTTCAAAAAACGGTTAAAAAAGTAGAAGAAGCGTACAAATTTGTGAAAGAAGTTTCTGCTAACGGCGGAACATTACTTTTCGTAGGTACAAAGAAGCAAGCTCAAGAATCAGTTAAAGAAGAAGCGGGCCGTGCTGGTATGCACTACATTAACCAACGCTGGTTGGGTGGAACATTAACTAACTTCGGTACAATCCAACTTCGTATTAACCGTCTTAAGAAAATCGAAAAGATGGAAGAAGATGGCACCTTTGAAGTGCTACCTAAGAAAGAAGTAGTACAATTAAAGAAAGAACACGAGCGTCTTGTTAAATTCCTAGGCGGAATCAGAGACATGCAAAAGCTTCCTGATGCATTGTTCATCATCGACCCACGCAAAGAGCGTATTGCGGTTGCTGAAGCTATTAAATTGAACATTCCGATCGTTGGAATCGTAGATACTAACTGCGACCCAGACGAAATTGACTACGTAATCCCAGCTAACGATGACGCGATTCGCGCTGTCAAGCTTTTAACATCTAAAATGGCAGATGCAATTCTTGAGTCTAAACAGGTTGAAGAAGACGAAGAAGAAGCAGTAGCTGCTGAGTAATGCAAGACTGTAAAAGGTGATAAGTGGATTTTCCCTTATCACCTTTTTTCAAGGAAATTAAAGAAACATAATGCGATTGAAGGAGGAAGTTTCCACATGACAATTACAGCTCAAATGGTTAAAGAACTTCGTGAAAAAACGGGTGCAGGAATGATGGACTGCAAAAAAGCTCTTCAAGAAACAGAAGGGGATATGGACAAAGCGATCGATTTCCTACGTGAAAAAGGAATTGCTAAAGCAGCTAAAAAAGCTGATCGTATCGCAGCAGAAGGCTCTACTTACATCGTAAGTGAAGGAAACACAGCAGTAATTCTTGAAGTTAATGCTGAAACAGACTTCGTTGCTAAAAACGAAGGCTTCCAAATTCTTGTGAAAGAATTAGGTGCTCATTTGTTAGCGAACAAACCTGAAACGGTTGAAGAGGCGCTTGAGCAAAAAATGGAAAATGGAAACACTGTTGCTGAGCAAATCAACAATGCGATTTCTAAAATTGGTGAAAAATTAACACTTCGTCGTTTTGCTATTCGCACTAAGGGTGACAATGATGCATTTGGTGAGTACCTTCATATGGGTGGACGCATTGGTGTACTAGCTGTTCTTGAAGGAACAACAGATGCTGCTGCTGCGAAAGATGTAGCTATGCACGCAGCTGCACTTAACCCTAAATATGTTTCTCGCGACCAAGTGTCTCAAGAAGAAGTGGATCGTGAGCGTGAAGTGTTAACGAAACAGGCTCTTGAAGAAGGAAAGCCTGAAAACATCGTTGCGAAAATGGTAGAAGGACGTCTCAGCAAATATTTTGAAGAGATTTGTATCCTTGATCAGCCTTTTGTAAAAGACCCGGACCAAAAAGTTCGTAAATTCCTCGAAACTAAAAATGCTACTTTGACTGACTTTGTTCGTTACGAAGTTGGAGAAGGTATTGAAAAACGTCAAGATGACTTTGCTGCTGAAGTAATGAGCCAGGTTAAAAAATAATAAAAGTGAAGTTCATCTTTTCATTGATGGTACTCTTACTAATGGGGGACACTTAGTGTTCCCTATTTTTTGGAATAAAACATACATAAGGAGGATCTCATGAGCGAATCAAAATATAAACGTGTGGTATTAAAATTAAGTGGAGAAGCTTTAGCGGGGGATACCGGATTTGGTATTCATCCTCCGATTATTAAGTCAGTTGCTGAACAAGTAAAAGAGCTGGCTGAGCTTGGAGTTGAAGTAGCTGTTGTTGTAGGCGGCGGGAATATTTGGAGAGGCAAGATCGGTAGTGAAATGGGTATGGACCGTGCATCTGCCGATTATATGGGTATGCTGGCTACAGTGATGAACTCTTTGGCGTTACAGGACAGCCTTGAAAATTTAGGTGTTCAAACGCGTGTTCAATCATCTATTGAAATGCGTCAGGTAGCTGAGCCTTACATTCGCAGAAAAGCGATCCGTCACCTGGAGAAAAAAAGAGTTGTCATCTTTGCTGCTGGAACTGGAAATCCATATTTTTCAACAGATACAACAGCTGCGTTACGAGCTGCTGAAATTGAAGCAGAAGTGATTCTTATGGCGAAAAACAATGTTGATGGCGTTTATTCTGCTGATCCTAAGATTGATAGCACTGCAGTAAAGTATGATGAATTAACATTCTTGGATGTGCTTCGTGAAGGATTAGCTGTCATGGACTCTACTGCATCATCTCTTTGTATGGACAACGACATTCCACTCATAGTATTCTCAATTATGGAGAATGGAAATATCAAACGAGCTGCATTGGGAGAACCAATCGGCACAATTGTCAGGGGGAAAGCGTGATGACGAAACAAACAATTGATCAAACAAAAGATAAAATGGATAAAGCGGTTCAAGCTTTTTCGCGAGAGCTAGCTTCTATTCGTGCAGGTCGTGCAAGTGCATCACTATTTGATAAACTTACGGTTGATTACTACGGAGCACCAACACCGATTAATCAAGTAGCTTCAATCACTGTTCCGGAAGCTCGACTGATTCAAATTACTCCTTACGATAAAACGATTCTTGGGGATATCGAAAAGGCTATTCAAAAATCGGATCTTGGACTGAACCCATCAAATGATGGATCGCTCATTCGTATCACCATTCCTGCCCTTACAGAAGAGCGTCGCAAAGACCTTGCGAAACAGGTTAAAAAAGAGGCGGAAGAAGCTAAGGTTG
This sequence comes from Jeotgalibacillus soli, assembly GCF_000829435.1. Lineage (GTDB taxonomy): Bacteria > Bacillota > Bacilli > Bacillales > Jeotgalibacillaceae > Jeotgalibacillus > Jeotgalibacillus soli. Next base: position 218,066 of record NZ_JXRP01000018.1, read on the forward strand.
CAGTACGTAATGTGCGTCGCGATGCAAATGATGAACTTAAAAAGCTAGAGAAAAGCAGTGAAATTACAGAAGATGAGCTGCGCAGCTATAATGATGACGTACAAAAAATGACGGATCTTCATATATCCAAAATTGATGAGCTAGCAAAAGAAAAAGAGAAGGAAATACTGGAAGTATAAGATTCCTTGGAAAGCCCTCTATTCAATAGGGGGCTTTCTTGTTTATAAATTATCGTTATGTTTGAAAACAGTCACAATTAACATTATGATATACGTAGGTTTTAAATGAGAATAGACATTTCTGCTAGAAAATTTGTTATGATAGGAAGAGCATGATTTCATGCCAATTACTGTATGGGGGATGTACAATGCTCGATAAAATGAAAATATGGAAGTCCACGAAAGAGCTGGGCACCCTTGAAGATCGAATAAATGATTGCATGCAATGTGAAATTCCTAAACATATTGCGATTATTATGGACGGGAATGGAAGATGGGCAAAGAAAAGAGCTCTTCCAAGAATAGCGGGTCATCACGAAGGAATGAAAACGGTACGTAAAATTACAAGATTAGCAAATCGTCTGGGAGTTAAGGAATTAACGTTATATGCGTTTTCGACAGAAAATTGGAAGCGGCCTAAACTTGAAGTTGATTATTTAATGAAACTACCTGAGGAGTTTTTAGGCTCATTTTTGCCTGAACTTGTTGAAGAAAATGTTCAGGTGCAAATGATGGGAGATCAATCCCTAATCCCGTCACATACAATAAAAGCGATAAGCCATGCGGTTAAAGAAACGTCTCATAATGATGGACTAATTTTGAATTTTGCTTTTAATTACGGCAGCCGATCAGAAATATTGTCTGCAGTTAAAAATATTGCTTTGGAAGTTCAAAACAGTGAACTGAACATTCATCAAATTGATGAGAAATTGTTTTCTTCCTATTTAATGTCAGGTCATTTATCGGATCCGGATTTACTTATTCGGACAAGCGGTGAAATAAGATTAAGTAATTTTATGCTTTGGCAAGTTGCGTATGCAGAATTATGGTTTACAAATGTATTATGGCCTGATTTTAGTGAACAGCATTTGCTTGAAGCGATCGAAGCCTATCAAAGTCGCAGTAGACGATTTGGCGGACTGAAAAGCGAGGAATCGTAGATGAAGCAGAGAATTATTACAGGTATTATTGCGGGAGGGCTGTTTCTGCCGATTGTATGGATCGGTGGAATGCTCTTTGTTATTGGTACATATGTTATTGCTACGATCGCATTACAAGAGGTTTTGAAAATGCGGTCTATAAAAGTGTTGTCAATTCCGGGTGCGATTTCCATTATAACGCTCTGGGTGTTTTTACTGCCTGATGAGTATTATGAAATTTTAAACAGATTAAATTACACAAAAATTGAAACTGCATTATTTGCAGTACTTCTCCTTTTAATTTATACGGTAGCGAAAAAAAATCGATTTACGTTTGATGACGCAGCATTTTCGATTTTTGCAATGCTGTATGTTGGGATTGGATTTTATTATTTTATTGAAACAAGAGATGAGGGCATCCAGTTTGTCATTTATTCTTTGTTAGTTATTTGGACAACAGATTCAGGAGCTTATTTCGTGGGAAGGTCATTTGGACGCCGAAAGCTTTGGCCTGACATTAGTCCAAACAAAACAGTAGAAGGATTCATTGGAGGAATATTATCAGCGATTGTATTTGCCGTTGTATTCGCTCTTTTTGTACCGCTAGGCCTACCAATTTGGTACCTTCTGATTGCAACCGTCATTTTATCAATATTTGGCCAGTTAGGAGATCTGGTTGAATCTGCATTAAAGCGTCATTATGGCGTAAAGGATTCAGGCAACATATTACCTGGACACGGGGGGCTATTGGATCGATTTGATAGCTTGTTGTTTGTTCTTCCTTTATTACACATTTTGCAAATTGTATAGTTACAGGTATTTTAATTTGGAGGTTTGGCAATGAAAAAAATAAGTTTAATGGGTGCTTCGGGTTCGATTGGCATACAAACCCTCGATGTCATTCGTCAGCACCCTCATGCTTTTTCATTAGTAGCATTTTCTGTAGGAAAGAATTTGGATGTTGCGAGATCGGTAATTATGGAGTTTAAACCTGCGTTAGTATCTGTGCAAAATAAAGAAGATGCATTGATACTTTCTTCTGAACTGCCCACTGGTACGAAAATTATGTTCGGGCTGGAAGGATTAATTGCGGTTGCTACATATGATCAAGCTGAGGTTGTCGTCAATGCGGTCCTTGGAAGCATTGGGCTTGAGCCTACTATGAAAGCAATAGAAGCGAAAAAAACGATCGCCATTGCAAATAAAGAAACGTTAGTAACAGCTGGACACCTGGTAATGGAAGCAGCGAGAAAGCACGCGGTTAATATCCTGCCAGTTGACAGTGAGCATTCAGCGATCTTTCAGGCACTTCAGGGTGAATATAAAAAAAACATTGAAAGGTTGGTCATTACGGCATCTGGGGGAAGCTTTAGAGATCGAACAAGGGCTGAATTAAAAACAGTTACTGTAGAGGATGCTCTAAAACATCCCAATTGGTCAATGGGTGCAAAAATAACGATCGATTCAGCAAGCATGATGAATAAAGGATTAGAAGTGATTGAAGCGCATTGGCTGTTCGCTTTGCCATATGATCAAATTGATGTACTTCTTCACAGGGAAAGCATCATTCATTCAATGATCGAATTTCATGACAGCAGTGTGATGGCTCAGCTTGGAACACCTGATATGAGGGTTCCGATTCAATATGCACTTACATACCCGGATCGATTGCCCTTAAAAGACGCAACAAGATTACGTTTAGAAGACATTGGTAAGCTGCATTTTCAATCAATGGATTTTGATCGGTTTCGCTGTTTGGGTTTTGCCTATGAAGCGGGACGAATTGGTGGAACGATGCCCACAGTATTAAATGCAGCGAATGAATCAGCTGTTGCTGCATTCCTTCAAGGGAAAATCAGCTTTTTAGAAATCGAGGATATGATTGAACGAGCCATGCATGAGCATCAGCTAATTCAAAATCCTGATCTTTCAACCATTCTTGAGGTTGATAAGGAAACGAGACATCGAGTTCTCTCCTTTAAACCGTGATGAAAAATTACCCCGCTCTTTTTGAACGTGTTACAATAAGTGAGGATAATAAAATGAATGGGGATTTGAATATTGCAAAGCCGCTCCATTCGTCTTATGGTTTATAAATACTGGCTCTGTTAAACTCGCCTGTTGATTTCCGCTTCAGGCGTTCGTTTTCCGCGGACGCTCTGTCGCTCTTCGGCGCTATGCGCCTGCGGGGTTCTCCCATTGACTCGCTTCTCCCGCAGGAGTCTCACGCCTTTCGCTCCAATCAAAATCGTGCAAAAATCAACAATGATCTTTAACATAGCCTAAATAATAAAGGTGGTTGTGACAATGAATACGGTCATAGCATTTATCGTCATTTTCGGAGCGCTTGTTTTTTTCCATGAGCTTGGTCATTTTGTTTTTGCAAAACGTGCAGGGATTTTGTGCCGTGAATTTGCGATTGGAATGGGTCCTAAGATATTGGCGTTTAAACGTAATGAGACACAATATACAATCAGGTTACTTCCAATCGGCGGTTACGTTCGCATGGCTGGAGAAGACCATGAAATGGTGGATTTAAAGCCTGGTTTTCGAGTGGGCCTTATTTTAAATGAAGATAACACCGTTCAAAAAATGGTCGTCAATAATAAAGATCGTTACCCCAACCTCCATGTAATTGAAGTTGCTGAGGCTGATATTGAAAAAGAACTGTTTATTAAAGGGTACGAAGAGGGAGAAGAAGAGCTACAAATCTTCCGAATTGCACGAAATGCAGTATTTGTTGAAGATGAAGTAGAGTCCCAAATTGCTCCTTGGGATCGTCAATTTGCATCAAAACGTCTTGGACAGCGGACAATGACTATTTTTGCAGGTCCTATGATGAATTTTGTTCTAGCGTTTTTTGTTTTTATGTTTATCGCATTACTTAATGGTACACCTACAAATGAACCTGAGCTGGGTACTTTAATTGAAGATGGCGCTGCAAAAGAAGCTGGTCTCCTAGAGGGTGACCGTGTATTGCAAATAAATGGTGAATCAATCGAAGAATGGTCAGACATAACTGCGATTATTCAGCAAAGTCCGAATGAAGAAGTTATCATGAACATAGATCGTGATGGACAATCATTGTCAATTCCAGTGACACCGAAAGCTCAACAATTTGAGGATGCAGAAGTAGGCATGATTGGAGTATACAGTCCGATTGAAAAGTCACCAATACAAGCTGTTCAATTCGGTGCTGAGCAAACATATTTCTGGACGGTTGAAATTTTCAGGCTGCTAGGTCAGCTAGTAACAGGTCAGTTTACCATTGACGCATTATCAGGACCGGTCGGTATATATAAATCTACAGAGATTGTTGCAGAATCAGGGATCTACAACTTAATGCGATGGGGTGCTATTTTAAGCATCAATTTAGGTATCATGAACCTTCTCCCTCTTCCTGCTTTGGACGGAGGAAGACTGTTGTTTTTCGCAGTGGAAGCTCTTCGTGGAAAACCGATCGATCGTCAAAAAGAAGGAATGGTCCACTTTATTGGATTTGCACTTCTAATGGTATTAATGATCGTGGTTACATGGAATGATATACAGCGATTCTTTTTACAGTAATTTATTTTGAGCAGAGGTGCTAACAATGAAGCAAAGTCAAACGTTAATTCCAACACTGCGTGAAGTTCCAGCAGATGCGGATGTGAAAAGTCATCAATTATTGCTGCGTGCAGGATTTATTCGTCAAAATACAAGTGGTATATACTCTTTCCTGCCGTTAGGACGAAAAGTTCTCCAAAAAGTTGAAGCAATCGTTCGTGAAGAAATGGATGCTGCAGGTGGAGTCGAGATGTTAATGCCGGCTCTTCAGCAAGCAGAGCTTTGGCAAGAGTCTGGTAGATGGGCTTCGTACGGACCAGAATTAATGAGAATGACAGATCGTCATAATCGTGAATTTGCTCTCGGTGCAACCCATGAGGAAATGGTTACAAGCTTAATTCGAGATGAGATAAAATCATATAAAAGGTTACCACTCACTGTTTACCAAATACAATCAAAATTCAGAGACGAAAAACGACCAAGGTTTGGATTGCTTCGTGGCAGAGAATTTCTTATGAAGGATGCATATTCCTTCCATAGTGATCAAAAGAGTTTGGATGAAGCCTATGATCTTATGGTTACCGCTTATTCAAATATTTTCAGACGCTGTGGCTTGAATTTTCGGGCTGTTTTGGCTGATTCAGGAGCCATTGGAGGGAAAGACAATCATGAATTCATGGTGCTTTCTGAAATAGGCGAGGATACAATTGCGTACTCCGATTCATCCGACTACGCAGCTAACCTTGAAATGGCTGCCGTTACGGTTGAGTATGAACAAAGAAAACATAGTGGCCAAAAAATGGCCCGGATAGAGACTCCTGATAAAAAATCGATTGCTGATGTGGCTGATTTTCTTCAGGTGGATCAGCAAGAAACTGTTAAATCGATGCTGTTTATTGTTGACGAAAAGCCAGTCCTTGTACTAGTTCGTGGAGATCATGAAGTAAACGATATAAAAGTTAAAAACGTAATGAACGCAAAGGTAGTGGAGCTAGCTACCCCTGAAGAAACCGTTAAATGGCTCGGCGTAAACGTGGGGTCCATTGGACCAGTTCAAGTTCCAGAGAGTATTGAAGTGATTGCTGACAATGCGGTTAAGTTTTTGGGCGATATTGTTTGCGGGGCAAATGAAGAAGGAACTCATTATAAACATGTTCAGCTAGATCGCGATTTTTCTGTTAAAAAGTTTGATGATCTTCGCTTTGTTATTGAGGGTGATCCTTCTCCAGATGGAAATGGCACGATTCAATTTGCAAAAGGGATTGAAGTCGGACACGTGTTTAAGCTAGGTACGGTATATAGTGAAGCAATGAATGCAACAATCCTTGATGAAAATGGACGTGCCAAGCCGATGATTATGGGCTGTTATGGTATCGGTGTATCAAGAACGGTGGCTGCAATAGCTGAACAATTTAATGATGACAATGGTCTTGTGTGGCCCGTTAATATTGCTCCATACAACCTTCATATTATTGCAGTCAATATGAAGGATGAGACGCAAGTTCAAGTCTCAGAAGAACTATACAAGCTATTGACTGATTACCGCTACAATGTACTACTGGATGACCGGACAGAGCGAGTAGGAGTGAAATTCGCTGACTCTGATTTAATTGGTTTACCAGTACGGATTACAGTCGGTAAAAAAGCGTCTGAAGGAATTGTAGAAGTGAAAATCCGTAAGACAGGTGAAACATACGAGGTCCAAAAGGAAGAATTGACAGATAAATTACAGGATATTTTCCGTCAGCTCTCGAATATTTAACCCATACTATAATGTGAGGCAAAGGCTGGCGCACAAAGGTGCCAGCCTTTGTTAATTGGAAAGCGAGATCAATCCGATCAGACTTGATAGACGTGTGCTTTTTGCTACATTACAGTCGAGCATCAATCCCGTCCAGCTAGTCAAGAATCATGAAGCTCTCATCATTGTATATATTTGTCGAGAGGTGCAAGGAGATTTAACCTCGAAATACCACATGATCGGATTAATATAAGGAGGGTAGAAGATGACCCAGTCAATCGAATTAACTAAAAGAGAAAAGTTTCGGCTCCTCTTGACTCAGCTGGAGCTTACAGAAGATCTATATGCACGCCATTTCGAAGAAGCTGAGATCGATCGTCTATCCATTCATAAAGCATCGAAAACATGGCATTTTCATTTCTTAATAAAACAAATAGTACCAAGTAACCTGATCATAGAATTTACAAAGCGTCTTAGGCAATCATTTCAGCACGTTGCAAATGTAAACTACTCATTCCGCACGGTTGGCGGAGAATTTGACCAAGAACGCATTTTAGACTATTGGGAAACTTGCCTGCAGGAGCTTCAAGGGATTTCACCTCCTTTGCTCTCCCTGTTAACGAAGCAAAAACCTATAATTAATGGCAATCGAATTACTGTTTCTGTCTCTAACGAAACGGAAGGTATGCAAATTAAACGAAAATATGCAGACACACTATGCTCGGCATTTTCTCTTTATGGTTTTCCTCCGCTTACTCTTCAAACAGAGGTAAGCGAGACGAATTCAACAGAAGAATATGAAGCGTTTGTTCAGTCCAAAAAGAAAGAAGAAGAAGCATGGGCGAAACAAGCGTTGATTGAGATGCAGAGAAAAGAAGAGGCAAATGCGCAAAGCGATGCTCCGACCGGTCCTGTTTCAATTGGTTATTCTATTAAACCGGAAGAACCCGTGGAAATACGTACCATTCATGATGAAGAACGCAAAATTGCGATCCAGGGACTAATTTTCGATGCAGAAGTTAAAGAGCTTAGAAGCGGGCGGTCATTATTAACCTTTAAGGTGACGGATTACACAGATTCAATTCTTGTGAAAATGTTCTCGCGTGATAAAGAAGACGCAGTGATTATGAATCAAGTGAAAAAAGGAATGTGGGTTCGAGCAAAAGGCTCCATTCAGAACGATACATTTGTTCGTGACTTGGTGATGATTGCCCAGGATGTAATGGAAATACAGCCAAATTTGAGACAAGACACTGCGCCTGAAGATGAAAAACGTGTAGAACTTCACTTGCATACACCGATGAGTCAAATGGATGCAGTATCTTCCGTTTCAAGCCTTGTCGGTCAAGCGGCAAAATGGGGACACAAAGCGATCGCCATTACAGACCATGCTGTAGCCCAGTCTTTCCCAGAAGCTTATAGTGCCGGTAAGAAAAACGGTGTGAAAATTCTGTATGGATTAGAAGCCAATTTGGTTGATGATGGAGTTCCGATTGCTTATAACGATGCTGATGTGCTTTTAGAAGACGCAAATTACATTGTTTTTGACGTAGAAACAACAGGTCTATCTGCCGTTTATGATAAAATTATTGAACTTGCGGCCGTGAAAATCCACGGTGGTGAAATCATAGACAAATTCGAACGATTTGCCAATCCGCATCATCCTTTATCCGCGACCACCATCAATTTAACGGGTATCACAGATGACATGGTAAAAAATGCTCCTGAAATCGAGCAAGTGCTGAAAGATTTTCATGAATGGGCGAAAGCCGATATTTTAGTTGCGCACAATGCTTCATTCGATATGGGATTTTTGAATGTCGGCTACCGCAGAATTGGTCTTGGTAAAGCAACAAATCCGGTTATCGATACATTAGAGCTTGCAAGGTTTTTGCATCCGGAGATGAAAAACCATCGATTGAACACGCTTGCCAAGAAATTTGAAGTAGAACTTACGCAGCATCACCGTGCTATATACGATGCGGAAGCGACAGGATATATCTTAGCGAAGATGCTGAAAAGCGCTCAAGAAAAAGAAATTCATCGTCATAATGAGTTAAATAATTATATGGGAGTCGGGGAAGCATTTAAACGTGCTCGGCCTAGTCACGTAACTATTCTGGCTGAAACGGAAGTTGGATTAAAAAACCTTTTTAAGCTTGTATCTATCTCCCATTTAAATTACTTCTTCCGTGTTCCAAGAATTCCTCGATCGATCCTTCAAAAGTATCGTGAAGGCCTGTTGATCGGTTCTGCTTGTGAAAAAGGGGAAGTTTTTGGAGGAATGATGCAAAAATCACCTGAAGAGGTAGAAGAAACGGCATCCTTCTATGACTATATAGAGCTTCAGCCTAAGCCAGCGTATAAACATTTAATTGAGCAGGAACTTGTTCGTGACGAACAAAACCTTGAAGAGATCATGAAAAAAATAGTTGACCTTGGAGAAAAGCTCGATATTCCAGTAGTAGCAACGGGAAATGTACATTATTTAAATGAAAACGATAAGATTTATCGAACGATATTGATTTCTTCTCAAGGAGGAGCCAATCCGCTTAATCGTCACGAGCTACCGGATGTCCATTTCAGAACAACAAATGAAATGCTTGATGAATTTTCATTCTTAGGACAAGAGAAGGCAAAAGAAATTGTCGTAACAAATACGAACGCGATTAGTGAACGTATTAAGGATATAAAACCGATTAAGGACGACTTGTATACACCAAAAATCGAAGGTGCAGATGAAGAAATGCGTGAAATGAGCTATAACATGGCACGAAGCATATATGGTGAAGATCTGCCTGAAATTGTAGAAGCCCGTCTTGAAAAAGAATTGAAAAGCATTATTGGACATGGCTTCGCTGTTATTTATTTGATTTCACACAAGCTTGTGAAAAAATCGCTGATTGACGGATATCTGGTTGGTTCCCGTGGATCTGTCGGGTCATCATTTGTCGCCACGATGACAGAAATTACAGAAGTAAACCCGCTGCCTCCCCATTATGTTTGTTCATCATGCAAGAAATCTGAATTCTTTAATGATGGCTCTGTTAGTTCAGGTTTCGATTTACCGGATAAAGATTGTCCAGACTGTCATATTCCATACACGAAGGATGGCCAGGACATTCCATTTGAAACCTTCCTAGGTTTTAAAGGAGATAAAGTACCTGATATTGATTTGAACTTTAGCGGTGAATATCAGCCGGTTGCCCATAACTACACGAAGGAACTGTTTGGTGAAGATTATGTATACCGGGCTGGAACTATAGGCACGGTAGCGGATAAAACAGCCTTTGGATATGTCAAAGGGTATGCAAATGATCGAAATCTTCAATTCCGAGGAGCGGAGGTTGAACGGCTCGTTCAAGGATGTACAGGAGTTAAGCGGACAACCGGACAGCATCCGGGAGGAATTATCGTTGTTCCAGATTATATGGATATTTATGACTTTTCACCAATTCAGTTCCCGGCCGATGATAATAAGTCAGGATGGAAAACGACTCACTTTGACTTCCATTCTATCCATGACAATTTGTTAAAGCTGGATATTCTTGGCCACGATGATCCAACCGTTATTCGTATGCTGCAGGATCTTTCAGGAATTGATCCAAAAACGATTCCTACAGATGACCCGGAAGTCATGAAAATCTTTAGTGGAACCGAATCACTAGGGGTTACGGAAGATCAGATTTTGTGTAAAACAGGTACATTGGGAATACCGGAGTTTGGTACCCGTTTTGTAAGACAAATGCTTGAAGACACAAAACCAACCACCTTTTCCGAGCTTGTACAGATCTCAGGGCTATCCCACGGAACAGATGTATGGCTTGGAAACGCACAGGAGCTCATTCATAATGGCATTTGCGAGCTATCTGACGTAATTGGCTGTCGTGATGACATCATGGTTTATTTAATCTATCAGGGTCTTGAACCTTCACTTGCTTTTAAAATTATGGAGTCTGTTCGTAAGGGGAAGGGCTTGTCTCCTGAATTTGAGGAAGAAATGAAGAAAAATGAAGTGCCTGACTGGTATATCGATTCCTGTAAAAAAATCAAATATATGTTTCCGAAAGCCCACGCCGCAGCATATGTATTGATGGCAGTACGTATTGCGTATTTTAAAGTTCACCATCCACAGCTTTACTATGCAGCATACTTTACTGTACGGGCAGAGGATTTCGATCTTGAAGCAATGAAAGCAGGCTCTCAAGCGATAAAATCAAAAATTGAAGAGATTAATGCAAAGGGGCTTGATGCAGCTCCAAAAGAAAAGAGTTTGCTGACGGTGCTTGAGCTTTGTCTTGAAATGTGCGAGAGAGGCTATTCTTTTACACAGGTAGATTTGTATAAATCAGATGCCAAAAACTTTATCATTGAAGGAAATAGTCTTATTCCTCCATTTAATGCGATACCTGGGCTTGGAACGAATGCGGCACTTAATATTGTTGCAGCGAGAGAGCAAGGGGAATTTTTATCTAAAGAGGATTTGCAGAAGAGAGGCAAGGTATCAAAGACGATAATCGAGTATCTCGATTCGCAGGGATGCCTTGATGGAATGCCTGATCAGAACCAGTTATCTTTGTTCTGATCCATTTGCATCAATGTTTAATATATGGTAATATTACTTTTGGAAATACTACTGATAACTCTGACGTCAAAAGAGTGGGTCCCGCCCGCTCTTTTGTGTTGTTTCAGACATTTTTCAAAGAATAATGGAGGAAACGATGAGTAAAATTAATGAACTCGTTGAAACATTGGTGACACCCATTCTTGATGACTTGGACCTTGAACTTGTAGAAGTAGAATTCGCAAAAGAAGGATCAAATTGGTTCTTAAGAGTATTTATTGATAAAGAAGCTGGGGTAGACATTGAAGAATGCGGGATAGTCAGTGAACGCTTAAGTGAAAAGCTTGATGAACTGGATCCGATCCAGCAGAACTACTTCCTCGAGGTATCATCACCAGGTGCTGAACGCCCATTGAAAAAGGAAAGAGACTTTCTAAAAGCAATAGGTAAAAATGTTTATATTAAAACATATGAACCAATTGACGGAATGAAGGAATTTGAAGGTATTCTCGAGTCTTATGATGGCATAACACTGGGAGTAGCAGTAAAGATTAAAACTAGAAAGAAAAATGTAACGATTCCTAAGGAAAAAGTCGCGAAAGCAAGACTAGCTGTTTCCTTTTCCTAGGTAAGGATCACGGGAACTCCCCTTACATAAGGGAACGGAAGGGAGATGACAATCTAATGAGTACAGAGTTGTTGGATGCTCTTACATTCTTAGAGAAAGAGAAAGGCATAAACCGGGATGTTTTAGTTGATGCAATTGAAGCAGCATTGGTTTCTGCCTATAAACGTAATTTTAATCAGGCGCAAAATGTTCGTGTGGATCTCAATTTGGACAATGGTTCCATGAGGGTGTTTGCAAGGAAAGAAGTTGTGGATGAAGTGTTTGATTCCCGACTCGAAATCTCCCTCGAGGATGCACATGAAATTGACCCTGGGTTTGATATTGGGGACATTGTTGAGCTTGAGGTGACACCTCGTAATTTTGGGCGAATTGCTGCACAAACAGCTAAGCAAGTCGTTACTCAGCGTGTTCGTGAAGCAGAAAGAGGCATTATCTACACTGAGTTCGTTGATCGTGAAGACGATATTATGACTGGAATTGTCCAGCGTCAGGATCATCGCTTTATTTATGTTGCACTTGGCAAAATAGAGGCCTTGCTTCCATTGAATGAACAAATGCCAAATGAGAGCTACAAGCCACATGACCGTATCAAAGTTTATATTACAAAGGTTGAACGCACAACGAAAGGGCCTCAAATTTTTGTGTCTAGAACACATCCTGGTCTTTTGAAACGCTTATTTGAAGTAGAGGTTCCTGAAATTTTTGATGGAACAGTTGAGATTAAATCGGTATCACGCGAAGCTGGGGACCGTTCAAAAATCTCTGTTTACTCAGATAATGAAGAAGTTGATGCAGTCGGCTCTTGTGTCGGTGCGAAGGGTTCAAGGGTACAAGCCATTGTAAACGAACTAAAAGGTGAAAAAATTGACATTGTTGAATGGTCTGAGGATCCAAAGTTATTTGTTGCAAATGCATTAAGTCCGTCTAAAGTGGTCGATGTTCAAGTTCGAGAAGAAGAAAAAGCAACGACAGTGATTGTGCCTGATTACCAGCTTTCTCTTGCCATTGGAAAGCGCGGGCAAAATGCTCGACTTGCTGCCAAGCTTACCGGCTGGAAGATTGATATTAAGAGTGAAACAGATGCACGTGAACTAGGCATTTTCCCACGTGATGATCAGCCGCTTTTTTCAGAGGAAGAAATGGACAATTCCTTTAAATATTCAGATGATGACATCGAATAAGAGGGGTGAAAATCCATGTCAGGAAATAAAAAAATACCTTTACGAAAATGTATTGCTACCAATGAAATGAAAACAAAGAAAGAAATGGTGAGAATCGTCCGTTCAAAAGAAGGAGACGTTTCCATAGATGTGACCGGCAAAAAATCCGGTCGTGGTGCCTATTTATCAAAAGATAAAGAAGCAATTTTAAAAGCGAAAAAAAAGAATATACTGTCTGGTCATCTACAAGCAAAAATCGATGAATCTATTTATGACGAATTACTTGCTTTGGTAGAGGAAGAAGCAGGGGCCGAGAAATGATGAAAAGCAAATGGACGTCATTATTAGGTCTTGCAACTCGAGCAGGAAAAGTGATTTCAGGGGAAGAATTAGTCGTCAGAGAAGTTCGCTCACAAAAGGCAAAGCTCGTAATTCTTTCGAATGATGCCTCAGCGAATACAAGCAAAAAAATTCTCGACAAATGCAGTCATTATCATGTACCCGTTCACAAGGTACCTGATCGATATACGCTTGGTCACGCGATTGGAAAGGATGCAAGAGTTACAATTGCTGTAATGGATGCAGGCTTTGCGAAATCGCTGATCACACTGCTCGATGAATCTTAACGGGGGTGAACGAATGAGTAAATTACGTGTATATGAATATGCAAAAAAACAAAATGTCACCAGTAAAGAAATTATCGATAAATTAAAAAATATGAATATTATTGTGTCTAACCATATGGCGACACTAGAAGGAGAGGCGATCACGAAATTGGATGCTTCTTACTCAAAAGAAAACTCATCTAATCAGCCAGCAGCAAAACAAGAAAACACGTCTAATCGTCCAAAGGGACAAGGACAGGAAAACCGTTCTGCAGGGCAAGGGAATCAGAAAGCCGGCGGTCAAGGTCAAAACCGGAACCGTAATCAAAACCAGCGAAACAATCAGGGCGGAAATCGCAATCAAAAGAACAACCGCAACCAAAAAAATACAAACAAAGTACCATTTCAGCCTACTCCTATGAAACCAAGAGAGCTACCTGAAAAAATCACTTTTGTTGAATCGTTAACCGTTGCTGAGCTGGCTAAAAAGCTCCACCGAGAGCCTTCTGAGCTTATTAAAAAGCTCTTTTTACTTGGTGTTATGGCGACAATCAACCAAGAGCTTGATAAAGATTCAATTGAATTGTTATGTACGGATTATGGTGTTGAGGTAGAGGAAGAAATTCTTATCGACAGCACAGATCTTGAAACGTATTTCGAAGAAGAGCATGATGAAGATGCGTTAATCGAACGTCCTTCTGTTGTAACCATTATGGGTCACGTTGACCATGGTAAAACGACCTTGCTTGACTCTATTCGTAATACAAAAATTACAGAAGGTGAAGCAGGTGGAATCACCCAGCATATTGGTGCTTACCAAGTGCCTGTAAATAATAAAAGAATTACCTTTCTTGATACCCCAGGACATGCAGCGTTTACAACCATGCGTGCTCGCGGTGCTAAGGTAACGGATATTACAATCCTTGTTGTTGCAGCAGACGACGGTGTAATGCCGCAAACGGTAGAAGCAATTAATCACGCAAAAGCGGCAGAGGTACCAATTATTGTAGCAGTAAACAAAATGGACAAACCCTCTGCCAACCCTGATCGCGTTATGCAAGAGCTTACAGAACACGGTTTAGTTTCTGAAGCTTGGGGCGGGGAGACAATTTTTGTTCCTATCTCTGCATTAAATGGTGAAGGGATCGACAACCTATTAGAGATGGTTCTTCTCGTTGGTGAGGTCGAAGAATACAAAGCAAATCCAAAACGACGTGCACTGGGCACCGTTATTGAAGCTGAGCTTGATAAAGGACGTGGTTCAGTGGCTACATTACTAGTCCAAGACGGTACTCTGCGTATAGGAGACCCGATTGTGGTTGGTAAAACATTTGGCCGCGTTCGTGCTATGGTCAACGATTTAGGACGTCGTGTAAAAGAAGCCGGTCCTTCTACGCCAGTAGAAATTACCGGTCTGAACGATGTTCCATTAGCAGGTGATCGCTTCGTTGTATTTGAAGACGAGAAAACTGCTCGCTCTATAGGTGAAACACGAGCTCAACAGGCTCTTCAAGCACAGCGTGGAGAAAAAACACGTGTTAGCCTTGATAACTTATTTGAGCAAATGAAGCAAGGTGAAATGAAAGACCTTAACGTCATTGTTAAAGGCGACGTTCAAGGTTCAGTTGAAGCGGTTGCTGCTTCTTTACTGAAGATCGATGTTGAAGGTGTTAATGTTAAAATTATTCATACGGCTGTAGGGGCAATTACAGAATCAGATATTACACTGGCAGCAGCTTCGAATGCAATCGTAATCGGATTCAATGTTCGTCCAGATGCCAATGCAAAACGTACAGCTGATGCGGAACAGGTTGATGTTCGTCTGCACCGGATTATTTACAAAGTTATTGAAGAAATTGAAGCGGCGATGGAAGGCTTACTTGACCCTGAATTTGAAGAAAAAGTGATTGGTCAGGCCGAGGTTCGTCAAACCTTCAAAGTGTCGAAAGTAGGTACGATTGCAGGTAGCTATGTAACGGAAGGAAAGATCACCCGTGACAGCGGCATTCGTTTACTTCGTGACGGAATTGTCATCTTTGAAGGGGAGCTTGATACATTGAAGCGCTTTAAAGACGATGTGAAAGAAGTTGCAAAAGGATATGAGTGCGGTATTACCGTTAAGAACTTCAATGATGTAAAAGAAGGCGACATTTTTGAAGCCTTCATTATGGAAGAGATCAAACGTTAATGATCGCCTATGCGGAATGTGAGTTTCATCTTCCTCATTCCCATTCCCTGAAAGAGAAACGCGCTGTTCTACAGCGCGTTCTTTCTAGGGTGAAGCAAAAGTATAATGTATCCATTTCGGAAATTGATTATCAGGATACATGGCAGCGTGCAGGAATAGCCATTGTCGCTGTTGCATCCTCAAAACAAGTAGCAGAACGAGAAATTCAACGTACACTAAGTCTGATGGATTCATTTCCTGAATGGGAACGTACCAACTTGATGCTTGAATTTTTATAATTGGATGGATACCTTCTAGTTAAAGAGGTGAAATAAATATGTCATTACGAT
The DNA here is from genome assembly GCF_000829435.1 of Jeotgalibacillus soli. Lineage (GTDB taxonomy): Bacteria > Bacillota > Bacilli > Bacillales > Jeotgalibacillaceae > Jeotgalibacillus > Jeotgalibacillus soli. The sequence continues at coordinate 233,965 of NZ_JXRP01000018.1, forward strand.
CTAATCGTGTTGGAGAGCAGATGAAGAAAGAGCTTGGTGACATCATCGGACGTAAAATTAAAGATCCTCGTATAGGATTTGTAACAGTAACGGATGTTGAGGTAACAGGTGATCTTCAGCAAGCGACAGTATACATTACCGTTCTAGGTGATGAAGAACAGCGAGAAAACACACTCCGCGGTCTGGCAAAAGCGAAAGGCTTTATTCGGTCTGAAATCGGTCAGCGAATTCGTCTCCGTAAGACACCGGAAATCATTTTTGAATTTGATGAGTCCATTGATAACGGCAATCGCATTGAGTCATTGATTCGTGATCTCCATGATCGAGAACAATCATAAACGGCAGCAGGTAAACCAGGTACTCCTGGATGCTTAGAGGATATGCTATATTTTCTTCTAAGAAAGCCTGCTGTCTTTTTTTTATTTAATTATTCAGGAGGTATGGAGATGGATGGAATTCTGCCATTATGGAAAGAAGCAGGTATGACCTCGCATGATTGTGTTTTTAAAGTTCGCAAGCTGCTTAAGATGAAAAAGGTTGGACATACTGGAACACTGGATCCGGATGTGGACGGTGTGCTGCCAATATGTCTTGGACGCGCAACGAAAGTAGCTGAGTATATCACGGATGCAGGAAAATCTTACAGGGGTGAGGTTACCATTGGCTGGTCAACCACAACAGAAGACGCATCTGGTGAGCTAGTAGATAAAAAACCTGTTGATAAAGAGTGGGTTGTGGAGGAAATTACCACTGTATTGAACAGTTTTGTTGGAAGAATTCAACAAACACCCCCAATGTTCTCTGCAGTAAAAGTGAATGGCAAGCGGTTATACGAATATGCAAGACAAGGGATTTCAGTCGAGCGTCCTTCAAGAATCGTCACCATTTATTCAATTAAGATCATTCGAGATTCTTTTAAACAGAATGAAGATTCGATTACCTTTTCATTTGATGTGTCGTGTGGGAAAGGAACTTATATTCGAACGTTAGCTGTTATGATTGGTGAGGCGATGGGCTATCCTGCGCATATGTCAAAGCTGACGAGAACCTCTTCTGCAGCAATGACACAAGAGCATTGCATCACACTCAGCCAGCTCGAAAAAATTGCGGATCAAATTGAAGAGGTAAAACAGTACCTGTTCCCTCTTGAAGCGGGAGTTTCTCAATTGAAGAAATTGGACATTAGTGATAAAGTAGCAGAGAAAGTGAAAAATGGAGCGGTGCTGCCACTCCCAAAAGAATGGCCTGCAGCTTTAGATGAGCAAGTCGTTTTTATGGAGAACGGACATGCACTTGCTATTTATCATTGCCACCCATCCAAAGAGGGGTTGATAAAGCCGACGAAGGTTCTTTGGATCGAGTGAGAAAGGAATACTCTATGAAGGTTGTTACGCTGTATCATCCACATACATATACAAAGCAGGACTTTCCCCCGCTGTCCATAGCGCTTGGTTTTTTTGACGGTGTGCATTTAGGCCATCAGGCTGTTATTCAAACGGCGATTGATTATGCCCGTAAGCATCAAATAAAAAGTGCAGTCATGACATTCGATCCGCATCCTTCCGTTGTATTAAGCTCAAAGAAAACAGAGGTTGCGTACTTGACTACACTTGAGAGAAAGCTAGAATTATTCGAAGAGCTTGGACTGGACTATGTTTTTGTAGTTCGATTCACATCAAAATTAGCTGATTTAGAGCCTCAGGAATTTGTTGATCAGTATTTAATCGGTCTCAACGCACAGCATGTGACAGCAGGGTTTGATTATACATATGGTAAATTTGGGAGCGGAACAATGGAAACGATGCCGTTTCATTCGCGACAGCAGTTTACTTATACGACTCAGCAAAAGCTTGAGGATCATAGCGAAAAAATAAGCTCAACTAGAATTCGCCAGACGCTTCAAGCTGGTGATGTTGAATCAGCAGCAAATCTTCTTGGGAATTGTTATCAGGTGGAAGGAACAGTTGTCCACGGAGATAAAAGAGGTCGTAAAATCGGTTTTCCAACAGCAAATGTTAAATGTGTTGACGGAGGGTTAATACCGGCAACTGGCGTCTATTCGGTTCGATTATTTGTCAATAAGCAGTGGTTTAATGGCGTATGCAATATTGGTTACAAACCAACCTTTAAATCACCTGAAGAAAAAGAACTATCTGTTGAAGTACATCTATTTGACTTCTCAGAATCCATCTATGGCGAAAAGGTAAAGGTAGAATGGCATAGGCGGATTAGAAGCGAACAGCGCTTTAACGGGATTCAGGAGCTAGTGGCTCAAATTGAGAAGGATAAACAAACGGCTCTTGATTTCTTTAACAGATATGAGTGCTAGTTGCAGTGAAGTGTATGATATGATATTATAAATACGCATGAACATGAACCATTGCTTGGCAATTCGAACACTCCAACGATTGCTCGGTAATTGGGGATAAAATACTATATTATAGGAGGCTATTTACATGGCTATTACTCAAGAACGCAAGAATGAACTTATCCAAGAATACCGTACACATGAATCTGACACAGGTTCTGCAGACGTACAAATTGCGATCCTTACTGAAGAGATCAACAACTTAAACGAGCACCTGCGTACACACAAAAAAGATCACCACTCTCGTCGCGGACTACTTAAAATGGTAGGTCGCCGTCGTAATCTGTTGACTTATTTGCGTAATAACGAAGTATCTCGTTACCGTGAGCTAATCAACAAACTTGGCTTACGCCGATAAGAATGAATGTCGAAAAGCGGGACTTGTCCCGCTTTTTTATTAGCAAAAAAACATATTAATTTACTTGAAATGAAAGAATTTACTCTTAAAAATTTATTTTTTGATTACACTACATAGTGGATAATGCACATTATGTGCCTGATGATAAATAGGTTTTTTGAGTGCTTTTATTAAGTGCTCTTTCACCTCCAAAGCGAAGACAAGAGAGGGGTTTCAAAATGGATCAGGAAAAACAAATATTTTCCATAGAGTGGGCTGGACGTACATTAACTGTGGAAGTCGGTCAGTTAGCAAAACAGGCAAGTGGAGCCGCACTAATTAGATATGGGGATACAGTTGTATTAAGTACTGCTGTTGGCTCAAAAGAACCAAAACCATTGGACTTTTTCCCATTAACGGTCAACTATGAAGAAAGATTATACGCAGTTGGTAAAATCCCAGGCGGTTTTATTAAACGCGAAGGTCGACCAAGTGAGCGTGCGATTTTGGCAAGCCGATTGATTGACCGTCCAATTCGTCCGCTTTTCCCAGATGGTTTCCGTAATGATGTTCAAATTATGAGCATGGTCATGAGTGTTGAGCAGAACTGTTCATCGGAAATGGCAGCAATGTTCGGTTCATCTCTGGCATTAAGTGTGTCTGATATTCCATTTGGCGGACCAATTGCGGGTGTTATTGTTGGGATGATTGATGGTGAATTTATAATTAATCCAACGATTGAGCAAATGGAAAAAAGTGAAATGGACTTAACTGTTGCGGGTACAAAGCATGCCATTAATATGGTAGAAGCAGGTGCCTATGAAGTTCCGGAAGAAACAATGCTTGAAGCCATTATGTTTGGACATGAGGAAATTAAACGCTTAATCGCTTTCCAAGAGGAAATTGTTGCTGCCTGCGGTAAAGAGAAAAGGGAGATCACATTGTTTGAATTAGATGCGGATCTTCTGGCTCGTATCACGGATCTTGCTGGCTCAAAGCTTAAACAAGCAATCCAAACGCAGGAAAAGAAAGCACGTGACGTAGCGATTACAGAAGTTAAAAACGAAGTACAGGCTGTTTTCGTTCAAGAAGAAGCAACAGAAGATACGATTAAACAGGTTAAAAAGATTCTGGACAAGATGGTGAAAGAAGAAGTTCGCCGTCAAATTACGCAGGATAAGATTCGTCCGGATGGACGTAAGCCTGATGAGATTCGCCCATTGTCTTCAGAGATTGGTATTTTGCCTCGAACGCACGGCTCAGGTCTGTTTACGCGCGGGCAAACGCAGGCGCTTAGCATTGCCACGCTTGGTGCACTTGGAGACGTTCAAATTTTGGATGGCCTTGGTGTAGAGGAGTCGAAGCGTTTTATGCATCACTATAACTTCCCGTTATTTAGTGTAGGGGAGACTGGTCCGATCCGTGGACCGGGTCGTCGTGAAATTGGACACGGTGCTCTTGGCGAACGTGCACTAGAAAAAGTAATGCCAGATGAAAAAGACTTCCCATACACAATCCGTCTTGTTTCTGAAGTGTTAGAATCTAACGGTTCTACATCTCAAGCGAGTATTTGTGCAAGTACGCTTGCCATGATGGATGCGGGTGTTCCGTTAAAAGCACCTGTAGCAGGTATTGCAATGGGTCTTGTGAAGTCTGGTGAAGATTACACAATCCTAACAGATATTCAAGGGATGGAAGATTACCTTGGTGATATGGACTTTAAAGTAGCTGGTACTGCTAAAGGTGTAACGGCACTGCAAATGGATATTAAAATAGAAGGTTTGACACGTGAAATTTTGGAGGAGGCATTACTTCAAGCGAAGCACGGACGTATTCATATCCTTGATTCAATGCTTGCAACAATCGCAGAGCCTAAAAAAGATCTGTCTGATTATGCTCCAAAAATTATTCAGCTTCATATTAATCCAGATAAAATCCGTGACGTCATTGGACCAAGCGGTAAACATATTAATAAGATCATTGAAGAAACAGGCGTCAAGATTGACATCGAGCAAGACGGAACGGTTTTTATTTCGTCAACTGATTCTGAAATGAATAACAAAGCGAAAAGTATTATTGAAGATATTGTACGTGAAGCGGTTGTAGGACAAATTTATCTTGGAAAAGTAAAACGTATCGAGAAATTTGGTGCATTTGTAGAAATTTTCAATGGTAAAGACGGTCTTGTGCATATTTCAGAGCTTCAAGAAGAGCGTACCAATAAAGTAGAAGATGTTTTAGCATTGGGTGATGTAATTGAAGTGAAAGTGACGGAAATTGACAACCAAGGCCGTGTAAACTTATCACGTAAAGCAGTTATTCGTGAAAAACGTGAAAAAGAAGAGCAATCCCAGAAATAAAATGCAAAAAAAGTCTCCGAAAAGCTGGCCAAAGAAAACAATGGCCAGCTTTTTGTTTGTTTATTTGAGGTTATTAATCCAAAAACATGAAATTACCTTGAAAACGTAGTACAATGGAATGAAAACTTTTTTAAGACTGCTGATCGATTAACTTTTTGGGTTTGCAGCTAAGACTAGGAGGATGCTTGTTTTGATTACTCGTCACATATGCCAGAACGGCCTACGGATTGTGCTAGAAAATATCCCTACGGTTCGTTCCGTTGCAATCGGTGTTTGGATAGGTGCAGGTTCACGCTATGAAGATAAAGACAACAACGGAATTTCTCACTTTTTAGAGCATATGCTCTTTAAGGGGACGAAAGAACGCAGTGCCCGAGAAATTGCTGAAGCGTTTGACAGCATTGGGGGGCAGGTAAACGCATTTACCTCTAAGGAGTACACTTGTTATTATGCGAAAGTGTTGGACAATCACGCTTCGCATGCTTTATCTATATTAGGGGATATGTTTTTCAATTCTGAGTTTGACCCAACTGAGCTCAATAAAGAAAAGAACGTTGTATTGGAAGAGATTAAAATGTATGAGGATACACCAGATGATATTGTCCATGATCTTTTAGGTGAAGCTGTTTATGAAACACATCCATTAGGATATCCGATTTTAGGAACAGCAGAAACAATCGCCTCTTTTACTCAAGAAAAGTTGAAAAAATATGTTTATGAAATGTATACGCCAGATCAGGTGGTTGTTTCGATTGCCGGAAATGTTGATGATTCCTTTATTAAAGAAGTGGAAGCATTATTTGGACATTATAAAAGAGAAACACACGGTCATCAGACTTTGGAAAAACCTTCTTTCCATAGCCAGCATCTAGTGAAGAAAAAAGAAACAGAACAAGCTCATTTATGCTTTGGATTTGACGGGCTCCCATTGGGACATAAAGACAGCTACAGCTTAATCGTCATGAACAATGTATTAGGCGGCAGTATGTCTTCACGCTTATTCCAAGAGGTGCGAGAAGAGAGAGGGCTAGCGTATTCTGTGTTCTCTTATCATTCTGCACACCACGACAGTGGAATGCTGACCGTGTACGCAGGGACAGGTGTAGATCAGCTGGATTCTTTATACGAAACACTGCAATCAACCCTTGTTAAATTCAAACAAAACGGTATGACAGCAAAGGAACTGATGCATACGAAAGAACAATTAAAAGGAAATCTAATGCTTGGTTTAGAGAGCACGAATGCTCGTATGAGCCGTAATGGCAAAAATGAGCTGATGCTGAATCGCCACCGAACTATGGATGAAATGATCGAACGAATTGACAGCGTATCACTTGAATCAGTGAGATCCGTTGCTGATTTAGTGTTAACAGATGACTTTGCCGTATCTTTAATTAGTCCGAACGAAATAAAACCTAAATCGTTTGTATAATGTTTAGTTTAAGCCTGTATGATGAAACACTCATCATACAGGCTTTTTTTCATACAATCGATAAAAAGGGGGAAATTGTATGAGGTTAAGTGAATTAAGCGGGAAAGAAATGATCCACATTCAACGTGCAGAGCGTCTCGGAATTCTTGGAGAAACGGATGTCCAATTTGATCCAGAAACAGGCAAGGTGCTTGCCGTAATCATTCCACTTCAAAAATGGCCATCGTTTGGTAAAGGACAAAAAGAACTGTCTATCCCTTGGCGATCTATACGGACAATTGGGACAGAGATGATTCTAATTGACCAGTCAGATGAATCACATTCACCGTCAAAGCCTACTCTACATACAATAGGACAGAACGAAGATCACCTGAAATGAGTGAACTGTATGAAGAATTCCTCAATGCTGAATGGATCATGCATTGCCATTATCGGAGGAGATGCTCGTCAGAAAGAAATCGCAAATCATTGTCAGTTGAGCGGGGCGAATGTATATGCTGTAGGATTCGACCAACTGTCAATGACGGAACCAGGGTTTGATAAAGTGGATGTTTATTCTCTGCCGTATGATCAGCTGGACGCCATCGTATTTCCGGTAAGTGGAGTAAGTGAAAACGGAGAGGTACGCTCTTCGTTTTCAAGCAAGCCGGTTAAGATCAGAAAGGAAGATTTAAATTCATTAACTAATCACTGTTTAATTTTTTCAGGAATCAATACACCGTGGCTAGAAGATCTCAGTCACGAGGTCATTTGTTTAATGGATGAAGACGATATTGCTATACAAAACTCGATTCCAACGGCTGAAGGTGTGCTGTGGCTTCTGCTTCAGCATACTGATCATACGATACACCATTCGACCATGCTTGTTACCGGCTTTGGGCGAGTAGGAATGACGGTTGCACGAACCCTTAAAGCGCTAGGTGCGCATGTAATTGGCGGAACCTCCAATCGCGGGGAAAAAGCGAGAATGGAAGAGATGGGAATTGAGCCGCTTGATTTAACAGAGCTTGCTGAAAAACTGCCTGATTGTGATGCTTGGATTAACACAATTCCCTCGGATACAATTTTTCCTTCTGAGATCCTAAGCCTTTGTTCAAGGGAATGCTTAGTAATTGAGTTAGCATCAGGACCGAAGGCGATCACTCCAAAACTAGCAGATTCGATGGGCATACGATATATTAATGCGCCAAGTTTACCGGGATTGATCGCTCCGAAAACGGCTGGATTTATTTTAGCAAAAACCATTATAGAGCGAATTGTGCAAAAAAGAAAATGAAACATATAGGAGGACCATCATGACGTTAAAAGGGAAAAGGATTGGGTTTGGGATCACAGGATCTCATTGTACGTATCATAAGGTATTCCCTGAAATTGAAAAGCTGGTAGCCCTTGGTGCTGAGGTACAGCCAATTGTAAGCCTTACTATGCAATCAACAACTACGCGTTTTGGAGAAGGAGAAGAGTGGATTCAACGGATTGAAGAAGCTACATCGCATAAAAGTATTCGAACCATTGTAGATGCGGAACCCCTAGGGCCGAAAATTCCTCTTGATTGCATGATTATCGCTCCACTAACAGGGAATTCATTAAGTAAATTGGCAAATGCGTTAACGGATTCACCTGTATTAATGGCGTCTAAAGCTACCTTGCGAAACGGCAAACCTGTGGTAATTGGAATTTCAACAAATGATGGGCTTGGCTTAAACGGTGTGAATATTATGCGTCTTATGTCAACTAAAAATATCTTTTTTATTCCATTTGGCCAAGATGACCCATTTAAAAAATCAAACTCTCTCGTAGCACATATGGACCTTTTAACACCTACAGTAGAAGCGGCATTAAAGTATCAGCAATTTCAGCCGGTTTTGCTAGAAAGTAAGTCTAAGTAAAAGAGATTGAGAAATGGTAGTGAAAAATGATACAATTAAATGTATCAAAACACACATTAATGCTTTATCTGTCTAATACGTCAATGGATATAAGCTGGAAGGGGCTATACAGTGAACGAACAAGGATATCATGTAGCAATAGTTGGAGCAACAGGAGCAGTAGGTACAGAAATGTTGGCTATTTTGGAGGAAAGACAATTTCCAGTTAAGGAGCTAACACTTTTATCTTCTGCTCGATCTGCAGGTCAAACCCTTCTTTTTAATGGTCAGAGCCATACAGTTCAAGAGGCAACACCGGAGAAATTTGAAGGTGTTGATATTGCCCTGTTCAGTGCAGGGGGCAGTGTATCGAAAAAATTTGCTCAAGAAGCGGTTGATCGAGGAGCCATCGTAATTGATAATACAAGTGCATTCCGAATGGATGAAAATGTTCCGCTTGTTGTACCTGAAGTGAATGAACAAGATCTGCTTGATCATAATGGAATTATTGCCAATCCTAACTGCTCAACGATTCAAATGGTGGTTGCACTCGAACCAATCCGTCAGGCACTGGGCATGACGAAAGTTATCGTGTCAACCTATCAGGCAGTTTCAGGAGCAGGTGTAAGTGCGATTGAAGAAATGAAATCACAATCACAATCCATTTTAAATGGTGAACAACCATCTACTGAAATTTTGCCAGTTAAGAGTGCTGAAAAGCATTATCCAATAGCGTTTAATGCGATCCCGCAAATTGATGTTTTTGATGATAACGGCTTTACATTTGAAGAAATGAAAATGATTAATGAAACAAAGAAAATTATGCATATGCCAGAATTAAAAGTCTCTGCTACATGCGTTCGTTTGCCAGTTGAAACCGGGCATTCTGAATCCGTCTATATTGAAGTAGAAAAGCACGATCAAACCGTTGAAGATATTCATCGACTATTAGAAAATGCTCCTGGTATTGTGCTGCAGGACCGTCCAAAAGAACAGCTTTATCCAATGCCAGCAACTGCAGCAGGTAAACTGGACGTATTTGTAGGTCGTGTTCGTCAAGACTTAGATGAAAAAAATGGTTTCCATTTATGGGTAGTTTCAGATAATTTATTGAAAGGCGCGGCGTGGAATTCCGTACAAATTGCAGAAAGCTTAATGAAGCTAAAACTAGTCTAGAAATCGATCTCCTCACGCTGCAAGGAAGAGAGGAGTGCCGTAATGGGCATGATCGTGCAAAAATTTGGCGGAAGCTCCCTTGCAACAAAACAACTTCGCAAACAGGCAGCTGAACAAGTGAAGCAAGCAGTTGAGCAAGGGTCAAAAACGATTGTCGTTGTATCTGCAATAGGACGATTCGGTGATCCTTACGCAACTGATACACTGCTTTCTCTAATAGAAAATGATCAGCATGACATAGTGATTCCTACAGATCAACAAGCTCTATTACTTTCCTGTGGAGAGGTCATCTCAGCAGTCGTGTTTGCTAGTGAATTAATTGATGAAGGAATTACGTGCAGTGTTATGACCGGACGTGAAGCCATGATTCAGACAGAAGGTGACTATCGTCACGCCTCGATCAAGCATATAAATGCCGAACCACTTTTGGAGGCATTAGAACAGGTTGATGCGATTGTTGTCACTGGATTTCAAGGTGTAAATGATAGTGGCCGTATGACCACGTTAGGAAGAGGCGGGAGCGATACATCAGCATCCGCCCTTGCTTGTTGTGTTCAAGCGGATGCCGTCTATATTTATACAGATGTAGCTGGTGTTATGAGTGGAGATCCGCGTGTAGTAGATGATCCACACTCACTTAAAATGATAAGCTATGATGAAGCTTGCCATATCGCCTATCAGGGTGCAAAAGTGATCCATCCAAATGCAGTAGAATGGGCGAAAAGGTACCATGTACCAATGTGGATTGGTTCATTGAATGGGGAAGGCGGTACATGGGTTGGTCTTCAAAAAAAAATAGAAGAACATCATACAGGCCGTGAAATTCAATCGATTTCAGCCATAAAAGGCTTAGCTCAAATTAAAGTAAATTCACTTGATTACGACCGGGTATTCCGAGTTGTGGCTGAACAAGGAATTAGCATAGATCTAATTTCCATTCATCCCAATGAGATACGATTTACTGTAGACGGACGATCAATATTAGCCGTTCAGGCGTTGCTGAGAGCGGAGGGCTTTTATCCTGAAATCATTGATCATGTTGCGAAAATTGCGCTCATTGGTGAAGGAATGAAGGGGAAGCCAGGTATTACTTCTACGATCGTTTCAACATTGACTAAGCATCATGTTCAAATTCTTCAAACAGCGGACAGCCATATGACCTTTTGGGTACTAATAGATGAAGCTCATGCTGATTTATCTCAAAAGTTGCTGCACGAAGAATTTATTTCACAAATATAGCAACCAATTTTAAGCATACAGGAGTGAACAACATGAATTTTGGAACAATTTCAACCGCAATGGTTACTCCTTTTACTTCGCAAGGAACCATTGATTTCAACCAGACGACAAATTTAGTGAACTATTTGCTAGATAATGGTACAGATTCGCTTGTTGTTGGCGGAACAACAGGTGAATCACCTACATTAAGCACGGATGAAAAGATCTCCTTATTTGAGCACGTTGTTCAAGTAGTTAATGGTCGCGTTCCCGTTATAGCAGGTACAGGAAGCAATAGTACACAGGCTTCAATTGAGTTAACGAAAAAAGCGGAAGCTGCTGGTGCAGACGCAATTATGCTTGTTGCTCCGTACTATAATAAACCGAATCAGGAAGGGCTTTTTCAACATTTTAATGCCATTGCACTTTCGACTGATCTCCCAGTGATGATCTACAATATTCCTGGGCGTTCGGTGGTGAATATTGAAGTGAAGACACTGCTTCGTCTGGCAGCAATTGATAACGTAGTAGCAATTAAAGAAGCAAGTGGTAATTTAGACCAGATGACTGACATTTTGGCTAATGCTCCGGAAGGGTTCGCTGTTTATAGTGGAGATGATGGGTTAACACTTCCGCTGCTTGCGATCGGTGGTCGCGGTGTTGTTTCTGTTACATCCCATGTAGCAGGAAAAGAAATGAAAAAAATGGTCCAGCATTTCCAAAATGGCCGTCTCCAAGACGCAGCAAAGCTTCATCAAAAGCTTTTACCTTTAACAAGGGCTTTATTTGCCCAGCCGAATCCTGCTCCGGTTAAAGTGGCATTACGTGAACTCGGTATTGACTGCGGTCCGCTTCGACTTCCTTTAGTTTCGCTTGAAGTAGCTGAAGAGGCCGCACTTCTTGCAACACTGGATCAGTTTTCACAAGAAACTAAATCAAACGTTTAACAACGAATTCATTCGAGTGGAGTTGATTCTGCTCGAATGTTTTTTTATTTTCAGAATCTGTCTCTTTCATAGACAATGATGTGTCGTACAAAGGATAAGTAAATGGAGAAATACCCTATAGGTATTAGTAAACAATGACAATTTCCGTGTACAGTTTGCCTTCTATAAAGTATAATAAACTCAACTGTTGCGAGAACGGGGAAAAAGGTTTTTTAGGAGGAAATTGGATTGTCTAGAGTAATAAATGAAACGATAAAAATCATTCCGCTCGGTGGAGTGGGAGAAATTGGAAAAAACATGTATGTCGTTGAAGTGGACGAAGATCTGTTTATTATTGACTCCGGATTAATGTTTCCGGAAGAAGAAATGTATGGAATAGACATTGTCATACCAGATTTTAGCTATCTTGAAGCGAATAAAGAGAAAGTAAAAGCGATCTTTCTGACACATGGTCATGACGATGCGATCGGCTCACTTCCTTATTTGCTGGAGAAAGTAAAAGCACCAGTGTATGGCTCTAAGTTAACGGTTGCGTTGGCAAAAGCTGGATTAAAGGAATATGGCTTTAAGGAACGTGTGAAATTTTATGTTGTCCATGAAAAAAGCAATATGAAGTTTGATTCCGTAAACGTAACATTTTTTCAAACCACACATAGTATTCCAGATTCCCTCGGAATTGCTATACATACCTCTGAAGGGGCCATTGTTCATACGGGAGAATTTAAGTTTGATCAATCGGCCAAAGGTGCATATGCATCTAATATTGGAAAAATGGCAAAGATTGGTGAAAAAGGAGTGTTTCTTCTTCTTTCGGATAGTACCGAAGCAGAGCGTCCTGGACATACAACATCAGAATCCGTAGTTGAAAATCATGTTGCATCAAGCTTTAACAATGCAAAGGGACGTATTATTGTTACATGCTATGCATCGAATCTAATTCGTATTCAGCAAGTATTTGATGCGGCTACAAAAGCGGGAAGAAAAGTAGCTGTGATTGGTGAAGCTGTAGAAAAAGTAGTCAATGTTGCTTCACGTTTAGAATATTTAACCTATGATGATGAAACAAGAATCGAGCTAAGTGAAATTAGCGAGTATCGTGATGATGAAGTGGTCATTATCCTTTCCGGGACACATGATGAGCCATTTAAAGTGATGGAAAGCATGGCAAATCAAACGCATGAAGCGATCAATATCCAGCAGGGTGATACGGTATTAATCACTTTCACCCCGTCTCCTGGGATGGAAGTCTATTTGTATCGTTCTGTGAATGAGCTGGCTAGAGCAGGGGCAAATGTACTTACGGCTAGTAAAAATGTTCATGTATCAGGACATGGAAGTCAAGAAGACCTGAAAATGATGATGAATCTTATGAAACCTAAATATTTCATGCCTATACAGGGTGAATATCGACATCTAATTACCCACGCTCGTATCGCAGAGGATATGAATATCCCACGATCAAATATTTTCATTGCTGATAAAGGTGATATTGTTGAATACAATGCCGGAAAAATGAAAATGAGCGGTAGAATTCAAACTGGGAACATCCTGATTGACGGCAAGGGGGTAGGAGACGTTGGTAATATCGTGCTTCGAGACCGCCGCCTTCTTTCGCAGGATGGTGTGCTGCTCGTTGTTGTTACGCTTAATCGTAAAACAAAAACAATTGCCGCTGGCCCTGAGGTAATTTCTAGAGGCTTCGTATACGTGCGAGAATCAGAAAAGCTGATGGAAGAATCCACAACTTTAGTACGATCGATCGTTGAGAAAAATGTTGAAAACCGCACTTTTGACTGGTCAAGTATTAAACAGGAAATACGAGATTCCTTAAACCATCTTCTTTATACAAAAACGAAAAGAAGGCCAATGATCTTACCAATTATCATGGAAGTATAAAACCTGGGAAACGTGTGTTCCTGTAATTTAATAAACGTGTTATACTAGAGAGAAAGCAGACAGCCTATGTTGTCTGCTTTATTCTTTCGATTTTTAAAACGGAGTAGGTGACAACATATGGCAAGTGCAAAGCCAAAAACTAAAGCAGCACAAACAAAAAGAAAAAGAACATCTGTGAAGAAAAAAGGATCAAAAAAAGATGTAACACCTCTTACATATGAGCTTTTGGGTATTGCAATCATCGCACTTTCGATCATTACGCTTTTTCAGCTTGGTCCGGTTGGAAGATGGTTAACTGTAGGATCAACATTTTTATTTGGTAATTTTTATCACCTTGTACCTGGAGCCGCGTTTATTCTTGCTAGCTTCTTTTTATTAAAGAGAGGCAAACCGATTTTTTATCATCGGATTACATGGGGGATCTATTTTGTTCTAATCAGTATATTACTTTTTTCACATGTTTTGCTTTTTGACCAGTTAAGAGAAGTGGGCTTGCTTCAATCAAACAGTGCTTTTATCAATACGTACAATCAGCTTTATAATGAATCGATGAGTACCCTTTCTGAAAATAAAGGTGGAGGAATGGTAGGGGCTTTTTTTTACGCTATCTTTCATGTTCTTTTTGATTCTACTGGAACAAAAATTGTCAGTGTTACGATGCTAATTGCAGGTTTGATTATGATGACGGGACGCTCTTTAGGCTCCGTACTTAAATCAGGACTTTCTTTCGTTGTCCGGCTGATTATAAATGCTTGGGATACTTTTAAGGAAGATCGTGATTTGAAAAAAGAAAAAAAGAAAGAGCAAAAAAAAGCAGAGCAAATAGCGAGAAGATCTGGAAAAATCATTCAGCCGCAGAAAGAACCTGATCCTGTGGAAGAAACGATCTTACTTCCGCGTGATGAAGAATCCTTTGAACCCTTAATTTCAAGTTTTGCTGAAAAGGTTGTCCAGCCTGTACATAAAAATGCTGGGAGTAGGCCGAACCAAGAAAAACCTGAGCCGAGTAGTCCTGAAGAGGAACAGGCATTTGAAGAATTTGTGGATCCAAAAGTTGGAGTTGCTGAGGTGGAAAATAAAGACTATTTATTGCCTCCAATGGATATCTTAACACTCCCGCCCCATACAGATCAAAGCAACGAGTATAAAGCTATTCAGCGAAATGCATCAAAGCTAGAAAAAACCTTTCAAAGCTTTGGTGTGAGAGCGAAAGTGACACAGGTTCATCTAGGTCCTGCTGTAACAAAATACGAGGTGCATCCGGATGTAGGAGTAAAAGTCAGTAAAATTGTTAGCTTAAGTGACGACCTTGCCCTAGCCCTAGCAGCCAAAGATATTCGAATCGAAGCACCTATTCCGGGTAAGTCTGCCATTGGTATCGAAGTTCCGAATTCGGAAGTGGCGATGGTTTCATTAAGAGAGGTGCTTGAGGCTCAAGGACCAGAAAAGGCAGCTGCAAAGCTTTTGATCGGTCTTGGCAGAGATATAACAGGTGAAGCCGTTGTGGCAGAGCTGAACAAAATGCCTCATTTACTCGTAGCAGGTGCTACCGGAAGTGGAAAGAGTGTGTGTATTAACGGAATTATCATTAGTATTTTAATGCGAACAAAACCTCATGAAGTAAAATTAATGATGATTGATCCCAAAATGGTGGAGCTAAATGTTTACAATGGTGTTCCACATCTTCTTGCACCTGTTGTAACGGATCCTAAAAAAGCATCACAAGCTCTGAAAAAAGTAGTGAGTGAGATGGAACGCCGCTATGATCTTTTTTCACATACAGGTACGCGAAATATTGAAGGGTATAACGAACATGTCAGACGACACAATGATCAGCACGAAGAAAAGCAACCACAACTTCCGTATATCGTTGTCATTGTTGATGAGCTGGCCGATTTAATGATGGTTGCATCAAATGATGTTGAGGATGCGATTACACGTCTTGCTCAAATGGCGCGTGCAGCCGGGATTCATTTAATCATAGCCACCCAGCGTCCTTCTGTAGATGTTATTACGGGGGTCATTAAGGCCAATATTCCTTCGAGAATTGCGTTTGCTGTATCTTCTCAAATTGATTCCAGAACGATCCTTGATTCAGGTGGAGCTGAAAAGTTGTTAGGACGAGGAGATATGTTGTTTATGCCGATAGGTGCGAATAAACCAGTACGCGTACAAGGGGCTTTTTTAAGTGATCAAGAGGTAGAGGGGATTGTGAGTTTCGTTATTGAACAGCAAAAGGCGCAGTATCAAGAGGAAATGATCCCAGATGATATTCCGGAGACCGAGATGGGGGAAGTTGAAGACGATCTTTATAACGAAGCCGTACAGCTTGTATCGGAGATGCAAACCGCATCCGTTTCTATGCTTCAGAGGCGTTTTAGGGTAGGCTATACGAGAGCCGCACGTTTAATTGACGCAATGGAAATGCGAGGCGTGGTTGGACCGTATGAGGGAAGTAAACCCCGTACTGTGCTGATTGCGAAACCAGTGGATGATCAAAATTCTTAAACAATTATGAAAAAGGTGGCATGTCGATAAGGCTTGTCACCTTTTTTGAATCAAAAAAGATAGAACGTATGAGGTCAGACCTGTTTACCTTTTATCCACAAATAAGTTATACTATTGATAACGCTTACATGATAAATCCTTTCATATACGTACGATATAGCTTTTTTATAGAATTTTTTAGCTGAAAATTACGTTTGAAAGGAAGCATTAGCGGGAGTTCCCAACAATTGCAACAAGTTTAATATTTATGTAATATAAATGATAGAATTTTCGACAAAATACTACAAATCTATTTCATTTAATATTGAAAAGTGTTATAGTATTTTCGATTAGTAGGAATGAAATACATCAGAAGTCTGATGTCTTAAAAGAGTTGGTGGTGGTTCCAAAATGACAATCAAAACAGATAATAGACACCTTTATCTCCAGGTGATCGATCGTCTAAAAAGAGACATTGACAACGGTGTCTACAAAGAGAAAGAGCGTCTCCCTTCTGAATTTGAACTTTCTCGTCAGCTCGGCATTAGCAGGGCAACTTTGCGAGAGGCACTGCGGATATTAGAAGAAGAGAATCGGATCGTTCGTCGTCATGGAGTGGGAACGTTTGTCAATGCAAAGCCTCTTTTCACATCCGGTATTGAACAGTTGTACAGTGTAACCGATATGATTAAACAGGCTGGCATGGAACCAGGCACAGTTTTTCTTAGCTCGACAAACCAAGTTCCAACTGATGAGGATTTAACTCGCTTTTCATGCTTACCTGATGATGAAATGACAGTCATAGAACGTATGCGGACAGCAAATGGAGAGCCAGTGGTGTATTGTATTGACAAAATACCAGTTGCTTTAATGCCCGCATCCTTTACTCATCAGGATGGATCCATGTTCTCACTTCTTGAAGATAGCGGACGGTTTTCCATCTCACACGCAGTAACGCAAATTGAGCCGGTTGGATACCATGAAAAGGTCTCACCGATTTTAAATTGCGAGCCGGAAACTTCACTCCTTGTCCTTAAGCAATTACATTTTGATGACAAGGATCAGCCGATTCTGTATTCCGTAAATTATTTTAGAGCGGACAGATTCAGCTTTCATGTAGTTCGTAAGCGTGTGTAATAGGTTAGAGCATTCCTACTAATAATAAGAAAAACATTTTAGGGGGTCTATTAATTGAAAAAACGCAAATTTGGATTGGGATTATCAATGCTTTTGGCTGCAGGAACGATTCTAGGAGCTTGTGGCAGCGACACTGAGACATCAAATGGCGGCGAGGAAAACGGCGGTGGAGAAGAAGCGGCTGGTGATTTCACGGTATCCATGGTTACTGATGTTGGTGGAGTGGATGACAAATCATTTAACCAATCTGCTTGGGAAGGTCTTCAAGCGTTTGGTGCTGAGCATGGCTTAGAACAAGGTACTGATGGTTATAACTATTTCCAATCACAAGGTGATGCTGATTATACAACGAATCTTAACACAGCAGTGCGTAACGATTTTGACCTGATTTTTGGAATCGGCTTCCTTTTACAACCAGCGATTGAACAGGTAGCACAGCAACGTGCTGATTCTCACTTTGCGCTAGTTGACTCTGTTGCTGAAGGTGACAATGTCGCTTCCATCACATTTAAGGAGCATGAAGGTTCATTCCTGGTAGGAGTAGCTGCAGGTCTTCAAACAGAAACAAATAAGATCGGATTTATCGGTGGTGTTGAATCTGATTTGATTAACAAATTTGCTGCTGGTTTTAAAGCAGGTGTGGAAGCAGTTAACCCAGATGCAACGGTAGATATCCAGTTTGCTGGAGACTTTAATAATGCATCCCGCGGTCAGCAAATGGCTGCTGCAATGTATGGTTCTGGTGTTGATATTGTTTATCACGCTGCCGGCGGAACTGGTAACGGAGTATTCACAGAAGCGAAAAACCTTAAACAACAAGATCCTGAACGTCAAATTTTCGTCATTGGTGTAGACCGTGACCAATCGGAAGAGGGAGCACTTGAAGCAGGTGGACAACCTTATAACGTCACACTGACTTCAATGATTAAACGTGTTGATATCGCTGTTCAAGATATTTCAACCCGCGCAATGGAAGGTGACTTCCCAGGTGGAGAGATTATTGAGTATGGTATCGAAGAAAATGGGATTGCGGTAGCTCAATCGGAAAACCTGACTGAAGATACACTTGCACAAATTGAAACATATAAACAACAAATTCTTGATGGTGAAATCGAAGTGCCATCCACACTTCAATAATAAAAATGCATATGGGAATGGATGGCCGGTAATGCTGGCCTGATATTCCCTCTTTTTTTAGCCTTTTTAGCCGGAATGTTAACTGAAAAGGGGAATTATATTCTCACTTTCAGTTAGCATTTTGCTAAAAATTTATTCTGTAAAGAGAAGTCTGACCTCAATCAACTGACCTCTTGAGGGGGTCCTTTAAAATAAGGAGTGATCACGGATGGAATATGTAATTGAAATGCTGAACATCCGCAAGGAATTTCCTGGGATTGTAGCGAATGATAATATTACGCTGCAGCTCAAAAAGGGAGAGATTCATGCGCTTCTTGGCGAAAATGGAGCCGGAAAATCAACATTAATGAATGTCCTGTTCGGCCTTTACCAGCCGGAGAAAGGTGAAATTAAAGTGAAAGGAAAATCAGTGAAAATTACGAACCCGAATATTGCAAATGATCTCGGTATCGGGATGGTTCATCAGCACTTTATGCTCGTAGATCCTTTTACTGTTACAGAAAACATTATATTAGGTATGGAGCCTAAAAAAGGCCTTACTGTAAATATGAAAAAAGCAGAAAAGGATGTAAAAGAAATTTCTGACCGTTATGGGCTAAGGGTTGATCCTTCTGCAAAAATTGCTGATATCTCAGTCGGGATGCAGCAGCGTGTAGAGATTTTAAAAACATTATATCGCGGAGCGGAAATTCTTATTTTTGATGAGCCAACCGCGGTTCTAACGCCTCAGGAAATTAAAGAGTTAACACAGATTTTTAGAACGTTAATTAGTGAAGGCAAATCGATTGTTCTGATTACACATAAATTGAAAGAAATTATTGAAGTATGCGATCGGGTTACTGTCATTCGAAAAGGAGTCGGAATTGATACGCTTGATGTGCAAGGAACGACACCAAACGATCTTGCGAGTCTAATGGTCGGGCGTGAAGTACTATTTAAAACTGAAAAAACAGCTGCTGATCCTAAGGAGCCAGTGCTTGAAATTGAAAAGCTTCATGTAAAAGATTCCCGTGGAATTACAGCGGTTAAGGATTTAGATTTAACGGTTCGTGCCGGCGAAATTGTAGGTATTGCCGGAGTTGATGGAAATGGCCAGTCCGAGCTGATTGAAGCGATTACTGGTTTGAAAAAAGTTACTTCAGGTTCAATTAAATTAAATGGAAAAGAGCTTTCACAGCTGAAACCTAGGAAAATCACAGAATCCGGTGTAGGTCATATTCCTCAAGACCGACACAAGCACGGGCTAGTACTTGATTTTCCAATCGGGGACAACATGGTACTTCAAACGTATTACCAATCTCCATATTCAAAAGGAAGTATTTTAAATAATAAAGAAATTAATAAACAAGCTAAGAAGCTGATTGCAGAATTTGATGTCCGTACGCCTTCTGAGTTCACTGAAGCACGTGCCCTATCCGGAGGTAATCAGCAAAAAGCAATTATTGGCCGGGAAGTAGACCGTGATCCGGATTTACTTATCGCAGCTCAGCCTACGCGCGGATTGGATGTTGGAGCCATTGAATTCATCCACCAACGTTTGATCGATCAGCGTGATAAAGGAAAAGCGGTGTTATTGATTTCATTCGAACTTGACGAAGTCATTAATGTAAGTGACAAAATCGCCGTTATCTATGAAGGAAGAATTGTTGCGATCGTTGATCCAAAAGAAACCACAGAGCAGGAGCTCGGTTTATTAATGGCGGGATCGAAACGAAAGGGAGCAGGTGAAGAAGCGAATGTCTAGTCGGTTGCAAGCCATATTAGTGCCAGTTATTTCTGTTCTTCTTGGATTAATTGCAGGAGCGATTGTGATGCTCGTATCGGGTTTTAATCCTATTGAAGGATATGGAGCATTACTAAGAGGGGCTTTTGGAGATACCTTTTATATTGGAGAAACAATTAGACAAATTACACCTTATATTTTTGCGGGACTAGCTGTCGCATTTGCATTCCGAACAGGTCTTTTTAACATTGGGGTTGAAGGGCAGCTTTTAGTTGGGTGGATTGCATCGGTATGGGTCGGTTTAGCGTTTGATTTGCCTAAATTTATTCATTTGCCAATGGCTGTATTAGCTGGAGCCGCTGCAGGAGCTATATGGGGCTTTGTTCCTGGTTTTCTCAAAGCGCGCCTGCGGGTTCATGAAGTAATTGTTACGATTATGATGAACTATATTGCATTGCACTTAGTTAACTACCTTGTACGTTATGTCATCTCAGATGAGCAGAATACCACGGTAGCTGTACCGCCTTCTGCATCGTTGAAATCGCCATTTTTAGAAAACTTGACAGACTTTTCTACACTCCATAATGGAATTTTCTTAGCGCTGGCTGCTGCGATCATTTTCTGGGTTGTACTAGAGAAAACAACAACTGGCTTCGAGCTTCGTTCTGTAGGTTTTAACCAGCATGCCTCCGAATATGCAGGTATGAATGTAAATCGTAATATTGTGCTTTCTATGGTCATCTCCGGGGCATTCGCAGGTTTAGGCGGAGCGATGGAAGGACTTGGAACTTTCGGGTACGGATTTATTCATGGAGCATTTTCAGGGGTTGGATTTGACGGTATTGCTGTTGCACTACTGGGTGGTAACGTAGCCATTGGAGTTATTTTAGCTGCAGCTCTATTCGGTACGTTAAAAGTCGGTGCATTAAATATGCCAATCGAATCTGGGGTTCCGACTGAACTAGTTGAAATTGTGATTGCGTTAATTATATTTTTTGTTGCTTCGAGCTACATCATTAGATATTTATTGAACCGTTACAAAAAGGGGGCAAAATAAATGGATATCCTCTCAGCATTTGAAATTTTGGTTAAGTCCATGCTGTTCGCATCTGCCCCTCTGATTCTCACAGCGCTTGGCGGTGTATTTTCTGAACGATCAGGTGTTGTAAATATTGGTTTGGAAGGATTAATGGTCATCGGTGCCTTTTCAGCAATCATATTCAATATAACATTTGCATCAACACTAGGAGGAGCTACACCATGGGTAGCCTTATTGGTTGCGATGGCAATTGGAGGATTGTTCTCTTTAATCCACGCACTTGCATCTATTACATTCCGTGCAGACCAGGTAGTTAGTGGTGTGGCCATTAACTTTTTAGCGCTAGGTCTTTCGGTATTTTTAGTGAAAGCTTGGTACGGAGCAGGACAAACGCCTAAGATCCCGGTACCCATGTATTATACAAATATTCCGATTTTATCGGACATTCCAGTCATCGGTACCATTTTCTTTAGCAACTATTTAACCTCTTATGTTGCCATCATTATTGCATTCATTGCTTGGTTTGTTCTATTTAAAACGCCATTTGGCTTACGCTTGCGTTCTGTCGGTGAGCATCCTTTAGCAGCTGATACAATGGGGATTAACGTTTATCGTATGCGCTATATTGCCGTTTTTATTTCTGGGATTCTTGGTGGGCTTGGGGGTGCTGTTTACGCACAAACCATTACACAGGATTTCAGTGGAACCACCATTACAGGACAAGGCTTTATTGCACTTGCTGCTGTTATCTTTGGAAAATGGCATCCACTTGGTGCAATGGGAGCGGCACTGTTTTTTGGATTAGCACAAAGCTTAGCCATTATCGGCTCTAGCTTTGCATTTTTACAAGATGTGCCAAACTGGATTTTACTCGCTGCTCCATACATTTTAACTATTCTTGCCCTAGCAGGATTTATTGGACGCGCGGATTCTCCAAAGGCAAACGGTATTCCTTATATTAAGGGGAAACGATAATAACGATATCGGTCAGCTAACCCTGACCGATTTTTAATGTCTGAAAACTTGAATATATAGGACCATAGAATGTATAGTGGAGAGAAGGAATATATATACTATTATGTAGTAAACGGCAGCTACCATTAGATTTTTCCAACTGCCAGAAGGAGAGTTGCTATGAGGATTGAACCACGTACCGTTAACCAACCAGGACTACGCATACATACAATTCGCACCAAACAATTTAAGACAAATACAATGGTGATAAAATTTAGAGCACCGCTTAGAAAAGCAGATGTTACTGCACGTGCTCTTCTACCTTATGTTCTGCAGAGCAGTACTAACAGCTGGCCGACGACTTCATTATTTAGAACACATCTGGATGATCTCTATGGTGCCAGCGCACAGGTAGATGTTGGAAAAAAAGGAGAATCCCATATACTAAGCTTCACTGTTGATGTAGCAAATGAGCGCTATTTAAAAGATTCGACACCTCTTACAAAAGAAGGTCTGAACGTTCTTAGTCAAATGCTTTTTCACCCACTTCTTGAAGGGAATGCATTCTCTGAGAAGGTTGTTGAACAGGAAAAACGGTCATTAAAACAGCGTCTTCAAGCTGCACGTGATGATAAGATGCGCTATGCAACACAAAGACTGATAGAAGAAATGTGTGAAGGGGAAGCTTTTGCATTAAATGCCAGCGGTCATGCTGAAGAGGTTGATGCCATTACGCCTGCTTCATTATTTTCTTCCTATCAGCGGATGCTGGCTGAAGACACCATTGATCTGTATTTAGTCGGTGATATTGACGAAGAGGACTTGATTAACTATTGTAAAGAGGCTTTTTCTTTTCAAAAACGCCAAAATATGCCTTCTGAAAAGGGATCAAATCTGACTAAACGTGAACCTAAAAAGATTGTTGAGCATCAAGACATTAAACAAGGTAAATTAAATATTGGCTACAGAACAAATGTTGTTTATGGTGATCCAAATTATATTCCTTTACTTGTTATGAATGGGATTCTGGGCGCCTTTCCTCATTCGAAGCTATTTATTAATGTAAGGGAAAAGGAAAGTCTAGCTTATTATGCATCAAGCCGAATTGAAAGCCATAAAGGTCTTATCCTCATTATGTCAGGTGTGGATCCTTCGAAGATTGAACGTGCATCCACGATCATTAATGAGCAGATAAAGGCCATTCAAGAAGGGGATATTTCCGACAAGGAGTTTGTCCAAACCAAGGCTGTAATGAAAAATCAAATGCTTGAAACATTGGATGTTGCTAGAGGAATTGTGGAAGTATTTTATCAAAGCGAAGTGGCTGAAAATGCACTATCGATTGATGACTGGTTCAGCCAGGTTGAAAGTGTAAGCAAGGAAGCAGTTATTGAGGCAGCGAAAGAAGTTTCTCTAGATACTACTTATACTTTAACTGGGGAGGAGGGGGCTTAATATGGAAAAAAAGCGTTTTGATCAATTAGATGAAGAGCTTTATTATGAAAAATTAGATAATGGCTTAAGTGTGTATGTTCTTCCTAAACCGGAATTTAGCAAATCGTATGCGACTTTTACGACGAAATACGGTTCTATTGATGACAACTTTATCCCGCTTGGGGAAACGGACTATGTTAAAGTGCCGGATGGGATTGCTCATTTCCTCGAACATAAAATGTTTGAAAAAGAGGATGGCGATGTGTTTCAGCAATTTAGCGAGTATGGTGCCTCTGCAAATGCTTTCACTTCTTTTACACGAACAGCCTATCTTTTTTCAAGTACATCACATGTGCAGGAAAACTTAGATACATTAATTAATTTTGTCCAGGCTCCTTATTTTACTGAGCAAACAGTGGAAAAGGAAAAAGGGATTATTGGACAGGAAATCACAATGTATGATGATAATGCGGACTGGCGCTTATATTTTGGCACGATTCAAAATATGTATCATCATCATCCAGTAAAAGTAGATATAGCAGGAACCGTTGATTCGATCAGCCATATTACAAAGGATCACCTGTACCAATGCTATGAGACATTTTATCATCCTTCAAATATGCTGTTATTCGTTGTGGGTCCGGTGTCTCCAGAAGAAATTTTCAGCCAGATAAAAGAAAACCAGGCTTCAAAAAAGTATGATCCACAGCCAACGATTGAACGTAAATTCGAGGAAGAGCCTTCAGCCGTTCATCGAAAGCATCATGAGCTG
Organism: Jeotgalibacillus soli; assembly: GCF_000829435.1. Lineage (GTDB taxonomy): Bacteria > Bacillota > Bacilli > Bacillales > Jeotgalibacillaceae > Jeotgalibacillus > Jeotgalibacillus soli. The sequence continues at coordinate 258,250 of NZ_JXRP01000018.1, forward strand.
AAAATGGATGTCCAGGTGCCGAAATGTATGATTGGACTTAAGGCGGCAAACGTTCAATTATCAGGGGTTGATTTATTAAGGAGAGAGCTTGCAGTCAATACTGCGTTTGATGTATTGTTCGGAAAAACATCTGCTCATTTTACCCGTCTTTATGAAGAAGGGCTGATTGATGACAGCTTTTCATTTGATTTTTCTCAGGAGAAGGGGTATGGATTTGCTCTGCTAGGTGGAAATACGCCTGATCCAAAAAAACTAGCGGATTCTATTCAAATCATATTAAAAAATGAAGCATCAGCATCAACAATAACGAATGAACAGCTCGAAACTGTTAAGAAAAAAAATATTGGCGGCTTTCTGCGCTCACTCAATTCACCTGAATATATTGCCAACCAATTTACCCGCTATGCATTTAACGAGATGGATTTATTTGAAGCTGTACCTACATTAGAGACGCTGACTGTTCAAGATATACAAGAGGCACTCTCCGATCTTGCACAAGAAGAACGCATAACAAGCTTTTTCATTCTTCCGAAGGAGAAGAATGCGCAGTGACTTCGAGGTATGCGCTTGTTTTAGGCGCGAGTGGCGGTATTGGAAAAGAAATTGTTCGAAAATTGGCTTCACAGGGCTGGAGCATCTATGTGCACTATCACAAAAATAAAATGGTAATGGAAGAGCTGTCACGAGAATTTGAGGATCACCCTGTTCAACTGTTTCCTGTCCATGCAGATTTAACGGACGGAGACAGCGTAGATGCACTTGTGGATCAGATTCATCAAGTGCACGCGATCATCCATGCGGGCGGGGTTGCTTATTCCGGATTGTTTGAAGATACCACTGATGAAGTGATGGAGCATTTATGGAAAGTACATGTCCAGCAGCCTGCAAGATTAATCCGTCATCTCCTCCCGAAAATGCGAAGAGCGGGCGGAGGATCCATCGTATTGATTAGTTCGATTTGGGGAGAAACGGGTGCTTCCCTTGAAGTGATGTATTCAACGGTCAAAGGAGCGCAAAATGCTTTTGTAAAAGCGTTAGGGAAAGAATTGGCACCTTCATTCATTCGGGTGAATGCCGTTGCTCCCGGTGCTGTGGATACGGCTATTATGGCTGCTTATAGTGAGGAAGATCGAGCTTTAATTAATGATGAAATTCCCTCTGGACGCATGGCCCAACCTGAAGAGATTGCGGGTGCCGTTGCTTATCTTGTGAGTGATGAGGCATCGTATGTTACATCGCATATCCTGTCGATAAATGGCGGTTGGTACGCATGATGTATAATCTTCCTTAGCTTATCTCATACTAGTATTAGTATGCTTCACTGCCTATAAGCTAAAGGTTAGCGAATGAGGGGTGAAGGATGCATACGTGATGATGGTGAAAAAGGAGGAACAAATATGTCTGTATTAGATAACTGGCAGCAGTGGACATCTTTTTTAGGGGACCGCGTCATTCATGCAAAAGAAGATGGAATGAAACGTGAAGCCATGACAGATATTGCGGTTAAGCTAGGTGGGTATTTGTCGAATAATGTTGAACCAAAAAACGAGCAAGAACGGGTAATGAAGGATCTCTGGTCCGTTGCAAAAGAAGATGAGCAGCATGTGCTTGCAAATCTTATGATTCGTTTGGTTCAGCAAAGAAAGACACACTAAGGTCAAAAGGGAGGGCTTTTCCTCCCTTTTTTTGTTTGTTATTTGTGTTTCCCTTTTCTATTCCCTTAAAATGATTTATTATTAAATTTAGATGCTCATTAGGTCGGATGCAGTCGTTTTTTAGGAAGGAGATGAATGGATGGCAAATAAAGAATGGTACCTTGAATATGAAATTCAAAAGAACAGACCTGGGCTATTAGGTGACATTTCCTCCTTGTTAGGTATGCTGGAGATCAATATTGTGACGATAAACGGAGTTGATGAAGGACGCCGGGGCATGCTTCTTCTTGCCAGAAGCGAAGAACAGATTTCCCGTCTTGAGTCAATTATTCGAACTATGGATACAATACAATTGACAAAGCTTCGAGAACCAAAGCTTCGTGATCGATTAGCCGTTCGTCATGGACGCTATATTCAGCGTGATGCAGATGATAAAAAAACGTTTCGTTTTATTCGTGACGAGCTCGGTCTGCTCGTTGATTTTATGGCAGAGCTATATAAGCAGGATGGGCATAAGCTGATTGGTATTCGTGGTATGCCGAGAGTTGGAAAGACAGAGTCTATTGTAGCCGCCAGCGTTTGTGCAAATAAAAAGTGGCTGTTTGTATCTTCTACTTTATTGAAACAGACGATTCGGAATCAGCTGATTGAAGATGAATACAATGAAAATAATCTTTTTATCATTGATGGTGTTGTGTCTACTAGGCGAGCAAGTGAAAAACATTGGCAGCTCGTACGTGAAATCATGCGAATGCCAGCTGTAAAAGTGATTGAGCATCCAGATGTGTTTGTGGAAAATACAGAGTATTCAATGGATGATTTTGATTACATTATTGAGCTTCGCAACAATCCAGACGAAGAGATTACATATGAGATGGTGCCAAAAAACAATCTGTTTAGCAATTCCGAATTTGGCGGATTTGATTTCTAAAATGTTGGTAGGTGTAAAATTTGACAGAACTAGGAACACGCTTAAAAGAAGCCCGTGAAGAAAAGGGCTATACATTGGAGGAAGTACAGGCATTAACTAAAATACAAAAGCGCTATCTGTTGGGATTAGAAGAAGGCAATTACACGATGATGCCCGGTTCCTTTTATGTTCGCGCCTTTATTAAGCAATATGCAGAGGCTGTTGGGCTGGATCCTGATGAATTGTTTGAAACATATTCATCTGACATTCCCTCCAATCGTGGCGATGAGATTCCTGTAAACATTTCTAGGTCTCAGACGAGAAAGGCTGTATCAGGATCATCTAAAGTCTTTAGTGTTCTCCCAACATTGATTGCAGTCACACTTATTGTAGGACTTTTGTTCCTCGGATGGACTGTTGCCCAAAATTGGAATGCAAATCAAGATGATGCTGATCAGTCAACTGAAGAATCGAACAATTCGGTTGGGATTGATCAGTCTGATGATGTAGAAATCGTCGATAACGATGATTCAGAAGAGGAAGCTCCTGCTGTTGAGGACACAAGTGAAGAAGCGCCAGAGGAAGAACCCGCTGAGCCTGAGTCACTAGAAGAATTAAAAGTTGAAAACGTAAATGTAGAAGGTGAGACAACGACTTATCAGATTTCCAATGCTGATAATATTGAAGTAAGTATTACATCTGATCGTACGTGGATTGGCATTACAAATACCAATGGAGAATCGTTAATAAGCCAAGAGATATCTGGGGCTTCCCCGTTAACCTTTGATGCGACAAATCTTGATTGGTTCCGAATCAGGGTAGGGAATACGACGACTACTGAGGTGAAAATTAACGGACAAACCGTTGAATTCGGAAGTCCTATAAATGCAGGAAACCCTCAAAACATGGTGTTTGAAGTTCAGCAACCATAATGGTCATCTTGCGAGATGACCTTTTTTTTGTAAATGGTGAGGTAGAAGGAGGAAAGACAAGTGAATTTACCGAATAAGATTACCATCTCAAGAATCTTGTTAATACCGCTTTTTATGGTGATCATGCTTGTGGATTTTGGATGGGGTACGATTGAATTACTTGGGGCTGAAATGCCTGTCAATCATTTTGTTGGTGCTTTGATCTTTATTTTTGCTTCAACAACAGATTGGGTAGATGGGTATTACGCAAGAAAGCATAATATGGTTACGAACCTAGGGAAATTTTTAGATCCGCTTGCGGACAAGCTTCTCGTGTCAGCTGCACTAATTATTTTAGTGGAGCTTGGATTAGCCCCGTCATGGCTTGTTATTATTATTATTAGCCGTGAATTTGCCATTACTGGACTAAGACTGGTACTAGCAGGCGGTGGCGAAGTCGTTGCAGCTGCAATGCTCGGGAAAATTAAAATGTGGATGCAGATTGTTGCGATATCTGCCTTATTACTGCATAATATCGGATTTGAACTGATTAATATCCCATTTGATATTATCGCGCTTTATGTTGCAGCATTCTTTACGTTATGGTCAGGCTGGGAGTATTTTGTGAAAAATTGGGATGCTTTCCGTTACTCTAAGTAAGAGGAGAAGAGAAGATGAATGCTGAAATCATTGCAGTTGGATCAGAGCTGCTTCTTGGACAAATTGCCAATACAAATGCTCAATTCTTATCCGGAAGACTTGCAGAAATTGGAATTGATGTCTATCGCCACCGCGTGATCGGGGATAATGCTGACCGTCTTGAAGAAGAAATCACTGAGGCAGAAAAGCGTTCGGATATAGTAATTCTTACGGGAGGGCTTGGACCAACAAAAGATGACCTAACGAAGGAAACAGTAGCTAAATATCTCGGAAGAAAGCTAGTTATGGACGAGCCTTCTCTAAAGGCGATTGAAGAGTTTTTTATCAAGGCAGGAAGAGAAATGTCTGTAAACAACCGCAAGCAGGCGATTGTAATTGAAGGAAGCACAGTATTTTTTAATCGTCATGGCATGGCCCCAGGGATGTTTATAAAGACGGAGAGCACTTGTTTTGTATTATTGCCTGGTCCTCCAAGAGAAATGAAACCGATGTTTCTTGAGGATGTAACTCCGGTATTGCTTAATGAACTTGGAGCAGGGCAGCCTGTTGTTTCTCGTGTACTCCGATTCTTTGGGATTGGTGAAGCAGAATTGGAAACGAGAATCGAAGATTTAATCGACACACAGAAGAATCCGACGATCGCCCCGCTTGCATCTGATGGAGAAGTAACCCTTCGACTCAGTGCTAAGCATGCGGTCGAAGGTGAAGCCTGGCAATTAATTGAGGACACAGAGCAATTAATTTTGGCGCGTGTGGGACAGCATTTATATGGTATAAATGAGGAAACACTGGTTAATAAGGCTGCTGAGCTTTTACAGCGTGAAAGTAAAACCATTGCTGCCGCAGAGAGCCTTACTGCAGGTTTATTTGCTTCTGAACTTGGCGCCATAGCAGGGGTTAGCAGCGTCCTTAAAGGGGGAGTCGTATGCTATACAAATGAAAGTAAACGTGATGTTATTGGTGTCCCGCAGTCGATACTGGACACAGAAGGTGCAGTAAGCGAGCGATGTGCGATTGAAATGGCTGAAAGAATTAAACAGCAATTTAACGCAAATATTGGGATTAGTTTTACCGGTGTGGCGGGACCGAATTCTCTTGAAGGACATCCACCAGGTACAGTCTGGATCGGATTATCCATTGATGATTATCCTTCCACAGCGTTAATGCTTTCACTCAGAGGAGAACGGAACTACGCGAGAATTCGAGCAGTGAAGCATGGATTATTTCAACTGATTCGTTCACTCGAAAAGAAATAGTACAGTCAGCTCCTTTCATGGCAAATGAAAGGAGCTGTATTTATATGTTTAAAAATTCCGAAAAAAATAAGTTAGTGTTTTTATTCTTAAATGAGCATTAAACTGTCTAAATCATGTCTAGATACTCCAATTATTTCCGTGATTCACAAGTTAAAAAAACCGAATAAATGTTCGCTTTTTGCTTGTTAAATGGGAACAAAAAGAGTATAGTATAGTTAGGTTATGAGATTACATGACCCTATTATTGGGTGTATATATAGAAGGAGGAATTTAGATGAGTGATCGTCAGGCAGCTCTTGATATGGCTCTTAAGCAGATTGAGAAACAATTTGGAAAAGGGTCCATTATGAAATTGGGGGAAAAGACGGATCGTAATATTTCCACTATTTCCAGCGGGTCCATTGCATTGGATGCTGCGCTTGGAGTAGGCGGATATCCTCGGGGAAGAATTATTGAAGTTTATGGTCCAGAAAGCTCCGGTAAAACAACTGTGGCACTGCATGCCATTGCGGAAGTTCAAGCAAATGGAGGTCAGGCTGCTTTTATCGATGCTGAGCATGCACTAGATCCAGTTTATGCAGGTAAGCTTGGTGTTAATATTGATGAATTACTGCTGTCACAGCCGGATACTGGAGAGCAAGCGCTTGAAATTGCTGAAGCGCTTGTTCGAAGCGGAGCGGTTGATATCATCGTTATCGACTCAGTTGCTGCTCTTGTTCCAAAAGCTGAGATCGAAGGAGAAATGGGAGACTCTCACGTTGGGCTCCAGGCTCGTTTGATGTCCCAAGCACTTCGTAAGCTTTCTGGTGCGATTAATAAATCGAAGACGATTGCGATCTTTATCAACCAAATTCGTGAAAAAATTGGTGTGATGTTTGGTAATCCTGAAACGACTCCAGGTGGCCGTGCATTAAAATTCTATTCATCTGTGAGATTAGAAGTTCGCCGGGCTGAAACACTTAAGCAAGGGAACGATATGGTCGGAAACAAAACGCGTATCAAGATTGTTAAAAATAAAGTTGCTCCTCCTTTCCGTGTTGCAGAAGTGGATATTATGTACGGGGAAGGGATTTCTAGAGAGGGCGAGATTATTGATCTCGGTTCAGATATTGATGTTGTCCTGAAAAGCGGTTCATGGTATTCGTATAATGAAGAGCGTCTTGGTCAGGGACGGGAAAATGCGAAGCAGTTTCTTAAAGAAAACCCAGAGATCCGCCAAGAGATTATGCAGAAAATCCGTGATCATTATGGGATGGATGTTGATCGAAATGCGATTGCTGAGCCTGCAAACAAAGAAGAATTGGATTTACTTGGAGACGAGTAATTTAAAAAATAGGCAGAAAAGGCAAAGATGTTAATTCCTCTTTGCCTTTTCTGTATTATTCCAGTAAAATGAAGATATGTAGGGTTTATTCCTTGACGCCCTTGACAAGGAAAATTCACAGTCTTAAAATTAAACTGTATATCTTACAATTTTTACGAATGAAACGCAAAATGCCTGGCCTTGTATAGTAGAAAAATATACTAGCCTACAAAACGCAAGATCCGAAACAATTGAATGGCAAGAGGAGGTGAATACGATGGAACCAGTTCATATCATCTCCATTTTGCTTGGCATTATCGTCGGTGTCGTTGTTGGTTATATGATTCACAAATTCATGACGAAAGCGAAATTGAATGGTGCAAAAGGTTCTGTAGAGCAAATCATTGAAAATGGTAAACGCGAAGCAGAAGCGCTGAAGAAAGAAGCACTACTTGAAGCCAAAGATGAGAATCACAAGCTTCGTTCAGAGATAGAAACTGAACTTCGTGAACGAAGAAATGAATTGCAAAAGCAGGAAAATCGCTTATTGCAGCGAGAGGAAAACCTTGACCGCAAAGATGATACGCTAAATAAGCGTGAGTCGATGCTGGAACGCAAGGAAAATACCTTGCACGAACGACAACAACATATTGAAGAGATGGAAAGCAAAGTGGACGAGATGGTTCGTAAGCAAGACCTTGAACTTGAGCGCATTTCCGGCTTAACCCGAGAGGAAGCAAAGAGCATTATTCTAGACCAAGTGGAGAAGGAATTAGCTCAGGATATTGCGATCATGGTCAAGGAGCAGGAGCATCGTGCAAAAGAAGAATCCGACAAAAAAGCAAGAGAGCTTCTTTCGTTGGCGATTCAGCGCTGTGCGGCTGATCACGTGGCAGAGACCACAGTATCTGTCGTTAATTTGCCTAATGATGAGATGAAAGGTCGCATCATTGGACGAGAAGGGCGCAACATCCGGACACTTGAAACGCTGACAGGCATTGATTTAATTATTGATGATACACCTGAAGCAGTGATCCTTTCCGGTTTCGATCCTATTCGACGTGAAACGGCCCGAATTGCCCTTGAAAAATTGGTGCAGGATGGACGTATTCATCCAGCTCGTATTGAGGAAATGGTGGATAAAGCACGGCGTGAAGTGGATGAGTACATCCGCGAAATAGGGGAACAAACTACATTTGATGTAGGTGTACATGGCTTACATCCTGATTTAATCAAAATCCTAGGTCGTTTACGCTACCGTACAAGCTACGGTCAAAACGTCTTAAAGCACTCCACAGAGGTTGCTTATCTTGCAGGGTTGCTTGCTGCTGAGCTCGGAGAAGACCAGACACTGGCAAAACGTGCAGGACTTCTTCACGATATTGGAAAAGCAATTGACCATGAAGTAGAAGGAAGTCATGTGGAGATTGGTGTGGAACTAGCTACAAAATATAAGGAGCACCCTGTTGTTATAAACAGTATTGCTTCCCATCATGGTGATTACGAGCCTACGTCTATTATTGCTGTGCTTGTAGCAGCAGCAGATGCTCTATCTGCTGCACGTCCAGGAGCTCGCAGTGAAACGCTTGAGAATTATATTCGTCGTCTGGAGCGTCTGGAAGAGATTTCAGAGTCCTACGATGGAGTTGAGAAATCTTTCGCCATTCAAGCAGGACGTGAAATTCGTATTATGGTTAAACCAGAACAAATTGATGATTTAACGGCTCATCGATTGGCACGCGATATTCGCAAACGAATCGAAGAAGAGCTTGATTATCCTGGTCATATAAAAGTAACTGTTATTCGTGAAACACGGGCAGTCGAATACGCAAAATAGCAAAAAGGCGATGTGGAAACCTTCACGTCGCCTTTTTCTTTTCTGCTTAAACATATGATACACTAAATGAGAAAAATGCAGTCGTAGAAAGGAATATATATGAAACTATTATTTATTGGGGATGTTGTCGGCTCGATGGGTCGAGAAATGGTGGAGGAGTTTGTTCCTAAGCTTAAAGAGCAGCATCAACCGGATTTAACGATCATTAATGGAGAAAATGCAGCTTCAGGGCGTGGAATTACAGAAAATATTTATCGGCAGCTTGAAGATGCAGGAGCTGATGTGATCACGATGGGTAACCATACTTGGGATAATCGTGATATTTTTCAATTCATTGACAAAGCATCAAACATAGTTCGCCCAGCAAATTTTCCGCAAGGTACACCGGGAAAAGGAATGGTGATGATCCAGGCGGGAAGTTTTGAGGTTGCTGTAATCAATTTATTAGGTAGAACCTTCATGAATCCAATTGATGATCCATTTCCAGTTGTTAAAAAGTTAGTGGATGAGGCAAAACGTCATACACCTTTTATCTTTGTTGATTTCCATGGGGAAGCAACAAGTGAGAAGCAGGCAATGGGATGGTTTTTAGATGGAAAAGTATCAGCCGTTGTAGGGACACATACACATGTGCAAACAGCGGATGAAAGGATCTTACCTAAAGGAACAGCCTACCAATCAGATGTTGGGATGACAGGCCCATACGATGAAATTCTAGGGATGGAAAAAGAAGCAGTCATCAAACGTTTTGTGACAAGTCTTCCAGTCCGTTTTGAAGTACCTAAAACAGGTCGAAAACAATTAAGTGGTTGTGTGATCGAGCTAGACCGAAAAACAGGCAAGGCTTTATCGATTAAACGTATTTTAATTAACGAAGACCTTCCATTCCGGTTAAAATAACAAATTTACTTGCCTCCGCTGCATAGTATCCCTTTCTGATGAATATAGTGAAGGGAAGTCATCACATCCATGGTGTGGTAGTTGATGTTAATGAGGAGGTACATGATGGACGTCCTGAAAGTATCATCACGATCAAATCCAAATTCAGTAGCCGGTGCACTTGCCGGTGTATTACGAGAAAGAGGAATGGTGGAAGTACAAGCGATTGGAGCTGGGGCGCTCAATCAAGCAGTAAAGGCTGTAGCAATTGCCAGAGGGTTTGTCGCTCCAGGGGGTGTTGATCTCATATGTATCCCTGCGTTTACGGATATTAAAATTGATGGAGAAGAACGCACCGCGATGAAATTGATTATTGAGCCGAGGTAAAAAGAACAGGCAGTGGGAAAGGTAGCACATGATTCATGTGTGATACCTCTTCTCCGCCTGTTTTTTGTGATGAAGGCGGTTTAAACAAAGTAAGCTCATTATCAGTGGCGAAGAGGCAGAATTCTCCGACTAATGACTGATTTTGTATTTTTATTCATTGAATAGGCTAGTGAGCGCTACCTAAGCGTGGTAAAATAAACAATATTAAAAGCGATTACAGTTATTAAAGGAGTGTTATGGATGATCAGTCAGCTTTCTTGGAAGGTCGGAGGACAGCAGGGGGAAGGAATCGAAAGTACAGGAGAAATCTTCTCTATGGCCATGAATCGTTTAGGCTATTATTTGTACGGGTATCGTCATTTTTCCTCGCGCATTAAAGGTGGACATACGAATAATAAAATTCGAGTGAGTACAAAACAAATTCGCTCTGTCTCCGATGACCTAGACATATTAGTAGCATTTGATCAGGAAACGATCGATGTGAATTATCAAGAGCTGCATAATAATGGGATCATTATTGCCGATGCAAAATTTAAACCTGTAAATCCTGATGATTCACGAGCTGGACTATATATCGTACCCTTTACAGAAGCAGCAGCTGAGCTTGGGACTTCTCTGATGAAGAATATGGTGGCAGTTGGTGCGACATGTGTCATCATGAATTTGCCGATTTCTGTATTTCGAGATGTAGTAGAGGAGATTTTTGGGCGAAAAGGGGCTATGGTTGTCGAAAAGAATATGGAAGCGATTCAAAAAGGCTACGAGCTTATGACTGAGCTGTTAGGTGATAAAGCGGGTAGCTTGGAGCTAGATCAGGCAGATGGCAAACAGCGTATGTTTATGATCGGAAATGATGCGATTGCACTTGGTGCGTTAGCTGGAGGCGCTCGTTTTATGCCTGCGTACCCGATCACTCCTGCTTCTGAAATTATGGAGTATTTAATTAAAAAACTGCCGGCAGTTGGCGGCACAGTTATACAGACAGAGGATGAAATAGCAGCAGCAACTATGGCGATTGGATCAAACTACGCCGGAGTTCGAGCGCTCACAGCATCAGCAGGACCTGGACTATCGTTGATGATGGAGGCAATTGGGCTGTCTGGAATGACAGAACAGCCGCTTGTCATTGTTGATACACAACGAGGCGGTCCATCTACAGGCTTGCCAACAAAGCAGGAGCAATCAGATTTGATGCAAATGATTTATGGGACGCACGGAGAAATTCCGAAAATTGTACTTGCCCCAAGTACAGCAGAGGAAGCATTTTACGATACAATTGAAGCATTTAATCTGGCAGAAGAATACCAGTGCCCGGTTATTATTCTATCAGATCTGCAGCTTTCTCTTGGGAAACAGACGGTTGAACCGCTTGATCACTCCAAAATTAATATAAAGCGTGGGAAGCTAGTAAAGAATGAACAGGAGTTAGCGGAACTAGAATCAAAGGAATACTTCAAGCGCTACGAAGTTACAGAGGATGGTATTTCACCGCGCGTGCTGCCAGGAACGAAAAACGGAATCCATCACGTAACAGGGGTAGAGCATGATGAGACCGGTAAGCCATCTGAATCTGCCTTAAACCGTCAAATGCAAATGGACAAGCGTATGCGAAAGCTCGATAGCGTAAAACTCTCTAATGCGATTGATGCAGCGAATGCGCTGCATGAGGAAGCAGACTTGCTGTTAGTTGGGTTTAACTCGACACGCGGTGTATTGGAAGAAGCGCTGACAAGACTCGAAGAAGAAGGATTAAAAGTAAACCATGCACATGTACGACTTCTTCATCCCTTCCCAACAGGAGAGCTTTCTCCTTTAATGGAAAAAGCAAAGCACGTAGCCGTAGTAGAACACAATGCTACTGGTCAACTGGCTAGCATTATTAAAATGAATGTAGGTATGCCCCAAAAAATTCATAGTGTTAAAAAGTATGATGGCAACCCATTTCTGCCACACGAGATTCACACTATTTGCAAGGAGCTGGTCTAAATGGTCACGTTTAAAGACTTCCGTAATAATGTTAAACCCAATTGGTGTCCAGGGTGTGGAGATTTTTCTGTTCAGGCTGCCATTCAGCGTGCATCAGCGAACGTTGGTTTGATTCCAGAAGAGCTTGCTGTCATCTCAGGAATCGGCTGTTCTGGCCGTATTTCAGGCTATATTAATTCATACGGATTCCACAGTATTCATGGACGTGCATTGCCGCTTGCTCAAGGCGTAAAAATGGCGAACCGTGAGCTAACGGTCATTGCTTCAGGTGGAGACGGGGACGGTTTTGCAATCGGCCTTGGCCACACCATTCATGCAATTCGCCGAAATATTGATATCACCTATATAGTCATGGATAATCAAATCTATGGTTTAACAAAGGGACAAACGTCTCCGCGTTCAGCTGCAGGCTTTAAAACAAAATCAACACCACAAGGATCCATTGAACCGTCATTGGCTCCGATGGAAATGGCGCTCACTGCAGGCGGAACCTTTGTTGCGCAAAGCTTCTCAACAGATTTAAAAGAGCTGACTGCACTAATTGAAGCAGGATTAAAGCATAAAGGCTTCTCATTAATTAATGTATTCAGCCCATGCGTCACTTACAATAAAGTAAATACATATGACTGGTTCAAAGAAAATTTAACGAAGCTGTCTGATATTGAAGGCTATGATCCGCATAATCGTGAACAGGCGATGAGCACGTTAATGCAGCATGATGGTCTTGTTACAGGGTTGATCTATCAAAATACTGAACAACCTTCTTATCAAGAGCTTGTAACCGGTTATAAAAAAGAAGCATTGAGCAAGCAGGATCTCGGGATGGATCAGGAAGATTTTGATCGTCTCGTTAAGGAATTTATGTAAATATTGAACGCACATCCACAAAAAGGATGTGCGTTTTCATATGTGGCAAAAACTGACGAATTAGCGACAAACAGTGCATTCCTATTGTATAAGAAACGTCTTGCCTTTATACTAATAGAACGTGTGGAATCGTTTATACTCCACTCATCTTATTGAATATACAGTATAAAATAGACTTAAACATAGCCGGTGTCGGTTTGATTGATAGAAAGGGGATTTTTCCATGAACGAAGAGCAGCGTCTAGCAGGCCAAGCCATATCTAAGACATCTGCCAAAGGCAAAACAGATAAGGATTATAGCCAATATTTTCAAACGGTCTATAGCCCGCCATCTTTAAAAGATGCGAAAAAACGAGGTAAAGAAGAAGTTAATTACCATGATGACTTTAAAATTGACCCTGCTTTCGCAGAAATGGGTAAAGGCCGCAAATTTTACATTCGCACATACGGATGCCAAATGAACGAGCATGATACAGAGGTTATGGCAGGTATTTTCCTGCAGCTTGGCTATGAGCCTACCGACTCTACAGCTGACGCGGATGTTATTTTACTGAATACATGTGCGATTCGTGAGAATGCTGAAAACAAAGTATTCGGTGAGATTGGCCATTTAAAGCCACTTAAACTAGAACGTCCTGATCTATTGATCGGGGTATGCGGGTGTATGTCACAGGAAGAGTCTGTTGTAAATAAGATTTTGAAAACGCATCAGCATATTGATATGATTTTTGGTACACATAATATTCACCGTCTACCAAATATTTTAAACGAAGCCTATATGAGCAAGGAAATGGTCGTTGAGGTCTGGTCTAAAGAAGGGGATGTCATTGAAAACCTTCCTAAAGTCCGAAAGGGTGCAATCAAGGGCTGGGTAAATATTATGTACGGCTGCGATAAGTTCTGTACATACTGCATTGTTCCTTACACACGAGGTAAAGAACGCAGCCGCAGACCAGAAGAAATTATTCAAGAGGTTCGTCATTTAGCCTCTCAAGGGTATAAAGAAATTACGCTTCTTGGTCAAAACGTAAACGCGTACGGAAAAGATTTTACAGACATGACATATGGTTTAGGCCAATTGATGGATGAGCTTCGCAAAATTGATATTCCTCGTATCCGTTTTACGACAAGCCATCCGCGTGATTTTGATGATCATCTTATTGAAGTACTGGCGAAACAAGGGAATCTTGTTGAGCATATACATTTGCCAGTACAGCACGGATCTTCAGAAATTTTAAAACTGATGGCTCGTAAATATACACGTGAGCACTTCCTTACCCTTGTTGACAAAATTCGTGCAGCCATCCCGAATGCTGTGCTGACTACGGATATTATTGTGGGCTTTCCTAATGAAACAGAAGAGCAGTTTAAAGAAACACTTTCTTTATACAATGAGGTTGGTTTTGAAACGGCGTTTACGTATATTTATTCTCCACGTGAAGGCACGCCAGCCGCGAAAATGGAAGACAATGTACCAATGGATGTTAAAAAAGATCGACTGCAGCGTCTAAATATGCTCGTTAATGACATGTCTGCAGCAGCACTCAAGAAATTGGAAGGCCAAATTGTTGAAGTGCTGGTTGAAGGAGAAAGTAAAAAGAATCCTCATGTGCTTGCAGGATATACACGTACAAGCAAGCTTGTGAATTTCGTAGCACCAAAAGAAGTAATTGGTAAGCTAGTATTAGTAAAAATAACGGATGCAAAGACATGGAGCCTGAATGGCGAAATGATCGAAATCGTAGAAACGGCTGAGGTGAATGTATAATGGAAAAGACGTATACAAAAACAGATATTATTGAAAAAGCAAAAGAACTTGCAATGATGATTACAACAACAGAAGAAGTCGACTTTTTTAAGCGTGCAGAAGCACAAATTCAAGAAAATCAAAAGATCCGCGAAAAAATTGCAAGTTTGCGCAGCTTACAAAAGCAAGCTGTTAATTTTCAGCACTACAATAAGCAAGAAGCATTAAAAATGATTGAAAAAAAGATTGAAAAAGTTGAAAATGAAATTGATGAGATTCCAATTGTACAGGAATTCAAGCAGTCACAAATTGAAGTGAATGAACTCCTTCAAATGATAGCCAATACAGTTTCTAATACCGTTACCGATGAAATTATTCGTCAAACAGGCGGAGATATTTTAAGAGGTGAAACTGGTGCCGCAGTTAATAAGGGCAGCAACAGCAGCTGCTCTTAATCATGAATGACCCCTTTTATTAAGCGAGAGCGAAATTCCTCGGAAGCTGCTTTTGCTTGATTATGGGGTCTTTTTTATTCTGCAAATTATCTAAAAAAAGTTTGAAAATTGACAATGATCAAAAATTTTGATAAAAATAGTATAAGCGCCTTAAATACATTTTATTTTTTACGAAATGAAAGCGATTACAAAAAGGAGACAGTTTTCTAAGTTTTTAGTTGTCCATATCAGTAGAACAGCTATATTTAGTGAAAACGGTTTATGTAATTCTTAATTCTAAAAAGTTTAGGGGGGAAATATTCATGACGTATGCATTTCCAAACAGCGAAGGTTCAATTGTACAATTTAAAGAGAAGTATGGTAACTACATTGGGGGAGAATGGGTTCCGCCTGTAAAGGGTGATTATTTTGATAATCCATCTCCTGTAACTGGAAAAGTGTTTACTCAAATACCGCGTTCAACGGAAGAGGATATTGAAAAAGCTTTGGATGCTGCCCATGCAGCAAAAGATGCATGGGGTAAAACCTCTGTTGCAGAACGTTCTCGTATATTAAATCAAATTGCTGATCGGATAGAAGAAAATCTTGAACTGCTGGCTGTAGCCGAAACGTGGGAAAACGGCAAGGCTGTTCGTGAGACGTTAAATGCGGATTTGCCCCTTGCAGTTGATCACTTCCGATATTTTGCAGGGGTTATCCGTGCTCAAGAAGGAAGCCTAAGTCAGATTGATGAAGATACTGTAGCCTATCACTATCATGAACCACTAGGGGTTGTTGGACAAATTATTCCTTGGAATTTCCCAATTCTTATGGGTGTTTGGAAGCTGGCACCTGCTTTAGCAGCAGGAAACTGTGTGGTGCTGAAGCCTGCTGAGCAAACACCAACTTCAATATTGGTGTTGATGGAGCTCATTGAGGACCTTCTGCCGCCGGGTGTAATTAATATTGTAAACGGTTTTGGACTTGAGGCTGGCAAGCCGCTTGCTTCAAGTGACCGAATTAATAAAATTGCATTTACAGGGGAAACAACTACAGGCCGGTTAATCATGCAATATGCTTCTCAAAACTTAATTCCGGTTACGCTGGAGCTTGGCGGTAAATCGCCGAATATCTTTTTCTCAGATGTGATGGATGAAGATGATGATTTTCTTGATAAAGCAGTAGAAGGACTTGTCATGTTTGCATTAAACCAAGGGGAAGTATGTACATGCCCATCTCGTGCGATTGTCCATGAGTCCATATACGACCGCTTTATGGAAAGAGTCATCGAGCGAGTAAATGCGATTCAAACCGGTAATCCGCTTGATCCAAACTCCATGATGGGGGCTCAAGCATCAATGGAACAGATGGAAAAAATCCAATCCTACCTTCAAATCGGGAAGGATGAAGGAGCAGAGGTTCTTACTGGTGGTGAGGTGAATAAACTAGAAGGAGATCTTGAAGGCGGTTATTACATTCAGCCAACCATCTTTAAAGGGCACAATAAAATGAGAATTTTCCAAGAAGAAATTTTTGGACCAGTACTATCTGTAACGACATTCAAGACAGACGAAGAGGCGCTTGAAATTGCCAATGATACGCTTTATGGTCTTGGAGCAGGTGTATGGACAAGAAATATTAACACAGCTTATCGCTTTGGCCGAGGTATTCAAGCTGGCCGTGTATGGACAAACTGTTATCACCAGTATCCAGCACACGCTGCATTTGGCGGATACAAAATGTCTGGTATTGGCCGTGAAAACCACAAAATGATGCTTGAACACTATCAGCAAACGAAGAATCTACTTGTAAGCTACAGTCCTAAGAAACTTGGGTTCTTCTAAAATTAAAGCTATGTTAAAGTCCATTGTTGATTTTTACACAGCATTGATTGTAGCGGAAAGCGAGCGGCTGCGTGCTGCAATCAACAGACACATTTAACAAAGCAAAAATGAAAAAAAAGGAATGGTGGAAAACATGGTGGAACGCGTGGTTGCAACTGATGAGACGCTGAGGTTACTGGAGCTCTTAAAGGAAAAGCACGGTCCCTTGCTTTTCCATCAGTCTGGAGGATGCTGTGATGGCAGCTCACCGATGTGCTACCCGGAAGGTGACCTAATGATCGGGAAGCAAGACATTAAGCTTGGTGAAATCGGGGGCAGTGCTTTCTATATGAATAAAAAACAATTTGATTACTGGAAGCATACCCAGCTGATCATTGATGTAGTAGAAGGCAGAGGAGGCATGTTTTCTGTAGAAGGTGTAGAAGGAAAACGATTTTTAACTCGTTCACGCGCTTTTACGAAGGAAGAAAACGAAGAGCTGAAGAACACAGTGGACAGTGCTTAATCTTGAAGGAATAAAAAATGAGACCAAGCCGCAAATAACGGTTTGGTCTTTTCCATTTATATAAGGTAATAATTGAAAGTGATCCAAAACATAATGCTGTTTATGGTAAAATTTACATATGTATTTCAACGAAGCAGGGAATGTGGAATACAGATCCTGCTTCATCACGTTTTTATGAAAAAGACAGTTTTATAAACATTACAGAAGATGAGAAAAGCTTTTTTTGATAACCATTCTACACAAGAAGAGGACAAGCAAGGGAGGCTAAGGCGTTGAAGAAAAAAGATGACTTCAGCAGTGTAAACTATACTGATGACCATTTGCATGTTGACAATCGGGTAGATGAATTCACTCTCTTTAGTGAAGGAATTGCGTGGGTTAGACAAGACCGCACAATGGCTTTATTTTTTAATGATTTTTTGATGATCAGGTGCTTCAAGCATTTTTCAAGGACGAAAAAGATGTTTATGATGAATGTAAAGGGATTTTTTATGGGAATGTTAAAACGGATGAGGAAGACTATACGTTGTTTCGTACGTGGGTTGATGAGGTCTTGGATCTATATCGGAAAAAAATCTTATAACAAGAGATTGAAAGGAGATCTTAATGAAAAAATATTTTCTGGAAGAATGGATGATTGACATTGATTCAACGAAAGGATTGCGTGCCATCGCAAATAGCAACGAATTAATTGTGCTGGATGAAGAAAATGATACGGTTGCATATGTTGCGTTACTCGAAAACCATAATATTCGTGTGGATAAAATCGCATGGAACTGCCAGTATGAATTTGTTTTAAATGAAAACACCATTTTTATTACGCTTCGTGAGCTGGAAGATTAGTGGATGACAGAAAATTGATAACGGGACCTTGAACTTCTGAGGTCCTTTTTTATTTTTAAATTTTATACTGAAGGCTGCGCACCTCAGCACTATAACGAAGGTTTTTCAATTTTCTGGTGCAGCTACCTATTAATTATAGTAAACTATTTAGGGATTCGAAATATTGGTTAACAGGAGACTCGAATGATCAAGTGGTTTCAGGAAAATTCAAGAACAGTAAGATCCTATAATAAAAATATAAAAATGTTTATGCTGGCCAATGTGTTTATTCAAATTGGTCTTGGCATGTTTATGGTTATTTATAATTTTTATATACGTGAGCTTGGCTATGATGAATCGGTAAATGGTCAGGTCATATCGATGATGTCACTTGCCACAGCATTGGTGCTCTTACCAGCTGGCCTTTTAAGCGACCGTATCGGGCGGAAAAAAATCATGATTATTGGTGCAGCCATTACAGCAGCTACACTATTTTATCGCAGCTTCGCGGTAATGGGTGAGGCCCTTATTTATGGTGCGTTTGCCACGGGTTTTTTTGTTGCGCTCATTCAGGTGACGGGAATTCCTTGGCTTGCGGAAAATTCTACGAAGAAAGAACGGGTTAATTTATTCAGTATCCATTTTTCCTTAATGACAGGCTCTCAGGTTGTAGGCAGTATGCTTGGGGGAGGCTTGACAGATTTATTTTATATCGTTTTTCAATTTTCCGCTCTAGATAGCGTAAGATGGGCGCTCGTTATTGGAAGCATTTTTTTTACGATTGGAATCATGCCTTTATTTATGACGAAGGAACTTCCAAAATCAACTCGTGGAAAAGATTTAAAAATACCAAGAAATGTAAAGGTCTTGAAAGAGGAAACGAAACGAAATATTATTTTGATTTTCCTGTTTGCAGCAGCACAGTTATTAATCGGCTTTGGATCAGGTCTTGTGATTCCATATTTAAATCTTTATTTTGCAGACCGGTTTGATGCATCGACTGCTTATGTAGGATTCATTATTTCAGGCGGTCAGGCAATGACGGCGGTGGCGATCCTGATTGGACCGTGGGTTGTAAAACAGCTGGGGGAAGTAAAAGCGGTATTCGTTCTTCAAATGCTGTCACTGCCATTTTTATTACTAACTGCATATACAGAATCTTTGCTGCTTGCTTCGGTCGGATTTTTGTTTAGACAGGCATTGATGAATGCAGGAAACCCGATCCAGGCATCACTAGTGATGGATCTTGTTGGGGATCGTTTTAAAGGCCTCGCGAATTCCATTAACCAGATGGTCTTTAATATAGGTTGGGCAACGATGGGACCTGTATCGACTGGACTGGTGCTTATATATGGCAGTTATTGGGGCTATGCCTGGATATTTACCGTAACAGCAGGGCTATATTTAATTTCTTCTGCTTATTTTCTCATCACCTTTACAATTATAATGAAGAAACGAAAAAATCTTGATAAATAAATAAAGAGCCTCCTTAGGTTTTCGCACATTGTGCAGGTGTCCTGCATAGGATAAAAAGAAATGAAAGGAGGCCGCATGAATGTCGGAGTACAGAGAAATTATTACAAAGTCCGTCGTGGCCAAGGGCCGAAAATTCACGCAATCCCATCACAGTGTACAACCAACTAACCGTCCAACGAGCATACTGGGCTGCTGGATTATTAACCACAAATATGATGCAAAGAAGATTGGCAAGAAGGTTGAGATCACGGGTACATTCGATATGAATATCTGGTATTCGCACCACGATAATACGAAAACATCTGTTGTGCTGGAAAGTGTGCCGTACAAGGATGTCATTAAGCTAAAATATCGTGATCCCGATTGCCATGATGACAATGAAATCATTGCTCGAGTGCTGCAGCAGCCAAATTGTTTAGAAGCATCTATTTCTGAAAATGGTCACAAAGTTACGGTACAGGTAGAGCGGGAATTTATGGTAGAGTGTGTTGGTGAAACAAAAATGTGTGTCATTTTTCATCGTGACGGTGTTGAAGACGATTGGGATGATGGAATCGATGATGATGAGTTCGACGACATTAAGACAGATTTTCTTGACCGCAAAGAATCCTCAAGCCATTAGACCGGGGGGTTGTGCCCGGTTTTTTTCTATGAAGTAAATATAAAAAGAAACGACCATGGCTGTTTTACCATAGACATGGTCGTTTTCATTTTTTTACTCTGCGTCAGCCAGTTTAAAAACAGCTTGTTTAATGTCATGATTGATCCGATGAACGAAAATTTCCTTTTCATTCGTTTCATCCGCTAAATCCTCTACAAATTAAGTCCCTAAAAAATAGCCGAGGCGGTTAAATCCAAAATATTTTCCTCGGGATAGCAAGTTTATATAATCATATCAATTTCCTATACGTGAAACTGTTATATATGTCATTTTCAGTAAAAATGTTTTATGAAGCTTTTCTCGTGTTACATAGTAAGTAAATAGGAGAGGGGAATGAACGGCATGTGGATCACTGGTTTAATCTTCATTATCTTCATCATGTTTGTTGTTGCATTTGGTGTGCTGACGATTGTCCATTATTATATTAAAAAACGTCTGTTTCCAATCGTGAGACCCTATATGGCCATTGTCTTAGGGCTGCTAACTGGTTTATTTATTCTGCTAATGACGGGATTATGGTCTTCAGGATTAGCCTATAGCTTTAGCCTTGCTGGGATTTTGGTTTCTTTTTTAGCCTATTGGACGTCAAATAAATTATATCAAGCACCAGTTGAGTAGATTCCTTTTTAGAAATGGCAAAGATTCTGTATCTGAAATAAGTGCTCCTATATGCTATACTAATCACATAATGATTGATACAGGAACGGAGAGGTTTTGCCGGATATGAAGACTTATACACCAATGATTCAGCAATATTTAAAGATCAAGGCGGAGGTACCTGACGCCTTTTTATTTTTCCGTCTCGGCGATTTTTATGAGATGTTTTTTGATGATGCGCTAAAAGCATCACGGGAGCTTGAAATCACGCTTACCGCACGTGATGGGGGTGTGGAAGAAAAAATTCCGATGTGTGGTGTTCCTTATCATTCAGCAGCAGGCTATATTGAACAGCTGATCGATAAAGGGTTTAAGGTTGCAATTTGTGAACAAACGGAGGATCCAACCCATGCAAAAGGAATTGTTAAACGAGAAATTGTGCAAATGATTACACCTGGAACGGTGATGGATTCTAGAAGTTTAGAAGAAAAAGAGAACCATTACCTAGCGGCTGTGACCGGATTTGATGATGATACCTACAGTATGGCTCATCTTGACCTGTCAACCGGTGAATCGAAGGTGACGATTCTATCTAGTAAAGACGAAGCCATTCATGAACTGGTGACGATTCAAGCACGTGAAGTCGTACTTGCAAGTGATGCAGACGAAAGCTTCGTCAAAGTGCTTAGCGATCGTGGAATTCGTTCCATTTCCTACATGGACGATACAACCGTTGAATCAACTTTTTCAACGATTCTTTCGGAACTTAAGCAGGACAAGCTTCAACTTTCAATGGCCCGCTTGCTTCATTATGTGCAAAATACGCAAAAGAGATCGCTTGATCATTTGCAGCAGGCAAGTGCATACCAAGTAGATGCGTTTCTTCGAATGGATCCAAATTCAAAAAGAAATCTTGAGCTGACTGAAACGATACGTGGAAACAGTAAAAAAGGTTCCCTTGTTTGGCTGCTGGATGAGACGATTACCGCGATGGGCGCCAGAATGATGCGTAGATGGATTGATCGTCCGCTCATTAATCAAAAGCAAATCGAGGAACGCCATAGTATCGTTGAAGTGCTAATAGATCGTTATTTTGAACGGGCCGAGCTGCGGGAGCGATTAAAGGAAGTGTACGATCTTGAAAGGCTTGCTGGGCGTGTTGCGTTTGGAAATGTCAACCCTCGAGACCTCGTCCAACTGAAAAAATCACTGCAGCAAGTGCCAGCCATTAAAGAGACACTGCTCTCCATGAATGACCAAAAAATAACAGAGGATGCGAAGAAGCTAGATCCATGCAGTGATATAGCTGATCGGCTTGAAGCGGCCATCATTGAGCAGGCACCGCTTGTCATTAAAGATGGCAACTTTATTAAGGACTGCTTTAATGAAGAACTGGATCAATATCGTGATGCGAGCCGTAATGGTAAAAAATGGATTGCTGAGCTTGAACAAAAAGAACGGGAAAAAACCGGCATCCGTTCATTAAAAATTGGGTACAACCGCGTATTTGGCTATTATATTGAAGTGACAAAATCCAATTTGCATGCATTGCCAGAAGGGATGTATGACCGAAAACAAACGTTAACGAATGCTGAACGCTTTATCACACCTGAGCTAAAGGAAAAAGAGTCCCTTATTCTTCAGGCAGAGGAACGGTCGATCGACCTTGAATATTCACTTTTTCAAGGTTTGCGTGAAGAAATAAAGCAGGAGATACCGCGGCTCCAGAAGCTTGCTCAGGAAATTAGCAGGCTTGATGTGCTGCAGTGCTTTGCGACAATTAGTGAGGAACGTCATTATTCAAAGCCAGCATTTAATCATGAACGGATCATTCATATTTCAGAAGGCCGCCACCCTGTCGTTGAAAAGGTAATGGATTCACAGGAATATGTTCCGAATGATTGTCAAATGGATGAAAGCTGTGAAATGCTTTTAATTACAGGACCGAATATGTCCGGTAAAAGTACGTATATGCGCCAGGTCGCATTGACATCCATCCTTGCACAAATTGGCTGTTTTGTTCCTGCAGCTAATGCCAATTTGCCAATTTTTGACCGCATCTTTACACGTATTGGGGCTGCAGATGACTTGGTGTCAGGGCAGAGTACGTTTATGGTTGAAATGCTTGAAGCACGTCATGCTATTGCACATGCGACTCAAAATAGCCTGGTGCTGTTTGATGAAATTGGACGAGGGACATCGACCTATGATGGAATGGCACTAGCACAAGCGATTATTGAATATGTGCACGACCGGATAGGAGCGAAGACTCTCTTCTCCACACATTATCATGAATTAACAAGCCTGGATCAAGAGCTTTCAAAGCTTGCCAATGTGCATGTTTCTGCAGTCGAGCAAAACGGGCATGTTGTGTTCTTGCATAAAATTAAAGAAGGGCCAGCAGATAAAAGCTATGGAATTCATGTCGCTCAGCTTGCAGATCTTCCGAAAGCATTAATTGGCCGTGCGAATGAAATTTTAGTTGGGCTTGAATCAGGCTACCAGCGGATTGAACCAGCTGTAGAGCTAAAAAATAAAGAACTAGCGTCTACGATTAATGAAGAAGCTAGTATAGGGCAGCTGTCATTATTTGGCGAAGAGCTTCAACCAAAGAAAAGCAAAAAAGCAGATGCGCTTTATCGTGAAATGGCGAAAATCAATGTGATGGAAATGACGCCAATGGAAGCGATGAATGAGCTTTATCGATTACAAAAGCTTGCAAAATCAATGAACGAATCAAAATAAACGAGTATGAGCGAGGTGAACACGATGGGGAAAATTCGTCAGCTGAGTGAAGCGTTATCGAATAAAATTGCAGCGGGTGAGGTGGTTGAACGACCAGCATCTGTAGTAAAGGAATTAATTGAAAATGCGGTTGATGCAAATGCCACTATCGTTGAAATTGAGCTTGAGGAAGCAGGACTTTCGAGCATACGAGTAATGGATAATGGAAATGGAATGGAAACTGATGATGTCAAAACTGCATTTTTACGTCATGCTACAAGTAAAATTCAGGATGAGCATGATTTGTTTCGTATTCGCACACTCGGATTTCGCGGGGAAGCCCTGCCGAGTATTGCTTCTGTTTCCCATATTGATTTAACAACCTCAACAGGGGATGCGGGGTCACATCTCGTCTTGCATGGCGGCGAGGTCAAGCGATATGAACCAGCAGCGGCAAGAAGAGGGACTGATATTAAAGTAACTGATTTGTTTTACAATACACCAGCCAGGCTAAAGTATTTAAAAACAATTAACACGGAACTTGGTAATGTGACGGATATTGTCAACCGGCTTGCACTATCGCATCCTGAAGTCTCTTTTCGGTTAAAGCACAATCAGCGCCTTCTTTTGCAAACAAATGGAAAAGGTGACGTCCGCCAAGTGCTTGCCGCAATTTACGGAATGAATCTGGCAAAAACGATGATTCCATTTCAAAAAGAAACACTGGATTTTCATGTTTCAGGGTATGCTTCGCTGCCTGAAGTAACGCGTGCTTCTAGAAACTATCTTTCTATCATGATCAATGGTCGATTTATTAGAAATTATGCAATTGGCCGCGCCATTCAGGAGGGATATCACACACTTTTGCCAATCGGACGATATCCAGTTGTGCTTTTATCGATTACAATGGACCCCATTTTAGTGGATGTGAACGTCCATCCATCTAAGCAGGAGGTGCGGTTCAGCAAGGAGCAGGAGCTGACAAAGCTTATTACAGAAGCATTAAGGGATGCATTTCGCGCTCGCGTATTGATTCCAAGCTCCGAACCCAAGAAAAAGGAACGAGTTCAATTACCTTCCGAACAAACTGAGCTTAGCTTTGGTGAGTCTTCTGTGAAGGAAAAAAACCGTGCGAGTGCTTCCTATAAGGAAGCACTTTTGCCTCCAGACAAAATGAAGACACTATATGAACCGCCAACAGAAATGAGAGAAACACCTCCTGCTGAATGGAATCAGCAAGAGATAACAGAGGCTTTGCCGGCTTTTGAGGAGGCAGAGTCTCCATTCCTAGAGCAGGAGTTTGAGAGAAGAGAGCAGTCAGAGGATCAGCTGATCGAACAAAAGGCTGAACCGGAGTCCCGTGTACCAATGATATACGCAATTGGACAAATGCACGGAACGTATATACTAGCGCAAAATGATCGTGGTTTATATATTGTTGATCAGCATGCTGCACAGGAACGCATTAAATATGAATTTTTCCGAGAAAAAGTTGGACAGGTTGAACCCGAGCTTCAAGAGCTGCTCATGCCAATGACGCTCGATTTTTCGACAGATGATTATATTAAGATTCAGGAGCACCGGTCCTCACTTGAAGAGGTAGGGGTATTTCTTGAAGAGTTCGGACTTAACAGTTTTATTGTAAGGTCTTATCCAACCTGGTTTCCAAAGGATGAGGAAAAGGATATAATTGAAGATATGATCGAGCAGGTGCTTGATATGAAAAAAGTTGATGTGGCAAAACTTCGGGAAGAAGCTGCCATTCTAATGAGCTGTAAGCGATCGATTAAAGCAAATCACTATTTGCGCCTGGATGATATGCAGCAGCTGCTGAACGAACTTCGTACCACAGAAGATCCTTTTACATGCCCGCATGGCCGGCCAATTATTGTGCATTACACTGCTTATGAGCTGGAGAAAATGTTTAAGCGGGTGATGTAGCACCTTAGCAATTTAATTTATAGCACCGAATGAGCGTTTATCGTTCATTTGGTGCTTTTTTGCGTGAAACAATTTGAAAACGAAAAAAGTGTATATGTAACTATTTATTGTGATTAGAACATGCGTTCTGTATAATGGAGAAAAAGGTTAAGAAGAAGCTGTTTCACAAACTAGTCTACAGCCCTGTTGTTAAAGTTGTTTATATGTCAAAAGATTCCGGGACCAGTCACAAGAGGATGATTGTGTTTGAGGTTGGTGAAGAGTATATTCATGATTCCTGTTATTTGAGAGCAGCGCAAAGGACATTTGTATACAGCCTATGCTTTAGCTACTGTGCTTGTAGTAAAAAAGAAGCAGATTATTGAAATTAATTAGTAAAATACAAGAAAAACCGAACAATATCTTTAGAGAATAAGATATTCCTCAATGTATTATTGTAGACGTCAAGTCGAATTTTACACTTTTTGCTTGCTTGCACTTTACACTTTACTGGAAGTTAGAGTAGGCACTTTGTCACTTTACTTGGAGCCTCTGCGGGCAAGAGATCGAGCCAAGAAGCCATGCCTCCCAAGGGATATGGCTCAGCCAACAAGGCTATCATGCCCGCCTCTCCAAATAAAGTGCACATCTTTTCTGGTAATGAAGTGTAAAGCTCTATTAAGCAAAATGTGTAAAGTTTTTATGAGCGTTTACATGTATAGTAGTGAAATATATTTATTGCGATTTTCCACAACATACAATTGCTTAATTCAAGATAAATTTGTAAACTATTAATAGTATGAAAGTAATGCTTCTTTTATCTTTTAATCGAAAAGGCAAACTAGTTGAAAAGCTGGGACGCAAAGTCAACAGATCTAAGGTGGCATCACTAAGATGGCTGGACTGCCGAGAATACTATTTAGGAAGTATTTGAGGGAGGAATTTTAGTTGATTTCTAAAGAATTGGACCAAGAATGGATTAATTTGATTGAAGAAGCGATTAATTCTGGGGTTACGATAAAAGAAATTCAGGACTTTATAAATATGAATAGAAAAAAATAATTCAGTTTGTAAAGCTGAAAACATTGCTTTGTTACACAACCGAATGAAAAACACCCCTATTTCCAGAAATAGAGGTGTTTTTCATTCATGTTATCGTTAAAAGTACGATTTATATGAGAGTTGCAACAAGTCTCCGTTTTCATCACCCATGTTTAAGGGTATGGAATTATTGTTCATACTAAAAAAGATGATGTAACTGGCCTGCAAATGAGCGAAACAATGTACGTTATAATGTGGAAATGGGGTGAATGTGTGAAAAAAGAGATCAGTGAAATTAACTATTTAGGAAAAGAGATTCTTTTTGATGAAGCCATACTCTATGCTGGTGAAGAAGGTGGAAAAAAAACGTATATGCTCTCAATAAGCAAGCCTTCCTCCATTCCAAACATCGCCACATCATTGGAGGCTAATATTACAGTTACAAATAATCTAGAAGACCTTCCCTCATCACTTACCTTTAAGGTTCTTACCTCCGAAGGAGAAAAAGCTGAGTTAGTGGCTACTCTTGCATCGGAAACGAAGGATAAATCTATCTATTTAGTGGACGGCTCACCATTTCAATGAAAGTAACACAAAATGACATCTCTTTTGAGGTGTTTTTTTGTGCTTAGGGATCTGTATTCATCATGACGATATTGAAAAGAATAATTAAATATCAGCAGATGGTAAAAAAACCGTTAAAAAAATCCGTGAAAAGACCGATAGTGTATTAAATTTATTGTTTCGACAAATTCTATTAAAATGCGATAAAATATATTGGTTATTAAATAAAACATCTAAACAGGTGCACATTATAAGCAATGGCATACATTATAGATAACAATATCGAATGGAACATAAAATGTGGGGTGAAAAAATGAAGCTGATGACAGACAAAGTTGAACCAGAAATAGATAAAATGACCTCAAATGCTGTATGCAAAAGCTGCAATGGCAACGGTCTATTAATAACAGGATCAGATCAACAGTACTGTTTAACCTGTAATGGAACAGGGCAAATGTACGTTTCCATCTGATGAAATGTAATGAAACGAAAATCCCATTCTAGTAAGCTCCCCTTCTAACATAATAGGAGGGGAGCTTTCAGTTTTGTCCGGGCTTCAGAATAAACAGCAACAATCAATTTTAGTTAATTAGGTGGTTTGAAATACGGCTGGATTTATGGTCTTCATTTTTTGATTCTTATGAACTGGGATCAGTTTATCGATTTTTGTTTAAAGCTTCCTATTGAAAATATACGAGTGCTGCTTGACAGGTTACACGACAGCCTAAGGTATTTTTTGAAAAGTAATGAAAAGAATGATTGATTTTAAAGAGAAATTACGTATACTTAACTATATAAATGATAATGAAACTCAATATCATTTATATCTCAAATGCTTATATAAAATAAAAGCTATGTTAAAGTTTATTGTTGATTTTTGCAAAGCGTAGTTTGGAGCGGAAGACGTGAGAATCCCTTGGAAAAAGCGAGTGCAGGCTTATGATGCGCCCACGGAAAGCAAATGTCTGCGCACTGCAATCATCAGACACATTTAACAAAGCCAAAATAAAAAATGAAAGACAAGGAGTGGTTATCTTGTGGAAACTCCAAACTGATAATATGTCTATTTGCTATGGTGCCAAAGATGTAGTTACGAAAATTAATTTAACGATTCCTGCTGAAAAAATAACCGCAATTGTAGGTCCTAATGGATCTGGAAAATCAACCATTCTACGAGCCATATCAAGAATGATTCCAGCAAGGGAAGGAAATGTATTTATAAACGGAGAAAATCTCCTAACAATTCCAGATGTTGAATTTGCTAAAAATCTCTCCATTCTTTCGCAATCCCCAGATTACGTTTCAGGTTTGACGACTCGCGAATTAATTTCTTACGGGAGATTGCCTAGAAAAAAAGGATTTGGCAAGCTTGAACATATGGATGTACAAGCCGTTGAATGGGCCCTTGATGTGACGAACATGAAGAGTTTAGCTGACGTGGCTTTTGAGGAATTGTCCGATGGTCAACGACAAAAAGCGTGGATTGCAGTAACCATCGCGCAGGATGCTTCTATTTTAATACTGGATGAACCTATGACTTATTTAGATTTGCAGCAACAACTCGAAGTGATGAAACTGATGGAAAGATTAAACAAGGAGTTTGATAAAACAATTGTGATGGCGCTGCATGACCTCAATCAAGCTGCTAGATTTGCTGACAAAATAATTGCAATTAAGGAGGGAAGCATTTTGGCTGAAGGAAGCCCAGCAGATGTACTTAGAGCTGAGACATTATGCCGCTTATACGGAATTGAAGCAACTGTTGATATGGATCCTAAAATAGGGAAGCTAGTATGTTATACATATTAATAAATACAAGATGAAAAATAATTTGGATAATTTTTGTGAAATAAGTGCTTAGAGGTGGTTACCCGTAATTGACGCAATCTATGCCTATACAATTCTTTAAAGCTGCATGTAGCTCCATGCGGCTTTTTCTAATGGAGAAATAGTAAACCATAAAATGAAATAGATTGATTTTTTTCAACAAAAAAGGTTTAATTGTTTATAATTGATGCAACGAAAGACAATAAGAGGAATTTTATGTAAAAATTAGTAAAGTCATTCCTGTTGAATTTAAGTCTGTGAAAACGTAAAGGAGGAGATCATTGTGGATAAAGCACCTGAAAGTAAAGTGCATTTTACCCCTGTAATCGAAGTAAATGATCAGACCTTTCGTGTTGAAATGGTAGAGCATAGAGATTATTTTGTGCTTTCTGCAAGAGTGGATGAACAGAAAGTGATTTCCGTACCAGGCTTTGATATAGAAATGATGCTGCAACAGCTAGAACATAATATTCGATATTATTTCGATCAGAAAAAATGAGTTCATTACCTGCCTTTTTGGTAGGTTTTTTTTAGGTAGTTATTTTGGATTTAAAAGTAAGTTCTTTGGAATAAAAAGCGATTCCCTGATCTATTCTATTTGAATGCTAGTACCAAATCCTGATCTTTCCCTGTAATAAAAAATCCGATTGAATATTTTATACATACCTAATCATATGGTGAATAATAGGTAATAAAAATGGGTATAGACCAATAAGGAAATCGTTTACAAATGACTAAAAGGAGGTTTAGGGAAAATGTCGTCTATTATAAAAAAAATAGATGTGTTGATCCGTATTTTTCTTATAGCTGGTATATCCTCGATGATTTTATATTACGTCACTTCTTTTCAAATTGAAATACAATCTATTCTTTCTATTCTTTTATTAATCGTATTAATTTTGTCCTCATTGGCCCTGATTGTGCTAGGCAGCATCAAGCTCTATCGCCACAATATGAATGTGCAATCAAATTCAGAGCGTATTTAAACGGCAATTCATTTCATGCAATCAATTAGCTATTTTTATAATTTCGTGTATAATCCTTTCATTAGGCTCGTTAAATCTTAATATACTTATTTTTAAAGCCGGAGAGAGGACGTGGCTCTTTTGAGTCAATTTGGATCACTTGCTAAAAGTGTACGCATAGAAAAAAAGTATGGAAAAATAAAGTTGATTTCGCATGATCCAATGCTTCAATGGATTGGAACGGGAAGAAGTGCAGTGGCTTTTCGTATTGGCGAAACAGATCTTGCTATAAAGGTATTTTTACCGGAGCTTGATCAAACTGCTTTAGAGGAAGCAGAAATTTACCGGTTACTTGAAGGGATCTCTTATTATCCTCATCTTTATGAATCGGGAGCAAATTACCTGGTGATGAGCTATATAGACGGAATGACGCTGTTCGACTGTCTTGTAAACGGGGTGCACATTTCAAAAGCTTATTTAGATGAGGTAGATAAAGCTTTACAGCAGGCAAGTGATCGTGGCTTAACACCGTCAGATATTCATTTGCGTAATATTCTTATGACAAATCAGGGCAGCGTCAAGCTGATCGATGTTGCAAGATTTCGGCAAGTAAAAGAACAGGATACACAATGGGAAGATTTAAAGCGTGCCTATACAATATATGAAAAGCGGTATTTTCCTAAGAAGATATCGCCTTTTTGGTTGAATCAAATAGCAGCATTATACAAGCGCCAGCTACTTCCCAAATTTGAACGAAAAACATCATAATTAAGGGAACCGATAAATCCCATTACTAGGGGATTGCTGTCATGCAGCAAAATAGAGTAAAGTGGTGTTAAAAAATTTCTAGGAGTGAAAATAGTGCCATTTAACGGACAACAAATGCTGCCAGCCATAAGATCGATGAAGGATTTTGATAAAATGCTTAAATATCCTTTTCATTATGGGGTGTTTTTAGATTTACATGTAGGGATGTTAAAAAGTGTATTTGATTACGCTCGTAGTAAAAACAGGGAAATGTTTCTTCATCTTGATTTAATACATGGACTTTCAAGTGATGAACATGCGACAGAATATATCTGCCAAACAATCAGGCCATATGGAATTATTTCAACAAGAGGCAGCGTGATAAAAAAAGCGCGCCAGCTTGGTGTACGCGCGATTATGCGCACATTTGTCATTGACTCAAGTGCGCTTGAAAGAAGTATTCAGCTTATCCACAAAACAGATCCAGATTATATAGAAGTTTTGCCAGGCGTTGTACCAAAAGTAATTGAGCGGATTCGTATGGAAACGGGAAAACCTATTATAGCAGGTGGCCTTATTGATACGACGGAGGAAGTTGATTTAGCAATCAAAGCTGGAGCCTCTGCAATAACGTCATCATCCACCGCGCTATGGGAGATGTATACGCCAAAATAAAATTTTGCATTTCGGAATAAATTTGCAAGGAATTTGTTGACAGCGTTTTCATTCGCTGTTAAACTAGCATTAAGTTAATATTCCGTGCAGAGATGAAGAGACTCACTAGTACTTTTACACCTTACAACAGGGTAAAGTCCGTGAGTCTCTTTGTCATCCTCTAGCATGGTGCAATACATCTATTAAATAAGATATAGGGAGGTTTGAAGGATGAGTGGATTTCTTGGAGAATTGATAGGAACGGCGTTATTGATTGTATTCGGGGCAGGGGTTTGTGCGAACGTTAATTTGAAAAAATCCTTCGCGTTAAATGGCGGCTGGATTGTAATCGCTTTCGGCTGGGGATTAGGTGTTGCGATGGCGGTTTATGCTGTAGGACAATTTAGCGGAGCTCATTTAAACCCAGCAGTAACATTTGGACTAGCATTTAACGGGAACTTCCCGTGGGCGGATGTTCCTGTTTATATAGTGGCACAGATGCTTGGAGCGATGATTGGGGCAAGTTTGATATGGCTTCATTTCCTCCCTCACTGGAAGGTTACGGAAGACCCAGGAACAAAGCTTGGTGTATTTTCAACAAGTCCTGCGATTCCGCACTATTTTTCAAATTTATTGAGTGAAATCTTTGGAACGTTTATCCTTGTTGTAGGTATTTTATCAATTGGTGCAAACCAATTTACAGAAGGGTTAAATCCTTTTATCGTAGGAATGCTGATTGTAGCAATCGGTCTATCTCTTGGCGGTACGACGGGTTATGCGATTAACCCGGCACGTGATTTAGGACCCAGGATTGCTCACTTTCTATTACCGATAGCAGGGAAAGGCGGGTCAAACTGGGGCTATTCATGGGTACCGGTATTAGGACCGGTTTTAGGCGGTTCATTCGCAGGATTATTTTATCGCTCCATATTTGTTGGCGATACAACGGTTTGGCTATGGATCGTGTTAGCTGCGATTGTTGTATGCTTAGGTCTTACATTAATGCTTGATAAAAATGAATCTCAAACTGACAAAAACAGGAAATTAACTGCTTAAGGGGGATATTTATAATGGAAACGTACATTCTAGCACTAGATCAAGGGACTACAAGTTCAAGAGCGATTTTATTTGACAAAAAAGGTGAAATCGTCCAAGTTGCACAAAAGGAATTTCAGCAAATTTTTCCTAAGCCAGGCTGGGTTGAGCATAATGCAAACGAAATCTGGGGCTCTATTTTGTCTGTTATTGCTTCTGCTCTTTCAGAAGCAAATGTAAAGCCGGACCAAATTGAAGGAATCGGGATCACAAACCAGCGTGAAACAACGGTGGTGTGGGATAAAGAAACAGGCGTACCAATCTACAATGCGATCGTATGGCAATCACGCCAAACATCTGAGATTTGTGGAGAGTTAAGAGAGCAAGGACACGCTGATTTATTCCGAAACAAAACGGGACTTCTCATTGATGCGTATTTTTCCGGTACAAAAGTAAAATGGATTTTGGATAACGTAGAAGGTGCAAGACAAAAAGCGGATGAAGGCAAGCTATTATTTGGAACGATTGATACATGGCTAATTTGGAAGCTTTCTGGAGGAAAATCACATGTAACGGATTACTCAAATGCATCCAGAACACTCATGTATAACATATATGATCTGAAATGGGACGATGAGCTACTGGAGATCTTGGGGGTTCCAAAGTCCATGCTTCCTGAAGTTAAACCATCATCTGAAATCTACGGAAAAACCGTTGATTATCACTTCTTCGGACACGAGGTTCCCATTGCAGGAGCGGCGGGTGATCAGCAGGCTGCACTATTTGGTCAAGCTTGCTTTGAAGAGGGAATGGCGAAAAATACGTATGGTACAGGATGCTTTATGTTAATGAATACGGGTGAGAAGGCGGTTAAGTCTGATCATGGATTATTAACAACACTCGCTTGGGGCATTGACGGAAAAGTAGAATATGCGCTTGAAGGAAGTATTTTTGTAGCAGGCTCTGCTATTCAGTGGTTGCGTGATGGACTAAGAATGTTTAAAGATGCTCCTGCCAGTGAAAGTTATGCAGAACGTGTAGAGTCAACGGATGGTGTGTACGTAGTACCTGCATTCGTGGGTCTTGGCACACCATATTGGGACAGTGATGTACGCGGGGCGGTTTTTGGATTAACACGAGGCACTTCAAAAGAACATTTTATTCGTGCAACGCTTGAATCACTTGCTTACCAAACGAAGGATGTTCTTGATGCAATGGAAAAAGATTCGGGTATCGCATTAAATAAACTTCGTGTCGATGGCGGAGCGGTTAAAAACAATTTCCTTATGCAATTTCAAAGTGATATTTTAGACGTGCCAGTTGAACGACCAGTGATTAACGAAACTACAGCTCTTGGTGCAGCTTATCTTGCAGGTCTTGCAGTTGGTTACTGGGAAAGTAAAGAAGAGATTGCTGAACAGTGGAAAGTTGATAAGGATTATGATCCATCCATGACAGATGAAAAAAGAAATGAGCTATATGAAGGATGGCAAAAAGCAGTAAAAGCAGCTATGGCTTTTAAATAATTTATAAATATGCTATAGTGTAACTAAGTTAATAAACGGGTAGAGACTTAGAGAGGCCTGAATTCATTATGAATGTACGATCATAATGCAATTCTGCCTCTCTTTTTTCTGTTATGGAAAAACATGGATATTCATTGCGCGGTAATATGGCACGTATTTATAGGGAATGAATTCTAAGGAGGAGTATTAGATGAAAACTTTTTCAAGCATACAACGAAGTCAGCAATTAAAGGATATGAGTCAGGAAGTATACGACGTAATTGTGATCGGTGGAGGAATTACTGGAGCAGGAATTGCACTCGATGCTGTAACACGCGGAATGAAAGTAGCAGTAGTGGAAATGCAGGACTTTGCTGGAGGAACATCTAGCCGCTCAACAAAGCTTGTTCACGGTGGATTGCGTTATTTAAAGCAGTTTGAAGTCAAAATGGTTGCTGAAGTTGGAAAAGAGCGTGCGATTGTATATGAAAATGGTGCTCATGTTACCACGCCTGAATGGATGTTGCTGCCAATTCATAAAGGCGGTTCATTCGGTAAATACAGTACATCTGTTGGATTGCGAGTCTATGACTACTTGGCAGGCGTAAAACGAAAAGAACGCCGTAAAATGTTAAATGCAGATGAAACAATAAAACGTGAACCGTTAGTGAAAAAAGAAGGGCTGCGTGGAGCAGGATATTATGTTGAATATCGTACTGATGATGCAAGGCTAACCATTGAAGTGATTAAAAAAGCGGTTGAGTTCGGAGCGGACTTTATTAACTATGTAAAAGCAGAACGTTTTACGTACGACAAAAAGAAAGTTTCCGGTATTGAAGTAGTCGACCGTTTGACTGGTGAAGCACATACCCTTCTTGGACGTAAAGTAGTCAACGCTGCAGGTCCTTGGGTTGATGATGTTCGAAGCAGGGATTATTCAAAAAATACGAAGAATCTTCGATTAACGAAAGGCGTACACTTAGTTATTGATCAATCTGTTTTCCCATTGAAACAAGCCATATACTTTGACACGCAGGATAAGCGTATGATTTTTGCAATCCCTCGAAACGGAAAAGCATATGTTGGGACGACAGATACATTTTATGATAATACACAGGATCCAGCGAATCCAAAAATGACATTGGCAGACCGTGATTATATATTAGAAGCGATTCACTATATGTTTCCTGATGTAAAAGTGACGGCAGACGATGTTGAATCAAGCTGGGCTGGTGTTCGTCCGTTGATCTATGAAGAAGGAAAAGACCCTTCTGAAATCTCACGTAAAGATGAAGTGTGGGAGCACGAAAGCGGGCTCATTACCATCGCGGGAGGAAAACTTACAGGATATCGTAAAATGGCAGAGCATGTAGTTGATCTTGTTTCAAAGCGCTTAAAAACAGAGACAAAACAATCATTTGCTGAAAGCCGCACCATCAACCTGCCAATTTCAGGAGCAGATTTTGGCGGATCACGACACTTTAAATCTTTTGTGGATAAAAAGGCTGCAGAGGCTACTCAATTTGGACTCACAGAGGAAGAAGGGCGAAAGCTTGCTTCATTCTACGGTACTAATGTTGACCAGCTCTTTAAACTTGCCCATGCTGCTAAAGGAATTGAGCTTGAAGCACCGATGACGCCAGTCGTTCATGCAGAAGTTGTCTATGCTGTGCAAGAGGAAATGACGGTAAAACCTGTTGACTTCTTTATTAGACGAACAGGAAGACTCTTCTTTGATATCGAATGGGTACAGCGTCATAAAGAGCCTGTCATGAAGTTGATGAAAAATCTTCTTCAATGGGATGATGAAACTTACCAAACATACCAAGCTGAGCTTGAAAAAGAAATTGAAGATGCTGTAGTTCCTATTGACTTACCTGTTCACAACTAATTGTTGAGGGGATAATTTATGAAAATAACATCCTTCTTTCCTGTTTCTGACGGGCTGGAAATCTTTCACTGTGAATGGCGTTCAGAACAGCATGTAATTAAAGGGATAGTACAGCTTACGCATGGCATGGTCGAACATATTAGTCGCTATGAAGAGCTTGCAAGCTCTTTAATTCAACAGGGCTATCATGTAGTCGGGCATGATCATCGCGGTCATGGCCATACGGCTGAGCGAAACGGCAAGCAGGGCCACTTTGCAGATCAAAATGGTTTTTCCAGAGTGGTAGAGGATTTGAAGGAAATTAATGATGATATAAGATCCAGATTTCCTTCTTTACCCGTCTATCTGATTGGTCACAGCATGGGTTCTTATGTGTCGAGGCGTTTTATCCAGCTTTATTCAAATCAAATAGACGGGATCATTATTTCAGGAACAGGCGGACCATTAGGAATGGCTGGCGGATTTGGCAAAACAGTTGCCAGTGGAATAACGTTCATTCAAAGTCCTCTTGCCTCGGCCTATATGATAAGTGAATTAATTTTTATTCCTTATAATAAAGCATTTCGACCTAGCCGGACAAAAGTGGATTGGCTATCCCGTGATGATCACGAGGTTGATGGGTATGTGCAGGATCCACTCTGCGGATTTCTTTGCACCAATCAGTTTTATAAGGACTTGTTTGGAGGAATTAAATTAATTAACGAAAAGCGTGAAATCGAGAGAATTCGTAAAGATTTGCCGATCCTGTTT
The DNA here is from genome assembly GCF_000829435.1 of Jeotgalibacillus soli. Taxonomy (GTDB): domain Bacteria; phylum Bacillota; class Bacilli; order Bacillales; family Jeotgalibacillaceae; genus Jeotgalibacillus; species Jeotgalibacillus soli. The sequence continues at coordinate 294,610 of NZ_JXRP01000018.1, forward strand.
ATAAGTGGCACCAGGGACCCTGTTGGACGAAATGGCAAAGGAGTCATGGCTGCCGCTAAGCAATATGCAGTTGCAGAACTTGAAGAGGTTGAAGTTCGTCTTTATGAAGAAGCGAGACATGAATTGTTTAAGGAAATAAATCGACAAGCTGTTTTTCAAGATGTCGTTCATAAATTGGACAGTTGGACTAGCTCTAAATCTTAACAAATAATTGCTTTTTCTATAGGATTCTTTTCGATAGGAATAAAAAATGATATGATCATACACATCTTATCTTGAAAGCAGTGAATAGAATGGTTAAAAAGCAAGTAATTGCGATTATAGGCCCGACAGCTGTTGGAAAAACAGCAGCAAGTATTGCTATTGCTAAACAATTAAATGGTGAAATAATCAACGGGGATGCTATGCAGGTGTACAGAGAATTAGATATCGGTACAGCAAAAATTCGCCCAGAAGAAATGGAAGGGATCCCCCATCACTTGTTTGATATAAAAGAGCCTGATGAATCCTTTTCAGTTGCCGAATTTCAGCAGCTGGTACGTGAGAAGATTGAAGAGATATCAGCACGCGGTCATGTTCCAATTATTGTAGGAGGAACGGGATTATATGTGCAGTCCGTTTTATTCGATTATCAATTTTCTGATGAAGGGAAAAACGAGAGTCTCCGTTTGTCACTAGAACATCAGGTCGAAAAACAGGGAATTATGCCATTATACGAGGAGCTGCATTTGATTGATCCAGCGGCAGCTCAATCAATTCACCCAAACAATGAACGACGCGTGATTCGAGCGCTAGAGGTCTATCACACGACGGGAAAGACCCCTACCGAATGGCAGTCCACTCAGTCTCCTGAACCGTTATATCATCATCACATTATTGGACTGACAATGGAGCGGGAAAAGCTTTATTCAAGAATTAACCAACGAGTGGATAAGATGCTGGACCAGGGCTTGCTTGAAGAAGTACAGCGCTTAAACCGATCAGGACTTAGAGATGTGCAGTCCATACAGGCCATTGGATATAAAGAGCTTTATCTTTATTTCGATCATCAATGCACACTGGAAACCGCGATTGAACGGTTAAAGCAAAATTCAAGACGTTACGCAAAGCGTCAATTAACATGGTTTCGAAATAAAATGAACGTAACATGGTTTGATATGACAGAGCATCCTGATAAAAAAATCAAAGATATGTTACAATTTTTAGCAGGAAAATAGACTTATAAGGAGAATACTTGTTAGTAGAGAGCGAAGAGGAGGCGTATAGATGAAACAAGCCATCAATATTCAAGATCAAATATTAAATCAGCTTCGTAAGGACGGTACCCTTGTAACAGTATTTCTTTTAAACGGATATCAAATCCGGGGTCAGGTAAAAGCGTTTGATAACTTTACTGTCCTGCTTGAATCAGAAGGAAAACAGCAATTGGTTTACAAACATGGAATCTCAACCTTTGTCCCTGCAAAGGCAGTAAAGATACAAGCAGTTGAAGCAGAAAGGTAATACTGAAAAAATGTCCCTGAAGGGGCATTTTTTTATGTGCTCTTTTTTTCTTTTAATCAGCATAGAATTAAGAATAGTGTGAACGGGAAGGTGAGGTGTTAGATATGACCCGGCATGTGAGTACAACCAAAAAGGGTCAAATCAATATCGTCATTCAGTCTGATCCTGATCGTATCATCGACCGTCATAATGAAGTCCACCAACAAGAGCATGACCTGCATCCCACTTGGACTGGAATCGAACGTGAATTTCGCTCACTCGTTGGAATGGGCGAAGTAAAGGAAATGCTTAAGCACATCGTAGCATGGAATATTATTAATCAAAAAAGGAAAGAGATTGGACTTATTGCTGACCATCATGCTCTTCATATGCTGTTTAAAGGAAACCCTGGAACGGGCAAAACGACTGTAGCTCGAATTATGGCGAAGCAGCTTTGTGATTTAAATATTCTATCTAAAGGTCACCTGGTTGAAGTAGAGCGAGCTGATCTTGTTGGTGAATATATCGGGCATACTGCAAATAAAACACGTGACCTTATTAAAAAGTCGATGGGAGGGATTCTCTTTATTGACGAAGCGTATGCACTGGCGCGTGGAGGAGAAAAAGATTTCGGGCGAGAAGCAATCGATACGCTAGTCAAGCATATGGAGGATAAAAAAGATGATTTTATTCTTATTCTAGCAGGCTACAGCAGTGAAATGGATGCCTTTCTTCGTTTAAATCCAGGGCTGCGAAGCAGGTTTCCACATGTCATAACATTTCCAGACTATACGGCTGAGGAATTAATGGAAATTGCTCGTAAGCTTTGCAAAGAAAAACAATATACACTTACGTCCGGTGCAGCAGACCGCGTTTCAAGTTATATACGCAGAGCAATAGGAAACACCCCGTCGTCTGCTAAGGATAATGGACGATTTATACGCAACACGATCGAAACGATAATACGAACTCAGTCGGTGAGACTATTAAAACAACAGTTATTTACTAGGCAGGAATTAATGATGGTGACGGAACGGGATGTAGTGGAGGCGCTTAGTGAAGAAAATTCACAAAAAGCTTCAAGCTAATGAGAGACGTAACTGCACTCATATGAGTGTGGTTTTTTGAGGTCTAATCTCGTATTCTTTTTTTATTCTGCCATTGGCTGAAGCCTTCGAAAAGGGAGGCGCCATTTATACAGATAGGAGGTCGTGACGGCAAAAAGCAGATAAAGCTCCCATGAGCTGGATGTAATTCCAAGACCAACCGCGAAACCAGCAACGATCGCTCATGCAGCATAAATCTCATCGCGCAATACAAGCGGTTTACGGCCGGCAAGCAAATCTCGAATGATCCCAGCCTTCACTTCTAGTTAGAACGGCAGCAACGAAGACAGCGCTCATTGGGAGACTCATTTCAACAGCATAAAGAGCACCTTGGATCGCAAAAGCGGACAATCCCATTGGATCAAAGAAATTTCCCCGTTTTCTCCAGTGCTTCAATAGGTTATTAGGGAAGAGAAATACAGAAATAATAGGGATTAATAATTTGAAAGAACATTCCCTGCTCCCACAAAGCGGAAACAGGAAGGCGGATTAGGAGCTTGCGAATGGCACCTCCTCCAAAAGCAGTCACGTTCCCTAATATATCATATCCTTCTTCCATGGCAATAATAGCACCAGATACCGCAAAGGCAACTGTGCCAATAATACTCAATACTTGCCAGGTAATGATAGCGTCACCGGGCCTTTCGCAAAACAATTGAAAACCATACATGATTGTATCATTTCTTAATTGGAAATCAGTGTAATATAGCAGGAATTTACAGATTGTTAAATGACAAATAACGGCAATGATTGTTGCCTTAAACAATAAGTTGGGAATCCTTAGTGTAAGGATAAGTTTTCTTCTATCTATTTGTCCAAAAACGTGCTAGCTGACAGTACTTTTGATAAGATAAAGACATATGTCATTCGACAGAAAGAAGGGTATTTATTGAATAAGCACGATTTTCCGAGGGAGCGTGCGATTTTAGTCGGTGTTCAAGTTGGACAGACCGAGGATGAACGATTCGCTCAATCATTGGAAGAATTAAAAGCATTAACTGAAACGGCACAGGGAGAAGTTGTGTCTGTCATGACCCAAAATCGTGATCGAATCCATTCGAGCACTTATATGGGGAAAGGAAAGCTTGAAGAGCTTCAAGTGCTTGAAGAAGAGCTTGAGCCGGATGTAATCATCTTTAATAGCGAGCTTTCGCCAAGTCAAAATCGAAATATATCCAAGGTCCTGAATGCGAGAATTATTGATCGAACTCAGCTTATTTTAGATATTTTTGCGCAGCGTGCCCGTTCTCGCGAGGGGAAGCTTCAAGTGCAGCTTGCACAGCTCGAGTATTTACTCCCTAGACTGAGTGGACAGGGGATTGAACTATCCAGACTAGGCGGAGGGATCGGAACGAGAGGTCCTGGTGAAACAAAGCTTGAAACAGATCGCCGTCACATACGAGGTGAGATTTCGGAGATAAAACGACAGCTCAAGAATGTCGTTAAACACCGGGAGCAATACCGTGAGCGGAGAAGGAAAAATCATGTGTTTCAAATCTCGCTGGTGGGCTACACAAATGCAGGGAAATCTACACTGTTTAATCGATTGGCAGATGCAGATTCTTATGAAGAAAACCAACTCTTTGCGACTCTTGATCCGATGACGAGAAAGCTTACGCTGCCGAGTCAGCATTCGATTTTAATGACAGATACAGTAGGGTTTATTCAGGATCTACCAACGACGCTTATTGCTTCTTTTCGATCCACGCTTGAAGAAGTGAATGAAGCGGATCTTCTTCTGCATGTCGTCGATTCAGCACATCCTGACCATGTTAATCATGAACAAACGGTTCAAAGGCTATTAGTGGATTTACATATGGACCATATCCCTCAGCTAACCGTTTATAATAAAAGAGACTTGTCCTCAGCGGATTTTGTTCCATCGCCTAATCACGATTATTTGTGGATGTCAGCCCTTAACGAACAGGATTTACAGCAGCTTCTGCTTGAGGTGGAAAAGCAGATGCTTGATAGAATGAAGCTGTATGAGGTGGTTGTTCCTTCTACTGAAGGGAAGCTGATTTCCCGTTTAAAAAGAGAAACAATCGTTCGTGATGTAACCTTTAATGAGACAGATGATCAATATATTATTCAAGGCCATGTAATGGAGGATCACCCTGTCCTTGGCCAAATTTATGAGCATGGAAGGTAAAGGTGTAAATGATGTTAGCGTATTTGAAGAATGAAAAAACATTGGCACCAATTGTACGGCAAGTCGAAGAAAAGATTGCATCGCGTCATCGTGAAATTGAGGCGCAGTCTGAATCCAATCAATTTCGTGTGCTAAAAGGATTTCGTGACCATAAAGTCAGTGACAGTCATTTCATCCCGACTACTGGTTATGGGTATGATGACCATGGAAGAGACACGCTTGCTGCTATTTATGCAGATGTGTTTGGAGGAGAAGCGGGTCTTGTGAGACCTCAAATTATTTCTGGAACTCATGCAATTTCGATTGCCCTTTTTGGTGTCCTTCGACCTGGGGATGAACTGCTGTATATTACAGGGCGACCTTACGATACACTTGAGGAAATCGTCGGTATAAGAGGAAATGGCCATGGTTCCTTAAAGGATTTTAATATTGGATATGATCATGTTGAACTGAAAGAGGATGGACATGTAGATCTTGAGGAAGTATTAAAACGCATAAAACCTGAAACAAAAATGATCGGAATTCAAAGGTCGAAAGGATATGCGATGAGACCATCCTATCGAATAGAAGAAATAAAGATCATGATTGATACAATCAAACAGCATCATCCTTCCGTCATTATCTTCGTTGATAATTGCTATGGTGAGTTTGTGGAAGAGCTTGAGCCTTGTCATGTAGGTGCAGATTTAATGGCAGGTTCACTCATCAAAAATCCCGGTGGCGGCATTGCAAAAACAGGGGGCTATATTGTCGGTAAAAAACAATGGGTTGAACAGTGTTCCTACCGTATGACATCACCTGGAATTGGAGCTGAAGCGGGTGCCAGTCTTTATTCCTTACAGGAAATGTATCAAGGATTCTTTTTAGCGCCGCACGTTGTATCACAATCTTTAAAGGGTGCCGTATTTACAGCGGCACTGCTTGAGAAATTAGGGATGAAAACAATTCCATCCTGGTCTGAGCCAAGAACGGATCTTATTCAGGCAGTAGAGCTTGGCGACCGTGAGAAAATGATTGCTTTTTGTCAGGCTATTCAATATGCTTCACCAATCAATGCCCATTTTACTCCATATCCAGCATACATGCCGGGCTATAAGGATGATGTCATCATGGCAGCAGGGACATTTATACAGGGTGCAAGTATTGAATTATCCGCCGATGGCCCGCTTCGTGCTCCTTATGCTGCGTATGTACAAGGAGGATTAACATATGAACACGTGAAAATTGCAATCTGTACCGCGTTGGATGAATTAATTACACGTGATTTCATAACGCTGTAACGTTGAAAATCCGGTCACTAAAGACCGGATCTTTTAAGAGCTATTTATTAAAAATGAATATTAATGCGGAAGCAGGGTAAATAAAAGATGGAGTTAAAAAAAATAAAAAAACATGTAATAAAATCTAACATAATGTTGACACCTTACCTCACATCTATTACAATAAACTTGTCGATAGAAAAAGAGAAAGGGGATACGATATGAGTGGCAGTGAGATTCGACGAACGATGCCATTGTTTCCAATTGGCATTGTGATGCAGTTGACGGACTTAACAGCTCGTCAAATACGTTATTATGAAGAACACGACCTCATTACACCTGCAAGAACGCAGGGAAATCGCCGACTTTTTTCATTAAACGACATAGATAGATTGTTAGAAATTAAAGATTTATTGGAGCAAGGGATCAACATGGCAGGAATTAAAAAGATTTTTGCTGTGAACCATACGGAAGAAGCAAAGAATGAACCGACACTGGCGAAAAAGCCTGAACTTTCCAATGACCAATTAAGAAAGCTGTTAAAGCAGGAAATGCTTAGTCAGGGGAAATTCAATCGCTCAAGCCTTCGTGCAGGAGACTTATCACGCTTTTTTCACTAATATTACATATAACAGGAGGAATCAACCAATGGGTAAATATTCACGTGAAGACATTCTTCGATTAGCAAAGGAACAGAACGTTAATTTCATTCGACTTCAGTTTACAGACATTTTAGGAACAATTAAAAATGTGGAAATTCCAGTAAGTCAGCTTCAAAAAGCAGTAGACAATAAAATGATGTTTGATGGATCTTCCATTGAAGGATTTGTACGTATTGAAGAATCAGATATGTATCTATTCCCAGATCTTGATACGTGGGTAGTATTCCCTTGGACGGCTGGGGATGGAAAGGTTGCTCGTTTAATCTGTGATATCTACAATCCAGACGGTACGCCATTCGCTGGTGACCCTCGTAATAACTTGAAGCGTGTACTAGCAGAGATGGAAGAGCTAGGATTTACAGACTTCAACCTTGGACCTGAGCCGGAATTCTTCCTATTCAAATTAGATGCAAATGGTGAACCAACACTTGAACTAAACGATAAAGGTGGCTACTTTGACCTTGCACCAACAGACCTTGGTGAAAACTGTCGTCGCGATATCGTTATTGAGCTTGAAGCAATGGGTTATGAAATCGAAGCGTCTCACCACGAGGTAGCTCCTGGCCAGCACGAAATTGATTTCAAATACGCAGATGCAATCAGCGCATGCGATGACATCCAAACTTTTAAACTAGTAGTTAAAACAATTGCACGTAAACATGGCTTGCATGCTACATTTATGCCTAAACCATTGTTCGGGGTAAATGGATCAGGTATGCACTGCAACATGTCCCTATTTAAAAATGGAGTAAACTCATTCTTTGATGAGAATGGTGATCTTCAACTTAGCGATACAGCTCGTCAATTTATGGCGGGTATCATCAAGCACGCATCAGCGTTTACAGCTGTAACAAACCCAACTGTTAACTCTTACAAGCGTCTTGTTCCTGGATACGAAGCACCTTGCTACATTGCTTGGTCTGCACAAAACCGCAGCCCATTGATTCGTATCCCAGCATCACGCGGACTAAGCACTCGTGTTGAAGTTCGTTCTGTTGATCCTGCTGCAAATCCATACCTAGCACTTGCAGTACTTCTTCGTGCAGGTCTTGACGGAATCAAAAACAACTTGACTCCACCACCAGCAATCGACCGCAACATCTATGTAATGGACAAAGCAGAGCGTGAAGAAGCTGGAATTAAAGATCTACCTGCAACGCTAGCTCAGGCATTAGATGAACTGAAAAAAGATGAAATTATCATCGACGCACTTGGCGAACACATCTTCGAACACTTCGTGGAAGCGAAGGAAATCGAATGGGATATGTTCCGCACGCAAGTACACCCATGGGAGCGCGAGCAGTACATGGAACAGTTTTAATAATAGAAACCGTTGGGGCTGTAAGGCTCTGGCGGTTTTTTATTTGGACAAAAATATTATATTATTAGTTAAAATGGATTTTCGTCCAAGTTTTGTCCAAGTCAACCTTTAATAATTCCACAAAAAAAGAAGCCAGACATTTTGTCCAACTTCAATTTAAATCTGCTGTGATCTTTTCCTCTTTTGTTCCTCGTACTTATCCATTGTCTGCTGATTCATTATTTTACTTACATGAGCGTAAACATCGGCTGTAATCTGCATGGAACCATGTCCTAATCGTTCCTGGACACCTTTCATATCCACACCAGCTTCAAGCAATTGGACAGCGTGAGTGTGCCGCAGGGAGTGAATAGGATAGTCCGGCATATCAGCTCTTTTTAAAATCCGTCTGAATGAGTTGAAAAGGGTGCTCTTTGCCATAGGAGATCCATCATTCCTACATAAAACTAAATTGAGATCATGACGGTATAGATCTTTTAATGCAAGCTTATTTTGATTCTGCCACTTCATGTGGAAGTGAAGCTCCTGGGCCAATTTATTATCAATGGATATAATTCTTTTTGAATTATAGTTCTTTGTATCCCCGAATAACTCATCATCATTTTTAGCCTGAAAATCCAATGATTTGTGTACATTAATCGTTTTCTCTTTCAAATCAATATCATTCCATTGGAGTGCTGCAGCTTCCCCTTTTCTTAAGCCTGTTTCAATTAAAACATTGTAGAAAATCCAATGCTCATATCCGTATTGGTAAGCGTGTCTTAGAAACGACTCAATTTGATCAGTTTCAATGAACTTAATCTTCTTTTCGGTAGCTTTTGCTCTGATCTTTGCATACTTACATGGGTTATCAGTTATCCTCTTTTGTTGGACCGCTTTTTCCATAGCATTCTTCATTGTAGTGTGGATGATTTCAATTGATCTTTTACTTGATCCATCTTCCACAAGTTTATTTAAAAATGCCTGGTACTGATCAGAAGTAATTTTCTGCAAAGAGATTTCTTTGAAGTAGGGGAGTATGTGATTATTGATGCTGTTCTCATATGTTTGAAAAGTGTTCTTCCTAACATGGCCACGCTTATCATTTTCTAACCAGTCCAAGATGAATGTTTTAAGTTTTATTACCTTAAGATCATACCCTTGCTTCAATAACTTCTCTTTTGCTTCAGCTACCTCTTTAGCAGCTCCTTTTGAATCAAATCCACCTTCAGAAATAGGTTCAAGTTCTCCAGTGACCGGGTTCTTATAATGGATCCGGTATTCCCATTTTGGCTTTGATTTAGTGCCGCGGTTGCGGTAAGAAGCCATATTTATTTCTCCTCCCTATTAATTCTAATACCTTTCAGCAATAACCTTAAAGCTTCTAATTCATTTTTTGTCAAATGTTGATTATCGAGAATAATTTTAGATTCTTCATTAAAAACCTTATTTAACTCAACAAACGAACTCAATTCTTTTATATCTTCTTCTAAAAACCTAATAATTCTTTCATAATTTTGCATCTGTTCATATACTTCTTGATCCTTAAGGTAAACATCATAGCCAGGTTCTCCTTCCTCAGGAATTAACTTATATCCGGCCATTTCAATTAATCTGGGGCCATTCCACATTTTTTGAAATTCATCCTTCCACATTCCTTCAGCCATCTTTTCAAGAGTCTTTTTAGTTGGCGTTTTCCCGTTTTCAATTTGTGATAGATAAGGTCTGGAAACACCAGTTAGTTCGCTTAAAGCACTAATAGTTAAATCGTTTTCCTCTCTATATTCTTTAATGAATTTAGCTAATTCAGTCTGTTGATTCATATTATCCCTCCTATATCTTCTTAGTGTTCATTATCCATATGAACGTTGAAAAAATCAACACTACTTAAAATTTTATTTTGTTTAGTGTTGATTTTAGTTTCACTATAGATTACAATGAACTCATGAAGCGTTGAAAAAAGTTTCATTTATAAAAGAGAGGTGAATAAATGTGTTGAAAATCTATCCTAATAGAACAAGCATTCAGGTTGCTATGGTGTATAAAGGGCTAAATCAAAAATCCTTAAGTGAAAAATCTGATATTAGCCCATCCACTTTTTCAAACTTCATGAATGGTCGATATAGTATATCAGCAAAAAAAGCTAAAAAAATTGCTGATTCTTTAGAAAAGCCTATTGAAGAACTATTTGAGTTTAAATGATTAGTAGACAACTTTTAAGGAGGTGATATAAATGCTGGAAATCAAGTTGGATGAAGCGGTAATCAGGGAGCTTTACCTGGAAGAGTTAAGAAAAAGGCTTGATAAGGTGGAAAAGGAAGCTCTCTTGATGGGGATTAAGGAATTGCTTGTATATCTGGGTGTAAGTAGAAGTACTTTTTACGAAGTGTTTCAAAATCATCCTGAACTTCCGAGGATTCACATTGGAAGAAAATCTTTCTTCTACCGTCCGCAAATCGATGAGTTTATTAAAAATTATATCGAAGAAGTTCAAGCAAATGGCGGCCAAGCTTATAATTGCTCAACTATTAGAAAAGTAAAAGCTAAAAAGGAAGAAAGAGAGGGAGGAGGGCATTAAAATTCTCTTAAGGAGGTGAGACAGTATGAAATTAATGAAGCGAATTTCTTGGTACACCGGAAAGGTCGCTTGGCAAAGTAAGGTACCTGTTCAAGATCAGGGAGAAAAATTTACCTTGAGGAATAAACGGCTGCAACAGTATAAAGCTGTATTAAATGAACAATGCAGAAGTCATCAGTGTAATCGTACTTTTAAGGAGGGACATTAATTTTCACCAAGTGTAATTTCTTTAGAAAACAAAAACAAATGGAGGAATTAAAAATGAAAACAAAACTGAATGTATCAACTGAAGTTGAAAATGTTGCTGAAGTAAAACTAACGGAGAAAATGCAGAGGGATTTGCACGAGGTACACACTGCCCTAGAAAACTTATCAGCAGGAGTTGAAATGGCTGGGAATGTGTTGACCCGTCTTGAGTGGACTAAAGATGATATTTACGCAGCTATTAACCCAAAAGATAATAATTTTAATGAATTTGGATTAAATCAGCTATATACAACGCTTGAGTTATTACTCGATCATATCGGCTTTTTACAAAAGGAGATTGTCCAACATAAACAGGAAGCATTCAATCATCTTGATGGTTTACTGCATAGAAATAACCCTTCCACTGCAATGGAAGAGTAATATCGCTCAATTAATAATTAATCGGATTTGTTAATCAAGTCCGATTTCTTATCAATAATATTAACCAATGATAAGGAAAAAATCAATATAAATTTTATTAACAGCTTAATGGCTTGGGGAAGGAGGGGAATGACTTTTATGACGTTAACTGCATCAAGAGAATACACAGATCAAATAAATTTAGTGCTCCCAGGGGCAAAGATCATTAAGTGTAGGGGTTACATCAATAATGATGAATACAGCAAAGCTAAAGCTCCTTTAGGCTCTTACAAAGGTAAGCCGTCTTTAACTGAAGATCAAATACAAAAGCATCTTGATAAAGGTGGGTGGATCGGAACTTTAATACCCGAGAAGCACATTGTGATCGATGTAGATAATAAAGAGGTAGCACGTTACCTTTACAAATTACTGTCAGGTGAAGGGTACAAATTCCATTTGATTTCTACACCGAATGGCTGTCAGATGATCTTCAAAAATGAATCAGAAGAGAATAAAAAAATCAAAATGATAAGTAAATGGTTTACTTCAATAGGAGTAATCATTGATACCAGGGTCGGGTCTACTAATTCATTGATCGTTTTTCCCACTGCTAATACGGAAAATAGGGAGATCGTTTCAAGTGTTGAAAAAGTAGATGAACTACCAACTTTTCTAAAACCTTTATGGAACACTGCAACAACAAAAGATTATCGGTTTCCAATTCCCCTCTTAGCTGGTGATCGTAATCAATCAATTTTCGAATTAGGAAGTAAAATCAAGCGTTATGGAAAAGACTCACATGACCTAATTGAGCCGAGTTTAAAGCTTGTTCATAAATACTTCATGATCGACAAAAAAGGTTACTCGGATTATGAACTACAAGCGACTATTAACTCGATTACAGGGTTTGAAACTCCTGAACAATCAAATCAGGTAACTGCTCCGAAAAAATTAGAAAAAGTTGAATCTTTTATGATGCCAAAGCCTTTCTTTAGTCAAAATAACCGACTTTTTAAAAAAGAAATAAAGAAGGTTGATGGTGAATTTAAAGAAATAAATGCCTTGGTCAGTAGATATGTTCCTTTAATAACGATGATATATGAACATATCGAGCGAGGAGAAGTGTTCTATCAAATTTCGTGGAAAGCTGAATGTAAATGGTACCAGGAAACTGTTACCGCAAAAACATTAGCTTCGAAGCCGGATTTATTATGTCTAGCTGATAAAGGATTTAGTGTCACTGATCTGAATGGCCGTACCCTTATCGAGTATTTCGATTCTTTCTTAGCTGAAAATGATATTCCCAGGATGAAGATGGTTGATCGGTTAGGGAAGGTTAATGAGGAGTTTATCCATCCTGAAATTACTGAAAACATTTCAATAATACCGTCTGATTTCGGTTACAAAAGGATAGTTAAATCTTTATCTAAAAAAGGAAATTTAGAGGGATGGCAATCCTCTGTACTGGACTTGATAAAAGATAATCCAAAAGCTTTGTTCGTTGTGATGGCTTCATTTACCTCAATTGTTTTAGAAGACTTGAATCTGGATCCAATCATATGCGATCTGACAGGAACAACTAGTCGTGGTAAAAGTCGAGTATTGGCAGCTGCTGCATCTGTCTGGGGTGAGAGCAGAGGATTAATTAACGAGTTCAACGCTACCTTGAATTCCCTTGAAAGGAAAGCATCTTTTCTAAGGAACTATCCTTTGCTAATTGATGATCACAATAAGGCTCCCAGGCAAATGCTTGAAAAGTTAATATATACCCACAGTGGCGGGATGAGCAAGGGGCGCGCCACTATAGGGGGAATACACGAAGATTTTACTTGGAATAACATGCTAATTTGCAACGGTGAGAATTCCATCTTGAACTATGTTGAAAGGGCAGCTGGGGCAAGTGCTAGGGTAATTAGCATAGAGGATTTCAGTTTTGAGGATGATGAAGATAACTTTTTTGCAATGTTATCGGAAGGTATTGAAAACAATTTTGGGGAACCTGGCATTGCATTTCTTAAAGCCTGGCAAGATCGGAAAAATCACTTAATGCCTATGTATGAAAATTTTCGTGACTTGTTTATTAAAAAATCAAATAATAACGACGTTTTGAGAAGGTTGTCCAAACATTATGCAGCAATTGTATTCGTAGCTGATTGTTTAAATACACTATTTGATTACGAAATCGATTGTAACTCATTAGTCCACTTGTTTGATGAAATGGTTACGAGTAACAAAACGCTGGATAAATCAAAAGAACTGCTCAACGAAATTTTAGAGGATTTAGATAGTGACAGACGGTCAATTTTTTATGAGTATGAACCTTCTCACGAATCAAAGGCAGTGTTCAAAGAGGATCGGTTATATCTACTCCCTAAATACGTAAAGAATTTTTTAGGTGTTGAAACAAAACAGGTAAGAAATGATTGGTTAAAAAAAGGATTCACCTATTATTTAAATCAAAAAAACGTAGCACCTGACGTTAAAACTATCAAGCACAAAGGAAAAACGATGCAAGCTATCCCAATAAACCCTGATATTTTAACGGAACTTGGCTATGACTTTAAAGAAGAGGTTGTTATCCGGTAATGAAAATAATGATTCTTGTATTAAGGTTAGGAGAAAACATAACTCCTTAAAAACCAGTAATAGCAAGGGGTTAGGTAGCAATAATATATAAAGGTTATGAAAGTAATGATAATTATTATATATATGTGTGAATGTTCTTCTGTCTCCCCTGTATTAAACACACACAATATATATCTTATGTTGATTCTAAAAATCATTACTTTCATAACCGAAATGCTATATCTCAACTGGGAGTAATGTTCATCAGGGTTATGTTGTAGTTATGTAATTTATGATTCTCTCAAAAAAGTTATGAAAATAAAGGAGGTTTAAACACTATGAAAAAAAATATCTTGACACTCAAAGAGACAAGGTTACAAAAGCCAATGGAACTTTATGGAGTAGTAAAGAAGTGTGTGGTTTGTGGATGTAAACATGTTCACGCAGCAGAAGAGGGAAATGTTGTGGCTCATTGTATCGATCTATCTTACTTGGAATCCTATGATATAGTGATTGACCGAAATAATGAAGAAAATTTGCGATTAGCTGAAAAATACAATATCAGCCTATAAATGATTATTTTCTTTCATCTAATTAAAGAGGTGGTGCAATGTTTTGACCTTGAACCTAGAAAATAATGAACCGGCTACATTTATAGCGCAAATGAGAATTAATGAAATTCTGTATTTTATAAGTTCGGATGCAGAAGGACTTATTAAAGCAAAGGAATTAGAAGAGCATCGAGAAGATTACTTCCAGGATCTTTATGACTTTTCATTCGGTGTTGGTAAATATGATAAGGAATATGGTTTCTCATCAGATACAGCATTTTTTGCAATAGAAATTGTAAGTGCAAAATCGAACTATGAAAAACAGGTTAAGAAACAAAAAGATAAGTACAATCGCTTCTGGAGAGTTGTGAACATGATGCCACCGATTGATGCTGCAGTATTCAAGAAAGCTTTCATTCAACAAGTGACTGTTAACACTAATAGATTAAGAGAAATTATCTCTGAACATATTTCTGACTTGGAAAAGATTTATCCAGACGATGAGGAAGAGTTGTCTTTTGAAGGTGAAGAAGGTGCCAGGCTATTAGGAATAACTGAAGAGAAGCGACTCAAACGGATGAAGCGTAATAAATCTCTATTAAAGGAGTTGTGTTAATTGGTGAATAAGGAGTTTGAAACAATAAGATTGTGGATGGAAGAAGCAAATTCAATAAATGAAAAAATTGACCTCTATGAAAAAATCATTGAAGAAGAGAGTCAGCCAACCAAAGTATTAGATTTTCTAAAGAAAGAGATTGGTTACCTGAAACAAGGCTTAGATGACCTTTTCACGTTAGTAAAATCAAGGGATGATCCTTTTTCAAACTTTTTAATACTCAAATACTTCGAAGGATACACGATAGAAGAAGCTGCATTATCTTTAAATTTGGTAGTTTCATCTATGAGGTATAAACACGCAGACTTCACCCGGTATATGAAAGATAATAAAAAACCACCTGTACAAAGTAATAGTGAGGTACTAGACAAGATAGCGAAAAGTCTTAATGAGCTTTTAAATCCTAGATATGTAACATGCTGTGAGAAGGGTGGTCAAGATACAGGGATATCCCGGGAAGTTGCAAGAAAGATATTCCTTAAGGAAAGAAGAAAAGAATTAGCAGCACTAACCCCAAAAAGAAGGGCATTGTACGAAAAGTATGACCTGCAAAATCATAATGAGGTGACTGTATGAACTAATCAATGCACATAACCAGGAGAGAACAGCAAGGAGTGAGAACGTTGGGGAAATACTTAGAGCTACATGGCAAAGCTAAAGTAATCCTTCATAAAGATGAAGCGAAGAGAAGTAAAAAGCAATCACCAGTTTATTAAATTGACATACTAGGAGGAGTAGAAATGAATTTAGATCAACGTATTGCAGTGGAACGAGATCGAGTTGCTGGGGATATTCAGAAATTAAACGAGGAAAATAAAACAGATAGTGATCTTTTGAACGACTTAAAGCAAGAGTACAATGCAGCTATTTTTTCTTTAGAAGCAGAAAAAATTGATTCTGTTAATGAGCGTATCAAAACCGTAAATGATCGGATCAAGATACGGAAAGATAAGATTGAAGCTTTAGAAAATGACAATCCGCTTATTCAATCAATTGTCGTCAAGGAAGTTGAACAATGGATGAATGAAGCAGAAATTCTGGAAGAACAGGCGGAATCATTATTCAAAGAATTACAACCAAAACGTAAGAAATTGTTAGATGGTTTATCGGAGTTGGATAATATTAAAAATAGGATTAACAGTTTATCATATTCCATCAATTATTTTAATGAGCAATATATGAACGATCAAACCCGGAATAAATTGGGGTTAACGAAAGTTAGGATAAGCCCGTTAGACAACCCGGCAACCAAGATTATGAATTCTCTTTTAATCGAAAATAAGGATGTTTTTAAGAGGTCCTAATGGAGATGGCGATATACGGTTTAGCTATGCCGTTCAATCAGTTCTACTGGAACTATAATAGCCAGACTAACACTTATGAATTAGAGTTAACGAACTATGAAGTTACTGAACTATGGAAAGAGATCCCGTTAACACTGGAACATAATAAGTACTGGACAATAGGACGCACAGGAAAGAATCTGTCTGTATTGTTAAATCCTGCGGGTGTCTTCTTTAAATTGGTACCTGATACACCTGAATCATTTAAAGCATATAAGGACGTTAAAGAAGGGTTTCTAAGACATTGCAGCGTTACTTTTTTACGACATAAGAGCAGGGAATTTGTTGAGGAATGTAAGATACAATCCCTTGCTAGGATAATGAACTTGAACCATAACTTTATTGTTGAAGAACATAACGAGGTATTAGTCCATGAGATATGTTTAACTAATAGCCCAGGTAACAAAGCAACTTTCTGCACAACAGATAGAAATGATATGAGACTTAAAGGGGTGAAGTGGGATGTATATGAGTCAGAGGGAGCAGAGGGAGATGCAACAAGCCATGATGGCAGAAATGATGGGAAGAGCTCCTGAAGCTGCAGTTAAAGCTTTAGAGTTTGGGAATAAACTTCGAGATGCCTATAAACAAGCAAAGAAGGAAGGGAGCGACTTTAGCCAAGTAAGAAGAAGTCTATATAATAGCTATCACATGAAAGCAACAGTGAATAAATTAAGCGACTGGGATTCAATTAAAAACCAGATTGAAAAGTTGGAGTTGAGTATAACTTTATTAGAAGCAGACCTATTTATTTACAGAATACAAAATGAATAGCCCCCCTACCTAAATTGTGTGAAGATTAAACACAATTGGACCGAGGAGGCGCTTCGTTCGCACCGCGGATGAATTTTTCACATGAGGGGGGGTAACCCAAAAAAATGGCCGTACCTTGCCTGTGTTGCTGAATTAACGAGGGTCCGTAATCGTTTAAAGGAGTGAAAAATGTGGAAAAACTGGCTATTAATCTTAATATAAATGGCAAAAAAAAGAGATTCAAAGCCCCGAAATGCATTAGTAGCGATGTTTTTAGAAGGACACTAGAACTAGAAAAGGATATGCAGAGGTTGAAGGATCCTAATATTATTTTTAATAAATTCTATCCACTTATTACTGAAATATTCGGCAACCAATTCACTGCAGATGATCTTGCTAAAGGTATAGACGTGAGAGAAGTAATGCCGATCGTTTCAAAAGCAATTGATCATGTAATTGAGAATATGAAGTTATCAAATCAAAAAGCAGGAATTCAGAGGGAAAAGGTTGTGGTTCCGTTTGATTTTAAAAGTAGCGGCAAAAGAATTAAAAGAAATTAGATGCAAGAGCTGCAACAAAATGCTTGGAAAATTGAAGGGTATATCTGAAATCAAATGCCCTCGTTGTAAAGATTTAAATCATTTTTCAAATTGAATAATAGAGGATCAAGAATCCCTTCTTAATAAAGAGACTCTAGAAGTCCTGCCACTTTTCTGTGGTTGGGGCTTCTTTTTTTATTGGTCCTAATCGCTGGAAAGTGAGTAATAAGGCGAGAAGGTGAAATAAATGGCAGAAAGAATAGAAGGTTTATCCATAAGTCTTGGGCTTGATACCATTGGTATTGATAGCGGTCTAAAAGATTTAAAACGCAAAATGTCTTTGGTAAGTAGTGAAATGAAGGCTGGCATGTCTGTTTTTGATCGCAGTGAAAAGTCGGTTAGTAAATATGAGACTCAACTTGGATTATTAAATAAAAAGCTTGATGTCAACAAGGCTGCAGTAGCAAATGCTAAAGACGAATATGAGCGCATGAATAAACAGCATGGAGAAGGATCAAAACAAGCTGATCTTGCTGCTAAAAAATACAATGATGAAGTTGCAGCACTGAATAACTTAGAGCGCCATATCGAAGGCGTCAGCAAGGAAATGAAGGAATTTCAAGAACAACAACGAATTGCCTCCAGTGGATTCACTAAACTTGCTGATACCTTCGAAAAAACAGGCGGAAGGATTTCAAAGATTGGCGATAGCTTTAAAAACATTGGTCAAAACATGTCTTTGGCAATTACTGCTCCTCTTCTTGGCGCTTTTGCATCACTCACGAAAGGAACTGAAGAATTCAGGGGGAATATGGCCAACCTTGAAACGAATGCTCTCAATGCTGGGTTTGGTATTGATTTTGTGGGTGAAACATTAGAAAGAATTAACGGGATCGCTCCTGATGTCAATGCCAATGTGGAAGGTCTATCAAATTTAATGGCTACCAATCTAAGTGAATCAGGCATGGCAAAAGCTGTGGACTACTTAGCTGGTGCAGTCATTCGATTCCCGGACACATTGAAATTTGAAGGGTTAGCTGATGGATTACAAGAGACATTAGCCACAGGTGCTGCCATTGGTCCATTCGCTGAATTATTAGAACGGTCAGGAGTTAATCTTGATACCTTCAATGACGGCTTAACAACAGCAATTGCAAACGGTGAAGAGGAAAATTATATACTGAAGCAGTTAGCAAACACAGGCTTGGCATCTGTGAACGAAGAATTCAGAAAGAATAATGATGAGTTGGTCAAGTCGAGGGAAGCATCTTTAGCTTTTCAGGATGCAACCTCAAAGTTAGGAACCATACTCACTCCAATCGCAACAAAACTCACAACCGCATTTAATGGATTGCTGACAAAGTTTTTAGAACTAAGTCCAAGCTCTCAAAAAACGGGGTTAATATTCGCAGGAATTGCAGCTGCTATCGGTCCGGTCATCGTGGGGATCGGTACGCTTATCTCCTCAATTGGCGGCATCACGACAGCTCTTGCACCAGTGATGTCTAACATTGCAAAAGCTGGTGGCTTACTCAAATGGTTGAGACTTGGCTTTGTGGCTCTAACGGGTCCGGTAGGATTAACCATAGGAATATTAACCGGATTAGGTATTGGATTTGTCGCTCTCTATAAAAACTCGGAGACATTTAGAGAGGGAGTTGCGAATTTACTTACCAGGCTTAAAGAGTTAGGCAAGAATATGCTATCAGCTATAAAACCAGCTATTGCCGCAGTAGTCCAATTCTTCAAGGATCAACTGGCTGTGATCAAGCAATTTTGGTCTGAAAACAGCGAAACAATACTAGGTGCATTAAAAAATATCGGTAAAGTTGTAGCTGCTATATTCAAAGGGATATGGGAAACGATACAGTTTTTCATGCCATTGGTGCTTGCAATCATTAAGAGTGTATGGGGCAACATTAAAGGGGTTATAACTGGCGCACTAGATATCATCATGGGCGTGGTCAAAGTCTTTTCTGGATTGTTTACAGGTGACTTCAAAAAAATGTGGGAAGGATTAAAACAGATATTCAAAGGTGCTATCACATTCATTTGGAACTTTATTCAATTAACTTTCTATGGAAAAGTTTTAGGTGGAGCAAAAGCGTTTATCTTATCATTCCGGACATTCTTCACATCGATGTGGACGACATTGAGAAATTTGTTTTCTACATCTATAACAGCCGTATTCAACTTCCTGAAAAACGGATGGACGAAAGCAAATACGATTACGGTCACAATTTTCAGGACAATTTTTAATTTCCTTCGATCAATTTGGTCATCTATTTGGACAACCATACGTACCACAATTTCAAGTATGAGTTCGGGTATTTCTGGAACTTTTTCGGCTATACGTTCAAGTATAACGAATTTGGCTACCAGGGCGAAGGAGGGTGTACTCACTCAATGGCGAAATTTACGAGATGGTGTGACAACTCTTGCTGGTAATCTAAAATCAAAAGTGGATGACGTCTTTAAGAATATGGTAGATGGAGCAAAAGCATTGCCTGGAAAGATAAGAGATGGCATTATCAATGCTAAAGATAAGGCTGTTAAAGGTATTAAAGACTTGGGAAATGCAATGGTTGGAAAATTTGGCTCTGTGGTCAACGGAATGATCGGTGGGATTAATAATATCACCGGGAAGCTCGGAATCGATACAAAGATTAAAGAGTGGGAAGTGGAAACCTTTGCTAAAGGAACCGATGCTCATAAAGGAGGACCAATGATCGTTGGTGATAAGTATGGTAGAGAGATTGTAAGATTTCCAAACGGAAAAACCATCTTATCGCCCGATACAGATACCTTGATTCCAAACGCTCCAAAAGGGACTCAAGTTATTCCCAACTATTTGACTGAGAAGATTCTTAAAGGTGAAGTGCCGATGTATAACATGGGTGCAGGTTTAAAGGACTGGCTTGGCGATATATGGAGTTATGCTTCAAACCCAGGTAAGTTAATCAGCAAGATGATTGAATCTTTAGGGCTATCCATTAAAGGGTTAACTGGCGGTGCTGCTTCAATGGCAAAGGGTGCATTTAGTTTTGTGAAGGACAAAGCCGTTGACTTTATCAAAGGTATGTTTGATTCAGGTGGCAGCGGTAATGTTCCAATGAGCTTTGGGAATTTAATTAAAACTAGCGGTTTTGGTTATCGTGTTCATCCAATTACTGGTCGATCTCACCTTCATGGTGGCGTCGATTTTGCAGGGCCAATTGGAACAGCAATTAAAGCTCAGGTTGGCGGTATGGTCACTTCATCCGGATGGAACAATGGAGGCTACGGTAATCTAGTAACCATTAAAAATGGAATCTATGATTATTACTATGCCCACTTACAAAGAGCTATTGCGCGTGTAGGTGCATCCGTTAAAAAGGGTGACATTATCGGTACACTTGGAAACACAGGCCAATCCACAGGACCTCATTTGCATTATGAAGTACGTAAGAATGGTCAACGTATCAATCCTGGTATCGGTGGTTTTGCTGAAGGTGGATTGATCAAGAAAGAACAACTTGCTTGGGTTGGTGAAGG
The DNA here is from genome assembly GCF_000829435.1 of Jeotgalibacillus soli. Classification (GTDB taxonomy): domain Bacteria; phylum Bacillota; class Bacilli; order Bacillales; family Jeotgalibacillaceae; genus Jeotgalibacillus; species Jeotgalibacillus soli. Next base: position 315,656 of record NZ_JXRP01000018.1, read on the forward strand.
TAATAAAGAAGAAGTTATGATTCCGACAGGTGATCGAAGTAAACGCCCAGCTGCCATGAAATTACTTGCCTTAGCTGCTAAGAAATTAGGTGCGGATGGAGGAAGCTTTGGTAGTACGAGTCCTACTCGTTTACCAAATTCAACAGGAGGTAGCTCACGTACAGAACAACTTCTTGAACAATTAATTTTGTTGTTACAAAACAGTGCCAAAACACCGTTTACTATCCAACCGGCTGCAGTGAATATCGATAGTCAACAGGTTGGAGAAATCACGTTTGATGTCAATCAACAATTATTCGCTTCAGCAAGCAACAATAATCTATTTATGAAAGGTCTGAAGCTGAAGTAAAAACAGAAGGCACCTGAGTGATTAGGTGCTTTTTTATTTTATCTGTTTTACTTCCAGTGAACCCCATTGCTAGTAATGTGAAACCGTCACGGTTCATTAAGTACACTTTGCGACTTCGATTGTAGCTATCGGGTTCTGTAGTTTCGAAAAACATCTGCTCAAAATTGAGCACATCTTTTTTTAGGTTTTCAATATCTCGCATAACATTTCTATGTTCTTTGTTAAATGAAAGAGCGAGAGTTGTTGTTGAAGTAACTGCCTGTTGGTCTTGCATGATTACTAAATTCATTTTTATCCCTCCTTCTAAATTCTTGGTTGTTTTCTTAACCAGTTGAGTAAAAATGCCTTCGTCTCAACAACCGGGAATAACCATTCTCGACCTGGTCGGTATTTTGGAAAATCAGGATCATAAAAAAACTTGTCCAGGATATTTGATTTACTCATTCCTGTATTGCGGATTAAATCTGACATGTTCCAAAAGACGCGTTCTGAATCAATTTCTTTCAAATTCTTTTCGATTTGTTCTAAAACAAGTTTTTTAAATTCTTCTTGATTAATATTTATTTCTATCATTATTTCACCTCGTGTACTCTATTTTATTGATTTTAATATTATTTCTTCAAATGCAGTAAATTCCCTTTATTTAAAATAATTATTTTTTTGTATATATCATTGTCTATGTGAGCATGGTTGTATTCGTCCAACTACTGTCCAAGTTTCGTCCAAGTGAGGTTGGACAAAAGGAATTTATGATAGAAATAAAAAGTTTAAAACCCTTATATATCAAGCTTTTCAGACAATTAAAATCATATAAAATACCACAAGATATAATCCGCACGCAAGTACACCCATGGGAGCGCGAGCAGTACATGGAACAGTTTTAATAATAGAAACCGCTGGGGCTGTAAGGCTCTGGCGGTTTTATTTTTGTGTAAAATTGCAATGGTTATGTTGATCAGAATGAGTCATGCTCGGTTTTATCTATAACGGTGTGAGTGTTTCCATTAAAGATGTTTTTTTTACCTTTCGTGGTGATTAATTTGTGAGAACTGCCAAAAATAGCACCCGACTGAAAAAGTGCTGGCGTATTTTAACAATTAATTAAAAGCCCTTGGCCGGTTGAACTATACCCCGAATAATGGACACTTTAAAAAAGGTCCCTTATTACGGGGTTTTTCTATCTCCTTATAGTAGAAACCCGTTTATAATCAATTCAGATATATAAGCGGAGGAAGTCAAAGTGAGTAAGATTATTTTTAATGAATTTCAAATAAAAATACTAGAGAATCATCCACATGTGAAGCAAGTATCAGATCGTTCGATTACTTATCATTCGGACTTCAAGGTGAAGGCGGTTAAAGAAAATCAGTCTGGAAAAGGGCCTACACAAATCTTTATCGATCATGGGTTTGATGTTGACATGATTGGTTCTGATAAACCGAAGGGATGTTTAAAACGTTGGAGAAAAATCTTTGATATGTATGGTGAAGAAGGATTCTACACGGAACGACGTGGAAAAGGAAGTATAGGAAGACCAACATCTAAACAGGATACACAGGAAGATCGCTTAAAGAAGGCAGAAGCTCGGATTAAGTACTTAGAGGCAGAACTTGACTTCTTAAAAAAGCTAGACGAACTCGAAAGGCAGGCATAGAAGAAGAAAAAGTAACAACTAGAGGGAAATTCAGATTAATAGAACAAGTGATTCGTCAACTCTAATCTGGTGAGCTATTTTTGTGAATGGGCAGGAGTAAGTCGCAGTGGATATTATGCTTGGTTACACGCCGAAAACACTCGATCCCATCAGGACGAGAAAGATTGGAAAGATTACGAACTCATAAAAAATATATTTGATAAAAAACAGAAAAAAGCCGGAACTCTAACGATAAAAATGATTTTGGAGAACGAGTATTTTGTCACGATGAATCACAAAAAAATTCGTCGTCTTATGCATAAGTTTCATCTAGAAACGAAAGTTCGTCGGGCAAAACCATATAAGAATAGCCAAAGCAACTCATGAGAACAAGGTCGTACCTAACCTCTTAAATTGGAAATTTAACCAAAAATAGCCTAGAAAAGTACTATTACAGACATTACTTACGTTTATTACGGTTCTGGTCAACCAGCGTATTTTTCTTGTGTTAAAGACGCAGCTACCCGAGAAATCATTGCTTATCATGTGACCAGAAGTCTCAAGATGGAGATTGTCTATCGAACACTTGAGAAGCTATCTGATTCATTAAATGGATTGATTCATCCTGAAGCGATAATTCATTCGGATCAAGGAGTCCATTATACGCATCCAGAGTTTCAACGGCGAGTGAAAGAATTAGGGCTTGTACGGTCGATGTCCCGAAGCGGTAACTGTTGGGACAACGCCCCCATGGAATCATTTTTTGGTCACTTTAAAGATGAAGTAGACTAGTGCGTATAGGGTTTTTATGATTTAGTTAAGGGTAAAGTTCCGGAATAAAAATAATTCCATCTTCGTGGAGAAACATTATAAATAACGTATAAAACAGCAGACCAGATCTCCTGTGCAGCCGGGGCTAGAAGAAAACTGAAACCGAGAGTAAACTCCCAATTTGATAAAACCTTAATTGGGGGGTCTCACTAAGAATGAGAGGGTTGAAAATAAATAGTAATGGGCATATAAATATTGATATAATGTAATCTTAAACCTAGTTTTCGGAGAGTGAAGAAATGAAAAGATATTATTACCTAGATTATTTGCGTATTTATGCACTGCTCGCTGTTGTTACAATCCATGTATCAGCGTCTATAGTTTCAGCAAATCCCCTTGAAACGGGAGAGCTTAGGTGGTTATCAGGTAATTTTTATGAAACACTAGCTCGAGCATCAGTACCGATTTTTGTCATGATCAGCGGTGCTCTTCTTTTAAATGACAGTCGGCCTCTTCCCACAAGTCAATTTTTAAAAAAACGTGTTAGTAAAATAGCGATACCCTTGCTGTTATGGAGTATATTATATTATTCAGCCGGTGCTTTTAGTAGTCGTTACATTTTTTCAATAGAAGATTTTATTGTTAAATTTTTAAATGGTTACATTATTTATCATTTATGGTTTATGTATATGATTTTAGGTTTATATTTGATTACACCTTTAGTTAAGATTCTAGTGCAAAATGCAATAAAGAGAGATGTAGAATATTTTTTAGGACTATGGATATTAGCTTCGGTTGTTTTGAACTTCATGGAGTATCTTGTCGGCTATAGTTTGAACATTGAGCTATTTTTTGTGACAAATTATGTGGGCTATTTTGTCTTGGGGTATTATTTGTTTAAATATCAATTGTCTAAGAAAAATATAATCTATTCCCAATTTTTTCTTGCGCTAGGTTTGCTGGGAACATTCTGTTTAACTTATTATGGTACAATTTCAAATAATGGGGTATTTGACGATTATTGGTATGAGTATCATTCTATTACAGTCTTATTTTCTTCAGTGGGGATTTTCATATTATTTAAAGATATCTTGTTTAAATCGAAGCAAGATATGGATGACAAGCTTAAATGGTTTAGTCAAGCTAGCTTTGGTATTTATTTAGTACATGTTCTAGTTCTCAACTATCTTTATTCTTTTATATTCGGTAAGGTTTGGAATAACCTTCATCCCATTATTGCAATTCCCGTAAATGTTGTAATAGCGATTATTATCAGTGCAATAATTACGATAATCATTCAGAAAATACCAATCATAAAAAAGATGATTCCTTAAAAGAGAGTAGAAGGTTTCGGGTCAGTTTTTTCTAAAGCTTAGGAGCTCAGTTTTGAAGGAAAATGACACATAATCGCTTGAGCAAAAAAGTTTAGCAAATGGTCGCAACAGATTTTCCGATGATAAGAAAAACTGGTGGGTTTGTTGTCAATGATGATAGAAATGTTTCTATCATCGTTTTTACCTCATACTGATGAGCATTCAAAAATGATGTTTAAGCCTACTAGAAACCTTCAGAAGCCTTAAGCACAGTACATAAGCCCGTCTATTTGAGCTAAAAGAGTTTGAAAATCACATTGATGATGTACCGATGTTAATTATGCAAAAAGGGCGAGTAACGTTTCGGATATTGCTTCAATCGATTGTTTTGAGTAAGAAAGGCACTATTTTAATAGCAAATATGATTTGATAAGTTTCGAGTGGTTTTTTTGTTTATATCAGCGAACAGTGCAATAAAAGAGCAACCACGCCCGGTATTACTCTACCGGGCGCTGTTTTATCCAATGGGTAATTTGATCGATCTCATCAAATTCAATGACAACATTGGATACTCCTTTTTGGGCAAAGATTAGGAGAGAGAGCCGATCTTTTAAATCATCTGCTTCTGCTATGGTCATCTTATGATCTACTTCTATTTCTGCCTCAACATGAAGAAGCTCTCCTTCTTTTATAACATTTAATCGCTGAATATCTGTGACAGCAGGGTTAGCTAAAAGAATGTCAGCAATATGCTGCCGCATTTCCTCATCCGTTTCCCCAATTGCCCCGCGCGCATTTTCAAGAAAAACTTTTCCGACTACGTAAAACATCATTAGACCAATGATGATAGAAACTATGCCTTCGATTTGAACAAAACCTGAAAAGTGGGCAATTACAACAGCCAGCATAGCAAGAATCCCACCAATCGTTGCTACTAAATCCTCCATAAAGACAAGTTTTGTTGCTGGTTTCGCACGCTTTAAGCTTCCAAAGCTTTTAGCCATCACTTGAATACCTTTTGCATCCTGCCCCGTTTCGTGCAGAACTTCCTTACCTGCCTTAAAGAGCACAAATAACTCCAATACAACGGCGATTCCAAGTACGCTTAAGCTAATTAAAAAACCGCTGCTTGCCTTCGGATGCAGGATATGATGGAGACCTTCCTTAATGGTTTCATAAGCTAAGATCCCGACTATAATAACAGCACCAAGACATACTAGATTGACTAGTCGGCCAAAGCCATTTGGAAAGCGATCTGTTGGAGATTTTTTTGATAATGCAGAACCAATAAAGACAAAAAACTGATTTGCTGCATCACCAAAGGAGTGCATCATTTCAGCGAACATTGCTACATTTCCAGTCAATAAAAAAGCACCAGCTTTCAAAACTCCAATAATTGTATTTACAACTGCGGCCAATAATGACGGTTTGTTTCCTTCTTTTAATAATGTGAAAAATTCACCCATAATACTCTTCCTCCTCCCGTATCATAATTTTTAATACCCAATTTTTCTTCCGGTTAGACAAAATTGAATAGAGAGTCAAAAATATTCCTACCCTATTTTACAAGTGGAATTGATAACAATAGTCACCGGGTGTAACGAGGAAAAATGGAGAGGATAAACTATGTATTTATAATGATATAGTGGAGCAACTCAATAGAAAAAAAGAATTGAGATAACTGAAAGTAAAACTAGACTATGTATAATGCCGGGAGAGAAATAGCTGAATTTTTTGAAGTAGGTTCGAAGATATTCTATTAAACCTACATCTCATCTTAGGGATTTTATTTTAGGAAATGTCAAACATATGACGTGCAAAATCAAACATACAAGAGATAAAATAGAGTTATTAACTATGTAAGGAGGAAATGCAGATGATCGTATTGGTTGCAAAGTATCAGTGTAAGCTGGGAAAAGGGGATGAAGTACAGTCCTACTTAAACGAAATAAAACCATATGTAGAAGAACACGAAAAGGGTTGTACTGTTTATTTGGCGAATCGTTCAGTAGATGATCAGGACGCATTTTTACTTTATGAACAATATATTGACGAAGCAGCACTCGAGGCTCATCGTGAAACCCCACATTTCAAAGAAATTATTGAAGGTAAAGTTATTCCTTTATTAGAAAAACGTGAAAGAGAAGTGTTTACGCTGGTTGAGTAAAGAAATAACAGAACGAGCCTTTATAAAGAAAAGTAAAACCCTTAGCAAATAATGGCTAAGGGTTTTTTAGGTTTTAAAAAAATAATGCTAAAACAATCAAAATTCTCTTTTAGGTAGACCTGTTATAATGCCTGTTAATCCTTCTTATTCTCCTTAAAGGCAAAAAAGGAAGCGCACCATATGGAAAAAGAAAAATATTATTCGTGATTCTCAATGTATGAACAATGATTATAAACGATGATTTATAACAAAATGGAGTGGGACGAAATAAAGAGTAATCTGTCGTGAAGAGAAATTAAGTGGCTGCAGAGAAAGAGGAAAAAAGACATCGCTGTTTTTCTGTAAGTAGGAATAGAAAGTGGACAAACTGCGTAGAGTTAGACAGAGTGAAAAACCGGCAATATGCCGGCTTTTCGATTCGTTAGTGAACCTGGCGATAAACGCCGATGACTTTCCCTAGTATACTAACATTCTTCAATATGATTGGTGCCATAGAAGAGTTCTCAGGCTGCAATCGGAAATAGTTTTGTTCTTTAAAGAACCGTTTAACAGTTGCTTCTTCATCCTCCGTCATGGCTACAACAATATCTCCGTTATTTGCAGACTGCTGCTGTCGCACGATAACAAAGTCACCATCAAGAATCCCAGCTTCAATCATGGAATCTCCCATAATTTCAAGCATAAACACATTATCATCAGATGAAGCAAGACGCTCAGGTAGAGGAAAATACTCTTCAACATTTTCAATCGCTGTAATCGGCGAGCCTGCTGTAACTTTACCAACTAAAGGAACATTCACAACATTTTGTGTTGGGATATGGTCTGCGTCAAGGTTTAGCACTTCGATGGCACGTGGCTTCGTAGGATCACGGCGAATAAGGCCTTTACTTTCCAAACGAGCAAGGTGACCGTGTACGGTTGAGCTGGAAGCTAATCCAACAGCCATTCCGATTTCTCGTACGGAAGGAGGGTATCCTTTTTCACGAACTTCCTGCTTGATAAAATCGAGTATATCAAGCTGTCTTTTTGATAATTTCTTCATGGGAGCACCTCTCTCTTTTCTAGTCTCCAAATCTTACCGTTAGTATAGCATGTGATTTTTAAAAATACAAACATAAGTTCGAATTTTTCACTTGACCCGAAACAAATGTTCGGTTTATACTTAAAACAGAAAACACGAACACACATTCGATGGGGGGATTGTAACATGCCAACTTTGTGGAGAAAATATTCATTTGTTATTTTATTTATTGCTATTACCTTTGTTTTTGGGGTATATTTAGTCGTTTCCTTGTCAGAAGACGCTGAAAGTACATATATACAAGTAGAGATTAAAGACGGTGACTCTTTATGGAGCCTATCAAGACAATACGCTGACGATCTATCTATGACAGAAATTCAATTTATTGAGTGGGTAACAGAAAATAACAATCTGTCATCCTACAAAATTTTATCAGGAGAACAGCTGATGCTTCCCATCTCAATTACAGATTCAAACGAATTCCGTTATATTAATGATGGGATCGAGCTGGCGTCAGATAACTAATGCGTTTGGATGGAAGGGTGAAGGAAATGAACGTGATTATTTATTGTCGCGTTAGTACAGAAAAAGAAGCACAGGAGTCTTCGTTGCAGAGACAGGAAGAAGAGCTTCTCGCCCTTGCAGAGCGGAATCAATTTTCGGTCGTGGACATTATTCGCGAGCAGGCAAGCGGATATGATTTAGAGCGAGAAGGAATATTTACGATGCTAGATACAGTGCGAGAACAAGAAATAGAAGGAATATTAATTCAAGATGAAACCAGAATAGGCAGAGGAAATACCAAAATTGCACTTATTCATACGTTTATGAAAGAACATGTTCGTATTTTTACAGTCAGTCACGATGGGGAGCTTGAGCTTTCAGAATCGGACTCTATGATACTTCAAATCGTAAGTATGGTTGAGGAGCACCAGCGTAAGCTTCATAACTTAAAAATAAAGCGAGGAATGAAGAGAGCGGTTGAAAGAGGCTATCGACCAGAAAGAAATTTGAAAAACCGCGGAAACAAAGATGGACGGGATAAAATTGAAGTACCTGTCCAGGAGATTTTGCGCCTGCGAAAAAGCGGGTTGACCTTTCATGATATTGCAGCCACATTGCGAGGCTTAGGGCATGATGTGTCAAAAGCAACCGTTCACCGTCGTTATCGAGAGTATATTAAGTTAAACGAATAAATAGGCAGTTTCCTTGTCATGCTTGAATATTTTTAGTACGATGTCGGTACGTATAGTCGATTAATCATCGGCAGAAAGGACGTAATTTTATGTTACCGAAAGAAAAAATGGATCGTATTAATGTATTATCAGCTAAATCAAAGACAGAGGGTTTGTCTAATGAAGAAATAATAGAACAGCAATCGTTACGACAGGAGTATCTAGCTGCTTTTAGAGGATCAATGAAGCAAACGATAGAAGGTGTAAGAGTGTTTGATCCAAATGGTGAAGAGGTTACCCCGAAAAAATTGCGTGAAGTGCAAAAAAGTAATCGACTTCATTAAGTTCTTAAAGGCTCACCAAAGCCTAGCCTCTATAGCTTTAAAAAAGAAGTCTTATTCTGAAGGCTTCTTTTTTTATACCTAAAGCATAGAGGACGACAATTTGCACGGTTGGTAATTAAGGGTTTTTCAAGCCGTTCGAATGAAGATTGAGCTTTCATGATGATTATGTGAATGAATATTTGTTAAATCAATATAAATTTTGATTATTTCCTTAATTTACTCTGGATTTTTACGCAGTGCATTGGGTATAGTGAAAAGATAAGATGTTTGTACATCTTGTCTATTTTACGTACAATAGAAAAAGTATTTATGATGTTTAGAGAGGATGTTTTTAATGTTCAACGCAAAAGACCAGCTAGCGATCAATACAATTCGTACGTTATCAATTGATGCAATTGATAAAGCGAACTCCGGCCACCCGGGACTTCCAATGGGTGCAGCTCCATTTGCTTATACACTATGGACTCGTTTTATGAATCATAATCCTAAAAATCCTGAGTGGTTTAACCGTGATCGTTTTGTTCTTTCTGCTGGACACGGCTCAATGCTTTTATACAGTCTGCTTCACTTATCAGGTTACGATTTACCCATGGAGGAAATTAAAAACTTCCGTCAATGGGGATCTAAAACACCTGGACACCCTGAGTATAAACATACAGCTGGTGTAGAAGCAACAACAGGTCCACTAGGACAAGGAGTTGGAATGGCTGTTGGTATGGCGATGGCGGAACGCCATTTAGCTGCTAAATTCAACCGTGAAGGGCATGATATTGTTGATCATTATACATATACATTGTGTGGTGATGGGGACTTAATGGAAGGAGTTTCTGCTGAAGCTGCTTCACTAGCAGGTCACTTAAAGCTGGACAAGCTTGTTGTATTGTATGATTCCAACGATATTTCACTTGATGGAGATTTAGATCGTTCTTTCTCTGAAAGTGTTCAAAAGCGTTTTGAATCTTATAACTGGCAATACATCCGTGTCAATGATGGAAATGATGTTGGTGAGGTTGCAGATGCAATTAAAGCAGCAAAAGAGGACAAAACTCGTCCGACGATGATTGAAATTAAAACAGTGATCGGATTCGGCTCAAGTAATGCAGGCACTTCGAAAGTACACGGGGCACCGCTTGGATCTGCTGAAACCGTCCTTACTAAAGAAGCCTATAAGTGGGCATATGAAGAAGCGTTCCACGTTCCAAGCGAAGTGTATGAGCGTTTTGCTGAATTTGCACAAGAAAATGGTTCAAAAGAAGAGAAGGCGTGGAATGATCGCTTCGAAGCCTACCGTTCTGCATATCCAGAGCTTGCTTCTGACCTTTTAGCTGCAATTAACGGCACTCTCCCTGAAGGATGGGAACAAACTCTTCCTGTCTATGAAGAAGGAAAGAGCCTGGCAAGCCGAGCATCATCCGGTGAAGCAGTGAATGCATTGGCAAAATCTGTTCCTACATTATTTGGAGGCTCTGCTGACCTTGCAGGCTCGAATAACACGATGATGAAGGAAGAAGGAGACTTCACAGCAGAAACACCAGCAGGTCGCAATATCTGGTTTGGTGTGCGTGAATTCGCTATGGGTGCTGCCCTAAATGGTATGGCGCTTCACGGAGGCGTAAATGTATACGGAGGAACATTCTTCGTATTTAGTGATTATGTTCGTCCTGCAGTCCGTTTATCTGCTCTAATGGGACTTCCTGTAACTTATGTGTTCACACATGACAGCATTGCGGTTGGTGAAGACGGCCCGACACATGAACCAGTTGAACAACTTCCAGCACTTCGCGCAATGCCTAACCTGTCTGTTGTGCGTCCTGCAGATGGAAATGAAACAGCAGCAGCTTGGAGATTGTCTCTTGAAGCGACTGATCATCCAACTGTGCTGGTATTAACTCGTCAAAACCTAAAAACACTGCCTGACACAGACAAAAATGCATATGAAGGCGTGAAAAAAGGAGCATATGTAGTATCTCCTGCGCAAAAAGAAACTCCGGATGCGCTACTTTTAGCTACAGGCTCTGAGGTTGGTCTTGCTTATGAAGCACAGCAGGCGCTAAAAGAAGAAAATATTGACGTAGCGGTTGTATCGATGCCTTCATGGGATCGTTTTGAAAAACAGTCGAAGGAATACAAAGACTCGGTCCTTCCTCCAGCTGTAAAAAAACGCCTTGGTATCGAAATGGCTACTCCACTTGGCTGGGAGCGTTACACGGGGGATGAAGGAGATGTGCTTGGTATTACGACATTTGGCGCATCTGCACCAGGAGCAACCGTTCTTGAAGAGTACGGATTCAGCGTAAGCAATGTCGTTTCAAGACTAAAAGCAATTCTCTAAAAAAGAAATTTACAATACAATTAATTGAATGAAGCTGTCAACAGCGTTTATTGTTTACATACTGGAAAAGCGGACAGTCCGCATAATTGGACCAGATGTATAAGATTTAAACGCTTGTTGTCAGCTTTATTTTCTGTGAGGTGATCCATAGATTTGCTTACGTTCCGGGAAATTACAGAGGATAAAGCATACTGGCATCCATATTTGTATTTAGCTGATGATGCTCATGAAGATGTCCGGCAATATGCCGAGCAAGGCTTTCTTTTTGTATTTGAGGATTCAGGAGAGCCGGTCGGTGTGATGCTGCTTATCCCACAAAATGCAGCAGTGCTGGAAATAAAAAATATAGGGCTGCTAGATAAAGCGCGAGGTAAAGGTTTTGGCCGACAGATGATTGAAGTGGCCATAGAAACAGCTAAGGATCGCGGTTATCGAACACTTGAAGTAGGCACGGCGAACAGCAGCATCGACAATCTTATTTTTTATCAAAAAGTGGGATTTCGAATGGCTGCCGTTAAACAGAACTATTTTGTTAAGTATGATCCTCCCGTATATGAAAACGGCATTTATGGAAAAGATATGATTGTTTTTCGGATGGAACTCGTTTCTAGTGAAAAAGAATGATTAGAAGTGTCGCAAAAGGAAAGAAAAGATTGTATAATCTTTCATGTTCTTGTACACTTTTATATAGAAAGATTAAGGAGGAAAGAAACACATGACTTGGCTTGCTTACGTACTAATTGCCGTTGCATTGCTAGCAGGGATTGCAATTGGATTTTTCATCGCAAGAAAATACATGATGAACTATCTAAAGAAAAACCCGCCAATTAATGAGCAGATGCTTCGTATGATGATGATGCAAATGGGAATGAAACCATCCCAAAAGAAGATCAATCAGATGATGAGCGCAATGAGTAAACAACAACAAAAATAAATCGTTCCCATAGGGTTTATTTTTCCTCATATCGACAATAAATGCTTCTTTCTATTGAGTAATACAGTAGAGAGGAGTATTTTTTTGGGTTTGAAGTTGTGATAGAGGAGTTTTGGATCGCTCTATAGACAAGTACCAGGAAAAGAAAGAGAGTAAGCCCGATTATAAACGTTTCTTTAGTCATTTTAGCTGCTAGTGTACTATACGTTCTTCTTCTTGAACCGCTTGGTTATGTGATCACAACCTTTTTATTTTTATTAGTTGGTTTCCAAGTGATCGATCGGGGAGGATGGCTAAAGTGTCCTATTTGAAAATTACTCGTATATCCAAGCCTGTTTTTTGGATCGTTATGGGTCGCTTGATTATTTCTCCGATAATCGCCTTACTTATCATCTTTCTGTTTGGATTATCAGGGATCACTGCACAGGCGCTATTTATAGCGAGTTCATTTCCGACGTCCCGAAACAGTGCTCTTCTTGCACTGGAATATAATAATTATCCAGAATACGCTTCCCAGGCGGTTCTGTTGACGACAATTCTTAGTAGTTTAACAGTTGCAGTCGTTGTTTATTTTTCAACAGTTCTTTTTTTAGAATATAAACTCACTTCTCAAAAATTGACCGATGGCATTAAATTGATATTCATTTCAATAAAGGGATTTGAGAGTTAGTGTTGAATAACGATTGATAAACCAAAGTAAGCACAGAGGTTATATAATTGTTACTTTATTTTTGATCTATATCATCTTTTTAATGAAAGTAAAAAAATTAGGAGATGATTGATGATGATGTATAAGCTTTCGCTTGATGGTATTTCACCTGAAATGCTAGAGGGTTTTTTGTAGATTGGTTGAATCCACCAAATTCAGAAATACATTTAAGGATGTTAAAAGATAGTGATAAAGTAGTTCTTGCATTTGATGAAAAACCTAATCAAGTGGTTGGCTTTAGTACATCAGTAAGTGACGGCGCTCTATCGGCTTACATTCCTTTTCTGGAAGTTTTACCAGCCTATTAAAATAAAGGGATTGGCAAAGAGTTGGTGAATTGAATGCTAAAAAAACTTGGTAAAATCTATATGATTGATTTAATATGTAATGTGATCCTGCAGCCTTATTATGAAAAGCTAGGAATGTTAAAGGCAACTGGGATGATGAGTAGAAATTATAAAATGAAATCGGGCAGCTGATTTTAAAGATTTATAACGGCAGTTCCTTGCTAAATGACGAAGAAGTTGGATTGTTTCCAAAAGGGTGGTCAACTGAAGATCGTTGATATAAGATGATACATGACTTTGAATCAATACGTTCACCTACATTGATTTTTTGACATCTCTACATATAGCATGCTGCAGGGAAGGGGGAATTCGGATGAGTTTATCAAATAAAGAGATGGCCATTATGACCACACCAGAATATCAAATCGCCAAAAGGGAGCTTAATACATTTTCTCATCATTTTGATTTTGAATTTTTTATTTATTATCAGCGAGAAGATGAAGAGAAGAGTTCGTATCAATTTCATCACGTTGAAATAATCCAAAATCCTAAAGGGAGAAAAATTTATATTTTTAAACGCTATAAGCTTGAGGATGGCGGGGGGAAATTCAAAAAGAGTGCAAGCGGCAATTATGTTCTTGATGGAAGGCAATTAATGATCATGGATACAGAAATAAGAAGGTATGAAGTAATGGATACGAGTTTATAGGTTATTGATCATAAATGATTCATTGATTTCATCACCATTTTGTCTGCTTTATAGGATTCTCCGTACGCACAAAAACCAGCTTTTTCTGATGGCAAATAACAGAGAAGGTGGTTTTTCTATTAAATCGTTATTTTGCGAAAAAAGATTGCTGACTTAAACGGATGGATCATTGTAATATAGAAGGTGAATGATTTATCTTGTAAATACAAGTTGAATCATGGTAACGGTGTGCGGAGAAAAGAAAGCGTTTTAATTCTTGCCCTACACGACTTTGAATACATAGCGGTTATTGTTAAAAAAAGAAATCGATGCGGAAAAAATAACCTGCAGAAAGAATGGTGATTATTTTGACGAAGAAATGGTGGAAGGAAGCAGTTGTGTACCAGGTGTACTGGCGCAGCTTTTATGATACGAATGGAGATGGCTATGGTGATCTTGAGGGTGTCATCGAGAAGCTTGATTATATTAAAGAGTTGGGCGTTGATGTCATTTGGTTAAATCCATGCTATGAATCTCCTGATTTTGATAATGGCTATGATATTTCAAATTATACTAGCATAATGGAAAAGGCCGGGAACATGGAGACGTGGGAGCGCTTGTTACAGGCTGTTCACGAGCGTGGCATGAAGCTGATTATGGACCTTGTAGTGAATCATACATCCAATCAGCATCCTTGGTTTATTGAATCGAGCTCTTCGAAGAATAATCCGAAACGTGATTGGTACATTTGGAAGGATTCAGTAGATGGAAAAGAACCAAACAATTGGCGGTCTTATTTTACGCCCTCTGTTTGGGAGTATGATGAAAAAACTGAACAATATTATATGCATTCTTTTGCTGTTGAGCAGCCTGACTTGAATTGGGAAAACGAAGAAGTCCGTCATGAAATTTATAAAATGATGCGTTTTTGGCTTAATAAAGGAATTGACGGATTCCGCTTAGATGTCATCAATTTGCTTGCAAAGCTAAAGGGTTTTCCGAATGTGGAGAATCCAACGAATATAAATTATCTTGGAAATAACCCTGGCATTCATGAATACCTGCAGGAAATGAATCGTGAAGTGCTGCAGCATTATGACATTATGACAGTTGGAGAAATTCCGTTTGTCACACCTGAGGATGGTTTGCTCTATGTAGGTGAGGATCGTAATGAGCTCCATACCCTATTCCATTTTGAAGTGGCGGATGATATGCCGACCTGGGACATGGTGCGATACAAGGAAATACAAACCCGCTGGTATGAAGGGTTAAAAGGTCGAGGAACAAATTCACAGTTTATGAATAACCATGACCATACAAGACAGGTAACTCGCTACGGGAATGATCAGGAGTATCGGGTTGAATCAGCGAAATTATTGGGCGCAATGCTCCATACACTGCCTGGCATCCCGTACGTGTTTCAAGGTGAGGAAATTGGGATGACCGGTGTTCGCTTTGCTTCCATAGATGATTACAATGACATTGCGATGAAAAATAAGTATAAAGAAGAAATCGAAAAAGGACGTGATCCACAGGAGGTTTTTGAAAGCCTTTTACTATTAAGCCGTGACAATTCACGTACCCCCATTCAGTGGGATGATTCGGAGCAAGCGGGCTTCACGGCAGGAACTCCATGGATTAAAGTAAATCCAAACTACAAAAAAATCAATGTAAAAGAAACATTGGCAGATCCGAACTCTGTATTTTATTTCTATCAAAAACTGATCGCATTACGTAAAACAAATCCTGTCATGATCTATGGCGACTACAACGATTTATCTCCTGATGATGAAAGTCTTTATGTGTACACGCGCAGCTTTGAGGGAACGCGATGGCTCATCATGCTTAATCATTCTGATTCTAAGAGTGAATTTGTATTGCCGGAGGGCTTTAATGAGGAGAAGAAGCAGCTGATCCTTGCCAACTATAAAGATGTAACCAGTGAAAAATCTATACAGAAAACGATTTTGCTTCCGCATGAGGCAAGGATTTATCAGATTTAAGAATGATTGGGAGAAATCACTTTTTCTGTTAAGTAATTAACAGGAGAAGTGTTTTTTTGTAGAGGGTGCCTTAAGGAGGACATTTTTTAACAGCAGTGGAGAAAAGAGACAACATCTTGATCAAGCATCTATCGTCATCTCAGATATTGTATTTTCTTTAAGGACAATATAGTAGAATGAAAACAAATAGTGCACAAATAAATAATGGATAAAAATAGTCTTTCACCATCGTGAATTTCCAAGGTAGTATGGATTTGAGTATGGAAAGAAAGATAGAAATGCAAGAATAAATGAAAAGACTAGGAGAGATTAAACAATGAAATTCCCTAACGATGCCGATGGACAGGTTTTAAAAACACTTTATAATGAAGGGATTAATTTCAAAAAGCCTCATAATGTAGACTTTTTTATCGCGGTACCTAATAAGAAAAAAGGCGAAATGGTTTTAGAGGTGTTAAAAAATAATGGATACAATGCGCAGTTAGAGCAAGACGATGAAACAGATGAATGGACCTGCTATTGTTCGAAAAAAATGCAGCTAAAACATGGAGAACTTGTCGCGATGCAGAAAAAGCTTGATGATTTATGCAGACCATATGAAGGACAGGCAGATGGATGGGGGATTATGGTTGATTAAGAAAGCAAACGGCCGAGTGATAGCGGCCGTTTTTTCTTATTCTATCATTTGCCTGCGCCTAAATAGACGCTGTTAATTAGATGGTCGCTTTAAGGTTCTGTATTCAGGGACATACTCAAAATCTACTGTTTGCGTGCTAAGAACAACAGGAAGCTTGCTTCTCATAAATGGAAATACAAAACCTGCATAATCCTCTAGTGATTTACAATATGGTTTTCTCTCAAGTAAAATGATGAAATTTGCTTTTACCTCAATACATGGTTTCTCTTGATAGATAAATGGTTCTGAACATGAAATGACCTCTATTTTGACATTGCTGTCATGAAGATAAATTTCATTTTGTGCAGTAGAAATGTCCCTTGAATAAAATCTAACAATGCCAGTTGCTTTAATCATCTGGATCCCTCTTTTCAACGCAATGCTAAAAATTGATTATAGTAGATATTGAATAAAAATACCAAGGAGAAAAGAGGCTTATGTTCAGATGATATTCATTCATTTATAGAGGGATTGGCCTGACTTATCCAGGCTGGTTGAGTATTCTTATTTAATTTATTTTGTTTGCCTTTTTTATATTCCTTCCGAAAAAATAACGCTTTCCTCTACTGAGAATATTTGGTACGATATGATCGATATTATCCGTTTTTTTCTAATTAAATGTTATAAATTCTCTGGTGGATTACGGCAAAGAGATATTTTCAACAAAGGGAATGCTTGGGTTATGAAAGGGTGAAAGCATGAGGGTTTTTGGCTATTTGATGTGGTTTTTTAAGCAGGAGAAAAAGGCGTATTTGATTGGAATCGCCGTTTTGCTTGTTGTTGCTGCACTGCAGCTTGTGCCGCCGTGGCTTATCGGGGGTGTAGTGGATGCGATTGATACGGATACACTAACGGGTTCGAGTCTTGCACAATTTATGGGGGTTTTGCTAGCGTCTGGTGTAGCAATGTATGTGCTTAGATACATATGGAGGATTATGATTTTTGGCTCATCAGTCAAGCTTGCAAGGCAGATGAGAGCCAGACTGTACGAACATTTTACAAGGATGTCACCTCAGTTTTATCAAAAGCGCCGTGTGGGTGATTTGATGGCGCATGCGACAAATGATTTATCTGCTATTCAGCAAACGGCAGGTGTTGGTGTACTGACGCTTGTAGATTCGCTTGCAACCGGTTTGTTTGTGGTGATTACCATGGCTGTTCTAATTGATTGGCAGCTAACATTAATTGCCCTAATTCCCATGCCGATTATGGCTTTATCGTCGAACTATTATGGGACACTTTTACATAAAAGATTTGGTGCGGCACAGGAGGCGTTTTCAGATTTAAATGATAAATCACAGGAAAGCATTTCAGGCATAAAGGTTATTAAAACCTTTGGCCAGGAAAAAGAAGATATTGCTTCCTTCCGTGATTTATCCGCCGATGTAGTAAAAAAGAATGTTGCGGTAGCAAGAATTGATTCTCTTTTTGACCCAACCATCTCGCTGATCGTCGGAGCATCCTTTTTCCTATCCATCTTTTTCGGGGCAAGAATGGTGATTGCGGATGATTTAACCATTGGACAGATGATCTCCTTTACCACGTATTTAGGACTACTTGTGTGGCCAATGCTTGCGGTTGGCTGGCTGTTTAATATCGTGGAACGAGGCCGTGCATCTTATGAGCGTGTAGAGCAGCTCCTTAGTCATTCGGTGGATATCCGCGAGAAAACAGGTGCACTGGAAACACCGCCTTCAGGTGATATTATATTTGCCATAAAGCGCTTTTCTTTTCCAGGCGATGAAGCAGTGTCTTTAGAAAATGTCTCGTTCACCATTAAGCGAGGGGATACACTTGGGGTTATCGGGCGAACAGGAGCTGGGAAAACAACGATCCTAAAACTGTTAATGCGTGAATTTGACGGCTACGATGGCCGCGTTGAATTTGGAGGGCATTCCATTGATGATTATTCACTAAAAGCATTGCGCAAATCGATTGGCTATGTGCCGCAGGATCATTTCTTGTTTTCTGCATCCATCCGTGAAAATATTGCGTTTACAGATCCGACAATCTCCCAGGAAAAGGTAGAGGAAGCAGCGCGAATTGCTCAAGTTCATGAGGATATTCTTGGATTTACAGAAGGCTATAAGACCATCGTTGGTGAGCGCGGTGTTTCGCTGTCAGGCGGGCAAAAGCAGCGGATTTCGATTGCACGGGCCATCCTGATGGATCCTGAAGTACTCCTTTTGGATGATTCGTTATCGGCCGTTGATGCAAAAACAGAAGAAGCCATTCTTTCGACCCTAAAGGAAACGAGAGAGGGAAAAACAACGATTATCACCTCCCACAGACTTAGTGCAATTCAGCATGCACAGCAGATTATTGTGCTGGATAATGGGGAGTTAGTCGAGCTTGGAACGCATGAGGAGTTAATGGAAAAGCAAGGCTGGTATTATGAGATGTACGTTAGGCAGCAGCTAGAGGAGCTTGTGGAGCAAGGAGGGCAAACGAAATGAGTGAAGAAAAGCAGACGGTTTTATCCGGAAAAGATCAGTGGCTTGTATTGACTCGTTTGTTAACCTATACGGCCCCGTTTAAAAAACAAATTGGATTTGCCTTTTTCTTGTTAATTTTAATGACGATCGGTGATGTTGTTGGCCCGATTTTGATAAAAGTGTTTATTGATGATTTTTTGACGCTGAGGTCCTTCCCTTATGAGCCGCTTATGGGACTTGCAGCTGCCTATATTGTGATTCAGGTGGGAAATGTCTTTATTACCTATTTTCAGCTGATGAAATTTCAGGAAATAGCCTTGAAAATTATTCAACAGCTACGCGTAGATGTCTTTTCACGCGTACAGTCTCTGGGCATGCGCTATTTTGATAAAACGCCTGCAGGATCCATTGTGTCCCGTGTGACAAATGATACAGAAGCGATTAAAGAGATGTTTGTCAGCGTTTTGGCCGGATTTATTCAGAGTGCTTTTCTACTTGTGGGGATTTTTAGTGCCATGTTTATTTTAAATGTACGATTGGCGCTCATTTGTTTATTGATTCTGCCAATTATTTTTTTCATTATGAAAGCCTATCGTACATACAGTGCGGTATTTTATCAGGATTTGCGTGAACGGCTAAGCGAGCTGAACGCGAAGCTTGCGGAATCATTGTCCGGTATGGGGATGGTCCAGGCATTCCGTCAGGAGCAGCGCATGCAGAGTGAGTTCGGAGAAACGAACGAAAAGCACTACAATGCCGGTATGCGAAATATCAAAATTGATGGGCTGCTGTTAAGACCTGCGATTGACATGGTCTATATTTTGGCGCTGATGATGGTTCTCAGCTTTTTTGGTATTACGTCCTTTGATGCAGCTGGTGGAGTAGAGATCGGCGTTTTATACGCTTTTATTAACTATTTGGATCGCTTTTTTGAGCCGATTAACCAAGTGATGCAGCGGTTATCAATCTTCCAGCAGGCAATTGTGGCAGCTTCACGTGTCTTTAAACTGCTGGATGAAAAAGAGCTGGCGCCGAGTCAATCGGAGTCCTGCAGCCATACAATCGAAAAAGGGGAAATCGAATTCCGAAATGTGACGTTTTCCTATGATGGAAAGCAGAATGTTTTGAAAAATATTTCCTTCCGTGCCCGCCCAGGTGAAACCGTAGCGCTTGTTGGTCATACGGGCAGCGGGAAAAGCTCAATTATCAATTTGCTCATGCGATTTTATGAGTTCGAGCAAGGTGAAATATTGATTGATGGAAAGTCTATTAAGTATTACCAAAAGAATGTTTTGAGAGAAAAAATGGGGCTGGTGCTTCAGGATCCGTTTTTGTTCTATGGTACGATTTCAAGTAATATCCGACTCTATGATGATAAGCTTACGGATCAGGAATTAAGAGAAGCAGCTGAATTCGTGCAGGCGCATACCTTTATAGAAAAGCTGCCGGATCAATATGAGCAGCGAGTGGTGGAACGGGGTTCTACATTTTCCAGCGGACAGCGGCAGCTGATTGCTTTTGCACGGACGATTGCTGCGAACCCCAAGATTTTGATTTTAGATGAAGCAACAGCAAACATTGATACGGAAACCGAAGAGGCGATTCAAGTGGCTTTGGAGCGCATGAGAAAAGGAAGAACAACGATTGCCATCGCCCATAGACTATCAACCATTCAGGATGCCGAGCAAATTTTGGTGCTGCACCATGGTGAAGTGGTAGAAAGCGGGACACATCAGGAACTACTTGCTAAAAGAGGCCTCTATCATAAAATGTATTTGCTTCAAAATGGATTGTCGCATGATCAGGAATTAGTATAATAGGAAGGCCAATTCACTATGAATTGGTCTTTTTTGCAGTGAATAATCAAGATGGCTGGCAGAAAGAGGGGGAAGAATAAATAAGAGCAGCAATTAGCCGTAGAGAAGTGGCTGTGCTGCTGCTAAAATCAATTTTATAAAGCTAAGATGGGATCAGTATAGGAGTCGCCGAAGAATGTAGTTAAGCCTCGAGGTACGTTGAGCGCTCGGAATGATAGGGGTACAGGCGATCGTAGCGATTCAGCAACTCGTCAAGCTCCTGTGAATATTGAACCGCTTTCGGCGAATTGAGTCCTTCCCTGGCAACAACATAGATCAGTACTTGTCTCTTTTTTTCAATTTCACGCAGTAGTACGTACTGGTCGGCCATTTGGTTGGTCCTTTCGATGGGAAAAGAAACATAGAATATTCGTATCCCATACAGTTTTTGTCATTACTGTAACTTGTAGTCTAGTATACAAAAAATTCTTATAGATTTCAAAGAAAAAATTCCATTTTGTTAAAAAAACTATCTTCCCTTTTATCCTGTTAGGGTCGCGTCACAAAAAGTTTGGTTTCCATACATTCAGTCAGTGAAGAATATTTGTTAGAATGGGGAAAGGAATGATCCGCTATTAACTTCTTATAGTGTACATAAACTAATTATGAAATAAAAGGAGGTATATTAGATGGGTGATTTTAATATCTTTTTTGCCTTTGGGGCGGGATTTTTAAGCTTCATCTCTCCATGTGTTTTGCCATTGTATCCTGCTTTTCTATCCTACATAACAGGAATGTCGGTTAAGGAATTGGCCAATGAAAACGGAATGCTTCAGCGCAGAAGCTTGTTGCATACACTGTTTTTTTTACTAGGATTTTCTCTTGTGTTTTTGGCGCTTGGCTATTCGACGAACTGGCTTGGTGAGTTCTTTCTTTTATATCAGGACATCATACGCCAGCTTGGAGCCATTTTAATTGTGGTATTTGGTTTAATGATCGTAGGGATTTTTAATCCGCAGTTTTTGATGAAAGAGCGTCGCTATGAATTTAAAAACAGACCCGCTGGATATTTTGGCTCCGTACTGATTGGGCTTGCTTTTGCTGCTGGCTGGACGCCATGTATTGGACCAATCTTAAGTGCAGTTTTACTTATGATTGCCAACAACCCTGGTTCCGGTCTTCCGTATATGATGGCCTATATTCTTGGGTTCGCCATTCCGTTCTTCTTGCTTTCCTTCTACGTTGGCAAAATTGGATGGATTAAACGTCATAATGTTAAAATTGTTAAATTTGGCGGTTGGATCATGATCGCAATGGGTGTCCTGCTCTTCTTTGATGGGATGACATGGATTATTCGAATTTTGACGCCAATATTTGGTGGATTTCAAGGGTTTTAGTCAATTTTTAATAAAAGATGCTATTCCTATTAAGAGACTCTATGATCATGTGTATAATCAAAATATACAGCCTAATGGAGTATGAAAGGTTTGTGAAAAATTTTAATTGTGAATGATGCGAAATTTATGAGAATGACGCTTGGAAATATGCTGAATGAATCAAGCTTTAAAGTAGTTGGATAAGCTGAAAATGGAGAAGAGGCCATCGAACAGTACCGTGCACTGCAACCAGACATATTGACAATGGATATAACCATGTCTGTAATGGATGGAATTCGTGCAACAAAAGCGAGCATGATTGAATTTTCCGAAGCAAAAATCATTATTTGCTCCGTAATGGGCCAGCAAAAAATAGTCATTGAAGCAAGCAGGCGCTTAGTATTTTATCGTAAAATCTTTCAATTGCGAGCGTGTAGTAGAGTCAATCAATCGAGTGATCAACGCCTATCAACAGGCCGGTTCCGTATGCTGGAATCGGCTTTTAAAAAAGGAGGAACCTTCATGAGCACATCAGTATCCTTAGAAGATTGGAAAACCTGGATTTCAGCTAAAGCATTATCGGTGGGGTATTTTATGCAGCCAAATTGCTCGGTGTGCCATGCGCTATTGCCGAAAGTAAAAGAGCTTGTAAAAGAACTTGATGTAGAAATGAAGGTTGTGAACCTTAAAGGATCAGAAGAAGTATTTGGCCAATATCAAATTTTTACTACACCTGTTGTGATCATTTCTGTAGAGGGAAAAGAAGTGGAAAGGCATGCGAGATTTGTTCAAATGGAAAAGCTGCGCTACGATATAATACGGTATCAAGAAATTTTTGAGGAATGAAAACGGGGTTTCAAAACAGATGTAACTTCTCTATAATAAACGTATTAACGTAAAAAGGTGGAGACTGCATGAGCGTATGGCTTACGACGATCGCAGCGATTTTCATGGGAACTGCTGTATTAATTGTTCGCATGAAAGCAGCGAAGCGGCCAGTAACAGCTAAAAAAATCATTTTGCCGCCTATTTTTATGAGCACAGGGGCACTAATGTTTATCTTTCCATACTTTCATGTCACTTATCTGGAAGTGATCGAAGCGCTTGCGGTGGGAATGCTTTTTTCACTTATCTTGATAAAAACTTCGAAGTTTGAAGTGCGTGGAGACGACATTTTCATGAAACCGTCCAAGGCTTTTCCCTTTATTTTAATTGGACTGCTCGTTATCCGTGTTATTATGAAGCTAATGCTTAGCTCCACAATCGAAGTCGGTCAGCTAAGTGGAATGTTCTGGATTTTAGCGTTTGGTATGATTGTACCGTGGAGAGTGGCGATGTATATGCAATATCGCCGTTTAGTTGAGAATCGAACAAGCGAACGATCGCAATTTGCATAAAAAAAGGGCAGTCTCAATATGAGATGCCTTTTTTTTATGAAGAAAATGAAAGCGTCAAAGGTAAATAGCTATTTTGGATTTCCGAATCGTTAACGCTTCTTTTTGCCTATTTAAATGATTCAATCAGATTCACACCAAGGCTTCCGTATGCTTTCTTATTGCAAGAACCGGTTTAAAAATAGAGATACTGAGCCATTTTGGTGATAAAGAGGTCCTAATTGTTACATGGCTTTATTGTTACTCTAAAATATTTTGGAGCAAAAAACACCGTTTGTATGGGTAGAGCGGTGTTTTTGCTGTTTAGTCATGAAATTAACCACCTTTTCCTGTGTAAAATTACAGCAGTAATAAGTAAAAAAAGAATATTGGAAATAGTTGTGATTATACTGCTTATATCGTAATCGTCATTTATGTATTTATGATGATTGGTTGTTTTTTTGCTTTTGGTGAAAACATATAATGCACCCCATTTTCATTCAGATAAGCAATTTAATTAGCGCTAAAGAAAATTGAACGAATAAACTTAATTTTCTACTTTTCATTTTTTGTCATTGTATAAAAAGCTAATACCGTAACGAAGAGCGCGGTATGTAAGAATAAAACAATACCATTCCATTCCCCTTGAAAAATGGTGACGTTAATGAGTGTGATAAGCTGCATGATAAGGATAATTAACAATAAAATTCGTGATATCTGCAAGTATTAAATCTCCAAGAGGAGCAATTTTTATAAAATAATACTAACATATAAATTCCAGAATTCCGTTTAATTAATCTAATGTAAATAGACTGGTATTCTACTTTTGAAAAGTAAAACAATATTAAAATTCACATAACCTATAGTTTAAAACATTGATATTTGTATAGAATTGAAAGGAGATGATAAAATTAATTTAACTTATTTGTGTAAATAGAACTATTATTTTGAGGGGGGTTTTTGTTCTTTTAAATCAGCGTATTTTAATACTTTTTTAGTTCTTTTTATTATTTTTTTATTAAAGCTTACATAACAACAGAAATGGTGGGAACCCATGAAAACTCCAAAGTTAACTTTTATGCAAATCTATTTGTTTATTGTCCTGCTTTTACTGGCTTTAACGAGTATCTGGAGTTATAACGCTTTTTTAAATTTGGAACAAGAAAGCAATAAAATTGTATTAGACGTTATTCCAATCTCTAAGGCAGCGAGTGATCTAATGACTCAGCTGCTAAATCAAGAAACAGGAATTCGTGGATACCTAGTGACCGGAGATGAGGCTTTTTTAGAGCCTTATTACGCGGGAAAAGAAAAATTATACTGGAACCTTGATCAAATAAAAAAACATGAGGATCAATACCCCATCATGAAGCAATTGATCGAAGAAAAGGTATATCCTCAAATAAATAAAATAGAGTCGTATTATGATAGTCAAATTCTTTTAATTCAAAATGGGCAAATAGAGGAAGCGAGAAGCCGTATTGATGACGGTAAGTCTCAGCTAGATCAATTTCGAAGTATTCATATGGAAATAGAAAATGATATCGAAAAAATCATTAATGACGCATGGGAAAAAAGCCGGGTGGCAAGCGAAAGGGCTAAAAATTTGATTGTGTACGGCGGCTTGACAGTGCTTTTAGTCGGCGTTATGTTTATCTATTCTTTCCGTTTACAAAGAATTCAAACAAAACTAGTCAGACTTTCTTCTTTTGACGCGTTAACAAAACTATATAATCGAAGAATGTTTGATGAGTATTTAGAGAAAGAATGGAACAAGGCGGGGGAGGAACAACAAGTCATCTCTCTTCTCTTTTTAGATGTCGACAACTTTAAATTGTATAATGATACCTATGGCCATCGACAAGGAGACCATTGTTTGCGTTTAGTTGCCAGCGTACTAAGAGAGAATACGATGAATCCGCAAATACCTGCACGTTATGGTGGGGAAGAATTTGTGGTCATTTTACCTAACACCAGTATTCTGGAGGCTGTTCAAATGGCTGAGAGCCTTCGTATTCGCATTAAAGAGATGCACATTGATCATGAGTTATCAAATGGGGGTTATGTAACCGTTAGTATAGGGGTTGCTTCTATGCTGCCACAAGCGGATCAAACACCATCCATCTTAATCAATTTAGCAGATGAAGCAATGTATCAAGCGAAGAGTGAAGGGAGAAATAAAGTGATTGTGAAAGAAGGAGCGGCATAAGAGATCGATGTTCCTAAGGATTAATCGGATACAGACCGTTTGGCTGACTGCAAATGGATCAATCTAAATAATTTTATCGAAATTTAAGGAACTTTAGGTTTTTTATTATCCATTTATTTGCAGATTGTATGCTTGCGTGGAAATGAATGATTTTCTATCAAGAAATAAATCTATAGGAATGATAAAAGCACAGGTCCATTTCTATGGTCCTGTGCTTTTGTTTTCCTTATGCAAATAAATCCTCATACGGATCCAAATCAATTTTCATTTCTGTTGCTTTCTTTCTTAAAAATTTATGGTCTCTTTTTGGTGTCGCAAGGATGTATCCTCTAACAACTAAGTCTAAATCAATAGTACGAGACTTTTCCTTTATAGCAAGTTCCCCAATTTTACCGGCTATTTTTTGTCTGGCTACATCACGAAATAATTCAGGCACAGGGCTGACGAGCTCATTAAGCAGTTCAAGCTCCCTTTTCTGCCAAAGATGGCGCGTTTCATTTACGTAGTGCTCTTCCCAGTCCAGATCTGACCTTCCATCCTGCTTCGGCATTCTTTTAAGAAATTTACGAAACATAAAAAATCCGCCAATAAAAAACAAAGTAATCAGAACAACAACCCAAAATAATATAAACCATAAAAACCAGCCGTCAAGCATTGCATTTCACCTCTATCATCGTCCATCGTCTTGTTAATTTTATTATAGTCTACCACCTATTCATCGGCAAGGAGAGAGAGGGACGTGACATAATTGTGATGGTTTTGCGGAGATAGATTATAATTTTATTATGTATAGCAACAGGATGAATCGTTTAAACAAAGACTTTGACAAAGCACGTAATGCTCCTGCTTTCCAAAAGGTTTCTATCATTTATATGAATGGATGACTTTAGATGTATCATGGCATTAACTTAAGAAAAAATTTTCAGAATATATAGAATGGCGAGAAAAGAAAGGTAATAATTCCTCTGCTTATAGAAAAAATGAACGCTGAGTTAATGGTAAAAACGCTCATTTTAAAGATAAATTATGTTAAAGTCCATTGTTGATTTTTGCACAGGGTTGATTGGAGAGAAAGACGTGAGACTCCAGCGGGGTGAAGCGGGACAGGTGAGACCCAAGCAGGTGCGTCTGCTACCTGTGAGGCTCACCGCCCGCCCCGCGGAAAGCGAGCGCCTGCAGTGAAAATCAACAGGCACGTTTAACAAAGCCTAACGATAAAAAAGACCAAAAAGAAAGTAAATTTTTTACATTTATCGAGACACTGGATTATTTGTTATTATCTGATTTTCCTGCTAATTGAGATTGCGCGGTAGCAATTAGACGCTTGGTAATTTCACCACCCACGGATCCATTGGAACGCGCAACGGAGTCGGCTCCCATTTGTACACCGAATTCATTCGCGATTTCATATTTCATTTGCTCAAGTGATTGTTCTACACCTGGTACTAATAACTGATTACGACTGCCACGATTAGTCATCATCTCACCTCTCTTTATAACCTTAATATCATTTTTATTTTAATAATAATACATAGTAAATTTATCTAGCCTACTGTCGCCAGTTTGATATGGGGCGTAAACGAACAAGTTTGGGAAGACCAATCAGTGACAGTATAAAGATCCGCAGGGAGAAAAAATTTTCTTTTAAAAAAGATGAAATTTTTATCTAAATTGCCGAAATTAAGTGTAAGGACAGAGAATATTCTAACGCTAAGGTAATTTGATCTGTCCAACTAAAAAATGAGGTGTACATACTTGAAATGGTTTTATAATTTGAAAACGTCTGTGAAATTGATTTCGGCGTTTGTAGTCATGGCAATAATTGTAGGGTCAGTGGGCATTTTTGGTCTAATAAACTTATGGAAAATGAATGAACAACTTGATTTCATGTATCATGAACGTGTCATACCGATAAGTGACTTAGGAACTGCTGAAACGGATTATCAGCGCATACGTGTCAATATCCGTGATATGGTATTTGTCGCAGAAACACCGGAAGAAAAAAGAGAATTAGAGGACAGACTTACAGAAATTCAAGCAGAGATTAATGCCATTATTGAGAAATTCGAAAGCAGTACATTGGTAATCGAATCAGAGCAGCAGCTGCTTGATCAATTAAAACCAGCATTAGAAGAATATTACGGTTATTTAGAAGAAGCGAAAGGGTATGCCAATGAGAATGATATCGAGGGCTACCTAGAATTAGCACCTACGTTTAAAGCATCTGGCGATGAAGTACAGACTGCTATTAAAGAGTTAATCGATTTAAATAGTCAGCTTGGGGAACAATCGAATGCAGAAGCAAAGGCATTAGCCAACTCTACGAGCGTAACAACCATCATAATCATTACTATAGCGATATTATTTAGTATTGGATTCGGCTATTTCATTGCTCGTCTTATTTCTAAGCCATTAAATAATGTTGTGGCACTAGTAGATAAGGTATCCAAAGGTGATTTAACAGAAACTACAGATATCGAAACAAAAGATGAAGTGGGCGTATTGGCGAAGTCAGTCAATGATATGATAGTGAGCTTGAGGCAAACAGTAGGAAATATTTTATTATCCGCTGAAAATGTATCGGCATCATCACAAGAAATATCAGCAACAACAGAAGAGGTTGCAAGCAGTGCTTCAAACCAAGCAAACGACGCACAAACGATCACTGAATTGTTCCGCGTCATTGTCACAAATTCAGAAAGCCAAGCCAGTGAAGCGCAAGTAATGAAAGAACAGTTTAAGGAATTAAATGTGGCGATTGATTCCATTGCAAAAAGTGCAGAGGAGACATCCGGTCTTTCTGAAAGCATGTTATTGGTTTCAAAAGAAGCGGGGCAGGTAGTCCAAACTTCTATTGACGGCATGACAAAGGTAAGTGAACAGATGACGATCTTAGAAGCGGATGCAAATAAAATCGGCAGTATTATTAATGTCATTAACGATATTGCCGCTCAAACCAACCTCCTAGCATTAAATGCAGCAATTGAGGCAGCACGAGCCGGAGAGCAGGGGAAAGGTTTTGCTGTAGTTGCAGACGAAGTCCGGAAGCTGGCTGAACAAAGCAGCAACGCAACCAAAGAGATCACAGTTATCATAAATGGCATACAAAGCAATACGAAACAAAGTGTTCAATATGTAAATGACGGGGTAAGCGCTACAAATGAGACAGAGAAGGCATTTGCTTATATCGCTGAAATGGTTGGTGAAGCGGTAGGAAAAGTTAATGAGATTGCGGCCGCTAGTGAACAGCAATCTGCACAATCCAATGAAGTCATGAGATCGATAGACAGTATAGCATTGGCGAGTGAACAACAATCCGCTCAATCGGGTGAAGTCATGAGATCCATTGAAAGTATTGCAGGAGCAAGTGAAGAAGCAGCTGCGGCAAGTGAAGAAACAGCAGCAACCTCACAATCCCTAGCAAATCTGGCAGAGGATCTGAATAACTCTGTATCGATCTTTAAAATAAAATAATTAAATCCTATAGTTAAACGCTTGATTAATAAGGGAATTTACCTAATAAAGTGGAAGAAAACACTGTGTTTTGAGAAACATCATTAGATAAATTTAATCGAAGAAGCCATTTGAAGAAGCAGGAGTCATGAAAATGACTCCTGCTTCTTCCGTGCTGTATGTGCTTGTAAAAAACAGGTCATTCCTATTATATTTAAAAATAGATGGCGAAAGAGTTTAAAGCCATTATTCACAATACACCTATTCAAAAAGGAGAATATACATATGGAACTTGGTTTGCAAAACAAAGTGGCTGTTGTAACGGGAGCAAGCGCAGGAATTGGACGTGCCATTACTCAGCGTTTATTAGATGAAGGAGCGAATGTGGTCACAGGCAGCCGAACAACCGATTCATTAAAGGAACTCGGGTATGAAAAACAGCTTCTGCCTGTGGCTGTAGACTTAAGCGAACCTCAAGGACCGGACACGCTGATACAGCAAGCAATTAAGACATTCGGGAAAATTGATATTTTGGTCAACAATGTAGGTATTGCTCCTGCAAGAGAAGGATTCCTGCAAGTAAGCGATGAGCATTGGACGAAAATGTTTGAAACAAATTTGATGAGTATGATCCGTACCAGCCGTGCTGCAATTCCCTATATGGCGATGCGAAAGAGCGGTTCCATTATTAATATTGCGTCTGAAAGCGGAAGACAGCCAGACACGATGCTGATCGACTACAGTGCATTAAAGGCGGCGATGCTAAGCGTATCAAAAGCACTCGCAAACGAATTTGGTCCACAGGGAATTAGAGTTAATTCTGTTTCGCCTGGACCAACGCGTACGCCTCTTTGGGACAATCCAGGAGGATTTGCGGACGGCTTGGCGGAACAATTTGGAATGGAAAAAGAAGAAGCCATTGTTCATTTTGCAAAAAATGTCCGTCAGCTTCCGCTTGGCCGAATGGGTCATCCAGCAGAGGTTGCAGCTGTCGTGCTTTTCCTGGCATCCGATCAGGCATCTTTTGTGACGGGGGCAGAATACACAGTTAACGGAGGTTCTTTGCGCGCTTTTTAACATACAGAACTTTGCGATGCCAACTTGTATCCTCATCCAGATATTTTATTATAAATAATATAAAACCATCAATAAATCCAACAAAAAGCTATCCTTAATAGGTAGCTTTTTTGATTCATCTTATTTCCTATAAAAATGTCATATGTGAGAATTCTAATCTGATCTATAGCGTCTGAAAAAGAATGTTGCCGAAATGCAAAAATCGGGTTCGTACTACTGAAAGCTAAAATAATTGATGGTGAAAGGAGCTTTTATCGGAGTAAGTTTAGCAACCTTGTTTGGTAAGTGAAATAACCATAAGACAACAAAGAAAAGGCCGTGCGCTCGCATGGCCGCAGGTGTATCCGACTCAGTTAGATAAAACCTTTTTGTAATTGTATAAGCTGTTTGCTGAAAAAACCAGTTTACATCCAAGAAACAAAGACAAGAAGAAACAACCGCTTGCGGCGGCTGTTTCTATTTACACTGTTTTTTTATGATAGGGCATTTCTTACTCGTCTGAATAAGAGGAAACTCCCAATGAAAATTAGGGCTCCGATTGCACTGTTCGTCAGTAGGCTGGACCCTGAATTACAGTAGTTGAAACATCCGGAGAATCGTTTACAATACTCTTCAAGAGACCAAAACTGAACATTTCACCGGGTAATATAAAAAGATCGGCCAGGGGGTATAGATAACCGCTATACAGGTCAATACAGACGACAGCCTTGATTAATCCATCCATATTTAGAGGTTCGGACGATGTAACCTCTATTTCTGTACAATCTTGAATCAAGGTGAAGGTGGACCAAGTAAGATTAAACATAGTTAAAAGCACTTCGTTGACTAAGCAGGTTTAGGTGAGATATTTATGCTATTTTACTGCTTTTAATGCTTGTTCAGAAATATAGAAATTATCTCCATTGTAAACCGTGATCGCGTTTATTTCTTTTTGTTGAGTCGACTTAGAAGTTTTCGTGATAACAATATTTTTATTTGCAGGAAGCTCCACTATTTGACGCCCTTTTTCTGCTACGAATACAGGGTTATTTGGATCGGTAACGTCAATGCGGGTTGAATATCCTTTTTTCTCAAAGGCTTCTTTTGCATTCATATAAAGTTTGTTTGTTAATTGTTCTAAATCAAAACCCATAAATTGTGCCATCTTTTTAGCAAGATCTGTATTTTCAACTAAACCTGTAGGTCTTGAAGGACCGTAAGAATACAAGAATACATCTTCTCCTGTATGGCCTCCCGTTGTAAAGCCAATATTCGCGCGGTCAGCCAGCATCTTTGTCATATCTGATCCTACGTTTTTAGAAGAATTAAGTTTTTCTAATTCTTCAGTCGTTAAATTATCAAGTCCGTAAAGAGCAGCAACTTCTTTTAGATTCGATTTCTCTGAATTTAGCTGACTTAGAGCACCTTCAACTGTCATTTTCGCTTTCTTTAATGGATCAATGTAAGCTGAAACTGGTGTTTCTGAGTATGTGGAGTCCGTGTTCATATTTCCCAGTGTAATGCCGCTGTTTCCATGGTCAGATACAGCAATAACCATTGTGTTTCCATCTTCTTTGGCAAATTCAAGGGCTTCCTTCACGGCATCATCAAAAGCAAGAGTATCACTGATCATTCCGATTGTGTCGTTTCCATGGGCTGCCCAGTCAATTTTGCTTCCTTCAACAAATAAGAAGAAACCGTCTTTATCTTTATTCAATGTGTTAATGGCTTTTTTAGTCATTTCAGCCAAGGTAGGTTCACTTGGCTTCATTGTTTCTCGATCAAAATCATACGCAAGGGCACTTGGCGCAAAGCTTCCCCATATTTTACTCGATTTAGAGGCTAATAGCTCGTCACGGCTTTCCACAATGTCATAGTTGTTTTCATCAAGCACTTCTAATAGATTTTCTCCGTCTTGTCTAGCATTTTTTGTCGTTCCTGGAGAAAGAGCTTCTTTTCCCCCGCCTAAAACGACATCAATACCCTGATAAACTTGCTGTTCTGCAATATCACCGTAATTGCTCCGGTGCGTCACATGAGCAGAAAAGCCTGCTGGCGTCGCATGCTGAATTTCAGATGTGGAGATAATGCCGGTTGCTTTTCCCAGCTGTTTCGCACCTTCTAATACGTTAGCAACTGGTTTGTAGGCATCTTCCGGATTAACCGGGTCGAGGCCTGGTGAATTAACGATAGAAGGTAGAACACCAACATATTTATCGTTTGATTTATTTCCAGTAGCAAGTGCTGTTGCTGCAGGTGCCGAATCGGTAATCGCAGATTCAGCAGAATATGTACGCATACCACCAGCCATCATTTCATCCATCGCCAGATTGTCTCCTTTATACCATCTTGAAAGGGTGGTGGCACCTGCACTCGTTCCATCCATAACCATCATGATGACATTTGTTGGTTCTTTTTGCTTGTCTTTTGCTTGAACGTTTTCTTTTAATGAAGTAAGCCCTATTGATGAAATAACCAATGCCCCCGCTAATGATAACCCGGCTACTTTTTTACTCACTTTACTCAATGTACATACCTCCATCAGATCGCTATTATCTTACGTTTTTAATGATAAAGTAAGTATATTAAGAAATTGCTTTATTAAAGTAAAGAAAAAATTTTAGTCTTGTAAATAATTATAAATTTTTAATTTGATTCAAAAAATAGGGAAATATTTAACTTGAATATTGTTTCTATTATGAAATGGTTGTAATTGAATGGGATTAGTCATGCCCTCTTTTGCAATTAAAGCAACTTGTACAATATTAATTTTTTGCGCAATTTAAATATGAATAGATAGAACGTAAATAAAAAAATCTAAATAATGGAAAATAACGTTACATTTTTGTCATATGTGTAATAGAGAATGAGATTTTATAACCGTGTCAATACTCATTTCCCTGAAATAATTAGTTTGATTATATGAACTTTTCCAATGAATAAACGTATTTACTGATATGGAAAACAACGGAAATCCTATTGGCAACAATAGATTTCGTTGTTTTTTCTATGTAGCGAACATTAAAAGCTAGTAATCATTTAAAGTAATGATTTTTTCCAAATTTAACTATGAATATGACAAAAAACAGATGATAGGATGAAGTAGTCGAAAGAACAAAAAACAAGGGGGAAGAAAAATGAACGTTAAATCATTTGTTATTTCCGGAGCATTAGCAGCATCATTATTGTTAGCACCTACAGCAACACAAGCATCTTCTGGAGCTGTTAATGTAAATCAAGACCTAAATAGTTTTAAAATAGAGCAGGCTGTAAAATCAGCTGCACAACAACAGCGCTTGCCTAAAGATTGTAATACTAATTGGGGAATGAAGACTCCAGCTCCTCAAGCAAATCAAGCTGTAAAACAACCTGCTGCTCCAGCTAAACAGCAGCCTGCAACAAAACAGTCTACTGCGACAAAGGCAGCTCAACCAGTTCAAGCTGTGAAACAACCAGCTTCACAAGCACAAGAGAAGCAAGCTGGGAACCAACAAAGCACACAAAAGTCAGCACCAGCTGCAGAAAACCAAAAACCCGCTAATCAAAGTGCACACAACAAAGCTGTTTCAGCTTTTGAACAAAAGGTAGTTGATCTGACAAATGCAGAACGTGCAAAACAAGGATTAAAGCCATTAACACTAGATGTAAGTCTAAGCAAGGTTGCGAAAGATAAATCTCTTGATATGAAACAAAAAAACTATTTTTCTCATACAAGCCCTACGTACGGATCACCGTTTGATATGATGAAATCATATGGCATCAGCTACAAGACTGCTGGAGAAAATATTGCAATGGGTCAACGTTCACCTGAAGAAGTTGTAAAAGCATGGATGAACAGTGAAGGCCACCGAAAAAATATTATGAGTTCATCGTTTACACATATCGGTGTAGGACATGTTGAACAAGGCAACTATTGGACTCAAATGTTTATCGGAAAATAAGTGAAATAATTAAAGGCATTAATTAGTGCATCAGATCATGGAAAACCCCGATTTCAACTCCTGTTGAATTGGGGTTTTTTTAGCTGAATGCATATTTCTTATTGGTCAGATGATCCTGAATATGTAACAGGATACGTTTCTTCAATTTATGATAAACTCACGGTTTCAGAATTAACAAAATAACAAATTTCAGTTCATAAAGGAGTGTTAAAATACAATAAAAATAAAAAAATCTTCAACTGATGTAGCTATAGCTGGAGTGTGGAGGGGCAGTTGAATATCTGGGTGTATCTTCCACTGCAGTTAGAATAATAGTTATCTTTCTACCTTCTACTATTCTTATTTATCTCATTCTTCCCTATACAGTGCCTGATAGCCCTCCTTCTTTGTACAGAAAACCCTTAACAAAAAAATTTTTATAAATATGAAAGAGATCACTAGTGCTGCATTAAAGAAAATTAAATTTTAAAACAATCAAAATATTCAATAATTTTACTTCGTGTATAAAAAAACTCCTTTATAACGGATAAGGTCAGGTGGTAACCCGTCCAAATTCCATAAAAAGGACACATCTCATGGACAAGATTACACGAAAAACTTCATTTGGACAATGGGTTTCACCAATAAATCTTCAATTATTTGATGAATTGGTGAAAATGATGAAATTAGATTTTTATACGAAAAAATTAACGACAGAGTCATTTCTAAAATTATTACTCTACGTACAGCTCGGAGAAGTTGAAAGTCTTAATACGCTGAGTGATTGTCGTTTCGATGACCAGCTTCAGAAAGGAATTGGCCTTGATTCGATCAGTATTTCTCAGCTGTCACGGCATTTAAATGGGATGAATCCAGATCTATTTCAACGGCTTTTCCTTGATTTAGTCGCACAAATTCATGCCCAAACACGATACCAAAGCTTGTTATGCCGTTAAAAATCATTGAAATAAGCACATTGCAACTTAATTTGACCAATCATAAATGGGCTAAGTTCCGTAAAACAAAAGCGGGTGTAAACCTGCATTTGCGCCTTGTCTTTATGGAAAAGGGAGTATCTTACCCTGAAAAAGCTGTTATAATAACGGCAAAAGAACATAATTGTGGTCAGCTTGAAAATCATGGTGGATGATAAGGCGTACATGTATGTGCTTGACCGGGGTTACCTAGACTACGAGCGCTTTGACCGGATGACTGATGATGGCTACTTTTTTCTTTCTAGACTACGTAAAAACGCAGTCATACGGGAAGTTTACGAATTTAAACTACCAGAAGATTCGGCTGTTTTATCGGATCAACTGATGTTAATTGGGACCACTCAAAACCGTACTGAAAATTACTTTCGCCTTTTAAAAGTGATGGATTCAAAAGGAAATGAACTTCCTTTCATCACCAATCGTTTTGATTTGAGTGCCGAAGAAATATCTGAGGTGTATAAATCAAGATGGGCAATCGAATTGTTTTTCAAATGGATTAAGCAGCCTCTCAATATCAAAAAATTCTACGGTCAAAGTGAATGGGCGATTCAAAATCAAGTGATTATCGCATTCATTGTTTTTTGCCTCCATGTGCTCGTTCAAATGGAGGCAAAAAGCAAGCGCAAAACCTTACAAATTAGTTGTTATTTAAGGGCTGCTTTGTGGAAACCGGCACATATTTGGCTTCGAAAAATTGAAGGAAAAGCCATTCCTTAATAAACAAACTGTCGTCGTCGCATAGATCTAATTATAAATATAATCCAAATGGAGGGAGCCGCCATTATGGGGTATTTCCTTTTGTCTCTAGACAGAAAAGATAGTTAGACGGAAAATTCAGTCATTATTTATGCGACGCTAGTGGAAAGAGATATTATCAAAAAGGTATAAATTCCATATTAAAAAACAACAGTAAATTTTAACATAGCTTTTACACTACTAGTTTTTAAGGATATTAATTTTTTCCTGATTGTTCACTTATTTCATTTTTTATTCACTCTGTAAATATTTTTACTTAAATAAGGAGGGCAAGGATGAAGAAGTTTTTATACTTAATTTTTTTAATGCTTGTATTAACGGGGTGTAATATACTCACTGATAACAAGGAGTTATATTATACAGAAGTTATAATGGAATCTACTGACAAAGCTGTTCAGAAATTCATCAATGAAGTGAAAGAAAAGAACGGCATTTATCTTTATCAAGATGCAGGAGAACGATTGTTTGTTTTCTTGAATAACGTTTTAGTGGAACAAGGAAGTGAGGCTATTTTCTTTAGTGGCTTTGACATTAAAAATGAAAAGGATACAGTTAACATTTATTTCAATCAAGAAACTAAAAAGGATTATGTTAATAAGGACTTAAACAATCAAGTTTTATATGAAGTGAAATTAGATAAAGAATATGACTATATTAAACTTTTCAGCAATAATGAAGAGACACATTTTTCTTTAGTAACAGGCGGGTAATAAACCTTGGTGGAAATTAAAGACTTTATGGAACTAGGGGTCCGTTAACGCAAATTTAATTACGTTAGAAAAACTGTGTTGGTGTTTTTATTCATGGTGTACAAGAGGTTCAGGTAACGAATCGACTGATTAAGCAATATCTAATTGGTGTCTAGTAAATTGACACTCCAATTTATAAGCAATTACGATGACTAATCACGTGAAAAAGGGGAATACAGTTTAAAAGGAGTGATAAGGATGGAACAAACTCATTTTACCTTAGAGACTGAACAACCTGGTCCAAACGAAGTGCCTACTGAGGACCCGAAAGAAGTTCCGGGAGAAATTCCAAAGGAAGCCCCTTATGAACTGCCAAAGGAAGAACCCTATCAGCCGCCGAAAGAAATCCCGAACATCCCGAGAGAAATCCCTAATGATAGATGATCAATCTGATTGAGGGAAACGAGGAAAATAATTATAGCTGGGAGTAATTAAAAAAGCAAGAACCTTTCGGGTAACAGTGAAAGGTTCTTGCTTTTTAAGCTCATTATTACAAAAAGGGAACATGAAATTGAATAATTAAGAAGCCGCTCTTTCTTTCCCTGTTATTAATTCACCTTCATTGGCAGTGCTTTTTGCATGTTTATATGCACAATATCCTAAAAACACGGATACGAGTATATAAGCGATGACAAAGTCCGGAGCCGAGTTTATAGCAAGTTTAGGCGCATGCATGAATCCGACAAAGGACAACAATGCACCAATTAATGAGAAAATACTCGCTTTTCTATACTGCTTATCAATGATATATACAGTTATGGCACCTAATATAATACCAGTAAACATGGCACCCTGACCAAGTGGAACAATACCTGCGGATATATTGGATACAACGTCGCCCGCTGCATTGTTAAAACGTGTCATCACATAGTTTGCTAAATACGGAAGCATCGCAAGGGCAACGGCAGGAAAGTATTTTGCATCATTCGATTGAAATGCAGTAGCAACCATAGAAATACCAACAAATACTAAGATTGGAGCAACAGCAGCGAGAGGAATAATAGCTGAAAAGGCTGCGATCACTCCAGACATTGCAGCAAGTCCAAATACGATTGCATTTAAAATGCTATAACCTCGGCCGGCTCCCATCCATTTGGAACCTACTGTAGCAATATATACAGTCGTAGGGAATAATCCTCCAAAAACAGCGCCAAGCATCGTTCCTACACCATCCACAGCCTGAGATTCACGTACATCATATGAATCTCCAGCAGCTGCCATGGCGTCCACATTATTCATAGTTTCAATTGCATTATATAACGTAATAGGCAGAATGATTGCAAGTAAGCCAATTAAACTTCCGAACAAATAGTTCATTCCTTCAAATGCAGCCAGGCTAGGTAAAATTGGATAAAACCCAACGTGTGTGAGACCTTCTGTAATTTGAGCAGGTGATTGATAGCCAAGTACAAAGGCTAAAATCGTCCCAATAAGCACGGCAAATAGAGAGGTAGGGATTTTAAATGGCATCGACATTTTCCCTACTACACCGACAATTATTATAATAAGAGAAACAAGGCCGACAACTGGAACAGAAAACGTATTGAACAGCATTTCCCCAGCGATAAAAGTAAGGGCGACACCCGCAAGAGCTCCCAGCATGGCAGCGCGAGGAAGATGATTACGAACCCAGTTACCGGATAAACTTACTAAAGCTTCAACCAAGCCGCTTAAAAATGCTGCCGCAACAGCAATTTTCCATGCGAGTTCATGGTCATTTGTTAACGCTAAGGCAGGTGCGAGAACGCCGAATAAAAATACAAACATAACAGGTGTACTTATTCCATAAGAAAGAGCCGTTACATCTGTTCTTCCTTCTTTTTGGGCAAGGCGGTTTGCCATGTGGGCATAATATAAATTTCCAACCATTACAGCAACCGCAGCACCTGGAATCACTTTTCCAAAAACAATTTCTGCGGAGAATCCCATGCCCAGCATGGTAACAGCGATAATCACAAAATTCGCTAAGTTATTTTGAAATAGAGCAAAAAAGGCGTCTGTATCTTCTTTTTTATACCACGGATAATGGACAGTTTTATTCATGTCGTTATTTCCTCTCGTATTTAAAAATTTTTTATTTGTTTAGCAGTATTGGGTCTGATAGGAAGGTTACTTTTCCGTTTTTTAATGATTGGATCCGTGCAAGGGATTCCACTAGATAACCGGCTTCTTTTAGTTTACTGCTGCCGTCCTGGAATGACTTTTCGATCACAATGCCAATTCCTGCTACTGTAGCGTCGGCCTGCTCCACAATTTTGGTTAAGCCAATCGCTGCCTGTCCATTCGCGAGGAAATCATCAATAATCAACACACGATCCTCAGCTGATAAGAAATTTTTAGAAACTGTTATTTCGTTTGTTTCTTGTTTAGTAAAGGAGTAAACACTGCTCGTGTACACATCATTTGTCATCGTCAGCGATTTTTTCTTGCGGGCAAAGACAAGAGGTACAGCCAATTCATTTGCTGCCATAAAACTAGGTGCAATACCAGATGATTCGATTGTCAATACTTTTGTAATCTGGTTATCACGGAATCGATTTGCGAGTTCCTTCCCGACATTGATCATAAGCTGTGTATCGATTTGATGGTTTAGAAAGCTGTCAACCTTTAATACGCCATCACTTAAAACCGTTCCTCTTTCCATAATAGCCTTTTCTAATTCTTTCACTGTTTTCGCCTCCTGGAGTGTATAACGATCATTTGTTATAAAATCAAGCTCATAAAAAAATAAAAAACCCGAACGTCAAGGCCACTTTAAACTGCAAGTGATCGCCTGACATTCGGGTCTAATTTAAATAAATAAAGACCATATTTCCCAATATAACCTTTGGCTTTTTTGGAAACGATGCAAGATTATCACTCATAGTCAAGTCATTTACGGTAACCTGGTAGAAACTTGTAGGCCATATCCCTACGATTATATGAGTTTTCATTCGATTGTTTGTGTATGAGTGAGATTATAAAGGAAATCACGTGAAAATAAAACCTAAATATCCAAAAAACGAATCAATTTAATTTTTTAAAATATTCTGTTCGTTTATGAGGGATCTTTATTTGGTTTACAAATTGAGAGATTAAAGAAAAAAACACCTATTTTGCTGCTGATTAATCCTTTTAAGATTTGATTGAAGATCTGACTAATTTTGTATAATTCAGAGTGGAGGAAAAAGGTGTTTTATGAAATCTATTAATTTATCAAGGCAGCAAAAAAGCAGAAGCAGGAACCTTGTGAATGATCCCTGCTTCTGCTTTAAAGATGGAATAAAGGTCTAAGCATTGATAATAAAACATGTAAGCTATTAATTATTTTGCTTTTTGATGAAGTGATAGGGGTATTTTATTTAATACTAGATGTGCCTACTAATGATTCGGGTGTCATTTCGAGTAGTAAGAGACTTATTTTTGAATAACCAATACTTTTATGTTCAGAAAAAGTTTGTTTTAATACTTGGAAATCACGGTCATCTTTCAATTTTTGAACTTCCTTTTTAAACAAACGTAGAACAGAGCGGTATACAAATTTAGGGGTATTTGCTCCAGGATTTTCATTCATTATTAAACACCCAAGGTAATGGTATTTAAATTGAAGGGCACGGGTAAGATTAACCATATCCAACAGTTTATCAAAAAGGTTAGGATAGTCTTTTTTAAACTTTTCTAAGGCTTCTTCAGCTGCTTTTAACTCATTAAGACTTGATAAAGTTATCATTGATGCTTCCTCCTTTTATTTGTCCCAAGGTTTATCCAATGAAATATTTTCAGCTAATTCTTTACTTTTCTGTCTTCTTAATTTACGCATTTCTGCTCTTTCTTTACCGGTTTTATAAAGAAATTTTTCTTCTTCTGTTTGTGGAATGATACCGGGAACTTCAACTGGCCGTTTCTTTTCATCTAAGGCTACAAATGTCAGAAATGCCGTAGCGGCAATTCGGCGCACACCATTCATCATATCTTCTGCGATAACTTTACAAAAAATTTCCATAGAGCTCTTTCCAGTATATGTGACGAAGGATTCGACACAAACTGAGTCAGTTTGATGAATAGGGCATAAGAAATCGATATGATCCGTAGATGCAGTTACGCATTCCTTAACTCTAGAATGCCTGCGGGCTGATAAAGTTGCCGCGTCATCGAGCTTTTTCATCAAAACGCCGCCAAACAGCGTATTATAGTTATTTAAATCGCAGGATAATACTTGTGCTGTATTAACAATACGACTTTCATTTACTTTTTTCACATCCATTTTTTGCTTCCTTTCATGTTTAGAATCAGGATATAAGATCAATTTTTTAATTAATTCAGTTTTTTTCCTGATGCAAGTGTATGCCGCGCTGTACCGTAAGTAAAATGGTTATTTTTTATCTTTATCATAGCTTTTATCTATGGAAACGCTTCAACCTATGCCTTGTATACAGTATTTTTAAAAAATAAAGGCTGTTTTCTAAAGGATTGTTTTTTAAAAATATGGACATTTATTAATTTCCTATAATATGCTAAAAATTAATTATATATCCATTAGGATAGATTTGTTTAAAGAAAATTAATCTATATATGTTAGATTATACAAATTCGGGGTGTGGTAATGAGTAAAGATAAAGAAACTCCTGAAAGAAGAAGAGAAAGATAAAAACAAGACGAATTGAAAAAAAGTCCAACTGAAAATATGAACGATGCGTTTAACAGGTAAGAAAATGGAAATCTTGTTAATTTAGCAGGTAGTTTAGGTTGGAAAGTCACTGAGGTACTTATACTTGTAATTATTATAGGTTTTGAATTTATTTAATCCAAGACTTCCTTATGCATTCAAGATTTTGTGTCTTCAATAAAATACAGTAGAAATGTGTATGTGAAGTTTTTCAGCAATTTTAGATAGAGTATAACTTTCTATCATTTATTACAGTACGGTCAAGAAAGCAACAATCTATACGAAAACAGCGTAAATAAAAAAGACAATTCAATTTAATTGAACTGTCTTCATGAATCTGGGAGCATATCATTCATCATCTTGAGATCCCTTTGTAAGCTGTTGTTTTGTAAACTGCAGCCATTCTTTTGCAGCATAGGAGAGGTATTGATTTTTTTTCCAAATAATCGCTAGGTTCCAGCTTATTGATGGGTTTACTACTTTAACCGAACGTACATTTTTATTTAGATTATGGCAGATACTCTCCGGTAAAAGGGAGATTCCAAGTTTGAACGCGACCATTTCTTCAATGAAAGAATGATGAGAACTTTCAGATATTATGTGTGGCGTAAAGCCTACATTGTTACAAGAAAGAATAATTCGATCGTTTAAGA
This sequence comes from Jeotgalibacillus soli, assembly GCF_000829435.1. GTDB lineage: Bacteria > Bacillota > Bacilli > Bacillales > Jeotgalibacillaceae > Jeotgalibacillus > Jeotgalibacillus soli. The sequence continues at coordinate 357,474 of NZ_JXRP01000018.1, forward strand.
CGAAGTCCTGATTAAACAAAATGAAAGCTTCATTAATCAATTCAGCTAAATGGACTTCCTCCCTATCTGCCAGGGGGTGTGCCGGGTGAAGGATGAGCTTTAGGTCTTCTTCCATAAAAGAGAAATGGTCGAAGATGTCGTTATTAGTAGGAAGAACAATAATACCAACATCAAGAAGGTTGTTTCCTACGTCTTCTTCAATTTTCTTTGAACCATCTTCTACTAGCTGAAAAGTAATCCCAGGATACTTTTCGTGAAAGCTGCTAACAATTTTTAGGAAAAAATGCGCATAAAAAATTGGAGGCAATCCAATCCGTATATGTCCTTTTTTCAGCCCCGTAAGATTGTCTAATTCCGTTTCCAAATTATTAAATGCTTTGTTAATCAATTTTGCTTGCTCCAAAATGATTTGTCCTGCATCAGTTAAGGTTAACTGTTTACGGGAACGGTCAAAAAGAGCCACTCCCAACTCGGTTTCAAGGTTTTTAATCATTTTACTAATGGTGGGCTGGGTAATAAATAAGTGGTCTGCTGCACGGGAAAAACTATTAAAATTCGATACTTCAATAAAATATTGTAAATGTTTGATATCCAATTTCGTACACCTGCTTATAGCTATTTTTTGGAGTATTACTAAGGAGCAGTTTCAATGAATTAATTGGGTGTTTGTCCTATTGATCTATCTGCTTTTTTCTCTATTTAATGATTATTGTAAAGAATAAACAAAAATAATTGCTGCAGCATTCAACGGAATGATCAAGATAAGTGTTAAAAATGTGAATAAAGAAAAAAATTTATCGTCTTTAAATATTTCACCATATTTTAGAGTATTAAACTATTTTTAATTCAAATCCTATTAAATTAGGTTGAATGTTTCTTTAATTGAACGATGTTTTGTAGAAATTTATGATACATATATAAATATAATTCTCTAAGTTCAACGATTTAGCATTCAATAAAGGAAGAATAGTATGTATGAGTGATGTGAAAATCTTCATAGCTTGGTTTAGGTGAAGAGATATGCGAAATTTTATTAATAAGTACAACATAAAAGAGTCCGATGTATCCTTAAATTCAGGATTTTCGGACTCTTTTCGATGACCTAAACCAAACCCAAGAAGGTTAAACTCCTTGGCGAGACTGAATGTCTTACTGAATTTGTTTGTAGCCAAGGGAGACCAACTGATGTAAATTTTCACGTCGAACACTGTAAAAATTTTCGTCGTCCGCAGTGACCGTGACATAGTCTTCCGTGAGCATATCCATTTCCTCGCCTAAAAAATCGTCAAGTTTGCGCATTCAGAGTCCCTCCTTTCATTGTTATAATTATATTAACTGAAAATTAAAAATATATATATCCGCCAAAAGGCTGAATTATTATAATGGATAAGTTATAAAAACTCACATCAAATGAATGTATACTTGGTGATTACTATTTTGAAATTTTAATTGGGACGGTGTCTTTTCTCGCTGCTTTTCGCTATCTAACTAGTGTAGGGAGTCATTTAATTGATCAACCTCAAGTGAAAAGGAGTGGATACAATGTCCTGGTTGCCGTATTATCAAACATTTCATTCAAAAGAAGAGCTGAATCGCGCGGTAAAGAAGCATCTTTCTGAAAATGCTCATAATATGAAGGAAGCTGAACGAATTCTTTTTCAGTTGATCAGCCGTTATGCGGTTAAATTTCCGGGTGCTGCTCATTTAAAAGCAGCGACGATGGCAGAGCATATGGGCTGCTCTGAAAAAACAATACGACGTCTTCTCATACTGCTGGAATCCAAGAGGATGATTAAAAAAATCCCAACGATCCGAAAAGTCAGCGGAGGAAAAGGAGCCAATGTCATCATTATTCAATCTTATGATGAAAAGGCTGAAAAATGTCTTGAATATACACATAATGACCAGTCGGAATTGTCCAGTCGCACTTCTGCTGAAACCTCTACTGCCACAAGTAATAAACCTCGAAATTCTTCAAATGAAACCATTACTTCTTTTAAGCAAAAAGATCCTTTAAAGAATTTACAAGATACGGCTGTGCCAGCGTCCGTTCTATCCAAAAAAATTCCTGAAGAAATTTTCACTGCCATGTCCAAATATTTCAGTAACGATGCAGAAGCCATGTATTCGTATTATGGGTTGCTGCTCCGAGCAAAGGCATCGGTTGCAAAGGACCTGCGAATTGAGGAAAGTCCTGAACCGTTTATTGAAGCCTGGCACGGAGTAATATTAAAGGCAAAGCAAGGAAAGGTACGCTCGCTCAACAGCTATTTATACAGGGCTTGGCAGCAGGCGGCGCTAACGGCTTTAAGACAAAAAAATCCTATTTTTAATTGGCTTGAATCGTAACTTTTTTACTCAGGGGTGTCTCTTGGCAGGATGAACAGCTATATAGAGGGTGAAGGGAGGTGAGCAGGATGGCACAAATTTTTGTAAATGATGTAAAGCTTCGCCTTGTGTTTGAAGCGGGACTTGGCAACGAGGGTATGCCGATTTTGAAAAATAAAACGTTCAACCGCGTTCGCTTAACGGTTACACCAGAAGAGCTGTACAATACCGCTGCTGCTATTGCTTCATTGAGTGACTATGCTTTATTTGAAGTGAACCGCCTTGAAAAGGCCGCTGTTGCTCAGTAATGTGAAAATCTAGAAAGTGAAGGGAGGAGACAGTGTGATTAAAACATTGGAGCTGCAATTTACAACGCAAGAAGGCGGAACATCATCCATCAGCATCGAGGCACCAAAGGAATCTATAGATCCTGCTGCTATTAAAGCGGCGATGGAGGCCATTATCGCAGGAAATGCCTTTACTTCACCATCAGGCGGACTAGTTGCCATAAAAGGTGCTAGACTGGTTGCGCGTGAAGTAACGCAAGTAGAAATCGTGTAAAAAGTAGAGATGGTCAAGCGTTGCTTGGCCATCTTTTTATAAAGGAGGAGAATAAATGGAGCAATGGATGTCATTTATCAGTGAGCTAGGATTTCCAATCATTGTGACGCTGTATCTTCTGCACAGGATCGAAGCAAAGCTCGAAGCGGTCATTCAATCCATTCAGCATTTACCTGAAAGAATTAAATTATAACCTCTTGAAGAAAAACAATCGTACCAAAGCTTTGTTAAGTACGCTTTATGTATAGCATATGCAGACGGATCCTTAAAGGGTTCGTTTTTTTGGATCAACCTTGTAGAAAAAGTAGAATTACATTTGTTATAATAAAAAATACAATAAAAACACGATTCGTAGGCAGCAACTGTTTTTATTGCAATTAATGATAAGGTGGGCGTATTGTGTTGGAAAAAAATAAATACAGCGTATTGCTGTACTATAAATATGTAACCATTGAAGATCCAGCTGAGTTTGCGAAAGAACATAAAGCGTTGTGTGATGAAATTGGTTTAATGGGCCGTATTTTAGTAGCAAATGAAGGAATCAATGGAACTGTTTCTGGAACCAAAGAACAAACTGAAAGCTATATGGAGGCAATGAGGAACGACCCCCGCTTCCATGACACAGTGTTTAAAATTGATGAATCAGAAGAACATGCCTTTAAAAAAATGAAGGTGCGTCATCGTAAAGAGCTCGTGACACTTCGCTTAGAAAATGATATTAATCCTCTTCAAACAACCGGTAAATATCTTTCTCCAGCAGAATTCTATGAGCAAATGCAAGCAGAGGATACGGTCGTTATTGATGCAAGAAACGACTATGAGTACGATCTAGGCCACTTTAGAGGGGCCATTAAACCGGAAATTCAGAACTTCCGAGAACTTCCTGAATGGATTCGTGAAAACAAAGAACAGTTTGAAGGCAAAAAAATTCTCACCTATTGTACAGGGGGAATTCGCTGCGAAAAGTTTTCAGGCTGGCTGGTTGAGGAAGGCTTTGAAGATGTTTCCCAGCTGCATGGAGGAATCGCAACGTACGGAAAGGACGACGAAGTTCAAGGCAAGCTTTGGGATGGAATGATGTATGTTTTCGATGAAAGAATCAGTGTACCAGTCAATCAAGTGGAGCACGTTGTCGTCGGAAAGGACTACTTTACCGGAGAGCCATGTGAGCGCTATGTAAACTGTGCCAACCCTGCATGCAACAAGAAAATACTTTGTTCAGAAGAGAATGAAGCCTTCTATCTGAGAAGCTGTTCACATGAATGCCGTGTAGATGAAAGAAATCGCTATGTGATTCAACACGGTCTAACGGCTGAAGAGGTTGAAGTGCAATTGCACAAAATTGAGTCTGCAGCTAAAACCGCAGTATGCTGACGTTTAATGTGAACCTGTAATTACTAAAAGTTGATAAAATACAAGAAAAAGGACTCCAGGAGAGTCCTTTTTTCTTGTATTAATAACTAGATAATGTCACTTTATACGGATAATTCGAAGGGTACTAGCACGTACTATATTGGCTATTATCGTTTTCTTTAATGTTTCAATAAAAGTAAGCCTTAGGAGATCGACTCTCATAAGGCTTTTGATATGGATGGAGCATTGAAGGACGGCTGATTGTTCAAGGAGTATACGAAATCCCTAAGGTCCTTATCGATCATTTTACATACTTATATGATCCATATGCCTTCCTTTTAATCCTGCACAAGAAAGACCCTATGCTTATAAGATCAGAATACTAGTACGCCCAATCCGATCGGCGAGTTTAGAAGGAATTTAGCCGCTTTACCACGAACTATATCTATGATGATACTGACTTGAACGTACTGTAAGAGACCAATGCGCATCGGATCGTCATTTCCTATGTATTCGATTCATAGAAAGGTATCTATTATCAATAAGTTGTGTACATCACGAAGAGCTCTGATCTTAACGTTTATACTTATACTGACCCTAAAGCATAACAAAACGTCTTGATGAAGCATTTAATTCCAAAGGCCCTGATCCTAGGGGCATTTAAACCCAGGTTGAACACAAGGAGCGGTTCTTATTTGGGATATTTTGTAAAAATACTGAAAAATAATAAGAATTCTAAGAGTAAAAAGTGATAAATTGAAACATAGGTGCAGCTTGATTTAATAACATTTAAAATAATTAGAAAATTATAAAAAATAATTAAAATTAAATAATATAAAGCAAAATAATGAAACCATTCCTTAGCGAAATCTAATAAGATTTGAGTAGAGGGGGAGAAAGATTGGCTGAATTGCTGATTGTTGATAATGATCAACTAGCCAGACGGGAGATATGTACGATCGTAAAAGAAAGTAAATATCACTTCTTATCTATATATGAGTCAAGTACAGTTCAAAGAGGCCTGCTCCTTTTAAAGCAAAGTCAGCCAAGTGCCCTTATTATCGATCTCTCTTTACCTGATATGGATGGTATTAAATTCGGGAGAACAGCACTTCAATTGTATCCTTCGCTGCCGGTAATTGTCGCCACTCAGCTAAAGATGTTTGAACTAGCTCAAGACGCGATTAACTCTGGTTTTTCTTCTTATTTATTGAAACCGCTTTCAAAAAATGAGTTAATTGAAACATTTGACCGGGTGCTGGCTCCAGAGATTAGTTCGGAATTAAATATGGGGACCAATAAACGATCGGGTCAGTTTTTATCAGATATCAAAAATCCAATCGAAAGCACGATCCAGTATATTCAAATGAACTACGGCGAACAACTAACATTAAAGGGAATAGCCGATCTTGTGTATTTGAGCCCTTCCTACTTCAGCCGTCTATTTAAAGAAGATACTGGAATGACATTTGTTGAGTATTTATCATTTGTCAGGGTTCAAAAAGCAAAAGGAATGCTTCGGCTTTCTTCTTTGCCAATTGAAGTGATTGCAAACAACACCGGTTTTGCAAATTCAAGTTATTTTGCCACAGCATTCAAAAAAATTGTAGGAAAAACACCGAGTGAATATCGGGAACAATTTCACTGGAAATCAAGGGCATCTTTAAAAGCTGACAGCGGGAGGTGAAAAAATTATGATTGCCATTCAAAAGGAAATACAAAGATGTATACAAAACGGGTTAAGTGGTGTAATCGGAACCATCATTTCCACAGAGGGCTCTACCTATCAAAAAACAGGAGCCAAATGCTTCATTCATGAGGATGGAAAAATCACGGGGCTTCTAAGCGGCGGATGTGTTGAAGGGGATTTAAAGGAATACGCTTTTCAAATAATAGAATCAGGAATTCCGCAAATCGTTGAGTATGATTTTCAAGATGAGGGTGATCTTGTTTGGGGCCTTGGATTAGGCTGCAACGGCAAAATGGATATTTTTCTTGAGCCTTTTCTTCCAAAGCAGGAATACGAAAGAGCCGTCAGTATTGATGCGTATTATAAAGCTGCGTTAATGAAACCGATGCACTGTATAACCATTATTAGGTCTGCTGAACAATCATTAGTCGGAACGAAATGGATGATTGATCCTGAATCGGAAGAATTTCCCGAAATAGAAAATAAGGAGATCCTCATCGACTATTTACATCAGCGGGAAACGCTGAAAAATGGTCGAAGCATGATAGAGGAGAAATGCGAACTTCAAGTTTTTTATGAATGTACGACCCCGCCTCCGCAGCTTATGATTTTTGGAGCTGGACCTGATGCTGTTCCAATTGTGCGAATGGCGAAATCATTAAATTGGCAGGTTACGGTGTTGGACTACAGACCGGCATTTGCAACGGAAGAGAATTTTCCAGAGGCGGATCGGCTACTCATTTATCCTGCTGGAACAGCTCCTGTGATTGAACTTAACAGGAACTCCTATGTTATTTTAATGACGCATAATTTTTTGCAGGATCAGCTCATACTGGAGCATATTTTGACTAAAGACGCAGCGTACATCGGACTGCTTGGCCCAAGAAAAAGAACGAATGAATTAATTAAAACGAGTATGAGTCTTGAAATGAATATGAAAATTGATGAAATTCATAGTCCGATTGGCTTGGATATTGGCTCAAAAACGCCTGAAGAAATCGCATTGAGTATAATAGCCGAAATCATGCTCGTGTATCGCGGGGGAACAGGTTCAAGGCTTAGTGACGTGAAATCACACCCTTTAGTGGAAACTCAGAGAGGATGTGAGGTGTTATTGAACACATAAATCCAAAGATTTGGGGGATCGTCCTTGCGGCAGGCTTTTCAAGAAGGATGGGAACCGCTAAAATGCTCCTCCCTTTTAAAGAGAAATCGATTTTCCGGCATGTGATTGATCAAGGCTTACATTCACAGTTATACGGAATAACGGCCGTAGTGAATGCTGATATCCCGGAGCTGATAAAGGAAGCTTCGGCTGTCGGAGCCATTCATACCATTCTTAACGATCGTGCTTCTAATGAGATGTCCCAGTCGATGAAAAAAGGGCTGCAATCGGTGCCTAAGGATGCGGACGCAGCCATGTTTTTACTGGGAGACCAGCCATTAGTAACATCAAACGATATCAATATCGTCATAAGAGATTACTATTCTCAGAAACCCCGGCCCTTGATTGTACAGGCAAGCTATGAAAATCAAAAGGGACATCCGGTGCTTTTCAGTAGATGCTTGTTTCCTCCATTATTGAGGGTTACTGGAGATGAAGGTGGAAGATCTGTTATCCACAAATATCAACAACAGGTTTATTACGCAACGATGCAAAAGAAAATGGCTCCAGATATTGATACAAAAGCAGATTATCAAGCATTGCTTCGGGAGGAGATATAGCAAATGGAAAATGTAGTTGGAAAACCAGTTCCACGTGTTGAAGATGCAAGATTATTAATGGGACAAGGAAAATATATAGACGACATCGGAACGCCGCCAAATACTGCTCATATCGCGATTGTAAGAAGTGCATATCCGCATGCCAGTATACAATCCATTCAGATTGAAAAAGCGCTGGAGGTTCCGGGTGTAAAAGGTATTATTACTGGAAAGGATGTTGTTCAATATTTAAACCCGTTTAGTGTGGGAGTAAGTGCTCCGGTCAAATACTATCCAATTGCGGTTGATAAGGTTCGTTATGTTGGAGAGCCGGTAGCGGTCGTCATCGCAAAAAATCGATACATTGCGGAGGACGCAGCTGAATTAGTTAAGGTGAAATACGAAACGCTTGAAGCGATTGTTGATATTGAGAAATCAATGGAAGACGATGCTCCTTTATTACATGAAAACGTAGGATCTAACATTGCCAATCATCGAAGCTTCCATTATGGTGACGCACATTCTGCATTTAAAAACGCAGACCGCATTATTAAGCATACATTCAATTTTCCTAAGTATTCAGCTACACCTGTTGAAACATATGGAATCATTGCACAGTATGAATCAAGCTCAGATCAATATACAATCAACGCCAATTTTCATGGGCCATTTGTGATTCAAGCGGTCATGGCAGGGGCCTTGAAAATTCCTAGCAACCGTTTAAGAATCATTGTTCCAAAGGACATTGGAGGCAGCTACGGAATTAAAGCGGGAACGTTCCCCTATATGGTTCTCTGTGCAATCGCAAGCCGCATTGCAGGATGTCCTGTTAAGTGGATTGAAGATCGCCAGGAACATCTATCTGCAAGTTCAAGTGGAACGGACCGTGTCACCTATATCGAAGCGGCAGTTCAAGAGGACGGAAAGGTTTTAGGCCTTAAAATGAAAATGATTGATAATGTCGGTGCCTATATCCGTGCCCCTGAGCCTGCCTGTTTATATCGAACCCATGCGAATACTACAGGCGCATATGATATCCCTAATCTGATGGTGGATGGGTATATCGTCATGACGAATAAATTGCCGACTGGGCTGATCAGGGGATACGGAGGTCAGGAGCTTTATTTTCCGCTTGAGCGGATTATGCAAATGATTGCGCATGAGCTTCAATTAGATCCTGCTGATGTGATCAGAAGGAACTTAATCAAAACAGAAAAATTTCCTTATCATACAGCCTCTGGAGGGATCTATGACAGCGGTGATTATGAAAAAGGGTTTGAGCTTGCTTTAGCAACCGGGAAATATACAGAATTTCGTGAGAAACAAGAAAAGGCGAGAAAAGAAGGCAAGATTTTCGGTGTCGGTTTGGCGTGCATTGTTGAACCTTCGGGATCGAATATGGGCTATATTACGATCGCGCTTACGCCTGAAGAAAGAGCAGCCTCGCTACCAAAATCAGGCTGTGCAGAAGCGGCCACGATTTCAATGGATCCGATGGGAAATGTCAATGTACGGATTAGTACAACACCATCAGGACAGGGACATGAAACAGTAGCCGCTCAAATCGTAGCAGATGTTCTGCAAATTCCAAGAGAACAAATTAATGTAGTTGCTGAATTAGATACGGCAACCAGTGCTTGGTCCATTGCATCAGGAAGTTATTCCAGCCGGTTTGCTTCTTTAGGATCAAGTGCCGTCTATTATGCGGCTCATAAGGTAAAGGAGAAAATTCTTAAAATAGCGGCCCATCACCTGCAAACAAAAGAAGATGACCTTGTAATTGAAAGCGCTATTATCCGTTCAAAGAGTGACCCGTCAAAGAAATATTCCATGAAAAGAGCAGCGGGATCCGCACATTGGAATCCATTATCTCTTCCTGATGGAATGCAGCCAGGAATTTATGAAACATACTACTATACTGCAACGATTGCAGAACCGCCGGATGAGAATGACTTAATTAATTCATCCATCACATACGGTTTTGTTGCTGACATGGTCACAGTTGAAATCGACCCGGAAACGGCTGAGGTAAAGATTCTGGATTATTTCACCATTCACGATGCCGGAAAGCTATTAAATCCATTAATCGTTGATGGGCAAATTTATGGCGGCTTGGTGCATGGGCTTGGAGGGGCTTTGTACGAAGAGCTTGCTTACGACGATAAGGGGCAGTTTTTAACGGGGTCATTTATGGATTATTTATGTCCAACCGCGCCTGAAATACCGAACATCACCATTAAGCATATTGAAACACCATCACCAGTAACACCGCTCGGGGCGAAAGGCTTGGGTGAAGGAAATACGATGAGTGCGCCAGTAGCAATAGCTAATGCGGTAAGTGATGCACTGACCCCCTATAACATTATGATTGATTCATTGCCATTAAGCCCCACAAAAATATGGCAATTACTCCAAAGTTCCAAGGTGAAAACTACTTAAAAGAGGTGAACAATAATGGATGGAAAAGGAAAAATCACATTAGAGGCAGGAATTGAAAGAGCTTGGGATGTTTTACTTGATCCAAATGTATTAGAAAAATGTATCACAGGCTGTAAAAAGCTTGAGCCGATCGGTGACAACAAATACAAGGCCGATCTTGCAGTTGGGATTGCCGCGGTAAAAGGAAAATATGATTCCACGATTGAAATTGCGGATATCGAAAAACCAAACCATTACAAGCTTATTGTACAAGGTGAAGGCGGACCAGGAAATGTGGAAGCCACTGGAACCATTGATCTTACACCGATCGATGAAAATACAACCGAGCTTTCCTATTCATACGAGGCAGAAGTAGGCGGCAAGGTCGCGATGATTGGGCAGCGTATGCTAGGCGGAGTAGCTAAGCTGATCATCCAGGATTTTTTCAAAAAGCTTGGAAAAGAATTAAAACGAAATGAAATGAGTGCTTGAAGGGAGGTTAAACCTTGAAACCGCCAAAATTTGAATACTATCGTCCAAATACAGTGGATACCGCACTTTCATTACTAGAGGAATCAGGTTTTGATGGAAAAATTATAGCAGGCGGACAGAGTCTGGTTCCAATTATGAATATGAGATTGGCTTCACCTGAGTGTTTAATCGATATTAATCAGCTGCATGAGCTAGATTTCATCGAAGCTGATGATGACAAGGTGAAAATTGGAACGCTAACACGGCAAAGTCGAATTGAAATATCAGACCTGATTAAAAATAACATTGGTTTATTGCATGAAGCGGTACCATTTATCGGTCATGTTCAAACAAGGAATAGAGGCACGTTTGGAGGCAGTCTCGTTCATGCTGATCCAACAGCGGAAATTCCACTTGCTTTAATGGCATCTGGCGGAACTGTCCATATTGCGTCTGCTGATGAGACAAGAGAAGTTCAAATAGAGGATTTTTTTGTTACATACCTGACGACGGATGTCATGCCTACTGAACTTTTAACAGAGGTTCATATTCCTATTTGGAAAGGAAGAGTGGGATTCGCTTTTGATGAAATTTCCCGCCGTCACGGTGACTTTGCAATTGTCGCCTCCGCTTGCCAGCTAACGCTGGATGATCATAATAAAATTTCCAATGTCCGCCTCGTTTTGGGAGGTGTTGAAGCCGTCCCTCTACTAGTGGAGGGAGCAAATGAGATTATGATCGGGGAAGAACTGTCAGATTCTCTTTTAAACAAAGTAGCTGACATCGTGACAGGCGTTGTTGATCCTGAATCCGACCTTCATGCTTCTGCAGACTATCGAAGACATCTTGCGGCCGTCTATACAAAAAGGATTTTACAAACAGCATACAATCGAGCTAGGAGGTGATCGGCGTGGGAACACATTCTATTAAACTCACAATCAACGGGAAACACTATGTGGAAGAAGTTGAGTCCAGAATACTTTTAAGTGATTTTATCCGTGAAAATTGTGGACTGACAGGCACACATGTCGGGTGTGAGCATGGTGTTTGTGGTGCTTGCACCGTCATTGTAAATGGCACGGCGGTAAGAAGCTGTTTAATGTTCGCTGTTCAGACAGACGGAGAGGAAATTCAAACAGTGGAGGGGCTTAGCCAGGATGGTGAATTAACACCATTGCAGCAAAATTTCAAAGAATGCCACGGGCTGCAGTGTGGGTTTTGTACACCTGGAATTCTAATGTCTGCACAGGATTATTTAGCCAAAAACCCTGAACCGTCAACCCAAGAGTTAAAAGAAATGCTATCAGGACATCTCTGCAGATGTACAGGCTATGATGGCATTTTGAAAGCCATCCAAAAAACAGTTGATGAAAACAAACAACTGGCCTTAACAGAAGGGAGTTGAAACTATGAATCTATCAACCATGTTTGAATTTGCAGTCGATCGTCATCCGAATCGGATCGCGATTGTTGAAAAGGACAAGCGATATACGTATAAGCAGTTGGACAAGGAAATTATTAAGGTTGCTTCATCTCTCCAAAGGATGGGGATTCAGCAACACGACCGAGTGATGATTGTGTTGAAAAATAGACTTGAAAATGTCGTGATGTATTGGGCTTGTCAAAAAATAGGCGCGGTTTATACGCCGATAAACCATCGTTTATCTGCCAAAGAAGTTGAATACTGCGTGAATGATGCAGAGGCAAAAGCGGTTGTGTATGAACGTACAAGTCAGGATGCAGTTCTGAAAGCAACGTTTAGAGAAAATCCGATTTTAATCGGTTTGGGAAGTGTTGATGGAGCCGACATCTTTTACAATGAACTTATAGACAGGAGCGTTGGCAGCTACAATAAGCCAGCTATTCATGAGGATGATATTGCGTTAATGCTCTATACATCTGGGACGACTGGCCGTCCAAAAGGCGTACCAAGAAGCCAAAAAAATGAGTATTCCGCTGCTGTTGCACATGTGATCCAAAATCAATACTGTGACGGGGAGAGCACATTAGGGACGATGCCGCTGTACCATACTATGGGAATACGTTCGCTGTTGTCCATTGCCTTACTAAATGGAAAATACGTGGTTCTTCCTGATTTCGACGCAAAAGAAGCACTTGAATTATTAAGCAGTGAAGAAATTTCTTCCCTATACTTAGTTCCAACCTTATATCACGATATTTTAAGTCACCAAAGCTTTGATCAATATGATTTAAAGAAACTGCGTAAAATCGGCTATGCAGGAGCCTCGATGACTACTTCATTGACAGAAAAATGTGTGGAATTATTAAAGCCTGATGTATTTATTAACCATTTCGGCAGCACTGAAATCTACACGTTTACGATTTGTTCAAATGTAATGGAAAAGCCAGGATGTGCCGGCAAGCCCGGTTTGCAGCAAAGCATTCGTATTGTGAAGGCTGACACAGATGGAGGCTCTCTTCCAGATCACCAAGTTGGCAAGGGTGAAATTGGAGAAATCATTATTTCCCTTAGCTCAGATGAAGCGTTTAAAGGCTATTGGAACAGACCGGAGGCAACTCAAAAAGCGATTCGTGAAGGCTGGTATTTCACTGGGGATTTAGGTGTTATCGATGACGACGGAGATCTTCATGTAGTTGGAAGAGTGGACGATATGATTATCTCTGGTGGAGAAAATATTCATCCGCTGGAAGTAGAGGACGTTCTCTCTAAACACGCAAAGGTTTCAGAAGTTGCAGTTTGCGGAGAAGCGGATGAGCGATGGGGACAGATTGTATGCGCTTATATCGTTCCGAAGGATCATTCGATTTCCGTTCAGGAGCTTGATGAATATTGTAAAAGCCATCCAAAGCTTTCAAATTTCAAACGACCGAGAAACTATGTGTTTGTCAGAGAAATACCAAAAAGTCCGGTCGGTAAAATTCTTCGTCGCATGCTCCGAGAAGGAGAATATGAATTATTTATTGATGAAAATAAAATAGTAGGATAATCAGGAAGGGGAATGATCCATGACAACAAATACAGCGTATGATCATATTCGAGTAGAAAAAAATAGTGAGAGTAAAACGGCAACGATCATTTTTGATCGGCCAGAAAAAATGAATTACATCAGCATGCTTGCTCGTGCTCAATTTGCTGAAATTTTCACTGAGCTAGATAAGGATGACAGCGTTCGTGTCATTATTATTAAAGGAGAAGGGGATAAAGCGTTTAGTGCTGGAGGAAGTATTCAGCAATTTATGGAGACTCACCCTGAAGAGCTGTCTCGTTTAAGAGTGAATGTAGCGGCACCAGAGCGTTCTCCTAAACCAGTAATCGCACAGCTTCAAGGCTATACATTTGGGGTAGGTTTTGAGATTGCTATGGCATGCGATTTCCGAATTGCAGCAGATGATACGCTCTTAGGGCTGCCGGAAATGAACTTGGGCATGATCCCTGGAAGCGGAGGAACGCAGCGTGTAGCAAGAGCGGTTGGACTCACGAGAGCGAAAGATATGATTATGAGAGCAAGAAGAATTCCTGCTGACGAAGCCTATCAATGGGGATTGGTGACTAAGGTGGTTGCAAAGGGTGACCTGGAATCAGAAGTGAATGCACTGGCGAAGGAACTGACTAGGTTTTCGCCTTTAGCACAGCGCGTGGCGAAGGAAGTACTTCATGCTGCTGAAGAAGGACCGCTTAGTACAGGTCTTGAAATTGAAGGAAGAGCTTACGGAATGCTAAGATGTACGGACGATTTTAAAGAAGGTGTAGATGCCTTCTATGAAAAGAGAAAACCAAACTTCACAGGTAAATAATATTTGGTATAAAACCCCACATTTTATGTGGGGTTTACATTGTTGTGATAGTAAATCGACCCAAGGACGTTTGATACTGATCTTGTGGAAAGGATGAGATAGATGAGTAAAAAAGATCATGTTTTCATGGTGATGGTGAATTGTAGAATGTGGTGGGTTTTTTGTAAATTTAAAGACATATCGAAACAGGAGGCCTATAAAAGAGTGGAGAAGGTGTTAATAGATAAAAAAAATTTAAATTCATATGACCTCTATTATTTAGGAAATCTAAATTATGAAGAGATGGACCCTGAAGTGGCAAATCTATTACCTCTATATGAAAAATATGAAAAAGTGTGGATCTTAACAGATCGTCCTACGGCCTTACAAGAAAATGACAGTTGATTACATACAAGTTAATAATGTTTTAACTCACTCCTGCCTACCAAAAGACTTTAGTGCATAATCACGGCAATATAGACAGTGATTATGCTGCTGTAATAGATTAAAGGTCAATCAAAAAGATACACTTTAGATGAAATATCATCTTTAAAAGAAGATTATTTTATAATTAAAAAAGCAGGAATTTAAAACCAAAAATACCTGAATGAATTATAGTAATAGTAAGAAAATTAAAACTATTAAGAATTATTAGCGGGGTAATTCATTCGTTTAAAAGGATACATAATCAACATATTGGGTTTATAGACTTTTTGTATAACCCCCAAATTTTTTTACAACAAAATGTAATCGCTTTCAAAAAGATGATAACTTTATCATTCACATATAAATAAACTGTGAAAGAACTTTTTTATAGAACCTTAAAACATATTTATAATTTAAATTGCTTTTTCTCTACAGGTACACATCATATTCTCTAGCAGAGTAAATATGGTCATCCATAGTATAAAAAGGGGGAGAATGAATTGAAAAAGTCTTTATTATGGGCAGCAATTCTTTGTTTACTTGTTCTATCTGCCTGTGGTTCAGAAGGTTCATCGGGGGAAGCTGAAGGATCTAGTACAGGTGATTCTGGAGACACCATTACATTACGGTTAGGGCATGTAACACAAGATACACATCCCTATCATTTAGCGGCTGAAAAATACGCAGAATTAGTAAACGAAAAAAGTGCAGGAAAAATTGAAATCGAAATTTTTCCTGCACGTCAGCTTGGCGGTGATGTAGATATGCTTCAAAGTATTCAAAATGGATCACTTGATGCAGGGTTTATTACAACTGCTGTATTCAGTGGCTCTACGCCAGTACTTGATGGGCTTCAATTGCCATTCTTAATTGACAGTTATGAGGTTTTCGAAAAGACGTTGGAAACAGAAACGATTCAAAAGATGCTAGAAAGTTTAGAAGATATTAATGTGAAAGGTCTTGCAATCAATGAAAGTGGAATCCGTCATATTGGAAGTAATATATCTCAAATTCAATCTCCAGATGATATGCAAGGACTGAAGATTCGTGTAGCAGAAAGCCCGCTCATGACGGATATATTTAATGAACTGGGAGCGAGTCCTACACCTATGCCTTATGGTGAGATTTACAGTTCATTGCAAACCGGGGTTATTGATGCTCATGAAGCCAATCTTCCAGCTTATCTGGATGAAAAATTTGATGAAGTAACGGAGTATATTACGTTAACAGGGCATTTTCCTTGGCCAAATGCAAATATTATCAATTTAGATAAGTTCAATTCATTATCTGAGGAGCATCAGCAAATCCTGGAAGAATCAGCAAAAGAAGCATCAAAATGGATTATTACTGAACTAAAAACTGTAGACGAGCAATCCATTGAAGAATTAAAAGCGAAGGGGGAAAATATCGAAGAGCTGGAAAATAGAGAGTCATTTGTAGAGAAAGTTCAGCCTGTCTATGACAAATATTCTGAGAACCACGAATTAATAAAGGAATTGATCGAGGAAGTGAACAAGATTAAGGAACAATAAAAAAATGTGGGATTTCCCTTAATGCAGATCAATTCTTTATAAGAGAAATAAATAGGTTAGATTTCCTCTAACCTATTTATTTCAGGATTGAGTTTTCATTGTACATAAAATAAGGCGGTGAAAAGGTTGAATAGGGTCAGTAATCTTATAAATGGAATATCTATTAAATTTATTACTATTTTAGGCATCGTCATGACATTAACGATTATCGCTCAAGTAATCTGTCGGACATTTCTTGGATTTTCTATCTATTGGAGTGAAGAACTAGCAAGATACTGTCTCATTTGGATTACATTTATCGGAGCCGCTATTGCTTATCGAAACGCGGACCTGGCTGTATTAGATCTACTAGATCAAAAAATCAGCGGGAAGTCAAAGTGGATTTACAAGCTGATTATACAATTGATTGTAGCTAACTTTATATTTGTTTGTATATATTATGGTTTTAAACAAGCGACAAGCCCAAGTACGGTTAATGTTGTCTCACCAGCCTTAAGGTTACCAATGCAATATATTTATCTTTCAGTTCCTGTTGCTTTCTCCATTATGTTCATACATTGGATTCGATCAGTGATAGAAATTATTACTAATCGAAAGGGGAAGGGTGAGAAATGTCAATTATCATAGCGTTCTTTATCCTGCTTATCCTGGGTGTACCCATTGCATTTGTGCTCGGTTTGTCCAGTGTCTTTTATATGCTTTTTACTGGGAATATCGATTTTTTACTAAGTGTTCCCCAAAGAATGATTGTGGCTGCGGATAATTTTAGCTTAATGGCCATTCCGCTCTTTGTTTTAGCAGGAGAATTAATGAATTATGGTGGAATTACTAGAAGACTGACTGATTTCGCCCGATCATGCATTTCTCATCTTCGTGGCGGACTTGCGTATGTGAATATTCTTGTCAGTATGTTTCTTTCTGCCATCATTGGTTCAGCAAATGCGGTAGCAGCTATTCAAAGCTCATCCATGGTTCCTGAAATGAGAAAGGATGGCTATGATAATGAATATTCTTCAGCTGTGACAGCTGCTTCAGCTATTATGGGGCCGATCATCCCCCCCAGCATGGTATTTATTATTTATGGTGTCTCAGCCGGGACCTCCATTGGGGCTTTGTTTTTAGCAGGGATCACTCCCGGTATCCTATTAGGAGTTGGTTTCTTTGTACTTTCTTATTTTTATGCAAAAAAGAAAAATTTCCCCACTCGAAAAAGATCCTCTTTACAAGAAGTGATTAAAACGTTGCTAATTGCCATTCCAGCCTTAACGATTCCCCTATTTATTATAGGAGGAATCATTTCAGGCAGCTTTACACCGACTGAAGCCGGGGCTGTTGGAAGTTTAATTGCGTTTTTAGTAGGTATGTTTATCTATCGAGAAATTAAATGGAAGGATATCCCTTCTATTTTTTTGAAAACGGGAGTGATTACTGCTTCTATTATGATCATTGTTGCTTGTGCCAACATTTTTGGTTGGACTTTGGCAATGGAACGTATTCCACAAGTTATAGCCGAATCTATTTTATCTATTTCCACCAACACAATCATTATACTGATTATTATTAATATTCTTTTACTAGTGGTCGGCATGTTTTTGGAGCCTATTGCCGCAATTATTATTGTTGTTCCTGTCTTACTTCCGGTGGTGCTCGAGCTTGGAATTGATCCGGTTCACTTCGGCTTAATTGTTTGTTTGAATTTAGTAATCGGGTTGATTACTCCTCCTGTTGGGATTGTATTGTTTGTTGTTTCCGGCATAACAAAAATTTCAGTTCAGCGATTAAGCCAATCTATTTTTCCTTTTGTTGTAGTCGCAGTGGTTGTATTGTTTGTAATTACGTTTGTTCCAGATCTAGTAACTTATCTTCCTGAGAGATTTCTATCTCAGTAATGAATTGAATTTAAAGCATAGAGTGATAACGAACGAAATTAGTAAGATAGGGAGGTCATGGTATGAAAAAAAAAATTGTGGTCGGTATGACAGGAGCAAGCGGGGCAATCTATGGAATTCGTTTGATTGAAGCACTCAATAAGTTAAATATCGAATCCCATGTTGTCATTAGTTCATCCGCTGTTAAAACCATTCATCATGAAACGGACTACACCATAAACCAGGTTGAATCTTTATGCTCCCACCTTTATGACTCAAATGATATAGGAGCAACAATTTCAAGTGGCTCTTTTCTCGTTGACGGAATGATTATCGCTCCATGCTCGATTAAAACACTCTCCTCTGTGGCAAATAGCTTTAACGATAACTTGATTACACGCGCGGCAGACGTTTCATTAAAAGAAAGAAGAAAGCTCGTTTTAATGGTGCGGGAAACACCGCTCCATCTTGGACATTTGAAACTGATGCAAACCGTTACGGAAAACGGAGCGGTTATTCTGCCTCCAGTACCAAGCTTTTACCATCATCCTAAATTGTTGGACGATATAGTGGCACAAAGTGTTGGAAAGGCTTTAGACCAATTCCGGATTGAGGCAGATTTATTTGAAAGATGGGGCGGGCTGGAAGAAAATTAAGGAAGGATGAATGGCTCATGATCGTAAAAACAGATGCGGTAAAAAACTATATTGATGGAAGTTGGCAAGCAGCTGCAAAAGGAGAAACCATCGAGTCTTTTAATCCTGCAACAGGAGAGCTTGTCGGACTCGCGCAAAAATCAGGCCTCGATGATATTAAACTGGCAATTGAAGCGGCTAAAAATGCCTTTAAAAATGAGGATTGGAAATACAATTCAAGCAAACGGTCTGATGCCTTGATGAAATGGGCGGCAAACCTCAATGAACAAAAAGAAAGGATAGCAAAGCTGTTAACAGAAGAAAACGGGAAAACATTGAAGGAATCCCGTATTGAAATTGGGGCGTGCATTGATACATTAAAGTATTTCGCTGGTATGGCACGCAGCGTCTTCGGGAGATCGATCAACCTTTCAGAAACGGCTTATGGAATCATTGATAAGAGTCCAATTGGTGTAGTGGGAATTATCTCTCCCTGGAATTGGCCGGCTATGCTGATGATTCGTGAGGCGGCGCCTGCTTTGGCAGCTGGAAATACGGTTATTTTAAAACCGGCGAGTCGAACACCTTTAGTCAGCGTAGCGATAGTTGAGCTAATCGAAGATATTGCAGAATTTCCACCTGGTACAGTTAATATCGTGACCGGACCGGGAGATTTAATCGGCGATGAAATTTCTAAAAATCCTGATGTTCAAGCGATCAGCTTTACCGGTGATACATCGACGGGTATCCAGCTTTCAAAAATTGCTGCAGATAAAGTAAAGAAATTGGCACTTGAGCTTGGTGGGAAATCTCCAAATCTCATTTTTCCTGATGCTGATTTAAAAAAAGCAATACCCACTGTCATTAAATCCATTTTTATTACAGCGGGTCAAATGTGTTTTGCAGGAACAAGATTACTTGTACATGAATCAATCCATAAAGAAGTAGTAGAAGAGCTTAAAAGAGAAACGGAAAAGCTGCGGGTTGGAAATGGGAATGATGACGCAGTTGATATGGGACCAGTCATTTCTGAATCTCAATTAAAAGAAGTGTTGGAATACTGCGAGGTTGGTAGAAAGGATGCAACGCTTGTCACCGGAGGGAATCAACTAAAAGGCGGAGATTATGATAAAGGTTTTTTCATCGAGCCGACAATCTTTGATCATGTTCCACTTGAATCCAAAATCTGTCAGGAGGAAATATTTGGACCCGTTCTTGTTGTTCAATCATTTAAAGATGAAAAAGAGGCAATCCAGCTGGCAAATGGCACGAGTTTTGGCCTTGCGGCAGGTGTATGGACGAAAGATATAAATAAAGCAATAAGAGTGTCTAAGAAGATTGATGCCGGTACGGTTTGGATTAATACGTATAACAAGAACTATCCTCAAACTGAATTTGGCGGATATAAGGAGAGCGGCTTGGGTCGTACAAGAGGGCTGGAAGGGTTATTTGAGTACACGGAAACCAAGCATATCAATATTGATTTTGAAGATTAAATGGAGGGTTTGGTGTGATACCTTATGCATTCATCATTTATGTTTCATTTACCAACGAAAGTATTTTTCGGTAATGGGAAAATAGAAGAGTTAAAGAATTTACCATTCGAAGTGAAAAGAGCTTTTATCGTTACGGATAAAGGCGTTTTAAATGCCGGACTGATCGATGGCATCACCCAACAGTTAATAGCAGCGGGCATTTCCTATGAAATATATAGTGACGTGGAACCAGATCCGAGTGTCGAAACAGTAGATAAAGCAGCAATGGCATTTCATAAGGCTGACTGTGATCTCATTATATCCATTGGGGGAGGAAGCCCCATTGATACCGCGAAAGGCGTAAGAGCAGTAGCAAGCAATGGCGGTTCAATCAGGGATTATGCAGGAAATAATATGGTTAAAAAGGCGGCAGACATTCCTTTCGTAGCGATCCCGACAACGTCCGGAACAGGCAGTGAAGTGACCATCTTTGCGGTGTTTTCAGACTGGAATGAAAATCGTAAAGTAACAGTTGTAAGTCCACATCTCTCACCTGATATCAGTATTGTGGACCCGATGCTTACGATTACAGCACCGCCATCCATTACGGCAGCAGCGGGCTTTGATGCTTTTGCACATGCGGCAGAGACATTTGTATCTAGGGCCGCGCAGCCTGCAAGTGATGCACTGGCATTATCTGCAATGAAAACAGTCTATGACTATTTACGCCGTGCGGTATTTGAGGGACATGATGTAGAAGCAAGAACGAAAATGGCTGAAGCAAGTCTGCTTGCAGGCATGGCGTTTAACCAATCCTATCTTGGTTTAGCCCATGCAATAGGCAGCGCGATCAGTGGCCATGCTCATGTTAGTCATGGTGTTTCCATAGGCCTTTTACTGCCGAGTGTGATGGAATATAACCTAGTTTCAAGAATCGATAAGTATCAACAAATCGGGAATATCCTGTTTGATACACGAAATCTTTCGAAAAGGGAAACCGCCGAAAAAGTTGTAGCTGAAGTGAGACAGCTGAGAGACGATCTCCTATTGCCTCGCAGGCTTAAAGACGTACAAGTAAAAGAAGAACAATTAAAAGGAATTGCAGATGACTCGATTAAGAGCGGAATGTGGAAGTTTAATCCGCGTGAAGCTTCTGTAGAGGATATTCAGCAATTATTAAAGCAAATTTTTTAAGGGGGGGTTCTATGCAAAAAAATAAATCGCTCAGGAGCTGGCTAGGTCATTTAAAAGAACTGAACCAACTTGCTGTTGTTGATAAAAAGGTTTCATTGGAGTTTGAAATTGCAGGGATTGTGAAAAAGCTCGATGGGACGAAAGCGGCTTATTTCCCCAATGTAAAAGGTTATCAAATACCCGTTGTAGCTGGAACTGCAACAACAAGAAGGCAATTTGCCGATGCACTTGATATAACAGAGACACAATTAAATGAAAAATTTTTAGATGCACTGGAGCATCCCATTCCGTGTAAAGAAATTCCGAGTGAAGCAGCACCTGTCCACGAAAATGTGATTCTTGGGGAAGCGGTTGATTTACTGAAATATTTTCCCATTCCTATTCATCATGAAAAGGATTCAGGCAATTACATATCAGCGGGTCTTTCCATAGCGAAGGATCCGATCTCTGGCAGTCAAAACGTATCCATTCATCGCCTTCAGGTTTCCGGGAAAAACAAATTGGGCGCACTAATCCTTCCAAGGCATTTGTACAGCTTTTATAAAGAAGCGGAAGAAAAAGGACAACCCCTTAATGTGGCCATCGTCATAGGTGTAGACCCTGTCACGATTCTAGCCTCACAGGCAATCGCTCCGCTTGGTCAGGATGAAATGGAAATTACAGGAGCATTAAAAGGAAGACCTGAACCGGTCGTTAAGTGCAAGACGATTGATGTTCTTGTGCCTGCACACGCTGAAATTGTTCTAGAAGGCAGAATACTGCCCATTGTACGCGAGCCTGAAGGACCGTTTGGTGAATTCCCTAAATATTACGGACCGAGAAGCGATAAAGAAGTGATCGAAATTACGGCAATTACCCATCGTAATAACCCTATTTATCAAACGATTGTAGCAGCAAGCTATGAGCACTTATTGCTGGGTGGGATTCCACGGGAAGCGAGCCTGCTGCAGGCGTTGAGAAATACTGTACCAACAGTGAAGGATGTTCATCTAACATTAGGCGGTACATGCCGTTATCACTTAGTTGTTCAAATGAAAAAAAGAAATGAAGGAGAAGCAAAAAATGTCATTTTGGCTGCATTCGCTGGACACTATGATGTAAAGCACGTCGTCGTCGTGGATGACGATGTCGATATATATAACTTGGAGGAAGTCGAATGGGCGATCGCAACAAGGTTCCAGGCAGAAAAAGATCTAGTGGTGATTAACGGAGCTCTTGGTTCTAAGCTTGATCCATCAACTGATAATGGAGTTGGCTCCAAGCTTGGCTTTGATTGTACTGTGCCATTAAACAGTGAGCCAATGGAATTCGAAAAAATTCAAATTCCTGGGATGAAGGGTTTGGATACAGAATATTACAGAAATCAAGATGTACGTTCAATAGAGGTAGTTTCCGAGCATTTTATAGAAAGAGATTGATCTATTAAGCTCTGTTTATCATAAAAGCTGTGGCTAGATATTTACATGAAAAACATTCACGAAAACGAAGGAGGATTATAATGAGTATCTCAGAAGAGCGCTTGAATTATGAAAAGGTGGATCAGGAGCTGGATCGAATTCAGGATTTGACACAGGAGGATAGAAGAAAAGCGGATGAGTTGGCGTACTCTCTTTATCGAATGGCCATACGATTTGGGACGTGGGATCCTTTGGAAATAGATTTAACTGAAGACAAAAAGCATTTTGCAGAGATGGATAAACAAAAAAGAGATTATCTCATTCATTTTTGCACGGGCTTTTGGAATGCAGAGGAAAATGTTGCTCTTCAATTTTGTCCATGGGTGATGGTAGCACCCTCCACCTATCAGCAAGCATTTTTAAGTACACAGCTGGTGGAAGAGTTTAAGCACACGGAATTCTTTGAACATTATTTTAAAGAAGTAATTGGAGTTGAACGTGAAAATAAAGTGCAAAATATTGTGCACGATAGCCTTGATCCAAGAGGTAAACAGCTTATTCAAGCAATAGACGCAGGACCAGTTGAACGGGAAGCAGCGATGGTGGAAGGACTCGTTCATTATCAAGGTGTGATTGAAGGCGTTCAGGCAATGGTGGGGTACGATGTATTCGAAGCGGTTTGGGGGCAATATGATCTTTTACCTGGATTAAAGGAAGGGTTTAAAAACATCAAAAGGGACGAGGGGCGTCATGTTGGTTTTGGTCTTCGTATGTTAAAGCAATTTGCCAAAAAACCAGAGCATGCTGAGCGAATTAAGAAGATTTATACGGAATACCTTCCTGCTATGCTGACACGTTATGACCAACAAGTAATCGTCAATGGGGAAGAGGTGGAAACACCAATAGAGGTTCAAGGTAAAGACCGAATTCAAAATATGTTTGACCGCAGATTAAAAGACGTACTGGGACAAACCGTCTGAATTTCAATTTAACAGGTGTTCAATCTTGTCGAAAAATTACTGGATAATATTCAAATATTTAGTAGATCATAATTTATTAAAGATGAGAGAGTGACATTTTAAAACACTGAATTTTCGGTGTATTATATGATAGAAATTGTAAACGCTTTCAATACGATGGGGGGCATTAAAAATGATACAGACAAAAGCTGCTGTTACGCATGGAAAAGGGGAACCATTTAAGATTGAAGACATTACAATTGATGATCCAAAAGCTGGAGAGGTGCTTGTCCGAATTGAAGCTGTAGGGATTTGTCACACGGATTTAATTGTGCGTGATCAATATTATCCTGTTCCTTTGCCTGCTGTATTAGGACATGAGGGTTCAGGCGTTGTTGAAAAGGTGGGTCCTGGAGTAAGCAGTGTCCAGCCTGGTGATCATGTTGTTTTATCATTTGCTTCCTGTGGAGATTGCG
This sequence comes from Jeotgalibacillus soli, assembly GCF_000829435.1. Classification (GTDB taxonomy): domain Bacteria; phylum Bacillota; class Bacilli; order Bacillales; family Jeotgalibacillaceae; genus Jeotgalibacillus; species Jeotgalibacillus soli. The sequence continues at coordinate 381,717 of NZ_JXRP01000018.1, forward strand.
TGAAGTGTAATAGCGGAAACCCTTATGCCTGTGATCGATTTTACGATTTAAACTTTGCAGGTACGATGGGCGATGGGACATGCAGATTGCACCAGCATGACAAAGATATTTCCAATTTCTTTGGTCAGGGAAGCTTTGCTCATTATTCCGTGGTGTCAGAAAGAAATGCTGTTAAAGTGCCAAAGGATGTTCCACTGGAGCTATTAGGACCATTAGGATGCGGGATTCAAACGGGAAGCGGGGCCGTTCTTAATAAGCTACAGCCGAGGGAAGGATCGACTATCGTTGTTTTTGGCTGTGGTTCAGTAGGCTTAAGTGCCATCATGGCTTCGAAAGTAGCAAATTGTACAACCATCATAGCCGTTGATTTGCAGGAAAGCCGATTAGAAATGGCAAAAGAGCTCGGAGCCACGCACACTATTAATCCGAAGGACGTAAATTCGGTTGAAGAAATTCAACGTATTACAGGGGGCGGTGCAGACTACTCGATAGAAACCACCAGCAACCCTAATGTTTTACGACAAGCTGTTGACTGTCTTGCTACATTAGGAAAAGCAGTTGTCATTGGTGCACCTCCAATGGGCACAGAAGTTAATTTGGATGTTAACACGGTTTTATTTGAACGTTCGGTTATGGGTGTTTTATTAGGTTCAGCCGTTCCTCAAGTGTTTATTCCGAAATTAATTAATCTTTATAAACAAGGAAAATTTCCATTTGATAAGCTAGTAAAATATTATAATTTAGAAGATATTAATCAGGCAAGTACAGACTCGGAATCAGGTGTAACCATTAAACCAATATTGAAAATAGGTTGATTATTTAAGGGAGGGAAAACGAATGACTGTAAAGACAAATCAATACTCTGAATGGAATAAGCTGATGATCAATGGAAGCTGGAGAGATGGAGCAAGTGAAAAAATTTGTACAGTAACGAACCCCTATAATGATGAAGTTCTAACAACCTTTAACTATGCAAATAGAGACGATATCAATGAAGCATATGAAAAAGCCGAAGAAGCACAAAAAGAATGGGCAAAAATTTCTCCATATGAAAAAATCGCGCTGCTAGAAAGAGCGGCTCAAATCGTACAGGATCGAAAAGAAGAACTGGTGGAATTGCTCGTAGCTGAAACAGGAAGCTCACAAATTAAGGCAAGCGTCGAAGTAGACTGCTGTGTTGCCGATATTAAACTAGCCGCAACGTTTCCTTTGATGATGGGCGGGGAAATTCGTCCATCCGCTATTCCTGGTAAGGAAAACCGTGTGTACCACAATCCAGCGGGGGTTGTAGGAGCGATTACGCCTTGGAACTGGCCAATGCATTTATCAATGCGTGTAGTTGCACCGGCAATTGCTACAGGGAATGGGATTGTATTGAAGCCGGATCACCAAACACCGATTTCTGGCGGACTCGTGATTGCACAAATCTTTGAAGAAGCTGGACTTCCAAAAGGGATATTAAATGTCACAGTAGCGGATCTTGAAGAAATTGGCGACCAATTTGTCGAGCACCCAATTCCAAGTATTATTTCCTTCACTGGCTCTACTGCTGCCGGAAGACATGTAGGCTCCCTTGCCGTAAAAAATGTAAAAAAACCAGCCTTGGAGCTTGGCGGCAACAATGCATTTATCGTATTGGATGATGCGGATGTTGATCAGGCAGTAGCTGCTGCAACATTCGGCAAATTTTTCCACTCAGGACAAATTTGCCTAGCAATTAACCGTATTATCGTGGACAGAAAACTATATGATTCTTTCACAGAAAAATTCATAGCAGCCGCCAAGAAGGTAAAAGTAGGCGATCCGTTTGAGAGTGATACCATTATTGGTCCGATGATTAATAGAAAACAAGTAGACCGTGCATTGAAATTTGTTGAACAAAGTGAGCGTGAAGGGGCGAAAGTAGTCCACAGAGGAAGTGTAAATGGAAACGTAATGGAACCGATTATTCTTACCGATGTAACAAATGATATGACAATCGCGCAAAATGAAGCATTTGCGCCAGTTGCGTGTATTATTCCTGTTGACAGTGAAGAAGAAGCAATTCAAGTTGCGAATGGTTCGCCATTTGGACTAAGCGGGGCAGTATTCTCTGGCTCACTTGACCGAGGAATTAATGTTGCCCATCAAATTAGAACAGGTATGATTCACGTTAATGACCAATCCGTAAATGTTGAAGCTAACGTACCATTTGGCGGAGAAAAACTCTCTGGTATTGGAAGATACTGCGGTGAATGGGCATTTGAAGAATTTACAACAGTGAAATGGATTTCGGTCCAAAAAGAGGCTAGACAATTTCCATTCTCTTAATAAATAGGAAATAGAGGTGACTATTCTTATACCTATAAAAGTTTTTGTTTGTTAACCCTGCTGACCTAAGAAATACAAGCTCTTTAGAATCCTCCATCGAGTGAGATGTGAAGGATTCTAAAGAGTTTTTTATTAGGAAAATAGAAACAGCAAAAAAGTATGCTAATGGCAGGGAATTAAATAAAGGATATCGAACAAGTCAAGGTGGTTGTGTCTTGTACTTTTAAAGGTAAAAACTTTCTCGTGGTGTAAATAATGGAAATAAATCTATGTAAAATTAAGAAATTGAAAGACATTTTATACTACCTTTTAAGATTGGGGATTATATTTATTGGTATACATCCTTTCATAATCAATTGCAGCCCTTTAAATAGACTTTCTTTTACAGAAGAGTGCTTTTTAGAATAGAAGATGGTAGGAAAAAAAATTTTTCAGAACAAATACTTCTTACAATGCTTTATTGGGGAGGGAGTGCCTAGTGAACGAACGAGGGAGGTTATAAATTGATTACAAGATACAATGAATAAAAAAAATAAGACCATGGGGTGATGGCATTGAAAATTTCTCAACTTGATCATTTCGTTTTAACTGTTAAAAACATTAGTAAAACATGTGATTTTTATCATCGAGTATTAGGGATGAAGGTTATCACGTTTGGAGAGGGGAGAAAGGCACTGCAATTTGGACAGCAGAAAATTAACTTGCATGAAGCAGGTAGAGAATTTGAGCCAAAAGCAAAGCTCCCCACGTCTGGAAGTGCTGATTTATGTTTTATCTCTGATGTTGACCTATCTGATGTGATGAGTCATTTAAAAGACAATGATGTACCTGTTGAAGAAGGTCCTGTTGAAAGAACAGGAGCATTAGGACCAATAAAATCAGTATATATAAGAGATCCAGATGGTAATCTGATCGAGATTTCTAACGATTAATTTATGAGTTGATCATGATATGAACAGATGCGTTAGTTAAAGCCACAGTTGCCAGACAGATTTTTAATGATTAAAGACACATAAGGAATTTAAACTTGTCATAAGCACATTGGTGATATATATGAGAAATATCTCCATGGGCTTTCCCTTCATAATTTGGATCTGGATCAAGGACGGCAAAATGTGAATTTTCATGGAATCTGGTTTCCGAATTCCAATTAAACCTTTTTGCTAATAATATTCCTCTCTACGGACACGATAAGACAAACGAAACTTTATAGATTGGTGGCCGGGAGAATGAAGGTATTATCTATGATTCAGCCTTGGGCAAGTCTTTTTGTCCTTCGAGAGAACGAATTTGAAACAAGGTCATGGAAAACGAATTATCGCGGGCCGCTGGCCATTCATACAAGTAAAAAAATAGATAAGGCTGTCTGCAGGCATGTGGCCATCCGTTCGCTGCTCGGTAAGCATGGATACACAGAAGAGACCCTTCCAACCGGGATGATCATTGCTGTAGGCCGGCTTGAAAATTGTCTGAAGGTAACTGAAAAAAATCAGACATCAGCAGTCCTGGAAAATGGACAAATCGTATCAGGAAATGATTATTTTTTAGGAGACTTTAATGTGGGAGGATATGCTTGGGAGATTCAAGATATGAAGATCTTGAATGAACGTATTCCAGCAAAAGGCCAGCTTGGGTTATGGGAAACTGATTTATTATGAAAGGCAATGAAGGTAAACAGTATTTCACTTGTATATAGGAATAACGGATTAATTTTTATACTGAGGTGACTTTAATCGAGAGGGAGATTTAGTGATCTTTGGATTTTACAAAGGCTTTCCGCCAAGTGAAGCGAGAAAGTTCCTGGGAGGCATAAATTTTAATAACCTTCTGATCATTCATATGAGATTGAAAGGGGCAGAACCAATGAAAAACTATGTAATCAAAAGAGAGGCATTTCAGGCAGTTGGGATCAAGCGTGAATTTTCTTTTGTGAATAACGATCACCATGCAAAAATCCCTCAAATGTGGGACGAACTGAATAAGGATGGAACAACGGACACATTAGTAAAGCTGAATAATGGTCAAATAAAAGGGATACTGGGTGTCTGTGTAATGGACAAGAATAAGCAATCACAGCAGATAATAGATTACTGGATTGCCGCAGAATACAAAGGGGACAAGCCAAACGGATTGGAGTCGATAGAAATCTCTGCATCCAAATGGATGGTTTTTGAAGTGAACGGGGTAATGCCAGATGCTATCCAACATGCGTGGAAAACGATCTTTTCAGAATGGTTTCCAATAAGCGGGTATGAGCATGCAGGAATACCTGAGTTTGAAGTTTATCCGGAAGGTGATCCATATAATGAAAATTACTACTCTGAAATCTGGGTTCCTGTGAAATAGCAATCATTCAAGCCCTCTACTATATTGGTATAGGGCTTATTCTTTGTTTATTTCAGTAGTTGGATGACTAGGGGAATTCTTGAAAAGAATGTTGTTGGGGGAACACTAGATACTGTAAAATCTTTAAAATAAAATCGATTAACAAATAAATTTTACATCAGCCTTATTATATTTTAATGATTTTATTAGTTGACATGGGGAAATTTAATTATATAATTAAACAGGTGTAAATATAAAGTTTACACTTGTAAAAGGAGGGTTTGTTTGGATAACAAAGAGATTTCCCAACGTAAACTTCTCGGTATAGCAGGACTAGGCTGGTTGTTTGATGCGCTAGATGTAGGATTGCTATCGTTTCTCATTGCCGCTTTGCAAAAGGATTGGGGACTTACTCCCCAACAGATGGGGTGGATCGGCAGTGTAAACTCACTCGGGATGGCTGTTGGAGCATTAGCTTTTGGATTATTAGCAGATAAGATCGGCCGGAAGCATGTCTTTATTATTACCTTATTACTTTTTTCAATCGGCAGTGGTTTGTCTGCTTTTACAACGACATTAGCGATGTTCCTCTTGCTGCGCTTTTTTATCGGAATGGGATTAGGAGGAGAGCTCCCGGTTGCATCCACGCTTGTTTCTGAGAGTGTAGCAGCAAAGGATCGGGGAAGGGTAGTTGTCCTGCTAGAGAGCTTTTGGGCAGGAGGATTTATACTTGCAGCATTAATTGCCTACTTCATTATTCCGGACTATGGCTGGCAATCAGCTCTTATTATTAGTGCTCTTCCAGCATTTTATGCCATTTATCTGCGTTTGAAGTTACCAGACTCACCTCGTTTCCAAGCGATCAAAACAAAGAGATCAGCCCTTCAAAATGTGGCAGCTGTGTGGTCAAAGAAATATCGTCGTGAGACGGTTATGCTATGGATTCTATGGTTTTGTGTGGTATTTTCCTATTACGGAATCTTTTTATGGCTTCCAAGTGTCATGATCATGAAAGGCTTTGATTTAATTCACAGCTTCCAATATGTGCTTATCATGACCCTGGCGCAGTTGCCTGGATATTTCAGTGCTGCATGGCTGATCGAGCGGGCTGGAAGGAAATTTGTCCTCATCACTTATCTGCTTGGAACAGCAGCAAGCGCCTACTTTTTTGGAAATGCCGAGTCACTATCATTATTGATAACATCAGGTATTTTCCTATCATTCTTTAACCTCGGTGCGTGGGGAGCTCTTTATGCCTATACACCGGAACAATATCCGACAGAAATACGCGGAACAGGTTCAGGCATGGCCGCCTCCTTTGGGCGTATTGGAGGAATCCTTGGACCACTATTGGTAGGCTACCTCATTGCTCAAAAAACATCCATCGATATGATCTTTCTCGTTTTCTGTATCGCCATATTCATTGGAGCGCTTTCCGTTTTATTGCTAGGAAAAGAGACAAAGGCGATGGAATTAGAGTAGGAGAAACGTATCTGATTACATCCGTCTTAAATGATTTTTTATAGAAGAAAGGCTCTTTTCTTAAATATTGTTGCTCTGTGATATAATTCTGTCACATATCTTTTGTTAAAAGAGATGAAAACAAATGACCAAAAAGCACTGTTGCGAAGATATGACTGATAGAGTTAATTATGTTTGTAAGCAACACGAAGCCCCTTTTGATTGTCCCAGATAACTTGATATTTTACAGCTCTAAATTTGATGAATACGGAATAATTGTTCACGATGGAGGGACTTCATTTATAGAAATTTCATACTGTCCTTGGTGTGGTACAAAACTGCCAATGTCAAAAAGAGATTTATGGTTCGATTCACTTGAAAAATTAAGTTATGACGAACCATTTGAGCAGGATATACCAGAAGAATTTAAATCAGATAAGTGGTACAACAAATAAGCCTCTATTATAGGGGCTTTTTTGAAGCTCTTATACCACTTACAGTTGTAAAATTTACTTTTTTACAAGAACCAAGCACCAAGAACCAAGAAGCAAATCTTTCAATCTTTCTTGATGCGGCATTTTTTTATTCAACTCAAGAAATTGATACCAGAAGAGGTAGTTATCTAGGTGATTAGTAGCAACTCCTTGGAAACGGTCCATCAATCTTTCAGGCGTTTGTGGTATCCGTTTACGTGTTGGATATGATAAATACCTTTTCTAACATAGAACTTTTAGCTTACATTTATTGGTTCGTGTTGAAGACCTTTCATTAAGGCAAATTTCTTATAGTTAGTGGCAGTATCAGTTCAGAACAAAGCAGAGGTGTCAATATGATTACCTAATACCTGATCCAACTCTACTGCTGTAATACGCCCTTTTCCTGCCATTTAGGAGAGGATTTGACCGTTTCTATCGTGTGCAACAACTACACAAATTTGCTCTTTGGATATTCCTTTTTTTTCGCTACTCCACCGCTTTTACGAGGCTTTCTATGAGTAATATTTTTCTTTACCTTATCACTTTCCAATTAGATGAGTGAGCAGCGGACCGGATAAAACGGTCTATTATCCAGAGGGAATGGGTATGAAAAATCAAGAAATAGAAAGATCATCAATCGAACGGTTGTCGATCAAACCCAATACCTCATAAATCGGCAAGTTGGTAATATGCCGACAACAGTGATGGAAATGATTGGATCATATGAAACCAAAAACAATCAACGCCAGGTTTTGAGCATAGCACTTTCCAATTATACCTACCATTACCACGCTGCCCAGGGGATGACGTATATAAAGTCTTTAACGTTTGACCTGCAAACAGGAAAGGTGTATAAAAGTAAAGATTTGTTTATGCCTGGAAGTAGTTATGTTGGAAGACTTTCCACCTTAATTCGTTCACAAATTAAACAACGTGATATTCAGCCTCTCAACGGCTTCACAAGAATTCGGCCTAATCAAGACTTTTACATTGCGGATAAAGTTCTTGTCATCTATTTTCAATTTTATGAAATCACTCCATATGTATTCCGTTTCCCAATGTTTCCTATCTCGGTATATGATCTACAAGATATTATTGACGAAAATAGTCCACTCGGACGAATGGCTGTTAACCATTAACCTATTTTTTTCATAACCAGCAAAGAATTAACTATTCATTCTGATGAAAAGAACACCTCCAACCAGCACAAAAAGCCAAACAACAATCCAAAAGGATCGCTGTTTGGCTTTTTAAATACATTACTTTTGATTTTTATCCTCCGTTTCCATCCCATACTGATACTGAGATGGATCGACTGGCATGAAGTCAGGAGTTTTATGAAATCTTAATAAATCCTTGTAAAGTACAGAGTCTGATAGTGCGAGATGGTTGTTTACTTTTGTTTTTAAGCTGTCTGTTTCTTCATTTAACTCCAGCTGTTCACCAGAGTTTGTGTCATAAACCGAATTGTTTACAAACGTATATTCTGGATTGACGTAGCTGCCGTCTCTGAATGCAACGGTTGAGTCATGGTCTTCAGAGAACAAGTCTGTTCCGAAAAGAACAAATTCTTTACTATCAATTCCTATTAAATGAAGGAGGGTAGGCATCACATCTGTTTCTCCGGCAAATGTATGATTCACACCTCCATTTTTACCTGGAATGTGAAGCATAAACGGCACGCGCTGGTTCATTGCATTTTGGTATTCATCGATATCCTTGCCTAAAACCTCTTTCATTGCCCGGTTGTGGTTTTCGGAAATGCCATTGTGGTCTCCATAGATCATGATCACGGAATTTTCGTATAAACCAGCGTTTTTAAGGTCTGTAAAGAACTGCTCCAGCGCCTCATCTAAATAACGGGCTGTTTGAAAATAGCCATCAACTGTTTTATCACCGGTAGTACCTTTTGCAATTGTTGCCTCGTCAGGATCCAAAATAAATGGATAATGGTTTGTTAATGTCATTAAGTGCGCATAGAATGGCTGTTTAAGAGATTGTAGCATAGGGATGGATTCTTGAAAGAAAGGTTTATCCTTCAGTCCAAGATTCACAAGATTATCCTCTGTCATCGTGTACGAGCTGGCATCAAAAAATTGATCAATGCCAAATTTCTTGTAAATCTGATCACGATTCCAGAACGATTTATAATCGCCATGCATAACAGCACTTGTATAATTTTGTTTCTGATTTAATATAGCGGGAAGTGCTTGATACGTATTATCTGCTTTTGTGACAAAGGCGGACCCTTCAGGAAGACCAAAGAAGCCATTATCAAGAATGAGCTCGGCATCCGCTGTTTTTCCTTGACCAGTCTGATGGAAGAAGTTATCGAAATAAATTATATCCTCCTGACCGTGAGCCAATTTATTTAAGAAAGGCGTAACCTCCTCTCCATTCAATTGATAATCAATCAAGAAGGATTGGAAGCTTTCCAAATGGATTTTAATAATATTTTTCCCTTGAGCCGCTCCAAAGTATGCCGGATTTGGCTTTGCGGAGTGGGCTCTCGTGTAATTTAAAACTTCCGTATGATCATCCGTTTTTGCGGAGACTCTTTGTGATTCAGATTGCACGGTTTGAATCCCGTTGTAAATGGTATAGTTGTACGGACCCAAATATTTGACAATATAATTGCGGTCAAATGTTCTTTGAAGAAGTTCAGGACGATCAATTTCGGCAATCGCTAAGTTAAAGAAAAATAAAGCAACACTGCCGAGCATAATATAGGCAGGTATTTTTTTCTTTAACTGACCCAATTTTAGCTGAGAAGATTTCCATTTCATCACAGCAAGCAAAATAGCAAAATCAATAAAATAAACAAAATCATGAGGCTTTATACTAGCAAAAACTCCATCTTCCATATTGCCTAGATTCCCTGCTTGTCCGATATTTGACAGGGTTAAAAAATCATCAAAGAACCGGTAAAAAATAATATTAGAATATAAAACAAGCGTCAGGATGGCATCAAGAATGAGGACGGCAATCGCCGCTTTTCGTCCTTTCGCAAATAAGCCAATACTCAAGATAAGTATGGCCGTACTAAACGGGTTAAGAAATAACAGAAAATGCTGTAAAGCTCCTTTAACACCAAGGTTAAATTCTAAAAAGTACGAAGCGTATGTTTTCGCCCATACAAGAATGACTGCTAACCAAAAAAAGCTAAGCTTATCAGAAAAAATCTTCTTCATTCTATCCTCTTCTTTCTTCAATTTGTTTTTAGCTTTTTAATCATTTTTTATGGTAAAGAATTTAGTTTTATAATCCCTCGATTAATCGTCCAAATAGGTATCTAAGAAACATCCACTATTCTATTCTAAAATAACGCTATTTTCAAGTGTTTGTTAATAATTGGCATGAAGGAAGGGTTCAAGATCGTAGAAGGGAAAGGAAGAAAAAACATCTCCACAGTAGTTATGGAGAAGGATGCTTTCAGAATTGATAGAAATAAGAATCATTCTTTTGAATGTCTTTAAAAAATGGTATTTGATTTTTCAGAGATTATGGCAATGAACAGACAGGATTATGTAAATAATGATAGTGATTCTGCTAATCGTCTTCATGAAATAAACGAAAAATAAACGAAAAATAGAAGAAAATGCTTGGGGAAGGCTAAATAGTATTTATACCGCAGTTAACTACAACCAAGAATGCTGCATTTTTCATTGTAAAGGAAGAATAAATTTTGTTCGGCGGGGTATTACACTTAAATAGACAAACTTTTATTAACCTATTTTCTATTTAAATTGAATCGAGGGTGAAGAGAATGAATCGTGGGATTGTGACAGCACTAGCTGGCATTGGGATCGCTCAAGGTCTTAAAGTATTCACACACAAAAAAGCAACAGGAAAATGGGATTGGAAGCCGATCTTTCAGACAGGAGGTATGCCAAGCTCTCATTCAGCTGGCGTTGCGTCGCTTGCTGCCTATGTTGCAGCAAATAAAGGTACTAGACACACGGAAACTGCTCTTGCTGTTATTTTCGGCACAATCGTTATGTATGATGCGCAAGGAATTAGACGACATACAGGTGAAATTGCCCGACTGGTAAACGACCTTGATGACAATATTGAGGCCATTTCAGGAGACTTTCCTAGTGTGAAATATATGAAGCAGGAAAAAGAGCTGAATGAACTTCTCGGACACCAGCCAATCGAAGTAGCCACTGGCGCTTTTCTAGGCGTCTTAATCGGTCTAATTTCAGCGAAAATAGAAAATGCAGCGAGAGGGAACTAAACCGAGTCTTACTTTTGTCTGTGCAGGAAGTAGTTTAAAATATAGAGGGCTATCTATTGTTAAGCAATGGTTCAATGATTACATATCCATGTTCACGAAAACAACCAGTATCGTGTGATTTTTCAAAGCAGCAGAATGATAATATCTGCTGTTTTAATCATTAAGGGGCTCTTAATTTTTATGCTATGTTAAAGTCCTTTATTGATTTTGGATAGTGGAAAGCGAGCGTCTGCAGCGTTTAACAAAGCTATTTTTTAAAAAAAACTGTGAAGTTACCTTATTTATTATCGTTACTAAGTGCAGCAGATATAGGGATGCGCAGTTCCTTGTAAACGACATAATTAATGCTATACTTGATGGATAGATTTGATACCTGAAAGGAAATAAATACCTTATGAAGTACATGAAATTGCAAATGAAACAGCTAGTCAAAGACAATAAAGAATTGCAAGCACGCTTAAAAAAGCTGATGGAGGAACATGACCTTGAGAAAAATTTTGCCCTTAAGGCTTTGTACCATTCAGAAGTTGCTGATGGCGGAAAATATCAATTAGCATACCAAGCACTTGACTTGCCCAAAGGGTAGGTCATTTTTTTATTAATGTCAACTAAAACAAAAAATAACAACCTCACATAGATTCATTATAGCGTCTCATACCACAAGTCATGGTAATCCATAACAAATAATCAATGTACAGTATTCATTCAATATCTTTTGGTCTAGTGCCTTAATTGTTGCTGCAGAATACAGCTAAAAGAATCTTATTTGTAGATAACGAAGAAGTCGTGAAGGATTGTTTATAACACTAGTACTTTTGATATGCATGATAATCAGATAAACCAAAGTGATCAATTAGTATTAAGATTCAAACCCATTATAAAATAAAGTGCAGTAGGATTATTTGAATGGCAGCTGAGCTCTTCTATATAATCCAATGTATATGGATATTGTTGATTTTTATGAAAAATGACATAGAAAACTTCTATTGAAGCTCGTGAAAATAAAAAGAAATAGTAAATGTTTCTGCAAGTAAAGAAACATTTACGGTATAAAAGCTGTTCGATGCCATTTACTAAGCAAGCTTCACTTGTTCAAAATGTTCTACAACTGGAAAGGGGTCGTAGAAATGATGCAGCTGTTTTTTCCATTCTTGGTATTCATTTGATTGTCTAAATCCAATCGTATGGTCTTCTAAGCTTTCCCACTTCACCAAAAGCAAATATTTCCCCTCAGCTTCCATACAGCGCTGTAATTCATGAGTGATATATCCCTTCATAGAAGAAATAATTTGAGATGCTTGTCGAAAGGCTTCTTCGTATTCCTTTTCCATTCCTTGTTTAATCTGAAGCATCGCAGACTCCAATATCATTTAAACTCCTCCTATATTGAAAGTTTAGCATTATCAAATTTGTAGTTCTGGTTAAAAACCGAATCTTGATCATCTCAGCTTATCATAAATGGCATTGGCAGAGAACAAAACACAGCCAGCAATTAGACAAGGAAAAGAGTTTATCTTTATTCACCTGAAGCTTAGGTTTTCGTTCATACAAAAACGACAGAACAAATTCTTTTGTAAAGACAGTTTTTAAAAATCTCAATATTTGGTTAATATCCCCTTAACATTCCTACTGTAAAGTAAGACTTGTGAAAGACAAGTGAATAGCATCGGTTGTGAAACAGAGAAACCATAGAAGCATTGAGAGGCAGCTACTGCCGGATCTCAATATGTTTTTATGGTGTTTTTTTGTTTCACCGAAGGGAGTGCATGGAATGAACATACAGACTGAATTTTTTGAACGGCTAGCGAAAGACAGTATTATTTCATCCATTAAGGATCCAAAAAGCCTTGATCAGTTTTTGGAGAAAGACATAGGATGTGCTTTTCTGCTGCTAGGAAATATAAACGTAATTAAAACTTATGTGGATTTATTAAAAACCCACGGGAGGCATGTGTTTTTACATATTGAAAAGATACCTGGTATCAGCTATGACAAAGAAGGGCTGCGTTTTATTAATCATTATGTTAAACCGACAGGAATCGTAACAACGAAGAGCTCATTGATTCAGTTGGCCAAAAAAGAAGGGCTTATTGCCATTCAGCGTTTGTTTCTAATCGATTCAGACGCACTGAAGCAAGGGTTGAAAAATGCAGAAGAGGTTCAGCCGGATGCGTTGGAGCTGATGCCTGGAATTATACCGGACATGATCAGGAAGGTCAGCAGGGAAACTGCTATTCCGCTCATCACAGGAGGGCTAGTCCAGAATAAATCCCAGATGGTAGCCGCGCTAGAAAGCGGTGCATATGCAGTGTCAACAGGGAAACCGTGGCTATGGGAGCCAGTTGAATCACGAGTGAGGGAGGAGCTGAAGCAATGAAAAAGGTGGAGCTGATAAACTTTCAGAAATCATACGATCAGAGGACACAGGTATTAAAAGGCATTGATGTAATAATCGAACCGGGAGAGTTTTTTGTGCTGGTTGGTCCCTCTGGCTGCGGGAAAAGTACGATGCTAAGAATGATTGCGGGTCTTGAAAGCATCTCAGGTGGGGATTTGTTTTTAGGAGATAAAAAAGCGAATCATCTTACGCCAAGCCAACGAGATTTATCGATGGTATTCCAAAACTATGCGCTCTACCCGCATCTGACTGTGGAGGAAAACATTACATTCGGCTTGCACGTTAAGAAGATTTTCAAAAAAGAACAAAAAATGCGTTGTGAAGAGGCTGGTGAAATGCTGGGATTAACGGATTACATGAAGCGCAAACCAAAAGAGCTTTCCGGTGGTCAAAGGCAGCGAGTCGCGCTTGCAAGAGCAATCGTGACTCACGCGCCGCTCTGTTTAATGGATGAACCGCTGTCGAACCTGGATGCCAAGTTAAGGGCACGAATGCGATCAGAAATCAGACAAATTCAACGAAAGCTAGGGCTGACCATGATCTATGTCACGCACGACCAGACAGAGGCGATGACGATGGCGGATCGTATGATGATATTGAATGGCGGTGAGGTCCAGCAAATCGGCAAACCGATGGATATATACAATGAACCAAAGAACACCTTTGTTGCTTCATTTATGGGAGCACCACCGATGAATTTAATTCATGCGAAAGTAAAAGGCTCTTCACTTGTTGTCGATGAACAGTGGCTTATTCCAATGAGCGAGTCTATTCGAGCGGCTGCACAGCTAAATGAAGTAACGATCGGGGTGCGGCCTGAACATATTCAACTTGCAAACGACGATGAACCCGGGTTTGTTGTTGTGGTATCAAACGTTGAAGTACTTGGAACGGAAACGCTCATCACCTTTAATATTGGGGATAAAAAACAATGGATTGCCAGATGGTCAGGTCAATGGAATCTGAGAATTGAACAGCCTTTGCGCATCTTTATTGAGGATCAGCATTTATGCCTGTTTGATGCACAAACAGGGGGAAAATTAGACGGCTCACAGGATTCAAGTTTTTTAAATAAAGAGTGGATCACCATATGAATCTGGCACAAAGAGAACCCTCTCCTTTTAAGACCTATGATGAACCTGAGCGGAGACGATGGATGTCGTCACCGTTTCTCGCAGGGATGCTGTTTTTATTACCGTCATTAGTATTGTTTGGTGTTTTTCTTTTCTATCCGATGATGCGCACGATTTATTTGAGTCTGTATCTAATAGATACTCAAGGGGAACCGCTTGTGTTTGTGGGGGTTGAGAACTTCATTAATCTATTTCAGTCCTCAAGTTTTCAAACAAGTGCCAAAGCAACGGGTTTATTCGTACTTTACACCGTGCCGATTGGATTGATATTGGCTTTGGTACTCGCATTGCTTGCGAATGAAAAAGTAAAGGGTATCGGTTTTTTTCGTACCATGTTCTCCTCCACGATGGGAATGAGTGTCGCAGCCTCCTCTGTTATTTGGATGTTTATGTACAATCCGTCAATCGGGATTATGAACAGGCTATTATCAGGGATAGGAATGTCAGAGGTTCAGTGGCTGCTAGATCCACAGTTTGCTTTAATGTCTGTTGCGGCTGCAACGATTTGGATGAATACAGGATTCACCTTTTTAATTCTGCTTGGAGGTCTTCAAAATATAGACCAGCAATTATACGAAAGTGCGAGAGTAGCGGGGGTAAGTGATTGGTATAAGCTAAGAAAAATTACACTTCCAATGCTGTCGCCGACGCTGTTTTTTGTCACAGTAGTGAGTTTAATTAACTCTTTTCAAACATTTGGCCAAATCGATATTCTGACGAAAGGAGGTCCGATGGAATCGACGAATGTCATTGTCTATTCCATCTATAAGGATGCCTTTATTAACTACAATGTTGGATCGGCGAGCGCACAGGCAGTACTGCTTTTTTTCTGTATTCTTATTGTGACCGTGCTGCAGTTTAAGCTGACGGAAAGGAAGGTGCATTACCAGTGAGTTTAACGAAAAAAATTGTCACTTACACACTGCTGGCCTCCTTCACATTGATCATGATGTTTCCCATTTTGTATGCATTTTTGATCAGCTTTATGCAAGGAGGAGAGGTCCTTCAAGGAAAACTTTGGCCTGAGTCATTTTCCTTTGATAATTACATATCTGCTTTTGAGAAGGTTCCGCTTCTTACCTACTTGTTAAATAGTTTAATTGTGTCAACTGTTATCATGATCGGGGTGCTGGCAGTATCAAGTCTAGCCGCTTTTGCTTTTGTGTTCATCAACTTTAAAGGACGTGATATTCTATTCTATCTATTTATTTCAACGATGATGATTCCGTGGGAGGCCGCGATGGTTCCGAACTTTCAAACCGTTCAAGCGCTTGGCTGGCTTAACAGCTACGCAGGATTAACCATTCCGTTTTTTGCACTGGCCTTCGGGACATTTTTACTGAGACAGCAATTCAAAACTATTCCTCATGAATTGTATGAAGCATCTCAAGTTTCAGGTATAAGCCGTTTTCGATTTTTCTATAAAATTGCTCTTCCCGTTTCGAAAACCAGCATGGTCACGCTTGGAATATACAGCTTTCTTACAGCCTGGAATATGTACCTGTGGCCGCTTCTTGTCACAAACAATGAAGCTGTACGTACTGTTCAAATCGGTTTAAAGCAAATGCAGTCACAGGAAATCTCAACCGAATGGGGCGTCGTCATGGCGGGAGTAGTAATAGTCATTTTGCCAACCCTTGTCCTCTTATTCCTAGGCCAAAAACGGCTGCAGGAAGGACTGACACAAGGAGCAATTAAATAAGAAATGTAGAACGAGCTTGTGCAGACTGGACAAGCTCAAGGCGAGAAGGCGTCTTGGTGATTTTAGTCAATAAGACGGCTTGACTAGTAACCTTGAGCAGCTAACGTTTGGAACTGAACTATAGAAAAGGAGTGTTAAAATGAAAAAGTTATTGATCTTAATGATGGGGATTTTTGTATTGATTTTAGGTGCCTGCTCGTCAAATACGAGTGAAGCAAATGATCAAGAGGAAGCGTCTTCCGGAAGTGCGTCCGGCAAAGCAGAGGTTTTGTTCTGGCATGCAATGAGCGGGGAGCTGGAAACAGCATTAAATAAGCTAGTTGATGAGTTCAATGCTTCACATGATAACATCGAAGTAACAGCCATTTTTCAAGGAACATATGAAGAGGCATTAACAAAACTAAATACGGTAGCAGGAACAGAGGATGCACCAACAATTATGCAAACATTTGAAGTGGGTACAAAATATATGATCGACACAGGACATATTCAACCTGTTCAAAAATATATTGATGAGGAAGATTACGATACTTCTCAATGGGAAGAAAATATTTCTAATTACTACAGTGTTAATGGTGAACAATACTCGATGCCATTTAACTCTTCAACACCGGTTCTGATTTACAACAAGGATGCTTTTGAAGCAGCTGGACTTGATCCGGAGAAGGCACCAATGACTTATTCTGAACTTCAAGAAGCAGCAGCAAAACTGACAACGGATGATCAGTATGGATTCTCGATTTTGAATTACGGCTGGTTTTTTGAAGAACTAGTTGCCGTACAAGGCGGGCTTTTTGTAAATGGTGAAAACGGCCGCGAAGGTCAAGCAACGGAAGCCGTTTTTAATAGTGAAGAGGGCGTAAACGTTTTTAATTTGATTCACGCTATGTATGAGGACGGTACATTTTACAATGCAGGACAAAACTGGGATGATATGCGCGCTGCCTTTCAATCTGGCCGTATTGCCATGTACTTAGATTCTTCTGCAGGTGTTAAATCAATGATCGATAATTCTCCGTTTGAAGTAGGTGTCTCCTATTTGCCAGTGCCTGATGATACAGAGCGCCAAGGTGTTATTATCGGTGGAGCTTCTCTTTGGATGGCGAGTGCAGCTGAAGAAGCAGAGCAGCAGGCTGCGTGGGAATTTATGGAATATTTAGCGACACCAGACGTTCAAGCTAATTGGCATGTAGACACAGGATACTTCGCCATTAATCCTGCTGCATATGAAGAAGAGGTTGTAAAAGAGCAGTGGGAGCAGTATCCTCAATTAAAGGTAACGGTTGATCAACTAAAAGAAACGAAAGCAACAACGGCTACACAGGGTGCACTAATTTCAGTGTTCCCAGAGGCACGACAAAAGGTTGTAAATGCAATGGAGAGCCTTTATCAAGGGGCAGACCCTCAAGAAGCTCTTGATCGTGCGGTTGAAGAAACGAACCAGGCGCTTGAAGTGAACGCGAAAAAAAGCGGTAACTAAGAATTTTGAAAGAAATAGGTTTAAAAAATCGTATGAAGTGCAGGAGGGATTTGCGATTAGACAAGCCGAGATTGAAATTTTTGGTCATCGGGGAGCGAGCGGTCATTTCCCTGAAAATACACTTATCGCCTTTCAGGAAACACGAATAGCGGGAGCAAATGGAATTGAGCTGGATGTGCAAATGAGCAAGGATCGACAGCTGATCGTCATGCATGATGAAACCATCGACCGCACAACCAACGGATCCGGATACATCAAGGACATGACGTATGAAATACTTAAAGCACTTGATGCAGGCAGCTGGTTTCATTCATCCTTCTCAAATGAAAAAATAATAACGCTTGATGAAGTACTTGAGTGGGCGACAGGTGAGGGCAATCATTTAACCATTAATATTGAACTGAAAAATGATCAAATTTTCTATGATGGATTGGAGGAAGCGGTTTTGAATCTCGTCCAGCAGTATCATCTGGAAGACAGAGTCATCATTTCTTCCTTTAACCCAAAAAGCCTTCAAAAGGTTCGTTCTCTCCACAAAACAATTGATATCGGCTACTTAATTGAAGGAAAACCGCCCGATACGGTTGAGATTGCCAAACAGATTGGTGCAAATGCAATCCATTGTCAAGAAGTGTTTGCATTGTCAGAGAAAGGACAAACAGCGAGAGCTGAAGGGCTTCTTCTTCGAGTGTATACAGTAAATGACACAAATGCTATTGAGCGATTGAAACATGCTGAAGTATCCGTTATTATGACGGACTATCCAGCTGAGTTTGTTAAATCAAGTGCAAAAAAGAAAGATAATAGAAAGACGCAGGGAGTGTAACTCTCTGCGTTTTTTTTCGATTGATCAAGTAATGAATATCACGTTTAAAAATAAGAGACATTGAATTTTATAGATGAAGTCTTTTATCTTAAATCGGTGCTGATGAAAGATGGGTCAATCAATTCAATTGGTTAACCCATCTTTTGTTTCCTAGAATTGTGTCTAAGGATTTTCTTCTTTGAAAACACTATAGATTCCTCCAACAAAATTCCCGCTTGTTCTGCCATGACATGAGGCGGATACAGCATTCCATTTTTGAACCACCATTCCACGATCCCTACATAAGACGTCACAATAAATTGTAGAATTACCCCTTCATTTAATCCGTGATTTTTGCCTTTTGTTACATCCACTGCATCCTTGCACTCTTCGACGAGAAATTCAAGGAACTGCCTACGAAAATAAGAGGCTCCTTTACTGGCTGACATCGTCGAGCAGAATCATTTAAAGCTCTTATACCGGGAAGTGGAGAGAGAGATACTGCAGCTTTGTAAAGAAGCAAAAATCGGTGTGATTCCATATAGCCCGCTTGCATCAGGAAGATTGACACGTCATTGGAATGATATCTTTATTACAGAAGCGACAGAGTGAATCGATTTACGGAAATATATCGAAATTTGGATTGGCAAAAGTATTTGGACATAAAGAGATTACTTCATTTACTGACCCAGCACAAAAGCGATTAGTTACAAAATAGATTAATAAACGAATACAACCTCCCAGGTGAGGGGGGGTATTCGTTTGGGTTTTTTTACTCCGACTTACTTCTCATTCTATCTTTAAAAAATGGATCGGATCCCTATCACGCAATCCCGGCCTTCATCACCATCCCATCCAATGAACGGTCCATCCTTTCCTCCAGCCATTTTGCGGTATTTACGAGTTTTTCCAAATCAGTTCCTGTTTGCACGCCCATGCCGTGAAGCATATTGACCATGTCTTCTGTACAGACGTTTCCAACCGCTTTTGGGGCAAATGGACAGCCGCCAAGACCTGCGATGGAAGAGTCAAATCGTGTGATGCCTGATTGATAGCCTGCTAATGTATTGGCAAGACCGAGGCCTCGCGTATTGTGAAAGTGTAAACCTATTAATAAATCATCTCCGAAAGCATTTTTAAAGGCTTTAATTACAGCCTGTACCTGGGCAGGGTTTGCCATCCCGGTCGTGTCAGCAAGTGTGATTTCTGTACAGCCGGCTTCCACAAACTTTTCAGCTGTTTTAAGCACGCGGTCGACAGGGACTTCCCCTTCAAACGGACAGCCAAAGGCAGTGCCCAGCACGCCAGCCACTCCTTTTTTTGCTTTGACCCCATCCTGAATCACCAGCGACAATTCCTGAACAGCCTGTTCCACCGTTCTTTTTACGTTTCTCAGATTAAATGAATCGCTCGTCGTTGTGACAACATGAAGGTAGTCAACATCTGTTTTCAACGCTCTTTCAAGACCTGAACGACTTAGCACAAGTCCTCCGTAACGTACGTCCTCACGTTTCGGAACTAATCGCATGACTTCCTCTGCATCTGCCATTTGTGGAACGACCTTTGGATTAACAAAAGAAACAGCTTCAATGTTGTGAATTCCAGCATCGATCAAGCGTTTAATTAACTCCACTTTGGTTTCAGCAGAAAGGATTTTACTTTCATTCTGCAATCCGTCACGGGGACCTACTTCACAAATTTCGATCATAAAACTTCCTCCTTTAACAAAATAGAAAAATTTAATTCGATAAATGCTTTAACACATGGTCGCGGCCTTGGTAAATATGCTCATGCATAGCGATTCGCGCACGTTCAGGCTCTTTATTTTTTACTGCTGCTAGAATAATTTTATGTGATTCCAGTGATTGCTTTAGATGAAAGTGGTTGTACCAGTAAAAAGAACGGAAAATAATTGGAACAACCACCACTTTCGAAAGATGAAAATGTATATGGGAGTTCTTTGTTGCTGCGATAATGGCTTCATGATATTGCTGATTTGCATCCACAATCTCTTTAATATTTCTTATGTTTGATTCTATACATTCATTAATGACTTTTTCATAGTGCTTATTGGCTTTTTCCATTGCTTTTAAATCGTGCTCTGTTCTAAAGTGGGCAGCTTGACTGGCTGCGTATCCTTCTAGAAGAATGCGAAGATCATAGATTTGTCGAATATCCTCTTTTGTAAAGGCTCTTACGCTTACCCCGCGCTTTAATGGAACGACAAGTCCCTCTGCCTCCAGCTGCTTTATTGCTTCTCTGATCGGTGTTCTGCTCAAATTCAATTGTTTGGCAAGTGATTCTTCACCAAGCCTCATGTCGGGCTCGAATTTACCTTGAACAATGGCGTCTTTTATATATTCGTATGCATCCATGTAAACACCTCGAGTAAATTGTATACAAAAGAAAAGAGAATATCAATAATATTCTGAATATAATGCATTGTAATTGGTTAAATTAAGTATTTTATCACGGATTTACAAATTTATATTGACTTATTGTATACAAAGGATTAAGTTTGTGTACAAGATTATGAATATTTAATAAATATAAAAATAAATAGTTGTACGTATTACTGTTGGGAGGGAAATGTATGAGTGAAAATCGAATGCCGCTTGAAAACTTAAGGGTCATTGAGTTAGGCACATTATTAGCAGGACCTTTCTCAGGAAGATTGCTAGCTGATTTTGGTGCTGAAGTCATCAAGGTTGAACCGCCGGGGAAAGAGGACCCCATGAGAAACTGGGGAAAATCAAGGGATGGGGTAGGTCTTTGGTGGCCGATCCAGTCAAGAAACAAAAAATCAATCACGCTTAATTTACGTGTAAAAGAAGGACAAGAAATTTTAAAGGAATTGGTAAAAGAAGCGGATATTGTGATTGAGAATTTTCGCCCAGGCACGATGGAGAAATGGAATCTTTCCTACGAAGAATTATCTGAAATAAACCCAAGATTAATTATGCTTAGAACATCAGGATTTGGTCAAACGGGTCCTTATAAAGACCGGGCAGGCTTCGGAAGCGTTGGAGAGGCAATGGGGGGCCTTCGTTATGTAACAGGTTTTCCTGATCGTCCGCCTTCAAGAATTGGTGTGTCAATTGGTGATACACTTACGGCTTTATTTGCAACGATCGGCTGTCTCGTTGCAGTTCATGAAAGAGAGCATTCAGGAAAGGGACAGATGGTAGATACCGCTTTATATGAATCTGTGTTTTCTGTAATGGAGAGCATTATTCCGGACTATATGCTAGCAGGATATGTTCGGGAAAGAATGGGCAATATTCTGCCTGGGGTTGCTCCCTCCAATATTTATTTTACAGAAGATAAAACATTCATTGTCATTGGTGCCAATGCAGACGGTGTTTTTCGCAGACTTTGTGAAGCGATGGATCAGCCTGGACTGGCAGAAGATCCTAGGTTCTCCACTCATCATGCAAGAGGGGAAAACATGAAGCTGCTTGATTCATTAATTGAGGATTGGACAAAAAAGCTGTCTGCAAAAGATGCGCTTAAAATCCTTGAAGAAAAAGGTGTACCATCCGGGCTGATGTATACAGCGAAGGATATTATTGAAGACCCTCATTACAATGAGCGGGAAATGATTATAAAGGTAGATCATCCTCAATTAGGTGAATTTCCGATGCCTGGAATTGTACCAAAACTAAGCAGAACACCGGGGAAAGTGAAGAATCCGGGAGCGGAATCAACAGGTAAGCATAACCATGAAATCTATGAGAATCTGCTTGGCTTTAGTAAAAAAAGAGTAGGAGAATTAAGGGAAGCAAAAGTAATATAGTGTGGAGTGCCTCTTGTGGGTTAAGGGGTACTTTTACTAGTAAAACACAATGGATTTTAAATACGGTAAAGAAGAACATAAATGGAAGATTACACATTGCAGAGAAAATTGTAAGCGGTTACTTTTTTCTGTTTATATTGAGACAATCACCTAGATTTACTAGTTTGCTAGCCTATGTCGCATGACTCGGATTGTTTTTCTGCTAATAAAAAGATGAACAGGAGGAAACGATATGAAAAATGAAGAAATCAAAGAGCCGATTCGTAAAAAATGGATATGGATTTTCCTTGTATTAAACCTTTTCTCCATTGTCCCTTGGTATTTCCCTGATAGTGCGGTAGAACCATTTATTTTCGGTTTTCCATTATGGGCATTTATTTCAACGTTTTTCTCCCTTGTCTTGTGTGCTTATTTAAGCTGGCTCTGTATCACCCAATGGAATATAGTGGAGGACGAGGAGGAAGCTGATAACGTAAAGGGGGGTAAAAAATGAATAATTTAACATTTGCCGGGATTGATGGAATTATTATATTGTCAGCTTTTGCTGTTATTATGCTTGTTATCGGATATTTCTCAGGCCGTGGTGATAAAAATATTCATGAAAGTCTCTCCGGGTACTACTTAGCTGGACGAAACCTTGGTTTTGTTGCCTTGTTTTTTACCCTTTATGCCACACAATATAGTGGTAATACCATTGTAGGCTATGCGCCAACAGCCTACAGAACAGGTTTTCCCTGGCTTCAATCAATCTCTTTTATGACGATTATTATTGGCGTGTATTTATTGTTCGCTCCAAGGTTGTATGTGATCGCAAAGCGCCGGAAATTTATAACACCGACAGATTGGCTGACCTACCGCTTCAATTCCAAGGCTGTCACACTGCTCAGTATTTTTCTTATGCTATGGGGGCTTGGAAATTACTTGTTGGAGCAGTTAGTAGCAATAGGGCAGGCTGTAGCTGGAATGACTGGCGGTACGATTCCATATCAGGTTGCCGTAATTGCCTTCATATTGGTAATGCTTGCCTATGAATGGATGGGCGGCATGAAGGCCGTTGCTTTCACAGATGTTATGCAAGGAATAATATTAATGATTGGTATTATTGTGTTTTTGATTGGTGGCTTATATTTAGTTGGAGGAAATTTTGCTGATGTTACTCGATATATACATGAGACAGAGCCTGTTAAAACAGGGGTTCCGCCACTGGATGTATCGATAAATTGGTTTAGTATGCTATTGCTGGTAGGATTAGGTGCTAGTATTTATCCGCATGCTGTTCAAAGAATCTATTCTGCTCAAAGTGAAAGAACATTAAAGCATTCTCTGGCTCGTATGGCTTGGATGCCTCCTATTACAACGGGATTTGTCTTTGTCGTGGGGATTATCGGAATTATGCTATATCCTGGACTTGATAAAGCTGGCTCTGAGCAGCTTGTTGGGTTGATGGCAAATGATATTGCAGCGATTAATCCATTCTATTATTGGATTATGATCATCTTTTTTGGCGGAATTGTTGCCGCCATTATCTCAACTGCTGACTCCGTATTACTAAGTTTTTCATCCATGTTATCCAATGATGTGTACGGAAAATTTATTAATCCGAACGCCTCAGAACATAAAAAAGTCATGGTCGGAAAAGTCGGCGGGATTATTGCCATCATCTTTTTGCTTTGGATTGCTTGGAATCCGCCTGGAACGCTTTACGAAATCTTTGTCTTGAAGTTTGAGTTATTAGTACAAGTATTTCCGGCATTTGTACTTGGTCTATATTGGAAGCGCTTAAATGGAAAAGCTGTGTTCTGGGGAATGTTAATCGGTGCCATTGTAGCAGGGGCACTTACATTTACAGGAATTAGAACAGTGTATGGCTTCCACGGAGGAATTATCGGCTTAGCCATTAACTTTATTATTTGTGTCGTTGGCTCGTACTTGAATCCAGCATCTCAGACAAAATCAGATGTTGAAGAGGACATAACTGCCATTAAAGTAAAAGCCTAAAAAAGAGATGATAAAAGATGAATAATTTTTTGTTGAAAGATCGGCCAGGTCTGTTAACAGAGCCCTGGAAGATGCTGGTGTACCTGCTGCTCGCACAATTGATGGTTGCGTTTATCGGAAGAAGCATGGGTCCTTTAGGTGTTTTAATTGGAGAAGACCTTTCGTTAACCAAGGCGCAAATTGGCCTGTTGCCTGCTGCCCTCTTTTTTGGACAGGCGCTTGCTTCCATTCCTGCAGGGTATTTAACAGACCGTGTCGGTTCAAGAATATTACTGTTACTGCTATCTGTTTGTTTAGGTATTAGCTTTTTGTTCATGACGTTTGTTAACAATTTTTGGCTGCTGCTTTTCCTGGTGGGAATTGGCGGAATCGGTTATGGCTCAATGCATCCTGTTTCTAACCGCGGGATCATATACTGGTTTACACTGAAGCAAAGAGGCGCTGCTATGGGGATTAAGCAGTCAGGAGTAACGCTTGGTTCAGCACTTGCTGCGCTCCTATTATTACCGCTCAGCGCTTCCTATGGCTGGCGTCCAGTTTTGGCAGCAGCCAGTTTATTTTTATTGTTGGCGGGGGCTTTAGCGTATTACTTCTACAAGGACCCTCCAGAACAGAAACAAAGAAAAAGTGATCAGACTGGCATTGCTTCATTCTATAAATCCATGCTTGGAATGGCGAAAAACAAAGCCTTGATGCTAGTGAGTTTAAGTGCGATGGGGTTAAATGGATCTCAAATGTGTCTGAATACGTATGTCGTTCTCTTTTCTTATGAGAAATTAGAAATCTCTTTATTTTTAGCAGGTACTCTCCTTGTGATTTCGGAAATTAGCGGATCAATTGGAAGGGTAGCATGGGGCGTTTTAAGCGATCGCTTTTTTAACGGCAGACGTGTTGTCATTCTAATGATCATTAGTACGATATCTGCTTTATCAAGTTTAACTATTGCATTTTTGCCAAGCGAAGCATCCTTTTGGATGGTGGTGCCAATTATTATCATCTTTGGATTTGCTGTCTCAGGCTTTAATGGTATTTGGATGAATTTAGCGAGTGAAATTGTGCCGCGGGAGCAATCTGGTATTTCGAGCGGTTTTAGTATTACACTTGGCTCTTTGGGTGTTATCTTAATTCCGCCGATTTTTGGATTAATGGTCGATTACTCGGGCAGCTACACAATGGGCTGGCTGTTGATTACAGCAGTGATGGTTCTCGTTTTTACGCTGCTGACAATTTTGACATTACAAACTAGGGAAAAACTAACTGTTTAGGAAGGGGATGTTGTTATGGAATTTGATCCAGCTTTGCTTGCAGAAAAAGAGGTTTATAAGTTATTAAGCGGTTCCGTTGTACCTCGTCCTATTGCCTGGGTTTCGACTGTATCAGATGATGGAGAACCAAATCTTGCTCCATTTAGCTTTTTTAATGTTGCATCAAGAAATCCACCGATGCTTTCTATTTCAATCGGACCCGGAGTAGGTGAGAGGGAAGGGACGGAAAAGGATACGCTTGTTAATATTCGCTCTCAAAAGGAATTTGTAATCAATGTGGCTCCAGTATTTCTTGGCAATGAAATGCAAAAGAGTGCTGGGAATTTTCCAAGTGCAGTAAATGAATTTGACGCAGCCGGAGTTACACCAATTGATAGCACCATCGTTAAACCAAAAAGGGTGATGGAAGCACCGATTCAAATGGAATGCTTATTAGAAAAAATTATTCCTCTTGGAACAGATCATTTGATTATCGGGAAAATGGTCAGATATCATATTAAAGAAGAATATTATTTAGGAAACTACAAGATTAACCTAGATCAATTACAGCCTCTCGGAAGATTGGCAGGCAACTTCAGTGAAAATAAGGATTTCTTTACACTTCCTCGATAATGGAGAAAAGCGACTCGTAATGGGTCGTTTTTTAATGTGTAAAATGTTTGAATTACAGTACAATGAATCTCGGTGGGCACGGAACAATCGCAGTGATTTACGCAATGAAAGCAAAAGAAAAGTTAGGTGATAAAACAGAATTATCCATTGAAAAAGCAGGAATTTTACCGATTAAGCTCCATTCCCATTCAAATGAAGAGCTTTACATTTCAAAGAAACAAGCTGCTCCTCAATTTTCAAGAATTCAATGGCTCAAAGCAAGAATTGGCACTTTCCATAGGAATTGAAGAGAACGATATTGAAACCGAACTTCCAGCCTTCAAGGTCAGGAAATCGGAAAAGATGTGAGAATTTGTGTGATTGTAACAAGAAGAAATGGTCAGTGTGATTTCGAAATTACAGGTAATGCGGTTTTTGTGAAGGAAATGGATCTTTCGATATAAGAGGTTTTGTTTTTTGAACCAACTTGATCAAGAATACCTCCATAAAACGTTTCATTATGTATACCAGAGGAAATAACCTAAATAGGAGGTGATATTATGGCCGAAGCCGATTTTAATCGAGCACAGCCTGATCCCGATTATACATTCTCTTCTCTGGAAGAAGCCAAGGAGCAAAAGCCAGATAGTTTTGCAATTATCACGGACCGTCATAAATTCTATTGTGTTCCGGCTATCGAGGTTGATGCTTTTGAAGGCTACCATAGAGTGGAGTAAGGTGTACTAAAAACCACATGTACTTAACGCATGTGGTTTTTCTTATGCGATAGCATACATTTATTATTTTTCATAATAAAACAGAGGGTGTATCTTTATTCACAAGTTGAAAAATGCTCATTCATAAAGTAATGAACGGATGCGGATAAGGAAGTTCGTTTTATGTATTTGAATGTGCCATTTTAAAAGCAAAAGATCTAATATTTTCAAGTAAAAACGCCAGGATACAAAGTAAAGAGTCCTTTATTATCAACCTTAATAGCAGTTTCATAATTTCCACTTTTGAAATGAAACTCTCTATATTAAGGTTTCTCATCGATAAGTGTATAATGTTGATCAACTTTTTTTAGCGTCAAATCAGGTACAGAAATAAAGACCATTTCAAAGATAAGAGGAACATTTTGTATCCATTTCGAACGATTGATCGGCAAGGAATTTGTAAATGGTGTACAGGATAGATCAATATCAATAGCCCCATCTAAATGGGGAAGGTCATTTCCTTTTTCGTCAAACCATTGTCCTTTCCCGTTGGATGATACATGCAGAGATGTATTCAGATTATTAATTTCAATGGCTATTTGTCTGACTATCCAATTATTATCCAGGGAGATCCTGTAGTTGAGTTTGTAGGGGTATTTGTTTGCAAAGCTGATAACAGAGCTTTCAATATTTATTTTATGATCAGTATTTGATAATTCCATATTTTCAAGCCCAAAGAACTCATTATTTTCCCAAACTACTGTTTTTTTCATAAAACCATCCACCTTAAAATAGGTTCTAATCTATTACGCAAAATGCATGAATTTAGATCCAATCACCGTTATCGTTATAGAACGATGAACGTTCAACGAGCTCACCCTCAGGCTGCAAATCAATATCCCGACGATTTTTTGCGGATTTGATCGCTGCTTAAATGCAGATTCGTTCTCACGCAAGGTTTTTCTTTATGTATACGATACCCGGCGTTGAGAGAACAGAATCGATTAAAATCAAGTTTAAATAGTATGGATGAATTTTTTCATGACGTATGGTGAGGTCATAACTGAGAGAAGTGCCCCATAGTTAAGGTTAAATGCTACTTCATCTCCTACCTTCAAATCTTCTTTTTTTGCATCTAGAATTGTATGGTCACTGCTGGAACCTAGAATGTCAATATCCATTTTTGGTGTTAGTCCGCTAACTAGCACATCCTGAATGCCAACCCCAAGGATGACCCTTCTAATTTGGCCGCGATCTGGCCAAATTGGAGTGATTCCAAATGCATTTCTACCTATTTCTCCGTCGGGTACGGATGATTTGATTTTAGATTCAATGACCTCAGAAATGAATGTGAATACGTCTGTAAATAATTCTGGTATTTTTTTACCCAAAAGAGTTTCTCTTCCTAAAAATATGGATTCACCCAATCTTAAATTGTTGATCCTCCCCATTTTTTCAGCAGTCGTAAACCAATTGTAATTTGCTGAGTTTCCACCGGTCACATAGACGAGCGGAAAAGAAAATTTCTTCTCAGCCTGGATCGCTAGTGTAGAAAGAGTGCACATCTTCTCTTCGTTTGGTTTAACCCCGCCAAAGCAGGAAAAATTTGCTCCAATTCCAACGATTTTAATTCCAGGAAGTTTCAATATCTCTTGGATATACCAATCGAGCTGGAGCGGCATGATCCCTTCTCTTAAATCACCCATTTCAATCATTAGGATAATTTTATGCAGCGTATGGTGTTTCATCGCGGTTTCAGAAAGGCTTTTAATAACCGCTATCTCGGTATTCATGCTAATATCTGCATGTTTTATGACTAATTCAACCTCACTTAAGGCGGGGGTACGTAATAAAACAAATTCTGCCTTAATGCCTGCATCCCGCATTTTCTTAAGATTTATTATTTTTGTATCTGCCAAAATACAAATGCCCTTATTCACAAGAACTTCTGCAATCTCTGTCTGTCCGCAAATTGCTTTTGTAACACCCATAATTCCAATTTCTTTTGAAGCATACAAGTTGAAAAGTTTTTCAGCATTGTGTGCAAGCTTATCAAGATTAATTTCGACTCTGGGCGTTATAAGATCATTCAATTGGCAAGTACTTTATTTTTTTTATGCTCTAATTTCGGGAATGCCTCAAAAATGCTTGAGATTAGCTTGTCACATCCATGTTTTAAAACATCGGTCGTTGGAAGTTGAAATTGATCTTCATACTCTATAACAACAGCCTCAATTTCTTTATCTGACATATTTTCATGGTTAATGGTAATAGCAATTACTTTTGAGCTTGAAAAGTTTTCGACCAGCTCAATTTCACTTTTAATCGAGGGCATTTCCATAAAGCTAAAATCTCCTAAATGCTTTCGTTTAGGAGGATGTTGAATGATAACAGCACCAGGTCTTGAGCCTCTTAAAATTCCACAGGAACTTATATACGCAGGGTGGCTTAAGGCTCCTTGACCTTCGACAATAATAATGTCAGGATTATCTTCATTATAGGCATTCATAATTTGATTTTCGATTTCACCTATCATAAATTGCAGAGGCATGGCATCAATCGCTACACCGTATTTAGCTCCTTGTATGATACCAGTTTGTCCAGTCGCCACAAACGCAACATTCAATCCCATTTCTAATAAAGCAGCTTCAAGAATAACAGAGGTCGTTCTTTTGCCAACTGCACTATCTGTTCCAAGAACAGCTATAATCGGGGTTTGGATATCTAAAATTCTTCCTGAAAAAAGGTGTAAATCCTTACTCTGTGGCGGCTTTCTAATATCATGAATGGTAACTCCATATTTAATAGATTGATTTAAAAATTCCGCATCTTCCGTAAAGAATTCATGAAGTGGATTTATGATATCCATCTTGAGTTCCATTGCTTTCATAATCGTTTTTCTTTCATCACTTTTTAAAAACGCATCCGCAGGCGCAATTCCGTAGATAAAATGATTTGGTACAAGGGGCAAGCTTTCAATTGCTTGATCAAGGTTTTGGAATATGGGGATTCCATTTTTTTCGCCCTCGAGATATTCACCTGTATCCATCCCAGCCTTCTCGCTGTCAATGACCCCAACAATTTGATATTTTCTTGAGCTTCTTATAAGTCCATTTGCGGTTTTCCCATCCATTGTTCCAAAATGATCTTCACAATAAATAATTGCCGTTTTTTTCATCATAACTCCCCATCCCAATGTTTTTGGCATTCATGGACTCGGATTAGAGGTAAATTTACATTTTATACATAAAAAAACACCTAAACAGTAGATAGAGGTAAGCAAGCAATCATAAGGCCAACACTAATCATGTAAGGTGTTTTAAAAATATGAAATTTATTCCATCCGTTATCATTAAGTATACCATATATTAACTATAACAATCACTTGTTTTTACAAAATAAGAATATGGCTATTTCAACCTCATTCTTGAAGGTGGTAAAGTTAGAATAAAAACGTATAGAAATGATCAATTCTGTGGCAGCAATTGCGATCAAAATGAAACATCTCTATTACCGCGCTTAAAAAGATCCGTGAAATCAGCTTTTCCAAACACACCGTAGAAATTACAAAGTATTGAAGACGATTCCCTTTAACGATTGCTAAGGAAGAATACAAAAAAATCATATAGCAGCCTATGTCACATTCAAATTCATGAAAACAGAATTTGGCAAACAACAACTATTTGATTTTTTTAGGAAGGATCTGACAATTGAGTTACACGATAATAATCATTGGGCTAATCATCTTTACATTTATAAGATACTGAATTATTTTAGTCCAATTGAATAGCAGCTTGCATACCTTAAATAAACTTTCTATTTTTGTGTTAATAATCTAGTTTTCCTCTATGCTGAATGAATTTATGCCGCTATATAGTACCTAATTCTTCATTACTCAGATTACTGCTGGGTAAGAATTAATTTACAGAACGAGGGGGGGATTTAGATGAAGATCATAGATGCTCACTGTGATGCGCTTAGTAAATTGATAAGGGATGATACTTTGTCTTTTCATGTGCCGAATAATAAAATGGAGAGCCAATTCGAATACATGAAAAAAGCAAACATGGCGGCTCAGATTTTTGCTGTTTTTGTTCCGCCTGACCTACCTTCGAATCAACGATTTAATACCGCATTAAAAATGATAGAAAAATTTCACTATGATGTCGTGAAAAAAGACACACTGATTCCCATATTAAACGGAAAGGATCTTGAAAAAGTATGCGGGGAAAAAACCCAAATCAGGGGTGGGATTTTATCTCTTGAAGGTGCGGATGCGTTGGAAGGAAACCTTTTATATATGAATACTTTATACCGGCTGGGTATGAGAGCTTTAGGATTTACCTGGAATTTTCGGAATGAAGCGGCGGATGGAGTGGAAGAGCCCAATGCGGGGGGGCTTTCTGTATTTGGAATGCAGGTTTTGATTGAAGCGAATAAACTGGGTATCATGCTTGATGTTTCTCATCTCAGTGAAAAGGGTTTTTGGAATGTGGCGGAAAACTCCAAAGATCCATTCATTGCTTCTCACTCAAACTGCCAGCAAATATATCATCATAAGCGAAATCTTTCGAACGAACAGCTGCAGGCGATTTTTAAGAAAGGGGGCGTGGTAGGGTTAACGTTTGTTCCTTCTTTTATTACGGACGAGAAGAAAGTGAATGTTACCCATTTTCTCAAGCATGTTGATCATGTTCTTACGCTTGGCGGCGAAAATCATCTGGCCTTTGGTTCTGATTTTGATGGAGTGTCTTATACGATGGAGGATTTAATTAATGGAGAGAGTTATATTATTCTCATTGAGGCGCTGCTCAAGCAGTATAAAGAAGAACAGGTGAAAAAATGGATGCATGAAAATTGGCTGCGCGTGTTCTCGGCTGTTTTAAAATAAAAATAAAGACGTTTATTTTCCCTCTTTTATTGAATGATCAAGAGTTTTAAACTCTCCCTAATAAAATCCATTACCCTTGATCTAAAGGGAGGCATTAAAAATTCTTCCCTTTAGATCTGATTTACACTCTACTATTTTTGCTCCTTTCGATAAATATCCATGTTATTAGTACAGAACATAGGTTTGTAATTGACTTCTATATGATGCTTCATTCTAAAATAAGGGTGAGAAAAAGGATGACTTGTTTGTAAGTCATCCTTTTTCTATTCGGCTTACGTTATTCAATTACAGGATATTTTAGAAGCTAAACGTACTTTACGTCTAAAGAAATTGAAAATAATTAATCACTCCAGAACTTTGAATATAGTTAATAATGATGAAAAGATAATTTGGAATGATGTTCTATACGAGAGCAAAAGAGTTAATATCTCCTAGAAAATATTTTAGTATAATCTATAACTACTTTGAAGGCACAGTTTTTATGAAAATCAAGTAATCATAATCTTATTTATATCGATTTTGACCGTTGATTACTTGTACGATTAGTATGTGAAATTCATTCACAGCGATGTTTGTATAAAATTCCTTAAAATGGTAAACTATCTTTATTGGAAAATAGTAACTTTCTTTGGAGGGGAAAACGATGATTAGAAGACTTGAACAACGTGATCATGATGCTTGTTTTAACCTGTTAAAAACACAGGCAGCAGAAAATTTATTTATCATTGGCGACATAGAAGCGTATGGCTACGAAACGGATTTTCAAAAGGTATGGGGAGAGTTTAACGAATCAGGTGAGCTGGTAGCTGTGCTTTTAAAATATGAAGAAAATTATATTCCGTTTGCTCCTGGAGATTTTGATGCAAAAGGTTTTGCAGAAATCATCTCAAGTGACGCTTCATTTTCCATGATGTCTGGTTTAAAAGAGATCACAGAAAAAATTGAACCGTACATCAGTCAGAAGCTTAAACGAAAAAGACAAACCTACTACGCGAAATGCACAAGCTTAGATGCCATCACTGATACTGTTGAAACGTCGTTTGTTCAACAAGCAAAACTGCAGGATGCAGAAGATTTGGTGGAATTATTAAATGCTATTCCAGAATTTGAGGAGTCTATGATTACAGTAGAGAGAAAGCGCCGTGGATTGGCGGATGGCACTTCACGTTCATTTTTCATTAAGGAAGATGGAAAAATGGTGTCAACTGCTTCCACCGCAGCAGAAAACTCTCTTTCATCCATGGTCGTTGGCGTTGCGACAGTAGATGTGTATAAGAAAAAAGGCTATGCAACCCAGTGCATGCTAAAGCTTTGCCGAGAGCTTTTAAGCGAGCAAAAGGAATTATGCTTATTCTACGACAACCCAGCAGCTGGAGCGATCTATAAACGGATCGGCTTTGAGGATATTGGCTTTTGGATGATGTACACATATGAAAAGCACTGATTCATTAAAAATTATTGAGGGTTCCAAAATGGACATACGATATCCAATCGGCAAGTTAAAGATTGATGGAGAAATCACTGGTTGGTTTTCTGTTTGATTATTATATGATGTAAAGCGTTAGAATCTTTATAAAAAGTGTATAATAATCTTGATATGAGTAGGGATGAAATTAACAGTCAGCAAGTCTGAACTCAAAAAGGAGTGAAGGTCCAGTGGATCAAAAAATTACAACGTTTTTAATGTTTAATGGTAAAGCAGAAGAAGCAATCAATTTTTATATGTCTTTATTTGATCAATCTGAAACCAGTTTTATGCTCTATAAAGAAGATGGGTCTGTGTTACATGCATCATTTACATTAAATGGACAAATATTTATGGCTATTGACAATTCGAATGGACATCACCACGCCTTCACGCCTGCAATGTCCTTGTTTGTAACATGTGATTCCGAAGAAGAAATCGATCGTTTATTCGAGGCATTATCAGAAGAGGGTGCCGTTCTAATGCCATTAGGACCACTTCCGGTCAGTGAAAAGTTCGGTTGGGTTCAAGACAAATATGGCGTTTCATGGCAGCTAAATCTTCCTAAAAGCTGATTTTCCAAACAACCATCACTGCTCTAAAAAAGAATAGATGGTGGTTGTTTTTTTATGTGTACATAAAGAAAAGGATTAAAGGTAATCGAATAAAATACCTTTTTAAAGGTTAAGATGTCTTACATATAAAAGCAGAGGGATGAATGCAATGTTTTTCAGAAAGATGTCTAAAACAGAAATTACTAATTGGGAAAAAGGAATAAGTGTTGGTTTTTACACCTATATGACTCTTTTATTTATCGATTATATGTCTACAGTCATTTTTGACAGACAAGCTTTTACATCTATCATAATATTATGAGGCGGGTTTGCCGCAGCTAGTGGATACGCAGCAATATTAAACTTGAAGGATCGAAGACTAAAAAGAAAAAACCAGCCATTCGTGTGATACGTCACAATTGAAAACGATCTACCGTGATAAATACGGTCCAGTATTGACGGTTAGCTGATGTAAGAGGAAGACTTTCTCTAGTAATGACAAGCTTTTAAAATTTTTTTAGTAGGTTTCATACGAAAATGGTGTGTGGATGTTCAGATAACTAGTACAATTAACTATAGGATTCTTTTTAATAATATTGTAAGATATCTGAATATATGATCATTTAAAAAGTAAAAAGAAGTGATCAAGAACCTCAGGAGTTACAACTCATTCCCTTCCTACCTATTTCACAGTCCCTATATTTCTGGTTTTATTTCAGTTTATACTCGTGCATTTTAAGTCTATTTGCAGCATTTTCATCCATAATTTTGTAAGCGTTTACAATATGATATAGGTGGTGAAAAAATGAAGGCTAAAGATTTAAATTTAGATCAATTTTACAAGAGCACCACACAATTGGGTCAGGAAGATTCTATTTATGAAAGAATTATTTCGATCCCAACGTCTGCTCGGGCTGCATTGAAACATGAACTTTATGAGACGATTGGGATGGAACGTACGAAAGGACTTTTACTGCGGTATGGATGGCATTGCGGTGTGAGCGATGCTAAAAAAATGAAAGAGGTTGCATGGGATTATTCGAAGGAGCTTATGTTAGCCGGTCCAAAAATGCATGTACTTCATGGATATTTGGAGGATGTTATCATGCCAATCAATGAGGTGGATTTTGAAAAGGGCACAATCCATCTTGATGCAATTTGGGTGAACACATTCGAAGCGAAAGAACATCTTAAACTTTTCGGTCTAAGTGAAACCCCTGTCTGCCATACAATTGTCGGTTATGCAAGTGGATATCTTTCAACCGTTTTGGGAGAACGAGTGATTGTTAAAGAAGTGGAATGCAAGGCAATGGGGCATGAAAATTGCCGTTGTATATGTAAGACCGTTAAAGAATGGAACGGAGAGGTAGATAATGAGATTACATACTACCAGTCAAACAGCTTAATTAATGAGTTAGATCAAGCCTATGAAAAATTAAAGGTTGAAAGAGACAATTTAAATAAAGCGTACCATATACATGAACGTTTAATGAATGAAGCGCTTAAGGAAAACGGACTATCATCCATCGTTGATCTCTTGTATGAAACGATTGGATTACCGGTCATAATAGAGGACCAGAATCAAAACACTATCGCATTTGCGGGTATGCAAGAAAAAGATTCAGGTTATAAAAAGCACAATCGCTCAAAAAATGTTAAGAAAACAGAGCTGTTGCAGTTTGATGACGGCACAAAAAAACTCATAACCCCGATTCTTTTACAACAAAAAATCATCGGGTATTGTTCCTTCCTATATGAAAGCAATATCCCTAGCGAATTGGATAAAATGATATTGGAACGCGCTGCACTAGCTTGTTCAACGATTTTATTAAACGAACGTATTCGGTTAAATACAGAGCAGCGAGTTAGGAGGAGCTTTTTAGAGGATATTTTATCTAGCCAAATGTCTAAAGAGGAAATAGCTAAACGAGCCTATTATTTAGGCTTTAAACTACATCCTCCCTTCTTGATTCTTAATCTGAAACGATCTATTAAAAAAATGTTGAATGAAAATGAACTGGAATTAAATGAAGAATTAATCAATCAGCTATTTATGTACTTTAAAGACCGGAATATCAATGCTATTTTAGCGCAGAAATCTGAGGGAATAATCATTCTTCTATCAGAAGGTTCATTGAAAGAAAAC
This sequence comes from Jeotgalibacillus soli, assembly GCF_000829435.1. GTDB lineage: Bacteria > Bacillota > Bacilli > Bacillales > Jeotgalibacillaceae > Jeotgalibacillus > Jeotgalibacillus soli. Next base: position 417,466 of record NZ_JXRP01000018.1, read on the forward strand.
TTTATCCAAATTCATCAAATGGTTCAGAAGCTTCTTGATTATTGTGCTTTTAAATTTTCGAAATGTTCCTTTTCTATTGGGGTTAGTTCTTCATCTAATGCAATTGAGGATGCAGCTCAACTATATAATGAAAGTCTTGCTGCTTTAAATGTAACGAATAAATCAAGAAATATTGTACATTATGATTCCTTGGGCATTGAAGGAATCCTGTTTCAAGTGAAAAATGAAGAAATGATTCAAAAATTTATAAAAAAACAGATCGGTACATTGATTGAAAATGATAAAAACATGGAATTAACAAAGACGCTTTACCACTATTTAAATAATGGATGTAATGTCCATAAAACAGCCAGGAATATGAATTTTTCCATTAGCGGGCTTCGATATCGGCTGCAGAGATTAAATGAAATATTGAAATCAGACATAAACCGGCCAAACGTGTCTTTTCAGCTGTTTTTAGCCCTTCAATCTCTTATTATGAGGGGAGAGCTTGATATTGAAATTGAAATCGAATCAGATTTTGTCAATAAATGAAAGATGTCAACCAGCTGATTTAATCGTCAGCTGTTTTTTTATAGGGATTTTTCCTTATAAATGATTTCGTACGAATCATGTGAATCAGAGGAGAAAATCTTGTAATTTAAAGACATAATAATCTGTATATTCAGAAAAGAATAACCTTTATGATTTAACTATAAAGAATTTAGGGGAGGGATCATAACAAATAAAGGTGATCAAGTATAGCACAAATGAAAGAAATTATTAAAAAGGGGAAGGAGTTGAAATGATAATGGATGATCGTTTATTTCGCAATGCTATGGGCAATTTTGCAACAGGTATAACCGTTATTACAACGGAGGCAGAAGGAATGCAGCATGGAATGACGGCTAATGCGTTTATGTCCGTTTCCTTGCATCCAAAGCTAGTAGCCATTTCAATCGGCAACAATGCCAAAATGCTCAACTACATTAAACAGGCAAAAAAATTTGCAGTCAGTTTTTTAGCACAGGATCAACAAGAAATATCCATGTTGTTCGCTGGCCAAATAAAAGACGGAAGACAGTATGAGTTTGCCCGCTTGAATGGAATGCCTATTATTGAAGGGGCACTCGTGAATCTAACTTGCAATGTCGTCTCTAAGTATGAAGCTGGCGACCACACATTATTTTTCGGAGAAGTAACAGAAATGATTAGTAATGAAGGAGACGCTTTATTGTATTTTAAAGGGGCCTATCGTCATTTGCATGTTTTAGAAGAAAAATTGACTTAGATAATAATTTGTTGCAAAGGAGTTTTCTGCTTTGGAGACCGTATACCTTACACATAATCAAAACCAAGTTTTTTTAGATATAGAGCCTTGTGTAATGGTTCTTGGTTTTTTTGATGGTGTCCATATTGGTCATCAGTGTGTGATTCATACTGCCAAGAAAATCGCCGAGGAAAAAAATGTAGAGTTAGCGGCCATCACATTTTTCCCCCATCCTAAAGAAATACTTAACCATGTGGAAAAACCATTTCGCTATATTACTCCTATGTCTGACAAAGAAGAGACACTGGCTGGACTTGGGATCGATAAGCTATATGTAATTGAATTTAATCGGGAATTAGCGGCTCTCCCGCCTAAGAGTTTCATCGAACACTATGTGATTGGACTGAATGCGGTTCATGTTGTAGCAGGTTTTGATTTTACTTATGGCAATAAAGGTGAGGGAAATATGGACACAATTGGACTTGACGGAAACGGCCGATTTCAAGTGACGAAGGTCCAGAAGGTCACATGTGGGGATCAAAAAATAAGTTCAACACTGATAAGAGAGACTTTGGGTAAAGGGGAAGTGGAAAAAATTCCTGATTATCTAGGGGATTTTTACGAAACGCAGGGTGAAATCTTAATTGACACCATCATTCAGGAGAAAGGAAAGGTACGGGCTTATTTAACGACCAAGCCAGGTTATACACTGCCAAGCATAGGCTGGTATTCTATTGAAGTATTCTTTTTACATCAAATCTTTGCAGGAACTTCTAGCGTTCAACTACTGGACAATGGGGTCGTTGTAAATGAAATAGAGCTGGAAGGTTTTAAACCAAAAGATAATAATACCCTATTGAAAATCAAATGGCTGAATCGGATTGATGAATGTGAGAATAAGAATCCTGTAAATAAAAATCGTCTGCGTGAATTTTCAACATCTTTTTAACAAATTAGTATAATATATACTAAAATTTTAATGAAATATAGAAATATCCAGTTTGTTTGTTTCTATATTAAATAAATTAAAAATATTAATCTAATAATAGGAACTAAAATCGATAGCTGTAAATAGGAATTCTTTTCATGCATTTTAAAATGTAAGCGCTTTAATTAGTAGGGCGTTTAATTAAAGGAGGTTATACAAATGGCAATGAACGAACTTCATCTTGAAAACAACGAAAAGTTAAACATCGCAGATTTGCTTGCGAAGGCAGAGGCAATTGGGAAATTAGCAGAAAGTGAAGCGAGGGAAGCAGATAAGAATGCCCAATTTTCCGATAAGATCGCAAAAGCAATTGAGGAGGCAGGGTTCCATAAATTGATGCGGCCAAAGAAATATGGCGGATCAGCCATTGATTTGAAAACATACGCAAACATAATCCGAACGGTTTCCCGCCACAGCATTGCCGCAGGATGGCTTACCTACTTTTTTTCGATTCATGAGACGTGGGCAGCCTATCTTCCTCCAAAGGGAAGGGATGAAATTTTCGGACAGGGCGGCATGCTTGCAGACGTTGTTGCACCGCTAGGAAAAGTAGAGGCAGATAAAGATGGAGAAGGGTATCGCCTTTCTGGCAATTGGAATTTTTGCAGCGGGGTCCTCTGGAGTGAGTGGATTGGGCTAGGAGCTGTGATGAAGCTTCCTGACAGCACAGAACCCGAATACTGTCTTTTAGCTTTACCTAAATCTGACTTAAAGGTCGTGAAAAACTGGGATACGGTAGGGCTTCGGGGGACTGGAAGCAACGGGGTGTCTGTAGAAAATGCCTATGTACCTTTACATCGAATTTTTCCTGCTGCACGGGTATTGGGAAAAGGATTGCCTCCAGGAGGAGAATATGACGAAAATGACTCAGCTTACCGCAGACCTTTTATGTCCTTGTTCCTGTTCGGGTTTCCTCTTGTTGCAATAGGCGGGGCTGAACGACTGATTTCTTTATTCAAGGAACGGACAGAAAAACGTCACCGTGTCTTTAAGGGTGGGGCTAATGAAAAGGAATCTGCAAGCAGCCAGCGTGTATTAGCTGAGTTAAAGATAAAATTAAATACGTTGGAAGGGCTGGTCGACCAATACATTGAACAGCTTGATTCCTGGCAGATTGAAGGGACAACAGTCAGTGGTGAAGAGGAACGAGAGCGTCTATTTGCTCTTCGGGGACATGTTGCGAAATCGGCAGTAGACATCGCTGTTAAAACGATGCTGACGCTTGGTGGGACTGCGATTTTTAAGGGGGACCCAGTTGAATTATTCACAAGGGATTTGTTAGCGCTCGCTGCCCATCCTAATCACCTTTATGAAGATGCAATGGCAGCCTATGGAAGCACCCTGTTTGGTTTTGAAGGACATGCAGTTTGGTAAGATGTTTCCAGCACATGACATGCAAGTAAATTTATTAAATAAATCTATTAAATAATTGGAGGAATTTAAAATGAGAAAAGAGCCAATTTTTGATGTTGCCCAGCTTGCACACGTGGAAATGTACAGCCCGAAACCGGACGAGACATTATGGTTTTTTAAAGAGCTATTAGGAATGGAAGAATCTCATAGAGAAGGACAATCTGTTTATCTTAGAGCCTATGAGGACTTTTATCATCATACGCTGAAAATTACAGAAGCAAAGGAAGCTGGATTGGGACATGTTGCATGGCGTGCAACTTCCCAGCAGGCGTTGGAGCGTCGAGTAAGTGCGATTAAAGAAACAGGTCTTGGCAAAGGCTGGTTTGAAGGGGAAGTGGGACAAGGGGCTGCTTACCAATTCACGACTCCTGATGGACATAATATGGAACTGCTTTGGGAAGTGGATTATTATAAAGCACCGCCAGAGTTAAGAACGCCATTATTGAATCGACCGCAAAAGAAACCTACTCGGGGTGTTCCTGTTCGCAGGTTAGACCATGTCAATTTGATGAATAGCGAAATGAAGCCAAACGTTGATTTTATGTTAAATACACTAGGATTTAATTTGCGTGAACATATTCAATTAAAGGATGGTAATGATGTAGCAGCTTGGATGAGTGTAAGTCCGCTAGTACATGATATTGCCATGATGGGCGACCCGCTTGGAGGGATGGGCCGTATGCACCATATTTGTTATTGGTATGGGTACCCACAGCATCTTATGGATATTTCTGATCTATTTGTTGAAAACGGTATTAAGATTGAAGCGGGACCTGGTAAGCACGGCGTGACCCAGGCATATTTCCTCTATGTGATTGAACCGGGAGGCAACCGAGTTGAATTATTTGGAGATGCAGGCTACCTCATTTTTGATCCAGATTGGAAGCCGATCACTTGGAGAGAAGAAGATCTTGAAAAAGCGATTATCTGGTATGGCTCCCAGCTGCCGCAAGAATTTTTCCAATATGGCACTCCGATTATCGGAGACAAAAAAACAGCACCAATTGGTTAATGTTTATGCTTGTTAGCACCTATGGACCGTAATGAATTTTCAAAAAAACTCAAACGCTGCTTGGACAGATTGTGACCATGAGGGCCTTCTATAAAGGTCAGCATGGTCATCAATCCTTTTAGTGAGACAGAGAATAGGAGGGGTTCATTTGGCGAATGAACTGAAAAAAAGCACAAAAATGTTGGCTGACCATCTGACTAACGCCTATAAGGAACGTCAGGGTGTTACTCCGTTGACTGAATTAGAACCAGAGCTGTCCATCCAGCAGGCCTATGAAGTCCAGCTTTTGATGATACAGCGAGAAGTAGAGGCAGGAAAGCAAATCGTCGGGAAAAAGATTGGATTAACATCTCTGGCGATGCAAAAACTTCTCGGTGTGGATCAACCGGATTACGGTCATTTACTCGATGATATGATGATCGAAAACGGTGGACAAATTGATAAAAAAAAGGTTCTTCAACCTAAGGTGGAGGCTGAAATTGTCTTTGTGCTGAAAAATGAGCTAAAAGGGCCGAACGTAACAGCTACTGATGTTTTGCTTGCGACAAATTATGTCGTTCCTGCATTGGAAATTGTCGACAGCCGAATCTCCGATTGGAAGATCCAATTGCAAGACACCATTGCAGATAATGCGTCATCTGGACTTTATGTACTGGGTGGAAGACCAAGATCTATTGATCAGCTTGATTTGGGGCAAATAGGGATGGTTTTTTTCAAGAATGGTGAGCTTGTAAATACTGGGGTAGGTGCTGCAGCATTGGGGCATCCAGCTAATTGTGTAGCATGGCTGGCAAATAAGCTATCAGAATACGGCATCACGTTGAATGCAGGCGAAGTCATTTTATCAGGTGCACTTTCTGCAGCTGTAAATGCCGAGCCGGGAGATTATTTTCAAGCAAAATTTGCTCACCTTGGTGAAGTAAGTGTCCGTTTTGACAAATGAAATAAGGAGCTGGAGAGGAGTGAGTTTATGCCTAAAGTAAAGGTAGCCATTATTGGCTCAGGTAATATTGGAACCGATTTAATGATGAAACTTGCGCGTTCCGACGTGTTGGAATTAACTGCAATGATTGGAATTGATCCGGAGTCTGATGGACTGCAGCGTGCAAAAGAGCAGGGGTATGAAGTGATCGATACTGGGATTAAAGGGTTTCTTGCAAAGCCCGACTTGGCCGATATTGTCTTTGATGCCACATCTGCGAAAGCACATATTCGTCATGCCAGACTGCTGAAAGAAGCAGGAAAAAAAGTGCTCGATTTAACTCCTGCAGCGGTCGGTCCTTTTGTCATTCCGCCTGTAAATTTAGGGGAAAACCTTGATGCTCCTAACATAAATTTAATTACTTGTGGAGGTCAGGCGACAATCCCAATGGTTCACGCAGTAAATCGAGTTAGTCCGGTTAACTATGCTGAAATTGTTGCGACCATCTCCAGTAAAAGTGCAGGTCCGGGTACAAGAGCTAACATTGATGAATTTACACAAACAACGTCACGCGGGATCGAAGAAATTGGCGGTGCAAAAAAAGGAAAAGCCATTATCATTTTAAATCCGGCAGAACCGCCAATCCTAATGAGGGATACAGTTTATGCAGTCGTTGAAGACGGAACGATGGACGAAGAAAAAATAACAAAATCGATCGAAGAGATGGCAAAGTCTGTACAATCGTACGTTCCGGGCTACCGTTTGAGAACACAGCCGATCTTTGAAGGGAATCGGGTAACTGTATTCTTAGAGGTGGAAGGTGCGGGAGATTATCTTCCTAAATACTCTGGCAATCTTGATATTATGACAGCTGCAGCAGTTAAAGTTGCAGAAGAACTTGCACGTAATCAATTAATAGTACATCAATAGATGGATAGATATTTAGCCAGGGAAGGAGTGGATAGAAAACAATGACAATTAATAGAGATATTGTGATTACAGAAGTTGCATTGCGTGACGGCAGCCATGCGATTGGGCATCAATACACAATTGAACAAGTTACAGCCGTTGCGAAAGCACTTGACGAGGCTAATGTTCCATATATTGAAGTAGCTCACGGCGATGGCCTTGGCGGTTCCTCTCAGCAATACGGAGTATCACTTACAGACGAAATGGAACTAATCGAGGCAGCTGTCTCTGTCTGTAAGAAAGCCAAAATTGCGGTGCTGCTTTTACCGGGAATCGGGACGATGAAAGAACTGAGGCAAGCTGCATCGATCGGCGCAAAAATGGCGAGAATCGCTACACATGTAACAGAGGCAGACGTTGCCCCACAACATATTAATCTTGCAAAAGAGCTTGGCATGGAAACAGTTGGCTTTTTAATGATGTCTCATATGGTTCCGACAAAAAAACTGGTGGAACAAGCGAAGCTAATGGAGAAATATGGAGCGGATACGGTTTATGTAGTTGATTCAGCAGGTGCTTTTCTTCCTCACGAGGTGCGTGAACGGATTGAAGCACTGCGTCAAGCATTGGACGTAAATATTGGGTTCCATGGCCACAACAATTTATCACTGGCTATGGCCAATTCTCTAGCAGCTATTGAAGCAGGTGCGACTAAAATAGATGGAAGTGTCCGCTGTCTCGGTGCAGGTGCCGGCAATACACAAACTGAGGTATTGGTTGCAGTGTTGGAACGATTGGGGCTGAAGAGTGGAATCGATTTATATAAAATGATGGATTTGGCAGAAACAATCGTTGCTCCTATCTTAAAAACGCCGCAAGAAATTACAAGAAATAGCCTTGTATTGGGATATGCCGGGGTTTATTCAAGCTTTTTGCTACATTCACAAAGGGCAGCGGAACGCTTTAACGTTGATTCTCGCGACATCTTAATTGAACTCGGGAAACGTAAAGTGATTGGCGGGCAAGAAGATATGATTCTGGATGTTGCGGCACAGATCGCCGAGAATCCAATAAGTGTAAAAAAGTGAATGGAGGACAGAGCATTGAGTAGCCAAAAATTTAAAGAGATTGCAAAGCTTTTGCTGGATGCGGAGATTGAGAAGAAAGAAGTGCTTCGTATTACAGCTGATAAGATACCCGAGTTAACAGTAGATGAAGCGTATCTCATTCAAAAAGAATTAATCAATTTGAAGATCCAACAGGGCCTTTCCGTTGTTGGACCAAAGATGGGGTTAACAAGCAGAGCAAAAATGAAGCAAATGAATGTGGAAGAACCGATTTACGGTTACATTTTTGACAATATGGTAGTACAGGAAGGAAGTTCCCTTTCTTTATCAGAGCTTATCCATCCAAAAGTTGAAGCAGAAATCGCTTTTGTATTAGATAAAGATCTTGCTGGACCGGCCATCTCAGGAGTCCAAGTATTAGCGGCTACAAAATATGTCCTTCCTGCACTTGAAATTATTGATAGCCGTTATGAAAATTTTCAGTTCACACTTCCTGACGTCATTGCCGATAATACGTCCTCCGCAAGAGTTGTGTTTGGAAACCAGTTAAGAAGACCTGAGGAGCTGGAGCTTGATTTAGTTGGAACAACCTTATCCATAAATGGAGAGATCAGAGCTCTTGGGGCTGGAGGGGCTGTATTAGGACACCCGGCTCATTCGGTCGCTATGCTTGCAAATATGCTTCATAGAGAAGGCAGCAAGTTAAAAGCAGGTCAAATCATTCTTACAGGCGGAATTACTGAAGCGATTCTGTTAGAAAATGGCGATGAGGTCGTAGCGAAATTTGACCAATTAGGTCAAGTAAGCATAAAAATAACAGATTAATAAAGGGTGTGTAACGGATGGAAACAACCTTTTCATATACAATCCATACACCAGAGACACTGGAATCTGAAAAAAAATATCCAGTCATCTTTGCGTTGCATGGCATTGGCTATAATGAGCATGACATTTTAGATCTGGTAAAAGAATTAAAAAATGAATTTATTCTTATTGGTGTACGAGGGCATCTAGCCCATGAAAAGGGCTATGCCTATTACTATTTAAAAGGGTATGGGAATCCAGACCGGGAACTGTTTGATAAAAGCATGAGCATGCTGCAATCCTTTATTGAGGACATGTCCAAAAAGTATCCCATTGACCTTGAGCAAAGGTACTTACTAGGCTTTAGTCAGGGAGCGATTTTGAGCTTGTCTTTGGCATTGGTGTTAGGGCAGGGAATTAAAGGGATCGTAGCCATGAACGGATACATCCCTTCATTCGTAAAAGAAGAATTCTCGGTAAAGCCAATCAACCATATGTCGATTTTCCTATCTGACGGTCAGTATGATGAAATCTTCCCTCCGCAAATCGGCCAAGAAAATTATGATTACCTGATAGAGATGGCAGCTTCCGTAATTTATACAACGTACCCTTCAGGTCATGAAATTTCTGAAGATAATCAACGTGATCTTGTTATGTGGCTTTCTGAAAATTCTCGTGTGAAATCATAGATTTAACTGTAAAGAATAAGCAGTAAAGAAAAGATTTTTACCAAGATCCCTAAAAAGAGAGGAAGTTAGATATGTCTGAAAAAGGAAAATATATTAATGCTGGAGGAATCCAAACTCATTACCATGAAAGCGGAGAAGGAGAGCCGATTCTGCTCATTCATGGTTCAGGTCCTGGAGTATCTGCCTGGGCAAATTGGCGATTAGTGTTTCCAATTTTGTCAGAAGAGTATAAACTATACGCACCTGATGTTGTGGGGTTTGGCTCTACAGAGAGACCTAAAAATAATGATTATTCCGTAGATATCTGGGTTAACCATATGATTTCCTTTATTGAAACGATGAACCTTGAAAAAATATCAATCATCGGAAATTCCATGGGTGGAGCGTTAGCCCTTCATATCGCTAATCGCCGTCCAGATTTAGTCAAAAAATTAATCCTAATGGGCAGTGTAGGAATTGAATTTCCAATTTCAGAGGAACTTGATGCTGTTTGGGGGTATGAGCCCAGCATTGAAAACATGAGAGAACTCATTTCCATTTTCTCATATGACCAAAGCGCCGCAAGAAATGATGATTTGGTTAAATTACGCTATGAAGCGAGCATTCAGAAAGAGTCTAAAGCAGCGTTTAAAGCCATGTTCCCGGCACCAAGACAAAGGCAAGTAGATGAATTGGCTTTAACAGAGGAACAATTGAGAGAAATAACGGTTCCAGTTTTATTAATTCATGGGCGCGAAGATCGGATAATCCCATTGGAAAAAACAAGCTGGAGATTATCTCAAATCATTCCGAAAGCTGAATTGCACGTCTTTTCCGAATGCGGCCACTGGACACAAATTGAAAAAACTCAACCGTTTGTCAACCAGGTAGCTGATTTTTTAAAAAGATAACAAAAATGGGTGCTGTCCTATTAGTCAGAATATCATTGACTATGGGCAGCATTTTTTTGATCTCCCTTTTATTGGTCATCGAAAAGACAATTGCTCAGTTCATCCAGACTTTTTATTTATTGCAGCTGCGCAAAAAGCAGTAATTTTAAGAATGTCTCTGTCGTTAATTTTTTCGTATAGACATCTAATTTCAACGTTTTTTGGTTTCTTCAACAAGTGGAAGATTTATTGGTGAAAACCATTGTCCAAATGAAGTTTTTCGTGTAATCTTGTCCATGTTTGAGTCCTTTTTTAGTGGATTTGGACGGGTTGCCACCTGACTTATCCATTATAAAGGACCTTTTCTTTGCACAAAGTAATGAAATTGAATATTTTGATTAATTACGATAGTTAAATTTAATTAGAGCAACACTAGTGAATCATGTTGATTATTTTGTTTTCCTTTCTCGCAATGATTGGCTATTCTGCTATGGATGATGAAGTTAACCAGGCTTTATCTAAAGCAGACTTTTTTTTATTACGGATGGCTTCTTATTATGACAACAAAGGGGGATGTCATTAGGGCATACAAGACACCGGACTTTGACCAACAGTCTGAACAAACCTTAATCTTGGGGACACATGATTTGGGTTCAACCTCAAATCAAAAAGAAAGCTTGTTTAAAACGATCAGTAATAGTATTTTGATCATGTAATTATCAGTATTTCTGTTATTGATAATTGGCACCATCTGGTATGCACGTAAATTCGGTTCTCCGCTCATTACGATAATGAAATGGATTCAAAATATTGGAAGCGTGTTATGTGAACAGCCGCTTGGCCTCCATAATCGTCCCGTGATGTTGAATAGGAAAGAAAATTGAAAAGGATGTACCGTTTGTATAGAGATATGATTACAACCCTTACACAATTAACTGAGACCTTACATCAAAACGATAAACAACGCTCGAAAATGAATCAAACAAGGGAAGGATGGATAAGTGGTCTTTCCCATGACTTAAAAGCTCCGCTCGCTTCCATATCAGGTTATGGTCAAATGATTGAAGCTGAAAACTATTCGTGGACGCAAGAAGAGACAAGAGAGTTTGCTGAAATCATCATTCAAAAAATCAATGTACATGATAGAACTACTTGAAGACTTAACCTTAACGTATTGATTGAAAAATCAAGCTTTACCGATTGCAAAAGAACAAGCGGACATTAACGAATTTATACGTCGCACAGTCATTCATTTCATTAATGATCCTGCCAATAGTGATAAGGAGTTTATCTTCAATCCATACAATGGGTCAGCTGCTGCATCAATCGACCCCAAATGGTTTCAAAGGATGATGGATAATCTGATCGCCAATGCTATCAAATATGATCCTGCCGGCATGAGAATTACGGTATCTATTTCACCTATCGAGAAACAACTAATGATCATCACCATTGCAGACGATGGAAAAGGCATGGGTAACGAAACACTCAGTAAGCTATTCCAACGTTACTACCGTGGCACCAATACAAACAATTCCGGAAGCGGAACAGGTCTTGGCATGGCCATAACGAAACAATTGGTTCAGCTGAACAAAGGATCAATCAATGTAAAAAGCAAGCCAAATAGAGGCACGACAGTTCGGATCATTCTTCGAATTAATATGAATGAAAATTAAGAACTGCTATTGTGATAGTGAAAATTAAGTCGATCCCAACAGCTCAACAAAGTGGGGATTAATCATAAGAAGAATCATTTTCCAGTTAGGAGGATAATTATGTTTATACATAAAATTGATGAGGATGTATCGTTAAAATTGATCGAATTAAGTGATGACGAAAGGGTTTTTGATTTAACAAATAATTCAAGAGACCACCTGAGAGCTTGGCTCCCTTGGCTGGATAAAACGACAAAACTTGAAGATACAAAAGAATTTATAAAAATATGTTTAAACGGTTTTGCTGAGAATAAAAGTATGAATACCGTTATTATTTTTAAGGAGCAGATCGTCGGTGTTGCAGGTTATAACTCAATCGATTGGGAGAATAGAATCGCGTATATTGGCTACTGGCTTGGAAAAGGCCACCAAGGAAACGGCATTATGACAAAGACAGCCAGAGCTTTGACTGATTATGCTTTTAATGACTTAAACTTGAACAAAATTGAAATTAGAGCCGCGATAGAAAATAAGAAAAGCAGAGGAATTCCTGAGAGACTGGGTTACGTAAAGGAAGGGGTTATTAGACAATCGGAATGGCTATATGATCATTATGTTGACCATGTAGTTTATGGAATATTGGCTGAAGAATGGAAAGGAAAATAGTTCATCATATATTTGCCGTATGAGAAGAAAACTTTATCAGCTCAGTACTAAATAACTGAAGGGCGAGTGAAATAACTAAATTAGTAAATAAAATTTTTAAAAATCAAAATAAGTATAAAAACGGGCTGTCTTTAAGTCGATGGAAAAGTCGATTAATAGGGCAGCCCTATTGTTTTATACAAAAGAGAATGATAAAGACTATTGTTGATTTTTTCACATCGTTGATTGGAGCGCCTGTGTGCTGCAATCAACAGACACGTTTATCAAAGCTAAAAAAATATAATTCATATAATCAATGAACACGTATATACATATAATCGTCACATTTTCATTAATCAGCGAGATGTTATTGATGTATAATTATGAATATAAAGTTTTTTCAGACATTTAACTTTTGAATTTGTTTGACATAAACATAAATAGATTAGGAGGAGTAAAGTGGGTAAGAAATATGCAAAATCGTTTCAAGAGCTAGTCAATGAAAATAAAAAAGAAATTCTTAACAATAAAGAAGCATTGGAAAAAATAGAAGAACGCATTGAAAAGCGCTATGATAATAAAAAGCTCGCTTAACAGTATTATTGAAGAGGCTTACCCCTTGCAGGTAGGTCTCTTTTTTATTCTTAAATAGAAGTTTTTATCCTTGAATTCAAAAACGATATAGATTTATAGAGAGTAAGTGTTATTATTTACCTAATGGAAAATTATTCTCACCATCATACGAGAAAGGCTAGATTACATGACCTCAAACACTGCAGCATTAGAAAAATCATCATTTCAGCAACAACAAAAGACTACATACCATGTTTTATTTATAATTGGGTTATGCCATTTATTAAACGATTCGCTTCAATCAGTCATCCCTGCGATGTTTCCAATCTTGGAAAAGTCGATGAGTCTGACGTATACTCAGCTCGGTTTCATCGCGTTTACACTTAATATTGTTTCTTCCGTTTTGCAGCCAATTATTGGAGCTTATACGGATAAGAAACCTGTACCATATGCACTTCCAATCGGATTATCCATCAGCATGCTTGGAATTCTTGGTTTGGCTTTTTCACCATCCTTTAAAATGGTGTTATTTTTCGTTTTTTTTATTGGGGTAGGGTCTGCTGTTTTTCATCCTGAAGGTTCAAGAGTAGCTTATATGGCTGCCGGATCACGAAGGGGACTTGCACAATCGATTTATCAAGTAGGAGGGAATTCTGGACAGGCCCTTGCTCCTTTGATTACGGCACTTGTGTTAGTGCCGTTAGGTCAACCAGGCATCGTCTATTTTACTTTAGTAGCGGCATTAGCTGTCATTCTGCTTATTTATATTGCTAAATGGTATAAAGTGAAGCTTCCTTCGCTGCCGGAAAAAACGGGAAAAATAAGCACAACAGCCAGAAGCCTTGCCAATAAAAAAGCAGCGAACTTTGCTGCTTCCATCATTCTTTTTATTATCTTTGCACGATCCTGGTACGGAACGTCCATTGCAAGTTTTTATGCTTTTTATGTGATTGAGAAGTATGGGGTAAGCATTCAAGCTTCACAAGGGTATGTATTTTTATTTTTAGTGATGGGGGCTGTTGGAACATTTTTAGGCGGTCCATTGGCTGATCGATTTGGAAAACGCACCGTGATCATCACCTCTATCATGGCTTCTATACCGCTTACTTTTGCTCTCCCATTTGCAGGTCCTGTTACGGCCTATTTCTTACTTGCACTTATTGGGCTAATTCTATTATCCAGTTTTTCTGTTACAGTAGTTTACGCACAAGAGCTGTTCCCAGGCAGGATTGGGACTGTATCCGGTCTGACAATTGGATTTGCTTTTGGAATGGGAGCGATTGGTGCAGTGGCAATTGGAGCTTTAATTGATCAATTTGGACTAACAACCATTATGATCGCTATTTCGTTACTACCCGTTTTAGGAATAACTTCTTATTTCTTACCAACTGATAAAACAATTATAGAATGGCAAAATAATGAGTGATTACGCTCGAGCTAAGAAAACAAATTAATCTTTCAAGGAAGTGAATGAACATAGCAGAGAGGGGAGTGTTCGTGAAGAATACACTGATTAAATTAATATTATAGGGCAATTTCTAAAACTAGGGATTAAATTTTGAAAACTGGAGAAATTATTGGCTTGTCATGGACAGAAATAAAATGAATTATACCTCATTAATAGAAAGATTATGTATGCTCTTTCAGATGATTATTGAAATAAGGGAGATTCAGCTAAAGTATTGAGTGGATTAATAAACTATTTTTTGGGGAAAATGAGGGTAGAGACTCTTAAGGCAGTCGTTCGAACACATATTGTATCTAACCATACACTCCATAAGTAAAACTTTACAGAGGATTTTTATATTCGCTACTTAATATCATCAAAGTAGTTTAGATAAAGCCCCACCTACTAAATTGAAAAAGACGGGGCATTCTTATTGTGATTTTTAATAAACTGCTCTTTCTAGTATTGAAATCGCTTTTTTATAAACGGGAAAGTCCACCATTTTATTATTCAACTGTATGGCAGATAACCCGTTTTTTTCGGCCTTTTCATATGCCTCAACAATTTTCTCGCACCATTTTATTTCCTCAAGAGAAGGGGAAAAAATCGCATTTACTTGTTTTACTTGATTGGGATGAATGCATAGTTTCGCAGTCATGCCAAGGTCTTTCGCACGATGAGTCTCCTGTATTAATCCATCCTCATTCGTAATGTCTACATATACTGTATCAATTGGAGGTGCAATCCCTGCTGCTTTTGATGCAACAGCTAGGAGGGATCTTGGATAAATTAATTCTTGACCATGTACAGTAACCGTTATGTCTAAGTCTAGACAATAATCTAAAGCACCAAAAGCTAACCGTGAGACACAGCTGCTGGCTGAAGCAATATCAAATGATATTAAAACACCTTTTGCACTTTCGATAAGTGGAATAATTTGTTGATCATCTGAAAGCTCATTTACTAGATTCTGAATATCCTTGGCTGATTCGCTTTTGGCAAGCATCACGCCAACCTGTGGGAAAGATGCAACCATTAAAACATCTTCATCATAATAATCAGTAGTAACATCGTTTATTCTGACAAATATTTTTTTAGATAAGGGGTTAGTGCAAGTAGTCAGAACATTTCTAACCACTTCCCGAATTCTTTCTTTTTCGCTTGAGGGAATGGCATCTTCAAGATCGATGATTATAGCCTCAGCCTCACCATTAATTGCCTTTTGTATTCGATCTGGCCGATTCCCAGGTACAAATAAATACGACTTAATCATAGTTTACCCACATCCTTTAAACTATTAGTTATATTAAAGATGATGTTGATTTTTGCGCGATGTTGATTGGAGCGGATATGTGAACTCCTGAGGGAATGTGAATCAAAGGGAGACCCCCACAGGCGCATAGCTAGGCTGCTGAAAAAGTCGCTCATTTTCAAACTCGTAAAATCAATTCCCCAAATAACAGTGATTTTACGATTGATTGTGGGACATAACCACTACAATATTATGAAAAAAGAGAGATAAAGTGGAGATTAATTTTTCGCTATTTTTGAAAACCTTACTTTTTCAGTGCCCTCCGCATAGCGCCGTGGAGCGTCGGACCGCCCGCGGAAAGCGAACGCGGGCAGCGGAAATCAACAAACAAGTTTTACAGAGCCACGCAATTAAGTTAGGAATAGAGAAATTTGCGGGAAAATAATGATCAGGATAAGAACGATTATAAAGATAGCGAAAAATGGTACTACGCCCCTTATGACCTTTTCCACTTTTTCCTCACTTATCCCGCTGACCACAAATAGATTTAATCCTACAGGAGGGGTAATCATTCCGATTTCCATATTGACGACCATAATAATAGCAAAATGAATGACGTCGATTTCCAATGCTGAAATAATCGGCAGGAAGATTGGAAGTGTAATTAAAATGATCGCAGTCGGCTCCAAGAACATCCCTAGTACAAAAAACAGCAGACTTACAACGAGTAAAAACATCCATTTATTAAACCCGCTGTCACTTACCCATGCAGCAAAGTCTTGAGGCACTTGTTCGGTAGTTAAAAACATACCAAAAACAAGAGCTGCAGCAATGATTAAAAAGATCATAGAAGTAGTGTTAATTGATTCTTTTAGAATTTCGCTGAAATTACTAAACGATAATTCTTTGTAGATAAAAATAGAAACTATGATGGCATATAGGGCAGCTAGAAATGAAGCTTCTGTTGGTGTAACAATACCTGAATAGATGCTCCCTAAAATTAAAATAGGCATAATCAGGCCCCAAACAGCTTTTAAGGTTGGTCTCCATCGATCTTGAAGAGGTATTTTTTCTAAACCGCCATATCCTTTTCTATAAGCTACAATCACGGCATAAACCATCAGGGCAAAACCTAACAATATGCCAGGTAAAATCCCTGCTGAAAATAGCCTGCCGGTCGACTGCTCCGCAACGGACCCATATAGAATAAGGGGTATGGAAGGTGGAATCAAAATTCCTAATGTACCAGCTGAAGCTACTAATCCCATTGTATATTTCTTATCATAGCCAGCCTTAACCATCATGGGGATCATAATGGCTCCTATCGCTGCTGCAGTAGCAGGACTCGATCCTGAGATAGCAGCAAATATCATACAGGTGACGACTGTAACAATCGATAATCCTCCTTTTGTATGTCCAATCCATACGCGAATACAATCTATTAAGTACTTTGATATTCCTCCTTTTGCCATAATTAAGCCTGCAAACACAAATCCGGGAATCGCCATCAGTGTTGTGCTATTTACTCCTGTAAACATTTTTTGAATTACGGTATTAAGGGAGAAATCGACCATCCAAAGCCCTATAATACTTGAAACACCTAAACTAATTGCGATAGGAACTCTAAGAAAAGCAAACACAAATAATAACGTAATTACGACAATTGCTGCCATTAATAATCCACCTCACTTATCTCTGTTTCTTTTTTAATAAAAAATCGATATGCTTTTTCACAAAAACGAATAAATAGTAACACACCAGTAATGGGCATAATTAAGTAATTTATCCATACAGGAACGCCGACATCAATGGTTTTTATTCCTTGGTCATATGCTGTTAGAACCATCTCCATACCGGTCCAAGCAATGAATAGACTAAAGCCGATACCAACTAATAGAGTTATCATCTGACAAAACTTTTTAAGGGCAGGACCTGCTTTATCGTATAGAATGTCAATTGATATATGTTTGTTTTCTCGCAGGGCAGTGGAGAATCCAATAAAAATTGCCCATACAAGCATCATGGTATAAATTTCTGTTGCCCAGCTTTGAGATTGTCCTAAAACATACCTCGTAAACACTGAATATAGACTTATTCCAATTCCAAATACAAAAAGTATTCCAGATATCGTATTTTCAATTAGTGTTAATGCTTTCATCAAATTATTTCCTCCTCTGTAATTTTGTATTTAGGATCCAATGATCAAAAAGATGATCTAAAAGGATAATTTTTTTGATCGTTTAATCAGACTTTGTCCTCAAGTTTATTATTTCTACAGAAAATAACAGAAAGCGCTTACAAAATTATTTAAAAAAATTGAATAATATATACATGTATTTAGGATCCAATATTGAGTATCTAATGAATTTGTTGATCTGGAGACATTTAAAGCATAATTACTCTGATAACTTCGAGTGATTATTTAAAAACGATAGAAAATCTCCATTCTATTTTTAGAAATATAGGAATTTAAGCCCTCCTTTTAAACTCTTGTATTTTGGATACGAGGTTACAAAATACATAATAATATAATTTCAAATGAACAACAAGTATAATTTTTGAATTATCACAAAATTTAAAAATATTCTTTACAACAATTTTCATATGTGATAATTTGTTATTAAATTGTATCCAATAACCAATAAGTTTGACGTAAATTCTTTGGTATTAAGGTATTTATTAGCTAAGAAACATCTATGCAAGAGTTTTTTTAATGATTTATGATAACGCTTACAAAAAATTATTGGGTGAAAGGAGTGAAAAATTAAAAGAATCAAATATTATTTCTATACCAAAAAAATGATATGGGGGAGTAATGATGAAGAAATATACATTAACTTTTTTTCTATTAACGGTAATCATCATGTTGGCAGCATGTGGCGATGATAGTTCTTCGGGTGGATCGTCTGGAGATGGAGACGGTGTAGAGGAAATGACCCTTAAGTTTGCACATGTGGTAGCAGAAAACACCCCAAAGCATCAAGGGGCATTGGCAATGAAGGAATATATAGAAGCTGAATCTGATGGGAAAATAGAATTAGAAATATATCCGAACAGCTCATTGTTTGGCGATCAGGATGAATATCAAAACCTAGCAGCTAATAACATACAATTTATTGCACCAGATTTAACGAAATTTGTAGGGAATAACCCTCAATTTAACGTCCCTGCGCTTCCATTTTTATTTGAAGACGACGCAGCGGCTATCGCCTTTTGGGATGGTGAAAAGGGTCAAGAAATTTTAACCAGCCTAACAGATGATGGAGTACTTGGCTTGTCCATGTGGCCTAACGGCGGGAAGCAAATTACTAATAATAAGAGAGCCATTGATTCACCAGCTGATTTTGAAGGGTTGAAATTCCGGACGCAGGGAGGACAAGTTTTAGAATCCCTCTATTCTGAACTTGGAGCGGGTTCTGAGTCCATTCCTTTTGGAGAATTATATACAGCTCTTGATCAAGGTGTAGTTGACGGGCAGGAAAATACATTTAGTAATATTGAATCCAAAAAGTTTGATGAGGTACAGAGCCATATGACAGTGATGAACCATACTCGAGTTGATTATGCGGTATTTACCAACACAGAATTTTGGGAAAGTATGAATGATGCTACACGAGAAATCGTTGAAGCAGGTTTAGCTGAGGGTACAAGAGTAGCAAGGGAAGAAGCGATAAAACTTAATGAAGAAGCCTATGAAATAATTAAAGAACGAGGAATGGTTGAGATTATTGAATTAACTCCGGAGCAAATTGAAGAATTCCGCTCTGCGCTGGAGCCTGTTTATGAGGAATATGAAGAGGCGATTGGTGCTGACGTAATTGAAGCCGCACGCACTGCCTCTGAACAATAACCGCTATTATAAAACTGAAAAGTTAGCGGCTTTTATAGCGTTAACTTTTCACAAGCATCTTAAATACTTGCGATCAACATAATATAAGTAGAAATATTTTTATCGTATTGGATTTAGCATCCTCGATATAAAACATATATGAATGGAGGGAATGCGATGGCAGCACCTTTACAAGGGAAAACAGTAATAGATATCACTACGAATATTTCAGGACCAAGTTTAACCATGATCTTAGGAGATTTGGGGGCCGATGTAATTAAAATTGAAAGACCCGTTATTGGTGATGATTCCAGAAAAATGGGACCCTTATGGGAGGGAGAGGGGGTCTATTATCTGCAAATAAACAGAAATAAGCGATCTATCGTAATTGATCTGAAAAGTGAAGAAGGTAAGGAACTTCTTTTGAGTTTCATTAAAGATGCAGATATATTTGTTGAAAATTTCAGATTAGGCAAGGCTGAAAAGATGGGCTTTGGGTATGAGCAATTAAAAGCTATTAATCCAAAATTAATTTATTGCTCTCTTTCAGCCTATGGACAATCTGGACCGAAAAGCAGCAAGCCTGGATATGATGCGGTTGTGCAGGCTGAGACAGGAATTATGAGTATAAATGGTGATGAAGACGGTGATGTATCACGAGCTCCGGTATCGATCTTGGATCAAGGCAGTGCTATGTGGGGTGCAATCGGAATTCTTTCAGCACTGCTTCATCGTGAGAAAAGCGGTGAGGGTCAAAAGGTAGAAACCTCACTGTATGAAACAGGCGTGTTTTGGACAGGCTATCATACGCTTTCATACATGGCTACGGGTAAGGAGCCAGTCAGAATGGGGGCTGGTCATGCAGCTTTTGCACCTTATGGATCGTTTAAAACTGCTGATAAAGAGATTATGATCGGTATTTCAAATGATACTCAATTTCATAAACTAAGTATTGCGTTAGGAAAAGAAGAATGGATTAAGGACCCGCGATTTGAATCAAATATTTCAAGAGTTAATAATAGAAATGCACTAAACAAGGCCATTAATAATGTTCTTATTAAAAAAGGGGCTATTTACTGGATTGAAAAAATTGAAGCTGCGGAAATTCCAAGTTCAATTATTCAAAATATCTCCTCTATAATAAATAATCCGCAAACAGAGAGCACAATGATGTTCAAGCAAATTGATCATCCTCTTATTGCTGAACTTAAGCTAACAAGACTTCCGGTTCGATTATCTGAGTCACCTTTAGAGATATCGAAATCTCCACCTTTGCTCGGGGAGGATACCATCTCGATTTTAGAAGAAAAAGGAGTTTCCGAGAGTGTCATTAATCAGCTGATTCAAAAAGGTGTTATCCAAATTAAAAAAGAATTGGGGAGTGTATATGAATAAAGAAAAATTTGAAAAAGGTTTAGAAATAAGAAGAAGTGTTTTGGGAGCAGAGTATGTAGATCAATCGATTCAAAACGCAACAGATTTTAATAGGCCGATGCAGGAATTAGTTACAGAGTATTGCTGGGGTGAAATATGGGCAAGAGAAGGACTTCCAAAGAAAACAAGAAGTATGCTGAATCTTGCCATGCTTACAGCTTTAAACAGACCGCATGAATTAAAGCTTCATGTTAGAGGAGCTGTTAATAACGGTCTGAGTAAGGATGATATACAAGAAGTATTTTTACAAGCTGCCATTTATTGCGGAGTCCCAGCAGCAATTGACAGCTTTAGATCGGCTAAAGAAGTATTTGACGAGATGGATAAGGAATAAGACGGTGTAAATCTCAATATGTTTTATGCTGCAAAGATAATATTGGATAAATAGATCACAACTGTTACCGTCAATGCACTGAAAATGGTGGAAGCAAGCACTGCTTGAGCAGCAAATGATGTTTCATTTTTATATTCTTGAGCGATTATGGCACTATTTACCGAGCTTGGTACGGCTGAAGCAATAAACATTGCTTGGGCGGTTGTCGAATCAACATCCAGAAAAGAAATAATCACAATAGCAATAAGTGGACTTAGCATAAGCCGTACAGTGATGCTCAAATAAACAGAAAGCATATTTTTAGTGAAATTTAGCTGTATAACCTGTGCTCCAAGTGTTAATAATGCCATAGCAATTAACGCATCTGCAATGTAAGTGCCCGGTATGTATAAAAATTGCGGGAAAGAAAGATTAAAAGCATTCAAAGTGATGCCTGCAATCATGGCATATGTTACAGGCATTTTAAAGTAGGGAATAAATGCTTTTAATTTATTTTTGAACATAGGCTGTAGAGTGATGATTCCATAAGAGTATACTAGCAGGTTTTGAAATGTAAGGATTAAAACCTGAACCGCCATGGCGGCGGGGTCTTGTCGGAAAACTAAATCATTAACAGGTACTCCATAATTTCCAGAATTATAAAAAAGGGTGCTATGTGAAAAAGCGATACGCAAGCTTTTACTGAAACGGAACATACGACTGATTATATTGGATACAAAATACAAAATCACACCTAAAATAATGAAAAAGGTGAACACGTTTATAAATAAATTCCAATCCAATTCAGCTTCATAAAGGCGAACGAGGATAAGGCCAGGAACTAGATAATAAATATTCAGCTTAGCTAATGTATGTAAATCGAGATGAAATTTACTGTGAAGAAGCGATCCGAAACCGATAAGTATAAGAATTGGAAGAATGACATTTATAAAAATTATTAAAATCTCCATTAATTAATCTCCTTAGGGATAAATGGTAAGTAATAAAAATATAACATAAATATTCAGATTTAATAAAATTATTAAATAATTTAGCACAAAGGATATTGGATACGGTATATTTGAAAGGAGGCTGACAAATGGAGCTGCCTAAGAAAGTATTCATAAATGAGGTCGTTTTACGTGATGGATTACAGCTGGAAAAGAAAATTGTTAGTTTGAATGAAAAAAAATCATTATTTGACCAATTAACAAAAGCCAATATAACAATGATTGAATTTGGATCATTTGTCCATCCAAAGCTTGTTCCTCAGATGGCTAACAGTGGAGATTTATATTCCGATCTTTCTAAGGAAAAACAAAACGCTAATCTTGTTGCGCTGGTTCCGAATTTAAAAGGAACAGAGAAAGCACATGATTATGGTGTGGAGCGTGTAAACTTTGTTTTTTCTGCCAGCAATACGCACAATTTACAAAATGTTCATAAGTCCACAGAGGATTCACTAAAAGAATTAGCGAGAATTCAAGATTTTTGCAGTAAGCAGGACATAACGCTATATGTCACGATTGCCACAGCATTTGGATGCCCATTTGAAGGAGAGGTTTCACCAAACAGAGTGAAATCGTTGGTTGAGGAAGTGAGCAGTTTGAACGTTGAAATGATTACACTGGCTGATACAACCGGGATGGCAAATCCATATCAAGTTTATAACCTTATGAAAGAAGTACGTTCATTATATTCTAATCAGCAATTTGGTCTGCATTTTCATAATACACGGGGGATGGGACTTTCCAATATTTTAGCTGGCATACAAGCTGGAATTAACAGCTACGATACCGCACTTGGAGGTTTGGGGGGATGTCCATTTGCCCCTGGTGCAACTGGAAATGTATGTACAGAAGATGTTGTCCATATGCTCCACAGCATGGGAATTGACACAGGAATCCGCCTGGAGGAGTTATTGGTGGCATCTGCTTTATTAAATAAAATTGTAGAACATGACACACCGAGCTATATCCTGAAAGCAGGTACCTTCGATCGGAAATATCCAATTCCTGATTCTGTATCTGCACAATAGAGTCGTCAAAAGAATAATTTCCTGGAGGTTAACGTGATGAAAGAGTGGGAAACGATCACACTGAATAAAGAGTATGTATCACATTATGTCTATAAGATTGAGTTGAATCGACCAGATTCACTTAACGCTTTAAATACAAAAATGGCAATGGAATTAATTGAATGTTTAACAGAATTAAAAGAAAAAAAAGACTTACGGGTGTTGGTGCTGACCGCGGCTGGCGATAAAAGCTTTTGTGTAGGGGCTGATTTAAAAGAACGTAAAGGAATGACGAATGAACAGTGGAAGCACCAGCATGACGTTTTTGAAAACGCATACAGTCTGATTAGAGAATTTCCGCTTCCTGTAATTGCAGCTGTAAATGGTTTTGCTCTTGGCGGAGGAATGGAAATGGCATTAAGCTGTGATCTTCGTTATATAGCAGAGCATGCAAAAATGGGGTTGCCTGAAGTGACGATCGGCATTATTCCAGGGGTTGGAGGAACACAGCTTTTGCCTAGGACCATACCTGTTGGCTTGGCAAAGGAATTTTTATTTAGAGGCAGCCATATTTCTTCTGAAAAAGCAGAGGAATCAGGTTTGGTAAACGGGGTTTATAGCAAAGAAGAATTGATTCCTAAGGTGCTGGATATAGCGAAAGACATTGCGAAAAATGCACCTCTGTCACTTAAAGCTATAAAAAAGTCTGTTAATACAGGGCTTCAAACAGATATTCATACTGCTCTTGCGATTGAATTAGATCAATATTATACATGTGCAAACTCGGAAGATCGAAAAGAAGGGATTTTATCCTTTAATGAAAAAAGAAAGCCAAATTGGCAAGGGAAATAAAAATTGAAATGCTCATAGGAGGGTAATAACATGACTGTTACGATGAAGGAAGAAGTTGAACTAATTAGGAAAAGCGTACGTTCTCTATGCAAAAAATTTCCGGAAGATTACTGGAAAGAGGTTGATGAAAAGCATGAATATCCTGAAAAATTTATCAAGGCACTGACAGAGGAAGGCTGGCTTTCTGTTTTAATCCCTGAAGAATATGGCGGAGCCGGATTGGGAATGGAAGAAGCGGGAGTGATATTAGAGGAAATTAACCGTTCAGGAGGAAATGCAGGCGCCGGGCATGCTCAAATGTATACGATGGGTGCGGTCCTTCGACATGGAAATGAAGATCAAAAGAATCGATATCTTCCGAAAATCGCAAGTGGGGAACTGCGTCTCCAAGCATTTGGTATTACAGAGCCGACAGCTGGAAGTGATACAACGAGCATTATTACAACAGCAGAACGAAAAGGCGATAAATACGTTGTAAATGGACAAAAAATTTGGACTTCCCGTGCCAGATACTCAGATCTGATGCTATTGCTCGCAAGGACAACACCGAAAGATAAAGTAGCAAAAAAGACGGATGGCCTGAGTTTATTTATCTTAGATATGAATGATCAAAAGGATAGAATTACGATTCGAGATATTGATACGATGATCAATCATGCTACGACTGAAGTGTTTTTTGAAAATGTCGAAATTCCTGTTAAAAACTTAATTGGAGAAGAAGGGAAAGGCTTTAGATATGTTTTAAGCGGCATGAATGCAGAAAGGATATTAATTGCTTCGGAAAGCATTGGTGATGGCTTGTATTTCGTTGATAAATCTGTGCAATACGCGAATGAGCGCGTAGTTTTTGATCGTCCGATTGGGCAAAATCAAGGGGTTCAATTCCCTATTTCACGTGCTTACATGGAAATAGAAGCTGCAAAGCTTATGAGAGACAAAGCTGCACAAATGTTTGACGCAAATGAAAACTGTGGAGCTGAAGCAAATATGGCGAAATACTTAGCTTCTGAAGCAACATGGAAGGCGGCCAACTCCGCAATGGATACGTATGGAGGTTATGGCTTTGCAACAGAGTATCATATTGAAAGAAAGTTTAGAGAAGCACGTTTATTTATTATAGCGCCTGTAACAAATAATTTGATTGTCAGCTATGTCAGCCAGCACGTTCTGGGATTACCTAGATCGTTTTAAGGCTGAGGGTCCTTGTAGTCTACAAGGACCTTTAACTTTATTTATAAAAAGGGGAAATGAAAATGGAACTAAGCAGAGCTTTAGCAAAATACAGTTTGGATTTATCGTTCGAAAAAATTCCGGATGACGTTAAAATGTTTACCAAGCTTTGTATATTAGATTATTTTGGGTCTGCATTCGCTGGCTCCAATAAGCCTCCTGTTCAAATGATAAGCGAGCTGATTAATGAAATGGGGGGAGAGAAGCAAGCAACTCTCTTAACTGGAGGCAGATCATCTGTCCTAAATGCTGCACTGGTCAATGGAGCTGCAAGTCATATCGTAGAGCTGGATGATATACATAAAGCGTCTATTATCCATGCGGCTACAGTAGTGATTCCAGCAGCGCTTGCAGTTGCAGAATGGAAAAAATTAAGCGGAGAAGATTTGATTACAGCGGTTGTGATTGGCTATGAAGTTTGTTACAGAATTGGAGAGGCTGTATCTCCTTCTCATTATTACTATTGGCACAATACAGCAACTTGTGGAACCTTTGGTGCCGCCGCCGCTGCTGCAAAACTGCTGGACTTAAACGAAGAGGAATTCATATATGCACTAGGCAACGCAGGAACACAGGCTGCAGGTCTATGGGAATTTATTGAAGATGGTGCAATGACCAAACAGCTCCATCCTGGTAAAGCGGCAATGAATGGAGTAATGGCAGTGTTATTAGCGAAAAAAGGTTTTACAGGTGCAAGTAAAATTTTAGAGGGAAATCGAGGGTTTTTTAAGGCGATGAGCGAAGAGTATAATGAGGGGAAAATCACGGAAGCCTTAGGAGAAAAATATAAAATTGTAGAAAATTCTTTTAAGATTCATGCTTCATGCCGTCATACACACCATGCGGTGGATTTATTAATTGAAATGCTACATGAAAGGGAAACCGACCCTTCCGAAATTGAATCTGTAATTGTTCGTACTTATCAGGCTGCCATCGATATCACTGATAACAATGATCCGCAAACTCAATATGCAAGTAAATTCAGCTTACAGTTTTGCTCAGCATTGGCATTAATTAAAGGAAGTGCAAATCTAGATGATTTCAATGATTCTTCTTTATGGAATAATGAGACTCGTCAATTAATGAAGAAAGTAAGTGTTGTTTTAGATCCTGAAATTAATGCTGCTTACCCTGAAAAATGGGGTGCTGGGATCGAGGTTCATTATACCAATGGAGATATTGTGGAATTGAAAACAGATTTTCCTAAAGGTGATCCGGAGAATCCAGTTTCGGCAAAAGATCTGCTTGAAAAATATCGAAATCTAGCTAGAGACCTGCCTGAAGAGAAGAGAGAGCGAATTGCAGCGGATATTTTAGCGCTGGAATCAATAGGGGACATGACAGATCTTTTAAAGGATTTTTCAAGTAGTCTTCTAAGCTAAGAGGAGAGATGAAATGAATAATATACGTTCTGAAAGGCTGGTAATGATTAAATCTAAACTGGAAATTTTATCCAATCGCGAGCTGGATCATATAAGTTATATTCTTTCTCATTTTCAGGAGTCCTCTCTAAAACCGTCCGAAGAAACACCTATGCATTTATTCGGACGGTTTTTAGGAATAAAACAACTGGATGATGGTACTACAGAAATGAAGCTTGGACTGCAAAATGAAAACACATATGGCGTTGCTCAAGGAGGTTCCATTTACACACTTGCAGACATTGCGATCGGCTTTACAATATTAAAAAAGCTTTCAGAGGATCAGAAGGTTTTTACATTAGAAATGAAGGTTAATTTTATCGAAAAGGGTCAAGGCTCCCGACTGATCGCAACGCCTTCCATCCTGCGCTGGGGAAAAAATACTGTAGTATCGGAATGTATTATAGTGGGTGAGAATGGCAACTTGGTCGCAAAAGCACTTGGTACATTTTATATTGTGAACGCAGCAGAACGTACCTAGGAGGGGAAAAATGAAAATAATTGAATATCAGACGATCGTCGAAGAAGTAAAGGAAATGTGTAAAAAAGCAAATTACAATTTAGGCGAGGATGTTTACACTGCCTTTTCACAGGCATTAAAGACAGAAAAATCTGAAACCGGTAGAGAAGTGCTTTCCCAATTGATTGAGAACGCAGATATTGCAAAAGCAGAACAGGTTCCGATGTGCCAGGATACTGGAACTGCCGTTTTTATTGTGGAATTAGGTCAAAACTGTCAAATTACTGGTGGCAGCTTGGTAGAGGCGATAAATGAAGGTGTTGCAAAGGGCTACGGAGAGGGCTACTTGAGAAATTCAATAATCCATCATCCACTAGATCGCAAGAATACAGGAAATAACACTCCGGCGATTGTACACATTGAGCTTGTTGAAGAAGAGCATATCGTCATTCATATGACTGCAAAAGGAGGCGGAGCAGAGAATATGAGTGACTTGAAAATGCTAAAGCCTTCAGATGGAGTAGATGGGATTAAGGAGTATGTCCTAGATATCGTTAAAAAAGCCGGTCCAAATGCTTGCCCCCCTTTGGTTGTAGGAATTGGCATTGGCGGGAATTTTGAGAGGTGTGCCTACTTAGCGAAAAAATCATTGTTTCGTCCAATAGGCATTCGCAACCATGACCAAACAATTGCCGCCATGGAAGAGGAACTGATGATGGAAATAAATCGGCTTGGAATTGGGCCTCAAGGTTTGGGAGGAAGCACCACCGCTCTGGATGTGAAAATCGAAGCGGAGGCCTGCCACATTGCAGCACTGCCAGTAGCAGTGAATCTTAATTGCCACGCGAGCAGACATCAAACATCTATTTTGATGTAGGGAGGGAAAATTTTGCAGAAAAAGATTGACCTGCCTTTAAATCATTCAGACATCGTTTCGTTAAAAGCGGGAGATCGTGTTTTATTATCAGGGGTTGTTTATACAGCAAGGGACGCCGCCCACAAACGAATGTACGAACAGGAAGAAATGGGAATGCCTTTACCAATCGATTTAACAAACCAGGTTCTCTATTATGTCGGACCAACGCCGGAAAAACCCGGAGAAGTAATAGGTTCAGCAGGTCCTACAACGAGCAGCCGAATGGATGCCTATACCCCGAAGCTTATTGCAAAAGGGCTTAAAGGGATGATCGGAAAAGGCTATCGCAGTGACGAAGTAAAACAAGCAATCATGAATCACAAGGCCGTTTATTTTGGTGCAGTTGGAGGGGCAGCCGCTTTAATTTCCCGTTCTATCAAATCTTCTGAAGTAATCGCCTATCCCGATTTAGGTACGGAAGCTATTAGGAAATTAGTGATCGAAAATTTCCCTGTTTTCGTTATAAATGATGTTTATGGAGGGGATATTTACATCGATGGGACGACTAAGTATAAGAGAGAAAACGAATAGTATGCAATACTGTTAATCTTATATTGATCTCATTGTCTTTTGAAGGAAGGTATTGGAGTGGACAAAAAGAGGGTTCCATATAAAAGCAACGAGATAAACTTTTGGAGAGTGGTCGTGTCTCTATCAAGTGCTTCACTTGTCCTATTTGCAAATCTATACCTTGTGCAGCCGCTATTGCCTGTTTTCTCAAGGGAATTTCAAATAACACCAGTTTATTCAAGTTTGTCCCTAACACTTACCACACTTTCACTCGTTATGGGGTTGTTAGTGTTCGGCTTTTTTTCTGATCGTATCGGTCGTGCTGGCATAATGCGATGGAGCTTATTGCTTTCAGTATTGCCTCTTTTTCTGATTCCTGTCATCCATTCATTTGAATGGCTATTGTTATGGAGGTTTTTCATAGGTTTTATGCTTGCTGGGCTACCCGCAGTAGCGATTGCTTATATAAACGAAGAAATTGATGCTAAATATCGCGCGTCAGTTGTCTCGCTTTTTATTTCAAGTAATGCATTAGGAGGAATGGCAGGACGTTACCTTGGCGGATATTTCACGGAACATTTTAGCTGGCAATCAGGTTTTTATGCACTTGCGAGTATCAGCCTATTAATCAGCTTGGTATTTTTCAAGCTAATGCCTCAATCTAGATTTTTCGTTGTAAGTCACCATTCTTTCAAGCAGGATTTATTTGGTATGACGGTCCACTTGAAAAATCCGATGCTGGTATTTGTGTTTCTTTTTGGAATGATGATTCAGGTTAGTTTTTCGGGTATCTGGACGTATATTCCTTTTTATTTGGAAAATAACCCGTTTAATTTGTCTATTCATTTTATCTCTTTATTATATTTCACCTACTTATTTGGTGTGGTTGGGTCTTTGGGATCGGCACGATTTTCCGCTCAATTCGGATTAACCAAAGTTATTTTTATTGGGCTGATTGTGATGTTAACAGGGGGCTTACTAACGCTGCTAACTTCAACTCCGCTCCTCATAACAGGATTGTCGTTAATCTGTTTTGGGTTTTTCATTTCCCATTCTATGGCTTCTAGCTGGGTAGGGTTAAAAGCACAGCACCATCGAAGCGGAGCCACGAGTTTATATTTAGTCAGTTATTATATCGGAGCTGCAATTGGTGGAACAGCAATTGGCGCTGTCTGGTCCATCTTCGGCTGGCCTGGTGTCATTACGATATGCACGATACTGCCTTCAATAGCAGGTCTATTGTTTTTAAGAATGATCTTAAAAAATGGCCAAAAGCAGCAAGTACCATTAAGGAATTAAGTAAGGGAGGTAGGGAAATGCGGAGAATCGGAATAATTGGTTTAGGCAATATGGGAGGAAGAATTGCAAAAAGATTTTTAGAGCAAGGAGTAGAAGTTGGGGTATATGATCTAAGTATTGATGCTCTTGAAAAACTCAAAGCATTAGGAGCAGAAGCAACCTCTAGCCCCGCTGAATTAGCGGAGAGATATCAATATATTATTACAATTTTGCCGAACGTTTACATCGTCAAAGAAACGATCCTGGGTGATGCCGGATTAATGAAAGGCTTTCGGGCGGATAGTCTATTAATTGAAATGACCTCTTCTGTGCCTTCAGTTACAAAGGAATTGAGTGAGATCATGAAGAATAGGGGCTTTCGAATGATTGATGCTCCTGTCAGCGGTGGGGTAAAAAAGGCGGAAAATGGCTCTCTATCTATCATGGTAGGAGGAGAAGCTGATGACTTTGAAGAAGTAAAACCGCTTCTAGATTGTATTGGACAAAACGTTTTTCATGTCGGTCAAGCAGGCGCTGGTCATACAATAAAGGCTTTAAACAATATGATCTCAGCGACGACTTTAGCTGCAACAGGAGAAGCAATGGCTCTCGGTGTAAAACTTGGACTGGATCCAAATAAAATGCTGGACGTAATAAATTCAAGCACAGGAAAAAGCTTTTCAAGTGATTATAAATTTCCAGACCAAATCTTAACAAGGAAATTTGAGGTTGGATTTACACTTGATCTGATGGTAAAGGATTTAAAGATCGCGATGAGTATGGCAGAAGAGGAACGAGTCCCCATGTTTATATCAAGCTCTGCTTTTCAGTTATGGAAGCATGCTTCGACGCAGGGTGGCGGAAATCAAGATCATACCGCTATAGTAAAATACATTGAAGAAATGGTAGGGGTGGAAATAAAAGGGTAATCAAATCTGGATCATACAAGAATGAATTATTAGTTGTATAACAATTATTATATTTTATACTAGATATAAAAGAGTTAATACGAGGTGTAAAATGGAAAATTTCAGGTTATCAGATCAAGATAGAGCAACGTTGCAGTTTAAAGTTACAACGAAACTGCGGGAACTTATTTTAAAAGGCGAATTTAAAATGGGAGAAAGGCTCACACAAGAAGAATGGGCCAAAAATTTAGGCGTAAGCAGGATGCCTATTCGGGAGGCATTGCGACAGCTAGAAGTAGAAGGTCTTGTCCGCATAGAGCCTAGAAGAGGAGCGATTGTAACGCCAATATCTGCAGAAGATGTTGAAGAAATTTATCAATTGAGAGCGCTGTTAGAAGGGCAGGCTGTCTTGAAATCATTACCTTTCTTGGATGATGAAGATATTAATGAGCTGGAAAGACTATATGAGAAAATGATTGCGCTAAAAGAGGATGAAAAAGATATGGAAGAGTATATGGAATTGAACGCGCAATTCCATCACATTTTAAGAGAAGGTTGTCCTTGGAGAAGAATTAAAGGTTTTATTGACACACTCTGGAAAGGGATTCCTTCCTATACTCCTAGCGTGCTATCACATCATTTAAAAGAAGCACATGAGGAACACCGACTGATGGTTGAATACGCAAAACAAAAAAACGGAGAAAAGCTAAAAGAAGTTACTGAAAATCATATATTAAGAACGAGAGATAATTTACTGAAAATGATTGAGAAAAGTGAAAAAATAGATGTTGAATAAGGTTTCTACACGCTGAATTTCAATTAAAAAACGAAAGAAAGTAGTTACTGGAAAAATTTGCTCCTTCCTACCTAAGAAGGATTGATGCAATAATAACCTTTTCAAAAAGGTAATGAAGACCTCGGACTTGTCCGGGGTTATTATTATTTGATTGAAGGCCTCTAATCTTGTTCTATTTATCTAGCTCAATGGATTGTACTAGGGCACTCTTTGCTGCTGTGTCCTTTGACATCAGTTATACGTTCATATTTAGAGACGATGATTTCACGGAAAAGATGATTCGAAAATAATAGAAATGGGCTGATGATAATCATGGTGACAAAATTACTTGTACAAAATATAGTAAGAACAAAAACAAGCGATATCCCTGAAAATGTAAAACTTCATGGAAAGAGAAGCCTTTTAAATTGGATGGGGGCAGCGATAGGAGCTTCAACCCACCCATCAGTTGATATGGTGCTAGCTTTGAAAGAGGATATCAATTCAGCAGATCAAGTTTCAATTTTTGGCCGTACCGAAAAGGTCGATCTGTTATTAGGCAGTTTAATTAATGGCATGTCTTCACATATTTTCGATTATGATGACACCCACCTTGACACAATCCATCATCCAAGCGGTCCGGTAGCACCTGTTGTATTAGCTTTGGCTGAAAAAATGAATTTTCCAGGTGAAAAAGCATTGCATGCATTTATTTTAGGATGTGAAGCAGAATTGCGTATTGCCAACGCAGTATATCCAAGCCATTATCAACTGGGATACCATATTACGAGCTCTACTGGGGTATTTGGCGCCGCGGTTGCTGCAGGTTTATTACTTGATTTGACTGAAGAGCAAATGGCATGGGCACTGGGGATTGCAGGAACTCAATCTTTCGGATTGAGAGAAATGTTCGGTACTATGACTAAACCATTTCATCCAGGCAAAGCCGCCCAAAATGGTTTGATGGCTGCACTATTGGCAAAGAAAAACTTCACAAGTTCAACTGAAGTGTTAGAAGCAAAGAGAGGATTTGTGAATGTTCTAGCTCCTGAACATGATCTATCAAAAGTAAACGTGCAATGGGGAGAGAAATGGGAGTTGTTGAAAAATGCTTTTAAGCCTTATGCCTGCGGTATTGTTCTTCATCCTTCTATAGATGCGTGTATTGCACTTGGTCAGCAAGTAAAAGCAGACGAAGTGGAACGAATTGAACTTGCAGTTAACCCTTACGTATTGGAGTTAACAGGAAAAACGACTCCTCCGACGGGGCTAGCTGGAAAGTTTAGTATTTATCACACTGCTGCTATTGCTTTTTTAGAAGGGGATGCAGGTGAAAGTCAATATGCAGATTCGAAGGTGAATGATCCGAAAGTAATTGAATTCAGAGCTAAGATTTCAACAAAAGTAGATAAAAATATTAAAGAAGAAGATGTAATGGCCACTGCCTACTTAAAAGATGGAAATAAGATTGAATATGCAGTAAAAAATGCTACTGGAAGTATTAAAAATCCTATGTCAGATCAAGATTTAGCAAGAAAATTTACAAAGCTGACTCATTCTATTATCGGTGGTCAACATGCGAATCAGCTTATTGATATCATGTATAAAATCGATCAACTGGATAATTTGAAAGCATTGATAAAATTAACGAAATCTCAGTAATCAGAACCAAACGACTGAATAGAGGGAACAACTGTTAAATAGTTGTTCTCTATTCTTTTATTTTCACTAAATTTGATTTAAAAATAAATAATTTCATGTTTTCAGATGGTTAAATTTCGGATTTAAAAACATCTGCAAAAACTTTCTATTATAGAAAGTGGAAATGAATATTAAAGCAGAGTGAATGATTTTGGGGAAAAATGAACAAATCATTTATATTCAATGATTCCTCATGCTAATCTTCATCCTTCCTTCATAAGCTATGAAACGGCAGTGAATAAAGAGGAGGTGAGCTGATGGCGATCAAACCGCCAGCTCTGCAGCGGGGAGATACTGTTGGCATAGTATCGCTTGGGAGTCCCCTTGATTCGCAGGTGATCAATGAGCGAATCGATTTTTTAAAGCAAAGAGGCCTTCAGGTCGTACTGGGGAAGTATGTATTTGAACAAAATGGATTTTTAACCGGAACGGCTGAACAACGTGCGGAAGACTTGATGAGTATGTTTTCTAATACTCAAGTGAAGATGATCCTGCCTGTACGAGGCGGTGTGGGTGTAGCAGGTATTTTACCTTACCTGGATTTTCAATTTATTAAAAATAACCCAAAAATTGTTAGTGGATATAGTGACATTACTGTATTATTAAACACTTTATATCAATTTTCTGACATAATTGCGTTACACAGCTTGCTTTTGATTGATTTTAAACCAAGTACTCCTTCCTATAATTTCGAGCAATTTTTTACCATAACCTCTTCTATTGCAGTTCCTCGACCCCTTCAAAATCCTCCAAGTATGTCACTGGTCAGCAGAGTGCGAGGAGACGTCTCAGGGCCAATTGTCGGTGGGAATTTGACGTCTATTGTCGGCACACTTGGTACACCGTACGAAATAGATACAGCGGGTAAAGTCATCTTCTTAGAGGAAACACACGAGCCAATCAATACTGTATACCGTTACATCGAGCATTTAAAGCTTGCGGGGAAATTTGATGATTGCGTAGGAATTATAATGGGGAAATGTACGAATTGTGCTCCTGCTTATGGTAAATCCTACACAGATTTAATTAACGAATACATTGTGACGCTTGATAAGCCGCTTATGACGAATCTTGCTTCAGGACACGGATACTATAAAGCTGCCATTCTGATTGGTTCGAATATGAATCTCAACACCATGAATAACACACTTACACTTTTGGAACCGGCTGTAAGCCGATAAGTACTTAAGGTAGTGAAGAGGGCGGGGGAGGGTGGAGAATTGCCACCTCCTGCTCTATTCAAATAGTACTAGGCTCGTTACATAAAGTATCTTTTCAACAGATGTATTCATTTTCTCTTCCTTTGAACGTTTTGCAGGAAATGAATAATAAGAAATAAATCAAGTATCGCTGAAAAAATAGAGATCGTTAATGGGAGCTATAATGTATATGCATATTAAATAGCTATTTATCTTATTACAATCGATAGAATGAAAGAAAAAACAGTGGTAATGATGAAAAATCTTTTCGATCGTTTAAAAGCTAGGGAGGAGTTAATTCATAACGCTATTCTAAAAGGCAAAGTAAGTAGAATATAATCCTTTATAACAACGAATAAGCTTGCCTTTTTATAAAGGAAACAGGGAGTGGAATGCGTGGAGACGATTGGAAAAAGCATAATCCGTAAAGAAGCTCTCGATAAGGTAACAGGAAAGGCAAAATACACAGGCGATTATCAATCTTCTTCTATGCTGCATGCTAAAATGGTCATTAGTCCGTATGCTCATGCCAAAATTAAGTCCATTAATATACAAAACGCTTGGAAGGTACAGGGAGTACGAGGTATCGTGACCGGACAACAGGTACCGCTGGTCGGAGAAGCAATCCAGGATCGGCCAATCCTTGCACAGGACAAAGTTAGGTATCATGGGGAACCTTTAGCTGTAGTGGTAGCGGATGATCCTATTTTGGCTAAAAGGGCGGCTGATTTAATTGCTATTGACTATGAACTTCTCCCTGTGGTGAATTCTCCGAGTGAAGCGATAAAACCGGATACAATCCTTGTTCATGAACATTTAGATTGTTATAAACGAGCTAAGCATATTACTCCGATTCCTGGAACAAATATTGCGAGTCGATTTAAAATCCGAAAAGGCAATATGGATAAAGGATGGAGAGAAAGTAACGTAATTGTGGAAGATAGCTATTCTTTTACTCCCTCTGATCATGCAGCGATTGAAACAAGGTGCTCCATTGTAGAGATACGATCAGATGAATCTATTATCGTTTCATCGTCCTCCCAGGCTCCATATATGATTAAACAACTAATGAGTATGTATTTTGGAATTGATATGGGGAAGGTGATTGTGAATACACCTTTGGTTGGGGGAGGATATGGAGGGAAGGCGGCTGTACAGTTGGAACTAATTGCCTACCTGGCTTCTAAAGCTGTAGGAGGGAGAAAAGTAAAGCTTGAGAACACAAGGGAAGAAGATATCATTACCTCACCCTGTCATATTGGTTTAGATGCAAAAGTCAAACTAGGCTGTTCTAAAGACGGATTTATTAAAGCAGCTGAAATTCTTTATTTGTTTGATGGAGGTGCCTATTCTGACAAGGGAATTGATTTAAGCAGAGCAGCGGCAGTGGATTGTACGGGTCCTTATCATATTGAAAACATTTGGTGCGATTCCTTTTGTATGTATACAAATCATCCTTATGCTTCACCTTATCGCGGGTTCAGTCACTCTGAGCTTTTGTTTGCTTTTGAAAGAACGGTGGATCTGTTAGCTGAAAAACTGCAGATGGATCCATTTGAACTAAGGTAT
Organism: Jeotgalibacillus soli; assembly: GCF_000829435.1. Classification (GTDB taxonomy): domain Bacteria; phylum Bacillota; class Bacilli; order Bacillales; family Jeotgalibacillaceae; genus Jeotgalibacillus; species Jeotgalibacillus soli. The sequence goes on from NZ_JXRP01000018.1 coordinate 453,372, forward strand.
AAAAATGCCATCCTTCCAGGTCATACTACACCAACTCAAACAAAATTAAATCACAGTAATATCGGCAACCTTCGAGCATGCATTGATCGGGCAAAGGAATTAAGCAATTGGGATGAGGGGCAGATGGTAGAGGTAGATAAAAGATTTGTCCGTGTAAAAGGTGCGAGCTGTATATGGAAGACTTCGACGATCCCATCCAATGCGAGCTCGGGAGTCATAATAACCTTTAATAAGGATGGGACGCTTAATCTTATGTCAGGAGTGGTTGAAATCGGGACAGGTACTAAAACCATCTTAGCGCAAATTCTTGCCGAATATTTAAAAATGAATGTTGACCATATTTTTGTTCGTATGGACGTGGATACACAAACCACACCGGAGCATTGGAAGACGGTGGGAAGCAGAGGAACATTTATGGCAGGTAGAGCAGTACTAGAAGCAGCCGACGATACCATTTTACAGCTCAAGAGTGTTGCTTCCTGTGTGCTTAGAACGTCTATCGACGATTTAATTGTAGCGAACAGCCGCGTGTTTTTAAGAGATGACCCTACTGTTGGTTTAGGCTTCGAAGAGCTTGCCTACGGCTATACGTTTGAAAATGGAAATTCGATTGGTGGTCAAATTATTGGGAGAGGAAATTATATACTACGGAATATTACACCGCTAAATCCCGAAACTGGAGCGGGCAATCCCGGGCCAGAATGGACAGTGGGTGCACAGGTAGTAGAGGTAGAATATGATCGAAGAGATTATACATATAAGCTCATTAAAGCCACCTCCGTAATTGATATTGGGAAAGTATTAAATGAAAAAGCAGCAAGGGGCCAAGTCACAGGAGCAATGAGTATGGGATTGGGGTTTGCTGCGCGTGAAACGTTCAGGTTAGATCAACTAGGCAGAGTACTTAACCATCAGCTAAGAACCTATCGACCGATTCATTTCGGTGAACACCCGGAGTATGCTGTTGGTTTTATTGAGACCCCCCAACTTGATGCCCCATACGGAGCACGAGGTGTAGGTGAACATGGTATTTTAGGAATGCCGGCCGCACTTGGAAATTGCTTATCACTGGCTTCCGGTGTTTCCCTTCACCAATTACCCCTGACGCCAGAATTGATTTGGAGAGAAAGAGAGGGAAAAAGTGATCTCATTTGATTTTGACTATTATAAGCCAGATTCAATCGATGAAGCAGTGACACTTTTTAGATCTCTTTCCTCAATGGGGAAAAAACCAATGTATTATGCTGGGGGAACCGAGATCATAACGTTAGGAAGATTAAATCTTCTTTATACAAACGCTGTTATCGATCTTAAAGGGATTTCAGAATGTAACATATTAGCTCATAACTCCGACACTTTAACAATTGGTGCTTCGTTAACCCTAGCCCAGCTTGGGATGAACCATTACTTTCCTCTACTAGCAAACATTTCAAAAGAAATTGCAGACCATACTTCCAGATTAAAAATAACTGTTGGCGGAAATATTTGTGGAAATATCTTTTATCGAGAAGCTGTTTTGCCTTTTTTGTTAACAGATAGTCAGGTTCTGATTGCAGGGAAAAATGGTCTCCAAAAAAACCCGATCAACAATGTCTTTTGTAAAACAATGCAGTTAGAAAATGGGGAATTTATAGTTCAATTACAAACGCAATCAAAATATATAGAATCACCATTTGTTAGTATCAAACGGCGGCAGCAATGGAATGTAGGGTATCCACTGATTACAGTCAATTCTATAAAGGTAGAAAACCAAATAAGAGTTGCGATTGCCGGACTTTGTCCATTTCCATTTAGATCACTGAAAATGGAGAGTATGTTAAATCGAAAGGAGCTTTCTACTGAGGAGAAGGTTGAACTTGCCATTCAGCATTTACCGCAACCGATTTTAAATGATGTGGAAGGATCTGATGAGTATCGTATTTTTGTTTTAAAAAATACGTTGCTGGATGTAGTAGAAACGCTGGAAGGAGCTGGTGCCTAGCATGGGTCTTGCTTCAATTACATTACAGATAAACGGGGAAAACAGAGTGGTGGCAATCCGGGAAGCAGATACTTTATTATTTGTGCTTCGAGAAAAGCTTGGGTTAACAGGATCAAAGCCGGGGTGCCTGAATGGGGACTGCGGGGCCTGTACAGTAAATCTAGATGGCTGGCCAATGAAATCCTGCTTGATCCTTGCGGTAGAAACAGCAGGTCATTATATTTTGACGATTGAAGGGCTAAAGAATACCCGTATTCAAGAGGCGTTTGTAGAGGAATTTGCATTTCAGTGTGGATATTGTACATCTGGATTTATCATGAATGGTTATTCCCTGTCCCAATTATACCCACATGCACATTCAACACAAATTCAGGAATGGTTTGAATCAAATATCTGCAGATGTACAGGTTATGAGGAAATAGAAAAGGCTATTAGAAGGGTTTTAAACGAAAATAATAATTTGTAACGAAATTGATTTTAAGATTAAAAGAATATTTTCAGTGTGTTTTGCATAAGTGTTCTCGGGAATGAAACAAGTGTACGACCAAAATCCAATTTTAGAAGAGGAATTTCTAATGACGAAAATCAAAAATGAAAATAGAGTCAGGAAGATGCGGGACTAAAGGCGGAGAGGCAACGGCGAAGAATCATGATAAAGGATTTTACCAAGACATTGGTGAAAAAGGTGGAAAAGCGAATGCTAAGTCACATGATAAAAAGCATTTTCAAAAAATCGGTAAAATGTGTGCAGAAGCCCGCAACAACAAATAGGTTTTAAAGGAAAGCTTTAATGTCAATTAAGTTTTCAATTGATGAATGATTGCAGATAGATTTTTATAGCCTATTGAACAAAAGGGAATTCGATACAGACAACCATCATAATAAAAAAAGAGGCTGACTCAAAAGATCGTTGAACGACGACTCTTTTGAATCAGTTTTTTTGTCTTGTAAGCATTTTTTCTATTTTCAGGTTTTTTATAGAAAATTTGAGGAGATATTCCTCTCAAACTTTCACTATCTAAACGAGAAGAATAAATGAGGTTTGAATAAGCGTAAAGAATAATTTTTAACATCATCTTAGGATGATTTTCTTCTTTTTTTACCTTAGTTTATAGGCTGATATTGATTCTTGCACCCTGTTAATTGGAGTGGAAGGGGAGAGACTCCTGCGGGAGAAGCGAGTCAACGGGAGACCCCGCAGGAGTGAATGCGCCGAGGAGGCTCCCGGACCGCCCGCGGAAAGCGAGTCTCTGGAGCGGAAATCAACAGGCCAACTTTAAATGTTGCTTTATTATAATTTGTTACGATATATAACTACTTTTTTACGCTCTTAAAGTAAAGAAAGCTGCTTCATATTTTCATAACTAGTTTTCCTCCTAGTATTAAATTCAGCTGAAAGTGAAAGAGCTAATACAAAATAATCATGGTTCTTATTAGATCATAGTTAAATATAACCAAAAAAATATATAAAACACATATGTCATATTTGGATGGGTATATAAGAATTATCTATTTATTAGGAGGTTTTACGTATGAAAGCAGTTACTTTTCAAGGTTTGAAGGATATGCAAGTTAAAGAGGTTCCAGATGCAAAGCTTCAACAAAAAGACGATATTATCGTACGCATTACATCAACAGCAATATGCGGCTCAGATTTACATATTTATCAAGGAGCCTTGCCAGCTGAAAAAGACTATGTAGTTGGTCACGAGCCTATGGGTATTGTAGAAGAAGTAGGACCAGAAGTAACAAAAGTAAAAAAAGGGGACAGAGTTGTTATTCCATTTAACATTTCATGCGGCAGCTGTTTCTATTGTCAGCATGATTTAGAGAGCCAATGTGATAACTCAAATCCAAATCCAGAAATTGATACAGGAGGATATTTTGGATTTACAGATCGTTATGGCAACCACCCAGGTGGACAAGCTGAATACTTGCGTGTTCCTTATGGGAATTTTATGCCATTCGTGATTCCTGAATCTGTTGAACTTGAAGATGAGGCCTTGCTGTTTATGTCTGATGTACTGCCAACTGCCTATTGGAGCATTGAAAGTGCTGGTGTGAAAAATGGAGATACGGTTGCTGTACTTGGGTGCGGACCGATTGGTTTAATGGCACAAAAATTTGCATGGATGAAAGGTGCAAAAAGAGTCATTGCAGTCGATAATCTTCCATATAGACTTGAACGTGCCAAAAAGATGAACAATGTTGAGATATATAATTTTGATGAATTCAATAATATGGGCCTCCACATTAAAGAAATAACAGGGGGCGGTGTGGACGCTGTAATTGATTGTGTAGGTATGGATGGTAAAAAATCGACTATGGAGGAAATTGGGCAAAAGCTGAAGCTGCATGGAGGATCACTTGGCCCAATCGAAACGGGGATAAACGCAGTGAGAAAATATGGTACTATTCAGCTTACTGGGGTTTACGGAGCCAAATACAATATGTTTCCGCTAGGTAATATATTTGAAAGAAATATTACAGTGAAAATGGGTCAAGCGCCAGTTATACATTACATGCAAGAGCTCTTTAAAATGATTACAGCAGGTGATCTTGATTCGACAGATATCGTTTCTCATAAAATGTCTCTAGACCAGGCAAGTGAAGCTTATCAAATCTTTAATGATCATGAAGATGAGTGTGTGAAAGTCGTTCTTAAACCTTAAACCTACGATAAACAGGGGGAAAAAAAGCATATCCAGCTGGGTATGCTTTTTTCTCCATGTTTCTAGATGGGTTCAGAATTTAGCAATCGTCGATTTGGTGAATGTTAAACAGCATTAATCAAACTTAAAAGTGTATATACTTTATTCATTTGTAGAAAAGGGATTATTCATCAAATATATCAGCTTATCCATTTCCCGCACTTTTGCTCTTCTGCAACAAATCTCTATTTTCAAATCATTTTCAATGAACCCATTACGTTAGCCTGCTTGCATGATTGAATTACAATTTTTTAAATAGTATCTGGCATAAAGGTATATCTCCAAATGAGTATATTCAACAGGTTCGCCTTGAAAAAGCAATTGTAGCCAATGAAGGATGAATTGGATAAGGTTTTGAGCGATGATGAGTTGAAAAAGGAGGATAAAAACAATCAAGAGAAAAACATTCAGTCAAAAATTGAAACCACGCAAACGGAGATGAAGAGATTAAAAGAAGAGCTTGGGATTGAAGATTAGGAAAATGAGGATGCATAAGTGAGGTGAAACGCATGCCCGCCACCACGGTGAAAACAGCGATATTAATTAATAAATTCAAAAAACCGATCATCTATAGTGTTTTAATCTTCGTCATGATGATTGTCTTGTCAATCGCAGCCATGATGGGGGCCAATGTTGAATCACCTGAGACACCTCAATCGATCGGAACCATCGAAGGAGATGCGATAGTACCGGAGCATATTGAAAAATGGCGTCCCCTGCTAGAAGAATACACTGAAAAATATGGTGTGGAGCAATACACTGATTTTCTTCTGGCTTTGATGTATCAGGAACTAGGGAGCAGCGACACTTTAGATATTATGCAATCTTCTGAGAGTCTTGGACTGCCACCAAATGCGATACAAGACCCGGTTAAGTCAGTGGATGCTGGTGTTTCTTATTTTAAGCAAGTATTAGAAAGTGGACAAAAAGCAGGTGTAGATTTTTTTACAATTGTTCAGGCGTACAATTTCGGCTCTGGATATATAGGATTCATTTCAATCAATGGAAATCGGCATTCACTCGATTTGGCACAGCAATTTTCAAATGAACAAGCCTCAAAGCTTGGATGGGACCGGTATGGTGATCCAGACTATGTGAACCGCGTTATGAAGAACTTGACTGGTGAAGGGGAGTACATCGAAACCAATCCATTAGGGGAATGGGCATTACCCGTTAGTAATCCTGTGGTTACGTCTCCTTACGGGTTTAGACAAGACCCTGGAACGGGCAGAACTCAATTTCATCAAGGCGTTGATTTTATATGTGATGAAAATGATTCTATTTTTTCGGTTAAACAAGGAGAAGTCCTGGTGGCTGAATGGAATCCATATGGATATGGCAATTTTATTGTGATTCAACATGCGGAGAATGAGTTTTCAGCGTATTCGCATTTAGTTGTACTTGATGTATCAGAAGGACAAAAAGTGGCACAAGGAGAACGTATTGGAGGGTGTGGAAACACAGGATACTCATTCGGCAATCATCTTCATTTCGAACACCGTGTGTTTTATCAAAAAGCGAAAAATCTTGAATATTTTCGAGATCCATCAATCATTTTAGGGCTTTAACGAAGGAAGTGAGGCTATGAAACAATTCACCATCATAGGCGTTCTGGTGTTAGGAAATATTATTTTTGGTCTGTTGTGGGTGGGATCACTAACAACGTCATCAGAAGCTAAGATTTCAGCACCGTCAGAAGAGCAAGAGAAGTTAGCAGAAGAGGCTGACGACACAGCCTTAACATTCACTGAAAATACATTTAAGAGTTTTTATCATTATGATAATGATAACTATCTTACCCGGTTCAATGATCTTGAAGATCGAGCAGAGAAGTCGATAGTAGCAGACTTGAAAAAATTAGCTGCAACTGATGTTCCCGAGATTTCATTTCAAAATAATGTTACCGATATTCAAACGTATGCAGATCCGCGCAGTGACAAGGGTGAAGAAAAGATCTTTGTCATCCTTGATACCACGTATTCCATTGAAGACGGGAATACGTATGAACGATCAGAACTATTGAGCGTGAGTGTTACAAAAAAAGAGGGTCAGTGGATCATATCAGACTACGAAAATGTTGGCGCTATTTATCCAGAGTCAGAAATATAAGGGGATTTTACGATGAAAAGAATGTTGATCTTTACCGGTGTATTTCTTTTTATTAGTTCTCTCGTGATCATCGTCTCGGCCATGCTTCCGATGATTGGTGAAAATAAAGAGAATCTATCTGGAGCGTTCTTTCAAGAAAGCTTCGGTTTGATTGTGACAAATCCATGGGAAACGGTACAAAACCTAATCGAGACCAGAAATCCACTCTTTATCGTGTTAGAAGTAGTCGCTGTGTTTTATTCATTGATTGCTGCGATGAGATGGACCTCTAAAAAAAAGGAAGGTTGGGAAGTGGATAAACGACAGCAAAGCCACGGGTCAGCAAGGTTAGCCAAACCAAATGAGATCTTTACGAATGAAGAGTTTATAGCAGGATCTAGAGAACAGATTTATAAAGAATTGAAAACGAGTCTTTCCATGAAGGAGGACGAAAAATGAAGACCAACGGGATTATTTTAGGTGAAATGGATAAACGATTAATTATTCAGCCGACAAACAGCAAGGCGCCAAATCGTAATCATTTTGTGGTTGGAGGTCCGGGATCTTTTAAAACCCAATCGTATGTTATAACCAATGTCATTAACGAGCGTCAGTGTTCCATTGTGGTCACGGATCCTAAGGGTGAAGTGTATGAAAGTACGGCCGGTATTAAAGAGAGACAGGGTTACGCGGTTCATGTGGTGAACTTTGCGGATATGTCAAAGTCAGATCGTTATAATTCATTTGATTATGTACGCAAAGATCTTGAAGCGTCTACTGTGGCAAATACCATTGTAGCAGCAAAGAATGATCCGAAACGTAAAGACATTTGGTATAACTCTCAATTCTCTCTGTTAAAAGCGCTCATTTTGTATTCGGTTTATGAAATGCCCCCAGAGCAGCGTAACATGTCAGGCGTACTGGATTTCTTGCAGGAGTTTGACCCAGAAGTAGATGAAGATGGTGATTCAGCCCTTGATAACCAGTTTATGAAACTAGATCGCTTGCATCCCGCACGAAGAGCGTATGAGCTTGGATTTAAAAAGTCACAGGAAAAAACGAGAGCGAGCATCATCATTTCATTACTAACCACAATCGGAGATTTTGTAGATGAGGAAGTCGCGAGGTTTTCATCTTTTTCTGATTTCTATCTAGGAGAAGTCGGGATGAGGAAGATTTGTCTTTATGTCATTATTCCCGTAATGGACAGTACATGGGAAGGTCTTATCAATCTCTTTTTCAATCAAATGTTTCGAGAATTATACCGCATTGGATCAAAACATCACGCGAAGCTGCCGCAGCCGGTCGTTTTCATCCTTGATGAATTTCCGAATCTGGGAAAATTCGATGACTATGAAAAATTTTTGGCCACATGCCGAGGATATGGCATCGGCGTTTCCACAATACTTCAAAACATCACGCAGCTGCAGGCCATCTACGGAAGAGAGAAGGCTGAATCCATTTTAGGCAACTGTGCGATCAAGATTTGTTTAGGTAATGTCAATGAAACCACCGCCAAGTACTTCATGGAATTGATGGGAAAAGCGACGGTGAAAGTAGAGACAGAATCAAGCTCTCATTCAAGAGGACAGAGAGACAGTTCCTCTTCGAGTGAAAGTTATAGCTATACGGGACGTGATTTGAAGAACTTAGATGAAATTTTAACAATGAGTACGGAGGAATCCATTGTTGTGATCGCCGGAAAACATCCGGTTATTGCAAAGAAAACCAAACAATTTGAGATTTTTCCGAATGCTGCTGAACTGTTTAAAGTATCGCAGAACGATTATCAAAATTCACCCTCAAAAGAGTCACTCAAAGCCTTTGATAGTCGCGTTCAAGAATTTGATGACAAGCAGCTGCAGAAGCAAGCAACTACCTCAGAAGAGATTAGAGAAGATGAAGATCCTAAAGAAAATGATTTGGAGGACACGAGCAGGAAGGCAGAAGATTTCTTTCAAATGTTTGAGGATGACGACGAGGATGAGGATCAATTAAAAGAAGAGCGTAAAGAACAGGAAAAGGCAGGTGTCTGATATGAAAAAGAGAATCTCAACGGCTTTATTATTTGTCGCTATCACTATCTTGTCTGCTTGTGGTGGCTTTGATGAAGAGAGTGCTGCAAAAGAAAGTCGAGCGAGTCTAGTTGAGTTTTTAAATTCCCACGGTGAACAAGAAGTTCTGCTTGAAGATTCTTCAGATGTACAAGAAGTTGCAGACATTGTATCGGCTGAATTTGAGCCGTATTTCACAGAACAATATATGACGGCTGTTCAGGAGGCTATTATTGCAAATGATGGAGTGAAATCGAAATTCATGGAAACGGAGTTATTTTTTCTTGAAGAGATGTACGAAAATCTTAATGATGATCCAACAGTCGGGTTTTATAATCTATATACAGTAAATTCGGGTCAAGTGGACGAAGAAAATGAAATAGTTACATATGAACTTGAACGAACTGAATCAGGTCTCGGTAACAGTGGTGGTTTAGTCGAAATGGTTGAGGAAGATGGCGACTGGAAAATAAATTCAGTTCAATAAAGAGAGGGAAATTCGATGTTTGACTTTGAAGGAAAGATCCTTGATTTTTTTGAAAGTTCATTCAGAAGTATCTTTGACTCTATCTTTATATTTTTATCTGATATCGTTTTTTCACATGATAAAATGCCGAATTTTTTTATAGATCTATATGGGGTTTTTCTAGTAATTGGCTCGGCAGTTATGTTGGTTTTGGTTTCATTTAAGGTGGTACAAGCAATGATTCAAAATGCGGCTAGTGGAGGATCAAACCAAATTGCATTATCTGATATTGTCGTCAGAACTCTTTTAGCAAGTGCTATGATTCCAATAATGCCATTCATTCTCTTGTTCATTGTAGGGAAGGTTGTTTATCCTTTAGGAGAATATATGTTTAAGTCGATGGGGGAGTCTTCTGCAAAAGGGGTGGTTGATGTATTGAGGGCTAGTGAGTTAGGTGAGTTTTTAGGTTCTCAAATAATGTTGATCATTGTTTTGGGGATTATTACCATCGGAGTTACAGTATTCACAGTGAAAATGTGTATCTACCATGCAGATTTAATATTACTGCAAGTATTATCGGTTTGGGCAGCCATATCTATTATCGCTGATGATAATAACTATGCCTCGGTCTGGTGGCGTGAAGTGCTTTCGCAAGTAACCACTATTGTTGTGCAGGTCGCCATTATGGCTGGGATGGTTCAATTACTATCAAATGACATTACCTGGTGGAGTTTCATGTTGATTATTGGTTTTTCTGTTTTGTTAATTCGAGGACCAAGCGTTACCCGACACATGTGGTATGCTACGGGATCTGGAAAAGCTGCAATAGGTCAAGCAGGGAAGATAGCAACGAGAATAAGCATGTTGCGGGGAGTAACAAGATAGCTTGAAACTCACTGCTTTAAAAACAAATAAAACTTAAATAGTTAGTCATACGGTTCAAGTTTTATTTATGGGACAAAATGTTTAAGGTGGAGGGCATCAGATTTTTCCGAATGATATAAATTCGAAAGATCTTGTATACTTTGTTTGATAATTATAAAATCACGTTGGACATGTAGGATTTTATGTAGGTGATTGAAAGTTTATAGTAGCTCAAACGATTAAAGATGTTGCGGTTGTTGATATGGCTGTAAGCAAGTCTCTTTACCAGTCCATTAAAATTTTTTTCAATTAACCCTTATTGACTTAAATCAATCTTGTGGCTCACTCTGTTCGATAATTTGCACTGATTTAATTGTTATTTTGCACATTCAAATTTAAAAAACCAATTTCTGTTCGGTTTTAGTTAATATACTTTTTGTATTGACTATTACAATTTAGATGTTTCTGGATTAAGGTACTGGATTAACTGATAGGGAATAAAGATACAAGTTCGTTTATACTTTTAAACCACCAATGAAATTATAATTGGTTAACCACCAAAAAACCCCACTATAGATAATTTCTATAGTGGGGTTTGTTATTACTAAAATTTTGTTAATGATAAATGAAGTATCAGCTTTGTTTAGTCATTCTAAAGTGAAAAGAAAAATCTAAATAAAGTAGACATTAAAAGCCTTCTATCGCGGAGGGCTTTTTTTATTTGGAAAAATTGAATTTTTCATTTAAGGGTTCAATGTAAGCTGGTATTTCAATTCCTTTTGCTTCGTATGCATAATAATACGACCTAAAGTCTTCGGTTTTTCCAATTCGTATACAATTATAAAATAAATATATTATAATATTACTAACAAATAACAATAGTATGGGGCGATCATTGTATGTTTTACCATGTTTTAATAAGAGCAAAAGCTGAAGGTAAATATAAAGAGATGTTTGAACTAGATATAAAAAACGAGGATGAAGTTTTAGAAGATATAGTAATTCCTTACCTTCAAGATGAAGAATTCCTATTCGATGGGTATTTTATCAAACGAGATAAGATCGAAAGGATTGAGATTAAACTTACTGAGGAACCCTCTAAAGTGCTTTCAGAGTACGAAAATAATAACATGCCTTCGGATTTAATTATGTATGTTAGTAAAGAAGATGTAGTAGGCTATGAAAGGCATTCAAAAGATATTACAAAAAATTTACTATCCAGTGCCGCAAAAGAGCTACAGACTAGCAAAAAAGAAAATAACAAAGTCGAGAACTTCATTGATAGATCAAAGGTATTTATTGTTCATGGTCACGATGAATTAGCTGAAGGAAAAGTAGCCAGATTTGTTGAAAAATTAGGGTTGGAAGCTATCATTTTACATGAACAAGCTAACCGAGGACAAACTATCATTGAAAAAATTGAAAGGTACTCTAATGTTGGGTTCGGAATTGTTTTATATACTCCGTGTGATGTAGGAGCAAAAAAAGAAGAAGAACCTCAATTGCAACCTAGAGCTAGACAAAATGTAGTTTTTGAACATGGATTTTTAATGGGAAAAATCGGAAGAAGTAATGTATGTGCATTAGTAAAAGGTGGAGTAGAAACTCCGAATGATATCTCGGGGGTAGTTTATATAACAATGGATCAAAATGATTCTTGGAAAAGTAAACTAGCTAAAGAAATGAGAGAGTCTGGATATAATATTGATATGAATAAAATATAAATATTTAAACTCGAACCTTTATCTTTTTCAGGATAGAGGTTCTTTTCTGTTCTTTCTAAGTAGACCCTGTGCGAACATTTGTAAGTGTAGTACTATCAAGGTGATAAAGTGTTCATTCAGAGTTGTTCAATCGTAAAGGAGAGATATTATGAAAATTGGCTATGCTCGTGTAAGCTCCGTCGATCAAAATTTAGATAGACAGATGAAAGGCCTCAAATCGGATCAAAAAGCCCGGTCCTCTGAATGGGTCTCACTGTCATCCTGCGGTTCTCAGCCCTACGGCCTCTAAGCAACAAATTTTACCTTAAAGTAAGGGTTTACATTGAAACGAAGATACGGTATTATGTATTCAACAAGTAAAGAGATTCGATTGAAGATTGTTACTGATGATGCAGGCAAGACTTCAACAAAAAATGGGACGCTAGTTCTTTTCTTTGTTGAAGTCTTGTCTTTTTTATGTCTTTTTATGGAGGGACTTACATGGTGATAAAACAGGTTATCAATAATAATATTGCCATAAGTGTAGATTCCCAGGGGGATGAGGTCATCCTAATTGGAAAGGGTTTAGCGTTTAATAAAAAGAAAGGGGATGAGATTGATCATCAAAAAGTTGAAAAACGTTTCTATTTAGAGGATCAGGGATTGTATACAAAATTCAAAAAACTTTTGCGGGAAGTTTCCATTGAAGAGATTAATATATCGGATGATATCATTAGTCTAGCGAGAAGACGGTTAAAGAAAGAGTTAAATGAGAGTATTTATATATCATTGCCAGATCATATTAGTTTAGCGGTGACACGTGCAAAGGATGGACTAAATGTCAAAAACGGGTTGCTGTGGGAAATAAAAAAATTGTATAAAGAAGAGTATTTAATTGCTCAAGAAGCTATTCAATTAATAAACGAAAAGTTTAACGTTGAACTTGGCGATGATGAAGCCGGATTTATAGCTTTTCACTTCGTTAATGCCCAATTAAACAGCGGTATAAACACGGTTACTAAAATAACGCAATTTATAAAAGAAATTCTTTCAATTATTACTTATCAGCTTAATACTGCTGTTGATGAAGATTCCCTGCCAGGTTTTCGATTTTTAACCCATTTAAAGTTTTTTGCAAACAGAATTTTTTCTCAAGAAACAAACGAGAATTCAGAAGATCCATTTTTATATGAAATCGTAAAAGAAAGATACTCACAAGCCTTTACTATTGCGCAATCGGTAAAGCAGCATATCCGTAATCAATACTCGTATGAAGTGTCCGATATGGAGGTAACCTATTTAACAATTCATATTCAGCGTTTGTTAGATAGGAAAAACTAGATAATTTTATTCAACCTTGTTACTCTTCGGGAGGCTAGACTTGGATTAAACCTAAAACGTGTTTTAAGACAATGTTTTTTAGGTTCAATTCAAGTCTTTTTATTTTTACGTAGATATATTTTGTAATTGAAAATTAAATAAAGGAGAAATAATGATGAATAATAAAGAACTAGGTGAAAAAATAATTGATTTAGTAGGTGGAGAAAAGAATGTCAATTCTCTCATTCATTGTGCAACACGTCTAAGATTTAATCTAAAAAATTTCGATAAAGCGAACAAAAGTGCATTGTCCGATATTCCTGATGTCTTAACTGTAGTCGAAAAAGGAGGACAACTTCAAGTTGTCATTGGAAACAAAGTAGGAAAAGTTCATACAGAAATTATGAAATCCCACAATATTTCTTCCGGAAGTGAACAAGACGGGAAGAATAGCGAAAAAAAGGCTGGTTTAATGGCCAACGTATTTGAATACATCTCAGGTACTTTTACACCTTTAATACCAGCATTGGCTGGTGCTGGTATGATCAAGGCGCTACTCGCAGTTTTAACAATCCTTAATTGGATTAATGTAGAGGGATCAACCTATGCTGTGTTAAATGGTGCTTCAAGTGGTCTATTTTATTTCTTGCCTATTTTTGTAGGTGTTTCGGCTGCTAGAAAATTAGGGGCTAATCCCTATGTTGCTGGTGTCATTGCGGCAGGTTTATTAGATCCGAATTTCACCGCTTTAATAGAAAGCACTGGGGACACAACTTTTATGGGAATACCATTAATCGCCGCAAGTTACTCAACAACTGTATTCCCTATCCTTATAGCGATGGCGGTTTATGCTCCATTAGAAAGATGGCTGAAACGAATTTCACCAGACACTATCCAACTGTTTTTTGTATCAATGATTAGTATTCTAGTTATGGTACCCCTTACTGCCTTAGTATTCGGTCCATTTGGGGAATATATTAGCTCCGGGATTGGAAGCGCAGTTGCCTTTATGCTAGATACTTCTGCAATTCTCTCAGGTATTTTAATTGCACTAGCTTGGCCAATCATAGTTATACTCGGTGTTCATTGGGGTATTTTCCCAATTATTCTTGATAACATGTCCCGTGGTGGAGATATGATCAAACCAATTACTGCAGCTGCAGTTTTTGCTCAAATAGGTATTGCATTCGGAATCTTTCTTCGTGCAAGAAAAAACAAAGAATTACGTTCTTTAACTTTCGCAGCAACTACGTCAGGATTGTTAGCCGGAGTAACGGAGCCAATTTTATATGGTTTAATTCTACGCTACAAAAGATTGATCCCACTCACGCTTATTTCTGGTGCGATTGGTGGAGCAATGATTGCAGTATTTGATGTAAAGATTTCTACGTTTGTATTTAACAGTATATTTACGATACCAAATTATACGCCAACACTTGGATATGTAATCGGAATTGGATCATCATTTCTTGCAGCAACTGTGTTAGCGTTCATTTTTGGAACAGAAGGAAAAAAAATAAAGTCTGAAGATGAAAATGCTGTTAATGCTCAGGAAGAAAATCCAAGCATAGAATCTGTAAAATTTGATATTCAGTCCCCTCTGAAGGGGGAATTAATCCCGCTGGAAGAGATTGATGATCCAGTATTTTCAAATGCTTCTATGGGTAAAGGTGTAGGAATTGAACCTATCGAAGGAGTTGTTTACTCTCCATTCAATGGGAAGGTAGTTACTTTATTCCCAACAAAGCATGCAATTGGGTTAGTTAGTGAGGATGGTGTTGAAGTACTGATTCATATTGGTATCGACACTGTTCAGTTAGAAGGTAAACATTTTGAAGCACATGTCGCTACAGATGCGATTGTGAAAAAAGGCGATAAATTAATTACTTTTGATATTCAAGCTATTCAGGATGAAGGGTATAAAACAACCACACCTATTATCATCACAAATACGAAAGACTACTTAGACGCTATACCAATGAACCCTAAACAGATAAATGCGGGAGAGCACGTATTAACAATTTTAAGATAAATTTTAAAAGATTAATAAATTTCGGAGGTAATCAAAATGAATAAAACCAAATCATTCCCAAAGGATTTCTTATGGGGAGGGGCAATTGCTGCGAACCAGGCAGAAGGTGCGTATTTAGAAGATGGCAAGGGGCTATCCACTGCTGACTTGATGCCATATGGTCTTATGAAAGGTATTCAAGAAAATAGTACAGATTTAAACCTTTATCATGAAGCAGTGGATTTTTATCATCATTATAAAGAAGATATAGCCATGTTTGCTGAAATGGGATTTAAGGTATTCCGCACATCGATCGCATGGAGCAGAATTTTTCCAAAAGGTGACGAATTGATTCCGAATGAAAAAGGACTAGAATTCTACGACAATCTTTTCGACGAATTATTAACATATGGAATTGAACCTATTGTAACGATCTCCCACTTCGAAACACCATGGCATCTAGTAAAAGAAAATGGTGGCTGGAAAAACCGTAAGACAATCGATCATTATATTCGTTACTGTGAAACAATCTTTACCCGTTATAAAGATAAAGTTAAATACTGGATAGGGTTTAATGAAATCAACAATATTCATACGATCCCAACAGCAGGCGGTGGCATTCTAATTGAAGAAAATGAAAATCGTCTTCAAGCCATCTATCAAGCAAGCCATCATATGTTTGTTGCAAGTGCATTAGCAACGAAATTATGCCAGGAAATCATCACTGATGCTAAGATGGGGGCAATGTTATCACTAAGCGGGGTTTATCCAAACACATGCCACCCTGATGATGTATTTGAAACGTACGAACTTAGAAGACGTTCCTTATTTTTTAGCGATGTTCTTCTTCGAGGTACGTATCCAAGCTATATTAATCGGATTTGGGATAAACACGGTGTACAGGTAAAAATGGAGGGAAATGACCTGGAATTAATCAAAAAACACACTGCTGATTATCTGGGTTTTAGTTATTACCGATCAACTACACATAAAGCAGGGACACCAATCCTGGGGCATACAGGTGGAATTACCGGAACTCCAAATCCATTTTTGGAATCTACTTCATGGGGCTGGCAAATTGATTCAAAAGGTCTTCGTTATGTATGTAATGAACTGTATGACCGTTATCAAAAGCCACTATTCATCATAGAAAACGGAATGGGGACAAATGATGAAATAGTAAATGGAGAAATCAATGACGACTATCGAATTGACTATATAAAAGTTCATCTTAAAGAAATGAAAGAAGCTATTGATGATGGCGTTGAACTAATGGGTTACACCTATTGGGGACCGATAGACATTGTGAGTGCTGGGACTGGAGAGTTAAAAAAGCGCTATGGGTTTATTTATGTTGACCGAGATAATGAAGGTAAAGGAACATTTAAGCGCTTGAAGAAGAAAAGTTTTAATTGGTACAAAAAGGTGATCGAGACAAATGGAGCAGATTTGGAGTAAAAGAAGCATTTTAACTCAAGGAAGTAACAATGACAGAAACTACTGCTGAAGATGGTGAAGCAATAATTGAAGTTGAAGAAGATGTAAAAGTAATCGAAGAAGAATTTCATCTTGATATGGCAGATTCTGAAGTAGCAGCTGCGATTCATGCTATGTCTCATCAAAAAGTAATCTCTGAGGACGATGAAAAATGGGGACCCAAAATACCATTGACTCAAGAGCGAGTAGAAAGATTGCTTGAAGTGGTTAAAGCTCGTCAACATGATGCTAATTTTGAGAATGAAGAAACTTATTTTGAAATTTTGAATCGGTGGGCAAAAGGAGACTTCTCTCAGGTGGCACGAGACCATAATAATATTTGGTACAGCCAAAATGGAAACATTGGATACGCTACTGGAGTTATGCCTGTTGAAGAAGAAATGGAATACATCAGAGTAAAT
This sequence comes from Jeotgalibacillus soli, assembly GCF_000829435.1. Classification (GTDB taxonomy): domain Bacteria; phylum Bacillota; class Bacilli; order Bacillales; family Jeotgalibacillaceae; genus Jeotgalibacillus; species Jeotgalibacillus soli. The sequence continues at coordinate 470,468 of NZ_JXRP01000018.1, forward strand.
TTCAATGTGAATGATTAAAAGAAAAAAGTGCGCTGCAAATGCAGTGCACTTTTATTTTGATTTTAATTTGTAATTTATTTTTACCATCTCATTAAAATGCCTTAATGCTTTTTTTAATCCATAGTAACTATAGATATTCCTGATACTGTCGGCTAAAAATATATTAGCTAAGCTAATTTGAAATTCACTGCTATCTGTATGGCTAAGTACTGCTAATTCTCCTTCATTAACTTTAATTCTTTTCATTACATCCTGAGCATGAACTTCATCAGAAAACCTTCTATAAAAGATATGGTATTCAGGTTCCATATCAAACCTCTTACATAATTCCAAAAAATTCCTTGTTTTATTATCTAAGTTGTACCATTCGTGTCCTTCTCTTCTAAGCTCAAAGACATCTTTAAATTCAGTTGTTAATTCTTTTATTTTTTTTTCAGGGTCAAAGCCACTTTCTGTTTTAACACTCTGCAAATCAGTTGCCATTAATTCAAGGATTCTCTTTCCAATGTCATCTTCAGCAATAATTGTATTTAATATTTTTAATTCTTTAATTTTATTGGCCGCATAATAAGACCTTCCTAAAATCCTATTATCTTCTGATAATAACAATTTTAGATATATAGTATTTTCCATCATACCCCTAGACATGGAGTCAATTCCTGCATCCATTTTATTTTCAATCAAAAGTTGCAAAGATTGCCCTTTTTTAAATAAATCTTCAAAAATACCTAAAGTAATGGCATCTTCGATATTGAACTCTTTACTTTTTGCTTCATAACATTGTGTTATTACAGTTTCCAAAACTTTATCCGCTTCTCTTAAAAGCATTTTTAACATTTTCAAGAGGATTCCTCATTTCTTAACCCTAAATAAACGAGGAGCTTTTTTGCTTCCTCTTATACTTGAGATTCTTCTATAACTATAAGCCACTTTAGTTTGAATTATCCACTACAAAAAAAGTCAGTATGTAAGTTAGCTACCTCTAACTAATATACTGACTTCCAAATTATCATTGATTTTGAATAAGTTTTAAATATTTTTTATTTATTTTTTTAGCAAAATTTTGAACATCGTTATCACTATGGTTACTAAATTCATTAATGGTTTCTTTGATTAAACCATTATCTATATCTTTTTCATTAATTCTCTCATTTATAATTTTTAATAGTGCTTCTTCAGCATCCATTACTATAAATCTATTTTTGTGTTTGCTGAGATTTTTAATATGTTTTAAAAACCAATTTGTATTACTTTTATTTTCTGCAAAAAATATTAAAGCAAATCCAATTTCACTAATAGTCCCATTTTTAAAAGCTTTGTCTCCTTCTTCGTATGTGAACTCAGTTTTATCCTCTTCGAAAATCATATCAGGTGCCAAGTAAATATTTTGCCCATCATTATATAGTTTGTCTTGAAATTCATCAAAACTCTTTGCTATTATTTCGTCTTGGCCTGTTTCTACATCATAATAAATCACTTTTGGTTCATCAGATGTATCAATTTCTCGGTAATCTAAGGCAACACCCGAAGGTCCTGCTGTATATAAGATAACTAAATTTTTAGGCATTTCCCACTCTTTTATATAGTAATCACTCTGTAATATTCCCTCATTCTTATTGATACCTATCCCAAAAATGTAATCAATAGCAATATGATCTGCATCATCAAAAAAACTGACTGGATACTTGTTAAAATTTAAATAGCCACCATTTTGAGTTTCCATAAGATCTTTATAAGATTTTGGTAAAATAACTTTCAAATCATTTTCAACTTGTGAAATTATTGAATTATTTAATTCCTCTAATTCGTAAGCGTCTAAAGCACTGGATTTAAACAAGTTTTTTTTTTTTCCAAAGTGAGATCAACTCCTATATTTTATTAAACTAATTGTACTACCAATTAAATCAATACGTAAATTGCAATATTAAATGCAACACCTTATTTGGTCATAGTGATAACCTCCGTTGTGTAGCTTTGGTGGACTAGGCCACCAAAGCTACACAACGGTCGAACATTTCCGTCGGTGTCTCGTAGTCCAGTGTATATTTCCAATGAATAATTGATCGGGGAATAGTGTTGTTCCATATTTGATGAAAATTTTAAAATATATTTGAAATTTCATTCTTTGACGAGTTTCTTCTATTATATATACCTATTTAGGTAATGTCCTTTCGTACTCCCGAACCAACTTATAAAAAGTGGTTTTCTTAATGTCCAATTCCTCCATGGCTTTGACTGCCGTAAGCACTCCAGACTTCCAACGATCATAGACCAATTTAAACTCTTCTGTAATCACTGCCTTCGGTCTTCCAAAAGCAATCCCATTTTTCAAAGCCATATCAATTCCTTCACGCTGCCTTTTTCGAATGCGTTCTCGTTCCTCTTCAGCCATCCAGGAAAGAATCTGTAAAACAAGATCAGCAATGAACGTTCCCAAACTATCTTTGTATTGAGTTGTATCGAGCAACGGCATATCCATCACGACGATATCGGCCTGAATATTTTTTGTTAGATCATTCCACTCCTGGAGTATCTCTTCTTTATTCCGACCAAATCGATCAAGTGAATGAATATAAAGAATGTCCCCTTTTCGGATGATTCTTTTTAGCAGCTGATAATGAGCGCGTTCGAAATTTTTACCACTTTGTTTATCCATAAAGATGTCTCGTTCATTAATCCCCATTTTTTTCATTGCTTCAAGTTGACGACCTTCATTTTGATCTTTGCTGCTGACTCGTATGTATCCAAATCTTTTATTATCCATTTATTTACTCCTTGCTTTGGTTTCCTTTCTTTTATTCTACCAAAAACGTTCGTAAAAGTATGTGTAAAAAGTTGAACGTTCGTAAATAATTTTAATAGTTTTACGAACTTAGAAAACAGATTAATACGAATAAAATTGAAGTGTTCGTAAAAGTACACTTTTACGAACACTTCAGTATGAGAGCCAACTATAGCGTCATGCCAAGAAAAAGCAGCATAAAGTTTCAAATAAAACTGTAAGTGCCACATGGAATTTGGAACAACAAATTGAAAAGCTTACACCGATAAGCTCAGGCAAGCCGTTTCTTATCATATAAAGGAAGGCATAACGATGAAGAAATGACAAAGACGATTAGGCTGGAGCTGGCATTTCATACGGCAATGAAAGAGCCAAAAAGAGATGTGGTGATACAGATTTTATATAGAACTCAAGGTGATGCAATGTCTGTATTTAAAGCTGGATTGCTAGTATATAAAGAAGAAGATCCGGCGCTAAACCTGAATGACCATTTTGTCACCGAAAGCGAATTTGACGAAATTCAAATAGGCATGAGCGCGGCTGCTATGAAAGCCAGTATAAAAGCAGGCTGGCACAACGGTGAGCAGGTTTAAAAAATGAGGCAAGAAAAGACCATAATGCAAAATAGATACATTTTAGATGAAAGACCCTTCCGAAAGGTCGTCATGTGTCAGGGTAACAGCTTACACTTGATTAGGGGAAAAAATACTTAAAACAAGCATTTTTTAAGTGTTTGTTTCAGGTGTTTTTTTGTTCAATTGACAAATTATTCAACAGTAAAAACAAATTTATATTTTCAAAAAGAAAGCGTTGACATTGGTTTTTATCCATGATAATGTTTAACTATCAACTGAATAACAACTCCATTTTAGGATTGTTACTGGTTAAGCAGGCAAAACCTAAATCATAGAACGTATCAGAAGCCTATTTATGTCTTTCTGTCGTTGCATGATTTAGGTTTTTTTAATTTCATATGAAAAACAGGATTGTGACTGTTCGGCAGGCAAAACCTGGATTGATCTGAAGGCAGAAGTGTGCGCACCCTTTCTGTGTTGAGATCAGTCCGGGTTTTTTCTTTTAGCAAAACCAAAATGAAGGAGTGAAGACATGATGAGTTACACTAAACTTGCAAGCGATATCATCAAGAATGTCGGAGGTGAACAAAACATCTCCAGCCTTGTACACTGTGCCACAAGACTACGGTTTAAATTAAAAGACCGGAAAAAAGCGAATAAAGATGTTTTGCAAGACATGAACGGTATTCTTAGCGTCGTAGAAAGCGGCGGGCAATTTCAAGTCGTCATCGGAAACCATGTCAACGATGTCCATAAAGAAATTATGAATCAAGTAAATCTAGGTGACACGTCAGATTCTTCAAATGAAAGCAGCGAAAAAGTAGGCATCCTTTCCAAAGTGTTTGAAGTTGTTTCAGGAAGTTTTTCTCCATTGCTTGGCGCACTTGCAGGCGCTGGTATGTTAAAAGCGTTGCTAACCGTTTTAACAATATTTGGCTGGATGTCGGCAGAAAGCGGCACGTATTTCGTTCTTTCAGCAGCTGGAAACGCTGTTTTCTACTTCCTGCCAATTTTCCTTGGCATCACAGTAGCTATTAAACTTGGCGCAAATCCATATATCGGAGGCACGATCGGGGCGGCTTTGCTGGAACCGAATCTAACATCGTTAGCAACAGCTGAAGGTACACAGTCATTTTTAGGTATTCCGCTTGTTTTAATGAACTATTCTTCTACTGTTTTCCCAGTTTTTATCGCTGTATTGATTTATTCAATGTTAGAAAGATTTTTGAAAAAAGTCATTTACAAAGATGTTCAAATGTTTTTAGTTCCAATGATTTCATTAATGGTCATTGTGCCATTAACCGTTCTCGCTTTTGGTCCATTCGGTGTTTATGTTGGTAATGCAATTGGCGACTCTGTTCTTTTCCTTGGCGAGAAAAGCGGTATTTTAACAGGAGCTGTTATGGGAGCCGGCTGGACATTCTTAACGATTTTCGGCCTACACTGGGGACTAGTCCCAATTATGATAGGGAATTTTGCGAACGGCGGAGATCCGCTAGGGCCGATGTTGGCGGCAGCTCCTTTTGCCCAAATCGGTGTAGCGCTGGCTATTTTCTTTAAGGCAAAAGACAAGCAGCTAAAAGCGCTTGCTGGTTCAACCGTCATGCCAGGCGCTTTAGCGGGTGTAACGGAGCCGATTATTTACGGTTTCACCGATGGCTCTTTATATGATCGGCATTTTCACAGCGTTTGTTCTTGCTTTCGGCTTAACATATCTCTTCGGATTTGAAGATAAAAAGCAAAAAGAAGCGGCTGAAGAGTCATCTCCAACAAAAGAAGCGGCGCCGATGGTCCGCAAAACAATGATTTCAAGCCCGCTAAACGGTGAAGTAAAACCGCTTAACTCTGTTAATGACCAAGTGTTTGCATCCGGTGCTCTTGGCAAAGGGGTAGCCATTGAACCTGTATCCGGGCAGGTGTATTCACCGGTAAGCGGCAAAGTAATGACGCTGTTTCCAACAGGTCATGCAATCGGCCTTTTATCAGATGACGGCGTAGAGGTGCTTATTCATATTGGCATTGACACGGTTCAGTTAAATGGTGAGTACTTTTCTCCAAAAGTAAAGCAAGGCGATCAAGTAAGTAAAGGTGATCTGCTTGTTGAGTTTGATGTTAAAAAAATTCAAGAAGCAGGCTACCAAACAATAACACCTGTCATTATCACAAATACAAACGATTATCTTGATGTACTTGAAACCGAAAAACCGACAATTAACCAAAATGATGACCTTCTGACGATCATTGCGTAAAAACAATTAAAACGAAAAGCGTAACAAGGAATTTTTCTGGGACGCTTTTCGTTTATACCATTTAAAGGAGTCATGTTGAAATGACAAAACAAGTATTTCCTGAAGATTTTTTATGGGGCGGCGCAGTAGCGGCCAATCAAGTAGAAGGGGCTTATTTAGAAGGCGGCAAAGGATTATCTACCGTAGACCTTCTCCCTTCCGGCCCAAATCGAATGTCTTTAATGAAAGGGCGTGTTGATTCACTCGTTCCTGATCCAAATGAGTTTTATCCTTCCCATGAAGCCATTGATTTTTATCATCGATACAAAGAAGATACTGCCTTATTTGCAGAAATGGGCTTTAAAGCGCTTCGGGTATCGATCGCCTGGGCACAGATTTTCCCCAATGGAAATGACGAAACACCGAATGAAGAAGGTCTTCAGTTTTACGATGACCTATTCGATGAGTTATTGAAAAACGGCATTCAGCCCGTTGTTACAATTGCCCATTTCGATGTGCCCGTTCATTTGGTTGAACAATACGGAAGCTGGAGAAGCCGTGAACTTGTCAGCTTTTTCGAAACATATGCCAAGACGCTTTTTGTTCGCTACAAAAACAAAGTGAAATACTGGATGACATTCAACGAAATTAATATGCTGTTGCATTTGCCGTTTATCGGAGCCGGCCTCGTGTTTAAAGAAGGCGAAAATAAAAAGCAGATCCAATATCAGGCTGCCCATCCACATTCAACATAGCTGCACTGCTAAAATTAATATTTTAGCATAGTGAGAATTTACTTTTTTCACTTTCTTCCATCTATGCTCAGTTATCCACATTTATAAAAATACCTTTCTTGATTGTACATGCAAAACTGGACGATATAAAAATATAGTAACTTATAATATTTTGTGATATAAAAGACTTGGGTCTTTAGTTTGGTAAATGTCGGATGTTTTTGTAGAAACCGGGCTTGTAAGAAGAGATAAGAACATTTTGGAGGGGTTAGGTTGAAAAAGGGAATAAGTTTAAAATATCAGTTAATGCTGTTTATTTTTGTGATTTTAGCAACTGTTTTAACCGTTATGTTTTTGATTGCCTACGACAGCGCGAAAGATGAGATTATCGATCTTGGGGAAGAAATGTTCACCAATGTGAATAAAGATGTAATCGGCACTGCGGATTTGTTAAATGAACGAGTAGAAGCAGGCGACATGACGTTAGAAGAGGCACAGGAAACATTCAGAACATATGTAAATGGCCCGAAAATGCCTGACGGGTCCAGGGATATTACCCAGACCAAAATGTCTCAGAATGACTATATGTTTTTCTGGGCTTTTCAGGAAGACGGCGTAATGACGATGCACCCCGCCCCTACGGAAGGCCAAAACCTTTGGGATTATCAAGTAGATGGGAAATATACGGTCCGGGATACCTGGGCAAACCGGGAAAAGACGGGCGGCATTTATAGAGAAATATGGCAGAATGAAGGAGAGCCTATTTACACTTACATCAGCCATTTGGAATACTACGAGCCGTGGGGCTGGATCATCGGTGCCGGAGGGCGGGAAGAAGTTTTGTATGAAAGAAGAATGGACGGCCTGCAGAGGGAGTTTTTGATTACCGCCATTCTGTCACTGATTGGTGCACTGGCTGCTTCTTATTTCTTTGCCGGGCTCATCTCTAAAAAGATAAACAAGCTTCGTTTTGCGATTGAAAAAGCAAGCGAAGGGGATTTAACACAGTCTGTCCAGATCGATTTTAAAGACGAATTTGGCCATTTGGCTGATAATTACAACAGCATGACAGATAATCTGCGGCAGATTGTCCGGCAGGTGTCGGATGCTTCCCAGCAGGTAGCGGCGACGTCCGAACAGCTAACGGCAAATGCAGAACTGACAAGCAAATCCAGCGAACAAATTGCGGAGACGCTTGACAGCGTGGCAGCAGGTACAGAAAAGCAGCTGCAAAGTATAGAAGACACGGTTCAGGCAGCGGAGGGTGTCGCCCGCGGTGGGGGACAGATTGAAGAAAATATGGAGAAGGCATCTACTCTAGCCGTCCAGACTTCCCAAAAAGCGGCGGAAGGGGACGAATCCCTGAAAAAAGCGGTACATCAGATGAATTCCATCAATAAAACCGTTGGAGGACTGGCGGATGCCGTAAAGGTGCTGGGTGAAAATTCGAAGGAAATTGGGCAGATTGTCCAGGTTATCACTGACATTTCCGAGCAGACAAACTTATTGGCCTTAAATGCGGCCATTGAAGCGGCAAGGGCAGGAGAATCCGGAAAAGGATTTGCGGTTGTCGCAGATGAAGTCCGAAAGCTTGCGGAACAGTCTGCAAAATCCGCCGAACAAATTAAACAGCTGATCAATGTCATTCAGGCGGAAACAAACAAAACCATCAATTCAACACAGCACGCCACAGCCGAAGTATCAGAAGGCATTCAGGTTGTCGGCCAGGCCGGTGAATCATTCCAGCACATTCAAGAAAGCATCGGGGAAGTGTCTGTCCAGTTTGAGCAGGTCCTCGCGGCCGTAAAGAAAGTGTCTCCTGAAACGGAAAAAATGGTTCATTCAATTAGCCTTGTGTCAGAAATAGCTGAAGGAACAGCGGCCAGCACCCAGACCGTTTCAGCATCTACGGAAGACCAGGTTGCTTCCATGCAGGAAATCACGGCTTCAGCAGCGGCTCTTTCCAAAATGTCTGAAGAGCTGCATAACCTGGTAGGAAAGTTTAAAATTTAAAGCTTAATCCACCAGCTATCCAGGCACTGCTTCTTGTAGCAGGGAAGGAAAAATTAGACAAGAGCATTCCTCAAGAACAAGAACCCTCAGTACGCGTACACTGAGGGTTCTTTTAATAAACACGACACGAGGGAGTGTTTATTTTAAAACAAAAGCGGCATTTTTATCCAGTCATACTTTTGTGAAAAGTACATGTCAGACGATACTCTTTATTTTGCAAAAGAAAAACAATAAGAAAAGGGCTGCACACCGGATCATCCCGCAGCCCATTACGCTGCTTTTTTAAAAGGAATTCTTACACGATAATAAACGGTGAATGTAGAAAGTTTAATTCAACTTATATAATAGAAAAACTTTTTGATTTTAAGATAGTCTAAATTGCTAGGAAAGTAAAAAATTAAAAAAGCGCATAAAAATGAAGAGTAAAAACTCATACTTTTTCTCATAGTACTTTTTGTTTTGGCTCATTCTTATTTAAAATGAAATCCGAAAACGTTGATTTAAAGCCATTTTTTAATTTAATTTCTTCCTATTTTATAGGCGGCATGATGTAATCAAATCTAAAATAAAAGGCTATGTTAGTTCGCGTCAGGACAAACAAAAAGAAACTAAAAAGCCTTGATATGTAGTGCGGATGCGTACTTTCTTCCGCACTACATATCAAGGTCAGTAAGCGAAAGCGCTGTAGATACTATACGACCTATAGACGTGTGGACTGATGAAAAAACTGGCTTTCCGAGGTCGGCCTTTATCTTTATTTTGTCACTTTGTAGAAGAACTGTTTCCAACCATCTAAAGTTTTTTCAAGCTTTATGCCCCCCCAATTAACTCAGACCTTTTGACTGCAGTTCCAGCCGGAGTATAGGAAACAGCTCTCAACAACGATTTTGATCCATGCTTATTACGAATCGCATCCATGACATAACCCAATTCAATTTCTTTCGCTTTTCTTTCATTAAATAAATCGAGTTGCATGTTGGTGTCTTTTTCGATATTGGAGAGCGTAATGCTGATTTGTCGGACAGTTTTATTCGTATAGAATTCTTTAAAAAGGAGTAAGCATACGTTATAAATTTCTCTTGTAATGTTTGTTGGCGTCTCCAAGCTTTTTTCTCTTGAAAAGCCACCCCCAAGTTCCTCTTTACTATAGCCAATTCCAAGGCTAATCGTTCGTCCAGCTTTGCGTGCATCACGAGCGCGCTTGGCCACATCTTCACACATTTCGAGGATGACGCGTTTAACTTCTTCAGGATCTTTATAATCACGCATAAGTATTTGGCTTTAGCCATGCTGGTGAAGCAGGCGAAGGGTGGTCTAGTCCCCTCGTTCTGACATTGATTATTATTGGTGTAATTGCACTTATCTTGTTTGTATTCCGAAAAAATAATGATCAGCCGTTACTAAACTTACGTGTATTCAAATACCAGATGTTCGTATATGTCAAGGGGTTGACCTATAAAGGGGAATGACATATAATTTTTTGTAAGGGCTTACATAAAAGTTTAAAAGTGTAGATATTGGAATTTAATAGAATAAAGAATTAGAAATTATAAGTATATATATTTGAAATTTTTTTAGAAAAGTATGTCATGCGGTTGACATAAAACTTTAGATGAAATGCGTTCTAAATTTAAGTGAAAATAAAAATGATTTTGTAGACGGTATCAAAGGGGGTGATGGAAAAGTTTTATTTTTGAATTTATTTTTCTAAAAGCTTTAATGATAGGTATAGCTGAATGCAAATTTTTAAGAAAAGGTGATAGTGTGAATCAAATAATTATGAAGTCTTTAATCCATGTATTAACTGTTTTTATCCTAATGATTCTATTATTCATCCCATCATTAGGAACTGTAAGCGCTACATCTCTGCCTATTAAAGTGAAAAATGAAGGTATTATCCATCATTGGACGTTCAATCAAAGTGAAGGTAATACAGTAAAGGATGAAGTGACAGGCGAGAATCAAAAAGTTGAATATGTTTTTTCAAATGCTAAATATAAACCTTCCTCTGATCCATTATGGAGAAAAGGTGTATTAGAAAACGGACTTCTTTTTGATGGATATTCTACCTATATTGAACAGGAGGCAACCCAATCAATACAGCCTAGTGAAGCACTTACAATTGAAGCCTGGGTTGCACCTCGTTCTTATGAATGGGGAGATCTTGGACAATTATCTGCTATTGTTAATCAGCATAATAAGGCTCGAGGTGAAGGGTATATTTTAGGAATGGGCAGACATGGAAAATGGTCATTTCAAGCTGGGTTAAATGGTGAATGGAAAGAGGTATGGGCAGAAGAAGATAAAGTACTAGAAAAAGATAAGTGGTCATATATTGTTGCAACATTTGATCAGAAAGCAAAAAAAATGAGAATCTTTTTAAACGGTGAGTTAGCAGGTGAGGTTAATACACCTGAAAATGCAACAATAACAGCCTCTGATGAGAATTTATTAATAGGAAAGCACAACACAGCTGCAGTATTAGGACCATTTACGGCTAATATGTTTAACGGAATGATAGATGAATTAAAAATCTATAACAAAGCGTTAACTGCCAAAGAAATAAAAATGAACTATGACCAAATAATTGACAATCAAGAGAATAATCAACTACCAAGACCGGATTTATCTTTTGACCGAAGTGTATATGATGGAGATCGTTATCGACCTCAATACCATTTTCTTTCTCCAGGTCATTGGATGAATGAGCCACATGCACCTTTTGAGTATAATGGAAAATATCATATTTTCTATCAGCATAATCCACAGGGACCATATTGGCACCAAATTCATTGGGGTCACGCAGTTAGTGAAGATATGGTTCATTGGGAGGATGCTCCTGTTGCTTTAGCTCCATCAGGGGTATCACCAGACGGTGTCTGGTCAGGCGCTGCACACTTCGATAAAAATGGAGAACCTGTATTGTTTTTCACAGCTGGAGATGATAGTAAAACACCAAATCAAATGACTGGCCTAGCAACACCAACTGATGTAACAGATCCGATGTTAGAGGATTGGAAGATGCTGTCTAATCCTGTTACTGTTCAAGCTCCTGATCTACCAGCGGAGGAAGGAAAGGTCATGTTCGGTCAATTCCGTGATCCGTTTGTATGGAAAGATGGAGATACATGGTATCAAATTGTTGGTTCTGGTATTGAAAATATTGGTGGAACCGCATTACTTTATACCTCAAAGGATTTGGAAAATTGGAAATATGAAGGACCATTCTTTGTAGGGGATTCAAAAGCATACCCTAAGACAGGCGATGTGTGGGAATTACCGGTGCTGCTACCACTTGGAGAAGATGAAAATGGAGAACAAAAATATGCATTTTTCATTAATCCTTGGTTTAAGAGCTATAGTGAACATAATGTGAAGTATGTATTCCATTGGGTTGGTTCGTGGGATAAAGAAAACAACAAATTTATTCCAGATCATGAGGAACCTAAACTATTTGACTATGGTGTACATTTTACTGGCCCAAGTGGAATGATCGATGAAAGCGGACGCTCTATATTATTTAGTATTGCGCAAGATCGTAGAACAGAACAGCAGCACTATGATGCTGGATGGGCTCATAATGCAGGCTTACCTTTAGAATTGTCTTTACTAGAAAATGGAGAGCTTGGTATCGAACCAATTAAAGAATTAGAAAGTTTACGCGGAGAAAAGTTAATTAATATAAAAAATAAATCACTTAAAAAAGCGAATAAGTTACTAGCTGATGTCAAAGGTGATATGTTAGAAATAGTTCTTGAGATTAAAGTGAAATCGGATGAAAAGTATGGAATAAATGTACGTCAATCAGACGATTCATCTGAAAAAATCAGCCTATATTTTGATGAAGCATCTGAAAAATTTGGAGTAGATGCAACAAAAATGAGCTTAGATCCTGATATTGCAAAAACAAGCAGTGAAGGTGAACTTACTCTCGATGGAGAAAATCTAAAGCTTCATATCTACTTAGATCGATCAATGATTGAAGCCTATGCCAATGGGAAAAAGAGTATAACAACTAGAGCATATCCTACGAGAGCAGATTCTCTAGGTATTGAGCTATGGAGCCAAAGTGGAAAAGCGAAGATTGTGTCTATGGAAGTATTTGAAATGGGTTCAGCATATAGTGAAAATCTTGAACTAGCTTATTATGAAGAGGAATCTCCAAAAAAAGAAATACCACATAGTGAGTTATTAAATCATGATTTCCAATCTGGTGACTTAACCGGTTGGACAGTTTTAGAAGGAAATGCCTTCACAGACGATCATGTTACGAATAAAAATGATTGGGGCTGGGGTGGTCCATTCGGACAGGCGACAACATCAATAGACCCGAGCCGATATCATCTATGGGGCTTTCATCCAGATCATGGGGGAGATGATGCAACAGGTGTGATCAAATCCGAAAACTTTATTTTGGGGGGAGATGGTCAGATTGACTTTTTAACCTCAGGAGGTGCTGATGACAAGCTTTTATACATTGCACTTGTAGACGCAAAAACAAATGATATTTTAATGAAAGCTACTGGTCATAATGGTGAAGCATATCGTCGTGTCTTTTGGGACGCATCAGAATATATTGGGAAAGAACTCTATATTCAAGTTGTTGATAAGCGCACAGGTGGATGGGGCCATATTAATCTAGATGACGTAAATGTGCCAGTCCATTTAGAGAAAAAATCAAATAGAGAAAAAATCAAAAATAAAAACTTATAAGTAATGAAGTTGATACCTTTCTGGTCTTGTCAGAAAGGTATGTTTTTTAAATACAGAAGAACAGGGGGAACAAGAAGCCATTACTAAGTGTACTATTAATTTAAGATGTTTTTGTATTTGCAAATTTTTTTCATGTGAAAACTTTGTTACCCTCTCGTAAATAATTATGGTAAGATTATGATCGATAATCTTGCAGCATTTTATAAGTAATAGCTATGATTGTACTCTTATCGTATTTTTTGGAGGGAGAAGAGATGGTGAAACCAAAAATTGAAGACGTTGCCAAGCTTGCTGGTGTTTCACCAACAACTGTTTCTAGGGTATTAAATAATCGTGGGTATATTAGTGAAAAAACTAGAAAAAAAGTTCACGATTCGATGGAACAATTAAATTACTATCCTAATGAAATTGCTCGTTCACTGTTTATCAAGAAAACGTACTTAATAGGGCTTATTTTTCCAAGTACTGGTAATCCGTTTTATGGACAGCTTATTTTTCATTTAGAGAATATTTGTTCTTCATTGGGTTATAAGGTATTACTCTGTAATAGTCAAAACCGTGAAGATAAGGAAAGAAATTATTTGAAAATGCTACAAATGAATCAAGTTGATGGAATCATAGCTGGTGCTCACAATAGAGGAATTGAAGAATACGAAATACCAATGCTGCCAGTAGTTGGTATCGATCGTTATTTATCAAATAAAACACCAGTTGTATCTAGTGATAACTATGAAGGTGGTCAACTAGCGACTCAACTATTAATTAATAAAGGATGTAAACAAATCATCCATATTAATGGACCACATTATTTAGAGACTCCTGCAAATCTAAGAAGAAAAGCATATGAGGATGTTATGAGAGCTAATAACCTAAATCCACTTACATATGAATTTCCTCTTAATGCAACAGGTGAAATAGTCATAAATATTGTGAAACAAATATTTGATGACCATCCTCAAGTGGAAGCAATATTTGCAAGTGATGATTTGATTGCATCTAAGGTCTTAAGAGAGGCTAGAAAAAGAAACATTAATATTCCACAAGATTTAAAAATAGTTGGGTATGATGGTACCGAAACCACAAGAATGCTGCTGCCTGAATTAAGCACAGTCGAACAACCCATTAAAGAAATAGCTGAAAAGGCTGTAGAAATTATCATTAAACAGATTAATGGTGAACATGAAGATATTCAATTAGAAACCATTTTACCTGTTAAAATAATTGATAGTGAAACGACGTAGAAAGAATAAACTTGAGTAAGAGGAAAAATTTTATGAATTATATGTCATGCGGTTGACACGTAAAAAAAGATGGCATATAATTCTGATTGTAAGGGTTTTCATAAAGGTGTAAAAGTCTTTGGATACTGCGAACTAATAGATTTGAAATGCTAATCTTTAGAGGTTGAAAAATTTTTTGAACAATATGTCATGCGGTTGACATAAGGGGGATGTCCCATATTATTAATAAATAAATAGTTTTTAATTTCCTAGATTTAGATATTAACGGTAACTTACTGAAGTCAATTAGGTACCAAACTAGCTTGCATAGTAGCTTAAATATATTTTTGAAAGTGAGGAAAAGATATGGATACGGAGGTTAGGATGTCAACAAAAGTAGATCAACCTACACAAAACATAAAAAAAGCTAAATTTAAAAAGCTGTTAAACAATTATCAACTCTATTTATTTTTATTACCTGCATTAATTTATTTTATTGTCTTTCACTACTTCCCAATGTATGGAGTCATTATAGCCTTCAAAGATTTTATTGCAACACAAGGTATTATGGGAAGTCCTTGGGTAGGCTTTAAGCATTTTGAGAGATTTTTTGAATCATATCAATTCTGGAGTTTAATAAAGAATACACTTAGTCTTAGTGTTTTACAATTAATCATTGGATTTCCGTTACCAATTATTCTTGCATTAATGATGAACCAAATAAGACATGAGAAATACAAAAGTTTCGTACAAACGGTGGTGTATGCCCCTCATTTTATCTCAGTCGTTGTATTAGCAGGTATGATTTATGTTTTCTTCTCAAACAATGGACTTATTAATAATTTCATCATGATGTTTGGTGGAGAATCTATTTCGTTTATGGCGAAACCAGAGTGGTTTAAACCATTATATATTGGATCGGGAGTTTGGCAGGAAACTGGATGGGCAGCAATCATCTATCTAGCAGTTCTTGCAGGAGTTAGTCCTGAACTTCATGAAGCGGCAGTAATGGATGGTGCGAATAAGTGGAAGCGAATTTTACATGTCGATATCCCTGCTATTATGCCAACAGCAGTCATTTTACTTATTTTAAGTGTAGGTAATATTATGAACATTGGGTTTGAAAAGGCTTACTTGTTGCAAACACCTTTGAACCAGCCTTCAGCAGAAATTATTCCGACATACGTTTATAAAATGGGTTTGCAACAGGCTCAATATAGCTTCGCTGCAGCAGTAGGGTTGTTCAATGCCGTTATTAATTTAATTTTATTGGTGGCTATAAACAAATTTGCTAAGAAATTATCAGGTCAAGGTCTGTGGTAACTAGGAGGGTGAAGGATTATGGGGTTGCTCGCAATGAAGAAAACACCAAGAAGATCTAAAGAAGATAAAATTTTTGATTTAATTAATATTTTCCTAGTCGCAATCATGGTTATATTAGTCGTCTATCCTCTTTACTTTATCGTGATTGCGTCGATTAGTAACCCGGATATGATCTATGAGGGGAAAGTATGGCTACTGCCAAAAGACATTACCTTTGAGGGGTATCAAAGAATCTTCAGTGATAGCAAGATTTGGTTAGGTTATAAAAACTCGATCATCTATACGTTCGTAGGAACTCTTGTAAATGTTTCATGTACATTAATGGCTGCTTACGCACTATCACGTAGAGATTTATATGGAAGAAACCTAATTATGTTTCTATTCCTCTTCACGATGTTTTTTTCCGGGGGATTAATTCCGACTTATTTAGTAGTTAAGGATTTAGGATTACTAAATACGATGTGGGCATTAATTTTACCGAAGGCTGTTGCGGTGTGGAATGTCATCGTTGCAAGAACTTATTTCCAAACATCTATACCAAATGAGTTATTAGAGGCGGCAAAGATAGACGGCTGTTCTGATGCAAAATTCTTTTGGAAGATTGTCCTGCCACTTTCAAAACCAATTGTGGCAGTAATGGTTTTATTTTATGCGGTTGGACACTGGAACTCGTATTTTGATGCATTAATTTACTTGAATAATGAGGATTTGTATCCTCTTCAATTGATTCTACGTAATATCTTAATTCAAAATGAAGCTTCTACTCAAATGATGAGTGACATTGATTCTTTAGCAGCAAAACAAAGAGTTTCAGAGCTTATAAAATACGGTGTGATTATTGTCGCATCCATTCCACTCTTGGTCTTATATCCATTTGTACAAAAGTACTTTGTTAAGGGAGTTATGATTGGTGGAATTAAAGGTTGATCAATTCAAACAGGTTTCTTAAAGGAGGTGGGGACTCCGATTTATACTCACTTAAGCATTAATATTGTTTATATATTAAGGGGGAAAAAGGAATGATTAGAGCAATGAAAAGAAGCATAGAAAGAAACAAGAAAAAGAAAATGTCTATAGCCCTTGCACTTGGCTTAAGTGCTTCATTTGCCTTAACAGGTTGTTCAAGTAATGAGTCAGAAAAAGAAGCATCAGCTGTACCTTTTAATGAAACAGGTTTACCGATTGTTGAAAAAGAGGTGACATTAAATTTTGTTTCACCGAAACAACCTCTAGCACCTGATTATTCTGAAATGGTCATCTTTGACAGACTTCAAGAAGCGACGAACGTGAGTATAGAATGGAACAATATCCCTGGAGATGGATACCAAGAAAAGAAAAATTTATTACTGGCAAGTGGTGATCTACCAGATGCTTTTTATGCTTCAGGTTTTACAGATCAAGATCTAATGCAGCATGGGCAAAGTGGTACGATTATCCCTTTAGAAGATTTAATCGATAAATATGCACCTAATTTAAAGAAATTATTTGAAGAAAGACCAGAGCTTAAACAAATTGTGACTGCTCCAGATGGGCATATTTACTCTTTACCTCGTGCTGAAGAGATGGATTTAATAGGGATGCCAAATATCATGTATATTAACCAAACATGGCTAGATAAACTTGGTTTAGAAATGCCAACAACATTAGAAGAATATCATGATGTCTTAAAAACATTTAAAGAAAAAGATCCAAATGGGAATGGAAAGAAAGATGAGATCGGTTTAACATTTTGGTTTAACGGTTGGGCAGGTAATGAAGGAGATTTAATCGGTTTATTCGGTTTGCCAGATGCTTCATTTGAGGCTGATCATCGAGTTGTTCGTGATGGAAAAGTGATTTACGCAGCAACACAACCTGAGTATAAAGAGGCAATTGCATACTATCATCAATGGGTTAAAGAAGGACTAATTGATCCAGAGGTTGTCACTCAAGATACTGCCCAATTATTCGCAAAAGGTAAAACAGAAGATCCAACACTTGGTTCTTTCATTTGGTGGGAAGATACAGAAGTAGTTGGTACAGACCGTGTGGATGATTATGCGATTTTACCACCTCTTAAAGGAAAAGACGGTGAAATTATTGTAGGACGATCCAATTATTCTGAATATGGTAGAGATGCATTTATTATTACATCTGCTAATGCAAATCCAGAGATTACAATGCGTTGGGTTGATCAATTATATGATCCGAAAATGTCTGCGCAAATTAACTGGGGACCAATCGGTGAAATCTATGAAGAAGATGAAAATGGTAAGTTAGTTAACAAAGAATTACCTGAGGGTGTTGCGATGGGAGAATTACGTCAAAAAGTTGCACCAGGTGGACCGTTTGTTGTCTTAAAGGAGCATTTTGGAAAAGTGGTAGAAATGGAGCCAAGAGCAAAAGAACGTTTAGAAATTCTTGAAAAATACTACAAACCACATATGGTTGAGGAAAACTATCCACAAATCTTCTTTAGTGCAGAAGAGCTTGAAAAGATTAATACAATTGAACCGGAAATCAAAGAATTTGTGAAACAGAAGGAAGCCCAATGGTTAGTTGAAGGTGGAATAGAAGAAGAGTGGGATGAGTATGTCGAGCAATTAGAAGGAATGGGATTAAATGAATTAATGGAAGTTTATCAAACTGGGTTAGACCGTTTTAATAAAGAGTTATAATGTATCCTTTCCTTAAGGCCAGATGTTCTTTTTATCTGGCCTTTCTATTTAAAATGTAGAAATAGGTGATAGACATGAAAAGAGTAACAGCTTTAGGAGAATTATTAATTGATTTTACACCTTCAGGATATTCAGATAAAGGACATGGATTATTCGAAACGAATCCTGGTGGAGCCCCTGCGAATGTTTTAGTAGCTCTTTCAAATTTTGATATTCAAACATCTTTTATCGGTAAAGTTGGGGATGATCAGTTCGGCCATCATCTAAAAAAGGGATTAGAACAATATAAAATTGATACTACTAACCTTTTATTTTCAGATCAAGTAAATACAACGCTAGCTTTTGTCCATTTAGACCCTACTGGTGATCGTTCCTTTCATTTTTATCGTGAGCCAGGTGCAGATATTATGCTAACGGAAGAGGAAATTAACGAAGAGTTGATCCAACATTCACAAATCTTTCATTTTGGGTCATTATCGTTGACACATGAGCCTGCTGCAACAGCTACATTTAAAGCATTAGAATATGCAAAGAAACATCATGTAATGATTTCATATGATCCTAACCTGCGTATTCCTTTATGGGATTCACTTGACCGTGCGAAAGAAATGATACTAAAAGGGTTAAAATATGCTGATATTGTCAAGTTGTCAGAGGAAGAACTCGTCTTTTTGACTGGATATGAAGATTTGGAAAAAGGTACGGAAATGATTCAAACTCAATACGGGTGTTCTGTTGTGTTTGTCACTTTAGGACCAGAAGGCTGCTTTTATAGATCGAAAAGTCATAGTGGAAGAACATCAGGATTTCATGCCGAGGTTGTAGATACAACTGGTGCAGGGGATGCTTTTGTAGGCGGTGCTTTATATAAAATACTAGAGTTGAATAAACATGTAAACTTGTTAAATCAATCTGAATTAATTGAGATAGCCACATTTGCTAATGCAGTAGGGGCATTGGCGACAACTGAAAAAGGTGGGATTCCAAGTATGCCATCAAAAGAACAAGTAGAAAAAATTTTACTTACTAAATGTTAACTAATAATATATGAGATTTTAAAAAGCTGGGGAGAAAGGAAGTACTAAGTTTATGAACAACATGGAGACTAAACAACAATATTACACAGAGACGTATCGACCGCAATTTCATTTTTCACCAGAAGCTAATTGGATGAATGATCCTAATGGTATGGTTTATTTTGAAGGTGAATATCATCTATTTTATCAATATCATCCAAATGGAACGACATGGGGACCAATGCACTGGGGGCATGCTATTAGTACAGATCTTGTCCATTGGGAACACTTGCCGATCGCATTAAAACCAGATGAGCATGGGATGATTTTTTCAGGCAGTGCAGTCGTTGATTGGAATGATACAAGCGGTTTCTTTAATGGTCAATCCGGTTTAGTAGCAATGTTTACTCATGCTGACACCTACCCAGGATCTGAACGCCCTAGGCAAAGACAAAGTATTGCTTATAGTAAAGACAATGGACGAACATGGGTGACTTATGAAGGAAACCCTGTCATTTCAGATGAAAGTATTACTGATTTTAGAGACCCAAAAGTATTCTGGCATAAAGAAACAAAAAAATGGGTGATGATTTTAGCTTCAGGTCAAACTGTGAGACTATATACATCCAAAAATCTTAAAGAGTGGGAGTTTGCAAGTGAATTTGGAGACGGTCATGGATCACATGAAGGAGTATGGGAGTGTCCCGATTTGTTTGAATTACCAGTAGATGGGTATTCCAATCAGAAAAAGTGGGTCTTGTTTTTGAGTATAGGTGATGACCCAAGCTTTGAAGAAGGATCAAGGACACAATATTTTATTGGGGAGTTTAATGGAGAAACATTTACAAATGACCACAAACCAGAAACGACACTTTGGATCGACAAAGGAAGAGATAATTACGCTGGAGTAAGCTGGTCGGATATTCCTAATGAAGATGGGAGAAGAATTTACCTCGGCTGGATGAGTAACTGGAGATATGCAAATATCACACCAACTAAAGAATGGCGAAGTGCGATGACGATTCCAAGAGTCCTTACATTAAAAACAATGAAGGAAGGAGTTCGATTAGTTCAACAGCCGGTTCAAGAATTACAAAAAATTCGTGAAAAATCGATACACATAATGAATCAAACAATCGTGCCAAGCGAAAATATCATTTCTAATGTAAAAGGAAACACACTTGAAATTATTGTTGAGTTTGAATTTGGTACTGCTGCGGAATTTGGTTTAAAAGTGTGTAAATCAAATCTAGAGGAAACGGTCATTGGATATGACGTTACTCAACAACGATTGTTTATTGATCGCACGAATTCTGGAAAATCAGATTTTAATGAATCCTTTGTTGGTAAACATGAGGGAGAATTATCTCCTTATGATAACAATAAAGTGAAGTTACACTTATTTGTTGATTGGTCTTCTGTTGAAGCGTTTGGAAACAATGGAGAATTGGTGCTGACAGATTTAATATTTCCAGATCAGAATAGTAAGGATCTTGAACTGTATGCTGTTGGTGGGAATGTAAAAGTAAACACATTAGAGATTCATATGCTAAAATCAATTTGGAGAAAATAAACATTAAAGATTAGGGATAAAGGATGAGTGACGTGAATAATCGACTATTGAACACAATAAATACAATCGTAGATTACTTTCTTTTGAATGTATTGTGGGTAATTGCCTCAATCCCCCTAATAACCATTTTCCCAGCAACAGCAGCAATGTTTGGTGTTGTCCGTAAGAGACAGTTACAGAAAGAAACGAATGGGATTTTTAAAAGTTTTTATATACAGTTTAAAGATAATTTTAAACAAAGTATTTTATTATCTATCGTTTGGGGTATCGTTGGTGCTTTCTTGTATGTTGATTATAAGATTATCAGTCCAGAAAGCTCCGCCTTTCAGTTGATCCTTTATATATTGCTGATAATTGGTCTTATTTTATTTAGTTCTATAACTATTTACCTTTTTCCAATCATGGTACATTTTGAGTTGAATTGGAAGAATGTTATCAGAAATGCATTTTTCTTCTCACTTATGAATCCTATTTTAACAATTCTTTTATTAATCATTGTTGGAATAGGTGGTGCTATATTGTATGCATATCCAGTTTCCATATTTATTTTAGGAAGTTTTCTAGCATTTATCGTTTATTATTTATGTCAAATGATGTTTAACCAAGTGATGATTAAAAAGGAAATTGGCTAAACAATTAATTTATACGGACATATAAAAAATATTTTTTCATTAAGTTTAGCATTAAATGTGGGAGGGATTTCTCCCTTTAATTTCATAAAACAACTATGTAAGAAAGGCTTCTATTGAATTGGAAGCCATTATTCTTATTGTGTGGTGGTTTAATGAATACTTTGGCTAACTGATGGTTCATCTTTGTGAAGAAGTGTACTTAAACAAACGGGTGCTTTAGCTTAATAAGCCAAATTAAAAAAGTCGATTCCTTTATATATAGGAACCGACTTTTTTATGCTAAAATTTGCTTAACGTTGTAAATCAGCATTTTTCTGACGCAACCCTAATAAATGCCTTTATTATTTTTAAGTCACCATTAAAATGCTTGTTAAACCTTTTGCTATCTTTCCAGCGCTATGTTTTCCGAGAAAGGATATTCAGAACTCACAAACTTGAAGATATTTGCAGATAGAATAGCAACACCATCCCTATACTTTTGAGTAAAGAAACCACTTTCTATAATGATTTTGAGCTATCCTTTAAGGATAGCACCCACTACATAGTCCAATGCTATTTCTTTGGCTTTTCACTCATTAAATAAATTGGTTCCAAGGAATAACCTAACCCTCTTAAGGGATGCGTTCGTCCAATTTCTTCACATCCACGACGATATCAAATGGGAAGATATGCAGATCGCTATTTTCATCATAAATTCGATAATGACGTTTGTTGAAATCGATGAAGGATACATGCCCTTTTATAGTATGGATGAATCCGTTCATAAAACGGCTGAACTCACATAATAATCCTTACTTCATAGCTTCATGAATGTTCATTTCAATTTCTTGCATCATTTGTTCATCAATTATAGGCTTTTCTATTTTTTCATAGTCCATCCGTGCTTTGTCGAGTAATTTAACGTACTCCGGAAGCATCATTGCTGATTGCCATTTAATATTTCCTCGGTCTTTTATCAATTCAAAAACCTCCTTGTCAGATCACCATTTTCTCTTTTTGAATAACCGGAACAAAGGAAAGAATGTTGTTGTAAGAAAACGCACGTTGCGTTTTACGTAAAAAGCAGTAGGCAACCATGAACCCTTCATTTACTTTTAAAACGTTAATTCGCCTCTGACTGATTTGACCGCTGTTTGATAGATAAATCATTTCAACAACTTGGTTACTCTCCATTGCATGCAACATTTTGTTCTTCACTTTGCTCCCTCCTTTCCTTCTATTATAGAACAAATGTTCGCTTTGTATTCAAAAAAATAAATCCTACTCATCCAGTAAGATCCAATTTTGACGCTATCCATTCAATTGTGCTTAAAGATTCAATCAGACAAAGTTACTCATACAAGTTCATTTTAATGGTTAAAATATCTTTTTTTCATTTAAGCCTCTTTAATTTTCAGCTTACGATTTTTTTATCACCTTGGAGAATACGCCCTTTTTCTTTTCCTTTTCTTCTAATTTTTCGTGTAACCTCATAATTTCCTGTTGTTGGAGCCCATGAGACAAGCGAACAATCAATGTCTAATATAGGAATAGCCGGAGGTTTCTGCAACACGCCCTCAGGCTACCGAAAAACATATCGCCAAATCGTGGTAAAGGAGCAAGAAAAACATGATAACGAACAAAGAACAAATGATTGACTGGTCCATCCGGACAAAAATATACTTTCGTATATTGATGATTATAAAAGAGAACTGTTAAATTAGAAAATGGTTTTTCTGCTAAATTATTGTGTTTGATATTTATACCCGACTCTATCTTATAAACATTACCTTCGTACTTTATTCAAGAAAAAGGCCTAAATATTCATTTCATAGTTATTTATCCGTATCGTTAGATGGAAATTTTTCATCTACTATTAAAAGCTTATTTTCTATTGTTAATGATGTGTACCCTTTTGACGACTCCGCTACTAGGAAAAATGTGAAAGGAGAATTTTAAAAAATGACATCAAGAAAAAAACGATATATCGTTCACAAATCTTATAGCGTTAGTAAACTGAATAATAACGAGTACCTTGATCTGGATATTGATGAGATCAAAAGAGGCTTGAAAAGTGTTCAAAACATGCTTAACGCTCAAACTCAGACAAATATTAGTGAAAATACGCTTTGCGATCAAGAGATCTACAATGTAGACATCATGTATTACAGTGAATAAGCATAAAAAACAATATAAAGGAGAATCATATGTTAGAAAATGTCTCGATCATCATCCCTTTTCAGACTGATTACGGTCCAAGAGCTGAGGCATTTGAGTGGGTAAAAAAATACTATTCTACTGTAATGCCAGAAGCTGAGTTATGTTTAGGTATATTTGAAAATAACGAGATAAATAAATCAAAAGCAGTAAACCAAGCCGCAAAAAATGCTACAAGAGATATTTTTGTGATTGCTGACGCAGACATCATTTATGATCCAGTCGTGATTACTGAATCAATTAAGTTACTCAATGAAGCAGCATGGGTTGTGCCATTTACTGAAATATATGATATTCCTCAGAAATTAACTAAAAAACTAGTTAAATCAGATCCTACCTTGCCTATAAATGTTGAATTAAAGCACTGTCAAAAGGTGAATTGGCTCTATGATGAATTTGCAGGGAAATTAAATGTTATACCAAGGGAGCATTTCGAAGCGGTGGGTGGCTTTGATGAACGTTTCATCGGCTGGGGAGGGGAGGATGACGCATTTTCTCATGCAGTGAATACACTTTGTGGTCAATTTGTGAATTATGAAGGCAGACTTTTTCACATGTGGCATCCCCCATCTCATTACAATACGAATCCAAATGGTCAAGCAAACATAGCACTTTTAAAGCGATACATTGCGGCAAGCGGAAATAAAGAACAAATGGAGCAGCTGATTAAAGAGCGTAAAAAATATTTAGCAAACCAGTACACAAAGGATGAAAGTACATTATCTACTTGTAAAATTTGCTTCAGTGTACTCGTTCATAAAGACCGTGAACTTGTCAAACAACTCGTTGAAAATATACGGCTTTATTGTCCAAATAGCATAGTAGTTCTATATAACGGTGGGGATGATCCAGACCTTTGTGAAGACTTAGGAGTGCCAGTTTGTCCAACCAGTCATAAATTAAAGCGTGGTTTTACAACGATCTATTTTCTTGAAACCATGGAATGGATAGAAGAATTGGCTATCGAGTATGATTACTTTATCAATATCGATTCAGATTCATTATTTTTTAGAAAAGGGTATGAAGAGTTTATTGAAGAGCAAATGAAAAATACGGACTATATGGCCGTAAGTCTCCGAAAACCAGAAGAAGATTGGTATATAGGTAAGGAAATGAAAAAAGATATTGATACATGGAAGCAGCTTTTTAGTGTTGATCCATTATATGGAATTTTTAATGTTGGCCAAGTGATAAATAGAAAATTAGTTAAAGCGTTATTAGAACCACAACTAAAAGAAAAATTAACCGTGTCTCTTACAAAAACAAATTCATTTGGAACGGATGAGATTCTATTTGTAAACATGGCTAAACAATTAGGATTTAGGATCAAAAGCTATCCCCGTAAGACAGACTCTAAATTAATTAGGTTTCGCCCTTATTTCACATTAAAAGAAATGATAGACTCGATCAATTTGATAGAAGAAGGATGGTTGTGCCATCCAATTATCCGTGAACAGAGTGATCCAGCAAGAGAATTAATTATACGATTGGATAGCGAACATTACATCAAGCAATTTAAAACAAATCAGTTTCCATGGTACGAAAATGATTCTTATCGTTTTCATCCTTCCATTCCAATTAAAACTAATTTTGGTAATGATGAACTTATCGTTCAGTCCGATGGACATTTATGTCATTACTGGGAAGATCCTATAAATAAGACATGGACTAAGAGCGAGACATTTGCTGAGGGGGTATCTGGTACACCATTGTTTTATGAAAACCTATCCGGACAGTTCGTGGTCGTTTGCAAGCTTGAAGCTGGCGGCGCTGCGCTATGGTGGAGAGATAATAAACAAATTGGTTACCCATGGAATGGTCCTTTTCAAATCACACAAGAGAATATTGAGCCGATTATGCTTTCGCAAACGAATAATGGGCATCACTTTATCGTATGTAAATCAGGGGATAAATTAGAGTATTGGGTTAGAAGGCTCTTAAATCAGAAAGAAATATGGGAAAAAGCCATTCCATTAGACAGCTAGGAGGTGAAATGATTGAAAGGAATTATCCTTTGTGCAGGAAGGGGCACACGGGTGCAGCCGTTTAGCTATTCATTGCCAAAAACTTTATTGCCCGTGATGAATCGACCGCTCCTGGACCACGGGCTTGAGAAAATGATAGCGGCTGGGATCAGAGAGATCGGAATTGTCATCAATCCATCTCAAAAAGTCATTTTAGAGCATATAGAATCAAACTATCCTGATGGTGCCATTAAAGTTTTTGTACAAAATAAACCTTTGGGAATTGCACATGCACTTCGATCTGTGCAAAATTTTATCGGGCAAGAATCATTCTTGCTGTTGTTAGGCGACAACCTGCTGGCTGAACCGTTCGAGTCTTTGATTGAAGCGTCAAATGGTAATCGTTCTTCTATTCTCTTAAAGAAGGTTGTCAACCCAGAAGAATTTGGGGTGGCTTTAATTGAGCAGGGAAAAATAACAGGAATTGAAGAAAAACCCACCAACCCAAAAAGCAATTTGGCTGTGATGGGTGCCTATATTTTTCAAGCTGAACTCTTTGAAGCCATTCATGCTATACAACCGTCTGATCGCGGAGAATATGAGATCACAGATGCTATTCAATGGTTGATCGATCAAGGTCATGATATAGCCTATATTGAAACACACCTGCCTACTTTTGATGTTGGGACTACTGAACGATGGCTTGAGGCCAACGCTTGGATGATGGGAGCACAAAGTTCAGAAGTGAGTAGAGGACAAAACACGCGTATAGAAGATTGTTTATTTTATGGGAAAGTTCATATCGGAGACGCATGCATTCTTAAAAATGCCATTATTGGTCCTAATGTAACGATACAAGATGGCTGCTTCATTCAAAATTGCAGGATTCAAAATAGTATAATTATGACTAATGCAACTATAAAGTCTAATTATTTAATAAGAAACAGTATTATAGGCAATGCAGCCGTTTTAAAAACAGAAGATTCCTCAGATGGTGTACTAACATGCATGCTTGGGGATCAATCAATTTGGAGTTTAAATCGTCAGGAGTCCTCTATTTTTAAGCAAGAAGGATAAAGTATAATTAATTGAACTAAAGTACCTAACCAGAGAATCTTTATAGAGCTCTCTGGTTTTTTTATTTGTTTCAAAATGATCAAATGATTTTTTTATTTACCACAGTACTATGCTGTACTACCTGTTCGGATCTATATAGTAAAGGAAAATACGTAAACTGTACTTAAGGTATTTTCACTGAAGACTAATAATAGAGGGGGATTTCTTCAGTCAATGGTATATCAGTTTTTGGAAAAGGAGTTTTTCTGGTCTAGGGGTAATTATCTATTCACTAATGGCTTTAAATACCGCATAATCCCACCACCTCCCAATTCATTCGTAAAACACCCATCATTTGATATAATGACAGCAATGGAAATTGTAGAAACGAGGCGTTAACCACATGAAGTTTATTCACACAGCTGATTGGCATTTAGGCAAGCTTGTACACGGCGTTTATATGACGCAGGATCAGCAGCATGTTTTACACGAATTAATCCGCATTATAGAAGAAGAGAAACCGGATGCTCTGGTGATTGCAGGTGATTTATACGATCGCTCTGTACCGCCGACCGAAGCTGTTAATCTATTAAATGATACGCTTAGAAAAATAAATGTCGATATGGAGATTCCGATTGTTGCGATTTCGGGAAATCATGATAGTGCCGATCGTCTGTCGTTTGGTTCTTCCTGGTATCGCCATTCAAAATTATATATGGCCGGGAAATGGACAGAGGAAGATACAATTGAAATAAACGGAATTCATTTTCATTTAATTCCTTTTTCTGAGCCGGGACCGATTCGAGAGCAGCTTGGGTTAAACGCTATACACTCCCATCACGACGCGATGAAGGCAGTGGTGGATACAATTACGAAAAATATGGATACAAGTATTCCAAATGTTTTGGTCGGACATGCGTTTGTATTAGGGGGTAAAACGACGGATTCAGAACGAACCCTATCTGTAGGTGGATCAGGGACGGTTGGTGCGGATCTTTTTGAACCATTTTCCTATACCGCGCTTGGCCATTTACATAGTCCGGATGCAATTAAGCATGATACCATTCATTATTCAGGCTCGCTCATGAAGTATTCTTTTTCTGAAGCAAAACAAAGAAAAGTGGTTAAAATCGTGGATATTAACGAAGATGGGACGTTTACGGTTAAAGAGCGCCCATTGCGTCCAAAGCGTGATATGCGGGAGCTTGATGGATATTTAGAGGAACTGATGGATGCCAGCTTCTATCAAAAACAAAAGCTGGAAGACTTCTTGAAAATCACGTTGTTAGATGAGGGGGCATTAATTGACCCCATGGGCCGTCTTCGCCAGGTATATCCGAATGTGCTTCATTTAGAACGTAAAACAGCTTTGCGTGATCAGGCCAAGAAAAAGCATATGGAACTGGATACGCGTGAAGGAAAAACGGATCTTGCACTTTTCCAGGATTTTTATGCTCAAATCACAACGGCAGGATGGAATGAAGAAAAAGAAAAAAAGATTAGAGAAATAATGGAAGATGTTCGTGTGAAGGAGGAGCAGTCATGAAGCCTATTACGCTGACCATGCAGGCTTTTGGTCCTTATGCTAAGCAGGAGCATATTGATTTCAGGCGCCTAGAAAACCGGACAATGTTTGTTATATCTGGTAAAACGGGTGCAGGGAAAACGACTATTTTTGATGGGATCAGCTTTGCGATTTACGGGAGAACAAGCGGGGAAGAACGAACAGGAACGGATTTACGCAGTCATTTTGCCCCGCCATCCTTACTGACCGAAGTGAAACTTCATTTTGAACTGAAAGGAAAGCAATATAAAATTATCAGATCGCCTCAGCAGGAAAAGAAGAAGGAACGCGGCGATGGTTTCACAACCGTTAATTCAAAAGCAGAGATGTATGAAATAAGGGATGGACTGGAGCTGCTTCTGGCTGACAATGTACGAGAAGTAGATGAAAAAGTGAAGGAGATCATGCAACTTGATTTTCATCAGTTCAGACAGATATTAATGATACCGCAGGGGGAATTTCGCAAGTTATTAACTTCTGATAGCAAAGATAAAGAACAAATATTACAGCGTTTATTCCATACACAGCTTTTCCGGTCTTTTCAGGACCGCTTAAAAGAAGAAGCGGGTCAGCTAGAACGGCAGGTTGGCGAGTCCCGTCAAGAACGCAACAAATGGCTTGGGTCAATTGAACCATTAGAGCATGAAGAGTTGCGTGAACTGCTTTTAAACGATCCAATCAACGAAGAATTGGTTATTTCAGTAGCAAAGAACTTAGTAGCAACTAAGAAAGAATATAAAACACTGCTCAATAAAGAATTAATCATACAACAGGAAAAACGAGATAAGCTGTTAAAGGAAATTGAACGTGCTAACTATATTCAGGATGCTTTTAACAGACTTGCGGTGTTGCAAAATCAACAGCTCGGGCTGATTAATCAACAACCAGAAATAGATATGTCCCAAAAAAACCTGGAACTGGCGAAGCAAGCGGAGCGCATTTGGCCGTCTAAAAAAGAACGTGATGAAAAGATACAGGCTGTAAATGAACGAAATGAACGTATTAGCCGTCTAAAAAAAGATGTTGAAATCGCATCATCAGAAGCTGAAAAAGCGAAGACTTCAATTGAAGAACTGCAGCTGCACCTTCTAATCAATGAAGAAAATCAACAGCTTCTTCGAGAGCTTTTATCGATGGAAGCGAAGCTGAATGAAAGAAAATCAATTGAGAAAGCTCTTTTTAACATTAAAAATGATGGAACGAAGCAAAGAGAGCTTATGGATCAATTAGAACGTAACGTAACCGCTAAAAGGGAAGCGTTCGTCCAGGCAGATCAAACAGTTCTACAGCTAAGCGATGTGAAAATAAAAGTATTGGAAGAAAGAGAAGCCTTAACTACTAATCGCTATCATTTGGAGACAATGGGACGGGCAGTACGGCATGCCGAGCAACTTAATCAATGGTCTCTAAGAAAGGAAGCATTGCTACAGGATTTAACGAAGCAGGAGAAGCATGTTCAGAAGGCACTGGCCAAAAAAGAAGAAATTGATGCAAAATTCTTTGCTTCACAAGCATCCGTGCTTGCCCACACACTTGAGGACGGTCAGCCGTGCCCTGTATGTGGTTCACTAGATCATCCAGACAGAGCAAGTGGACAGAAGCATGTAATTTCTGATGAGATGAGAATTGTTGCAACGGAAAACTGGCATAAAAAACAAACGGTGAGAGATCGTATTCAATTTGAATATAATCAAGCAAAAAGCAGAATTGAGGAGCTTGAAGCAGATAAGTTAAATTTTATAGCTGAAATTCAAATCAACAGCCCACATTTTAAATGGGAAGAGTTGGAGTCAGTTAAAAATGAATTAATTGAAAATATGCGCGAGCAGGAAAAGTTTATTCAACATCTTGAACGAGATGCCGAGCGTTCGAAGCAAGCGCTCGCGCAAAAAGAGATATTGCAGAAGGAACTGGATCAACTTTTACTTAATCTTGAAAATACCAAGCTTGACGTCCAACAAAAACGAGAGCAATATATTGAAGTTCAGGCTGATTTAAAACGACTGAGCGAGGGACTTCCGGAGGAATATTTAAACGATCGAACCTATCAAACGAAGATAAACGAAACCAAAAAAGCGATTGCTCAATTCGAAGAAGCCAAAAAAAGAGTTGAACAAGCATTTACTCAAGCTAACGAAAATCTTCAAGCGCTTCAAACACGACTGATTCAAAGTGAAGAGGAGCTTGAAAAGGAAATAGAACGAATGCAAAAAGCCGAAGAAATTTTTCGTTCTATAATAGAGGATTCATCATTCAATACGGAAGAAGAGCTTGTATCCGCAAGGCTGTTGGAAGCAGAAACGAACCGTCTGGAGCAGGAGATTCATACGTTTGAACAACAGCTCTACTCTACAAAAGAACAACTTAAAGCACTGAGTGAACAGCTAAAAGATCAGGAAAAGCCTATTATTGGAGAACTTACCAGCAAGCTGGTTTCCGCTGAGGAAAAAATTGAAGAAACCATTTCCTCGCAGCAAGTAATATCGTCTTATATTGAACGTCATGAACGTCTTTTTGAACAACTAGATGAAAATGCCAACGCAACGAAAAAGCTGGAGAAAGAATATGCATTAATTGGTCATCTTGCTGAGATGGCGAATGGGAAAAACCAGCTGCGCCTAACATTTGAACGATACGTGCTAGCTTTTTACCTAGAGGATATCCTGCTCGTTGCAAATGAGCGGTTAAATAAGATGACTTCTGGCCGCTATGAGCTGATTCGAAAAGAAGATAAATCAAAAGGGAATGTACAAGGCGGGCTTGAATTGTTGGTTTTTGATCAGTATACAGGCCAGCAGCGACATGTGAAAACCTTATCTGGAGGAGAAGCATTTAAGGCTTCATTATCTCTTGCACTAGGACTTGCGGATGTCGTCCAATCACATGCTGGAGGGGTTTCATTAGAGACAATGTTTATAGACGAGGGCTTTGGTACGCTTGACCCTGAATCGCTTGATCAAGCCATTGAATCGCTGATCGATATTCAAAGCAGCGGAAGAGTTGTTGGGGTAATATCCCATGTTCCTGAATTAAAGGAGAGAATAGATGCAAGGCTTGAAGTCGTGTCCACCCAGCAAGGCAGCACGACTGAGTTCCATTTTACTTCCTGAATGATTACTCGACACAAAATCTACAATTTAATAGTAGAAGATCCGTTGAGATTCGCTTATTGTTTTTGTACGATAAGAAAGAATATGAGTGGAACGTAAGGAGAACGGAGGAGGTTTGAAATGAAAAGAAGTTTGTTATTATACTTGCTAATCATGACATTTACCATTATTTTAGCTGCCTGCTCAGGCGGTTTTCAAGGGAATATGGATACAGAATTAAATGACTTTTCCTTTAAGGATCAAAACAACGAGATCATCGCTTTGGAAGATGTAAAAGGAACACCACTATTAGTCAACTTTATTTTTACGAATTGTGAAACGGTTTGTCCACCAATGACCTACAATATGACGCAAGTTCAGGCAGCCATTGAAGCAGAAGGAATCGAGGATTACCAAATTCTTTCCTTCAGTGTAGATCCTGAAAATGATTCACCAGAAGCATTAAAGGATTTTATGTCAATCTATAAAATCAATGAGGAAAAGTGGCATTTTCTAACTGGCTATTCGCTTGATGAAATCATTGCATTAGCTAAGGACTCATTTATGGCGATCGTCGCGGATGATCCATCCTCTGACCAAATGATTCATGGGACAAGCTTTTACCTAGTAAATAAAGAAGGCCGTGTGGTAAATAGCTATGACGGCATTTCTAATGTACCAACAGAAGAGATCGTGGCAGATTTAAAAGCTGTTTCAAATGAATAGAGGCTTAATCTAGCTTCTGCTATTCACCAGTTATCAGAACCATATCCAAATTTTCAATTCGTACATCAAAAAACGGAGCATGAAATCACAATGATTTCATGCTCCGTTTTTTTGTCCTGGCAACATTCTATTTTGGCTTGACCTGCATTTTTATCTATCAGTCATGAAATGTATAAATGGACCTAAATCTCATAACACCAAGCTTCTAATTATCTTGGATATTCCGGTTCAGTTATTCATATAATTCAGTAAAAAGTATATCAGGTAGATGTCATTCATTATAATAAATTTTAACAAAAGGGCGGATAGCATAGATGATAAAAATTAATCAAAAAGTGATAGATATAAGTCAGCTCAATCATGTGATTTTATCGAGTGGGAAATTTAAAATCCTTGAATTTATGGATAAGTACAGTAGGGTTTATGAATATGAGACAATTAGTGAACTTGAATTTGAACTGGGGATGAGGCTTCAGATCATTCAAGCTGCTAGATTGTTAAATAAAAGTGGGGTAAAATTTGCAACCTTTAAAACATCTAAATGTAATGAAGAATATTGGCGGCGCACAAATAAAGGGGCCTTTGAGCTAAAAGTAAACGTTTCTCCGCAAACAGGTATTGAAGACATCTTCCTAAATGGAAAAAAATACGCTTTTGAATGTGCTACAGCGATCGTCATCATATTTTATAAGGCGATTTTAGATACAATTAATGAAGAACAATTTAACCGCCTTTTTTTAGGTCTTATTCTATACGATTGGCAATACGATCAGGATCTTGAGCTTATCATTCATGAAGGTACGGATTTTTTACCGGGGGATTGTGTTTACTTTAATAATCCTGACTATGACCCAAAGACGCCGGAGTGGCAAGGAGAAAATGCTATTGTTTTAGATGATGACCTTTATTTTGGACATGGGATAGGAATTGGAACAAGTACGCAGATAATTGGCGTTTTAAATTCAAAAAGAAAAAGAAATTTTGAAAAATCATCCTATTTGTCAAATCATATAGTGGGTATAAATTTTAACCATATAAGTAATTATAGATTAAAAAAATTTCGTAAAAATTCCCTTGTACATCATCAATTTAGTGATTTTTCCAATCTCATCGTTTCGGAAATCGGTTCAAAAATTTATCTTTTGTGATGTAGATTAATCTTTTTTTCTTGCTCATACTGACGATGGTTAAATTGGAAATGGACATGTTGAAGTATTTACGAGCTTAATGATAACCTTTATCAACCAATTAATGCCATGTCATCTGATACAAAAAATAGCTGTAAAAAAAGATACCGTCTTCTCATGGGGAGGCGGTATTTAAAATGGGACTCATTATATTCAGGGAAAAAGCCTCTACAACTTTATATAAACAAGACGCACATGATTCTTTTACTATCTCTGTATAATCGAACTTCAAAAGACTGGATACCTATATACTAATGTGATAAATTGGATAGCACTGATGAGATGATTTTAAGAAGATCATTGTAGGGAGGAAAATAACATGGGATCTTCTATAGTAAAAAGAGTAACTTTACTCAAAGAGCAATTTATAAATGCTTGGAATAATCACAACGCTACTAGAATGGCTGAGCTGTTAACAGAGGAGGAAGCCAAGTAAAAGGACGAAATGAAGTGTTATCACATCTTGCGCCCATTTTTCTAACCCATCCAACACCTCCCTATATAAGTAAAGTGAAAGAGGTACGGCTATTAAAAAATAACCATGTACTTTTACGCACGATTGTAGCAATCGTTCCACCTGGGAAAAAAGATCTCAATCCTGAGCTTAATGCCCATCAAACACTTGTTGTCGTTCGTAATGACAATTAATGGAAAATTTAGCTTATTCAAACGACCCCCGGCGCAATTTCATGGAAGGCCTGATATAGTTGAGTATTTGACAGGAGAATTAAGAAAGTTGCTACAATAATCTTGGAGTATCAAAAATGAAGGCTATTATGTTTTATAAGAAAAACCAATGAGAAAGGGCTTAGTGTCCATATCTCATTGGTTTTTATGCTAATCAGACCATCACTTTTGATGACCACCACGTTAAAAATGAGAATTTCATTTAAGCGAAAAATGGGTTTATTGATTCTTTTTACGTTTCTTATTATTTTGTTTTTCTAGTTCAGTTAATGGTTCATTGCCTATTTCTTCATTGTATCCTGCACCTTTGCCTTGTGCACTCGCTGCGTTCATTCCGGGAATTATATGCTTTGCTCTTCTTTTTGCCATGAAAATGCCTCCTAATGATGGGATTAAACGTATACTGTATTAGTTCTAATGATATCCATTTTGACCATTTGCTGAACTGGATGTTTTATGTTTAGGTTTATTCTTACTTTTTGCTTGTGGTTTACTGTCTTTTTTATGCTTAGCATTACTCAAAGAGCTCACCTCCATTACTTTTATATTTTTGCCGTTTTCAAAGAAAGCATCCTAGAAATTCTAGGATGAAAATTGATAAATGTACCATTTTCGATAAAATGAAATAGCTCACTTATTGAATAAAAAAGAAATAATTTTGCCATAGTAAGGACGTGCTAATATGTGAAAAAAAGAGGAGGTCTTTGCTTTGGAGAACCATAACCATACGGAAATGAGCTGGAAACATGATAACTTGATCTCTCAATTGCATAATTCTGTTGATAATGTAACAGCAGCTGTTGGACAAGCACTTTCACACCCAACAGAGCAATTGATCCAACATGCACTGACGATGATTGATCGAGCAGAGAACGCACTGACGAATGCTCTACAAAACATTCAGCATCAAGAACCTATCCATCAACTGGAGGAACAGCTGAATTTGAATAAAAAGGAATTAGAGCGACTGTATACACATTAATATTGAATACCGTAACTAATTGGTAGCTTAACTAAGTATTTATTTCATGCAGCGTTGTTATGTAGGAACATAATAAATAGAATCAAAAATGTAAAAACCATATTAATGAATCGTTAGAGTGAGCACCTTACGGCTTACTCTTTTTTCTTTACACTTGTCTTGCACAAAGAATTGAGTGACAATAAAGTTAATCAATAAAAACATCATCATTATTTCTGGAGAATCATGAGTGCAGAATTAAGGAGGGGAAGAAATGATTAACATTACACAAACTGCGTTAGACATGATTAAAAAAATGCAGAACGACATTGAAGAGGAAACCTTTTTAAGATTCGGTATACAAAGTGAGTGCTGTAACGAAATCTCTTATGCATTAAGCTTGTCCAAGAAAAAAAACGCAGAGGATCATATCATTGATTTGGGAGATATCATTGTTCTTGTTCACCCGTCTGATGTTCGGTTTATTAAAGGAACAGTAATTGATTACTCCGCAGATGGAATGATCATTAAAAATCCCAATCCATTAGTTTCGATATGATCAATAATAAATGGTTATTGGTTACAACCAACTATATTTTCTTTCTATTATAAATAATTATGTTGATGAAGACGTAAGCTAGAAAAAAATATTAATCCAATCTAATGCTTTTTTTCTCCCCAATACTCCTCCTTTTAAATTTTGACGTTAATGAAAATGACAAGTTATGTTCGTTGACCGTGATCTTTTTCTAGAATAGTTAATAACATTTTAGCAAAAGAAAAGTGTCCATTTGCTACTTCACACTTTCAGGGTATGAAATCAAAAAATTAATGTTATCAACTGTTGCTAAATATCATCCCCAAAATACTACTTGCTCCCTACAAATGAATTTAAGAGCAGCAAATTACTCATTGATCTGCTTAAAAGCTGTAAAGATGAGCGTTTTTTGTGTAAATCAGGTTATTAAAATTATTCGATTCCTGAATCTGAAAATGGCTCACAAAATATGTGCTAACTAGTTCATTTCATAAGCAAGTTGTTCTAGTAGCAGCTCGTTATTATAAAAACCGGCTCAAAGATTGTCAATCCTTGTTGTGATAGCTACAATTAGACTATTAAACATAAAAACTTTTCACAATAGGAGGAGTGCACGTGGTACAGCGGAAAAAACGCAAGTGGTGGATGAAAAAAAGATGGATTGGTCTGGCAATTTTTCTTTTAATCTATACCGCTGTTGTTACCTACCATCAATACAAGCCGCTTCCCGAGGGCGTTTCTTATGAGAGTAAGTACTATGAAGTTGAAGATATTCAGTTTTATAGAGACCTGACCTATACATTAAATCAAAAGCAAGTAGTGGATCAGGAGATTTTTGATCGGATCGGACAAATGATTGAGTCGTCAGAAGAATTTATTGTGATTGATATGTTTATGATGAACGGGCTTGTGAAAGAAGAGGGTAAATTTCCTCCATTAAGTGATAACCTGATGAATAAGCTCATCCTAAAAAAAGAAAACCATCCTGAGATGGAGATCGTTTTTATAACAGATCATGTCAATACAGGCTATTCTTCCTACGAGGGAGAGTGGCTTGAACCGATGAGACAAGCTGGCATTGACATTGTATTCACAGAGTTAAATCCTCTCCGTGATCCAACTCCGCTTTATTCTGGTCTATGGAGAATGGGTGCTCAATGGTTTGGACAAGAAGGGGACGGCTCGGTACGAAATGCTTTTGTTCCAGATGGTCCTAAGATGACTGTGCGCTCCTACCTGCAGTTAATGAATGTAAAAGCGAATCATCGAAAAATGATTATTACAGATGAGAGTGCCATGATATCCTCGGGAAATGCACATGATGAATCAGGCTTTCATAGCAATGTCGCGTTTGAAGTTAGCGGCCCAATTATCCAGGATATGCTGAATGCTGAACAAGCAGTAATCAATCTTTCTGAACACCAGTTTACACTTCCTAAATATAATGGAGCAAACGATTCGAAAGGTGACCTTACCATTCAATATGTAACGGAAGGAAAAACATGGACGCAAATTTTGGAGACCTTAAACGATGCACAATCAGAAGATGAGATTTGGCTTGCCATGTTTTATCTTGCAGATCGCAGTGTAGTAGAAGGGCTAACGGACGCTGCAAATCGTGGAGCGAATGTATTCTTACTGCTAGATCCAAATGAAACGGCCTTTGGAAATGATAAAACAGGCCTTCCAAACAGGCCAGTTGTCAACGAAATCATTGAAAATACGAATGGTTTTGTTCAGGTACGTTGGTATAATGTAACTGAAGAGCAATTTCATCCAAAAATGATGCTGGTTAAAAATCAAGATAAAGCAACGATTATTAGCGGCTCAGCTAATTTTACGAAACGAAATCTTGTCGACTATAATTTGGAATCTAACCTAATTGTTCGTGGTCCAATCGATGAAGAGGTAATGCAGGAAGTTGATGGCTATTTTTCTACCCTATGGAATAACGATGGAGGCTCCTATACTGTAGGGGTAACCGAATACCAAGATACACTTTCCTTTTGGCAACGGGGAATATACGCGTTACAGAAATTTTTTGGATTTACGACCTATTAAAGAAACTTAGGGTTGTTTTTATATGTCAAGTAGATTTTGACGTGTAGAACAGCCTTTTTTTCTGCCTTTAACCAAAAAATGAGGTAGGGCTTTAATCACTCTTTTTTTATCACAGTTTTGATAGCGATTTACGAATGAAGAAAACCGTTTTTACACTAAATGCAGCGTGAAATTTCGACATGATTCGTTGTACACTTTATATGGTAATATAATTGTTATAAAAGTAAATAAATTAATCATTCCAACCAAAGGGTGAAAAGATGCAAAGTAAAAAAGAATGGATGTTACTTTCTTTTATGTCATTTTTAATTCTGTCTAGTGTGCTGGTCATGGGGATCATTATTTTTAAGCCGAAAACTGACACCCCTTTAACTGAGCAGATTGATGAACAGCAACTTCAAGAAACAACAAATGATCAACAAAATGGAGAAAGTGAAATGAAAGAAATGACAGATGATACCAAAGATCAAGAACAACCAGTAAAAAAGGAAGAGCAGCCATCTGAAGATAAACTGGATGAACAGCCTGCTTTAGAAACATCATCTCCATCATCAGAAGAAACGTTAGATGAAAATCCTGTGCAATCTGAAGAAGAAGATACAGATCAACTAGAAAGTGAACCGAGAGTCAGTGAATCCTTTCCTTCTGAAAATAAAAGCAATGATCAAAATGGATCAATAACTCTGACTATACCAAATGAACCGATAAAACCGATATTACCTGCCATAAATCATGATGAAAATGAGTAGAAAGGACGGAAAATCTGATTATTTTTACATAATAAATTTTAAATGTAATAGTATAAATGTAACGACTTAATGATAGTGGAACGAATGATACATTTGTCCTCCTTTCCATGATATTAGTAGTTAACAGTCATGGGTGAAGGGGTGGCTAGTATGAAGACTTCTTGATATGTGCGAAACTTGCGATTCAATCAATGGAGATTAACGTCATCATGGAATAGATGTAAGTAGGGACGGAAGTAAATTATTACTAATTTGACAAAGATCAGTTCTCGACTGATCTTTTTTTGTTTTTTTAAAACAATTGGTTGGATAGAGAAAATAGTCTAAATATTTAAAATAAAAAAATTTATTCAAAAAAAAGAAGCGGAGTGATTTTGTTGAAAACATTTGTTGCGTTGTTGTCTTTTCTGTTGATTTTTAGTTTGGTGGCTCTATCGGTTTCTCATGCTAATGAGGTAGGAGATTCCCGAAATCTGACAGAGTCCATTGATATTGAAGAACTAATAGAAGAACAAAGCAAGCTAACAGAACCTGAATACACATATGAATATAACGGTATTGAGTTTTTTTGGAAATACTGAATTAAATGAAGACGAATTAAAGCTTATGTATGACAATCTTAATCTAATTACTGGCGTTAAAAACGCTTTGAATAACGGATATACTAATGATGTTGGTGTGGGTATTATGGCTGAAGAGCACCCTGGGGTACACAAGTCATCGCACCAACTTATCGAACGTTTACAAACACAGGTTATAAATGGGCGGCTGAACTAGTAACTGCTTATATTATTGCTAAAGCACCTACAAAAGCAAGAAATACCGTTTCTGGTGGATGGGTACTCACCAAATTTGCAGGATGGACTAGCAAAATTACCCCAACCTACGTTGGGTCATGGGTCTATCGTTCATGGAGTAGTTATTCTAAGAAATGGATTTATAAAGCAACATTAGTACACTTTAAGAATAAAAATTATACTGGTGCTATTTCTGTTCAATATTGGGATTGCACACACTGGTATGAATAAGGAGAGTCTTAGAAATGACACAATTATTAAACAATGATAGTCAAGTAAAAAAAACCAAAAAATCCATTGAAACATTCATGTGCTTTGTTGGAATATCTCTAGCGATCGTTGTCATCACTGTATTAGAGAGCTCTACAATGGAGGTTTGGATAAAAATTATCATAGGTTTAATAATTGGCATTGCGACTTTATTGCTTACTAAGAGCCTGACTAAATATGTTCAACACTTCCTTGAACGCTATAAAATAAATTTGTTATCCTTATATGTAGGCTATATTGTGCTTTATTTAATCATACGAGTCTTAATAGATAGGTAACATCAAGCAAGAGAATGCTCAGTAGCCCGATCGTCGCGGCTACTTTTTTATTGTAATCTTTTAAAGAAAATCCCTCAAAAAAGACCAGCTGGGAACTGGTCTTTTTTGAGGGATTTTATCGAAGATGTCTTTCAGAGAATCGTTCGAGGGGGAATACAGGGAATTGAGTATATGAGGTGGAGGCTGTTGGCAATGGTGGTTATAATGATTTCGGTTATTATAATTTCATTTGGTGCAGTATCTTATTGGTATAAACAGGAACAGCTTGATCAAAGTGGACGAACAGATCTGTATCATTCTACTAGAGGGGAAATTGAGTTACTTAACCATTTACAGGATCGAGTTGAACAAGGAGAACTTCCCCTGTTAGCAGCACAGGAAGAAGCAAAAATCCTGTTATCTGGCCCGAAACTAGAAGACGGGAAAAAAGATTTTCATGAGGCGCTTTTTTTCTGTAAAGAAAGCGATTGCATGGGTGCTTTTAGTGATGATTATATAGCTCAGGCACATCCTGCTGACTTGGAGGGGGAGATGCTTGGTGATTTGCAGGATTCTGATGACCAATACATGATACGTGATCTTTTTCAAGCATCCTTAAGCGGCCATGTAAAAGTAATCGTTGCAGCAATGAAAGAAGTAAACCAAGAAGCAGAAAGCGTGGATCAGGAGCTGCAATCACTGATATCGATATCGGAAGCAGCAGGCAGCAATACGAATATGGTAGCGGCATCCTCAAAAAAGCAGCTAGCGACAGCTTCTACCTCATTAAGCGTGCTGGCTCAAGAGCTTCAGCAATTGACAAGTCAGTTTCAAAAAAATGAGAAATGAGAAAAGTTGACACGTAATTAAGTCATTCATACCATTTTATGTAACCCTTGAGGTTTTGAGTGATATAAATACTGAAGTAATGATTAGATATTCATCATTATTAGTAAATCAAAATATCCTATCATTCCCAGAAATAACTCTTAAAAAGATTAAAAAACTTTGAAAAAACGCTTTCTGATCTTTTAAAATTTATTATATGTAAATTCCTATCGAGAAATCCTAATACTTGTATCAATTAGTAGAACATGTTACGGTTAAAAACATGTTTATTAACTAGAAAGTAGGTATATTTATGTAGGATGCAGTTATCAGATTGAAGGGAGAACAACATGAAAAAAATATCAAACGTCTTTTGGATTACACTTGGAATTCTTGTAGCAGCAACAATCTATGCTGTTATTTCACCAAGCAGTTTTGAAAAAGTAACAGAGAATATACAAGCATTTATTACATCCTCTTTTGGATGGTATTATTTAATTATTGTCTCAATAATGGTTATTTTTTGTATTGTTTTAGCGTTAACGCCAATAGGGCAAATTCGTCTCGGAAAGCAGGACGAAAGACCTGAATATTCAACAACTTCATGGTTTGCCATGCTGTTTAGTGCAGGAATGGGGATTGGACTTGTCTTTTGGGGAGCGAGTGAGCCGCTGCTTCATTTTGCATCCAACCCTCCTCTTGCAGAACCGGGAACAGATCAAGCTCTTAGAGATTCAATGAGATTTACGTTTTTTCATTGGGGGATTCATGCTTGGGCCATATATGCTGTTGTAGCACTTGCACTTGCCTATTTTAAATTCCGTAAAGATGAACCAGGATTAATCTCAGCGACACTTGTACCGCTTTTTGGAGACAAAATGAGAGGTGGTTGGGGTACTGTAGTTGATGTACTTGCTGTGTTTGCTACTGTAGTAGGAGTAGCAACAACCTTAGGTTTTGGTGCAGTTCAGATTAATGGTGGTTTATCTTACCTTTTTGGTATACCGATCGGATTTAATATGCAATTTATTATTATCATTGTGGTCACCATTCTTTTTATGGTTTCTGCATGGTCAGGCATCAGTAAAGGAATCCGCTATTTAAGTAATGCAAATATGGTATTAGCCATCTTTCTGGTTATTGCTATGCTGATCGTTGGGCCGACGATGCTCATTATGAATTTGTTTACGAATACAATTGGCTCTTATGCACAGAACTTAATTGAAATGAGCTTCCGTATTGCGCCACTTGATGAAGGAAATCGAGTGTGGATTGACGGTTGGACCATCTTTTACTGGGCATGGTGGATCTCATGGTCTCCATTTGTAGGAATTTTTATCGCTCGTGTTTCACGTGGACGTACGATTCGAGAATTTATGGCTGGTGTATTACTTCTGCCAGCTTTCGTTAGCTTCTTCTGGTTTGCCGTATTCGGTACGAGTGCAATCGAAGTGCAAAAAGCAGGAATAGTGGATCTTGCTGGGTTGTCAACAGAAGTAACGCTTTTTGCTGTTTTCAACGAATATTCTTTCGGTATTGTTTTGTCTATTATTGCAATTCTGTTGATTAGTACATTCTTTATTACTTCTGCAGACTCTGCTACCTTTGTGCTCGGAATGCAGACAACATTCGGGTCTTTAAACCCTCCTAAATATGTCGTCCTGACGTGGGGTCTTGCACAATCGGCAGTCGCAGTGATCTTACTTTCCGCTAATGGACTGCAAGCATTGCAAAATGCATTGATTATTGCCGCATTCCCGTTCTCGTTTGTCATGCTGCTCATGATGATTTCCACCTATAAGTCACTAAATCAGGAACGTAAGGACCTCGGTTTAATGCTTACACCAAAACTGAGAAATAAAAAAGAAACACTTGATAAAAAAGCAGAAAAACAATCATAAATGCTGACTCCCTTTTTTCAATAAGAAAAAGGGAGTTTTTTTATGTCTAAAGGGAGTTTTTTTGTTACAATAAGCAAGATGATTGTCGAATTTGCGTGAAATGTGGGATGAATGACCGAGGGGTGGACTTATAATGG
Organism: Jeotgalibacillus soli; assembly: GCF_000829435.1. GTDB lineage: Bacteria > Bacillota > Bacilli > Bacillales > Jeotgalibacillaceae > Jeotgalibacillus > Jeotgalibacillus soli. The sequence goes on from NZ_JXRP01000018.1 coordinate 512,902, forward strand.
CTAAAAAATTTAAGAATAACTTAACTGCTACGAGATGGCTGGCAGTAATCCTTGTATTACTTACCCCAATTGCCATCGTTGTGACCATCGCGGCATTTTCTGCATTTATCATTTTTCAGAATGATGAGCTAAAAGGAAAAGCGAGCGACTGGTTGGAACAAGCTGGAGCACCCGTAGAACTTTCAATTCCAGATGAATATATCCCGATTTATAAAGCAGCAGAGGCGGAATATGGCGTGTCTTGGACTTTATTAGCCGCTCATCATCGAGTTGAAACTCGCTTTTCGACAATGGAAACCTTGATATCTCCAGTAGGAGCAGAGGGTCATATGCAATTTATGCCTTGTACATTTGTTGGCTGGAGCCATCCAACTTGTGATGGACTTGGAGAGGGAAATATTCCTGAAGCAGAATTGACTGATCCTGAAGTCATAGCCGTATATGGAGGTTATGGTGTTGATGCGAATGGTGATGGAATTGCTGACCCATTTGATATTGAGGATGCAGTGTTTAGTGCTGCCAATTATTTAGCAGGCAACGGGGCGGCGGATGGAGAGTTAGAACGAGCAATTTTCACTTACAATCGAAGTGATGAGTATGTAGAAGATGTACTTTTTTTCTATAATCAATATGAAGAAGAGAATCAAGCAGCATTGGGACAGTAATAGGATGCTCATACTTCACACTTTTATTAAACATAAATCAGTCCGGATATCGTTTCGGGCTTTTTTTTGTAATCGGTAAGGAGAGACATAATGACAAAAACGATATTTTTATGGTTTATTGCAGTAAGTATGTTAACAGGCGGCACATTATTAGAGGATACGGAACCGGAGTCATCATTAGCTTATATACAAGGAACCGTCACAAATGTTGTCGACGGAGATACAGTTGATGTAAAAATGGGGGATGGTGCAGAAGAGCGGGTTCGTCTATTATTAATCGATACACCGGAAACAAAACATCCACGCTTAGGTGTACAGCCTTTTGGACCTGAAGCCTCTGCTTTTACGGAAGAGAATCTTGATGGTCAGGAGATCGAACTTGAACTTGACGTGTCAGAACGTGACCGCTACGGTCGGGTGCTTGCATACATATGGCTTGATGGAGAACTATTTAATGAAGAGTTAGTTCGGCAAGGCCTGGCGCGAGTCGCTATTTATCCACCTGATATTAAATATGTAGATCGTTTTGAAGAAGTGCAGAAAGAAGCACAGCATGCTGCAGTTGGGATATGGTCTATAGAAGACTATGTATCGGATCGAGGCTTTGATGGTGAAATAGAATCAGAGGAAGAAGAGCTGACACAAGAAGAAGGCTGCTTAATAAAAGGAAATATTAACAGCAGCGGCAATAAAATTTACCATGAGCCATACACAAGAAATTATGAACAAACAATTCCTGAGGCTTGGTTCTGTACAGTAGAGGAAGCGGAAGCAGCAGGCTTTCGTGCCCCTAGAAATTAGTACACAGAAAGGTAAAACAAAACAATTGATTTATCAGAAATACGGGTGTATTATATAAAAACAGGCTGCGCTGTTCGTACTTATAATAAAGTTTTAACCTTTAAGCTGTAATAGGGAGTTTTACATCGAAACAGAAATGTCATGCCTCCTTAGAAGAGGACGACAGGATGGTTTTTGCGAACACCCACTTTGAGGAGTGGTGGTTTAAAACTTTCTTACTAATTATACGGCAATTGCGGCTTGCAATATTTCATTCAATTTCACTTGATGTTTTAGGACAGATATAAACCAGTTTCCTTTATAGGTGACTGGTTTTTTCTTTATAGAGGAAAGGCACTTTTTGTGCTTTCAGCGATTAATAATGGTATGATAAAGACTGATTAATTTTAGGTGAAAAGGAGATGCTTTAAATGACTAAAACAGGATACATAGAGTTAACGAATGGAAGTAAAATCAATTTTGAACTATATCCGGAGGAAGCTCCAGGCACAGTTGCAAACTTTGAGAAATTAGCAAATGAGGGCTTTTATGATGGCTTAAACTTCCACCGTGTCATTCCAGGATTTGTAAGTCAAGGTGGCTGTCCGAATAAAAATGGCACAGGCGGTCCAGGCTATACCATTAAATGTGAGACAGAAGGAAATCCTCATACTCACGTTGCGGGTTCATTATCTATGGCACATGCAGGCAGAAATACAGGCGGAAGCCAATTTTTTGTTGTACATGAACCACAGCCTCACTTAAATGGTGTTCATACTGTTTTTGGTAAAGTTACAGATGGCTTAGAGCATGCTCTTACAATGGAGCAGGGTGCAGGAATAAATACAATTAAAATATCTGAGTAATCCCATTAGGAGAGCAGAAATGCTCTCCTTTTTTATATTTGATCATCCCAGGTATCGACATAAAGAGATCCGTCCTGCTGAATTTCCGCATAAAAGACGTCTGAAATAGACGTAACGCCAGCTTGCTCCAACTGATGCTTGAGCCAATTTATATCCAGTTGTAACGCTGTTAGATTTCGTTTGTTTACTTTACCATCGGAAATAATTTCAGTTGCAATTGGAAAAATATTCTTAGCTGTTTTCTTAATTTTTAAATCGTCCTTCGTTACAGCCTCTTTGAATTTTTTTTTCATAACAGATAACGTGCCGTCTATTTCAAAAATGGCATATTCAACATCTGTTATTGAAAAGATATCATGTTTTCTCAGCAGTGAATTGAAAGTGTTGATATCCATACGAGCCTTACGGAGAGTTTTTTCCATCACCATTCCGTTTTTTATTAGAATGAATGGCTCTCCTTCAATAAGTCTCCGTGTTTTCTTTGACTTTAAAGAAATAAATTCTGTTAAAATTGTTAGTAATGCCCATCCTGTCAGCGCAGCGATTCCATTCCGTATACTTGAGTGTGGGTTTACGACCAGGTGTGAAGCGATTGAACCGATCGTAATGGCTGATACAAAATTGATAAAGCTCATTTCGCTAATTTCTTTTCGCCCAATCATTCTGGTTAATAATAAAAGAATAAAGTACGATAAGAGGACCCTAACAATCAATTCTAAAAGATCCATATCAAATTCACCTTTTTATTTCATTCTTGAGCAAAAGAAGAAAAAATATTCAGCCATGATCAAGTAGGGGACATTATTTTTCCTATATGTAGAAGGATCTTAGTTGTCTAGAAAAAGTATAAAAATATATTAATAAATTATTTGAAAAATAGCATTCAAAAGAAAGAGACTGCAAGAAGCAGTCCCATCTTATCAAAAAATGTGGATCGTGTATCAAACACAAGATTTTAAAGTCCTAAGCAGACCTTTATCCTTAAAGATAAAGGTCTGGGTATCATTAGGATATTACCAAATTCGACAAGAGCAGCCAATAATGATAAGCAGCACAAATAACACAATGATTAATGCAAATCCGCTTCCCCAGCCATCCATTTAGAACACCTCCACTCATGTATATCTTTTATAGTTAATTACCATTTAACGAAAGTTGCGCCAACAATGATCAATAGAATGAACAAGACAATAATTAGCGCAAATCCGGAACCAAATCCACCACAACCTCCACCATAACCGTAAGCTGGGTAAGCGGGGCCACAACTACCATAGCCATATCCACCAAACATAACATCACACCCCCAATTCAAATGGTGAGAAAGAAAATAGCTTTCTTAATTTAAATTATGTTTAAAATAAGGAGATGTACTAGACGTATTACACGGTTCACAGAAAAATTCAATAATTTATTTTCATGCATCATACCTTTTGTGATGTGAAAATAAATACGAAAACTGGTTAAGAGAAGGACCAGCAGCTAGTATGCTGTAGGTCCAACATTCTATAATGAACTTTGAAACGCTCAATTGAAACGTATGCGATGATGGAAAAAGTGGTATGAACATTGTTCATGCTGCAAAAAAACAGCAATCATTTGAAGCATTAGTAGTTGATCTTAAAGACTTAGTAATAATATCCTCCGTATGGATAGTAAGGATAACCATATGCAGGATATCCGTAACCATAGCCGTATGGAGATAACAAAGAACCAGCTAATAATCCTCCTGTAAATCCACCTAAAAACGGTGCGCCAAAACCAAACCCGCCAAATGGTCTGCCAAACCCGAAAGGACGTCCAAACCCTCCAAACCCTCCAAACCCTCCAAACCCAAAAGGTCTGCCAAATCCACCAAATCCAAAAGGTCTTCCGAATCCACCAAATCCAAATGGCCTACCAAAAATTCTCTCTTCTGAATTGCTTGCTTCATTCTCGTAAGGATTAACCTGTGATAAAGAATAAATATTTGAATTCATTTAAATTACCCCCCATTTTAAATTTGTGTACATTAAAGCTTATGCAATTATTGATATACATTCTTGGGTAAGTATCCTGTCTATAAGGAATATGGGTGATTATTGTGATTTGAAAAAACTATGTATTTGTTTCTTAAAGATTGCCAAATCAATTGTTGATTTCTTCACAGACGATATATATGTAAGAACTTGATGTATTTTGTGCTTCTGATCTATATAGGAAATGCATTGCAGTCACTCTGGAGGAGAAAAACTAAAGGGGAGCGGTTGAATATGTATTTTCTCAGCATTCACGCTGATCCTACCCGTATCGTTTTCATTTCTAAATTAGTGGTTAGAGTTTGATTAAAAAATAAAAATAGCCATATATGGTAAAACCAAACAGGCTATTTTTGTTCTTAAATTTTTGGGGTATCACTTTCTTTAATTTGTGTAAAAAAGAAAATAAATATGAGGATAGGGGCACCAATTAAGAATAAAGTCTCTTTTGAAGGAGAAAATGATGGTAAATCCGATAAAGCCATTAAGGCCACTCCTTTTTTAATATATTTAATATCCTTGAATCTACTTTAAAGTGTTTAGAAATATTATCTCTCATAAACTCATAATCCTTTTGGAGATAAGGTAAGGCAGGCACACGTTTAGCCACTCCGAAAATAGGACCTGTTACATCGATAGAAAATCTACCAGGTCCTACTAATATGCTCGTAACGCCAATTTCATCAATGAGTAATAAAATTGCAAGAATGATATCAATAATGTCGATTAACATGGTGGAAAAAACATTTCCATTTAAACCCTCTAACCGTTCATTTCTTAAAAGAGGACCGCTTAAAGAGGGGACAAATCCACCTGGATTAACAAATATTCCGACAATTGTAATTTGTCCGGTCATTAATAGTGCTGCTGTGACAAGATTGAGATCTCGCTGCAGAGAAGCAATGATTTGCAAATCTTTCTGAATTTTACTCTTTTCGTCCATAATCCTCACTTCCTCTTACGTACTCCTTTTTTATTCTATTCAAAATCAAGAAAAGTTGTGAAAGACAATATAGTTTTGGTGCGAGCATTGTACACATTAATTCAACCACCATGAGGACATGTGTTTGAAGCGGTACTCGAGCCCTTTAATAGGTCAATCGCTATATTAATAAATGATTCTCTTTATATTTCAGATGGAAATATAATTGTAATATAATTATATTTTTTGGGAAGCGTTTAAAATGGTAGAATACTCTTAGCCTTATTAAAGCATCCGTATTTCATTCATTTTTAGAGGGTAAATAAGTACATCTATTCAATCGAATTATGAACGTAGATTAATAGGCTTTGAAAATAAAAGATTAATAATCAAATAAGCTTTTGTAAGAGAATGATTATTGTGTTCGATGAAGAGGAGTTCATACGTTGAAAAAGTCATTTTGGAGTATACCGATTACAGCCACGCTTCTTCTTGGAAGCATTTCAGGATATGCAGGAACGGTTAAGGCAGAATCTATAGATAGCCTGCAAAGTAAAATAAATGATATACAGAATGAGCGCGAACAAATAAAAGGAGATATTACGATCAAAGATACGAAGATAAATGAAATGATTTCCAGTCAAAATGAAGTTACTGCTCAAATTAAACTACTGGATGAAAAGATCCAAGCGGCTACTACCGAAATAGCAGCAGTATCTACTGATATTGAAAAAACAAATGCAGAGATTGAGAAATTGAGGAAAGAAATTGAAGAATTGAAGAAAAAAATTGAAGAGCGTACCGCTCTTTTAGAAGATCGTGCGCGTGCTATTCAGTTGAGCGGTGGTAATGTAAGTTATATCGATGTTCTGCTAGGTGCTGAAAGCTTCAGTAATTTTATTGACCGTTTCTCTGCGGTTAATACGTTAGTTGAAGCAGATCACGAGATTATGGAAGAACAGCAAAGAGACAAAGATTCACTTGAAAAAAAGGAAAAAGAAGTACAAGAAAATTTGCAGAAGCTTGAACAAAAAAAAGCAGAACTTGATCGTTTAAAAGCAGAACTTGATCGCCAAAAAAATGAGAAAGATAATCTGATGGCAGAGCTTGAGGCAAAGCAGAGCGAGCTTGTAGGAGAAAGAACAGAACTTGAAGAAAAAGACAAAGAGCTTTTAGAATTATCATCAGATGTTGAACAGGAAATTCTTTCAGAGCAGAGTCGTTTAGCGGAGCTTGCACGTCAGCGTGAAGAAGAAATGGCTGCAGCAGCAACGAGGGAAGTGAGTGTCAGCAGTTCTAATGCTTCAGTGCCTGCTAGTAGTTCAGGCTCTTGGACGTCACCAGCAAGTGGTGTTATTACGACAGAATTTGGCTATGACGTTTTAAATGGAAAAGAGCGTTATCATTATGGTATGGATATCGCAGCAAGTGTTGGAACTCCAGTTCGTGCAGCAGGTAGCGGCTATGTAACAAGTGCAAAGGTAAGTAATTCATATGGAAACTGGATCATTTTGACTCATAGTGTAAATGGTCAAACATTTTCTACCGTCTATGCTCATCTAAGCAGTATGTCCGTTAGCCAGGGCCAGTATGTTGAAAAAGGACAAGTGATCGGTGGGATGGGAAATACCGGGTATTCATTTGGTACTCATCTTCACTTTGAAGTTCACGAAGGAGAGTGGAATGCAGCAAAATCAAATGCAATTAATCCAAGAAAATATGTTTCCTTTTAAAGCCATAAAACCTTCGTCTATCTTTGAATTAGACGAAGGTTTTTTACGGTTATTTAATAATCACATGTTTTTAAATGAAAGGGTCACAATGAGCAATACTTGAATTTTCGATTTGAATCGTTGTATGCCGTATTTTGTAGGTTTCCTTCATTTTTTTCATAGCTTGCTGAAGAACATGTTGACTGTCTGCATGGTCTTCAATTAAAAGATGACAGCTTAAGGAGTCAAGACCTGAGGTAATCGTCCAAATATGAAGATCGTGAACTTCAATCACACCGTCAATACTTTCTAATGTTGCTCTAACCTCTGTCTGATTGATTGAAATAGGTGTGCCCTGCATCAAAATATGAATGGAGTGCTTGATTACCCCCCAGCCGCTTTTTAATATTAACAAAGAAACGACGACGGATATAATCGGATCAGCAATATACCAGCCGAATAGAAGCATGAATCCCCCGGCAAGAATAGCGCCAACAGATCCCAACGCATCTCCAAGCACGTGCAAGTACGCACTTCGCAGATTTACATTATTTTTCACATCGCCTTTTCTGAGTAAAAACCATGCGCTTGCCAAATTTGCTAACAGTCCGATGGACGCAATCAGCATCATTTGACCGCTTGCAACAGTAGGAGGATCAAAAAAACGTGCATAGGCTTCACTAATGATAAATCCAGCAATGATAAACAATGTTACTCCATTAAATAAAGCGGCGAGAATTTCGAAGCGATAAAAGCCAAATGTTTTGTTAGGGGATGTGGTTTTTGATGCAAACCATATTGCCACTAAGCTTAAGAGCAAGGAACTGGCATCACTCAGCATATGGCCGGCATCCGCTAACAACGCAAGACTATTTGTGATGATCCCTCCAATAAACTCTAGGAACATGATTCCAGTCGTAATAAAAAGAGCAATCAACAAGCCTTTTTTGTTACCTTCTCTTGCTTCTTCAAAATGATTATGACCATGTGAGTGGCCGTGGTGATCATGGTGGTGATGGTGTCCCATACATCTTTCCTCCTTAGTCACATTCTATATGTGTCAACACTTGATTTAAGATTGTGATAACGTGCTCGTCATCAAAAGTATAGTAAAACGTGTTTCCTTCTCTCCGGAATTTCACGAGCCGCAAATTTCTCAGAAAGCTTAATTGGTGAGAAACAGCTGATTGTGTCAATTCTAATACCTCTGTAATATGACTGACAGAGCATTCTTCTTGTGAAAGTAAGTATAATATTTTAATTCTTGTTGGGTCTCCTAATGCCTTGAAAATACGGGATGCTTCATCGACGGTTGCCGGTAATAGGAAATGATGCTCCTGCTGCTTCATAATATGACCTCACTTTTAATTATGTAATCGTTCATTTTAATCAAATCCAACATAGTATATGAGCATGTGTTCATATACTATGTTATGTTTCATAAGTACGTTTGTCAACCATCATATACGAATTTTTTTCAATGAGAATTTTAAATTTATAAGTCAAGGCTTCGAATAAACGATTAATTACTAGCCATACTAACTCGGTAAAATGAATAGGAGGAATTAGACATGCAGCAAAATCAAAATCAAAACATGCAAACAGGAAATATGCCTCAAAATGTCAAGCACGGGGGACATGAGGTTAATGATGTAATGGAAATGTTAGGTACAATGGTCAGTGTCCTTGATCAATACACCATGTTTCGTCAGCATATAAAAGACCAGGAATTGCTGGGGATTTTAGACCGTCAGTATAATTGGATTCAAGATGAATACAATATTACCGTTGAAGCATATAAGACAGGGCAAAAACCTTCGCATTCTAAGACAAGCTACAATATGCCGCAGGGCAATGATACGATTTACGGGCTAACTCCTATGGCGCCGATAAAACCAATTCAAGCTATAAATGAAATCAATGACCAGGGGATTTCTACACATATGCTTAACCTGACCAAGTCTTGTGCGACACTCAAAGCAATGACAGCACTTGAAATGACAAATCCAATTATTAGAAGAATGACAGCTGACAGCGTGGCGAACTGGATTGAAATGGCTTTTGAAACATTCCTTTATCAAAACAAACATCATTACTATCAAGTACCACAATATTCACAAATCGATATGCAGCAGCTAACTAATTCCTATGCCCCAGCTGGAAATAAAATGATGCAGTAATCATATAGAGATAGTAAAAAGGAGTTCCTTATGGAAGCTCCTTTTTATGTTATGCTCAATAGTATGGACGGTTATTATAGAACGATCATGCATAATGTATGAAAAAAGGAGCGTGAAGAAATTTGGGCAATGCGTTTAATCAAGAAGAAATGAATAAACTAACAGCTGAAAATCCACTTATCAATGAATTAGTCTCCACACAAGAATTATTTTGGATGAATCCAAGCTATAAACATTTTCAGCAAGGCATTAAACAGGCTCCGCTTGGGGAAAAGGATATCATTGAAGCAGAAAACCGATTGCTGCGATTTGCACCTTATATTAAAAAAGCATTTCCCGAAACAAAAGAGATGAATGGAATCATCGAGTCTCCCATAAAAGAGATACAAGCGTTGCAGCAACATCTGGAAGAAATGTACAGTGAAAAATTATATGGTAAATGGCTGCTTAAATGTGATCATGATCTCCCAATATCAGGATCAATCAAAGCTAGGGGTGGAATTTACGAGGTGCTCAAGCATGCAGAAGAACTAGCTGTGCAGTACGGCTTACTTGGGATAGAGGATGACTATTCTCTTTTGGACAGCAAAAGGTTTAAGGAATTCTATTCCAAGTATGCCATCTCGGTTGGTTCAACAGGTAACCTTGGACTAAGTATCGGCATTATCGGCGCAAAATTAGGATTTAAGGTAACTGTTCATATGTCAGCTGACGCTAAAAAGTGGAAAAAAGAATTACTTCGCAGTAAAGGTGTAAACGTTGTTGAATATGAATCTGATTATAGTAAAGCAGTGAATCAAGGGAGAATCGAGTCGGAAAAAGACCCTCTTTGTTATTTCATCGATGATGAAAATTCTCAGCATTTATTTGTTGGATATGCTGTGGCTGCTTTACGTTTAAAAAATCAGCTAGAGTCATTGAAAATAAAAGTAGATTCGGACCATCCATTGTTCGTATATCTGCCGTGCGGTGTGGGAGGAGGACCTGGTGGAGTTGCGTTTGGGCTGAAACTGATCTATGAAGATCATGTACATGCTTTTTTTGCAGAGCCTACTCATTCTCCGGGCATGCTATTAGGTATGTTAACAGGACTACACGATAAAATTTCTGTTCAAGATATTGGGATTGATAATATTACGGCTGCAGATGGGCTTGCTGTTGGGAGACCATCCGGTTTCGTTGGGAAAACCATGGAGCATTTTTTAAGCGGCTGCTTTACTGTAAGTGATCACAGTTTATATAAATTATTGTATAAAATGGCAGTGAAAGAGAACATTTTCTTAGAACCATCAGCATTGGCAGGTGTCTTTGGTCCTGTTCAGTTGTTTAAAACAACAGAAGGAAAAGAATATATTCAATATCAGAAACTTCAACACAGAATGAAGAACGCAACTCATATTGTATGGGCTACAGGGGGAGGTATGGTTCCAAAGGCAGAGATGGAAGAGTATATGAAAGCAGGATTTTCAGAAATGGAAAAAATGTAATCGTTAATCATGAGTGACAACCTTTCAAAGCTTTCTCAAGAAGTATTGAATAAAACAAACCTAAACGGAAAATTGACTTTGACAGTTATTAAATGAAGGACTATATTTATTTTAGTTATTGAATGAACAATACGGTATGTATTCATTATTTGCTAATTTTATGAACTACAGATAGAAATTCGAGGAGGGACTAACATGGTTGGACCTGGTAGTATGGTGTTAATTGGTGCTGTAGCATTATTGATTTTTGGACCTAAGAAGCTTCCCGAAATTGGACGTGCAGCAGGAGAAACATTAAAAGAATTTAAAAAGTCTACAAAAAACATTCTAGAAGACGACGATAAAAAATAATTTAATAAAAGAAGCTCCCATTTTTTAAAGGGAGCTTCTTCTTTTATTTAATCTATTCATTTCTAAGATTTTATTAACTTTGATCGAACAAGAACCGGGTATATAATAATTCCAACAAAAAATAATCCAATTCCTAATGTAAAGGTTGTCCAATCGGCTGTACCTGATTTTATAACCCACACAGAATATAGAAATGCGAGCACTGCAACAAAGCCGTGCAAGATTCGTGATTTTTCACCGAGCTTATATGTTTCCCCTTTCATGACCAGCTTTATAAGAAAACAAGCCGATATTAAATAAGGGATTAAATATGCGAGAGTAGCAGATGTCGTTAAAAATGTATAGGCTTCGCTTATGGTCCCAGAAATCGTTGAAAAAATAAAAATTTGAGACATCATATTTGTAACGGCAAGTGCTCTGACAGGACTCCCTTTTTTATTTGTTTTTGCAAAATAAGCGGGAAAGATGCCTGACTTAGCTGCTTGGTAAGGAACTTCTGAGCTTAGCAAGATCCATCCAATAGTCGAACCGAATAAAGAGATAATGGCTAAAAGGGCCATAATTGTTGCACCAGTGTCGCCGATCATGACAGAAAGTGCATCTACAAAAGGCTTATCTGATGATTTCAATATTTCTTGAGGAAGTACTCCCATAATAAGCAGTGTAATTGCCATATAAATAAAGATTGCAATCAGGAGGCCAATCACTGTAGCTCGGCTGACATCACGCTGAGATTTAGCACGACCGGATAAAATAACAGCAGATTCGATACCTACAAATGCCCACAATGTTGAGATCGCAGCCAAATTGATTTGACTGGACAGGCTATGGGAGCTGCCTTCGCTGTCTATAATAGGTGTATAAAAATCACCGACGATTGAAAGTTCAAAAACAAACAAAGTAGCGACAATGAATAACATAAATCCAATGACCTTAGATACTGTAGCAATGAAATTCAACTTGCCGGCACTTCTCATATTCGTTATTAGAATTAAATGAGTACCCCATAATAAAAGACTGCACACAAAAAACGTGACAACACGACCTAGTCCAATATCCTGTGATCCAATTGAAAAGAGAGTGTTCTCGCTGCTCATGATTGGAAAGAAGGCAGATAAATATCCTGCAAAGCTTGTAATAATGGCAACATTGCTAATCCAATTGGCTACCCAATATCCCCAAACCATTGAGAATCCAGCTGTATTCCCAATCTTAGGAGCATCAAACAGGGCTTGTGCATAGCTTTGAGGACCTGCCTTCAACTCAGGCTTGCGTTTGGATAATGTACCAAACACCAATGCAATCATTAATACCCCAAAGCCGGTTACAAGCCATGCGATGGTAACTCCCAAAGGACTAGCCAGCTGAGCTAATGTGCTAGGTAGCATAAATATACCAGATCCTACCATGTTGCCGACTACAATAGCAGTCAAAAGCCAAAATCCCCATTTTTTATCCATAATTAAATTCCTCCTAATAAAAAAAAACGCAAAGAAAAATCTTTGCGTTTTAAAAGCATGCCAAATCCGCAAACTACCTCTAAAATAGCTCTCCACAGAATATTTCTGTGACAGTTTTACACCTGTTAGATGCAAACCCAGTATGGAAAGATAATGTGGATCTTTCATACTTCGGCAGTTATTCCTTTTGACAAACCGTCATAAACTCCATAAAGTCTCTGGTTAGCTACTCTTAATAACTGCAACCTCTACCTCATCGAGATAGCAATGAGGATTTATATAGTAAAATAATATAATAATGAGATTATCAAAAAATAAACAGTGCTGTCAATGCTTGAGAAATATGATTCAATAGTAAAATAACATGAAAAATTCTAAATTTTTACTGGTTTTATGACTAATTGATCCATTCTTTATTCTTCTGGATGAAAATTTTATTAAAAGGTAATTATATATAAAAAAAGAGAGAAAATTGTAATAGATATAGAATTCTAGCGTTTTTTTTGTATTAAGTAAATAATAAGCATGAAAGAGATAGAGTTAATTAAGTATCATTAAAAGCGGTTACATTGAAATGTAAAAATGAAACAATTGACAAACCATATCCAGAGGACTAAAATCATTTTGATTAATAGTTAACTTACTTAATTATTTATATACTAAATATTTTTTGGGGAGGAGAAAATGGAACGTACAGAATTGATTACTCATTTTGCAGAAACATTTAGACATTTGACCAAAGATGTCCGTACGGATTTGACTGTACTTTTTGAAGGACTGATTCCTTTTAATGAATTTTTAGTTCTGCAGGTGGTAGCAGAAAGAAAAAGACTGAAGGTTTCAGAAATTGCTGATGAGCTTAATGTAACGAAAAGTTTTATTACGCTGGTATCAGAAAAATTAATTAATAAAAAACTAATCACGAGAGAGCGGGTAGAAAAAGATCGGCGAATTGTCATGCTCGTCATCACACGTGAAGGAAATTCTCTTGTAGAGGAAATGAATGAAATGAAAACTACGTATTTTTTAAAAAGGCTAGAGGGGATTTCAAATGATGAAATCATCCAAATAAATGATTTATTCAAAAAAATTATATTGAATAATTCAAGTTCATCATCAGAATGAGGGGTATAAAATGGAACATTTAAGTCCGAAGGAAAAAATTGCGATTATGATCGCGATTATTGGTGCTATGTTTTTTGCGGCAGTCAACCAAACCATAGTCGGAAATGCACTGCCGGTCATTATTTCTGATTTAGGCGGATTGGATCTCTATAGCTGGGTATTTACGATCTACATGTTAACAAGTGCCATTACGACCATACTGGCAGGTAAGCTCTCTGATATTTATGGACGTAAACCATTTTTAATTATTGGTATAATCATCTTTTCAATTGGCGCATTTTTAGCAGGGACATCTACAACTATTATACAGATGATCACTTATCGGGGCATCCAGGGATTGGGAGCTGGCTTTATCATGTCTGCGGCCTTTACCGCTGTAGGCGACTTATTTGCACCGCGAGAAAGAGGGAAATGGCAGGGAGCAATGAGTGCTGTTTTCGGTATATCTAGTGTATTCGGACCGACTTTAGGAGGATATATTGTCGATAACTATGAGTGGAAATGGGTTTTTTGGGTTTTTCTTCCTCTGGGAATTATTGCGCTGGGTTTAATATGGAAGTTGTTCCCGTCTAGTGTTAAGCGTGAAGGTGAAAAAATTGATTATCTCGGCTCACTCTTTTTGATGAGCACAATCGTGACAGCCCTTCTTGGATTTTCTTGGGCGGGAACAAAATATGATTGGGGTTCTGCAGAAATTTTAGTATTGTTTGCAGCTTCGATTTTATCACTGTGTATATTTGTTGCAGTTGAAAGAAAAGCAAAAAGTCCAATTTTACCTTTGCATCTTTTTAAAAACGGGATCTTTACTATTTCAAATATCATTGGATTTGTCATCGGAGTGTCTATGTTTGGCGGAGTGATGTATGTGCCTTTTTATATTCAAGGTGTGTTAGGCTTTTCTGCCACGCATTCCAGTTTTCTTACGATGTCAATGACACTTGGTCTTGTCGCTGCAAGTGCACTGGGAGGTCAATTAATTTCCAAGACAGGGAAATATAAACTGCAAGCTATTATTGGACTATCGATTTCTGCCTTCGGATTGTTTTTACTTTCGCAGATGGGAATTAATACTTCTCAGTTTTCGTTAGTATTGTATTTAATTTTAGTTGGATTTGGATTAGGAATTGGGATGACAGTGTTTACCTTAACCGTTCAAAATGCGGTTGACCAAAGTTATTTAGGAGTAGCTACAGCATCGTCACAACTATTCCGTTCAATAGGGGGTACAGTTGGAGTAGCCATTATGGGGACTTTATTAAATACGCGGATGGCTGATCGAATGGAGTCATTTCCAGCACCAGATTCTAGTGTATCTCCAGAAATAATGGATTCACTGCAATCCTTGCAGAATCCTCATCTTTTGTTAGATCACAGACAGCTTGATCAAATTGTTAAAACGATTCCAAGTGAGGCACTTCCACTATTTCAAGAGACGTTTGAACATTTAAAAGTGGCCTTAACCTACGCTTTATCAGGTGTCTTTTTATTTGTGACAGTGGTCATGGTCGTTGGTATATTTCTTGCCTTTTTCTTAAAGGAAGTCCCGCTTCGCAGTGCAAGTCTAAGTACTAAAGAAAATGAAAAAAACAATTCAGAAGCCAAAGCTGATATAGATCAGTCATTGCATCAGCAGCACTAATTAAACAGAAAAAGCGACTGGTAAATGGATCCAGTCGCTTTTTGTTGTTTTAGAATCCTTGGATCACTCAGTTGATTTTGTCCTCTTGACGGATTTTTTCCCAGACAAAATGCATATGTACCTTAAATGCTTTAATACATTTTTCAACATCTCGATCATACATGGCATCTAAGATCGGCTTGTGAAGTTCAGCAATTTCCTCGAGTTTATCAAAGTAAATTTGGCTTGTTAAGTACCAAATACGATCTGATACAGCGGTTAAATCCTCCCAAACCTGATACATAAATTCATGGTCAGCCAACTTGTAAATATAATTATGAAAGGCATTGTCTGTTTCTCGAACCCTTTCAAGATCATTATTTTTACCAGCTGTGAGCATGTAGTGATATAGACTTGATAATTCTTTTAAATCGTCATCTGTCAGGTTTTGTAATGCTCTTTGGATAGCTAAAGGCTCCATCACTTCACGGAAGCTATAGATTTCCTCTACATCCTTCTTCGAAAAGTTGGATACAAATGACCCTTTATGGCGGTAGTGAACAACAAAGCCTTCTATTCGGAGGCGGGATAAGGCTTCACGAACAGGAGCCTGGCTCACACTATATTGCTTTGCAACCTCCATCTCAATAAGCCGATCACCCGGTTTTAATTCACCTTTTATAATGGCATCCTTTAATAGATCACATATCTGATCAGCTAATGAATCATTTCTAACTAATCTCCCCATGAGCATAACTCCTCTGCATTAGCCAATAATCGTCTATATATAGTGTAGCTAAAAAAACCTAGATAATCAATTTAGGACATTAATTCGGATATTTTTTTTGACAATTCAAAATATGGTTGATAATATAGATTATATATTATCGATAATGTAAATCGATGTTAAATCACAATGGTTGAAGGGAGCAGAGGGATGAATATATATGTAGTGATGAAAAGAACGTTTGACACCGAGGAAAAAATCGTAATTAAAAATGGTGTGATTGAAGAAGGCGATGCAAAATACATTATCAATCCGTATGATGAATATGCAATTGAAGAAGCAATTCTCTTAAAAGAAAAGCACGATGGTGAAATTACTGTTGTTACTGTAGGAGGAGAAGATGCGGAAAAAGAACTGCGTACTGCATTAGCTATGGGGGCAGACAAGGCTTTTTTGCTGAATACAGAGGATGATCTTGAGGATGGGGATGAATATACAACGGCAAAGGTGTTAGCTCATTTCTTTAAGAAAAATGAGTTTGATATTATCCTAGCGGGCAATGTAGCAATTGACGGGGGTTCTGGTCAAGTAGGTCCACGATTAGCTGAACTTCTTGATATCTCCTATGTAACTACGATAACAAAAATGGAGATAGATGGTCAAAAAGTGACGATTGAACGAGATGTTGAAGGAGATGTAGAGGTAATTGAAACATCACTTCCAATACTAGTTACAGCACAGCAGGGATTAAATGAACCGCGCTATCCTTCATTGCCGGGCATTATGAAAGCTAAGAAAAAGCCATTGGAAGAGCTCGAGCTTGATGATCTTGATCTTGATAAAGAGGACGTAGAAGCAAAATCCAAGGTTGTGGAAATATATCTTCCCCCGAAAAAAGAAGCAGGTAAAGTGCTAGAAGGTGAAGTGCAGGATCAAGTAAAAGAGTTAGTTAATCTATTAAAAACGGACGCAAAAGTAATTTAATGGAGGAGTGATCACATGGGACGAAAAGTATTAGTACTCGGTGAGGTTCGGGACGGAGCCATTCGTCATGTTTCATTTGAAGCGATTGCTGCAGGAAAAGTGATTGCTGAAGGTGGAGAAGTCATTGGTGTTCTTTTTGGTGAAAGCGTAAACAATTTAGCGGGTGAAATGGTTGCCTACGGAGCCGATCGTGTTTTAACAGTGGAAAATGAGAAATTAAAAAATTACTCTTCAGATGGCTTTACACAGGCAATGACGGCTGTTATTGATCAAGAAAGCCCTGAAGGAATAGTTCTTGGACATACAGCACAGGGGAAGGATCTTGCCCCGCGTCTTGCGAGCAAGCTTGATTCAGGCCTTGTATCAGATGCTGTTGATGTGAATAATGAAAACGGAAATATCCTGTTCACTCGTCCTATTTATTCCGGAAAAGCGTTTGAGAAGAAAATGATCACGGATGGCTTGGTTCTTGCAACAATTCGACCGAACAACGTTCCGGCCCTCGCGAAGGATGAATCCCGCGCTGGTGATGTTCAACCAATAGAAGTAGATATAAAAGACTTACGAACAGTGATTAAAGAAATCGTTCGTAAAACAGCTGGCGGAGTCGATCTTTCAGAAGCAAAAGTAATTGTGGCCGGCGGTCGAGGTGTGAAGAGTGCTGATGGCTTTAAGGTGCTTGAAGAGCTTGCAGAACTTCTTGGTGGAGCAGTTGGTGCATCACGTGGTGCCTGTGATGCTGATTACTGTGATTACTCTCTACAAATTGGTCAAACAGGAAAAGTAGTGACACCGGATCTTTACATAGCGTGTGGAATTTCAGGTGCAATCCAGCATTTGGCAGGGATGTCGAATTCCAAAATTCTTGTTGCGATTAATAAGGATCCTGAAGCAAATATCTTTAAGGTAGCAGACTATGGGATCATAGGAGACTTATTTGAAGTACTACCTTTATTCATAGAGGAAATAAAAAGGGAATTAGTAAAAGCATAAGAGCTATAATTATGCGGTTAGGAGAATGAAAAGTTGGATAGCCTACTTATTATTAATCTATTGCTATTTCTATTTGTAACCAGCTATGCTATCTACTTATTTCTTTATTTGGTAAAAACCCGTTATGAATATATTAAATTAGGCCAAAAAGTTGAATTTGATCATCGTTTAAAAGAAAGATGGCAAGAGGTAAAGGTAAATGTTTTTGGTCAGAAAAAGCTTCTAAAAGATAAAAAGAGCGGAATTATTCACGTCCTTTTTTTCTATGGCTTTATTCTTGTTCAATTAGGTGCCGTCGATTTTATTATAAAGGGATTAGTGCCAGGAGCCCATTTACCACTTGGGCCTCTCTATTCTGTCTTTACCTTTTTCCAGGAAATCGTTACACTGCTCATTTTAGTTGCTGTTGTTTGGGCTTTTCATCGACGTTATGTAGAAAAGCTCGTTCGCTTGAAGAGGAACTTTAAATCGGGACTCGTATTAATTTTCATTGGCGGACTGATGCTTTCCGTGTTATTTGGAAATGGGATGGCGATGATTTGGCATCAGCATGAACTTTCTATGGCAGAACCTGTTGCTTCTGGGTTTGCTTTTTTGCTAGGAGGCGTGTCTGAAGCAGCTGCCGTTTCTTTATTTTATGCTGCGTGGTGGATTCATACTTTGTTCCTTCTTGCATTTCTTGTCTATGTACCACAATCAAAGCATGCTCATTTAATTGCAGGTCCGGCAAATGTTTTCTTTACTCGCCTTTCTAATCCAGGAAAGCTGGAAAAAATCGATTTTGAAGATGAAACAAAAGAAGCCTATGGTGCAGGGAAAATTGAAGATTTTACTCAGCATCAGCTAATTGATTTATATGCCTGTGTAGAGTGTGGACGCTGTACGAATATGTGTCCTGCAACAGGTACTGGAAAGATGCTTTCACCAATGGATTTAATTTTAAAAATGCGGGACCACTTAACCAATAAAGGAGCAGTTGTTACTTCAAGAGCGCCATGGGTACCTGGTTTTGCTTTCGGAAATACAGTGGGAAATCAACTGGCGATGGCAGCTGCAGGCAAAGGATCTGCTGATTTTGATTCTTATCATCCTTCATTGATTGGGGACGTTATCACAGAAGAAGAAATCTGGGCTTGCACCACCTGCCGTAATTGTGAAGATCAATGTCCGGTCATGAATGAGCATGTTGATAAAATCATTGATTTGCGTCGCTATTTAGTCTTAACAGAAGGAAGGATGGATCCAGATGCTCAACGTGCGATGACAAATATTGAGCGACAGGGGAATCCGTGGGGATTAAACCGAAAAGAACGTGAGAGCTGGAGAGAAGCACGTGAGGACGTATATATTCCAACTGTCAAAGAAATGAAAAAAGAAGACAAAGAGTTTGAATATTTATTTTGGGTAGGCTCCATGGGATCTTACGATAATCGCAGTCAAAAAATTGCGCTTTCTTTTGCTAAGCTGATGAATGAGGCCGGAGTAAAATATGCCATCTTAGGAAATAATGAGAAAAACTCTGGGGATACTCCACGACGTCTTGGAAATGAGTTTTTATTCCAGGAGCTTGCAACGAAAAATATTGAAGAATTTGAGAAAAATGGCGTCAAAAAGATTGTTACCATTGATCCTCACGCCTATAATATTTTTAAAAATGAATACCCTGATTTCGGTTTAAACGTCGAAGTATACCATCATACTGAACTCTTGTTCAAACTAGTGTCAGAAGGGAAAATCAAGCCTGTTTACGAAGTAAATGAAAAGATTACCTTCCATGATTCTTGTTATCTAGGACGTTATAATGAGGTATATGAGCCACCAAGAGAGATCTTGAAAGCAATTCCAGGCGTTCAACTCGTAGAAATGCAGCGAAACCGAGAAACTGGGATGTGCTGTGGTGCTGGCGGTGGGTTAATGTGGATGGAAGAAGACACAGGCCACCGTGTAAATGAAGCGCGAACGGAACAGGCATTGGCAGTAAATCCATCCATCATTAGCTCTGGATGCCCATATTGTTTAACAATGCTAAGCGATGGTACAAAAGCAAAGCAAGTTGAAGATTCGATCGAAACAATGGATGTAACAGAAATCCTGGAGCGATCCGTTTTTCCTCAAAAGTCTGAAGTACTTGTTGGCGTGTGAAAAAAATAAACCTGTCTCAAGTATTTATAAAATAAAACCCCCCTGACTCAATCAGGGATTACAAATGTACTATAAGAAGAATGCTGTCTTATAATGGATGGCTTCTTTTATTTTTTATGAACAATTTAATTCTCTCTGTAAACGGTAATAGGAGCAAGTATTTAATAAAGAGTTGTACAGAAGATTTTTTTATTTTCTGAATAATGCAGGTTAATTGTGGCAGGAAGTCAAAATTATAGATAGATTATCGATAAAAATCAGATGTACAAGGGTGGTGAATAAATGATAACAATATGCTTGGTGAGACACGGGGAAACTGAATGGAATGCATTAGGAAGGCTTCAGGGAAGAGCTGATCTTCCTTTAAATATAACAGGTGTTCAACAAGCAGGAATGCTCCAGATTCTTAGAAGAGTTTCAGAGGGATTTCGTCATAACAAGCCCATTGAAACGGGCAAAACAAACACCTGAAATCATTAATAAAAAGATACTTCTCCCTTTTGTTGAGATGGATTAGAAGCAATATTTACTTTCAGCAGGATGAATGGAAAATAAGAATTTTCAACCAATTTTCCCATTTCTCCCACTAAAGTGAGATGGGAAAAATATAAATCTCCAAACGTTATTCTTATATATGTTTATAATAAATGAAAGAGCGGCGAAAAAACAATGGATGTTTTTGATGGATTGCAAAACGAGTTAGTGAACGAAAAAGAAAGGACTTTTGACGCGTTTACGCTATTATCAGAATCATAGAGGCTAATGACGAATTAATTTCAACTTTCGTGCAAAGTACTTTCCTCATGGTGGAGAAACAGAAAAAATATTAGTTGAAAAATAGATATGGACAATTTAAACCTCACCTTTGTATTGTTAAGACTGCCTAGGGTATATCAATCTGGTGAAACATAATTAAAAAACCAGTATCTCTACTGGTTTTTTAATAATTTCACGATATTTCGTGTTGATTCATATAAGTTTTCCTCCGCGTCAGCGAGTGCATCAGCTAACGAGATAGGTCTAGGTATGGTTGAATGACAGCTTGCAAAGAGAGCATCTAATTCTTTATAGCCGTTACCTAAGCTTCCTGAAATCAAAATCGTTTTCACACTATTGCCTTTAGCCAGCTTAGCAACATAAGAGGGGACTTTACCGAATAGTGTTTGATGGTCACTTTGCCCTTCACCTGTCAAAACCCAATCAGCCTCTGCCAGTTTTTGCTCTAATCCGGTTGCATCGGATACAATCTTTGCCCCTGATTCCATGATTGCTCCGATCGTCAATAATGCAAACCCAAGTCCACCTGCAGCACCAGCTCCGGGAATTTCTTGATATTTCTTACCTAACACCATTTCTATTTGGTCTGCATAACGTCTTAATAAATCATCTAACTCAATTACTTGATCTTTTGTTGCTCCTTTTTGTGGTCCAAACACATGAGATGCCCCATTTGGACCGCAGAGCGGGTTTTCAACATCACAAGCAACGAATATTTCACATGAACGTAGACGAGAGTCGATAGTATCAAAGCTGATGGTCTCAATATTCTGTAATCCTGATGCAGCAGGAGAGACGGGGAACCCATTTTTATCGGCAAAAACTGCTCCAAGAGCCTGCAGCATACCTAGTCCGCCATCATTTGTTGCACTTCCACCGATTCCAATAATAAATTTTCTAAACCCTTGTTCAAGCGCATGAAGGATTGCTTCCCCAACCCCATATGTAGTCGTAAGCATTGGATTTCTATCTTCAAAAGATATCATGGGTAATCCGGAGATATTAGCCATTTCAATAACAGCTGTTTTTTCATCACTTAATATTCCATAAGCACTTTGAATCTTATCTCCCAAAGGTCCAGCTACATAAATGGTTTCAAGCCTGCCATTCGTAGCTGTTACCAGTGCTTCCAATGTTCCTTCACCTCCATCAGCCATAGGATTGATGATGACATCGGCTAATGGTATCTCATTCGAAATAGCTTTTTTCATCGTGTTGGCAACTTCAATTGCAGATAAGCTGCCTTTATAAGAATCTGGCGCAATAACAAATTTCATGCTTCACACTCTTTTCTTTAAAATAATACAGCGTAAAAGAATATAAGCTGGCAGTAAGACTTTTACGCTGGTGTATGATTAATTCATTTTTTAATGGATTAATTAAAGATCATAGGTAAAAAAGTTGAAATTTGTGGGACAAAGATAATAACTAGCAGGGCTAAAACCATCGCGAGTATAAATGGAATAATCGCTATTGATATTCGCTCGATTGATAATTTGGATATACCTGATGCAACAAAGAGATTCAATCCCACCGGAGGAGTTAATAATCCAATTTCCGCGGCCAAAACTAAGACAATTCCGAAGTGAATTGGATCAATCCCTAATTGCAGAATAACCGGTAAGAAGAGTGGTGTTAAAATAATAATAATCGAAAGCGTTTCCATAAATGTTCCAATGATTAGAACTAATAAACCAATCAACAATAGAATAATCCATGGATTTGTTGATATTCCCATAATAAAATTACCGATCGTAGATGGGATTTGGTAGATTGAAATAAGCTTTGAAAAAGCAGCTGCTGTACTAAGGATGATTAATATGGCTCCCGTCATGATGGATGAAGAGATAAATGCCGTTTTTATCTTCTCTAGATTAAGCTCTTTATGTATAAACAAACCAACTATGAATGCGTACAGAACAGCTATTACAGCTGATTCAGTTGGTGTGAATATACCACTATAAACTCCGCCTAGAATAATAACTGGTGTTAGAAGGGCCCATTTCGCATCCCATAAAGTCGTTCTGACTTCTTTCCAGTCAATTTTACCGCCAGTACCTTTATACCCTTTTCGTCTAGAGATAATGACCACAGCAGTGATTAAGAAAATAACAGCAACAAGACCAGGTCCAATACCTGCTAAGAACATATCACTGATAGATACGTTTGCCAAAATTGCAAAGATTATTAATGGGATAGATGGGGGAATTAAGATTCCTAATCCACCGCCCGATGCCGATACGGCTGCTGAAAATCCAGGATCATAGCCTTTTTTAATCATTGCTGGAATCATAATAGACCCAATTGCTGCAACTGTGGCTGGAGAAGATCCAGAGATGGCGGCAAAGAATAAACAAGATAACATGGCAACAAGTGCAAGTCCTCCTGTAAACGTTTTCATTAATGAATTAGCAAAAGCGATTAATCTGGTTGATAGCCCTCCTGTTTCCATTAAAGCACCAGCTAAAATAAAAAACGGAATAGCTATAAGTGGAAATGAATCTAGTGCAGTAAAGGCACTTTGTGTAAGAAAAGCAATGGGAATATCAGCTATGAGTAATGAAACTAATACAGCAATCCCGATCGCGATGGCAATGGGTATACCAATTACTAAGCAAATGAGTAAAACTGAACCTAATGCAATACTTGCAGTCATCTATAGAGCCCTCCTTAAAAAACATTTTTTATTTTATCTTGTACATCAAGCTCATTATCCACTACACTACCTTGGATATGGTCAGGCTGAGATGCTGTATTTCGTCTTCTAATCATGTTTTGAATAATTCTAAGTGACATAATGGTAAAGCCAATAGGAACAATTATATAAACAAGTCCCATATTAATACGTGTTACTGCAGATACTTGAATTGAGCCTAATAAGGTTTGAACCATTTGTGTTCCATAAAAAATCATAAAGACATTAAATGTTAGCCAGATAACGTCGGAGAAATAGTAGATCCAATTGCCAGTCTTCTTTGCAATGGTTTTTTCTCCAATCTCCATTTTTAAATGACGATTATGTTTAGCTGCTAAAGCGATTGCAACGTAAACGAGCCATATAAATACAAATCTAGATAGCTCCTCGGACCATTCTAATGGAAAATTAAAAATAAACCTTGCAAAAATTTGAGCACTAACTAACAACGTCATAATGGAAAATAATGCGATGCAAATATACTCTTCAAAATTCTGATCAATCTTTTTTACAACATTCATAATGTAAGTAAACCCTCCCCGTTCATAAAGATTCGTAAAATGTCAAACCTTATAGCTCATTATATTTTATCGATAATCGAAAAGTAAAGGCTGCATTGAAAGAAAATAAAATAAATATTTAATTTTAAAATTATTTTGACAACTAAAAAGAAAATTGGTATCGTTTACATTATAGATTATCGATAATACTTAAAGGTTGTTTTAAGGGGTAATTAAACAACTGATACAAGGAACGATTGAAATCTATAAAGCAACGAACATGAGTATTTACAGGGGGGTAGAAATGAATGATGAAGAAAAATGGTTTCATTCTGCTGGCGTTTATTCTATTATCGGGGATTTTGGCAGCTTGTTCAGATGGAAATAGCTCAAACACCGAAGCTTCCGGAGATTCTGGAGGTTCTGGCAGCTCAGCGGAAAAAGTAATAAAACTTGGATCCGTAAATAACGAACAGCACACATTGTTTAAGGGATATGAAAAATTCAAAGAAATAGTAGAAGAAAAAACGGATGGTAATATAACAGTAGAAATTTATCCGAATGGACAATTAGGAGACGATCGTGCCATGATCGAGGGACTGCAGTTCGGGACATTAGAAGCTGTAGGAGTATCCACTTCAATGCTAGCAAACTGGGCACCGCCAATGCTGGCTTATGATCTGCCTTTCGCATTTCCTGATGCGGATACAGCCTATCAAGTGTTAGATGGACCTTATGGTGAGAAAGTCGGTAAGCTGCTAGAAGATGAGGGACTAGTTTTCCTCGCTTATTTTGAAAATGGTTTTAGACAATTGACAAATAATACAAGAGAAGTATCTTCTGTGGAAGATATTGAAGGCTTAAAAATTCGAGTGATGCAAACACCTGTACACATTGAGACATGGAGTACATTAGGTGCAAGTCCAACACCAATGGCATATACCGAGCTATTTACAGCCATGCAGCAAGGCGTGATCGATGGACAAGAAAATCCATATGGAAATACAGCAATGGATCGATTTTACGAGGTTCAGGAGTACATGACGGTTACAAATCATGTATATAACCCTATGGGTCTTGTTATTTCTAAAACATTCTTTGATGGATTAACAGAAGAAGAACAGCAAATTGTATTGGATGCTGCAGATGAAGCAGGTGAACATCAGCGTCAATTGAATCAAGAAGAAGATCAAAACTATAAACAAATGATTATTGATGGCGGTACAAAGATTACAGAACTAACACCTGAAGCGCAAGCAGAATTTGTAGAAACAGTTCAAGGTGTATATGATGAATTCGCTGATGAAATCGGTCAGGAATACTTGGATGAGTTTTTAGCAGAGGTTGAAAACGCACAATAATTTTAGTTGAAATATGAAAGCGGTTACTAAGGTGCCGCTTTCTATATAAATGAAATTGCTTTCAATAAAATCGATTTCGTAATCACAGGAGGAATAGTAATGAATCTTATTAAAGACTCTTTTGAATTTGGTCTACATACGCAAATCCACTTCGGTGTGAACCGCATTCAGGAATTGCCTGAAATTATTAAAAAATATAACTATAAAAATGTACTAATTTGTACAGACAAAGGAATTGCTAGCTCTGGGGCGCTTGATCGTTTAGAATCGATCCTTAAAGATGGAGAAATTAAATACGAAGTTTTTACTGAGGTTGAACCGGATCCAACCATTCGCATCGTGAAAAAGGTTGAACAGTTTTTTATTGAAAGGAATTGTGACGCGATCATTGGGTTTGGAGGAGGAAGCTCCATTGATACGGCAAAAGGTGTTTCAATTGCTGTAGCGAACCCTGGTGACTTAAGCAAATTTGAAGGTAAAAACCAAATTCCAAACAAAGGTCCTAATGTAATTGCGATTCCAACAACTGCAGGTACTGGTTCAGAGGTAACACATGCAACGGTCTTAAAGGATGAAGATCGTAAATACAAAATGGGGATTTTAAGCGAGCATTTGCATCCTAAAGCAGCGATACTGGACCCTGCATTGCTTACCACTCTCCCTAAAGGTCTTGCAACAATGACCGGGATGGATGCGTTAAGTCATGCAATTGAATCATATACTTCTAATCAAGCACAGCCAATCACAGAGGCATTAGGGCTTTATGCAATTGAACTGATCGGGAAGAACTTAAGACCGTTTGCTGCGGATCGCACAAATATTGAAGCGGCTTCAAATATGATGCTAGCAAGCACAATTGCTGGTGCAGCATTTATTTGGGGAAGGGTAGCAGCAGTGCATGCGTTATCTCATCCACTTGGCGGACGCTATAAAATTCCACATGGATTAGCAAACTCCTTACTTCTGCCAATTGTCATGAAATATAATGTAAGCTCTAATTTCCAAAAGTTTAAAAATATCGCAGTACAGCTAGGAGAAAACGTTGAAGGTCTATCACTTCGCGAAGCTGCAGCTAAATCTGTAACGGCGGTTGAAGAGTTGATCGCAGACTTAGAAATTCCTACAACACTGAAGGAAATCAACATTGAATTATCCGATGAAGAAGTTCAGGTAGTGGCTGAAGAAGCATTCGCAAGCGGAATCGCGAATGCAAATCCAAGACAGGTTTCAGTTAAAGATTTGGTTTCTATTATTAACACTATTAAATAAGAGGTGAGAGAATGGTTACAGTAAAAAACACACCTATTACAGTTCAAAACTATATTGGCGGTAAATGGGTGCCTTCATCAAATAATGAGACATATAATAGAGAAAACCCGGCAAATATTGAAGAAATCGTATCGATTTGCCCAAACTCAACAACAGAGGATGCCGATAACGCAGTTGAAGCGGCACAAGAAGCATTCAAATCATGGTCACAGGTTCCTGCTATTAGCCGTGCTAAATACCTTTATAAATTTGCAGAACTATTAGAAGCACATAAAGATGAGGTTGCAGAGCTTTTAACAAAGGAACAGGGAAAGCCACTTGGTGAATCTTTAGGTGAAGTAAATAAAACGATCAGTGAAGTACGATTTACCGCTGGTGAAGCGTCTAGACTTTCTGGAGAAACGTTGCCAAGTGAACGTGAAAACGTTCAAATTCGCACAGTACGTGTTCCAAGAGGTGTAATCGCAGCGATTTCTCCATGGAATTTCCCATTGGTCACCCCTTTGCGAAAAATTGCTCCTGCACTGGCTGCTGGAAATACAGTCGTTTTCAAGCCTGCAAGTGTGACAGTGGCGATGGGTGCAAAAATTGCAGAGCTGTTTGAAAAAGCAGGACTGCCAGCTGGTGTTTTAAATCTTATCATTGGATCTGGACGAAGTGTTGGAAATCAAATCGTTAACCATCCAAAGGTAAGAGGGATTACCTTCACGGGTTCAACCGGTGTAGGGTCAGGAATTTACGAACAGGCATCAAAACGATTAGTGGAAGTACAACTTGAAATGGGCGGGAAAAACGCAGCGATTATTTATGACTACCCGGATGTTGAAGGAGCAGTTGCTCAAATCGTTGGTGCTGCATTTGCTGCAGCAGGACAAAGATGTACTTCGATCAGCCGAATCGTTATTAATGAAAAGGATGCAGATCGTGTATATGCTGCACTAAAAGAAAAAGCGGAAGCTTATGTTATCGGTGATGGACTTGCAAAAGGGACATCAATGGGTCCTCTCGTATCACAGGATCAGCTGGAAACAACACAGCAATATGTGAAAATTGGTCATGAAGAAGGCGCTACGCTGCTTACTGGTGGAGAAATTTCCAAACAGGATAAAGAAGGGTACTATTTCCAGCCAACAATCTTTACAAATGTAAAACCCGATTCAAGAATTGCTAAGGAAGAAATATTTGGTCCTGTATTATCAGTCATGACCGCTGATACTTTCTCTGAAGCAATTGAGATAATGAATGACAGTGAGTATGGACTTGCAGCTTCTTGCTTCACAAAAAATAAAGACTACGTTGATCAATTTGTTTCACAAGCAGAAGCAGGAATGCTTCATGTAAACAATGGGACAATCAGTGAATCTCATGCACCATTTGGAGGATTGAAAGCTTCTGCTGTTGGTCCTTATTCAATTGGGAGCACGGCAAAGGATTTCTTTACAGATTTAAAAGTTGTCTATGATGCGAACTAACTTCAATGTAAGTTAATCACATTAGCTGCACATATCTACTGAAAAGGATGATATTTATAAGCTTTTGCAATCAATCATTATCGATAATATATAATATTTTTCATAATTATTTACTTAAAAGGAAGGGGATTTATATGGCAATTACGGAAGCCCAACAAAATTGGAAAGATGTAGCAAGAGACTTTGCGAAGCAAAAATTAGAACCAGCTACAGGATGGCTAGAAGGCGAGGAGTTTTGGAGCAATGCAAAAAAACTTGCTGATCATGGATTTTTAGGGTTAACCCTCCCGGAAGAATACGGGGGGATGAATCTTGATCTCTTTGAAGCAGCACTAATCATTGAAGAGCTTTGCAGAGTATGTCCTACAAGTGGTCGCCATGCTTATCACGCAAGCATGGGAATCTCTTCCTTTATTAACCATTTAGGAAATGAAGAGCAGAAACAAAAATACCTTCCTCAAGTAACATCAGGAAAACTTTTTGTGGCGCTAGGAATGAGTGAACCGGAAGCAGGAAGTGCTGCAACCGATATGACCACTACGGCTGTTGATGAAGGTGATCACTACCGTTTAAACGGATCAAAAGTATTTATTAGTGATGCTCATCTTGCAGATTTGTTTGTCGTGTACGCTCGTTTTGGTAATTCTGGTCGAACTTCAGACATTGGTGCCATACTTGTTGAACGCGGAACACCAGGTTTTACAATTGGACCAAATGAGGAAAACATGAGCGGTGAAATCCAGTGTGCACTTTATTTTGAAGATGCTATTGTGCCAAAGGAAAATGTCCTTGTAACGGACAATGCCTTCAAGAAATTAATGGGTGTATACAACGGTGTACGCTTGGGCTTCTTAGCACAAACGCTTGGAATTACACAAGCAGCATTCGATCGTACGATGGACCATGTAAAACAGCGAAAGCAGTTTGGTAAAGATATCGCTGAATTTCAAGGTGTGCAGTGGATGATTTCAGATATGTATGTAGAGCTGGAAGCTGCCAGAACCTTGCTTTATCGCGCGGCAGAAGCTGCTGCTGATAATAAACCGGATAAAAATGCTGTGAGTGTTGCAAAAATCTTTGTAGCTGATGCATCTCAGCGTATTACCGATACGTGTATCCAACTTCACGGCGGATATGGATATTCAAAACAATACCCGCTTGAATGGTACTATCGCTGCGTACGTGCGGCATCAATTGCTGGCGGTACATTGCAGGTTCACAAAACAATGCTAGCTTCAGATGTCTTGGAGAGAAGATTCGATCAGCGTAAGTAATAAATAATAGTCAAAAAATCATATTTAAAAATTTCTGGGAGGTCATGAGGATGGGGACAACATCTCAAATAGAAAAAAGCAAATCCAAGGTCATTTCAGCTGATGAAGCAGTAAAAAGAATTCCAAACGATGCAACGTTAACAATTGGAGGTCTAATCTCCATTCTCTGCCCCGAGAAAGTATTAGCTGCACTTGGTGAACGATTCTTAGCCACAGCTGAACCAAAAAATTTATCGGTTATTACCCCAGTGAGAGTAGGATGGGATCCAACAAAAAGCACTGGACTTGAGCATGTTGCCTATAAAGGAATGTTAAAAAGACTTGTCAGTGGAAGTTTCAATGTTAAAGAAAGTCCGAATCTAACTAGTATGATTCGGAATAATGAAATAGAAGCGTATAACTTTTCAATGGGCACCCTTTTTCAGCTTATTCGATCCATTGCAGGGGGACATCCCGGTCTTCTTACCAAAGCTGGGTTACATACATATGTTGACCCAAGACTTGATGGCGGTCGCTTAAATGATTTTACGAAAACTGAGCTTAATCAATTGATAGAAATTAATGGAGAAGAGCATTTATTCTACCCGTCTTTCCCGATCGATGTTGCGATCATTAGAGGAACGACCGCTGATGAAAATGGAAATATTACGCTAGAAGATGAACCAACTACACTTAGCGGGCTTGAAATGGCAATGGCTGCTAAAGCAAGCGGCGGCTACGTTATTGCTCAAGTTAAACGTTTAACGGAGAATAATACTCTTCATCCACGATCTGTTGAGATTCCTGGTATTTTAGTTGATGCCATTGTAATCGATGAAGAACAAACACAGAGTCTATTGCAGGGGCATGATCCGAGCTGGACAGGTGAAACAAGAAAGCCTATGAGTCAATTAAGAAAGCCGCTTCCGCTTGATGAAAAAAAAGTCATTTTACAAAGAGCTGCCGAAGAAATTGAACCAGGCATGACAGTTAATCTAGGCGTGGGAATTCCGGTTGATTTGCCTCGGCTAGCCATCGAACAGGATTTCTTTAAAGACATTACATTTTCTTTAGAGCACGGGGCAATTGGCGGTGTGCCGATGGGTGTAGAAGTGTTCGGTGCTCATATAAATCCAGATGCATTCGTTACTTCACCGCAAATCTTTGATTTTTATCAAGGCGGAGGACTTTCTGCAACATTGCTTGGTTTTGCTCAAATCGATAGTTCTGGCAACGTTAACGTTAGTAAGTTTAATGGGATTTATCGAGGCTCCGGCGGGTTTATTGATATTACCCATAAAACACCTAAAATTCTTTACTGTGGAACATTAACAAGCGGTGGATTAAAGGTGTCTGTAGCAGACGGACAGTTAAAGATCGAAAATGAAGGCCGACATAAGAAATTTGTTGAGTCCATTGAACATATGACGTTTAATGCAGCTGAAGCCATTAAGAAAGGGCAAGAAGTTCTATATATTACAGAGCGCTGTGTTTTCCGTTTAGAGACGGATGGCTTACTTCTCATTGAACACGCACCGGGTGTCGATGTAGAAAAGGATATTCTGGCAAATGTTGATTGCAAGGTTTCGATCTCACCAGATTTGAAAGAAATGAAGTCAAGCTATTTCAAACAATCTACAAGTGAAGTTGTTATGGAAAGGATGTAATAGAGTGTCAAATTATAAAATTGATCGAATTATTGAAACGGACGTACTCGTTGTTGGCGGAGGAGGAGCGGCAGCAAGAGCCGCTCTATCTGCTGTTGAGGCAGGAGCAGAGATTCGTGTCGCTGTTAAGTCAAAATGGCTTGGAGGCGGTTCGACTGCCACAGCCTTTTCTGAATTACTCGCGATTGCCGCTGCCATTGGACATGCTGATGAGCGTGATCAACCAGAAATTCATTATGAAGATACACTTGACGCAGGAAGAGGCTTTATTGATCCGGAACTCGTTTGGGCGCTAGCTTCTGAAGTACCAGATCGCATTCAAGACCTTATCAATATTGGCTTGAATTTCGATAAACAAGAGAACGGTAAACTAGTGCAAGGGATGAGTGATTTTGCAACCTATCCAAGAACTTGTCGGGTAAATGGCGTCACTGCCCGTCATATTCTTGTAGCACTTTCAAAACAAATTAAGAATAATGGTGTGCCGATTGATGAGCATACAGCAGTATTCAAATTAGTAACGGACGAAAATAACAACATCTCAGGTGCTCTTGCAATTAATGTTGAAACAAAGGAATTGATCCTGTACAAAACGCCATCCGTCATCCTTGCGTGCGGCGGGGCACAGCACGTGTACAAATATGCAGTAGGAACAGCAGAAATGATCGGAAATGGATACGCGATGGCTTATGAGCTTGGAATACCATTAATTAATATGGAGTTTATCCAAATCGGACCAGCTGCCATTAAACCTTCTATTACATTACTATCTGGTCCAGTCTGGAGAACAAAACCGATTTTAAAGAACAATAAAGGTGAAGAGATTTTCTCAAAGTACGTACCTTCACACATTGATATCGATAATGTTTACAAGGAAAAAGTATTTCCATTTACAATCTCAAGCGATGCGTTTTATTTTGATACATCAATTCAGAAGGAAATGGAAGCATACCCAACGCCAAATGGCGGGGTATGGGGCACAATGCCACCAGGATCAGAAGAGATTGTTGAACAAAATATGCCGAAAACAAATGGTGTCTTAAAAGCGAAAGGAATTGATATTTTTAAGGATCAATTTGAAGTCGCTCTTATTGCTCAGTGTATGAATGGTGGAGCATTAATTGAAACACCGGATGGTTTAACGAAAGTTCCAGGCTTATTTATTGCAGGAGAAACAGCGGGAGGACTTCGCGGACCAGACCGTCCAGGAGGAAATTCCTTAGCAGAAGGTCAGGTCTTTGGCCATCGTACAGGAAATGCAGCAGCTGCACATTCAAAACAACATACAATTACGAGTAATGTTGAACAAGCGGCAGCAAAATTATTGGCACCGCTAAATGAGTGGATTGAAAAGAGTATAGGAAACAAAGATTTAAACGAAGCCATTCAATCTCTAAAGGATAATATGTATAAAAATTGTCTAATCATCCGCAACGAGGACCGGTTAAATGCAGCGTTGTCTCATATAAACGAGCTTGAGAAAGCGCTTAATGCAGGAGAATTTAAACTCGATGAAAGCAGCTTCTCTGCAGCAATTGATTTTAAGCATATGCTCATTACAGCAAAATCAATTGTGATCTCTGCACAAGCACGAACGGAAAGCAGAAGCTGCCACTTCCGTGAGGATTATCCGGAAAAAGATGATACCAATTGGATAAAGAGCATCTATGTGGTTGAAGAAGAAAATGAAATGATAGTAAAAACAAAAAATTGGCCAGACCAACGGAAAGACAAAAGAAATGAAGTACACCTATGAATGTAACCGTTTCAATTAAAGACAGAATTGCTTTTGTGGTACTTGACTCTCCTCCGTTAAATTTGCTCTCAAACATAATCAAACGTGAGATAAAAGAAGCTTTTCAATTGTTAGCTGGAAATACTGAGGTCAATGTAATTTACTTTGGAGCTGCTGGAGAGCATTTTTGCTGTGGTGCGAACTTGAAGGAATTTCCTGAGAGAGTCAAAAATAACGAAGGCAAGAAAGCGTGGATCGAAGGACATGAAATGCTCCAAGCCATTATGAACACACCGCAGCCAACCATCGTTTCTGTTCAAGGAAATGCTCTTGGGGGTGGTGCTGAATTAGCAAGTGCATTTGATATTCGCTTGTTTGCTCACGATGCTGTATTTGGTTATCCGGAAGTTTCTCGAACTGTGTATCCTGGTAATGGCGGATTTGAACGATTTATTCAGTTGTGTGGAAAGGCTAATGCATCTTTTCTCTTTTTAACAGGCGAAAAAATGACGGCAGCTGAATTGTTCCGAATTGGGATGGCTAATAAAGTGGTTGAGAGAACAGCGCTTGAAGAAGAAGGCAAGAAAGTGGCAGCGCTTCTTGCCTCCTATTCAGCTACAACGATTAAAACAATCAAGCAAGCCGTAAATGAGTACAAAAACCCCGAACAATTTTTCCATAAAGGG
This sequence comes from Jeotgalibacillus soli, assembly GCF_000829435.1. Lineage (GTDB taxonomy): Bacteria > Bacillota > Bacilli > Bacillales > Jeotgalibacillaceae > Jeotgalibacillus > Jeotgalibacillus soli. The sequence continues at coordinate 546,344 of NZ_JXRP01000018.1, forward strand.
ATGGATTATTTTTCTGCTCTTCATCAAACAGAGGATATACAAGAATCTATCCAGGCATTTTTTGAAAAAAGAAAGCCAGTGTACCAGCACAATGTAAAGAATCGCTACTAAACGGAGGGATATTAATGAGCTTAGGATTTAGGGTGCTACCCCTTGAAAAACGTGTAGATAAAGAGATCGTAGAGCAATTTAAACATGTTGTAACACCTCATATTAGTGACAATATGGGACGAATGAGTGCAGCGGGCCCTGAACTAAGACCTTACCATAAAGAAGGAAAGCTTGTCGGTCCTGCACTAACGGTAAAAACGAGACCAGGAGATAATTTGTTGGTTCATAAAGCCATCGATCTTGCTGAACCGGGAGATATAATTGTTGTGGACGCGGGTGGTGACACAACAAATGCGATTGTTGGCGAAATTATGAAAAGAATTGCAGAAAAAAATGGAATTGCAGGGTTTGTCATAAACGGTGCCATTCGTGATGTAGCCGCATTTAAAAATGATACATTCCCAGTTTATGCGAAAGGCATAACGCATCGTGGTCCCTATAAAGATGGGCCTGGTGAAGTGAATGTGCCAATTTCGATTGGAGGAATGCTGATTCACCCAGGAGATCTTATTGTTGGAGATGACGATGGACTCGTTGTTGTACCTGCGGATCAAGCAGAAGAAATCCTTCAAATAGCTAATAATATGGCCGCAAACGAATTGGAAATCTTTGACACAATCGAACAAGGGACAGTTGATCGAACCTGGGTTGATCAATTGTTAAATGAAAAGGGCTGTGAAATCATTGAACCTTCCAAAGCTGTTGCAAGCGGTAGGGAGCACTAAATGAAACCCAAAGTCTATATTACACGAAAACTACCAGATCAGGTTATAACCCAAATTCGTGAGCGCTTCGAGGTGAAAATGTGGGAAGAAGAAGAAACGCCTGTCACCTATGAAGTGTTAGAAAATGAAATTCAAGAAGTTGATGGTTTGCTCTGTTTGTTAACAGAAACGGTCGATGAGTCACTAATCAAAAAAGCAAAAAATTTAAAAATCATCGCAAATATGGCGGTTGGTTTTAACAATATTGATCTTGAAAGTGCAACAAAGCATGGAATCATGGTCACAAATACCCCGGGTGTACTGACGGAAACGACTGCTGATTTAACGTTTGCGCTCTTAATGGCAACGGCACGCCGTCTTATTGAAGCCTCCTATTATTTGGAAAATGGTGACTGGAAAACATGGTCTCCGATGCAGCTGACAGGCCAGGACATTCACGGGGCTACACTTGGAATCATTGGACTCGGACGAATTGGGGAAGCATTAGTAAAACGTGCAAAAGGGTTTGACATGAAGGTTATTTATTACAACAGAAGCCGTAAAGCTGAACAAGAAAAAAAACTAGGTATTACCTATAAATCCTTTGAAAATGTATTAAAGGAATCTGATTTTATTTGCCTCATGGTACCCTATACACCGGATACAATAAATTTGATAGGTGAGAATGAGCTGTCGTTAATGAAAAAAAATGCCATCCTAATTAACACAGCTAGAGGTGGAATTGTGGATGAAGATGCTCTTTATCATGCGCTTGAAAATAAAGAGATTTGGGGGGCAGGACTAGATGTTTTCGAAAAAGAACCTGTACCCTTGGATCATCCACTTCTAGCATTGCCAAATGTCGTGAGCCTTCCTCATATTGGCAGCGCGAGTATTGCTACACGTTTGAAAATGGCAGATCTGGCAATAACAAATTTAATTGCTGGTTTACAAGGTGATACACCACCAAACCTATTAAACAAATTATAAATAGTATTTTTATCAAGTCTTTCAAAGAATGCAGTTCGTGTAAACGACAGACGAAAGGGCGGATAATGATGACTGACAATATTCGAGTAGCGATGGGTACCATTGTATGTAAATGCTGCGGGAAGCAAATCGATAGTGTGGCAACGAAAAAAGTGGTCGTTTACTATTCAACTTGTAAACAGCAACAATGCATTGATCAGGTGTCATTGTTGAACGATAACAAGTCAAAGGTACTCTCCTATTAATCTGCCCATGTATTGTTGTTTTTTCAATGATCGTTAATCTGTAATTGTTGCTGCTAATTTCTTTTAGGTTGTATATTATTTGATTTCAATGGTACATAATATTATACTTTATCATAATTACCGATTATCGATAAAATATATAAAACGAGAGGTGAAGTGATGGGGAAAAGAGTGAAGCAGGACTCTCTTGCGGATCAAATTTACCATTTAATCAAAGATTCGATCATTAAAGGTGAATTAAAGCCAGGTGATCGTATTACGGAACTGGATATCTCGAATACGCATGGTGTCAGCCAGGCACCTGTGCGTGAAGCCTTCTTAAGACTTAAGGAGGATGGAATGGTTGTAAGTATGCGTCATAAAGGAACCTTTGTATCCAATCTTTCTCTAAAGGACATTAGAGAACTCTACAGCTTTCGTGAAAAAATGGAGCCATTGGCAATTCAACTTGCCATTGAAAATGCGAAAGAACAAGACATTATAAACCTTCAATCATTATTTGAAAACATGTTGGAAGCAGGAAAGCTCCAGGACGTTGACAAAATTAGAAATGCGGACGTAATGTTCCATACGTATATTTATAAGCTTGCCAACCATTCTTTTATGTTTAAGATATGGGAATTACTGAGTGCTAAAGCAAATCGCGTTTGGTACCTGACCAGTCAAGTATATTTTGAAGATATAAATGAACTTGCTCTGATCCATAAACCAATTTTGGATGCATTTATCCATAAGGATACGGCGCAATGTATAGAAGCGTTCGGCGTTCATTTGGAGTTTGTTAAGAAAAAAATACTTTCCAATAAAGAATTGGAAAAATTAGATGAACAATATTATCGTTCAAGAGTTGGAAAAAGATAGAGCATGTTCAATTATAATGAGCAGAAATAGACATGGTGAAAACCAGGTCTATTTCTATTGATTCGCTGTAACGTACAGTTGACCGGCTACTAAAATAAATAAAGAGTAGGCTTTGATAAAATATGAGTTTATTAATTGCTTTAAATAATTCGCATAATAAAATGGTTTTATATAAATCAAATGATTAAAGTTCTATTTGAAGCAAAACGGGTTCACAGATAAAGTAGTAATTACTTAGAAGAATGAATTTTTTCGATTTTTGACCTATCAAGTTAAACATTATTGTTCCTTGTCCTCTGTATTACCGCCGGTTCCATCATACTGGTCATTGTTGGCGTCTGTACCACCATCATCAACTTCAAAATTTGTTCCGTCATCACGATTATCCAATATCTCTCTGTCGCGATCGGTTACGTTTCCTGTGCCATCCTGGTGTTTGCCGTCGTCATTCTGGGCTTCATCTTTAACAGCTTCCTTGTTAGTTGTATTATCTGTATTGCAGCCGAACATTAAGGTGATTGCAGCGATTATTCCACCAGCAATTTTAAACCATTTCTCCATATCCTCAACCTCTCTTTTTGAAATTTGCATAATGCTGTTCTCTCGATAGCTTCTCCTTATAGTGGAAAGTTATGTACAGTCAGGACAATGATCTAGTGAAAAAATAATTTGGTTCATCTAATGAAATACGAATAGCAAGAAAGAACCAGCCATTTTGAAAACTAGCTAAACATATTAGTTGATTTCAGCTTTACGACGCAATAATATAGATATATTGCAAATTATAGATATATAAATTTGTTTTTTATTTACCGCTTCAATGAAATTTTGTTAGCAGCATATGGAAGGGGCATGCCACGTTGAATAAGGATTTAAATCTACTGGATGATGAACAAGCCGTTGAAATCTTCAAAGCACTGGCGAACCAAACGAGAGTCAGTATTCTCCAAATGTTAAAAGACCCTGATTCTAATTTTTCAACACAAGCACATGTCATTAAAGATGAAGGATTTGAGGGTGGTGTTTGTGTAAGTGATATTCGAAGCAAAACTGGAATCTCGCAGTCCACTACTTCTCAGTATTTATCAATTTTATTGCAATGTGGGCTAGTTGAAATGAAAAGAATAGGGCAATGGACGTATTATCGTCGCAATGAAGAAACAATCAAAAGGTTCGAAAGATATATTTGTCAAAATATATAAACCGTTAGAAAGGAGGATTGTCATGAGTTTATTACACCATCGCGGATATAACAGCATGTACAAAAAGGACAAAATGACGCTCGGCTTCTCCATCCCTACAGCAAGGATGTCCAAAGATCCCATCATGGAGAATCAATTGGAGCTAGCCCGTAAGATCGAGGATTATGGCTTCGCGGCCTTATGGCTTCGAGACGTTACAATTCAGAACCTGAATATTGATGATAATGGACAAATGTATGATTTATGGATTTATTTGACGTATCTTGCTGCTTATACGAAGGATATTGCATTAGGGACATCAAGCGTTGTCCTACCGCTCCGCCACCCTGTACGAGTAGCAAAGGAAGCGGCATCTATTGATCAATTGTTTCCTGAACGCTTAATCATGGGAGTTGCTTCAGGAGACAGAGAAAAAGATTTCACAGCCCTAGGAGTATCTAAAGAAGATAGTGGCCTATTATTTGAAGGGAATTACAAATTTCTGGAACAGCTACTAAATGAGGATCGCCCAACTATCCATAGCTCATCAGGTGTAATTGATGGTACAGATATGAGATTGATTCCAAAGCCTGTTTCTTCGATTCCTACTATGGTGACTGGGTTTAGCAATCAGTCTTTAAAATGGATTGCGGAGCATGGAGACGGTTGGATTCAATACCCAAGAAGCTTTGATCAACAAAAGAAATTAATAAATGATTATCGTGCGTTGTCTGAGGTTTACTCTTCAGGAGTATTTAAACCTTTCTCCCAGACTTTATTCATCGATTTATCGGAAAATCCCGATGCATTACCTGTTCCCATTCCTTTAGGGTTTCATGTTGGCCGCAATCAATTAGTGGAGCTTCTTCATCAATTTCAGTCTATTGGGGTCAATCACTTGGCCTTTGTATTATATTTTTCAAGGCGTCCACCAGAGGAAGTAATTCAGGAACTCGGAGAATTTGTTTTACCTTATTTCCCGACTCATAAACGAATAGATAGACAATAATGAAAGTCTGAAAGGCAGATGACGTATGAATAACATAGCAAATACACCAATTTCTGTACTTGACCCCTCACCCATTATAGAGGGAGGATCGCCAGAAATTTCTCTTAAAAATACACTTGATTTAGCAAAAAAAGCTGAGCAGTGGGGGTATAAAAGATTTTGGCTCGCGGAACATCATAATTGGGTAGGTATGGCCAGTTCTGCATCGCCCATCGTGATTGGAAGAGTGGCCTCTGTCACAGAGAAAATGCGTGTCGGCTCAGGTGCATTATTGCTTTCCCATTATTCACCTCTTTCTGTGGCAGAGCAATTTGGCACGTTAGAAACATTATTTCCTGGCCGGATTGATCTAGGTTTAGGGCGAGCGCCAGGTACGGATCGATATACTGCGAATGTATTACGACAACGAGTTGCCGGAGAACCGGAATTTCCAGAACGCCTGCAGGAGCTTATTGCTTATTTATATGGTTCAGGAACGACAATGAGAAATGGCTCACATGTTTTTCATGCTATTCCTGGCGAGAAAACTGAAGTTCCAATTTGGCTGTTAGGTTCTAGCCTATATAGTGCAGAATTGGCCGGAATGCTTGGACTTCCTTTTTCGTTCGCGGGCCATTTTGCTCCAGGCAACATGATGGAAGCTATAAAAGTGTACCGGGATAATTTCCGTCCTTCCGAATTTTTGCAAAGTCCATATGTGCTTCTAGCTGTCCAAGTGGTAGCGGCTGACGATAAACAAGAGGCACAAAGGCTTGCTACATCAATGTATCAGAAGTTTCTTTTACTAACACAAGGAAAACCAGCTCCTATCCAGCCTCCTGTTGAAAATATGGACAGACTTTGGAGCGCTAATGAACGCAAATCGGTTGAAGAACAGCTCTTCACTTCCATTATAGGGGATCCAGCGGGAGTGAAACAGCAATTACAAGAGATTATTGTGAAAACAGGAGCCAACGAAATCATGGCTCATACAGAGATTTTTGACCACCAAGCCCGATTGCGCTCTTATGAAATTCTGGCACAATCTATACAACGTTAAAAAATAGAGGAATTTTTCTATGGGTTGTGGGGCATTTTTTTACAGAGGGTATCTACCTCGTCATAAACAAAAATAATAAGTATACTATCCTTTTTATAGAAAGAAGATGAATATATGTCTGAACGTACAAAACAACTGGCTACTATTCCATTATCAGTGCTGGATCTTTCACCGATTATAGCCGGAAGTAATCCAGCTGATTCTTTTCGCAATACATTGGAACTTGCTCAGCTTGCTGAAAAACTTGGCTATAACCGTTATTGGCTGGCTGAACATCATAATATGCCGTTTATCGCCAGCTCTGCCACTTCTGTAGTCATTGGCCATGTTGCTGCTGGTACATCAAAAATCCGGTTAGGTTCAGGTGGAATCATGCTGCCGAATCATGCTCCGCTCGTTATTGCTGAACAGTTCGGGACTCTTGAATCCTTATATCCTGGACGTATTGACTTGGGGCTTGGCCGTGCGCCCGGAACAGATCAGCTTACCGCTCGGGCATTGAGACGAGACTTAAGAAGTACTGGAGATGATTTTCCTGAACAGTTAGCTGAGCTTCGTGGTTACTTTGATCCTTCCTCGGTACAAGGAAGTAAACAGGTTAAAGCTGTTCCAGGTCAAGGATTGAATATTCCAATATGGTTGTTGGGTTCAAGCGGGTTCAGTGCACAGCTGGCTGGAGAACTGGGATTGCCATTCGCCTTTGCCAGTCATTTTTCACCAGAAAACACACTGCCAGCTATACAATTATATCGTCGGGCTTTTAAGCCATCTAAAGTATTGGACAAGCCTTATGCAATGGTCGGGTTAAACGTAATTGCTGCAGAGACGGATCAAAAAGCACAGCGTCTCGCTTCTACTTTACAACAGCAGTTTTTGAACTTGATGCGGGGTAACGAAGTACCACTGCAGCCACCGGTTGATGACATCAATGATATAGCTAGCAGCTATGAAATAGATGCTCTTCAGAATCAGTTAGGTTCTTCGATCGTGGGCAGTCCACAGACAGTGAAAGAAAAACTGGAGAAATTTTTACATGACAGTCAGGCCGATGAAATTATGGCAATTGCCCAGGTTTTTGATCATAATGATCGACTCCGTTCATATGAAATTCTGGCAGATATAACGCAAAGACAAAATAATTAATAATAGTCACTCTTGGAAAGGAGGGTGTCCCAAAAGTATAAGGCTTTTGGGCAGCCTCTTTTTTCCAAGAAAATAGCTCTATAAAGTTGGCCTGTTGATTTCCGCTCCAGGGACTCGCTTTCCGCGGGCGGTCCGGGAGCCTCCTCGGCGCATCCGCGCCTGCGGAGTCTCCCGTTGACTCGCTTCTCCCACAGGAGTCTCGCCCCTTACACTCCAATCAACAGGGTGCAAGAATCAATATCAGCATATAAACTAAGGTAAAAAAAAGAAGAAAATCATACTTTTCCCAACTTCTTCTGAGAATATAGCTGAAACAGTGAAAAAATTAGAGAAGCGCTTGGAAAAGGATCCTAAGAATAAGACTTTGAGAAAAGCAAAGCGCCAGTTAGAAAAAGACCTTTTTCCAAGAAAGCAAAAGTATGAACAGCAGAAATCTACATTTGAAGGAAGAAACAGCTACTCAAAAACCGATACGGACGCTACCTTTATGCGGATGAAAGAGGATCACATGAAAAACGGCCAGCTGAAGCCTTACTATAATGTACAAATTGGAATTGAAAATCAATTCGTTGTTGGCTTCAGTCTGCATCAGCGTGCTGGAGACCCTGGCTGCCTCATTCCTCATTTGAATGTATTAGATAGATATGACCGTCCAAAGCCTAAGTCTGTTATTGCTGATTCTGGTTATGGCAGTGAGGAAAACTACGCCTTCTGTGAAAAGGAAGAAATCAAGGCCTATATTAAGTACAGCACCTTTGATAAAGAATCCACGAAGAAATGGAAAGAGCAAGTCGGACGAGTTGATAACATGAGTTACGATGATGAGCTTGATGAATGGATTTGTAAGAATGAATATAACATAACCAAAAACATGAATCTTTATCTATTTAGTAGCAACTCCGAAAAATAGTATTGGCACCACCGCAACTTATAAAAAAGCTCAAAACGAACCTTGCAACTTAAATAACAAATAACTCGATCCATTAAATGCATCGAGTTTGAAATAGATTAAGGCTTGCTATTTTAAACTGTTTGTTCAATAGAAAAAAATCTATTTCCAAAAGTGAAAAGGAGTGTTCACCAAGCTAAGCTATACATTAGCTTAGACTATAACAGGAAATTAGTAACCACCGATACCCATACAAGAACATCCGATAATGATAAGTAGAACGAATAATACAACCACTAACGCAAAAGAGCTCCCCATATCTAGCACCTCCAATCAAATCTGAATAAATAATATTTTCATCATTTAACAGATTACTGCTAAGACAATAATTAAGAGAATGAACAAGACAACGATTAACGCAAAGCTAGTGCCTAAGCCGCCGTAGCCTCCACCGTAACCACCTCCGTAGCCAGCGCCGCCATAACCTCCGAATCCCCCGCACATATGTTTCCACCTCCTTTATCTGACGATTACGAGAAGTTAAATATTATTTTCTATGATTAATCTATGTTTTAGAGTAAGACTTGGATTGGACAAATTTATTGAAGTTAGTAGATATCAACAATTGTCTACTAGATTTATCGTGCATATACACAGAATACTGCACTTACAACTACGCAGTATTCTGTCATTCAATTACAATAACGCTTTAAAAAATTCGTCGCCTTCTGTTTAAAAGAAAAATACTAGCAATTAAGAAGAATGGAATAAATCTTCTTCTTCTAAAACGGTCACGGATAAACATTCCTCTTGGTGGGTCCGTACCTTCGATTACACCTCGATGAATTCTGCCAGTATGATCTCGGATCTCAACAGCTTGGCCTTGGTGTCTACTTACTAAATTATTCATGTTACTCCTCCTTTCTTTAGCAGCATGTGTTCTAATTTAGAATCCTATCAACTATTTTTATCCATGTTTGTATACCAGACACAGTTCCATTTTCATAAACACTAGATTTTAAATAAAAGGACAGATTACATGAATCTGTCCTTCACTCTTATCGTATGCGAATCCAAGCAAACGAGTTGAAGAAATCATGAGTGATTTATATCACATTGACCAATATTAATAGCCACCGATACCCATACAAGAACATCCGATAATGATGAGTAGAACAAATAGTACAACTACTAAGGCAAAATGGCGTCCAAGTCCATCGCTCATATCTATCACCTCCTATCATGTTTGGCTTATTGAGTTATCATCGATTAATCACTCCAGATTGAAGCTCCTACAATAATTAATAGAATGAACAAGACTACGATTAGCGCAAAGCTAGAGCCCATGCCACCATAGCCAGCTCCGCTATAACCGCCACCGTAGCCGCCGCCATAACTTCCATTTCCCCACATAAATTTCACCTCCTATCATCATGTTGAGAAATGCTATACAGCATTCCTATTACTAATCTATGTTTTTTTCAAAAATCGGCTTGGACAAAATTTTTTGGAAGTCAGTAGAAATGCACAATTTTTTAATAGTTTTTTGAAATTCCATACATAAAATATGGGAAAGTCTATAAATTCAAAAACTCTAAATACACATAAAGAAGCGTATGCAATAGCATACGCTTCTTTCAACTTAAAGGCAGCTATGTTCTACACGCTCAAAAATAAAACATGTAGTTTAGTTGCGATGAGTCTCTCGTAATCTATTATGCATATTAGATTAAAAGGAAGCAGGAAGAAATCTGGAATCAACATATCCGAACCCAATTAAAAAATGCTTAGCCAAAAAAGCCATTACCTAAGGGTTCAGGTGAAGGCTTAATCTATTTAAAGAGTTAATTTTTACGAACAGATTTAAAGATGCAGCTTAAAATTAGGACACAAATGATTGAGCCAAGCAGAGCAGGAATAAACGTAACCCCTGCAATATCTCCTCCCAAGGTCGTCTAGGGTCATTCCTCCCAAGGTTTTTTCTGTATAGTACTTTTTATATTAAGGTTTTCGCATGGCAGTAGAGTTTTTTTCTTGAAATGATTTATTTCACGAGTACACCATACTTAGTACTAGAATTATCGGATTAATATTTTCATTATCTTGTTAAGTTTTCTTCTCTGTTTAATCTTTTGACTCAATTATGTTTTTAAACATATTCAATCGAAATTGAATAGCTAGGCTAAACCCGTGAAATGTCTTAAGTTTTGATTTTAGTGCAATTACATTATGCCTATGCTTAAGAACTAGTATTACCACTAAATCTATGTGAATGAGGATGAGCACCGTTAATAGTCGTTACTCCTTGAAAATTATGATAATGCCCACCATCAGGTAATGGAATGGCAGGTCCTGTTATGCCTTGGATTTCATGTTTATGACCATCATCAAATGAAGTGTGGGTAAAGAATTTATGAGTATGAGGGACTCCACTAGGAGCTGCTTCAGTTGTTCCTGCATATTTATGATCATGCCCTACGTTAAAAGAGGTTACTCCTGAAAAGTAGTGTTTATGAATGGGTTTTCCATCCCAAGTAGTAAGATATAAATGGTGAGAATGCTCAGCATCTATATTTGAATCGTTTGAATGAATCATAAATCCTGTCACCAGTACTTCCATATGTGTTTATTCCACCTCTCTGCTTGTTTAATTAATTTTATGAAAGTGAGACAAAATTAATACCCTTAAAACATTTCTAATAAGAAACCATTTGACAAAAATGTAAACGCAATTTTGAATAACTGAATATATTAATGTATAAAAAAGCATATGGAATCGCTCTTTATGGATTCTTAAATGGTAAGAATTGCAGATGATATTAACAGAAAGTATTCGAATGAGTGACGTATCTGCAAAACTTGTTAATGAGGTTGAATTTAACGTATTAGAAGTCATTGGTCATGTAGTAGCAAAGAGCCTTTCGCAATTAACTCGTTTTAAAAGGATTCTTGACAGATTTACAGAATCTGTCCAATTAAATGACGAGATGAATTCGCTATTGATGAGATACTGTGGTTCGAGATCATATAGGCAGAGTACATAAATTGAACCAGCCGATTCAACAGACGGATTATTTCTGTGTGGCGTCTTAATAAGATTTATCTCCTTTTTTAAATCGTTACATCTTGCCTTCATTACAGATAACAATTCCTCTAAGAGTAATTGCTATTTTACCTTAAAAGAAAATAGTTTCTTTCACCAGAAAAGAAGCTATAAAAGGTGTACAATTCTTTCCAATCTTTAAGAAATTTAAATAATTTGATTAGACATTGACGGTGTATTTCTGTTGGATAAGAATGCCTAGAGCAAAATAAGTTCTAAAACATATTTATAAATGAGGGGGATTTGCTTCTCCAAGTAATTTTCAACTGGGGGTGATTACTTATGTTTGGTGGATACGGCTTTGGAGGTTGTGGTTATGGCGGCATTGGCTATGGCGGTGGTTTCAGAGGTGGTTTTGCGCTGATTATCGTATTGTTCATTCTGTTAATTATTGTTGGGGCTGCATTATGTTAAAGGTCATAATGGGATCATTCATTTAACGTAAAAATCCAACGAATGTCTGGAGGGTTTAACATGGGTGGATACAGCGGTGGTTTTGCGTTTGTTATTGTCGTATTCGTATTGCTGGTTATTATTGGATGCTCTTGTGGCATCTGGTAATTAAATAGTGAAACAAAAAATATTTATATAAGTGCAAAGACTGTGTATAAGAGCAGCAAATTATTCACTGCTCTTATACTTTTTCATATAATTTTTAAAAAAATAAAGGTATCACCAATTGATTTTTCAAAATAGACTAACATGAACTTTATATTATGAAATTTTCATTAATTTCAATTATATGGAAATATAAATATGTTGAAGTGAAAGAGCAGTAAGTTTAATAGAAGATGAGAAAATGATTTAAAAAGATAAATATATTTTTTTATAAGAACAATTAAGATAGGGGAATTGCCGATGGAGAAGGACCATCAAATAAAAATGTATAAAGAAAGCGATGATCATTCACAAGAATTACTTAAAAAAATAGAGTCATCTTCATCCTATGGTGAATCGAAACAGTTAGATAATTGGTTTTTTGGTAATAGAATAAAGGAGTCTAATGATCGTAAACAGAATGAGCAATCAAAAAATGAACATGATCGATTTACAGAATTTTTGTTTGGGCAGGTTAAAGTTATTGAAACATCCAATGAAAAAGAGGGATCACATACTAGTAGATCGAATCGGATGAATGACTGGTTTTTTGGCAATAGAGGAAAAGAGGATGTATCAAGTCCAAATGTTAAGGATCCTGCTTCTGATCAAATAAGTGACAACACTCCCATACCATTGATTAATAAAGCAACACCATTTTTAAACAAAGCCCTAAAGAGATTTCATTCTAAAAAAGAGAAAGATTAGTTACAGAAGCTTTATTCACTTGGGTTTTCTAATCAGTTAAAAATTTTTATTCCTTTAAATAAAAAGCGTGATGATCATATTCCTTAGGCTGTCGAGAAAGCACGACAGTCTATTTTTATCTACTTTACTCTATTTTCTCCTCAATAAAAAATTCTCGAAATGAATTTGAAATAACGAGTCGATTCCTCCCTTTTATCGGGCATTGCTGGAGAGAGTGAAACAATTAATAACGTAGCAGAAATACTGCAGAGGCTTAAACGTATGACTATAGCAAAACGTTATCTTTAACATAAGGTAATAGTACATATAATTATGTGAATATTAGCGAAAGGAGGATATTTATGTATCAACCTACCATATTTATAATCTATGCTGCAAATATCAGGGGAAAAAAGTTAGAATTCAAGAACGTAATAATAGAGTTTATGTAGGGGAAATTACTAGAGTGACTAAGACTCATGTCTGGATAAGACCTACTAGAAATCTAGGAGGAAATGGCTATGGATTCTATGGAGGATTCGGGGGATTTGGATATGGACTTGCACTCGGTTCTATTACTGGCATTGCTCTAAGCTCAGCATTCTGGTGGTAGATTATATTATTAATATAGGATAAATATCAAAATCTCGTGAATTCATTAGGTGTCATTGTATATTCGAAGGGCTAGAAGATATTTATTAAGTTATCGATTTGCAAATGTATAATAAATTAACTGGCACAGCCTTCTGTTAATAGGTCACACGAATGATTTTACAAGGGCCAATCTGTTTCGTTAAATGACCATCTAACTCATGATTGCTCTCTTCCTGAGTTTAGTATACGTTTAATTGATTTAAATTAATGTGCACTCCAAATTGTTAGTCTTAAGAAAGGTGATTTTTGCTAGGCAATAAATAAAATAAGGAGGTGAAAAATAGCCAATGCATCCTTTAAATTTTGGATCAAAACCATTTCGGCCAAACCTTAGACAGAGACAGAAATCTCTTCCTCCAAGAAATTTTCTATCAAACCAAAATCCTAGATCACCCCGAGGATCTTTTAGGGGACCTGGTTTGTCTGGGAATTTAGGTAATATTATGTCACACGTTAATACTGTCTCAAATGGAATCAATATGTTAAGACAAGTAGGATCCGTTTTCTCAATTTTTAAGTAAATAATATTCTTGTATTTGGGATATACTTCAATCTTAATTATAAATAATTAAATAAAACTAAAAAATCTATACGCACTAAATGTATAAGTAGGTTTTCTATAAAATATGGTTATATGAAGAAAACTGGTGGGTGGGGAGGGGAATATGAGAATATATCAAACTTTTGATTATGAAATAATTGCAAGGTTAAATAAACCTGTTCAAGATTTACACTCAAAACTGTATCCTGAATACTTCAGCGAATATAACTACGATGCAATGAAAGAATTTTTCAAAAGTCTAATCAATGAGCAGCGTTTTATTTTCCTTATTATAGAAGATAACCAAGAATCGTTCGGTTATGCTTGGATAGAGAGTAGAAACTATCTAGAAAATGCTTTTTGTAAAGAATATAAATCTATATATGTACATCAGATCAGCATTCTTGAAACTCACAGGAAAAAAGGTTATGGTTCAATTTTAATGAAAGAAATAGATCAAATTGCGAAAGACAAGGGAATATATTTAATTGAACTCGATTGTTGGTTTGAAAACAGTGATGCAAAAGACTTTTATAAAAAACATCATTTTACAAAAAATAGGGAGTTTATATCTAAACAATTATAACTTTCGGTGCTTTAATTCAACGAATCAATTATAGTCTCTTGAGCAATGCACTGAACACATTATATTGCTCTTTTCTTTACAGTATATTTAACTATTGTCAAATTGGATCGATATTTTGTGGGATGGATGAGATTTCTTTTTACTTCATTGTCAACGTAATAGATTACTTTACCTTCAAATGCATGGATTGGAAGGTTTCGTGTCCAAAGAACTCATGAGCATTTCTTCTCTAGTTTATTTAACAACATATCATTTTCGATTAATCTTTCTCGTATACGGTTTATCAGGTATTGAACATTAGGCCCACTGATCTGCTTAGCCGCGTTCAAGAAGAATTTTAGTATCAACGGAATGCTTGCGGGCAAAGCCGTGACAACACATCACTCTATTTTTTTGAAGAGTCTCAGAATAATCACCTGTAATAGCCCGGCGGATACATCCATGTATGAACCTCTAATACCTTACGATAAAAAAGCGATTCCAAAATAGGAGCTATAGTGAAACAAAGGGAGTTGTTCTAGCAACTCCTTTTTAGTATGGAACAATCTGGACAAAGAAGAATATTTTTTCAACTAAAGAATGTGTTTGTTCAAGAATAATCTTCATTGCAAATGGGTCTAGAAAGTTCCCTATTCTGTAGAGAACTGTTTAAAAAATTGATTATAGACTTTGCTTTTTTTAAAAAATTTTTATTCAAATATCCATTAAAATATTGAAAGCTTTTATACTGCTTCATTTGCTGATTCAATAAATATGCAGATTAATTGCATGGAATGAAATACATATTTTAAGCCATATTAAAAGAAAATTTGGTAGTTAAAGGAGAAAAACATATGGCAAAAGTTTTATTTATCACGGCGCGTCCAAATGATTAAACACATTCCTATAGCATTGCTTCAGGAAAACAATTTATTGATTCTTACAAAGCAGCAAATGGCAGTGATCAAATCACTCATCTAGATTTATATAAAGAACATATTCTCCTCATATTGTTGTCAACGTTTTTAGTGGGTGGGGGAAGCTTCAATCTGGGAAAGGGTTTGAAGAACTATCTTCAGAAGAAAAGTCAAAGGTCGGCCGTCTGTCAGAGTTGTGCGAATAATTTATTTCTATGGATAATTATGTGTTTGTAACTCCTTTATGGAACTTTTTTATGCCTTCAATCATGAAAACTTATATTGATTCCATCGCCGGATCTGGCAAAACCTTTCGATATACAGAGAGTGATCCGATTGGATTTTTGCCAGACAAAAAAACACTGCATATCCAAGCTCGCGGTGGTATTTATTCCGAAGGTCCTGCTGCAGAACTGGAAATGGGTCACCGTTATTTAACAATTATGATAAATTTCTTTGGCGTTCCGTCATTTAAAGGCTTATTTATCGGAGTGCGTAATCAAATGCCTGATAAAGCGCAGGAAATTAAAGAACAAGCATTACAAAGAGCAAAAGAGCTAGCTAAAACTTATTAATAATAACACCTAATTGATGGGGGAAATGATTGGATAAGAAACCAAATCATTATGATGGCAGTCTTCAGGTTCAATTTGAATCTGAAAATGAACCAGCTGTGAAAGAGCCGTTTGAAATAACGGATGAAGCAAGAAAAAATATTAGCTTTAATCCCTATACTTCAGAATAATATGAATAACAGCACCTGCTATTTTGGCGCTGTTATTTGGTTGTTTCCTGTATTCAATCTACTGCGAAAAGGAGGGCGCATAAATAGCCAGTTAATCTTCCGTGGCAATGATTACCCATGCATTGTGGAAAAAGGATTGCGCATTTAATGAGATCAACATTCAATATTGTTCAAAAGGAGTAGGGCTCTAAATATGCGGTGCCCTCACATTAAAAACCCCGCTTGTATAATGGATAAATACGCCTGAACACGCAATAAAGAATAGATAAGTGCTTTTAACACGGGATATGAGGAAGTTAAATAAAATAGAAGACCTAAGATCAGAACTAAAACAAGAGAATGGATAATGCTTCTATGCCACAAAACTAGGCTGCCTAACATCGGTGATACCGATTGTAAGGCAGCCTGGTAATTGTGAATTTTATCTTAGACGATTAACGGTGTTTTTTCTTAATTTTTTGGTCTTTCGAGCAATTTGGACAATGATTTGAGTACAATGTTGTAACCTTTTCATCTTCAAAGTATGTGACTACACCATTACATGTTTGGCAAACGATAATACCCATATCTTTCATCTCCCTTTTTTGTAAGCGCTATTACTTTCTGTAATTCTATAATAGTATGACACATTCAATTTGTCAATGTTAAATAGTATAACTTATATAAAAATAATTGATATATAAAGGGTGAGTATTCAGCATCAAGTGACGATATTTTATTACAGTTAATTTTTCAAGCCTTTAAAGAATGATATGCGTTATCGAGGAATCATAACAGCGTTATTTCCATCCCCGTTATAATATTCAGGAACGTCACCATGTAAAAATAAATCACCTATTTTAATCGAGTTGTTTGTTACAATGTCTTTGCTTAAAGAGGGTATAATAACCTTCAAATTAACCTTTACCTCCAAGTGAATCTCAAGATAGGAGTTATTAATTCCACTTTCCTCAACCGAAGTGGTCACACTTGTTGCAACGTTTCCAACTGTTTCAAAACGAACCGGTATTTTGGGACCTAAGCTTGCTAAAAGAGTATTGCCTGTCGTCATACCTAAAGGCATATAATAAATGATTCCATTATTGTCTGCAGATTCGTCTAGAGTGTCGTCTTCACTGTGAACCCGATAATCTAAAAATCGTTGTACACGTGAACCAGCTTCAGCATCAAGCTTGTTATAGAGTTCTGGATTAAAGCTATAGCCTACACCTTCACTTGTTTCATGAATAATAATTAGTTTTTTTATATCCATCATCTCGGCCATTTCTTCGGAAATTGCATCATTAATCGCTTGAAAAGCAATTTCTCGTGTCTTCGTTTCAGCGATGCTCATTATGCTTGGTTCGATTCGATTGTCAACCAGCCACAAACTGAATACAGACGAAATGCTAAATAAGATAAAAGATAGAAAAAATGCACTTTTTGAAGGGAATAATCTATTTTTTCTAGGTCTTCCATTGTATCGAAACATGCGAACCTCCCTAACATAAACAAATTGTTTAACCAGCAACAATTAAGTGGAAAGATTCGCTCAAGTAATAAGCGATCGAAAATGGGATATTTAATGTGCTGCTGCATATAGGTAGTATATGAACATAGCCTAGGGGAGGTTCGTCAGATCAAATGTAACTCCTAGAAGGGACAGTGAGAGTAAGGGACCATAAACAAATTAATTTGTTTATGGTCATCTACTTATTAGGCGTCTTTGTATTACCAAATAGAATAAAAACAAGGTGTGACTGACATCCACCTTGTATTTCTATACTATCGTGTAAAAAAGTGATTATTTTTTAGATAATGCAACAAGCAGAAATATTAATACTAAGTAGCAACTTCGAAAGATATTTTAATACCTCTAATTAAAGTTAAATAAAGTAAAGTCATTCAATTGAAGGTAGGACCAGTTATATTCGTTCATAGAACTATTGTTTATTTGCATGCATTACTATATAGTTATCTAGGTAACTAATTAAATTAACTATAGAAACTGTATGACCAAGAGCGGGAAAGGAGGAAATGATATGCAGCATCACGAATTGCTGCACGGGCTTCACCAGCTATCAAGGCATTTAACAAACAATTTGAATGAAGCACTGAAGGCACATGGTTTATTTAGTGCTCAGTGGTCGGTTATTTATGCCTTAACGCTGAAGGGTCCCAAAACTCAAAAGGATTTATGTCTTTATCTTGGAATTGAAGCACCTCCAATGTCACGAAACCTCCAGCGAATGGAAAAACAAGGATGGATCATTCGTAAGCCAGGTAAAGATAAGAGAGAGCGTTATATACATTTAACCGAAGCCGCCATAAATAAGTATCCTGAATGGGAAGCGGCCGTTAGTACGATTAATCACCAACTAGTAAATGGCTTAAGTGAAACAGAGCAGGAACAAATGAAAGACTTATTATGGATATGGCTTAATTCTATTCAACGAGAAAAGAGATGAACAGGTTGGTACCTCAGCGATTATGGACGAAAGATTTTATTGGGATCTCGCTTTGCAATTTTTTCTTATTCTTGGCTTTTTATTTTTTACTTGTCACACTTCCAGTTTATGCACTAAAGGATATGGGTGCGACTGCAGGACAGGCCGGCCTGCTTACGACTGTCTTTTTACTTGCAGCCATTTTAATCCGTCCTATAGCAGGACAATGGCTAGAGCGCACTTCCACGAGATTGGTGCTTATTTTTTCACTCGCACTTTTCACATTGCCCACTTTTCTTTATTTTCTGGCAGATTCAATGCCAATTATGTTTACTGTCCGATTCTTACAAGGCTTGGGCTTTGGGATGACCACAACCGTTGCAGGTGCCATTGTCTCAAACATTATCCCTAAAGAACGCCGTGGTGAGGGAATGGGCTATTATGTAATGGCAGCTAACCTTGCAATGGTGTTAGGGCCGTTTTTAGGATTAACAATTATGCAAAACTTAGGTTCATCAGCAATGTTTGTAACGAATGTCATTTTGGCCATTGGAGGGATGATCGCTGGACTAAGCCTAAAGCTTCCTAAGGAAACAAAGGAAATACTTGGTCCTATATCCTTGCATCCATCCGGAATGTTTGAAAGAAGCTCAGTGCCAATCTCTTTCATTGCTGCTTTTCTGGGACTGTCCTATGCAGGTGTGCTGTCTTTTGTATCGGTCTACGCGGAATCACTTGATCTTATTGCTGTATCCAGCTACTTTTTTGTCGTATACGCTGCGATATTATTGTTATCCCGGCCATTCACCGGGCGCTGGTTTGACCATTACGGCTCAAACGTGATCGTGGTCCCGTGTGTCGTTATTTTCGCCATTGGGATGTTTATTCTTTCCATGACAACGACGCCACTTATGTTCCTGTTATCTGCGCTGTTAATCGGACTTGGGTGGGGAACACTTTTCTCTACATTTCAAACGATTGCTATTCAGGATGCCCCCTCTACAAAAAGAGGTTTGGCGATTGCAACATACCTATCAATCTTTGACTTTGGCGTCGGAGTTGGGTCGTTTGTCGTCGGAATTGTAATCGCTGGTATTGGTTTCCAAAGTTTTTATGGCTACAGTACTCTCTATATTTTAGTTGGACTGGGTCTGTATTGGTTCTTTTATGGGAGGAAAATTGAAAACAGAATGACTGAGCAAGTGGCAGAGAAATAACAACAGAATATTTTTAATAAATAAATTTGATTTATTTTTCGGACAATGATGTCTATAATGATCTAATAAAATACCGAATTATTAAAAGGGGGCGATTGGAAGATGCCGATCAATATACCAAAGCAGCTGCCAGCACGCGAAATACTAGAGAAAGAGAACATTTTCATCATGGATACTGATCGGGCGAACATGCAGGATATCCGCCCGTTAAATATTCTCATTCTGAACCTAATGCCGGAAAAAGAAAAAACGGAAGCCCACTTAATGCGACTTCTCGGTAATACACCGCTACAGGTGAATGTTTCGTTAATGTATACAGCAACATACGAATCGAAAAATGTGAGCAGATCTCATTTGGAACAGTTCTACACTACATTTGAGGAAGTGAAAAATCGGCGCTATGACGGACTAATCATTACTGGAGCTCCTGTGGAACAAATTGCATTTGAATCAGTTAGCTATTGGGAGGAATTACAATCAATTATGGACTGGGCGAAAACAAATGTAACGTCCACCTTACATATTTGCTGGGGTGCCCAAGCTGCTCTTTATCATTATTATGGCATTGGTAAATATGGGTTGCCGCAAAAATGTTCAGGTATATACAAGCACTCGGTAACCGATCCAACGGTTAAGCTATTGCGCGGATTTGATGAAGAATTTTATGCTCCTCATTCACGTCACACCGATGTTAGCAACGAAGAGATTGAAGCGAATGAAGAGGTTACTTTGCTTGCTTTATCACCGGAAGCTGGTGCGTTTCTCATGATATCTAAGGATGAGAGAAATATTATGATGACTGGTCACTTTGAATATGATACACATACCCTTGCGGAAGAATATAATCGTGATATGGCAAAGGGTTTAGAAGCCCAAGTCCCGGTTAACTATTTTCCTGATGATAACCCTGCAAACAGACCGGTGAACCGCTGGCGTTCTCATGCCCATTTGCTTTTCTCTAATTGGCTAAACTATTATGTCTACCAGGAGACACCATACGAATGGAATTGAAAGGGTAAGAACGAAAAGTCTATCCACCTTATAAGGGGATAGACTTTTGCTTACCTCCGCCGCATTTAGAATTTCGGTAATCAGTCATAAAACAAGGATGACAAGACAAGGGTTGGAATAATACCTGTGTTTTTTGATGATATTCTTAAAGTAATTAAAAGTGTGCAGCTGAATTATTCAATTATATATATTGTAGGAAATTATGAAACCTTTTACTCCTCAGCTTGTCTACATTGAACAGAGAGAAATAGAGTACCCTCTTGGAAGAGAAATGAAAAAGAAATTTGAGGACATTGAGGTAGTAATCAAGGAAAATACAGCTCATATTCAAATTTGATGAAAAAATAAAGCTAGATGTTTTAAAGAAAACCACTGTTTTAATACCACGTTTTCTTGAAAAATTTTTGGTTTCTAATTTTTAGTTGCTTTTAATTATTTTATCTGATACAATAAAGAAGAATTATTTTTGTTCGGTGTAAAGGATAATATAAGTATTTGACTTTTCGTCTTGATGATCACTTTGGGCAAGGATAGTAACAAATTGTGTGTTTAACGCACTAGGAGGCAACATATATGGAACAAGGTACAGTAAAATGGTTTAATGCAGAAAAAGGTTTTGGATTTATCGAGCGTGAAGGTGGAGACGACGTATTTGTACATTTCTCTGCTATCCAATCTGAAGGTTTCAAATCATTAGACGAAGGTCAAAAAGTTACTTTTGACGTTGAGCAAGGTCCTCGTGGCGCTCAAGCTGCTAACGTTCAAAAAGCGTAATTTATCTTTTATTAAAACAGATCCTTTTATTAGGATCTGTTTTTTTTTTTTTTTTCTAAAAGAAACTCAAAAGTAGCGAAAAATTAACAGTAGCTGAAGGATTAGTTGAGGCATTACAGGCAGAAGTAGAGCGCCTGCATATGTAGAATACCTAAGTAAAAAAGTTGAAAGTCTTCGTTTAGAACAAGGGAAAATCACCATAGAAGACAAAATGTAAGAATAGTCTATGAACTATTGTTGGAATTCCTGTGAACCCATTTCTGGATCTGCTAGGTCTAAATGCACAGTACCTATAATTGTAAGTGAAGCATTTCGGCCCGCTAGACAAAGATGCCGAATTAAAAAACGCTTATTCAAGTGATTTATCATGAGCAACAGAACAGTTATGGATACCGCCGTATTCGAGGCGAACTCGCGAATCGTGGACAAAGAGTCAATCATGAACAAAGTACAGAAGTATAGCGAATGATGAAAGGATTCTGCTTAAAGTGTCTTGTACGCATAAAAAAATACCGTTCCTTTACTTTAAAAGGTAAAGCGGAAAAGATGAGCGTGTATAGCAGTATAAGAAGGAACCGGCAGGATATATGGATTATTTATCATCACAAACGAATTAAGACAAAAATAAAAGGCATGAGCCCGGTATACAATACCGAACCATGCCCAACAAGCTGCCTAAAGAAATAACCTGTCTGATTTTATTGAGTCACTTCAAATGAAGTCTGGTTTAGTTTTCCTATTTCAGGCTTTTTGCACATTTGTTGCTTGAGGACCACGTTGGCCTTGCTCTAGCTCAAAGGTAACATTTTCACCTTCTTCTAGCGTTTTATACCCCTCACTTTGAATGGAGGAAAAATGAACAAATACATCCTCTCCGCCTTCACGTTCAATAAATCCAAATCCTTTTTCACCGTTAAACCATTTAACTTTGCCATGTTCCATTTTTGTTGCCTCCTAGCGTTTAAAAATTGCTTTTAATGTTGCTCTACTTATTTTAACCGGATTAACCCTTTTTTAATCCTATTGCGATGGTGAGAAAGAGCTGTTTTTTGGGGATCGATTAACAAAGAGATACTTTTGTTATATCTAACCGTAAGTACGATTGATTTATAGTTTTGTGTGAGCAGTATCTGTATCTCCATCTCCATTAAATCATCGTTCCATTAACTGATACTAAAGTACTCATTATCTTTTTGGAATTTTATTCGCATATTGTTTTCACCAATCATTTTTATACTGTTTAGTTGTCTATCGACAATTAATTTGACATCTCTACCGTTATAGCTTTTATTCTTTTTGAAATAGATTGTACCGTTTAATTCCCAATCTTTTACACATAAGTACCGCATTTTTTGACCTCCATAAATTACTATTACGTTTACTATATCAATAAATCGCATAAACTTGCTGTTCATAAAAAAATAAAAACATACATTGAATCTAGATTGCTTACAAAATTAATTTTAAGGATTAATCCCTGAGGGAAGAATTACATTTACTGTGGAAATCTATTTCTATTACCGCTTGGGAAATGGGCAGCAAAAGGAAAAAATGCTAATAAACGATTTAAGTCATGTTTATCGAACGAACAAAGGGGGGCTGTTGCGATTATGAGTCAGAGGAGAATGTCAGCATTATGGTTAAAGCAATTAGGACTAAACAGGTCCTAATATGGTGGTTCTATATTTACACGGTCATTTCCAACAAATCAGTTGCTTGCACTTCAGTGATTCCTCTGATTAATCTTAGTTCACCCACGAGTATTTTCTTAGCATTAACCAACATTTGTTTTTCACTGGAATTAAGGGTTTTATCATTTTGCATCCGGGTTAAATCTCGTACCACTTCAGCACCTTCTCTTAATTTACCCGACTTCATTTTATCTGAGTTTATTTTATATCTTTGTTTCCAAGACAAAGACAGATCTGATTCTCCATGATGGAAAATATCTAATGCCGCTGCCATTGAAAGCTTGTCGGCAATCGAGCGTATGTGTGACTTTTCTATATTTTGGATAGGGATAAGTACTTGCAAAGCATTCATAGGTATTTTTATCACATAATATTTCTGAGTTTGTCCTTGGATTTCTTTTTCTTCAATTCCTTCAATTACACCTGAACCATGCATTGGATATATAATGTTATCGCCAACTTTAAACAAATAATCCACCTCCATGTACTGTGTTATAATGATATCATGTTTTCGATTTATTATCAAATTTTTAATAATACCATTTTTTATAATTAGTAGTCAATAGTTTTTCGGTAAAATTTTTATTTCTTATTTCCCTTTTTATACCAAAAATAAAATTTCATATAGGCAACATGAAAAGCTGGCGGAGCTGCTGAAGGAAATTTCTGAGGAGTATCTATTAATCTCTGAGCGCATTATATCGTACGCAAAATCCAGACTAGGCGCCAGGCTGGATGATTATTTGTACGTTGCGTTGACAATCACCTGAGCTTCGCCATCAGTCGTTACAAACAAGGGTTTCAGCTTCGAAATGCTTTAACTTGGGAGATTAAAAAGTACTATAAAACTGAATTCCAGGTTGCGCTAACAGCACTTGATATAATTGAGGAAGAAACGGGAATTCGGATGAATGAGGATGAGGCAGCATCTATTGCCCTGCATCTCGTCAATAGTCAAACATCAGAAAACAACATGGACGAAATTGTCAATGTAGTGAAAATGGTCAACGATCTGTTGAATATCGTGAAGTACCATTTTCAAATGGCAATGGATGAAGATTCTGTAAACTATGATCGCTTTTTAACTCATTTGAGATTTTTCTCATGGAGACTGATTCGAAAAGAAAAAACAAATATCAATAATGAAGATGACTTTCTTTTTCAGCAAGTGAAACGCCAGTATGAAAAGGCATATCAATGCAGTGTGAAAATGGCGGCATACGTAGAAAAGACGTATCAATGGACCATCTCGAATGATGAAAAGGTTTATTTAACCTTACATATCCACCGGGTCACATCAAGACAAGAGTGGAAACAGCATACATCACAATTGGATTGTTACTGTTTGGCAGGCGAAACCTAGGCTGATCGAAATGGAAGCAAGGGGAATACCTTTGTACTTCATTCGTTCAGCTTAGGTTTTTTCTTTTATCACAATACAAAGGGGGAAAACTCATGAACTACTCAATAGCAGCAAAAGAAATAGTTCAGCATATTGTAGGAGAAGAAAATGTCTAATCATTGGTTCATTGTGCAACACGATTACGCTTTAAGGTAAACAATCGATCAAAAGCGAATAAAGCGGTAATTGAAAAAATAGATGGAGTCGTAACCGTAATGGAAAGCGGAGGGCAGTTCCAGGTTGTCATAGGAAATAATGTGCCCGAGGTATATAAGGAAATTGGAAAACAAACAGCGATCTTAGAGGATTCACGTCAAAAGAATACAGAAGGCTCTCAGGATAAAGGCTCAGTACTCGGCCGTATGGTGGATGTGATTGCTGGGATTTTCACGCCACTTCTCGGGGTAAAGGCTGGAGCAGGGATTTTAAAAGGAGTACTCGGTATTTTATTAAATACAGGTGTACTTACAGCAGAAGACACAACTTACATCATCTTATTTGCAGGATCAGATAGCCTTTTTTACTTCTTGCCTTTGTTGTTAGTGTTTACAGCAGCAAAGAAATTTGATGCAAATCCTTTCATCGCCGTTACCATTGCTGGGGCTCTGATCTATCCTGCAATGCTGGGGCTGGCAAATGGCGATGTAGACACAACTTTTTTAGGCATTCCGGTCGTGATGATGCGATATACTTCAACCGTCATTCCAATTATATTAGCGGTGTTTGTGATGAGTTATGTTGAACGCTTTTTAAATCGTTACATTCATGCGAGTGTGAAAACATTTATTACTCCATTAGTTCTTTTAGTTGTTATCGTACCTTTACCGCTTCTTATGTTTGGACCGTTTGGTGTTTGTATGGGGAACAGTATTGCAGCTGGAATCATGAAGGTCTTTTCTTTTAGTCCAACTCTAGCAGGAGCTATTATTGCGATGTCCTGGCAGGTGCTTGTTATTTTCGGGATTCACTGGGGACTTATTCCGATCTTTATTAATAACATAACCGTCAAAGGCTATGACAATATTAAACCGGCAACAGCTCCTGCAGTATTTTCACAGGCTGGAGCGGCAATAGGTGTCATGCTGAAAACAAAATACAAAAAACAAAAAGCGTTGGCAGGGTCAACTGCTGTTACAGGAATTTTCTGTATTACAGAGCCGGCTGTGTATGGGGGAACCCTTCCTTTGAAAAAGCCATTTATTTGCGCAGTCATTAGTGCTGGGGTTGGTGGAGCCATTGTTGGTTATTCGCAAAGTGTAGCAATCGCAAAAGGACCTCTGGGATTACTGATGATTCCTGTATTCTATGGACAAGGATTTGCAGGCTTTTTGATTGGGATTTCAGTCGCATTTGTTCTATCAATTGTATTAACATATCTCGTTGGATTTAAAGATCCAGTTGATGAGGAAGTAACAGAAACGACTGAAGCAACAAATTAAGCTACAGATAATAAACATATTAATGGTGGTGCTTTAAGCCCGTTAACTGGAGTGGTGCTTCCACTATCACATGTAAAGGATGCAGCTTTTTCATCTGAAGCACTTGGTAAGGGTGTCGCGATTTACCCGACAGAAGGTAAGCCTTATGCACCTGTAAACGGCACGATCAGTACCCTTTTTCCAACAGGACATGCTATCGGACTTATTTCAGAGGACGGTGCAGAAATTTTAGTTCATGTCGGGCTTGATACGGTTCAATTGGAAGGGAAATATTTTACACCTATTGTTAAGCAAGGTGACGAAGTAAAAGCAGGAGACCTATTACTTGAATTTGATATCGAAGGCTTTACCAAGTCAGGCTATGAGATTTTAACACCAATTGTTGTGACCAATTCACATGACTTTTTAGACGTAATTGGTATCGAAGAAGGAGATGTAAGGGCAGGGTAACGTTTTCTTTCCTATGTGAAAGAAATCGGTGCTGCGGTCTTAATAAGTTTGACTGCGGTTAGTAAAAAGAGAAGGAGAGACTGCTATGACAAAAACATCTATATTTCCAAATGGCTTTTTATGGGGAGGAGCAATTGCGGCAAATCAAGCAGAGGGAACATACCTCGAAGGTGGAAAGGGATTAACAAACGTAGATTAGTTGCCGACTGGTGAGAAACGACGTTCCTATTTGATTGGGGAGATTCTTACACTGTATCTTCAGAAGGATTTATATTATCCTTCACATGAAGCCATCGATTTTTACCATCGCTATAAGGAAGACATTGCACCTTTTGCTGATATGGGTTTTAAATGCTTGCGTATTTCCATTGCGTGGGTCAGAATATTTCCAAATGGCAATGATCAAGAGCCGAATGAAGAAGGTTTGCAATTTTATGATGACCTTTTTGATGAGCTTATCAAGAATGGGATTGAGCCAGTGGTAACTATTGCTCATTTTGATGTCCCAATTCATTTAATTAAGCACTATGGCAGCTGGAAGAGTGGTGAATTGATTGGTTTTTATGAGACCTATGCAAAAACAGTCCTTGCTCGTTACAAGGAAAAAGTGAAATATTGGATGACATTTAATGGAATTAATATACTGTTCCATCTTCCTTTCTTAGGAGCAGGCATCGTATTAAATGAAGAGGATATTAAAGAGCAGGAGCTTTACCAGGCTGCACATCATCAGCTTGTGGCTAGTGCACTGGCAGTAAAAGCAAGTCATGAAATTAATCCGGACGCTAAAATCGGCTGTATGCTAGCGGCAGGTGTTACCTATCCATATACGTGTAACCCAGAGGATATTTGGAAAGCCATTGAGCGGGACAGAGAATCTTATTTCTTCATTGATGTTCAATCAAGGGGTGCATATCCTGGCTATGCAAAAAGGTTTTTTATTGAACAGGACTGGCCGCTTAAGATGGAAGCAGGGGACGAGCAGCTATTAAAGGACCATACGGTTGATTACATTGGCTTTAGCTATTATTCTAGCCGTACAATTAGTGCTGATCCAGTGGTGCTTGGCAAAATGACAAGCGGTAATGTGTTTCCTTCTGTTAAAATCCGCATTTGAAAACTTCTGAATGGGGATGGACGATTGATCCAAAAGGTCTGCGTATAACTGCAAATCAATTATATTACCGTTATCAGAAGCCTCTTTTTGTTGTTGAAAATGGGTTAGGTGCTGTAGACGAAGTAGATGAAGAGGGATTAATAACGGATGAATACCGCATATCCTATTTAAAGGACCATTTAAAGGAATTATCTGAAGCAATTAAAGATGGAGTTGAGTTGATCGGCTATACATGCTGGGGGCCGATCGATATTGTCAGTGCATCATCTGGTGAAATGAAAAAGCGTTACGGCTACATTTATGTCGACAAGGATAATGAAGGCAATGGCACATTTGCAAGATCTAAAAAAGAAAGCTACGATTGGTACAAAAATGTAATACGAACAAATGGAGAAGTACTTTAAATAGACAAATCCCTCTCAAATTGAGAGGGATTTAATTCATTTATCGTAAATGATCAATCACTTCCGGTTACTAATAAATCGTCTTTTAACCGGCATAAGACCGTTTCAGGCGTTACTTCTTGATTCTCCTGAACCTCTAAAGAAGCAATGTTTCCGCTAATTCCTACTGTGATTTCTTCCACTATTCCGCGTTCATCTCTAATGGAAATTAACTGTTCCCATTCATAGACATAGTCCGATTCGTGGATAAATATCTTTTCAATTTTTCCGTGACAAGGAGAATAGATATTTTCTATAATTTCTCTCATTAATTAACCTCCGTTCTATATAACCAAGGTATAAATCTACCATATATATATGAAAAGATACATTAGCTAGACCTTTTTGTCACAAAATTTTCGGTTTATTTAAATTGGTCTTTGGTTAAAAAATAAGTTTTTGGAGACTGAACTTCACTACTTGACTTTGGCCGCAGCCACAAAAGTAATTTTTCCGTTTAACAATTGCAATTGTATAAATTATTTTCACAGGTTAAATGAACTAATTCACTGCGTTCTGAATCAATATATGCACAGCTCATTTCTAGAAGACCATATGTATGAAGGAATAATATACTGATCAATAGAAAGAATATTCATTTTTATTTGACATCATTTTTGCTCATTATTATAGTAAGAGTACTTAGTAATAGTAGGGGTTGAATTTGAGATATGAATGTAAACATCGATGATAAAGCAAAAAAGTGGATTGAATCTAAAGGAAAGCCAGTAAGGATTGAGATAATGCAGATGCAAGGCTGCTGTGTAATAGGTCCGCCGGAGCTAGTTGCAACACCTGGAAAACCAAAGGCAGAGGAACAATTTAATGAAATAAAGCTAGATAATATTTCGATTTATATACATAAACACATCCGTGTAAAGGATACGCTTATACTAAAGCTTTCTGGAATCAGTTTTTTGAAATCCATTTCAGCCAAAGCTGTTCTTATCTAATCAATGAAAAAATACAAATACCTCAAAAAAATTAAACACTTTCCCGCATTAAACTACAAGAAGTATTGTTCTCTTCAAATTGGTTATATTAAATGCGTGGAGGTGATAACCATTGAATAACAAAGAGAAAAGAAACAACTTCGACGAAAAAAATCAAAAAAAAAATAGTGATCGCATTGAATTTGCATCAGAAAATAATTTTGATCAAGTGGATGAGAAGAATAAAAATAATAACAAGCAAACACGAAAAAATAATTAATTCGATTTCAACATTATGATCGTAAACGGCAAAACCCATTCCTTATCAAGGAATGGGTTTTGCCGTTCTTCTCAACATGATATAGGCTTATCTTATTTTCTTTTTTGCCTCGTCGTTTCAGATAATACATTTTTCAATGGCTTCCAGAACGTTAACCAAGCGATCATACCGCTAATGATCACCGAAGCCAAAGCGAATGTTATCCAAGGGGTAGATGTTGATGTACCTAAGCTGAGTAATTGACCACCAATAAATTTACCAGCTCCTTCACCTATACCTGAAACAAAGCTTGCAATGCCGAAGAAAACACCAATCATTTGGGTAGTAGCCATTCTTGAGATGGTCGCATCCATTGTTGGCATAATGAACATCTCACCGATGATGAAAATCAAACCGCTTAAAATGAGCCAAGAAAAATTAGTAGAAAAATAAATCGACCCAAGGCCCCCACCAATAAATAACATTCCGATTGCTAGTGCAAACATGGGATTCATTTTTTCAATAAATAAGGCAGAGATGGGCTTTTGCAGGATAATAACGATGAATGCATTAATAGTCCAAATTAAACTGACAGCACTTGGATCCGGAAGGATGTCTTCTGCACGCAAAGGCAAACTAATCGATAATTGGGTATACAGGGCCCATATAAATATACTGACGATTGAAAAGACAAGAAATGTTTTATTCTTTAAAATCTCAGCATAAGAACGAAGAGGAACTGACTTACACTGGGCATCCCCACATCCCCTTGGGAGCAAAAACAAATTTATAAACCCCAACATTATATACAGTCCCGCCGCTACGTAAAAAATTAATTCGGAAGCTCCACCAAGCACAAAATAAGATAAAATGCCAGCCGAAACAATACCAGCATTTGCAGCAATTCCTCTGAGAGAAAATACTGTCGTCTTATTCTCATCTTGATCAGCAAGGGTTGCGATGGCAGCTTTTGTAGACGGTGCACTCAATCCAACCGCTATCCCACTGAGGAGTCCCATTAAAAAATACATCCATATTTGGTCGAAAAATGCAAAACCTGAGATGGCAGCTGCATTTAACCATGCTCCAACAGTAAGAATAATTCTTCTTCCGATAAGATCAGCCAACCATCCGCCAAGCAAGCTGCTTATTTGAAATGTAAACGGGGACACAGCTAAAATAAATCCGATTTCTGAAATAGAGAGCCCCTTCTCTACCTTCAAAAAAATAGGGAGAAGAGGTACAACCATGAAAGTACCGAGATGAGCTAACAATACCCCTAAAAGCAACACTCTAATATGGGATCGTCTTGTCTTTAAATGAGAAAATACCACCATTTTCCACCTACCAGCATTCTTTCGCTTAGTATGGGTCAACCTGCTTTAGAAGATGTACATAATGTTGTTTCCTTTCGTGGTGGATAGGTCCCAAACCATTGAAACAGTTGATGAAATAGCAAGTTATTTATGGTAATGTTAATCGGATTATTAAAATGTGTGGTCCTGAAACATGGAATTGAAGGGAGGTCGGTGTCTTGACTGTTGGTCCTAGAATTTTGAAAACTGGTATAGCAGTAGCGTTGGCGTTATATATTTGCTCATTGCTGAATTTTGAACCTGCTGTATTTGCTGGAGTTGCTGCTATATTTACAATCCAACCATCTATTTATCGTACATGGAAACAGATTTCAGACCAAATTATCACCAATTTCTTAGGTGCTGTTGTTGCACTATTCGCTATTTTGTTCTTGGGGGATAGTCCAATTATTATTGGACTCGCTGTAATTTTAGTTATTTCCTTAAGTTTAAGAATGAAAATGAATACTGGAATCCCGTTAACCTTGGTAACAGTACTGGCGATTATGAGTTCACCAGATAATGAAAGCATTCTTTTTACATTGAACCGCTTTTTAATCATATTGGTTGGGATTAGCTCGGGTATGCTTGTTAATCTGCTCATTTTAAGGCCCACATATAAAAAGAACTATCTAGAAAAGGTTCACGGCATCTTTCATGAATTATCATTGCTGCTGCGTACAGCTGTTTCTAATGAAATGAAAGAAAAATCATTTCACGAACATAGTATCAATTTGAAAAAAGACATTGAGAAATTAGAAGAGGAGTATAAAATTTTTGATGAAGAACGGGGGAAGATGTCAAAATTAAATCCATTGGATATAAGAGAAATTGTTGTCTTTAAACAAATGCTAAAGACTTTGCAGCAAGGAGAACAAGTGCTGGAAAACATTGATGAACATTATTTTCAGAGCAAAACGAAAGAAGAGGAAGACCATCTATTTGATCGACATATTGAACAATTAATCCAATTTCATGAGTACTTTTTATTGAAGTATGAAGGGAAAGTTAAAGTGAATAATATTCAGATGGAAGAACAGCTTATAAAAGAAGGTCAAGAATTTTTCGAGAAAATCCTGGAGATGTATAGTCAAAAGAAGGATCAAAATTTTCGGATTATGATAATTGCTTCTTCTATTGTAGAATATTCATTTCATCTCCAACGATTAAATGAATTAATCGATCAGTATTACAGAGTTGCAAATAGAAAGAATTAAAAAACGCCCTATCAAAAGAAAGGGCGTTTTCTCGAAATTTGCGGCGTCAACAGCCATGCTCCACAACATGTTCCTTTTCAGGAATGCTGGACGACTTATGCAAACAAGCTCATCGCATTCATGACTATAACGGTTTTTTCACGATCTGTCAAACGAAATTTTGTATCATTACTTTTCACTAGGATGCTTCAATTGATGTTGACCATTTATCCACTTCATTTAAAAAAGGTTAAAAAGCTAGACCTTTCTCTGTTAACGAGTATTCAATTCGAACAGGAGTTTCAGGGGATAATTTTCGTTTTTCGATGCCTTCCTTTTATAGCTCCTTTAATCGTGCAGGAAGAATTCTCCCACTCTTCCCTACGGAAGATTCACCCGTTCAGAAACGTTGTGGACCAGTAAGCAGCTGATAAATAATAGGCAAATTCTAACGCTTGCTTAAAATCGTAATTATTTTTTCAATTTTAGGACAAAGATCATTTATATCGCATCACTCCTATCTTTAAAGTATACGTAAAAATGCTTATAACTAAATTACTTGACACTACTAAGTATAAAAAATATAATAAGTTACATAAAGTAACTAACTTCTTCGCAAAAACAAAGTTACCCATTTGAGTTGATGTTCGGTGGCTTACTATACTAGTTAGGAGTGGAAAATATGACATTACGTAAAGCGCCATATATATTTGTTGGACAAGTTGATTTAAACGTGCAAAATTTGGAACGTTCCCTCACGTTTTATCAAAATGTGATTGGATTTCAAGTATTAGAACAAACTAATAACAAAGCTGTTTTAACAGCAGATGGTAAAACACCGTTGTTGGTTATTGAACAACCTGATGATGTTATTCCGAAACAGCCCCGTACCACTGGTTTATTCCATTTTGCTCTTCTTTTGCCAAAACGTGCAGACTTGGCAAATGTATTGAAGCATTTAATTACCATTCAATATCCAATAGGGGCATCAGATCACATCGTAAGCGAAGCCCTATATTTAAATGATCCTGACGGAAATGGGATTGAGATTTATACCGATCGACCTGCATCTACATGGACTTGGCAAGATGGAAAAGTTTCAATGGCAACTGAGCAGCTTAACGCTGAAAATCTCCTTCAGGAAGCAGGAGACGCAGAATTTAAAGTGTTGCCTGCTGGAACATTAATGGGGCATATTCACTTGCATGTTTCAGAATTAGAAAAAACAGCGGAGTATTATCATGAAGGCCTAGGTTTTGATATTGTCAATGACACTTACCCGCAAGCTTTATTTGTTTCAACTGGCGGCTACCATCACCATATCGGGTTAAATACATGGAATGGTATAGGGGCATCGACTCCGCCAGTGAACAGTGTTGGTCTTATTTCCTTTAAGTTAATTTTTCCAAATGAAGAAGCTCGAAAAATTGTGTTAGAACAGCTGGAAAAAATCGGTGCATTCGTACAAGAAGAAAATGGAATTATCATTTCAAAAGATCCTTCGGGAAATCAAATTCAACTTTCAGTATAAGAAAGAGGTAACTGACATGAGCTTATTACAAAAATTATTTGGTGAATCAACTGTAAAAGAAGAAAGCAATAAAAAGGATTTCTATCAGGCAATAGAAAATAGACGCTCGATTTACGCGATTAACAATGAAACGGTTGTTTCAGATGAAAGAATTCACGAAGTGATTAACCATGCAGTAAAGCATACTCCATCTGCTTTTAATTCTCAAAGCGCAAGAGTGGTTGTGCTGCTAGGAGAAAATCATCATAAATTATGGAGTATCACAACTGAAACGCTGCGCAAAGTTGTTCCAGCTGATCAGTTCGGTCCTACTGAAGAAAAAATGAATTTATTTGGTGCTGGTTATGGCACGGTTTTATTCTTTGAGGATCAGGAAGTTGTGGAATCCTTACAAGAACAGTTTGCAGCCTATGCGGATAACTTCCCGGTATGGTCTCAGCAATCTAATGGCATGCTTCAGTTTGTAATTTGGACATCATTGGAGCTTGAAGGGTTTGGAGCATCACTTCAGCACTATAATCCTCTTATTGATGAAGAAGTGAAAAATCAATGGAATTTACCAAGCAGTTGGAAGCTTACGGCTCAAATGCCGTTTGGTAATCCTACTGCTGCAGCCGGTGGAAAAGAATCTAAACCGCTTGACGAGCGCGTTAAAATATTCAAGTAAACGTAAGCTATTAAAAAACCTGATAGAGCTTTCTATCGGGTTTTTCGTGTTTTAAGAAAATACAAAAGCAGACAAATTTAAACAAGGTTAAACAGCTATTGTTACAATAAAAATGCATTGCCTTCCTCCGCTTTAAATAGTATGTAGGAGCACCATACCATGACTTCTTGTTCACATAAAAATTCACCCCGTTTGATTTTTAACTTTTCAGAGGTTTTTATAACACCTTCATGATGCTTTCTTCTCTTTTAAGCCTTTCATCTTCGATTCTGGATAAATGACTAGTCAAGTATCAATATTTTAGGAGCTAATTCAAGTCAAGTTCCATTCGCTTCCATTGCATGGACCTCCACAATTTCAATGCCGGCTTTATCAGACCAAGATGATTCCGCTATTTGATGATTATCTACAAAAACAGCTACTTTTGCTATTTGGTAATCATGTTAATACCTTCGAATTTTAAGTTGTGTATTCAAAATAGCTATTTTTATTATTCTGTTCCTAATATCTAAGAAAGTAAGAATGAATGTTTGAACTGAATGGATGGGAAAACGCTACTCAATCCCTTTTGAAAGTTAATGAGTTGATTTACTTACTTAATGCAGTAAAAAAACTTTTAAGATGAATGATAGTTCGACATTTTTTTGAAAAGGTTTTGTGTAAAATGTTTTCGATTAGCTATATTGTAAAATTCTCAGTACTGAATTAAAAAATCTAAATAAAGGTATGGTGGCGTGATGATTTTTGCAACAAAGGATTTACTGGTAAATTTCTTATTTATTATTCTGCCATTACTGCTGGTGCAAACGTTTTCTTTATTGAAATATAAATATCGAATTGAAGAATTGAAAAAATGGATATTTTTGATTGTTCCTGCAATATCTATTATTTTGTGTATGCTTTTTCCGATTGCAATTGATGATCAATATATCTGGGATCTTCGTGCGATTCCATTTATTATTGGTGGTTTATATGGAGGCTATAAATTAGGTGGGATTTTATTGGCCATTATATTAGTCGTTCGTTTTCTATTAGGAGGCGATGGATTTTATGTCATTGTATTTTCATACTCCATTCTCTTTCTACTACTTTTAACCATTTCAAAATATTATTTAAAACTGACATTAATTCAAAAACTATTAGCTTGTTGTTCGCTAATCTTCGTTTCAATTGTGACTAAACTTATTTTTTTGGAGCTGTTTTTTGATGTAGCAATGGACATATTTATATGGTCGCAATATATTGCATCAAATGTTATATGTATGTTCTTTACTACAATTCTATGGGAGGTTATTCGAACAAATTTAGAAGTACTAGAAAAGATAATAAAAGCGGAGAAACTAGAGACTGTAAGTCATCTTGCAGCCAGTATATCTCATGAGGTTCGGAATCCACTTACTATTACGAGAGGCTTTGTTCAACTGTTATCCGATGAAGATACGAGTAAAAATTCGAGAGAAAGATACATTGGAATAGCGCTTGAAGAATTAGATCGTGCAACAGAAATCATTAATGATTATTTGACATTTGCAAGGCCGGTCCTTGAAAAGAAAGAAAAAATAAATGTACTTGATGAGATTGTACATACAGTCAAGATTATTATTCCCTTTGCAAATATGAATGGAGTTAATGTTCGATTCCCTTTAATAAATAATGCAAATATATTTGTAATTGGAGAAAGAAAAAAGTTTCAGCAATGCTTAATTAATATATTAAAAAATGGTGTTGAATCTATGCAAAAAGGTGGAGAATTGGAAATTGATCTAACCAGTCTGCACCCTTATATACAAATAAATATTCGTGACGAAGGAAAGGGTATGACGCAGGAACAAATTAACCGGCTTGGCGAGCCTTATTTTACAACAAAAGAAAAGGGGACGGGCCTCGGAATGATGGTTTCATACAGTATTATACGCGGTATGGAGGGGGAAATTGATGTAGAGAGTCAGGAAGGGAAAGGGACTTGTTTTTCTATTAAATTACCAATCGTCCATTCTCAGATTGGGTAGCGAGGATGCAAATATTGAGTCTATTCCGACATGGTGATTGTTCTTAATAATGAACAAACGAAATGACTTTAACCATAATGTTTTTAGATAGGAAAGGAGAAAAAGCTAGATAATTGGTAAAATCATTCACTGGTTTGATAGATGCAAAGATTATTTTAAGAGAAATAGTTTGACATGCATTCTCACAAGGTTTAATATTTGTATAAATTAAATATTCTAAATTTCTATCTAGAGAGGTGGAGGGACAGGCCCTGTGAAATCTCGGCAACAGCATTTTGACTGTGCCAATTCCTGCAAGTTTTACTTGGAAGATAGGAGGAGCAGATTTATTTTATTGTTTTATATGATAAAACCTCTTCCTTGGAAGAGGTTTTTTCTTTTATGCTGATTTTTTTAGCACATATTTTGATTGAGGGAGTTGTATTCATTGGTAAATTCAATTGCAAAAAAGACATTTCGGGCTGATCAGGTAGGGAGCTTACTTCGCTCTGAGAGAATAAAAGAAGCACGATTAAAAAAGGCATCAGGTACGATAACAGCTGAGCAGCTTCGTGAGATTGAAAACGAAGAAATTATTCGCATTGTTGAAAAGCAAAAACAAGCAGGACTTCAGGCTGTTACAGATGGTGAATTCCGCAGAGCATGGTGGCATTTTGATTTTTTAGAAGAGCTTGATGGTGTCGAAGGCTATGACACAGACAATGGAATCCAATTCCATCAAAAACAAACAAAATCTCGTGCAATTAAAGTAACAGGGAAATTAGATTTCACCAATCATCCAATGATTGAAGATTACAAATTTTTACATAGTATTGCAGGTGATGCTACGGCGAAAATGACGATTCCAAGCCCAAGCATGCTTCATTTTAGAGGCGAAATTGATAAAAATGTATACAGTGATGAAAAAGAGTTCTTTAGCGACTTAGCCCATACATATAAAAAAGCGATTCAAGCTTTTTATGATGCGGGCTGCCGTTATTTGCAGCTGGACGATACATCATGGGCTTACTTTTGTTCAGATGAGCAACGTGAGCAGGTAAAGAAACGTGGATACGATCCTGATGAACTGATTGCTCTTTACGCAAAAACAATTAATGAAGCAGTGGCGGATCGCCCGGATGATTTGAAAATAACCATGCATATTTGCCGTGGTAACTTCAGATCAACATGGATTTCATCCGGTGGCTATGAACCAATTGCAGAAACAATCTTTGGAGGACTAAATATTGACGGCTTCTTCCTTGAATACGACAATGACCGTTCCGGTGGGTTTGAACCCCTTCGATTTGTCAAAAGATCAGATTTACAAATTGTTTTAGGACTTGTTACATCAAAATACGGTGAACTTGAAGAGGCGGAGGTTATTAAGAACCGTATTAAAGAGGCAGCTAAGTATATTGATGTAAATCAGCTTTGTTTAAGCCCACAGTGCGGATTTGCTTCAACGGAGGAAGGGAATTTGCTTACCGAAGAACAGCAATGGGACAAGCTGGGTCACGTTGTCGGGATTGCCGAAGATGTGTGGAAATAAGATTCACTAACTTTAAGTGAAAAATGTGTTGCGCATTATACAAAGGAGTGAAACTATCATGTCAAACGTTATCAATGAAAATAAACGTTCTCAAACAGCTGTTTCAAAATATGAAACATTGAATAAAAGCTATATAAACGGTGAGTGGGTAGAAGGAAAAAGTCAAAGAAGTATTGATATTACGGATCCATATGACCAGTCAGTTATTACGACAGTTAAGCCGGCAAATGTAGACCAAATCAAGCAGGCATTTGAAGCAGCAAAAAAAGCACAAAAGGATTGGGCAAAATCAACATCAAAACAAAGAAAAGAAGTTCTGCAGAAAGTAAAGGAATATATTGAACGGAATAAAGAAGAAATTATCAAAATTATAACTCGTGAATCGGGCGGTACTGCATTAAAAGCGAATTTAGAAATCATCATTACGCTTGATGAATTACAGGAAGCACAAAAAATGGTCAATGAAGTTTATGTGCCAAAAGAATACCCTTCATTCATACCTGGTAAAGTAAATAAGGTGTATCGTTTACCACTTGGAGTTATTACATCCATTACTCCGTTTAATTTTCCAATGAATCTGGGGGCAAGAACGATTTTTCCTGCGATTGCACTTGGGAATAGTGTCGTTCATAAACCAGACCTGCAAACAGGGATTACGGGCGGTCAAATTTACGCAAAAGCGTTTGAAGAAGCAGGTCTGCCAGCAGGTGTATTTAATTCGATTTTAACGGATTTAGAAGAATCAGGAGATGAATTTCTAACAAATCCGAATTCTCCTTTTATCAGCTTCACTGGCTCAACTGCTGTTGGAAGACATATTGGTAAGGTTGCAGGAGAGCACTTAAAGCATCTTGCACTTGAGCTTGGCGGCAATAGTCCTGTTGTAGTACTTAGCGATGCGGATGTGGATCGAGCAGTTAAAGCGGCGGTATACGGCAAATACGTTCATAATGGACAAATCTGCATGAGTACGAACCGTATTATTGTTCAAAGAGACGTGTACAACGAATTTGTTGAAAAATTTGTAGCACAGGTTAAAGGATTAAAAGTTGGTGACCCAAAAAATCCCGAAACAAATATTGGTCCGGTTATTAATGAACGTCAGGCTGATAAAATTGTTGGCTTTATCGAACAAGCGAAAAAAGACGGCTTAACTGTTGCACTTGAAGGAAAACGTGAAGGAAATGTGATACATCCTTATGTGTTTACAGATGTTCCAAATAATTCAACACTTGCTCAAACCGAGATATTCGGTCCCGTTGCACAAATCATTCCTGCTGAAAGTGACGAAGAGGCGATTGAATTTGCCAACGCTACACAATATGGATTATCCTCTGCTATTTTCACAAGCGATCTTGAAAGAGCAGAAAAACTAGCACTTGAAGTTGAAGCGGGCATGACGCATGTAAACGATATAACCGTTCAAGCAGAGGCAAATGTGGCTTTTGGGGGAGTTAAAGCAAGTGGACTCGGACGATTCGGCCATGAATGGATTGCGGAAGAAATGACCATCACGAAATGGATTTCTGTTCAAAAGGGTGCACGTCAATATCCTTTTTAATCACCGATTCCATTAAAATTTTTTAAATCCATTAATAAAAGAACTTCGATATACAAAGGAGGTTTTTAGCGTTGCTGCAATTTTGGTTTGAATATGAAATTCCGTCCATCAATAAGAAGGGGGACTGGAGTTATAATGGTCTAACGGAAGAAGATGCCAGGAAAGGTGTTCAAGAACGAATTGCCGATTTTGAAATGGTTGAAGTAGAAGATGTTTATGTAGGAAATGTAAAAAGAACATCAAACGCTAAAGACAGCTTTTATGAGTGTGAAGGATGCACTTGATTTTCTGAAAATTGTTATAGACGAATTAATGAAAATACCCCTTATCCAGTTTGTATAGGATGAGGGGTATTTTTGAGCTGGTTATGTAGCTTTCGTTTTAAATAAGCTGACAGCCATAGCAATGAATACAATGCCAGTTATTTTATTTAATAGCATTCCAGCTGTCGCGTTATTTCTAATTTTCTTCGTCGTTAATGAAGAAAAGTAAGCAATTGCTAAGCACCATACCCCCGCTGTGAATGTAAATGTAAGCCCCAAAATAATAAAGGGAATAGGACTTGCTGTACCGGGGTTAATAAATTGTGGTAGAAATGCAATAAAAAATAAAGCAACCTTTGGGTTTGTAATATTGGTAATCATTCCTTGAATGAAGATTTTTCTTTTTGTAAATTCAGTAGGGATGGATCTATTTTCTTTTTTCAAAGACTTAGTGATTATCATGTTTAGACCAAGATAAACTAAATATATTGCTCCAATGATTTTAATGGCATTAAATAATAGCACAGAATTCATTAAAATAATTGATAAACCAAACGCAGCTAACAAGGTATGGAAAATAGTACCTGTCGTAATTCCGAGTGCTGAAAAAACACCTGCTTGTCTGCCCTGTGAAATAGTCCTACTCACAATATACATCGTATCAGTACCAGGTGTGAGATTTAGCAGAAGTGCTGTCATTAAGAATAACTCAAAATTAATAATACCAAACAAAGATAACACCTCGATTTATTATTCTGAAAATGATCAGCTCTCTTATAATGTATATCATATTTTTCAAAATTTGTGTATAGCTTAATTCTGTTAGTATAGAAAATTCAATAAAAATCTCAATTATTGAAAATAAGAGTCTAAATGCCTATCAATCTTTATTGCATCCCAACATTTAATAAAGTAAATATCTTTATGAATAAGGATGAGTGAGAATGGCGAAAAGATATCGAGGAAAATCATTAAAAAAGCTACCTTCAAAAGGGAGAGGACAATGCCCGCTATGTGCAAAAAAAAGAATCAAACTATTATATGCACATAAAACAGATTCCAATGTTTTAATCAAGGTATGTAAAAACTGTCGAAATAAATAAAGTATAAAATTGAAATTTTTTTGGAATTAAACGATCCAAAAAGCATATCAATAGATATGAACGCTATTTACAAAATGAAAAAAGATTTAAAAAATATAACCAATAAATAAACCACTAAGCTTCTCACATGGGTAGCTTAGTTTTCTGCTGAGAGAGGGTATAAATATTGATTTATCGAGTAAATGTTGATTAAATAATTGTACCATTTCTTTTTTTTGATGGTTAATTACATGATGTATGGACAATCCTGTAAGATTAATTGATTCCAACGGAAAAACAAGATCAAGGGGGAACTGATGTGGTTAAGATCACAACAAAGGCAATTATTGAACAGTTTAATCTTGAGCTTGTTAGTGGTGAAGAAGGAATCGATCGTCCTGTTACAACGAGCGATATTTCTAGACCAGGTTTAGAAATGGCCGGATATTTTAACTACTATCCTGCTAGACGAATTCAACTAATAGGGCTCTCGGAAATGTCTTTTTTTGAACTCTTGTCTGTAAAAGAACGAAAGGAAAGAATGTTAAAGCTTTGTACACTTACTACACCTGGGTTTATTATATCAAGCAATAATAAGGTTCCCGAAGAGTTAATAGAGGCATCAGAGTATAGCCAGGTCCCCGTAATGAGAACGCCGATGAAAACAACACGTTTTTTGAGCCGTTTAACGAATTATTTAGAAAGCAAACTAGCATTGACAACAGCTATTCATGGAGTGCTAGTGGACATATATGGTGTTGGCGTTCTGATTACGGGAAAAAGCGGGGTAGGCAAAAGTGAAACGGCTCTGGAGCTCGTTAAGAGAGGGCACAGGTTGGTTACAGATGATAGTGTTGAAATTAGGCAAGAAGATGTAAATAACCTTATTGGCAGTTCACCTGAATTGATTGAGCATCTACTCGAAATTCGAGGTCTCGGTATTATTAATGTAATGACTTTATTTGGTGCAGGTGCTGTTCGAAGCAATAAAAAAATTTCCCTTGTCATTGACCTTGAAGTATGGGATCAAAACAAGGATTATGATTTGCTTGGGTTAGATGAATCAAAGATCAAAATCATGGATTCTGAAGTGACAAAGATCACATTACCTGTCCAGCCTGGAAGAAACCTTGCCGTCATTATTGAAGTAGCGGCAATGGATTTTCGCTTGAAGAAAATGGGGATTAATTCAGCTGAACAGTTCGCAAATCGATTGGCAAAGGCAATTATGGACGAACAGAAAGAAGTAAAATAAGTCCGGTAAAAGAACTTACTCCACTAGATGCCGAGATTTTGTAAGAATGATTGAATGTCTTGATGTTGCTCTAATTGTACTACTCTTTCAGGTGGTTGATTGCCGCGATACTGCCAATCATCTACCTCTTTTTTCCAACTTTCAATTGTAATTTCATAAGGTTCATATAGTTTGTCGCTAACCCTTCTAAATCCCACCTTTGCCGTTAATTTATCAAGTGTATCGTTTAGTTTGATCCAATATACCTTCCTTAGCATGATGCACCTCCATATAGAATATAGACATGATGATCTTATGTTTTTACTTAAGCATACGTGTCAGTGAAGAAATCATGCCAGATAGCCATAAATTTTGATTTTTATACTAGTTCCAGAGAAAATAAAAAAACTGCTGACAAAATTCAGCAGTTTTTTTGTGAAATTACGACGAATTGCAATGCTTTTTAAGGAGAAATTCAATTTATAACGAACTAAAAGAAGAAGAGAGCTTATTCTTTTAGTTCGTACGTCTTATATATTGTATTGCTGCTCAATTAGCTCAATAAAAGGTCCAACATATTTAGGATCAAATTGAGTACCAGAGCAAGTTTTCAACTCAACTATCGCTTCTTCAAATGTTTTTGTTTTTTGATACGGTCTTTCCGTTGTCATGGCATCAAAGGAATCAATAATGCATAATATTCGCGCTAGTTTTGGAATATTTTCTCCTTTTAAACCATGTGGGTAGCCCTTTCCGTCATAACGTTCATGATGCAGCTCGACGAGGGGGATGGTCTCTTCTAACTGCTTATTGGCTGATATAATATCTTTTCCCCAAGTTACATGTTTTTTCATCATTTCCCATTCATGCGGATCAAGCCTCGTCTTCTTATTAATGATGTGCCTTGGAATTTCCAACTTCCCAATATCATGAATGAGTGCACCGAGGGTCATAATTCTTCTTTCATGATCGCTTAATTCTAGTTTTCTAGCAAAATCAACGGCATATTGAAACACTCGCTTGCTGTGGCGATATGTATAGATATCTTTAGATAAAAAGATTTTTAATTGCTGTTCCGCTGATTCGAGCTCTTTATTATATGTAAGAGGACCTTTTAAACTATTTTTAGTATGCTCCTCACTAAAGATTTGAACTAAATTTTTCCCTTGTGCCTTTGAGTGATACATCGCTTGGTCTGCTTTTTTTAACAATTCAGATGAGTTATAGGTGCCTTTATCACTTTCTACGATACCAGCTGAAAAGGATAAACATCCGTAAGGAAGTGCTTCTACACCTTCAAAGTAGGTGTCATTAACTTTTTTACGAAGTTCATTTATAAAACGCATCGCTTCTCTACTGGTAGTATTAGGCATAATGATTGAAAATTCTTCTCCGCCGTACCTGGCAGCAACATGATTTCTCGCCTTTGACTCTGTTTCTAGAAGGCATCCGAATTTTTTAAGCAAATGATCGCCGTGTATATGACCAAACAAATCATTGTATTTCTTAAAATCATCAAGATCCAGAAGAGCTACACACAACGGCACACCGCTTTCTTTAGCAGCAGTAACTTCTTTTTCCAAAATCTCTTTAAAGTACCCATGGTTATTTAAACCTGTAAGAAAATCTTTATTGGCTTTTTTTGAAATATCCATAAACAACTGGAAATGCTGGTTAAACGCAATTGATAATAGCAGGGCAATACATACAAATAAGAAGAGACCAAAAATACCTTCTTCTTGAATTAAGACTCCTGTTACCAATGAGAGTAATAGTGTAGAGGTATAGCTGATTAACAAGGTTTTATCTTTATAAATTCCTTTAAATACTGATACTAAATCCTCGGAATGAGAAAGGATAAAATACATGCCTATTAAGACTGAATTTATCGCAAAGTATAGGCTTAACGATAAAAAATAAGGCAATAAATTTTCTGAATTAATTGTGCCAATTTCACCCCCAGAAAATATAAAAAGAAAATAACATGAAATGATCATGATGCTATAAATAGAAAAATTGAAAAAATGTTTCCAACGGGTAATTTTCCATTGATAAAGAGCATAAATAATCGAAGTGAAAAATAACACATTCAACGTTAATTCAAGGCCGAATACATATAAACTTGCCAAATATATAGCAGAATCCATTGAAAGAGCATTTTTTTCAGGCGGTATTTGAAATGTATAATGAGTTAAGAGTAAGACAGATCCGATCATTGCATAAGTCATCACAGTTTCAGAAGCTGAATGGAAATCGAATTTGTGGAATAAAACGAACGTCATACATCCTATAAGAGAAACTGTTATCAAATAAATATTTGATGATATTTTCAACGCATTCATTTTTATCACTCGCAATTTATATATAGTAGAAGGGAGAAGCTAGTAGACTCCATGCTTCTCCCTTAATCATTTAGCCTATAAGCTTCATTCCAGATGTCAATGCTACGATTAGTGATCCAATAATAATTGTGTTAAATAAGATGCCTTTTAGTTTTGTCATTTTGCTTCACCTCCTTTTAATTGAATAGAGGCAGCCTCGGTTTTTTTTTCTTTAATATGATGAAGCATTAAATATTGGATGAAAACAAACACCCCGATATTCATGATCACATCACCAATACTAACGATTTGAGAACGAGGATACGGATCGGTTAAGGGAATTATATCTCCAAGAAATCCTAGTCTAGTTGCTTCAGTTAATATCGCATGCTTTGCATACAAATCCTCTTTAAGTACATCTAAATAGTTTGGATCCAATAATGCGCCAGCTTCTAATGAAACCGGCATTCTTCCACCATTCACGGCTATAACTAAAAAGTTAAGAAATACGCCTATAGAAATGAGTACGAATCCTTTATGGTGGCGGTTAATAAATAAAAAGTAGAGACCCACAATATAGACAGAAATATATAAGTAACCACTTGCATTGGCAAGCCACTCGTAGTCATTTTGGAAAAGGAAAATGAAAATTTGAAAAATTAATAGAAGTGGAAAGACCCAGCCATGCTTTAATTTAAGCTGCGCAAGTCCTTTTAAATTTCCTTTTCGTATAAACCCTACAATAAATGATAACAGTATTCCATCAAAAACCATCTTATCTACCGCCTAATTAAATTTG
Source organism: Jeotgalibacillus soli (assembly GCF_000829435.1). Classification (GTDB taxonomy): domain Bacteria; phylum Bacillota; class Bacilli; order Bacillales; family Jeotgalibacillaceae; genus Jeotgalibacillus; species Jeotgalibacillus soli. Next base: position 591,035 of record NZ_JXRP01000018.1, read on the forward strand.
AATTGCTAGGTTTTAGTATAATTAATAGTTTTATTACATAAATTTAATTTTAAAGGATAATTATTCCTTTCTTCCTATGTTTTATTTTAGTGCAGTTCACATCCTAAATCAATCATTTTTTAAGCATTTACTGAACAAAAAAGCTTATAAAAGATTTAGGAAGAAAGGCATAATAATAATATAAAAGGGTTTAAAGCGTATCATAAATGAAGATTTTTGCTCTAATATATGAGCGGTGATTATTAACCTAAAAAATAGTTGGTGTGAATATTTATTAATTTCCCCTTCTGTTTAAATATTTTTTGCTTCCTATGTATTATGTTAATGTGTAAAATTTGAGCAAAGTATTATAGGATTAATATGTATAAAGAAACTTGAAGATTTTTGATTTAATCTCTACCATAATGGATTGTATTTTCATCGCTTTACAGCATATTAAGCTTGCAAGGAGGAAATTACAATGGAAAATAGTCAGTCTGCAGGTCCATCAGGAATTGAAATAGGTTTATATACATTTGGTGATCTATCATCTGATCCCCTAACAGGAATAGGAACTAATACGCAAAAACGTTTGCAGGAAATCATATCAATGGCTAAGCTTGCTGACGAGGCAGGCTTAGATGTTTTTGGTGTTGGGGAGCATCACCGATTAGATTACGCTGTGTCAGCAACACCTATAGTGTTATCAGCAATTGCACAACATACAAAAAACATTCGATTAACGAGTGCGACAACAGTCCTAAGTACGGTGGATCCTGTCCGATTGTTTGAAGATTATGCAACGCTTGATATTCTGTCAAACGGTCGTGCGGAAATTATCGCTGGCCGTGGAGCATTTATTGAATCCTTTCCGCTGTTTGGATATGATCTAAACGATTATGATAAGCTTTTCGGTGAAAATATTGAGCTGTTTTTACAATTGAATAAAAATGAGAAAATTTCATGGCAAGGTACATTTCGATCAAGATTAAACGAGGCAGAGATTGCGCCCCGACCGACTCAAAAAGAGCTTCCGATATGGGTGGGTGTCGGCGGAACGCCGGAGAGTGCCGCTCGTGCTGGCAGACTCGGTACCGGAATAGCCCTGGCGATTCTAGGGGGACCTCCTGCACGTTTTAAACCACTGGTTGACATTTATCGTAAAGCGGCTCTCAATGCAGGACATCATCTTGCAAATCTCAAAGTGGCTGTCACGGGACATGGTTACTTCGCAAGGACATTCGAGCAAGCTAAGGACGAGTTCTTTCCTTATTACTCAAATTACTGGAAATATATCAATGCTCAGCGCGGAATGGGTTCTAGGATGTCTCGAGATGATTTTGAACAAATGGCAAGTCCTGAAACAGGTTTATTTGTTGGCAGCTCACAACAAATAATTGAAAAAATTCTCCACCAGCACGAGTTATTTGGTCATCAGCGCTTTATGGCGCAGGTTGATATAGGCGGCTTGCCGTTAAAAAAAATAATCGAAAGTATTGAGCGCTTAGCCACAGAAATTGCTCCTGTTGTACGTCGTGCGACGAATAAGTGATATAGGGAAAGAAAAATCCTATATTAAAAGGGCTTTTTTTTTCATATAATCAACCATTCTATTTATATCCAGCGTGATTGTCAGATAATCGACATGAAACCAACTAATTGACTTCAAATTAAGTTACAAGCTATAATAAAATTCTTATTAAAAACTGTCGAAATATGACGATAAAACAGATAATAAGATTGTTTATTGGGCATGGATGATTTTTGCATTTTCTGACAAATTTGATAAGGTAGTCTCGATAGATATATATTACTACTATATTAATTGACGGTTACTACAATCTTTTATAAAGGGGCAATAACCATGTTAACATTTAAGTATTACTCATTAACTGAAATGGAAAGATTTGAGAAAGAACGAGTAGTATTAAGTTCAGCAGCTAATTTAACGGAAGAAAAAGTCATGGCCATGGATGATCGAGAGCTAATCAGTTTATATGAAGAATGCCTAAACGAAACGGCTACCGTTTAATTCCTAAATAAAGTAGTTGGATTGTTTTTATAAACCCCCAAATTTTTGAGGGTTTTTCTTTTTGAAATTATTTAAACATAAAAAAAGTTACCAATAAAAGTACTCGTGATTGAATGTACTTTTAAAAGTGATTTTTAAGTAGTATTGAAATCTTTTAGGATATATATATAAAAATTTTGTTAATAACCAATAGTATTTATTTCTTGTTTTCTACGCAGTATGCTCGTTCATTGATACTTTTTTAAAAATTGTATAGTTGGAATTGGAAATTTTATTATATGAAAAAAGCTTTAGTGCTTTATGAAAGGAATATATAGATGTTCATGAATGAGTGGTTTTCACAGTGGCAAACTGCCTTGCAAGCGGAAATAACTGCTGTTAAATCAAGATCCAATCACGGTATAAGACTTCAGCAAGGGCGCATAGTATTTAGTCAAAATGGTCAAACGATTGCTCAGTATTCAATTGACCATAATAATAAGCTTCCAGAAGGGGTGCCGATCACGCTCCACTGTACAGCACATATCCGAGGAACATTACTATCCGTTACGAATATGAACGTCATTCTGGACCTTGACGGTGAACTCGAGGAGATAGATGAACGGGCACTTATGACCCTTGAACCATGGAGGCTCTTAGAAAAACTAGGAGATACACTGGTAGAAGCGGAAGAGGATACGCACAAACGTCAGCGTATTATAAGAACGATTATACCGAATCAACCTGATTTTCATCCAGCGGATAAAACGACATCGACTCTCCATGAACTTTTTTTAAGATCTCTATACAATCACGCCACCTATCTTTGGGGTCCGCCTGGTACTGGTAAAACATATACACTAGCTCGTCTTGCGGCTGCATTATATTTAAAGGGCAAAAAAGTGCTTCTATTGTCCCACAGTAATGCTGCTATTGATGTACTTATGTTAGAATTAGCTGAATTTTTAGAGGGAAAAGGCAAGTGGACTGAAGAAGGAATTATTCGCTACGGATTTGCTGCTAATCCAAGTCTTGGTAAAATAAATGGACTTTTACCTGAAGATCAGCTCATCATGAACTATCCTGATCTTGCTGAAAAGATACAAAAAGGAACCTCAAGAAGAAAGCGCCTTACTGGACGTTTGGGAAAACGAGGTAAAAGTGACGATCTAGGGAAATTAAATCAACTTGAAGAAAAAATGGCACTGCTAAAAATGAAATGGAATGAAAAAGAGCGGGAACTTGTAGCAGCATCCAATGTGATTGGTACTACACTTACAAAAGCTATGCTGGATCAAACTATTCATAAGCTTGACGTAGATGTGGTCATCATCGACGAAGCGAGCATGGCTTATGTACCTCAAATTGCATTTGCTGCAACCCTTGGTCAGCACACTGTAGTGTGTGGAGACTTTAAGCAACTTCCGGCTGTTACTACTTCGTTTCATCCGTTAGTAAAGAAATGGATGGCGCAGGATGTTTTCCATCATGCTGGGATCGTTAGCAGTGTAAATAGTCATAAATCTCATCAGCATCTCGTTATTTTAAACGAACAGCGCCGGATGCATCCAGCGATTTCATCCTTTACAAATCAATTTATATACGATGGATATGTGCGTGATCATCATTCGGTATTAAAGGAACGAGAAGCAATTGCTGCTTATTCGCCTTTTCCAGGTGATGCTATAAAAATGATTAATACGCGTGGGCTCGGCATGTCAACTTTGCAAGAATCTAACGGTTCGCGCTTTCACATTCTTTCAAGTCTTATCAGCATTACCTTTATGCTTCAAGCAGCAAAATCAGGAGCAAAATCAATTGGTTATATCACCCCATATCGAGCGCAAGCAAAATGGATGGAAGGAATGTTAGCTATTTTTTGGGAGGATGAGAATTGCAGTGTCGAGTCTGCAACAATTCATCGATTTCAGGGTTCAGAGAGTGATATTATATTATTTGATACTGTGGATCACGATTGTATGCCAGGACGGTTATTTAGCGGGGCGAATCATAGAGGGCTTGTGAACGTTGCGGTTACACGTGCTAGAGGAAAATTTATTCATCTACAAAATGAAGAGGTGTTTAGTCGTCATTTAACCACTTCAAATGCTATGGTACAGCTCCAAAATCACAGTGCAAACTTAGGAGCTATTGCTTCATTGAACAGACTTTCCCATGAACTTGGTAGAAAAGCTCATAAGCAAATAAGTTGGCATACAGGTCCAGTTCCGGAACGTTTGATTAAGGATCTGACTTTAGCCAAAGGCAGTATTAAACTTTATATGCCTAAAAATATTCTTCTTCATCCTTCTATTATCACATCACTTAGATCTGTTATGAAGATACCAATAAAGCTGTATGGCTTAGGATCAATAGCCGGTCTAGAAGGAAATGTAATCGAGGCAAACCTTCAAAAACCATGTACTTTTCCATTATTAATTATAGACGATCAGGCTACTTGGATTAACCTCCCATATGCTCGTAGTGACACTTCAAACGCAACCATTGCTCGTGTTTTGTCAAAGCAGTTTAAAAAGCGTCTCATCAGACAACTGGAATGGACGTAAAACAATCATCTGTGTAGCGGCGGATGATTGTTTTTTTTTTAGAAAATCTTTTATAGAACAATATAGTAGAATTTATTTCATTATTTTACTGATTAAATTTATTCTTTAGTAAAAAATTTGAATTGGAAGGATACATAGTTAAAGAAGGAAAAACTGACATTGATTGCTTACTACTATTGTATTTTTTTAATCTTAAAAAGAAAACTGCGACAGTATATGGTAATGGTTACAGGTTTTTAATGACTATATGAGTGAAAAAGAGAACTAAAATAGGTAAAAAGACCCGTTTTAAAACCCTGTAAAGTGATAGAATAAAATAACTATATAGAAAGGTCGGGTGCTTGCTCGTGAAAAATTTATTTTCGAATTACAGGACAAAAACAACAAAATCTACACAAGTACAGAATCCTACCCGTGCAGTTATAGAGCAAGAAAGCAACGAGTTACATAATATGTTTGCCCACTATCCAGATACAGTAGTATTTATAAACATAAAGGGAGATATCCTTTATGCAAATGAAGCAGCTTCAATGCATTTTGGCTATAAACCTGATGAAATTAAAGGAAATTATAGAAATTTTATACAAAGAACAGAAAAGAAAAAACAGAAGTTTCACATTGAAGATGTTATAAGTCGTTCTTCTAACCTTGATACGAAATGTAAACACAAAAATGGTAAGTGGGTTGATGTCAATGCCACGATTTTTCCATATAAAAATGATCAAACTATTATTGGGGTTTACGCAATCATTCGTGACATCACTAGACAAAAAAAGATGGATCAAAAAATGGCTAAATTGGAAAAAATGCTAGAAGTTTCACAGCAATCGGGCGGAATAGGTTCATGGGAATATTCATTAACCACAAATGAGATCATTTGGTCAAATCAAATGTATGAATTGTTTGGTCTGGTAAAAACCACTAACAATACACTTAAGATAGAAGATTTTATTGGCCTGGTCCATGTAGATGACCGTTCACAAATGGTAAAAGCTTTTTCTGAATCAGCTATTCGTAATGGAACAAAGGAGGTACGATATCGTATTGTATTACCAGATGGAATGATTCGATATGTTCAAGAAAGGTCGAGTTATTTCGAAGATCCTCAAAATAAGAAAAAAATAATTATTGGAACCACTTTGGACATTACAGATCGTATCCAAGCTGAAACAGTAGCAAAAATCCATAAAGAAGAATCAACTCAGCTTTGCCTTCATCTTAATGTGGCGATGTGGACGTATGAAATAGCTGAAAAAAGATTTATTTCGTATTCCGATCGGATTTTTAACATTACCGGCTATGATCCTAATCGTTTTGTGTCAGGAGAGTTCGATTGGGCTGACTACGTTCATAAAGACGACCGGGATATATACGAGAAGCATAAAGAGGTTATTGAAGGCGGGCATTCATCTGAACAACAGTATCGTTTTATTCGTGAAGACGGAAAACTAATATGGCTTAGGGATCAAATGATTCCTGTACTGAACGAAGACAGATCCATAAAAAAGATCGTAGGTGTCATCACTGATATAACAGAAAATCAGATGCTTCAAGATCAGGTTGAGAACCTAGCTTATTTTGACCGCGTAACAATGCTGCCAAACCGATCTTCATTAGAGTCTGCAATTGATCGTTTCATTGATGAATCAAGTCCAGCTCAACCGATTTTCGGATTATTCCAGCTTGAAATCAATCGTTTTACTTCGATTGTGGAAACACTTGGAAATCGGGTGTGTGATGACCTGCTTTCTCAAGCTGCTGAGCGTTTACGTGCATTAGGACATGTGAATGTATTTGTGTCCAAATATGGTGAAAAAAGTTTTATCCTATTAAATCGTGATATTTCATCTGTTGAGCAGTCCAAAGAGTTTGCTGAACAGATGCTGGAATGCTTTACAAATGCATTCAAAATTGACGAATATGAGCTATTCTCATCAGCAACCATCGGGGCAAGCACTTACCCAATGGATGGTGAAACGAAAGAGGAGCTTTTAAGAAATGCACAGATCGCTCTTTCAAGAGGAAAGGATGGCGGACAATCCTTCCAAATATTCACAAATAACTTAAATGCAGCCGCCTATAAAGCTTATACACTGGAACAAGATATGAGAAAAGCACTGCAAGATAAAGAATTTGAAGTATACTACCAGCCAAGGATTGATATTAAAACGAATCAAATAGTCGGAGCAGAAGCGCTCATTCGCTGGCAGCATCCACTTTGGGGAACGGTTGCTCCTTCCGAATTTATTCCCATTGCAGAAGAAACCGGATTAATTATGGAACTCGGGGACTGGGTACTCCATACGGTATGCCGTCAAATTCAACAATGGAAAAATGAACGTATTTCTATAGTGCCCATTGCCATAAACGTATCACCACAGAGATTTTTGCGCAGTAACTTTACTGGTTATATACTGAAAACACTTGCTTCTTATAATTTAAAACCATCATCTATAGAAATAGAAATTACTGAAAGTTCTCTGATTACAGATATTGATTCAGTCCTCGTTATTCTTCAGGATCTGCGTAAAGCAGGAATTCGTATAGCGCTAGACGATTTTGGTACAGGTTATTCTTCACTGACGCATTTAAAGGATTTACCGGTAGATTTTCTTAAAATTGATCAATCGTTTATACAGGATATAGAGACTGATGAAAAAAAAGCAGTGATCACCAATTCAATTATTCAAATATGCAAGCAGATCGATATTGAAGTAGTTGCTGAAGGAGTTGAGACGACCGATCAATTAGATGTATTAGTTCATCAAAAGTGTCGTTATATTCAGGGCTATCTGTTTTGCAAACCAATACCGGAAAACGAGTTTAAAGAATTAATGTCCTTTGGCTTCGTTCAACTGCAAAAAACAAGAATAGCTCCTAAAAGAGATGAAAAACGTTCTTTTTATCGTCTTATTTTTCCAAAGCCACTTATTGCAAATATGTCTATTGATCAAATTAAAGGGAAAAAGACATCTATGGGAGGATTGCGCGTTGTCCTTGAAGATCTATCTGCAGGAGGACTTCGTTTTTCTGCAACCCTACATCTGCCAGTTCGAGATGACGTCATTATTTCATGTAAATGGACTATTTTGAATCAAACATTTACAATGCTGGGAAGAATTGTACGAAGCACCGAAGAATCAACTTATTATAGCTATGGAGTCGAATTCCTGCCGGGTCAGCCAGAAAATGAAAACCTAATTAAATGGATAAATAAAGCTACTCTGCTTGTTCGAAATGAACAGCCGCTCATTAACACCCCAATGATCGATAGTTCGATCCATCAATTTCTAAAAGAGGTTAAGGTGTCTGGTACGTAACAAGGAGTGTTAGGGGATTTTTCTATATTTAATGTTGTCATTCGATTTCTGTCATGGTGCTAGTTTAGGAAGAAGATGAATTGTACTTCTATTTATAATTGAGGTTAATCGCTTAAGCGGTTAGCCTTTTTTGATTTATTTTCAATGAGTAAAGGACGTTGATTCGAAACTTTATATACTACCCAGTTGTAACTCATTGGGTTTATTTCTAGTTTATTGGGTGAAAAATAATAAGCAGAACAAAAATTGTTATAGAATTTTCTTGTATTAGTTATTTTCTATATAGGAATCATAGAATATTTATCTGTAATAAAATTGGGAGCTTCATATAGAAATGTTTCCGTTAAACAATAGATTTTTGATAACGTTATCAAACACAAATTGCTCATTTCGATTTATAACCTAACAAAAATAACCGAGAATGTTTATTGTGTCAATTTTTTATTTCATGGTACCTATGTTTAATCTGAAAATGTTTATTTTGATGGCTCTATTAATTTTGCCTGTTGATTTCCGCTTCAGGCGTTCGCTTTCCGCGGGCGGTCCGACGCAACTTGTCGCTTTGTACCTGTGGAGTCTCCCTTTGACTCGTTTTTCCAAGCAGGAGTCTCACTTATACGCTCCAAACAACAAAATGCCAAAATTAATAATCATCTTATACATAGTCATTTTGTTAAAAGAAACAGAACACAGAAATGTTCCCTTTGAAAATGTATATTATTTTTTTAGAATAGTAAAGAAATCAAAATTAAGCTCGTTGTATAATTGAGAATGATTCTTAATTCGCTGTTTTCGAGTAAATAATAATCGTAAACCCGAAATATGATAAGTATAACTTATCATTGAACATAACTTTATTGATATTTACTTATGTTGAATATTGTATTAAGATGGAATTGTGCGAAAAGTTTAATACATAATTAGTTAGCTTTTCTAAGTCACAAGTTCGATCAATGAAGGGGGAACAAAGATGGCCAACCAAGATTTTTTTCAAGCAAAGAAATCTTTTGAGCTTGAAGGTAAACGCTATCATTACTACGAATTAAAAGCCCTTGAAGAAAAGGGACTAACAAAAATCTCAAAGCTTCCATACTCAATACGTGTGCTGCTGGAATCTGTGCTGCGTCAATATGACGGTCGTGTGATTACAGAAGACCACGTGAAAAATCTTGCGAATTGGGGATCTAAAGATGTAAAGGATGCAGAAGTACCATTTAAGCCATCCCGCGTCATCCTGCAGGATTTCACTGGTGTACCTGCAGTAGTAGATCTAGCTTCACTACGCAAAGCGATGGCAGATATGGGTGGCAACCCTGATAAGATTAATCCTGAAATTCCAGTTGACCTTGTTATCGATCACTCTGTACAAGTAGATAAATATGGAACAGCGGATTCTCTTCGCGTAAATATGGAGTTGGAATTCGAACGTAATGCTGAGCGTTATCAGTTCTTAAGCTGGGCCCAAAAAGCAGTAGACAACTATCGTGCAGTACCTCCAGCGACTGGAATTGTTCACCAGGTTAACCTTGAGTACCTTGCAAACGTTGTGCATGCGGTTGAAAATGAGGCTGGTGAAACGGAAACATTCCCGGATACACTTGTTGGAACTGATTCCCACACTACCATGATTAATGGTATTGGTGTTTTAGGCTGGGGTGTTGGAGGAATTGAAGCAGAAGCAGGAATGCTTGGACAGCCTTCTTATTTCCCAATTCCTGAAGTAATTGGTGTTCGTTTAACAAGTGAGCTTCCAAATGGAACAACAGCAACTGACCTTGCACTTAAAGTGACACAAGTATTGCGTCAAAAAGGTGTAGTTGGTAAATTTGTCGAGTTCTTTGGAGAAGGAGTTTCAACGCTTCCGCTTGCAGACCGTGCAACAATTGCCAATATGGCACCTGAATATGGTGCAACATGCGGATTTTTCCCGGTTGACGATGAATCTCTGGATTATATGAGATTAACTGGCCGTAAAGAAGAAGCGATTAACATAGTCGAAGCTTACTTAAAACATAACGACATGTTCTTCACACCGAAAAACGAAGATCCAACCTATACAGATGTGGTAGAACTAGATTTATCTACTATTGAACCAAATTTATCTGGGCCTAAGCGTCCTCAGGATTTAATTCCTCTTTCTCAAATGAAGGATTCTTTCCACAAAACGCTAACAGCTCCAGAAGGAGTTCAAGGCTTTGGACTTGAAGTAACGGAAGTAAATAAGGAAGCAGTCATTGAATTTGAAAATGGTGACAGCGTTCCAATGAAAACCGGTGCAATTGCTATTGCTGCGATTACAAGCTGTACAAACACATCAAATCCTTATGTTATGCTTGGCGCAGGACTTGTTGCACAAAAAGCGGTCGAACTTGGTATGAAAGTACCTGCCTACGTTAAAACATCACTTGCACCTGGATCAAAGGTAGTTTCTGGATACCTTCGTGATGCAGATCTATTAGAGCCATTGGCAACACTTGGATTTGATCTTGTTGGATACGGATGTACTACATGTATAGGTAACTCCGGTCCATTGCTGCCTGAAATTGAAAAGACAATATCAGAAAGTGATCTGTTAGTATCTTCCGTTCTTTCAGGAAATCGTAATTTTGAAGGACGCATCCATCCGTTAGTGCGTGCAAACTACTTGGCTTCTCCACCACTTGTTGTAGCGTATGCACTGGCAGGAACGGTTGATATCGATCTTCAAAGCGATCCGATTGGTAAAGATAAAAACGGTAATGATGTGTTCTTCAAAGACATCTGGCCAACTACAGAAGAGGTTAAGGCAGCAGTTAAGAGTACTGTGACACCTGAGCTGTTCCGAGAAGAATATGAGCGTGTGTTTGATGACAACGAGCGTTGGAATGCGATTCAAACGAGTGATGAACCGTTGTATTCATTCTCTGACGATTCTACGTATATCCAAAACCCTCCATTCTTTGAAGGTTTAACACCAAAACCTGCGGATATTCAATCACTGCAAGGCCTTCGTATAGTTGGCAGATTTGGTGATTCAGTTACAACTGATCATATTTCTCCGGCAGGAGCAATTGGAAAAGATACGCCTGCAGGCCGCTATCTGCGTGAAAATAACGTAGAAATTCGTGATTTCAACTCATACGGTTCACGACGTGGTAATCATGAAGTAATGATGCGCGGAACGTTTGCGAATATTCGAATCCGTAACCAAATTGCACCAGGAACAGAAGGTGGTTATACTACTTACTGGCCAACTGGAGAAGTATTGTCCATTTATGATGCTTGTATGAAGTATCAAGCTGATGATACAGGTCTTGTTGTTCTTGCAGGTAAGGATTATGGAATGGGATCTTCTCGTGACTGGGCTGCAAAAGGCACGAATCTTCTTGGGATTAAAACAGTAATTGCTGAAAGTTATGAGCGAATTCACCGTTCAAACCTTGTTATGATGGGCGTATTGCCTTTACAGTTCAAAAAAGGCGATAATGCTGAAACACTAGGTCTTACAGGAAAAGAAACAATTAGTGTAAATATTGCTGAAGGTGTTAAACCTCGTGATATATTGACTGTTACTGCTACTGACGAAAATGGTCATACGAAAGAATTTGATGTGCTTGCACGTTTTGATTCTGATGTAGAGGTTGATTACTATCGTCATGGTGGAATTCTGCGTATGGTATTACGTGATAAGCTAACTGTATAATGTTTTATGGTCGTCTAACCCTAAACCCTGCTCTGATTTCTCAGAGTAGGGTTTTTGTATGGATATTAAAACTTTTAAATATAGTCCTTTTATCAAAAGTATGAAAATTCGAAAAACGACACATACTAAAGAATGGAGGTGAAAACATATGCGAAACAAAGGAAAAACCTTTCAAGAGCTTGTAGCAGAAAATCGTGTAACCATCTTAAAAGATCAGGTGACAATGAATAGAATTGAAGAAAAATTAGAAAAACGCTGGGCCGGGCAACAACAAAATAAATAATTGAGAGCATTCTGTCAAGATGTGACAGAATGCTCTCAATTTTCATAAGGATAAGAGTAAAAGCTTACAGGTGTGTATGTGCTTCTACTTATGGTAAACTGGAAAAAAGAACCGAAAGGATGAAGGATTAGACATGATGATTGCTGAAATACCTGTACAAGTTCGCTATGCAGAAACGGATCAAATGGGGGTTGTTTACCATGCAAATTATTTAATTTGGATGGAAATCGGGCGTACCTCATTAATTGAATCTTTAGGATTCCGTTATACAGAAATGGAAGATCAGGGGATTCTGGCACCTGTAATGGATATACAAGTTTCTTATAAAAATGCTGTTCGTTATGGTGAAACCATTACGGTAAAAACGTGGATGGATTTTTACGATGGCTTGCGAACCAATTATGGCTATGAAATCGTCAAAGAGGATTGTACGATTGCTGCTACGGGTTTATCAAAGCATGTTTGTGTTAAAAAAGATACGTTTCGCCCAATTTCAGTTCGAAAATATTTTCCTGCATGGCATGAAGCTTGTGAGAAAAATAAAAAACAGATGTGAAGACATTCTAAGAAGATAAGGCGGATAAAATAGATGGCTTTTGGAATTCGAAGAGTGGAAATTAACGATTGGAAGCAATCAATTGATCAGGGCAATATTGCTTTTTTAACCCATTACTGGCGGGATGATCGTTTTCCTCATTATAATACGGTAACGAAAGTAGGAGCAAAAGAAATAGAAAAACTTGTTCGTTGGGGTATGAAATACGACTTAAAAAGAGAATGGATACATATTAGAAAAGACGGATATTCTCACTTTGACCTTCTAGGTGAACTTCAATATCGAATATTAATAGATGAGGGACGGAATGATCACATCAGTCGTTTTAATTTAAATCAGTCTAGATAATCATTTTATATAAAGGAGAAACAGTCAATGGATCTCTTATCCTATCAATTACTTTTAAGAGAAAAGATCTCTGATACGCTGCAAATATGGTATAAGGAAGCGGAAATTCCGTATGATGAACTATATTCATTTCTACATATGATTACTGCCACTGCTTTAACGATAGGGATGGACGAATGCGGTAAAGAAGCGTTGGTTGCAATGGAACATATCAAGGATGAGGCAAAACAAGTTTGGACTAGAGACGAGTGGGCAGGGCATTTGTCTTTTTTGTTTGATCAAGACCATGGGATGCCCTTATTTAACAAATAATACGAATATAGAATCGCCTAATTTAATCGACCGAAATGAATACAACCTTTTTGTAGCAGATCCAAACAAAAAAATGAACAGCAGTAAATCTACTGCTGTTCATTTTTTGAATAGTCATACTGAGGGCCATTATATTTTTCACTATAGCTAACGTTAAGATCATGGCCATCAAAATACCAGACGTCCTTGTCCTCAATATAAAATACTATCCCATTTTCTTCTAAAGTGATGGCGGCATCAATGGGTTCATCTTTAGTTACTCCAAGGGAAAAACCATCCTGAATTGGGCTAGAACCTCCATATCGTACGAAAAAGCGAACGTGGTCACCCTTCTTTACCTGCATTTCTTGTTGAAACCATTCCTGAGCTTCTTTAGATAAATTAATGTTCAACTCGCTCTCTCCTTTCTTTATAGAACAGGATAAGCTTATTATAATGTAAATTGACTAAAATGGAAAAAATGAAGCTTGAAAGTAGGTAAATTGAAGAGAAATTATTTCTGTGAATAAACTTTTTTATTATAGTAAGCATATTCATAAAAAAGTATATTCAATCTAATATAGTTTATAACGCATTAAAGAAGCACTAACCCTTACCATCACTTTAATTGTCTATATAGTGTAGGTGTTAGATGAAGATCTGTTGGGATAATAGCTGCACGGCAGTCCTTGATCTTTGCAGTTCCAACTATTTTCGTTTGAGGATACCTCTTTCGCTGATACATTATGTTTCTAACACGAAGAAACATAATGTATCAGCTTTTTTAAATCTTTTTTCCTATTAGAATAATACATATTGATAGGTTAAAAGTAATGAAGTATTCTTGTTAGTAGAGAGAATAGATAGGCTGTTCCTGATTGACGTTTTCATACAACATCTTAGAGAATGCAGGTGCAATTTAATGAATCAATTACAGCTTTCAAAATGGATTACTTATGTTATTTTAATGGCAAGCACTGCTGCCAGCTTTGTTTACATTCCAGTCTTTTTTGGTTTCGAATTAATTATTGGCTCAATCTTTACCTTTACTCTCTATAGGCTTACCGGCTTTCGAATTGCATTAATTCATTCAATTATATTTGCTATATCTTCTTACTTTGAGTGGGGACATTTTTTTGGTTCAATAGCCATATTATTGGAATTTCTCATTGTTTCAGCATTATATAAACGAAAACGTGGCTCTTTAATTTTAACGGACATGATTTACTGGCTTATCATAGGAATTCCTTTTGTGTTTTTAAGCTATTATTTTATACTTGAGGTCTCTTTTGTTGACTCGATGGTTGTGGCATTAAAATTTATTGTAAACGGTGTCTTTAATATGCTGATTGTAAATATTATTCTAATCACAATCGGATATTTCTTTATTAAAAAAGAACATAGAAAAATAAAATTGGATGTTATTTTATTTAACACAATTTTATCATTTTTATTAATCCCTACTCTTCTTTGGTTTACATACGAGAGCAGATTAGATTTTAACCAAACGCTAGAACGTATGGGGGATCAAGCTGAAAATGGTTATGTCTCATTTGAATACGAACTCGAACATTGGCTAGATGAGATTACCAGAATAACGGCCATTCAAGGCAATATTCTATATGATGAATCATTAACCGAAGAAGAGGCTGTTCGTTATCTCAGTACATTGCAACAATCTGTGCATGGAGTACAAGAAATTGTTTTAATAAATCAAAATAATGATTTTTTATACGGTTTCCCCGAAAATCGAGAGAAATTGACTGAGAACACGATATTACCTCCACTTAAACGAGGAGAGATCGGCTACTCATCTTTTCATTTTGATTCAAAAACAAATCGACCTTTCATTTATATGACAATTCCAATTTATCGACCTGCTATCCTGGTGAATCAAAGTCCTCTATTTGTAGCGATCAGTGTTGATTTGAGTGAATGGGAGGAATTCACTTCAGATAATCATACAGTTGATGACTTAAATCTCTTAGACCAATCTGGAAACTGGCTTTTCGTGCCTGATAATGAAATATCAATGAGCAAATATGCTGCAATTGTCCAATCTTTGCCTACTCATCAATCCGCTTCATTTTTGTGGAGGGAAGATCACACATTATCAAAAATATTATCCTGGGAACAATCGTCTCACGTTGTGACAGCAAGCCCGGACCAGCTTCCTTGGACTATTGCAGTATCTGTATCGACTAAGCCGTTTAAAGATGAGTTTCTACTCGAACAGCTTTATCGGCTAATGCTGATTGTCATCACAATGGCTTTAACGATTTTCCTATCCAATTATTTGAGCAAATTGATTCTTCGACCAATGGATCAGCTCGTCTCTATTACTCAGGATCTTCCTGATAGAGTGCAGGATGGACAACATATTCTGTGGCCGCAAAGTGAACTGGCAGATATCCAATATTTAATCCGAAATTTTAAAAAAATGACTGGAAGATTATCGTCTGCCTTTCGGGAGGTTCAAGAGCAGCAGAGAGAGCTATCCTTAGTTGCGAAGGTAGACCCTTTAACCTCGTTATCAAATAGACTAGGGGTTGAGCAAAGATTTCATGAGTTCCAATTACTTAGGAACAATCAAGGAGAGTTAGGAATTATCTTTATGGATCTTGATCATTTTAAGAAAATAAATGATACATTGGGACACGGAGTTGGCGATGAGGTCCTAAAGGAGGTTGCAAGTCGATTGTCAGCATCTATTGTTGATAGAGCATGTGTTGGTCGTCTTGGAGGAGATGAGTTTATTTCAATTTTACCGGATACTAATAGTGAATCTCTTATTGAGGCTGGCCATGCTATCCTAACTTCTTTTGAAAAACCCTTTGAAATAGGTGGGCAAAGTCTATCGATTTCTCCTAGTATTGGTCTTGCTTTGTCACCTTCTCATGGAGAAGATTTTAATATGGTTGTTCAACATGCTGACATGGCGCTTTATGAGTCTAAAAATAAAGGGCGTAATCAAGCGACGATGTTTGATCATTCATTTAATGCAAATATTATTAGAAGACGGGCACTTGAAAAAGACCTTCGACATGCAATACAAAATAATCAGCTTAAAATTCATTTTATCCCAATCCATTCACTTCAAACTGATAAGGTCACAGCAGTAGAAGCAATTCTTCACTGGCATCATAAGTCTGAAGGAGTGATTCCATCTATTGAACTGAGGACACTTGCTAAGGAAACCCATCTTGCTCAGGAGATTGGGCGGTATATCATAGAAAAAAGCATTGAAAAAGCAAAGCTTCTTCATGATCAGGGGTATAAAATGGACTTAGCAATAAATTTAATGATTGAACAATGCTACGATCATCAAATGGTCGAAACACTTCATCAACAGCTGTTGAAAAATCAATATCCACCTTCAAAGATAAGATTTGAAATGTCCGAAAGTTTAAAAAGTGAGGAAATGGACTTTTTAATTGATACATTTAATCAGCTTCGGAAGCTAGGCGCACAGCTTGTATTAGATGATTTTGGTACTGGATATGCTTCTCTTAACAATATGAAGGATCTTCAGCTTCATGCGATTAAGATTGATCAGCATTTATTAAAAGGAGTTCCGGAAAACATCCCAGCTAAAAGAATCATTAATGGACTAGTTTCAATTGCAAAATCGATGTCGTTAAGTGTTGTTGCGGATGGAGTAAAAAGTGAAGAACAGCTTGCCTATTTATCAATGGTCGGATGTGAGGAAGCACAGGGTCCTTTTTACAGCAAACCAATTTCACTACAAGACACTATTGCCTATTTGAAGTCAAACTATTAATAAAAAATCCGCAACGAAGTTCACCTTCTGCTGCGGATTTTTTTAGCCCATCCATTTTATTTTAGGCTCTGTTTTTTTGCGAATCCGGTCAATATTAGTACGATGACGAATGATAACAAACAGGGCAAGCACCCCGATTACAATCATAAATGGAATATCGCTTGTAAAAAGACTATAGAAAATCGCAAAAATTGAAGCTACGATTGATGATAATGAAACATATTTTGAAAAATATAACGTTATTAGAAAAACAAGTACGACTAAAATGAATAGCAGTGGTTCATATCCAAGCACCACACCAGCAGAAGTTGCTACTGCTTTTCCTCCTCTAAACCCTGCAAAAATAGGGAACATATGACCAACTACCGCAATGACACCTCCCAAAAGCCATGGACTACTATAATCAAATGCCAATGGAAGAAGAGTGGCCGCTGTACCTTTTAAAATATCCATCGCTGTCACGATGCTACCTGCCTTAAAACCAAGTACACGAAAGGTATTAGTTGCACCTAAGTTGCCACTGCCAAAGTTTCGAATGTCTTTTTTGTAAAAAGCTTTTCCAATCCAGAGTCCTGATGGTATTGACCCGATTAAATAGGCTAGTAAAAGTATGATTACAAATATCATGGTTAAGCTCCTTTTGTTGTACAAATAGATAGATAATTACCAATTTAAATAATATTAATAGTAAAACCAGCTGCTTTTTTTCTATTTTATCATGAATAGATCGGAAAGGAATTCTTTTTCGGTAATTCTGCTACAATGTGATAAAAATGGAAGAAGGAGCGCGGCACAATGAAAATGATCTTTAGTTCATTTCAATGGATGATCTTTATCATAGCAGGCTCCATTGCAACTCCAATCGCCAATGCTGCACTGTTTCAATTAGATGCTATAGAAACAGCTGGATTTGTACAAAGGACCATGTTTGTACTAGGAATGGCTGGAATCGTTCAAGTTCTTTTCGGGCATCGTCTACCAATTAATGAAAGTCCAGCTGGTTTATGGTGGGGCGTTTTTATTATCTATGCAACCTTTATCGGTGTTACATATGAAACAGCGGCCGATACGTTGAAGGTCTTAAAATCCGGTCTTCTGATTAGTGGGATAATCTTTTTGTTGTTAGCGCTTACGGGAGTTTTGAATAAAATTACCATACTTTTTACCCCTACTATTACATTTACCTATTTAATGCTGCTTATATTTCAGCTGAGCGGTCCTTTTTTTAATGGTATTACAGGTTTTGATCATGATATTGGTGTTGTCCAGATTCCTGTGATCTTCGGAAGCTTAATCACGATTATATTTACCTTCTGGTTAGGAAACCATCAGGTGAAGTGGGTCCAGCATTATTCCATTGTAATGGCTTTTGCGATCGGGTGGTTAGTATTTGCTGGGCTTGGGTTAGCTTCGGGACCCCTATTAAAGCAAGCGGGAACATCTCATTTCCAGACTGGTTTGCATTTGGTCCCCCTGTTTTTAAGGCTAGAGTAATGATTACAGCCCTTTTTATTACCTTTTTACTCACTGCAAATATGGTGGCTTCGATCCGGGTAATGGAGGCTGCCATGAAAAAACATTTTGATCAAAGTCCACAAGGAAGATTTAAGCAAGCTGGTGTTGCTGCAGGCTTTAATACATTTTTTAGTGGAATCGAAGCAGCAATAGGTCCGGTTCCCATTGCTGGTGCGACTGGCTTTGTTGTTGCGACAAATACTCCATCAAAAAAACCTTTTTTTCTAGGCTGCCTGCTTATTGCAGCAATTAGTCTTTTTCCGAGTATCATCAATACAATTGCTATGCTTCCTCCTGCAGTTGCTTATGCTGTAACATTTGTCATCTTTACAAAAATGGTTCGTCTAGCTTTTTATGAATGGCAGAAAGAAAAGAATCAAGAGCGCGGATTAACCGTTATAGGCGTTTCATGGATGACAGGTGTCGGCCTTATGTTTGTGCCATGAGGTGCTTACGCTGAACTTCCTGTAGATATAAGTTCCGTATTATCGAATGGACTTATTACTGGAACAGTAGTGGCAATCATGGTTGAACAGTGGTTAATAAAATATAAATAGAGAGAAATAACGATAAGAAGAGACAAAGCTTCTTGTCTTTTTTTACAGGAATGTAACAAAAAAGGTTTATACATATCTGGTTAGGGAATTTATTATTATTAAAACATTAGGTGGTGAAAGAATGATCACGTTTAAAAACGTAAAGAAAACCTTTGATGATGGGACTGAAGCCATCAAAGGAATTGATTTGCATATTGAAGAAGGTCAGCTTGTTGCCTTGATTGGCCCGAGCGGCTGTGGGAAAACGACAACAATGAAAATGATCAATAAATTAATTAACCTAACTTCAGGTCAAATCACGATTGACGGTGAAGATATTTCATCTAAAAAAGAGGTTGAGCTACGTCGCAATATCGGTTATGTGATTCAACGTATTGGTTTGTTCCCCCATATGACAATTGAAGAAAATGTTTCATTAATACCCAAATTAAAAGGATTTAAAAAATCTGAATACGAAGAAAAAGTTGAGCAACTTTTAAAGCTTGTCGGACTTGAACCTAGTATTTTCAAGAAAAGATATCCTTTAGAGCTTAGCGGTGGACAGCAGCAGCGTGTTGGTGTGGTTCGAGCACTGGCAGGAGAGCCTCCCATTATTTTGATGGATGAACCATTCAGTGCTTTAGATCCAATCAGCCGTGAGCAGCTTCAGGAAGAATTAAAGGAGCTGCAGAGAACGATAAAAAAGACGATTGTTTTTGTCACACATGACATGGATGAGGCACTGAAACTAGCTGATAAAATCGTTGTAATGAGAGATGGTGTAATTGAACAAACAGCTTCTCCACAGGAGTTAGTTGAAAACCCTGCAAATGAATTTGTACGATCATTTATTGGAGAAGATCGGATTCGTGCAACTTTAAATCTCTCAAATTCCTCGTCTCAATCTATTAAGTCAATAATGGCTACGATACAAGGGCCGTATAACGAACAATTGCCTGCAGTTGCTGATTCTGCTTCATTAAAAGAAGCAGCGGAGGTCATGTTAACGTCAAAAGTAGGAACGATATTGGTTAAAGATATAAATGGCAGCAGAATAGGTCTTGTTCAAAAAGATGTCCTATTAAGTGAATTAGCCGGATTGGGAAAGGGGGCTTAATGGATGGAAGTAGTGCAAACTTTTTGGGAGACGGTTGTTCTTCGTCAGGATCTCATTATTGACCGAACGATCGAACATTTATATTTATCATTTGTAGCGATTTTTCTTGCTATTATTATTTCACTTCCTCTTGGTATTTATATTTCTAGAAAACAAAAGGTAGCAGAGTTTTATATTGGCATTACAGCAATCTTTCAAACAATTCCTAGCTTAGCGCTGTTCGGTTTTCTCGTACCGCTTGTTGGTATTGGTACAGAAACAGCATTAATTGCATTGGTTATATACGCACTTCTCCCCATTTTACGTAATACATATACAGGGATCACAGGTGTTGACCAGGCTGTCATTGAAGCAGGTCGCGGTATGGGCATGACGGAACGCCAAATTTTATTTAAAATTGAACTTCCACTATCCTTACCTTTTTTAATGGCAGGTATCCGAACGGCTACTGTATTAACAGTTGGCGTGGCAACTCTGGCGACTTTTGTCGGAGCGGGAGGCTTGGGTGACGTTATTTGGCGCGGTCTCCAATCGTTTAATAATAATTTAGTGCTCGCTGGTGCAATTCCAGTTGCATTGCTAGCTTTATCTTTCGATTTTCTTTTAAAGCTGCTTGAAAAGAAGACAACACCAAAAGGATTGAAATCTAAATAAAATGTAGCGGGGGGATTTGATGGCTTTGAAAGGTATAGGTTTAACAGGAATATTTGGATTAAGCCTTATATTAGGAGCATGCGGATCATCTACTGCCTCAGGAAATGATCCGATAATTGTTGGAGGAAAACCTTGGACGGAGCAATATATCCTTCCCCATATTCTTGAGCTATACATTGAGGAGCATTCAGATTATGAGGTAGAGCTGAAGGATGGATTAGGTGAGGTATCCATTTTAACACCAGCAATGCAAAATGGAGATATTGATGTTTACGTTGAGTATACAGGTACTGGACTGGAAGCGGTTTTGAATGAAAAAGCAGAGCCGGGAGAATCAAGTGAAAGTATTCTTGAACGTGTTAGAAAAGGATATGCTGAAGAAGAGTACGATATTTCTTGGCTGGAGCCTCTTGGTTTCGCAAATAGTTACACAATGGCTTATGCTGAAGATGCAGATTTCGAAGCTGAAACATACTCAGAATTGGCAGTGATATCAAACCAACTCGTTTTTGGGGCTCCCCATTCTTTTTATGAACGTGAAACAGATGGCTATGATGCCATTGCAGCAGTATACGGATTTGACTTTATTTCTGCAGAAAGCTTTGATGCAAGTATAATGTACGAAGCCTTACGCAGCGGACAGGTGGACTTAATTCCTGCTTTCACAACTGATGGCCGGATCGAAAGATTTAATTTACAAGTAACAGAAGATGATCTAGGCTTTTTTCCGAAATATGATGCAGTTCCAATTGTCCGGAATGAAATACTGGAAGAATATCCTGAACTTGAAGAAGTAATAAATCGTCTTGCTGGTCAAATTACTGAGCAAGATATGCAAACAATGAATGCGAAGGTTGACCTGGACGGAGCTGACTATAAAGCTGTTGCATATGAGTTTCTAGTGTCCAATAATTTAATAGAAGAGTAAATAAAAAGCTAGATTTGTTAATTGATCTCATTAAATTAAAAAATGAAAGAGGAACAGCGTATGAAATTTAATAAAGGAATAGTTAGTGGGACAATTGCAGCATCCTTGCTCCTTGCTGCATGTAATAGTGGAGACGACGTACGAGATGAGTCTGCCCCGATTATTGTTTCGGGGAAACCATGGACCGAGCAGTACATTTTGCCACATATATTGGAGCAATATATTGAGAGCTATTCGGATTATGAAGTAGAATTGAAAGAGGGGCTTGGAGAAGTATCCATTTTAACACCCGCACTTCAAAATGGAGAAATCGATGTCTATGTAGAATATACTGGAACTGGGCTAGAACATGTTTTGGAGAAAGAAGCCGAGGAAGGCGAATCGAGTGAAAGTATCTTAGAGAGAGTACGAACAGGCTACGCAGAAGAATATAATGTTAAATGGCTTGAACCGCTCGGTTTTGCCAACGAGTATACGTTAGCATTTTCTGAAAAAGCTAATTTTGAAGCAGCGACCTATTCAGATATTGCACAGGTTTCAGCCGATCTTTCATTTGGTGCACCTCATGCATTTTATGAGCGCCAAGGCGATGGTTATGATGAGTTTGTAGAAGCATATGGATTTGATTTTGCGGAAACAGAAAGCTTTGATGCTAATATTATGTATGAAGCAGTGCAAAATGGCCAGGTTGATGTGATCCCTGCGTTTACAACAGAAGGCAGGATTGAACGTTTTAATTTACAGACAACAGAAGACGATCTTGGATTCTTTCCTAGCTATGATGCTGTCCCTCTCGTTCGTCAAGAGGTTCTTGATACGTACCCTGAGCTTGAAGAAATAATTAATGGGCTCTCAGGTCAAATTACAGAAGAAGATATGCAAGCAATGAATTCAAAAGTCGATATTGATGGTGAAGATTACGCAGATGTTGCAAGAGAATTTCTAGAATCAAAAGGATTACTAAAGGAATAAAGGTCGTCGGTATAATATTCTTTTTATAAGGAGTGTCAGGGAATGATTGAAAATCCTTCAAGAGAAGAGATAAGCAAAATATTAAAAAAAGCTAAGCGTATTGCTGTTGTAGGCTTGAGTGATAATCCAACAAGAACCTCTTACGGGGTAAGTAAAGCGATGCAGGATGCCGGTTATGAGATTATTCCTGTCAATCCAACAATTAGTGAGGCACTTGGGAAAAAAGCGGTTGCATCACTTCAAGATGTGGAAGGACCTATTGACATTGTTAATGTATTCCGAAGATCAGAATTTTTACCTGAATTGGCAGCTGAATATTTACAAACTGACATTCCTATTTTTTGGACACAGCTTGGTGTAGTTGATGAAAAGGTATTCTCTGCTCTCAAAGATCAGGGCCGAACGGTTATTATGGATCGTTGTATAAAAGTAGAGCATGCAATAACAAAATAGAAAAAGCTTGGCCTACTTAGGTCAAGCTTTTTCTATTGTGGGAAAGAGTGAGTGATTCTATTTCAATACCATTATCAGAATAAAAATGATGTGAATCGATAGCAATATTTAATGGATTATATAATAAACATGGATTTTTCATAAAGAAATGCTTATGATCAATGTAGTATGCATATAAGAACGGATCAAATCGTTAGGAGTCAAATTTAATGCCTATGTAGATGCCAATTTGATCATCCATAAAAAAGACATTTGAAATGACAGTTCAAATGGTTATAGAATATGGTTGGAGATTCGAGAAGATATGGTACAATCAATTGAACGAACGTTTGTTTGTTTTTGTGCGCTTTGAAAGGGGAATGTTTGTGTCAAAAAAAACGGTCACAATGGAATACAATGATGATTCCATACAGGTACTAGAAGGACTGGAGGCGGTCAGAAAACGCCCTGGTATGTATATAGGTTCAACCGATGCACGAGGGCTGCATCACTTAGTATATGAGATTGTTGATAATGCAGTTGATGAAGCGCTTGGAGGCTTTGGAGATACCATACAAATAACGCTTCATAAAGATCATAGTGTTAGTGTACAGGATTATGGCCGTGGAATGCCAACGGGTATGCATAGTTCAGGAAAGCCAACGCCAGAAGTAATCCTAACGGTTTTGCATGCTGGAGGTAAGTTTGGTCAAGGCGGGTACAAAACGAGCGGAGGCTTACACGGTGTAGGTGCTTCCGTAGTCAATGCGCTTTCAGAATGGCTTACGGTCACCATTTATCGGGATGGGGTCATCCACCAGCAGCGGTTTGAAAAGGGTGGAAAGCCTGTTACAACGTTAGAGAAAATAGGAAAAACCAAAATATCTGGTACCACTGTACATTTTAAACCGGATCCAACGATCTTCAGTGTGACCCAATACAATTACGGCACGCTTTGTGAAAGACTTAGAGAAAGTGCTTTTTTATTAAAAGGACTAAAAATAGAAATGATCGATGATCGGAATGATCAAAAGGACGTCTTTCAATATGAAACAGGTATTGAAGCGTTTGTAAATTATTTAAATGAAGAGAAAGACGTGTTGCATCCTGTTGTGTCTTTTGAAGGTGAACAGGATGGAATCGAGGTTGAACTTGCATTTCAATTCAATGATGGCTACTCTGAAACTATTTTGTCCTTTGTAAACAATGTTCGTACAAAGGATGGCGGAACCCATGAAGTGGGAGCTAAAACAGCCGTTACAAGAGTTTTTAATGAATATGCTCGTAAAGTGAGTTTGTTGAGGGAAAAAGATAAAAATCTAGAAGGTGCCGACATACGTGAAGGCTTTGCGAGTGTTATCTCTGTTCGTATACCTGAAGCCATTCTTCAGTTTGAAGGTCAAACTAAAGGAAAGCTTGGAACAAGTGAGGCACGTTCCGCAGTTGATAGTGTTGTAGCCTCACAGCTTCTTTATTTTTTAGAAGAAAATCCCGAAACCAGTTCGCTCCTAATTAAAAAATCAATTCGAGCTGCACAAGCGAGGGAGGCTGCTCGAAAAGCGAGGGAAGATGCAAGAAATGGAAAGAAACGAAAAAAATCAGATACAATTTTATCGGGTAAGCTAACACCAGCTCAATCACGTAATGCTGCGCGCAATGAGCTGTATCTTGTTGAGGGTGATTCTGCGGGGGGATCTGCTAAACAAGGTCGAGACAGAAAGTTCCAGGCAGTTCTGCCTCTACGGGGAAAAGTCATTAACACTGAAAAAGCAAAGCTCGCTGATATTTTTAAAAACGAGGAAATAAACACAATTATTCATGCCATCGGTGCTGGAGTTGGTGCTGATTTTGAAATAGGGGATGTACAGTATGATAAAATCGTCATCATGACTGATGCCGATACAGATGGAGCACATATTCAAGTCCTGCTGTTAACCTTCTTTTACCGATATATGAAACCTCTCCTCGAAGGTGGGCGGGTATATATTGCACTTCCTCCTTTATATAAAGTGAGTAAAGGAAGCGGAAAAAAAGAAGTAGTTGAATATGCATGGACAGATGAAGATCTATCCGCTGTTGTGAAAAAAGTAGGAAAAGGTTCAATTTTGCAACGATATAAAGGTCTTGGAGAGATGAATGCCGACCAGCTATGGGATACGACAATGAACCCTGAAACAAGAACGCTGATTCGAGTGCGGATCGATGACGGTGCAAGAGCTGAGCGCCGCATCACGACGCTAATGGGAGATAAAGTAGAACCACGCCGAAAATGGATTGAAAATAATGTTGCTTTTGGCATGGACGAAAACTTAAATATCTTAGACAACGATCAGATCATGGTTTCAGAGGAGGATTAATATGAGTACAACAGAACGCTTCCAGGACCTTCCTTTGGAGGAGGTTTTAGGAGATAGATTTGGACGATACAGTAAATATATTATCCAAGAGCGTGCGCTTCCTGATGCACGAGACGGATTAAAACCGGTACAAAGACGTATCTTATATGCGATGCACTTTGAAGGGAACACGCAGGAAAAAGGCTTTAGAAAGTCAGCGAAAACGGTTGGTAATGTTATTGGTAACTACCATCCTCATGGAGATTCTTCCGTTTATGATGCAATGGTACGAATGAGTCAGGATTGGAAAGTTAGAAACATGCTCATTGAAATGCATGGTAATAATGGCAGTGTTGACGGAGATCCACCTGCAGCAATGCGTTATACAGAGGCGCGTCTTTCAGCTATTTCTGGAGAATTACTTAGGGATATTGATAAAAAAACAGTAGAATTCATTCCAAACTTTGATGACACGTCGGAAGAACCGACGGTCCTACCAGCGCGCTATCCCAATTTACTGGTAAACGGTTCGACGGGGATTTCAGCTGGTTACGCAACTGAAATTCCGCCTCATCAAATTGGAGAAGTCATTGATGCTACTATCATGCGTATGGAAAAACCTGAATGTACGGTAGATGAACTAATGACGGTTATTAAAGGACCGGATTTTCCTACTGGAGGTACTATTCAAGGGGTCGATGGCATACGTAGCGCCTATGAAAAAGGGAAAGGGAAAATTGTCATCCGAGGCAAGGTGACAATTGAAGACCTGCGCGGAGGCCGACAGCAGCTCGTTATAACAGAAATTCCATATGAAGTGAATAAAGCAAACCTAGTTAAAAAAATGGATGAATATCGTGCGGAACGAAAAGTTGAGGGAATCTCGGAAGTAAGAGATGAAACAGACCGCACAGGCTTACGTGTGGTCGTCGAGTTGAAAAAAGAAGCGGATGCTAATGGTGTTCTTAATTTTTTATATAAAAATACCGACTTGCAAATTACTTATAATTTTAATATGGTTGCCATTCACCGTAAACGTCCAAGATTAATGGGTCTCGGTGATTTGCTTGATGCCTACATTGGGCATCAAAAGGAAGTGGTTGTCAATCGTACAACGTTTGATCTTAAAAGAGCACAAGATCGCCAGCATATTGTAGAAGGGTTAATGAAAGCTCTATCCGTTCTAGATGAAGTCATTGAAACAATCCGTGCTTCACGTGATAAGAAAGATGCAAAGTCAAATATACAGGCTCGTTTTGATTTCACAGAACCACAGGCAGAAGCTATAGTTTCCTTGCAGCTTTATCGTTTAACGAATACGGATATAACAGCACTACAAAAGGAAACTGATGAATTGAAAACACAAATCGCTGAGCTTCAATCTATTTTAGCGAGTGAACAAAAACTGCTCTCTGTCATTAAAAAAGAGTTGCGCGCCGTTCAAAAACAATACAAAGATCCTCGTCGTTCCATTATCGAAGATCAGATTGAGGAAATAAAAATTAACATGGAAGTATTGGTTGCAAGTGAAGACGTTATTGTGACTGTAACAAAGGATGGGTACGTTAAACGTACAAGCCAGCGTTCGTACGCAGCGTCTAATGGACAAGATTTTGCGATGAAAGAATCAGATCGTTTGCTTGTAAAATTGGATGTCAACACTACGGATGTATTACTACTTTTCACTAATAAAGGGAATTATATATTCGCGCCAATACATGAATTACCGGACATTCGATGGAAAGATTTAGGTCAGCATATAGCGAGCCTAGTCTCTCTCGATCGAGATGAACAACTGGTAAAAGCATTGCATGTGAAAGAATTCCTCGAGAATCAGTTCATTGTTTTTATCACAAAAAATGGAATGGTGAAGAAAACCGAATTATTACAGTATAAGGCACAGCGATATTCAAGAGCATTAGTGGCCTTAAACTTAAAAGATGATGATGAACTGATTGACATCCTTATAACTGATGGATCAAAAGAGCTTTTGCTTGCGACTTCTTTCGGTTATGGACTTCGATTTATAGAAGAAGAGGTTAGTGTCGTTGGTCCACGTGCTGCCGGGGTTAAAGGAATTAACCTAAAAGAAGGAGATACCGTCGTCAGTGGGATTACTTCAGAGCCTGACGGTCAGCTTTTCCTTGTAACACAACGGGGAGCAGTAAAAAAGATGGCTGTATCAGAATTTGAGTTAAGCGGTCGAGCGAAGCGAGGGCTTATCATGCTTCGAGAACTTAAGAAAAATCCTCATCGTGTGGTAAAGCTGTTTTCAATAGTTGATAAGAAATCTATGATTGAAATACTTAGTGCAAAGGGAGATCGAATTAAAGTAGATGTGTCGGCGTACAGGCCAAATGATCGCTACTCCAACGGTTCATTTGCTGTAGATGAGTCAGAATTTGGCCAGGTGGTAGATGCTTGGGTTAGCGAATCGGATCCTTCAGAATTTATTTAAAGAAGTCTAAAATAGAGATATTTTAAAAACAGAGAGAATACACTTTCTCTGTTTTTCATTCTCTATCAAGAAAAAACATCAAGAGAATACAACAGGAGGGTTTTGGTTTGAAGTATCATCAGACTATTTATTTTGTGGACATTATGAACAGTATTGCTTCAGAAATTAATGCTGTATTATGGGGATATGTATTAATTGCAGCTCTCGTAGGAATTGGCTTATACTTTACAATTCGCAGTCAATTTGTCCAAATAAAATTTATAAAAGAAATGTTTCGCATTCTCGGAGACAAAGCGACAATTTCTGCAGATGGCAAACGTGGGATATCGTCATTACAAGCCTTTATGATATCAACAGCCTCTCGTGTAGGTACAGGTAACTTAGCTGGTGTAGCTACTGCAATTGCCTTAGGAGGCCCTGGGGCAGTTTTTTGGATGTGGATTATTGCACTTGTTGGTGCCGCTTCAGCTTTCGTTGAATCGACGCTTGCACAAGTTTATAAAGTGAAGGATAAGGATGGATTCCGTGGTGGCCCTGCTTATTACATGGAAAAAGGATTAAATGCAAGATGGATGGGAATTCTATTTGCTATAATTATTTCTATTACATTTGGTCTCGTGTTTAATTCTGTCCAATCCAATACAATCTCCCTTGCATTGAAAAGCTCATTTGGCTGGGATCGTTCAATTGTTGGCTGGGTACTTGTTGTATTAACAGCAGCCATTATTTTCGGTGGTGTAAAAAGAGTGGCAAATGTTTCAATGGTAATCGTCCCGATAATGGCCATTTTATATATTCTGCTTGCTCTTTATGTGTTAGTTACGAATTTAAATCTTGTTTTTCCAATGCTAGGTCTTATTTTCAGTAATGCGTTTGGATTCAATGAAGTGGTATCAGGTGGAATTGGAGCCGCGATGATGAATGGAATTAAACGCGGTCTTTTCTCTAATGAAGCAGGTATGGGTAGTGCACCAAATGCTGCGGCAACAGCTGGCGTTTCACATCCTGTTAAAAAAGGTCTTATTCAAGCACTAGGGGTATTTGTAGATACGCTGGTTATTTGTACAGCGACCGCTTTAATTGTGATTATGTCTGGTGAGTACCTCAATGGTCATAGTGGTATTCAACTTACTCAAGATGCTCTCACATCTCATGTTGGAGGATGGGCCGGGACCTTTGTAAGCATAGCCATTTTTCTTTTCGCGTTTACTTCCATTGTAGGTAACTACTATTACGGTCAAACGAACATCGAATTTATTAAATACAATCCTATTGCCTTAAATATTTATCGAGTAATCGTTTTGGGTATGGTGTACTTTGGTTCTGTGCAAAGCCTTGATATTGTGTGGAACTTAGCAGACGTCTCAATGGCAATTATGGCTCTTATCAACCTTACTGCCATCTGTTTACTTTCCCCAATAGCCTTTAAAGTTCTAGATGATTATCGCAAACAGAGGCGTCAAGGGCTCGATCCTGTTTTTTATCAACGAAATATACCAAACCTTAAGAATGCAGAATGCTGGGATGATCAACCCGATAAAGAATAAGTCGAAAAGCCGGGATCAATATGTTGATCCTGGCTTTTTTATCCTGTTGTTCGTATCCTGGAACTAGTGAAAGGAGAAATCAATATAGCAAGACAACTGATGGAATAAAATGTATTATCAATTATAATTCGATTCCTAGCAAGGAAATTATTCCATTGCCTGCTGTGCATAGCGTAATGAAGGAATAGGAACAGGGTCAAGTGCTGCTCCATTGATTGAATCTCTGCTATCAGCTCTTCGGATCCCCTTGTTTCCAAACTCTCTTCCAGACTATCTGTCTCCCCTAGGCATAAATTGCGCTAAAAATGGAGAAATACCAGGGTTTGGAGGAATATCTGCTTCTGTCACAGATAGATCCGGTTCAACCTCATTAAAGAACGCATTTGCTATGGCTACATAACCAGCTTGGTTTGGATGAACATTTGTAGGGTTTGGAAGATAGTTGATGGCATCAACTCCAAAGGCTTCGGAAACTGGAATAAACGGAATACCTCTCTTGATTGATTCCTTTTTGATAATTTCATTAACGGTATTAAGCATCTTTGTAACACCATCTTTTTGCGTATCCAGTACATTTGGGTATGGAAAGAAATATCCCATTGTATATAAACTTGCAGTTGGATTAATGGAAGTGATCTCATCTAGAATTTGACCATATTGAATTCTCATTTGATTGAGTGCAAAGTCTGCTGGGAGCTGCTCAAAGCTGACAGATTGACCTGCAGCGTCCTGTCTGACAAGTCCTAATACATCGTTAGCACCTGCTGATAAGGTGATTAGAGTTGCTTGTTCAATGCCTTGTCTAACCTGTTCATTTTCTAATAGCTCCAATATATTTGTTGTTGAGAATCCTGGAACAGCAAAGTCTTTTGAAAAATGAATTAGCAAGTCTTCCTGTGCCAATTTATGCGCAATAATATCCGTGTATCCGGCATCCATCGATTGATAAGGTGTCACACCTGCAGCAACTGAATCACCAAGTGCTACATAATTCTGTGGTGAAGTAAGTGCTGCATTTGCTGTTGGAATGGCAAAGGGAGCTGCTAAAAGTGTAAAAGTCATGCTGGCGGGTGCCACTATTTTTTGAATTTTTGTTTTCATTCATTCATCTCCTGTCATAAACAATACAAAATTTCGACAAATCAGTTGCGTTTAAATGTCTAGTTGTTCACTGTTATTGTATAGGGCTTGAATTGATTTGTCACGATCCTTACATCACTCTATCGCTTTGTTTTTCTAGTAAGGTATTCATCCAATACCTTCAGTTCATCATTTATAAGTTTTTCCATAACTTCAAGATCGTTTGAGTGAACAATCGGGTCTGCTTTCTCCCAGAGTACGTACTCGACAAAATAAAAATTTCTTATTCTTCGCAGTACCACAGTTGAAAATGGAAATACATCAAAATAAGCTCGAATTCTTCCGCGCCCTGAATATGTCCATCGAATTAATTTCATTTCCATCACCATTTTTATCTTAACACGAACATATGTACTGTGTCATTTTTAAAACTAAAGAACTCGGGATGCTCCACATCATGAAAAAGACATTGCTTTATTAATTGTAATGGAAGCATCTGAGCTTCTTGAAATTTTTCACTGGAAAACGAGCGAAGAGGCAAAAAAACAAAATGAAGAAAAATGCCATTAAATATCCAGTGTCACTAAAATAAATAATAATCCTACAAGAGTTACATATGGTACTTAATCAAGTCCATTAATATTGGGAATTACAGGAGAGGATCCAGTTGAGATGACAACTTTTTCAGCGTAAATAACGTCATTTAAACCAATCTTTATTTTATTTGGGGATTGAAATGATGCTGCACACGCATAAATAGCCGCACCCATTTCTGTGAAGCGTTCCGTCCTATCATACTTTTGAATGAGGGATTGCGCAGATTTTATATGCTCTTTAACCTTGTTAAAATCTCCTTCTCCTGAAAGATGATATATCCAAACAAAGCTGTAGCTGTTTTCATGGCATCGACTCTTCCAGCTGCATCAATCAATACCTTTGAAGGTACACATCCATAATGAAAACAATCACCATCCACCAAGAATATCTTTTTTTCTATAAGTGCTGTTTTTTTGCTCCAAGGCTTGCAGCGCCGGATGCAACAGTCATTCCTGCTGAACCTTACCAATCACGACAAGTTGGCATCTTTCCATGTTACATCATCTCCTCATAAGTTTCTGATATCCGTTCCATCTCTTACGGTTGGCATTAAAATCTGTATATCCAACTCTCGATACAGAACGAAAATGAATCACAGTCGAATTTTTATCAAACAAAAATTCTACATCATCCCTGAATCGTAATAGTTTAGTAGGAAAGACAACGTGAATATAATGTTCTTTCTCCTTTTTATTAGAAGTTCGATCCAATTAATTGATAATGGTTATAATTTTCTCTGTCAATTCCTGAACAGATCCTCTAAATGCAAGGTGATTCATTTTTTTGTCAGATCGGTCAGTCTGGGTTGATACACTGTTTGGTTTTTTCGGTAATGGAGCCAAGTGCTCATTTTGTATCCCGATCGATTCACTCATTGACCATTCTTCACCTCATTCTATTATGTTAATAAGATAATTGCATCGACAAGTTCTGTTCATGGCAAAAGTCTGCTCCTTTGCCTTTTATACATTCTAAGGAATTCAGTCGTTGTCCTCGTACAAGACGCTAATGCTGAATAACCAAAATAAAATTAATTGAATCTGGTATAATTTCAATACATTAGTTATTATTGAAATAAATGGTTTAATATCAAATTGAAAATGAGGTGAAGCCATGGACCTCGTAACAATGAATCTCCTTGTGAATTTTTTACTAATTATTTTACCTTTATTTCTACTGCAAACCATATACCTGCTGAGATATGTATATCGTTTCAAAGAAATAAAGGGCTGGGTTTTTGCAATTTTCCCTGTTATCTCTGTTTTACTATGTATGTTATTTCCTGTAGCTTTTGACACTCATTTTCTTTGGGATCTGAGGGGAATTCCATTTATTTTAGGTGCATTATATGGTGGATATAAACTGGGATTCTCTTTGCTAGCTCTAATTTTATTTGTTCGCTATCCAATGGGTGGAGATGGATTTTATGTCATCCTTATCACGTATACTTTATTGCTGATTTTATTAATTTTTTTATCTAGAAGTTTTTTAAAGATGTCTTTAAAGAAAAAAGTAACCTTCAGCAGTGCTATTATTTTAATTTTAACAATTTTAACTATGTATTTAGCAAGTCAGATATTTACATTATCAATGGCAATAACCACCCAGATAGAATATATCGTGATTAATGTACTAGGAATGGTTATGATTACTGTGTTGTGGGAAGTTATAAGAACTAACTTCGACGTGTTACAAAAACTTATGAAGGCAGATAAGCTTGAAATTGTCAGTCATCTCGCAGCAAGCATATCGCATGAGGTTCGAAATCCTCTCACTGTAAGCAGGGGATTTATGCAGCTTTCTGCTTTAGAAAGCGTTTCTTCTCATATGAAAAATAAATATATAGAGACAGCTATACAAGAGCTTGACCGTGCTGCTGAAATCATAAATGATTATTTAATGTTTGCAAAACCAGCGTTAGAAAAAAATGAGAAATTAAGTGTGTTAGAAGAAGTTCATCATTCGGTTAATGTGATTACTCCTTTAGCCAATATGAACAATGTAAAAATAAGCGTAACTGAATTAAATTGTGAAAAACACATGATTCTTGGCGATGCGAAGAAGTTCCAGCAATGCATAATTAACATTTTAAAAAATGGAATAGAGTCAATGTCTAACGGAGGACAACTCCGTATCAATATTAGCTGTACAAATAACAGTATAGATATTGGTATACGGGACCAAGGAAAAGGCATGTCTGAAGAACAGATCAATCGTTTAGGGGAGCCATATTTTACAACAAAGGAAAAGGGAACCGGACTCGGAATGATGGTATCTTTTAGTATTATAAAAGGAATGAATGGCATCATTAATGTATCAAGCGAACAAGGAAAGGGTACATCGTTTACAATTAAACTTCCAGCTTCTTAAGGATGGGCTTAATGTATTCTCTGAATTGAAAAGAATTTTTGATTATTTTTTTTTGCATGATAAAAACCTTCTCAATAAGAAAAGGTTTTTTATCACGTCAGAAAATACTCTTGATAGGCTATGATGGTAATAAGGAGAAATGCGGCTGTATATCCTAAACATGTAAAATAAATAAGAGATGGGTAGATGATCTTTTTCTCCGGCTGTAAATTTACGGTTTCAAAACTGCTGGTACTATCAGACAACATTTTAGCCTTTGCTAAATTGCTCGGGACTATAAAGAATCTTACCACAACAATTCCTAATAGGCCGACCAGTGCTGCAACATCAATAAACAAAACTTCTGAAAATACTTTGTCAAAAACGAGCATTGTTGCAGTATTCAGTATAATAAGGACTGCTAGTGTTGCAATTATATTGATTGTTTTTACCAATAAGACACACATCCTTCTTTCGATTAACTACT
Organism: Jeotgalibacillus soli; assembly: GCF_000829435.1. GTDB lineage: Bacteria > Bacillota > Bacilli > Bacillales > Jeotgalibacillaceae > Jeotgalibacillus > Jeotgalibacillus soli. Next base: position 624,861 of record NZ_JXRP01000018.1, read on the forward strand.
TCTTTCATTTGCCATTATTATTTTCCCATAAATATGGTCTCTGTGCTACTTGTTAAGTTTGTTCCTCAAATAAAAATTACAATGATTGGAGAACAAAATATGATGAAAAAAAATAAAGGATTAATACAGAATGTAGAGCCGTTTACTCAATATAATGCTATGCTTACAGAACGTGCAAAGCGATCAGCATGCGGTCCAACAACCATTGCAACAATCCTACATTACTGGACTGCTTTTAAAGACAATATATCGACAGACCATGCCGAAAGGATACGAGAAATCTATTTAACTAGTCATGCAACGTGGATCGGACTTTTCACATGGCAACTAATTCGTACTCTACGCCGTTTTGGAGAATCCAAACAGATACCCAGGAATGAGATGTGGAAAATGTATGCAACGGAAATTGATCAAATGAGACCTGTAGCCATTAAATTTGATAAATGGTTTCGGTATAGGTGGTTCCATGATCAAGCTTTTTTCTATCATTATCACTGGGTAACTGGAATTGGGTATGAAATAAAAAACGGTGAACGGTTTTTAATCGTTCTGGATAATGGGGGATACAACGCGAAAACAAAAAGGACAAGAGAGAGTAAACAAAGGATCATTTCATTTAAATCTAATTTTCCTATCTTATCTATGGTTTCTTTTGAACCTTTTGACAAGCAAAAGGAGAACTAAGAGATCAAATATATCTTTTACTGCGATTCTATATGTTTTGAAACGTATGTTGGTATCGTTTCAATATGACAGAAACCATTTTAGGGGTAAAGTCAAAGATTAAAGCATTGGAGCTATAAATATAGGCAATAGAATCAAAAAATATTTTGTGAAATATTTCACAAAATATTTGGCGTAGGAATAGCTTTGTAGCATCCTACGATTAAGTTAGTAAATGATTTCACAAACAAACTATTTGGAGGAATGACAAGATGACAATCGCAGTAGTAGGATGCACACATGCAGGTACAGCAGCAGTTAAAAATATGGCAAAGCTCTATCCTGAAGCTACGATCACCGAGTATGAAAAATCTGACAATGTCTTTTTCCTTTCTTGTGGTATTGCCCTTTATGTAGGTGGTGTAATCGATAATTTTAACGGACTGTTTTACAGTCCACCAGAAGAAATAACTGCTCAAGGTGTTAAGTTGAATATGAATCATGGGAAGTGACAGTAATTGATACGGGAAATCAGCTTATTACAGCTAAGAACCTTTCCATTGGAAATATCCTTCAAGATTCCTATGATAAGCTAATAATGACAACAGGTTCATGGGCAGTAATTCCGAAATTTGAAGGTTTTGAAGTTGATAATATTATTCTTTGTATGAATTATGCTCATGCTCAAACGGTTATTCAAAAAGCAAAACGAGCATCTAAAATAGCAGTTATAGGTGCAGGGTATATTGGAAACGAGCTTGTGAAGCGTTCAACTCTTTTTGGCAAAAATGTGACGTTTATTGATAGTGAAAAACGAATTTTGAATCGCTACCTTGATGAAGAGTTTACGAACATTATAGAAGCTGAACTAAACAAGCGTGGGATAAATCTAGCTCTTAATGAGATGGTGAAGAAATTTGAAGGTGACAATGGGAAGGTAACCAAAGTTGTGACTAATGAGCAGGTATATGATGCAGACCTTGTGATCCTATGTATTGGCTCACGTCCCAATACGGATTTATTTAAAGGAAGGGGCAATATGCTACCTAATTGAGCGATCATTATGGACGAATATGAGGACAAGTGGTAAAAATGTGTTTGCTGCAGGTGACAGCTGTGCGATCTATTTTAATCCCGCTAAACAGCATGCGTATATTCCGTTGGCAACTAATGCGGTTCGAATGGGAACACTCGCAGCAATAAATCTCATTGATCCAAAGGTACGCTACATGGGAACTCAAGGCACATCAGGTCTTTATATGTACGGATACAACTTAGCCTCTACAAGAATAACAGAAAATGGTGCCTCAATTTTCGATTTAAAAGTGAATTCCAGCAAAATATCTGATAAATACCGTCCTGAATTTATGCCTGCAAATGAGGAAGCCACGCTAAAAGTGATTTGCGAAGAATAGACGGGACGTATAGTGGGTGCGTAAGCAATTTCTAAAGTAGATGTAACGCAAGCAATCAATACAATGTCTGTCGTTATACAAAATCAGATGACTATTGAAGAGCTTGGGTAAATCGATTACTTTTCCACCCTCATTTTATAATAAGCCGGTGAATCTGTTAAATGAAGCGGGCCTTCAGGCAATTGGCTAAACCTTCATCCTTTAAAAGCGCTGATCAATTTCAGCGCTTTTATAATTTTATAAATCCTACCTTTTACTAAATTTACAGTACTTATAATCAATTTAAGATGGATAAAAAAACATAGTAGGGAGGTCCCAAGCGAGTCATGGTTAAACAAAAGCATGATTCAACGCGCTGAATCATGCTTTTTTCTAATGCTGCAGCCAGCTTGGCTTCTTTTTCTTATGAAGTCCAAAGGGCAGCCACCAATTCCAGCTGCCAAATAGTTTCATCAAGCTTGGTACAAGAAGCAAACGAATAATGGTGGCATCAATCAGAATCGCTAAGGCAATCCCAATGCCAATTTGTTTAACGGGCATTACACCAGTAAAAGCAAAAGCGCCAGTAATCGCAATCATGATTAACGCTGCAGAAGTAATTATTTTACTGGTAGAAGCGAGACCTTCAACAGTCGCGTAATGGTTATCACCTGTTTTTTCATAATATTCTTGAATTCTTGAGATTAAAAAGACCTCATAATCCATGCTTAATCCAAAAACTAAACTAAACACAAGAACGGGAAGGACAAGCGCAATATCTGTTTCCGTTAATCCAAAATGACCTCCTTGAAAAAGCCAGACTAATATACCAAAAGTAGACGCTAAACCAATTACATTCATAATAATCGCTTTTAGTGGGATTAGAATAGAACGGAAAGCAACTAGTAAAATAAGATAGGTTGAAATTAAAATGATTCCAATACTAATGCCAACCTTACTATAAATTTCATCGAAAATTTCCTGATTGAATTTTGCAGGACCACCAAAATGAAGGGAAGAATCTCCCCAGTCTGCTGTTGACCAGTCTCTCATTAACTGCTGAGCTTCAACTGAATCTGGGTCAAGGTTTAGTGTAACAGGTATTAATAGCTTCTCTCCTTGAATAAACGCGTCAACTGCTGGCTGCAGTGCTTCGGCCGTTTGTGGTTGATTTAAAGCAAATAATAATTCCTGTGGTGTTTCAATTTGACCAGCACCAAACAATGTTTGAACAGATCGAACAGCTTTTTCAGAGGAGAAATATCCCTCCAAACGTTTCATTTCAGTTAAACCCTCGCCACTTAACCACTTACCGCTGCGCTCGGCAATAATATAGGATTCACTGCCTCCTTCAGTCAGGAACGTATCTTCGATTTTTTCATAGGCAAGCCTTGAATCAAATGATTCTGGTAATGCATCAACTCCAGGTATGGCTAGTTGCATATCTTTCACCGGGATAATACCAATACCTAAAATGATCAGTGCGGCTAATGAGATAATAACAGGTTGTTTCATCACTTGATGGGCGAATCTCCTCCAGCTATTTTCATTCCGCTCTTTTGATACTTTAATAATTCTCCATTTATTAAGCTTAGGTCCAAGCACAAAAAGAATGGAAGGCAATAATGTTAACGAGGCTAAGACAGCAATGGCAATAACAACCATGCCTCCAATGGCGATGGTCTGAAAGATGTCGACTTGGATAACCATCATTGCACCAAGACCAATAAAGACACAAATAGCAGAAAAAATAATGGAACGACCTGCCGTTTCAATCGTAGTAATAATGGCTCCTGATTTATCTTGTTGCCGAAGCTCTTCTCGATAACGATTGATAAATAGCAAAGCAAAGTCGATGCTCAGTGCCAGTCCAATCATGGGGACAACATTTAATAAAAAGATTGATAAATCAAGTGAGCCGCCCATAAGCGTTAATATTCCAAATGATGAGACAACTGTGACAATCCCAATCATAATGGGAACGAGTGCAGATACAATTGTTCCAAAGGCTAACAGAAGAATCAATAATGCAATTGGAACCCCAATTAATTCAGCCCGTGCTAAATCCTGCTGGCTCGCTTTATTAATATCCTCAGAAATGACCGGTTGTCCCGTCACTGTAATCTCAATCTCGGACGAGTTATCTGTGATCGCTCTAATTTCAGCAACTACATCTGCCAGGTCAAGAGATTCATCCGTAAAATGAAGGACAGAATAAGCAATTCCATTTTGTCGAAGCATTTCATCATCAAGCGGTGATTGGATGGCTGAAGTAACCTGCAGGGAATCAATCGCGTTAAGAACATCGCTTATTTCTTGAACATAGGAAGCATCATCTTGGCTGGTTTGCTGTTCGAACAAAACTAGTAGAGTATCAGAAGGAAAATCAAATGTTTCAACCAACTCATGTTGTACTTCTTCATACTCACCTTCAGTATGGAATCCATCCCCTTCTAGAGCCGCAGGAAGATGAATGGCAAAATAACCAAGTGCAAGGAAAATAATTGTCCATAGAACTAAAAAGCTTTTGTGATACGAGATAATCCATGAAGCTAACTTTTTCATCTCAAAAACTCCTTACTATAAATTCTACCTTTTTTATCATACTCTACCTTTTGGGAAATATAAATTAATACAGTAGATAGAAGGGATTTTTTATTTCAACTCGTAACGATCAAGAGGAAGCGTTCTCATTTTACTGAAATAACAAAATTTCAATAGATTTCTATATTAGGGTTGTCACACACGGGATTACTCGATATAATGTCCGTATAATAAAAACAAATGTCCTTCATGTAAGTACATATACGTGCAGGTGGAAGCAGGTGTCAAATGACGAAGAAATCAATCAACATTGGAATGCTAGGATTAGGAACGGTAGGTAGCGGAGTAGCCACTATCCTTCGTGAAAATGAAAAAGAACTGACTCAGCGCCTTGGGGTTTCTGTTCGATTATCTAAAGTACTTGTAAGAGATTTGGACAAACAGCGAAACACGACCATTGATGCCAGTTTGATGACGACAAATATGGCAGATATTATAGAAGATCCATCTGTAGATTTAATTGTAGAAGTAATGGGGGGAATGGAAGAAGCAAGAGATGCAATTGAGCAAGCCCTTCTTTCCAAAAAGCCTGTCATTACTGCAAACAAGGATGTAATGGCACTTCATGGTCATGCATTGCTTCGTTTAGCTGAGGAAAATAAGTGTGATCTTTATTATGAAGCCAGTGTAGCTGGAGGCATCCCGATTATTCGAACATTAGAGGATGGTCTTGCATCAGATCGGATTTCGGGCATAATGGGTATTGTAAATGGAACGACAAACTATATTTTAACTAAAATGAAAGAAGAAAATTGGACGTATGAAGAAGCCTTAACAAAGGCACAGGAGCTGGGATTTGCAGAAGCTGATCCAACATCTGATGTGGAAGGGCTGGATGCAGCGAGAAAGATGGCTATTTTGGCATCACTTGCTTTTTCAATGGAAGTCCACCTTCAGGATGTTGCAGTGAACGGTATGACAAATATTACCTCTAAAGATCTTGAACTGGCTGAACAGTTCGGCTACAGTGTAAAAATGATCGGCTTTGCAGAACGTGATGAGGAAGGCGTGGATGTTTCAGTCGAACCTGTATTTTTAGCCTCGTCACATCCGCTGGCGTCAGTGCGAAATGAGTATAATGCTGTTTATGTATATGGAGATGCAGTTGGAGAGACGATGTTTTATGGTCCTGGGGCTGGCTCCATGCCGACAGCTACATCGGTTGTGTCAGATATTTTAGCAGCCTGCCGTAACCTTCTCCTTGGAGTTAGCGGACTTCGCAGTCATAATCCAATGAATGAACGCTGTATTAAAAGTGAAGAAGAGCAACATGCTCAATTTTTCCATCGCCTTTTAGTTAAAGATGAGGTTGGCGTTTTTTCTGAGCTAACATCCATCTACAGTAAACACCATGCGAGTCTTGGTTCAATCATTCAACGGCCTGGAAATCAGACAGATGAAGCAGAAGTAATTTTAATTACGCACCGTTTATCACGTAAAAACCATCGTGAAATTATTGAGGAGCTTGAAGCTTCCACGTCAGTAAAAGAAATTATCAGTCAATATCGAGTTGAAGGAGGAGAACGCTCATGAGAAGATGGAATGGATTAATTGAGGAGTACAAAGAGTGGCTCCCTGTTACAGAAAATACACCAAATGTTACTCTTTTAGAAGGGAATACGCCGCTTATTCCACTTGTCCACCTTTCTGAAAAATGGGGAATTGATCTTCATGTGAAACTAGAAGGAGCAAATCCAACAGGTTCATTTAAGGATCGGGGAATGGTCATGGCTGTCGCTAAAGCAAAAGAAGCAGGCAGTAAAGCGATCATTTGCGCTTCCACAGGAAATACTTCAGCAGCTGCTGCTGCATATGGAGCAAGAGCAGGACTCAGAACGATTGTTGTCATTCCAGATGGGCGAATTGCTCTTGGCAAACTTGCCCAAGCAAAAATGTACGGAGCAGATATTGTCGCCATTGAAGGGAACTTTGATGAAGCGCTTGAACTAGTTCGTCAAATTAGTGAAGAAGAAGACATAACACTTGTCAATTCTGTTAATCCTTATAGACTGGAGGGACAAAAAACAGCTGCGTTTGAAGTAATTGATCAGCTAGGAAAAACTCCGGATCTATTGGCACTTCCTGTTGGGAACGCGGGTAATATCTCTGCTTATTGGAAAGGCTTTTCAGAATATCAGCAAAAAAACGGTGGAGAACGCCCTACATTATTAGGCGTACAGGCCGCGGGAGCAGCACCGATTGTAAATAATGAAATTGTGAAAAAACCTGAAACGGTTGCAACAGCTATTCGTATTGGAAATCCAGCAAGCTGGGATCTTGCGCTTAAAGCATTAGATGAATCAGACGGGCATATCTTAGCAGTAACAGATGAAGAAATTTTAGCTGCCTATCAAATGCTTGCATCAACCGAGGGAGTATTTGCTGAGCCGGCTTCATGTGCTTCTATTGCAGGTTTACAAAAGCAAATTGAAGCAGGTTTGATTTCTAAAGGAAGTACGGTTGTGGCTGTATTAACTGGAAATGGATTGAAAGATCCTGAAACAGCGATTAATGTATCTCAAATGGAGCCAATTCGTATTCCTGCGAATATTGTAAATTTGAGAGAAGAATTACAAGGGGGCGTCAAACTATGACGTTCCTTCCCTTTTCTGTAAAAGTCCCTGCTACAAGTGCGAATTTAGGACCAGGCTTTGATTCTCTTGGCATTGCTATTGATATGTATCAGACAGTTAAAGTAATGCCAGCGGATAAATGGACTGTCCGTTATGAAAATGTGTCTCATCAGCATTTATCTGTAAACGACGATAATCTTATTATGTCAACTATTCGCATGATTGAGGAACGATTTCAAATGAAGGCATTACCTGCACAGCTTGTCGTTCATTCATCTATTCCTTTAGCAAGAGGGATGGGAAGCAGTGCTGCAGCAATTGCTGCCGGGATTGAAATTGCGGATCATCTATTAACTCTAAATATGACGCCTCACCAGAAAGTAACAATTGCAAGCGAAATTGAAGGTCATCCAGATAACGTTTCTGCTGCTATATTGGGAGGTATCACAGTTTCACGTTTTGACAATCATGAGCTTGATATGGTCTCGATCAATTCTCCAGATTTAAGTGTAGTCTTAATGATTCCTTCTGAGGAACTTTCCACTATTTTATCAAGAGGCGCTTTGCCCGAAGAATTGCATCATAAAGAAGCAGCATGTTCCAGTGCAGCTTCAAATGTAATGGTCGCAGCTATACTGACAAACGATTGGATTACAGCAGGAAGAATGATGGAAAAAGACCAATTTCATGAGCCATACCGAACAAAATGGCTTCACAGTTTCTCAGAGGTGCGAGATATTGCTCGATCAATGGGTGCCTACGGATCCACCATTAGTGGGGCTGGACCTTCTATTTTGATTTTATGTCCAAATGATAAAGGTGAAGAGCTAAAAAAAGAATTAACTAATTCTTTTTCTAATTATCTTTGTGTATTAACAAAACCATCAAGTGAAGGGATCACGAATACTCCGTTTTCAGAACAAAACCTCACTTCCGTTTCAACAGAAAAAGTGTAGTTAACGGCCACCAGTCGCGTAATCGCGAACGGGTGGTTTTTATTTTTTGATAACAGGGAATTTAAAAAGATGAGAAAATATACAATTTCTATTTGGAAGGAGAGCTTTGCTTGAAATGGAACAGATTTCAGGTGCGTAAGGCACTATATTATGCTATTCCATTATCCATTATCTTTTTAGATGTTTGGGTATTTATTGAACTATCAGAAGAACTAAATGAAAACGCTCTTCACGCTTTTGATGATTCATTCATCCAATTAATTCAAGGACAAATTAGTGAACCATTAACAATACTAATGATCTGGATTACTACGTTAGCCAATTCTTCAATACTGATCTTTTTCGGAATCGTATTAGTAACTGTCCTTTTATATAAGAAGCAGGCTGCACTTGCTGTTTTCATCGCTGTTACGAATCTATTAGGAGGAGGGTTTAATTGGCTGTTGAAATCAGTCTTTTCAAGAGAGCGTCCTAACCTAGAAGTGTTAATAGAACAGGGTGGGTACAGTTTTCCGAGTGGCCATGCGATGGGATCCATTATTTTTTATGGATCACTGAGTGTAGTAATTATTATGATGACAAATCGAAAGTCCATAAGTTACTTGACTGGTGTTCTTTCAAGCTTGCTTATTTTATTGATTGGAATCAGCAGGATCTATTTAGGGGTTCACTTCCCTAGTGATATTGTTGCTGGATTTGCTGCAGGAGCTGCTTGGTTGACAATATGTATAAGCGGTTATTTATTGTACCGCACTAAAAGTGTAAAAAATTAACGAGATGGAATAAAGATGGTATTTGCAAACCGCATCCATCTATTTTATATTTACTGTTTGTTCCTATTGCATCTGCAGTTTTATTGTTCTCATTTAGCTTTTTTAGAAGAAAAGGGAAGACCTTTGAGTGGGTTGGATTATGATCTCCTACCATTAATCGAGTTAAGAATAAACGACAGCCTCAGCTTTCGCATACTATAAAGTCAATGCGTTAAAAACTGGCTTTATCATTATTCATCATTAACAGGAGTTCGTTTTACTGTGCACTTTTAAGGAATGATAAAAAATTTTTATTACCATAGAAAACAGCTGAGCCTATACTTTTCCAGCTGTTTTCTTTTTAATAATTATCCTAAAACTAGTTTTATTTTAATACGTTGGGGAAATTTAAAAATAGAATAAATCCTATGACAGTAAGGAGCAATTTACGATGGAATTTAAACAAAGACAAGTGAACGGACAACCAGCACAGCACCAACTTCGACAACCAGGAGATACAGATCGAATGGAGCCAATACCGATTCATGATAATCCAGACTATAAGGGATCCAGTAAATTAAAAGGGAAGGTTGCACTCATTACAGGAGGAGACAGCGGCATTGGAAAAGCAACGGCAATTGCATTTGCGAAAGAAGGAGCTGATGTGGCCATTGTTTATCTTGATGAACATGATGATGCAGAAAAAACGAAGAATGAAGTTGAGCAATATGGGGTAAATAGTCTCATCATTGCAGGTGATGTGGGAAGTGAAGCGTTTTGTCAAAATGCAGTATCAACGACTATACATGAACTTGGATCCCTCGATATCCTGGTAAACAATGCAGCTGAACAGCACCCCCAGAACTCAATTGAAGACATCACAGCAGAACAGCTTGAAAAAACATTCAGAACAAATATCTTTTCCATGTTTTTTATGGTTAAAGCTGCATTACCTCATTTGAAACAAGGAAGTACAATCATTAATACCAGTTCAGTAACAGCTTATGCTGGAAATGAAACGCTCATTGATTATTCTGCTACCAAAGGAGCGATTACGACTTTTACTCGTTCCCTTGCAAAATCACTCATTACTCGAGGGATCCGTGTGAATGCTGTTGCACCAGGTCCAATCTGGACACCACTAATACCATCAACATTTGCAGCAGGCAAGGTAGAAAAGTTTGGTACAGATACGCCAATGAAAAGGCCGGGGCAGCCCGCTGAGCTAGCTCCAGCATACGTATTGTTAGCTTCTGAGGATTCAAGTTATATGACAGGACAAATGATTCATATTAATGGTGGTACCTTTATGTCGAGTTAATACGTTTACTACAAGGGAGATTTTAGGTGTTTCTGGCTTCTAAAATCAATAAACACGATCAATAAATGAAAGAGCCCTGCATAGTAGCGCAGGGCTCTTTCATTATAAATTAAGGTTCATCTACATATTCCCAACCGTCATCATTTCTTTCGGTTAGCTCTTGTACTTCATCTTCTTTCATTCCTTTACCCAGCAATTCTTGAACATTGCCGCTGCTGAGCTGACGTATTCCTTCTTCGGTTTCTTTGGCATCGACATTCCACTCTTGATCAATCTGATCACGCTTAACTTTCATCGCTGCCACCTCCAATGATTCTGTTGATCTTAGTCTAAATCATATTAATTAAGAATTTAGCCTGATCGGGGTATCTACCATTAATTGTATCACATTAAAGAAAAATTATGCAGTGACTATAGACAGAATTTACCCAGTGAACCGATTGTCAGAGATCAAAACAATAATGAGAAATTAAGATGCCCCCCTACCACTAAAGGTTGTAAGTAAAAGTTTCAGGTTTACGCGTTTGACCAACAACGTCCATATGGAATTTTACAATCCTTCATTCCTTCGGTCGTATTTTTCAGACGATGAACTGGATTTTGTATGACGTTTGTTTTTTTCATCCTGAGCTTGCTGCTTTAATTCTTCTAATGGGATTGGATCCGTCATTTGTTCATCCTCAAATTTATCTAAAATGCTCTCATTGCTACTTTTGTATTCATCTGGCTGGTCCATCCATTTCTCTTGACTATTTTTTTTATTCTTCATGGTGAATCCCTCCTTATCGATTATTTTCCCGCATCAAAAGAGAGTAAACATAGCTATTAATAAAGGAATATGAATATACAGCACGTTATATAAACTAAGTAGCAACTACGAATTATATGATCAATGCAGAAAAAAATAATAGAAAATAACGTTTAATCCTTATATATAAGGTAATATAAAGTGTATATATGAAAGTATATAGGAGGTAATGGGAATGAAAAGATACGCGTTATTAGGTTTAGGTGCAGCAGGATATGCTTATTTTAAGAAGAAAGAAAATCGTGATAAAGCAATGGTCGCTTTTGAAAATACAAAAACGAAACTAAACTCCTTTATTGATCAAGCAAAACAATCATTGGCAGAAAATAACAAAGAGAGCCAAATCGAACCTTACAAAGCAGAAGAAAATAAAATGATTGATGAAGGGGCTCAAACCGCAGTTCAATATTTTAATGAAGAGCAGGAAAAAAACTCCGAATCGAAAGCTTAGGATTTTTTACTTTTGTAAGAGAGCAGCGAGGGATTGCTGCTCTCTTACCGATTTTCCCCAGCTAAACTTATCAACATTTTTGACATTGCCTGTAAATAAAGGTACAATAGATTTAGATTTCAGCAGCATAAAATAAGTTGGGTTCACTTATTATAGAGAGTCGTATTTGATCTTTCTTTATAATGGGTGATTTATTTTTTTTGCCACTGCAAATAAGTCAGTGAAAAGATTGGAATATGGGTTATGAAAGGGGAAGTGCGCATGTTTCAACGTAAACCAACAGAAGAAGTAGTAAAAGAGGAAACTTCAGTATGGGAATGTACTTCAGAACAGTGTAAAGGCTGGATGAGATCAAACTTTTCTAGTCATAGTGAAGGTTCTCCGACCTGTCCAATCTGTGGAAGCGATATGGAAGAAGGAACTCGGCTTATAGAAGTTATTCCAAATCCGCGTAAGTTTTAAACGTAAGAACAGTCACTCTTTCAGGTGGCTGTTTTTTATGTTTGTAAGAAATATTATCTGACGGAATAATTATTTTGAAAAGAAAGAACTAAAACATCTTTTCTGTCATCGGATAGGGAATTATATTCAAATATTATTTGTTTTTTTAAAATTTAAATGAAAGGTTCAAACCTTCTTACATTCGTACTCAAACTCCACAGAAAACAATTCATATGCTACAATACAATAAGCTAGAAGAAGAATGCTGTTTTTTGTAAACAGAAGAGGTTCGCGACCATCCCTCTATAAAAAACTAGGGACTTAAACAGGAGCATTTTCATTATGCTGTTTTTACGTTTCTTTTATAATGTGCGTGAACACTCTTACTTCTTTCGCAGGCGACTCGCTGAAAAAGGAGAGGAGATTTTTGTATGGAACGAAATAGAAAAGCATTGGTCGTGTTTAGCGGTGGCCAGGATAGTACAACCTGTCTTTTTTGGGCAAAACAACATTTTGATGAGGTTGAAGTGGTAACCTTTAAATACGGTCAGCGGCATATAGAAGAAATAAATTGTGCCAGAGAAATAGCCAATGATCAAGGGGTTAATCATCACGTTTTAGATATGTCATTACTAAATCAATTGGCACCGTCAGCGTTAACAAGGGAAGACCAAGCTATAATACAAGAAGAAGGTCAACTACCTTCTACATTTGTACCTGGCAGAAATTTATTATTTATGTCATTTGCGGCTGTTTTAGCTAAACAAATTGGAGCTCGCCATCTTGTTACAGGTGTTTGTGAGACTGATTTTAGCGGTTATCCAGATTGCCGTGATATCTTTATAAAATCGTTAAATGTAACCGTAAATCTTTCGATGGAAGAAGATTTCGTTATTCATACGCCATTAATGTGGCTAGATAAAGAACAAACATGGGAACTTGCTGACTCGCTTAATGCATTTGACTACATCCGTACAAAAACACTGACCTGCTATAACGGGATTAAGGGTGACGGCTGTGGTACATGTCCAGCCTGTGAACTTCGCAGACGTGGTATGGAACAGTTCTTGATGAAAAAAGGGGAGGGATTACGATGATTCAGCAAATCTATCCCGCTCCATTTCATAACTTTTCATATGAGTTAAATAAGGACTTTCATTTTGCAGCTGCTCATTATATTCCTCATGATGCTGCAGGAAAATGCCAGCAGGTTCATGGTCATACCTACTTTGCCAATGTCACTATTGCAGGAGATCAACTGGATGATAGTGGATTCCTTGTGAATTTCAAAACGATTAAAGAGCTGTTGCATGACCGATTTGATCATGGCGTACTAAACGATGATAAACACTTCACAAATGAAGATTCAAACTTTTTTCCTACTACGGAAATTGTGGCGAGAGTCATGTGTGAAATTATACAAGAGTATTTAGATACAACAAGTAATAAACCGGCATGTCTGCAAGTTTTCTTAAGAGAAACACCGACGAGCTATGTGGTTTATCGTCCGAAGAAAGAGAGGACTTCTTCGTGAATACTAAAAAGGAAAAAATGATTCCCGTTATGGAAATCTTTGGACCAACCGTTCAGGGTGAAGGGATGGTTATTGGTCAGAAAACCATGTTTGTTCGTACAGCTGGCTGTGATTATCAATGCGCGTGGTGTGACTCTGCTTTTACATGGGACGGTTCGGCCAAGGATGAAATTCGTAGACTTACAGCTCGAGAAATTGTTAACGAGCTTAAGGCGACAGGTGGAGATGCTTTTTCACATGTTACGATTTCTGGTGGTAACCCAGCCCTTATTCGTCATATGGGAGAACTAGTCGAGCATCTTCACGAGCAAAATATCGATGTAGCACTTGAAACTCAAGGGAGCATTTGGCAGGATTGGTTTTTATCAATAGACGACTTGACATTATCTCCAAAGCCCCCAAGCTCAAAAATGAAGCCTAATTTACAAATTTTAGATGATATTATCAGTCGATTAAAGGATCAGCCATCAAACAATTATTCGCTAAAAGTAGTCGTGTTTAATGATGAAGATCTTGATTTTGCAGAGTCTATCCATAAACGTTATCCAAATGTTCTTTTTTTTGTTCAAACTGGGAATAATCAAGTACATGAAGAAAACGACAAACGACTTGTATCTGATTTAATTTCTCGTTATGAATGGTTAATTGATCGTGTAATGGAACGGGCTGCATTAAATCGTGTACGCGTTCTCCCACAGCTTCATACCTATGTATGGGGTAACAAACGCGGAGTGTAACACTCTTTCAGCGCATATCTAACCAGTAAAGGGGGAAGTTTATGGGTACTGGCTTGATCTTATTACTTATCTGTTTACTTATCCTCGTATGGCAGCTGAAAAAAAACCATGAAAATAGAAGTATTTTAGTGCTTTCTCTAGCTTCTTTAATGGGATTATTAGGACTTTGGTATCTTTTCGATTGGGTTATTATTCATACATGGCTATAAACAAACCCCATTTGACTTGTTTAGTCAAATGGGGTTTGTTTTATTTTATACTTAGCTTTACCAATGTGAGGATAAAAATTCAATTCGGCCAGATTTCTCGATATCTTCCTTGTATTCTTTAGGGCTTTTTTTATAAAAATCCTGGTGATAATCCTCTGCTGAATAAAAGGCTGCAGCAGGTACAATAGGTGTGATGACTGGTTTTTTATAACGTCCGCTGTCAGCTAGAGCTTTTTTTGATTGCTCTGCTTTTAGCCGCTGCTCTTCTGAATGATAAAAGATACTCGCACGATAAGACTCACCGCGATCTTGAAATTGACCATCATTATCAGTTGGATCTACTTGCTGCCAATAAATCTCAAGTAATTTTTCATACGGAAAAACTGTTGGATCAAATGTAATTTCTACAGCTTCCTGGTGACCAGTATTCCCTGCTTTTACTTGTTCATATGTAGGATTTTCCACTGATCCACCTGTATATCCAGAGATTACACGCTCAATTCCATCATATTGATCGAACGGCTTTACCATACACCAGAAGCAGCCTCCAGCAAATGTTGCCTTTTCAAAATTACTCATTTTTCCTTACCTCCTAGATGAAACCCTCATGTCACGGTATTTTATCACGTTCTTTTGTTATGTACCATCTTTTTGTTTAACCCGTTTTGCTCTCTTCCAAGGTATTATTAAAAAAATGTAGAAAAATGAAACTTGAAGCAGTTTACATTCGTCTACTAGAAAGGTAGGATTAGATTTATTACTATCTTTATTAGCTTTTACAGGAGGCATTATGGAAACAAGAAGACAACGAAGAAAAAAGAAAGTCCGTAAAGGCAGAGTGTTTATTGTTCTATTGTTATTACTCATTGTTTCTGCTGGTGCATTTGCTGGAACGCAATACTGGCTTGGTACACAAATGGCTGCAGATGCTGAGGGACTAGACTATAATTTTGAAGATGATTTTTCAGGCGTGGCATCTGACAATGGTAAAGTAAATGTCTTGTTAATAGGTGTTGATAGCAGAGGTGAAGAACAATCTCGCTCCGATACCATGATGATTGCTCAATGGGATGGTCAGGATGATGAGATAAAACTAGTATCATTAATGCGGGATATCTATGTTGAAATTCCCGGTTATCAAGATTATAAATTAAATACAGCCTTTTACTTAAATGGACCAGAACTTCTCAGACAAACCATTAAAACAAATTTTGGTGTGGATGTTCAACATTATATGCTAATTGATTTTTCCGCTTTTGAAAATATGGTAGATGCTTTAGCCCCAAACGGCATCGAAATCGATGTGGAAAAAGCGATGTCTGAAAAGATTGGTGTTAGCTTACAACCTGGACAGCAGACTCTCAATGGAAAAGAACTTCTTGGCTATGCAAGATTTCGAGCAGATCAGGAGGGTGACTTTGGTCGAGTTAATCGACAGCAGCAGGTAATTGAGGCAGTAAAGGATCATGCCTTAAGTATAAGTGGTGTCATGAATGCTCCAAAACTTTTAGGAGCTGCTCAGCCATATATTCAGACGAATATGACCAATTCAGAGCAAATAGCCATTTTGAGCAGAATTTTACTTAGTGGTGGTGGAGATATTAAACGACTTACCATTCCGCTGGATGATGCATATTCAAATGGATCCTATGAAGGCGTCGGCTCTGTATTAGAGCTTGATTGGCCTGCCAATAATGCTGCATTACAGGAGTTTCTAGAATAAATCAAAAAACTCAGCCAAAATGGCTGAGTTTTTTGTATATCTATGCTTTTCTTCTTCCGCTAATGAGCTGAAAGATTAAGATAATTCCAGCAACGATAAGAACTAAATGAATAAGACCACCAGCAATTTCAAAAATGAAACCTGCAAGCCATAAAACCAATAAAATAACAATAATCCACCACAGCATATTCATGATACACACCTCCAAATAGTATAGT
Source organism: Jeotgalibacillus soli (assembly GCF_000829435.1). Lineage (GTDB taxonomy): Bacteria > Bacillota > Bacilli > Bacillales > Jeotgalibacillaceae > Jeotgalibacillus > Jeotgalibacillus soli. The sequence continues at coordinate 641,245 of NZ_JXRP01000018.1, forward strand.
CTATAAGTAGATTACCCAAATCATCTGCTATATTAACCTTTTTCGACAAAAAATTGTTACGTTCTGTATTTCTTTTAAAGAAGATATACAAGTATATTAGGAACAACCTTAATAAGGAATAAGGTAAAAAACGATAAAACTATTAGACTTTACCAAATCTCCCGCAGATAAAATTTTCATCAACATAATAAAAAAATTGCAATTTGGTTGTATGATCAACAAATTGATCAATGGAGTTTTTACATAGATGGGGATGATGAAGGGATTAAGCAAGCACTAGATAGAGGAGAAACTCGGCTTGTCCATCAAAATGGCGAAAGCATAGCTACCTTTAATTGTACAACTAAAAAAATGAGTGGGATCAGAATCTATGGGGAAGTGATCGTGAATTAGCCTACTATATTCACCAATTAGCCGTTCTTCCTGATAAAATGGGACATGCTATTGGTTCTTCCATTATTTCCTTTGTTGAGAAGGAAGCACGTGAAAATAATATTCCGCTCGTCCGCTTAGACTGTGTGAAAAATAATGAAACGCAAAATAAATTATAGAGAAATTACGGTAAAAGCAAAGAGCGCGTGTTCCAAATTATTAATTATGAACACGCGACATGCTAGAGACTTAAAATAGATCTTAACTAACTGAAGAGCCCTAAAAAACGCCCTCTCTTTTGTTTCTTTTCGAACGCCTTTAACAGACGTTCATTTTCCTTCATAATACGTTCTGTGTGAGGACTTATCCCCATATGCGGCAGCTGTAGTCTTGCTTTCATTGCGTGCTCGCTGTCTTTTAATGGGGATTGATTTATTTTGTTTTTAACCTCCTCTATCTGATCCCAATCCACCGTTTTCCACCGCCTTTCCTATTCCGTTTTGCATTGCCCAGTCGTAGGACGCAAGTAATATCCCAATAAGCGCACAATCGACTTCCGAAACATATGAAGAGGAAGTAATTTTTACTACATACTTTCCTGTTAAGATCCCAATAGGATAATATGCTGCATGATCCTCCTCATGATAGTATATTTCGGCACGATGGAGCTTGGACCTCAGCAATTGATGATTTTTAACTCCCGCTAATAGCTGTTTCCGATCTTCTCGACTCGAAAATGGAAAGAGTTCTATCGTTAATTTTTCTTGCTCTGCATATGCTTGCAAAACAGATTGTAATCCGGATAAATATTGTGAATGTGTGGAGGATTTTTCAAATTGATCGGATCGATTTAAAACGAACAATACGTTTTTTATTTTATCAATATGGTCCTTAATAAGTTCGTGGCTTCGTTCAACAGTCTTTTGGGTAGCTGCTTCAAGCTCACCGCCACCAAATTTCCTCAGATATAAGCTTAAAAAAACAAATCCATCTACCATTGTGAAAAACACTGCAACAATAAAATAATGTACCCAATGTGTGAAAATACTGGCAGGTTCAAAACTCCAAAAAACCAATGATCCTAAAATAAAAAGCAAATACCAAATTTTCCGAATTGCTGGAAGCTTATCATTAACTTTTTCTTCATATTTCCAGAATACGAACACATAGCTGACTAACCCAATAAAAATCGCCCAAACAAATATTCTGAAAAACCATAGCATGGGTGACTCCTCCAGTATGAGTTCTTCTTTTTCTTTTACCTATATGTATGACAATAGAAAATAATTAAGCATTAAAAATAGAAGAAAAACAAAACCTAACAGGAGAACCATGTTAGCCAGTAATATTTTATTTTCTTGACATGACTCCCTGTTTCTTAAGAGATGAGGGCATGCCCTCATAATTGAGAGGGTGATAAAATTCCAAACTATTCACCTTTTTATTGTATGGTTTTTCATCATTCTTCCGGTCTTTTGTATATGCTTCTAATTCCTGCTCATAGTATTAAAGTAAGCCTTCAAGGTTCGTCTGATAGGATTACTTATGCATCACTGCGTCCATTGAAAGTATTGGCTTCTGTCCAGAATCATCATTTTATCTATATATACACAAGATACATGATAGTCTGCTCTTGTAAAGAAGACACAAACGAGTTTGAATAGAGGGAGGAATAAGTATGTTTGAAAAAATAGTTTCATCCATTGGAATTAATGGTGTATTGGTTGACACCATCATTGATCGACCTTCTTACTCACCAGGCGAGCAAATTAATGGATCCATTAAAATAGTAGGAGGTATAGCTGATCAGGAAATCAGTGGCATTTTGCTCACTTTAATAGCAACATTTAAAAAGGAACCCATTGACAGTGATTTTTCTTCTTATGATGAAGAACTTGAAAAAATATTGTTCAAGGAAGTGATCATCGTTCGTGCAGGAGAGGAAGTAATAAAGCCTTACGAAATCAACCTTTCAAATGAGCATCCCATATCCTCCTCTACAGTAAATTCATTTTTAAAAACTAAAGTACTCGTTGAAAATGGAGTGGATCCTTCTGACTATGATGAAATCATAATCTGTTAAATCCTGCATTTTGCGATCTTTTAACAAAAATTATGTTCTTGTATAGCCACAGGATCATATGTTCGATATACTGAAGAGGATGACATAATTGCTTTGTTAAAGGATGATGGAAAGAATGAAAGGTACGTCACACGCACTTGCTGGAGCAGGTGTTGGATTAGGAGTTGCTATTTGGGTTGATGCTCCACCTACTGCAACTGGATTGTTAATAGGATTAGGTTGTGTGTCAGGTTTAGCACCAGATTTAGATACGAACGGAAAGCTGTCAAATCGAATTTCTCTTCACCGAAAATGGCTTTGGTACACTTTAGCCTTGATCGGTGTAATAATAGGTGTTTATAGCCTAATTACCTTTTCTGGAATTGCAAAATTGATTGGTACAGCCATTGCACTCATTATGATTATCGTACCTCGATTTTTAATCAATCAGCGATTTATGATCTTCCTTTCTGGTACGGCCGTTATTGCGTTCGGGTGGTACTGGAGAGAAATGTGGATCATTTCTTTCGGTCTATTTATGATTGCTGCAACATTTCTTCCACATAGAGGTCTTACACATTCAGTTGTTGGAATTTTAATCTTTAGTTATATCTCCTTTTTGTTGGAGCAAAGTATTCTTATTAATGGAGTTGTATACTCGTGTAGCTTGGGTTATTTAAGTCATCTCTTGATGGACATGAAATGTTTGCCATTTAATAAAAAAGGAATTAAGTGGTTTCAGCCCGTCTATAATCGAGAGTTTTAATGAACAGTCACACTATTTTTAGTGTGACTGCTTTTTATATAAAAAATATTTATTTGTGTTATGTATAAACCTTATTTTCCATTCATCTATCATTTATATTGACGATTAAAATAAGATCTATCATTAAATGATAAAGAAAATCTAAAATTTTCCGATGAAATATAAAGAGGGCAGTATATATTACACATGATGGGTTATGAAGCAAAGAACAAAGGTGAGTAAAGATCAGGTGGTGTTTCATTTTGATTTGATTGACATTGAAACAGAAGCTTACAACATAGATAAACAACCTATTTAATGGTTAATCTTTTTTGAAATACACTGATGCTAAAGGTGGGATGCTTATGTTACATGATCGTTATACGCGATTAGCAGAAATCACTAAAATGATTCATATGAAATTAGAGAAGCGTTCTGTTTTGGAACAGGTTGTAATGGCGATCTCAGAAGAAATTATTCGGTGTGATGCGGTAGGGGTTTATTTACCGATTGAAGACAACTGTTTTAGGGGATTCGTAGGAAAGCCTGAGAATTTCAACGGTGTTACGCTGGATAAGATGGTTGTTGATCCAAAAAGAGACCTTTTCGCTAAAGAGATTATTGAAACCCGGAAAGGCATATACATACCAGATACTTCTGTAGATGACCGATTAGATCCAGTTCCCATTCAATTATTTAAAATAAAATCACTTTTCGGAATGCCAATCACAATAGATGACTCCCTTTATGGTCTCATATTTTTATTTGACTTTAGTTCACCTCTGCATTTAACAAAAGCAGAGATTGAATCAGTTGAATCCTATGCCCTTATGGCTGCAGTTGCCATTCGAAATACTGATCTTTTAGAAGCTACCAAAAATCTTGTTCAAGATAAACAGCTATTGCTTGATGCAACGAAAGCATTGTCACGGTGTAAATCTGTTCAAGAAGTACTCGAAACAAGTTTTCACCACGTTGGTAGAGCATTAAAAAATGTTAATATAGCAGCCTATTTAATAGATATTCAAACGAATGGTCAAATATTGCAAAAGCTATCTCCTAATAGTAAATGGAAGGAAGAGGATTGGAAAAAAGTACATAGTGAAGTTAAGATTGATTTTAACAAGGACCTCATCTTTTCACATGTTTTGAAGACGAAAAAACCACTTCTTATACCTGATGTTACATTAGATCCACGACCGAATAAGAAAGCAGTGGAGAGCTTTGGGATAAAATCAATGTATGTGCTGCCATTAATTTCTCGAGGTGAAGTGCTGGGTACACTTGTCATTGCCGATTTAACAAGGCCAAAAACATATTCGAAATCCGAACAGCAGCTTTCCCATTCTATTGCAGATGCCACAGCGGGAGTTTTGGATAATCTAGTGCATCTAGAGAAACTTGAAGAAATTATCAAGCATCGAACGAGTGAGCTCAAAGAAAAAAATGAGATATTAGAGCAAATAAATGAAGATTTGCGTTTGTTAAGCAGGAAAAACGAGTCCATTCTTAACTCTGCTGGTGAAGGGATATACGGACTTAACAAAGATGGAATCATTACGTTTTGTAACCCCATTGCAGCAGCTATGCTTAACTATGCTGTAGAGGAAATAGTTGGAAAACATCAGGATGAGGTCATAGCCCACTTAAACAGCGATCACGTACTTTACGAAAAAATGTCCTCTCCTATCCATCGATCACTACAATCCGGTGAGAAGGTTCATTCCGTATCTGAGCGGTTTTTACGTAAAGACGGTCACTCATTTGACGTGGAGTATGTTTCCACTCCAATTCAAAACAACGGTTTCCAAAATGGAGTCGTTGTCACCTTCAGAGATGTAACAGAGCGAAAGCAAATGGAGAGGAAAATTCATAATCAAGCTTATTATGATTTAATTACACAGCTTCCAAACCGCAGCTATCTCATTCAAAAATTGAAAAGAGCCAAAAAGATTTCAGTGCAAAAAAACAGTCGTATTGGTGTCTTATTTCTAGATCTTGATCGTTTTAAACTGATCAATGATGCCCTTGGACACGCAATTGGAGATCGTGTATTGTCAGAGGTTGCAGAGAGATTTCGCTCTCTAGTTTCAGAACAAATAACGGTCGCAAGATTAGGTGGAGATGAGTTTATCATTTTGGTTGAGGATGTAAATGAACCAGCAGAGCTAGGAGAAATAGCAAATACTTTTTTACGGATTCTTGATGGACCGCTCTATATTAGTGGGCATGAGCTATATACAGGTGCGAGTATTGGAATTAGTGTGCTTCCTGATGATGCAAAAGATGAAGACGAGCTTATTCAAAATGCGGATACAGCGATGTATGTAGCGAAAGAACAAGGTGGAACCTATCATTACTTCACAAAAATCTTAATGGAAAAAAATATCGAACGCTCAAATTTATTAAATGCTCTTTATCAAGCAATCGAGAGAAATGAACTAGATCTACATTATCAACCAAAAGTTGACTATAGAACAAAAAAAATAAGCGGAGTAGAAGCATTACTTCGTTGGAATCATTCAAAATGGGGTAATATTCCTCCAGATAAGTTTATCCCAATTGCGGAAGAAACAGGTGTGATTTTAAAAATTGGAGAATGGGCTTTGAAAAGAGCAGCAGCTCAGCAAAGAGAATGGCAGGATAAAGGATATCAGTTAAATATGGCTGTAAACTTTTCAACGAGGCAAATACAAGATCCTCGATTAGTTGCAACAATTGAGCAAATTCTCGATGAAACAGGGATGGATCCTACTTATCTAGAAATTGAATTGACCGAGCACACGCTGATACAGTCACAGCATATAGAAAAATTACACGAATTAAAGAGGTTAGGATTAAGACTATCACTCGATGATTTTGGAACTGGTTATTCCTCCCTGAGTTATATAAAGGATTTTCCAATTGATGCTATAAAAATAGATCGCTCTTTTGTTGATAATATGGCACACGAACCCCACACAGCAGCGCTTAATTCAACAATCATCCACCTGGCCAAAAAGTTGGATTATGATGTAATTGCTGAAGGTGTGGAAACGAAGGACCAAATTGATTATTTATTCAAGGAAGGCTGCTACTTAATGCAAGGCTATTATTTTAGTAAGGCTCTTCCGGCTTGCCATGTTACAAAATTACTTAAATTAGGGATTTCTTCAAATCTGGAAACGAATGAATAGCAAAACTGACGGCAAGTAATCAATTATTAATGATCCGGTATCGATGAAACCTTCAATACAAAAAAATAAATTCGAAAATACGCTTACATATTAATGTATCAAATGAAAATGTCTAAATGTTTTGTTTTCTTTTGATTACTAAGTAGCAACTCCAAATGGATCTAATAATAATTTCAAACCAACTATAGGAAAAAGAACCTCGTTTTATTCAGGCTTAGGTGGGGTAACATATGAGTATCTTAATTATTCATGCACTTAAACAAAGGAGATTCTCTATATGAACTATACGTCTGAACAGCGAATTCAACTGCACGGCTTTAATAATCTTACCAAATCATTAAGTTTTAATATGTATGATATTTGTTATACAAAAACAAAAAAAGAGCGTGAAGCATACATAGAATATATTGACGAGCAGTATAATGCTGAAAGATTAACGAAAATTTTAACGCATGTAGCTGATATTATCGGAGCTCATGTATTAAATATCGCAAAACAGGATTATGTACCTCAAGGGGCAAGTGTAACTATATTAGTTTCAGAAGGACCTATAGTAGAGGTCCCAACAGAATCATTTGATGAGTCGCCGGGACCTTTGCCTTCAAATGTGACTGCTCAGCTCGATAAAAGTCATATTACGGTCCATACTTATCCAGAGTATCACCCACATGAAGGTATCAGTACATTTAGGGCAGATATTGATGTAGCAACTTGCGGAGAAATTTCTCCATTGAAAGCACTGAACTACCTTATCCATTCATTTGATACTGATATAATGACAATGGATTACCGAGTAAGAGGGTTTACGAGAGATATTAACGGAAAAAAATTATTTATTGATCATGATATCCATTCCATTCAAAATTTTATACCGGATAAAATAAAAGATCTATACGATATGATTGATGTTAATGTTTATCCTCAAAATATTTTTCATACAAAGTGCAGACTAAAAGAATTTGATCTGAATAATTATTTATTTGGTTATTCAAAAAATGAATTAGAACACAAAGAGATTGAAGATATTACTGAAAAGGTAAAAATAGAAATGGATGAAATATTTTATGGGAAGAACATTAACACTGTTTTAAACAAATAAAAGGCATTCCACTCATGTTCTATCATAGAATAAACGGTATAGACCATATAAAAATCCAGGCTATAGACTGCCTGGATTTTTATGTTGATCAATAATATGGGAAGGAACATGATCTTTCCCCATCGAAATAAAAGTTAGTAACGGATATTTAGAATAAATCGTTATCTTTTAGGAGGGGAACGCATGAATCATGAAAATTACTTGCGAAAAACCATTGAACTGGCCATTAACAATATTAAAGATGGCGGAGGACCGTTTGCTGCAATGGTTGTAGATCATGAAGGAAAAATCATTGGAATTGGTCAAAATTCTGTAACAAAAAAATGATCCTACAGCTTACGCAGAAATTGAAGCGATAAGAAAAGCCTGCGAACAGTTAAATAGTTTTCAATTAGAAAATTGTGTGCTGTATACAAGCTGTGAACCATGCCCTATGTGTTTGGGAGCAATCTATTGGTCCCGACCGAAAGAGATCTATTTTGGTGCATTTAAAGAAGATGCTGCTTATGCTGGGTTTGATGACGCATTTACTTACTAAGAAATCTTAAAAAAATATGAAACAAGAGTGATCCCTTTTCATTTTCTATCATTAGAAGAAAAAAATTATCCTTTTACTGCATGGATAAATTATTCGTCAAAAACAAATTATTAAAATGCCTTTTAAATAAATTTTCATTTTTCTCAGTTAAGTATGGAATAGGAATTCATAGGAGAGGATGATAAAAAGATACTGTTTCTGAAACTGGAGGAACAATTATGCCTAAAATTCTTTCCGTTAGTACCTATCAGCCACCTTACACATTTAGCCAAGAAAAGACTGCAAGTTTAACAAGGGAATTATTTAAAGATACTTTTGAAGATATAGAGCGTCTTCTAAAGGTTTTTCAAAACGGGGATATACACACAAGACATTTTTGTGTTCCGTTGGAATGGTTCAGTCAACAACATAGCTTCGAAGAAAGGAATAATTTGTATATTGAACTAGCTACTGCTTATGGTATAGAAGCCATTAAAGCTTGCTTAAGTAACAAAATTTATCTTTCAAAAGAGGTTCATCCTTCTGAAGTCGATGGGATTATATTTATTTCAAGTACTGGAGTATCTACACCAAGCATGGATGCACGGATTATGAACCATCTCCCTTTTAGTGAAAATATTAAGAGGCTGCCAATGTGGGGGCTTGGCTGTGCTGGAGGAGCGTCCGGACTTAGCCGTGCATACGACTTTTGCCTTGCACATCCTGCTGCAAAAGTATTAGTTCTTTGTGTTGAGCTATGCAGTCTAACCTTTCAGCATGATGATCACTCAAAAAGTAACTTAATCGGAGCATCTCTTTTTGCTGACGGTATAGCTTGTGCACTTGTAGCAGGAGACGAGGTCGATCTTCAACCATCAAAAGAAATTCCTTCGATCACCGCGACATCTTCAAAGTGGATGCCACATTCGGAAGAGGTAATGGGGTGGGATGTAAAAAATAATGGTTTTCATGTCATCTTTTCCAAGGATATTCCGATCATTATCAGCAGCTGGTTAGGTCCATTTGCAGAAGAATTTCTTCTTGGAAATCATAAATCTATAGAAAATATCACTCATTTTGTGGCACATCCAGGAGGAAAAAAAGTCCTGAATGCTTATGAAAAAACATTTAAATTTGATCAAAAAAAAACGGAAGTCTCAAGGTCAATTTTAAAGGAAAATGGCAATATGTCTTCTCCGACTATTTTATATGTATTAGACCAATTCATGAGAGGTTCTTGTACAAAAGGCGAGATCGGACTAATGGCTGCTCTAGGTCCAGGATTCAGCGGAGAACTATTATTACTTGAATGGAAATAGGGAGGACAGCACTATGTTTTTTATTAGCATGATGGTTATAGTGTGTATTCAACGACTAATGGAGCTGCGTATTGCGAAAAGAAACGAGCAATGGATGATTAAGCAGGGAGCCTATGAAGCGGGAGCAAGTCACTATCCATTTATGGTTATACTTCACGTGAGCTTTTTTTTAAGTATAATCACGGAAGTCATTTTATTTGATCGTACGCTTTCTCCACTTTGGCTGCCACTATTCATTCTTTTTTTTCTAACACAAGCAGCGCGTGCATGGTGCTTGCTTTCGCTTGGACGTTTCTGGAATACAAAGATTCTCGTTTTACCAGGTGTAAAAGTCATTAGAAGAGGACCGTATAAATATGCCCGCCACCCCAATTACATTGTTGTTGCACTTGAAATTCTTATCCTTCCATTGTTATTTCAAGCATACTATACAATGATCTTCTTTAGCCTATTGAACTTAATTATGCTTTCAGTTCGTATTCCAGCTGAAGAGAGGGCCTTAGTAGATTCCACTAATTACAAGCAAGTCTTTTCTAAACCTAAATAAATACAACTTAAACATAGATAATGAAAAACAGCACTGAGTCCAGTGCTGTTAAATTTTTTTAAAAAGCTTGTTACATATCATGACTGCTATTTTTCTTTTGTCTAGAGTGGTTTTTGTTTTTCACTTTATGAGAACCGCTTAATGGCTTTGGTTGACCTGTTTGCTCTCCATTTTTCTCAGAAGAATTTTTTGTCATTAAAAACACCTCCTGATGATATGGTTCGCGCTAATGATTAAATTCATGCTAGCTAAAGTATGGTAAATATTCAAGGATCTCTGTAACTGGAAGCAGTTAACATGGTTACTTTTACGGTGATGGAGTACATCTCAACATTACTGGGTACTATATTGAAGAGAATCATCAACAATACCCTATTAAAGCATTGGGAGGAAGTCTTTACATGTCTAACAGTTTATACCAAAAAGAAAATTTAAAATCCCTAAATCAGTTGAAAAATCTTGTTCCTAACCAGCTTCATGCATTTTCCGAATTTAACAGTAATGTGTTGAAAGAAGGTGCATTAACCAGAAAAGAGAAGGAACTCATTGCCATAGCGATTGCTCATGTGACTGAATGCCCTTACTGCATTGATATCCATACACGTAGTGCCAAATCGGAAGGTGCTACTCTTGAAGAATTAGTTGAAGCTGTATTTGTCGTTTCTGGGGTTGAGGCAGGAGGGGTGGTTTCTCATAGTACACATATAACCAATGCTCTAAACCCAGATGCAGACGATGCATTATATGGCAGATCAAATCTGAAAAATATAAACTATTTAAAAAAAGGATCACCTGATGGGTATAAAGCCTATTCAGAATTTAGTTCCAGTGTAATGAAGGAAGGACAGCTGAGTACTAAGTTTAAGGAAATTATTGCAGTTGCTGTCGCCCATGCCACACAATGCCCATATTGCATTGAGATCCACGTTAAAAATGCCGAAAAAAATGGAGCTAGCCATGAAGAACTTTCTGAGGCCATTTTGGTTGCTTCTGCGTTACTTGCAGGTGGATCCTATGCTCATATTACGAATTTGATTCAAGCCTATAACGACTGAAGCAATATAGGCATGAGAAAAATTTGGTTTATTTTTTATAAGATGAGATCGTTTTTTAATTCGTAATAGTCAATTCGTATCGTTTTATTAAATGAATCACTTGAATCCTTGAAATATATTCTATACGATGAAAGTATAGAAAAAAATGCCATAATTAGGAGGGCATTTATATGTCAAGGATTTCATTATTTATTATAATCGGCGGTCTTATTTTGGCAATTGGCTTAAGCTTGGGAGTCTACGAATGGTTAGAGCGCAAACCAACTCTAACGGATGACAGAAATGATTCTAATATTGAAGAAAAAGAACAATTAATGAAGGAATCAAGAGCTTTATCAGCAGGCAATATCACAGATGAACAATTAGCACAATATGAGAAAGATGGATTAAATCCATTTGGACACGATGTAAATATGAATAAATTAGCTGATTATCACTATCAGGAATACATCCATGGAATGTCACACCAAAAAGTTGCAGCCGACAAAAAATGGGGGTTCTACGAAATTCATACCGTTAGAATTCAATGGCTGTTAGACGGACTAGAAGTCGAAAACCAGGTGCAAATAGTAAATAAAAATCAGTATCGAAATATACTGAATAGGTGGATAGCCGGAGATTTCTCAAAGGTTGACCAAGACCACAACACCATCTGGGAAATGCAGGATGGGACGGTTGGAGAAGCAACAGGTATTTTAAGTGCCAAAGAGGAAAAAGAATACATTGAGAGTGTGGTAGACTGACCACATTAATGTACTCTTTTAATCTTTTTTAACTTACGGTCCGTAATACATATATCCTCTTTTTTAATGTTATTTTAATTTCCATTGTTGATTCATATTCAAAGCGGACGTTTTTGTAAGACTACTGGTTATCAAGTATAATATTTGTGTTTTATGGCGGGTGAAGAAAGAAGAAAATTACATCTGCATGAAGATCCTGATCATAAATGGGTTCATTCTAGTGTTTGCAAAAATAAATTCTTGATCATTTATGGGAAAGGGCTAACCTCTTGTTAGCCCTTTCCAATTTATAAGGCCGAAAACTCTTCAACAAGCTGCTCAAATTTCTTTAAGGCATTTTCAATCGGTTCCGGGGTACTTAAATCTACACCCGTTTTCTTTAAAAGTTCAAGAGGATAATCTGTGCTCCCGCTCTTTAGAAATTCATGATAAGTGTTTAATGTCTTTTTATCACCATCTAGAATTTTTTCTGCAATATGGATAGCAGCAGCAAAGCCAGTCGCGTACTTATACACGTAAAATGGTCGATAGAAGTGAGGGATTCTTGACCATCCATATTTCACTTCGTCATCGAATACGATTTCATCCCCATAATATTGTCTAAATAAGGATTCATATAATTTGCTAAATACTTCAGCATTTAATGGGGTTCCGCTTTCAGAGAATTCATGGGTGGTCTTTTCAAATTCTGCAAACATGACTTGTGTAAAAAAGGTCCCTTTAAACTGGTCGATGAAATGGTTTAGCAAATGGTTCCTTACATTCAAATCGTGCGTGTTGTTTAATAGATGGTTAATCAACAACACTTCATTCACGGTGGATGCTACTTCTGCAACAAAAATTGAATATCCTGCAGTAATTCTAGGTTGGTTTTCTGCTGAAAAATGGCTGTGCATCGCATGCCCCATTTCATGAACAAGTGTAAACAGGCTGTTAAGGTCATCGTGATGATTCAACAAGATAAATGGATGGACGCCATACAACCCTAAATTGTATGCACCTGAACGTTTTCCAGCTGTTTCACGAACATCAATATATCTTTCTTCTTTAAACTTTTTCAGTATAGTGACATATTCAGCTCCAAGTGGAGCTAAAGCCTTTAGCATCATGGCATAAGCTTCGTCATATGGAATATCCTGCTTTACCCCTTTCACCAAGGGAGTACTTAGATCATATTGACGGAGTTCTTTAAGCCCCAGCTTAGCTTTTCGAATTTCTGCATAGCGGTGAAGAGGAGAGATTTTTCTTTTGGTTGTAGCAATTAAGTTATCATAGACTTCTTTCGAAACTTTATCTCCAAAAAGCCCTTTTTCAAGTGCCGATGGATAGTTGCGTATTTTAGACAGTGTTACATTATTTTTAATTGCTCCTGCAAGGGTAGAAGCAATTGAATTTTTCAACTGAAGATAAGGCTTGTAATACGCTTTATACGCTTCTTTCCTCTTCCTTCGATCATCATCTTCAATTAATTTTGAATACATTCCGCGTGTAAGCTCTACTTTCGTCCCATCATCATTCGTTACTTCCCCAAATTTGATATCTGCATTATTAAGCATCCCAAAGGTATTGCTGGGTGAAGAAAAGGCTTCACCCAATTGTGATAGAATTTCTTCTTTTTCTTTGTTAAGTACATGGGACTTGTAGCGATAGGATTCCAATAAATCATCCGAGAAGTAGTCCAATTTAGGTTCTTCTTTTATGTATGATTTTAATACACTTTCATCTAGGCTCAACAAAAATGGCATAAAAAATGAGCTTGCTGAACTAAACTCTACACTCAGCTGTTTTACTCGAGCCAGCATGGATTGAGCAAAAGTGTCCCTTGTATCGAGATCTACTTGAAGCATTGAATAGACATAAACCTTTTGAAGGAGACTAGAAGCCAATTCCTTTTTGCTGAGATATTGATATAATTTTTTTCCGTCAGTTATCTCCCCATCGAATCCCTTAAGCTCAGGAGTCAAATTCTTAACAAGTGAGTAATCGTTTTCCCAGTCAGCAACTAAAGGATAAATATCAGTTAAATTCCATTTTTCTTTTAGAATTATTTCATCTCTCGAATTATATGTAGTCATAATTTAACTCCTTTCCAATTCATATGTTTACCATACCAAAAAAGAGGGACCTTCGTAATAAATTAGCCTGTTGCATTTTTATGAGATTTATTGTCGAAATATTATGATATTTAATGAAAGGATATTTTTAATAATAAACAGAATAAGAGGTAGAGTGGAAAATTAATGAAAGGGGAGAGAAAATGAAAGCAGAAAAAAAGTTTATAATGCTGCTGATCGCCTTTGGTTTATTTATTTCGTTACCGTTCCAAACTTTCGCATCTGAATCAAAGGAGAATGAGCTGCACTACGTTGCATTAGGTGATTCACTAGCCGCCGGACAAACACCTTACGGAGGTTTTGACACAGGATATACTGATTTTATTGCCAGTTATTTTGATGGGCTGCGCTATGATGTAAGCTATCATAATTTTGGCGTATCTGGTTACACATCACATCATTTACGGTTTGACGTACAAGCAAATCCAACCGTGAGAGAGGAAATTAAAGAGGCAGACGTTTTAACCATTAATATCGGTGCAAATGATCTTTTAGGGACATTAAGAACCGATCCGACCAGAGTTAATGAAGCCATAGCTGCTGTTTCAACCAATCTAAACATTATATTAACTGAAATAAATGTATTAAATCCAACAGTAGACGTTTATGTGATGGGCTATTACAACCCATTTCCATATTATCCACAGCAACAACAAGCAGCATTAGTACCATTATTAACAGCTTTAAATCTGCAAATAGAAACGCGTGCAAAAGTAAATAGTGATCACTACGTTCCGACTGCAGAAGTAATTAACAAAAACTATAAGAAATTCCTTCCAAATCCCAATGATATCCACTTAAGTGTAAGAGGATATCAAGTGATCGCGAATGAATTCTGGAAAGAGATTTCAAAAAACCAAGCAAAATATAAGAAAAAGAGATTTTCTGTTATTAGATAGCTTATCTTAAAACATACGAATAGTAAGAGTCAAATCTTTCATTAAAGATTTGGCTTTTACTTTTGATTGGCTACATCAACTTAAATAAAAGTATCATTTCTTTTTATATAAGGATAACAAGGAAAGTACACATATAATAACCAAATAAAAGGACAACTTGTTAAGAAAAACTACCAAAGATAAAGCAATTGACTGAACTGAGAAATCATTACGCATAATGAGATTATAAGAGGGAGTTGATTAATCGGCTGAATTAGATTCCAGCTCTGAACTCTCTAATCAATTTCATCACTTTTTAAAACCATATATAATAGCTAATGAAACGCAAACTTTTAAAAAATATGATGCATTCAAAGGTTCACTAACGCGCAATCGAAGATTCTTACGGTATTTATGATACTGTTTTAAGCGGAATTTTAGATCTAGATCTTTGACTAACAGCCTCTAAAATAAAAATCTTATCTTGTACAGTCAGCATTCTCCAGCTTTTCACTTTAATTTTCATTATAAAGTTCCTCCTGATCTTCGTGGATTTATACTTTACTAGCCTTGACTGATTATGTGCTGCTGGTGAGTATTTTAGTACAATTATACCTCCATTTTTTGTAGATGAAACTAAACAAATACCTACAAAATCAGACTGAAAATGTATGAATATTTTCACATGTCCATTTTTTGTTAATTAATTTTCACATATATCAAGTATTACAATAACGATCAAGGAGGTTCCACTATGTTCGAAATCAGAAAATGTAAAAACGTGTCATACTAAATAAAATTTTAATATCTAAATCTTTTAACACTTAATAATGAATGAATTCTTTTAGATAATGTATGTAAGTTGGGACAAAAATTATCAAATAAGTCTACTATGAATTATTGAACGAATAGAAAAAAATGAAATTACGGCGGTAAATCAAAGTATAGTTGACCTGAAAACTATAATACATATTTGAATTTTTCATTACGAAAGTGAATCACTGGGTTTACTGAAGTAAGTAACCAAAAAAAGAAAACTTAATGCAATAACGAATTAAGCGTTGGAGTAAAATAATCAATTCTAATGCTTTTTTGTATTGGCATGAATCTTGCATTCTAATTAAGTTATTACTATGAAAATGAAATTAATATTATAAATACTTCAAAAACAATGAAGGGCGGGCTTTTGGGGAATTAACACTCCTGCTGAATATGGAGGAGCAGATATTGGACAAATAATGATAGCTATTGTTTGGATGGAAGTTTCAAAAACGTTTGTTCCGTTCCAGTTCGGAGGATCTGCGGACAATACCCTCTACTACGGCAATGAAGAGCAAAAGAAAAAATATCTAATTCCAACAATTAACGGTGAGAAAAAATTAAAGAACGTGTAACCTTTGGACACCCAATTGCCGATAGACAAGCCATTCAATGGCAGATTGCAGATTCAGCGGTTGAAATAGAGGCAGCTAAATGGTTAGTGCTGAACGCAGCTTTTACTCTCGATCAAGGTGAAGATACCCGGCATTTAGCTTCAATCGCAAAATTATATGGAGTTAATATGGGAAATACTGTGGTGGATTGTGTTCTGCAAATTCATGGCGGAATGGGGTACACGAGGGAACTTCCAATTGAAGCAAGTGTAGCAAAAATCCCTGTTTGTAGAAGTGGCAAACCAAGAGACATTGCCAACGCAGTGGCATTCTTTGCGGATGAAAACTCTTCCTCCATTAATGGACAAGTGATCTATGTTGCGGGCGAACCAAAAACTTGAACTTTATAGAGGGGGTCTAACATGTTTGCAAACTTAATTGGTAAAAGATCTAATACGGTCAAAAACACTGTAGAAAGAAGCGCTGTAAAAAAATTTGCTGAAGCGATAGGAGATCCTCATCCTATTTTTATCGATGAGGAGTTAGGTAAAAGATCGAGATATAAAAACAATATTGCACCTCCCACATTTTCCAGAGTTTTTGATTATGGGAAAGTAGAGGGGTTGAATTTGCCAATTAAAGGACTGATTCATGGAGAGCAATACCATTATGAAAGACCATTGATTATTGGAGAAGATGTACTTTGCTACACTGAAGTGAAAAATTATTATGAACGGTCAGGAAAACTTGGTAACATGGTTTTTTCAATTCTTACAGTATATGGATAAAAGCTAAATAGACAAACGATTTTACTGCAGATCAGATCATTATCATTATCAAAGAAGTAAGAAAGGGGATGAAAGTTTGAAAACCATTACGGGTTTACAAATTGGTGTAGCCCTTGAAAATATAGAATTAAATCCTGTTACTAGATTGGATTTAATTAAATACGCTTGTACTTCTGGAGCAGAAAGGCATTTGAAAGAACAATTCACAAAAATAATTGAAATGTCAAATAAAATCCGATAATTTTCCTAGCAATAAAATGGTTATCAAAATTGTAGGAATACATGAATGCTCATAAAAAAGAGCTATACCAAAAACCCCCTTTGTCCATTTCAAAAGGGGGTTTTATATCTTTAAAACTATCAATTCCTGCCTAAGGAACATAGGTAATATGAACACGAAAGACATGTGCTAACAAGTACCATTGACCCCTTTTAAGGACAGTATTCAACTATCCCATTATTTTTTTAAATGTTACCAGAAGAGAGCTGCTGCAAGAGCGATTCCAGTGATAGCACCAAGTGCGATTCCATAGCCAAAGCCGCCATACCCATACCCATAGCCATACCAACCATACCCATATCCTCCTTGATTTCGAACAGGGCGTATCCATACACGGTCTCGACTTACTCTCGTAATTTCTCCCACATGAACTCTTCCATTGCGGTCTTGAATTCTTACTACTTTTCCTTGATACCTGCAGCATAAATTATAAACATTTGAATTAGACATACAAACCCTCCTTTCATTTCTATTTACAACAGGAATGTACTATTAATTTATGTCGGAAACTATATTTTGCTATGTGCAAAAGTGCAAACTTGCATTTAATGGTTGTACGTCTATCAATCATAGTTTTATTGTTAACAGCGAGTTAATGAAGAACATATAAGGTAATGAGGTTTCATATGATCGAATAAAAAGAGGGTGAGAAAGTTGCCTGTTGTTAAAACACAATTATGGCTCAATAAATTTGTGAAAGCATGTAAGCAGCAGTTGAGGAGCAATCACTACATTAACCAATGTGAGACCATTTGTTTTCCTCTCGAGAATAATTTTTCGGAGATTAGCCCTGAAGAAATCCAGTATGAGCTACTGAGTCATGGGTTATTTGCTTCAAATGAATGGAGGCAAATCGAAGATCGTTTAAAGCGAATGGAACAAAATAATTATTGGGAGATTGTCGACCAAGAATACCAGCGTTTACAAAAGAAATGGAGTGGGCCGGAGGCTGCCATATTTATTTTCCCAATAAGAAATAAGAACCGTTTATTCGGAACAAACAGTACGAATAAAAATGGAGTAGCCTATAAAGATGCCATCTTTTTGTTTTTATCTCCTGAACTGAATGAGACAGAGGTAAAGGCATTATTGGCCCATGAATATAACCATGTTTGCCGGTTAGCTTATTTGAATTTAGAAGCTAATCAAATAGCGCTTAAAGATTCTCTCATCCTTGAAGGTCTAGGAGAGTTTGCTGTTAAAGAGTTATACGGGGAAAGATTTCTCGGTCCATGGGTCAATCTTTACTCTCTGGATGATATTAAGCTGCTGTGGAAAACTCATTTTATTCCTTCCTTGAATATTATTGGAAGAGAAAAGCATCAGATTTTTTTATACGGCAATAAAAGGCCATTCCCAAAATTGATTGGTTATAATCTTGGCTTTCAAATCGTTGATTCTTATCATAAAAAGCACGGACCCTTTCAAAATGCAGAGCTTTATTCTAAATCCTCAGAAGAAATCATAAACGGCTCTATATTTTCTGAAAGAAACTAAAGATAAATAAGACTTTGGAGAAAAATTCATAATAAAAAGCAATCTTTTGTCTAGAGTATTTCCTAGATGGAAGATTGCTTTTTGTATTATGATCGTGAACATCGAAATGCCCGATAGCCTAGCTGACTGTCAATTTCATCGGTTAACTCATTATGCTGATCCCATATATCATAATATTTTATATCAATATTCGGGGAAGGATTAAGATCATTGATTTCAGATTGAACGAGCTCTGTTGAAATGTTCACGATTTGAATTTTATCAAACCCCGCTTCATGAATTCTTGCTTTCCATTCATTTTCACTTAATATTTCCTTTATTCCATAAAAATCACATATTTTTATTTTCATTTCTTCTGTTAGTGTTTGTTCTGCTGTCATTTCAATTAAGATCATTGTTCCATTCTTCATTAATACTCTATAAAGTTCCTGTAACGATTTTGAGATAGAAGTAAAAGTAACGACCGATTCAGACAGGATGAAATTAAATGAATTGTTGGGAAGCGGTAAGTTTTCTACGTTGCCATTTACAATTGTTACGTTGTAATTTTTATTCTTAAACCGTTCGTTTGCCTTCTCCACCATAATTGGATGATTATCTAGTGCTGTAACAGGACAGTTAAATTGAGTGACAATATATTCCGCAGTTTGTCCTGTTCCACAGCCAATATCTAAGACAGAATTAGAAGGTCCAATAGCCTCATTGCGCAAAATGGATTTTGTTAAGGGTAATCCTCCTGGATGTGCACCGCCTATTCCGAAATACGCTAATAAATCTAAATAATTATTTCTCATTATTTATCTCCACCCTAAACATTTTTACAAGAGTAATCTTCTATCATTAAGTTATGCGAATTTTATTTATTTGCGAATATAGAATGATTTTTTATTGTATATCTTTATGCAAATTAGCCTTCACATAAAAAAAAGTTTTCTTTTTCACCAAGTAATGACAAAATAATGGGAAGGTTATCATCTTATGATACTGAATATCATATTGAGTAGAATGAAAAAGATAGAGAGTTAGAGAGTTCGGTACAATTGCAAAAAGGAGATGGAAGAAGTGAAATGGGTTTATCTATTAATGGCATTAGTTGGCGGTGTTGCAGTTGGAATACAGGCTGTGGTTAACGGAGGATTAGGAAAAAGAATTGGCGTAATAGAGGCTTCTTTTATGTCCTTTTTAATCGGGACTGTAGCATTATTTTTCATCGTCATTTTTTTTGGAAAAGGAAATTTCTTGGCTTTATCCGCTGTTCCAAAGGGGCAATTGATTGGCGGATTACTTGGTGCATTTTACGTCTTTGTTATGGTCATGACAGTCCCAAAAATTGGTGTAACAGCCGCATTCTTTTCAATCATTGCCGGGCAAATTTTGATTTCTGTGATTATTGACCATTTTGGATTGTTTGGAGGGCAAACATATCCGCTGGATGCAAAAAAATTGACCGCTATTTTACTTATGCTTGGATCCATTTATTTGTTTAATCATAAGTAACGAACGTTATTTATTATATAAATATTTAGTTGCGAAGGCAAAAGCTATTCTATTTAATAGTTAAGAAGGATATCGTGATCTAAAAAAAGGAGATTATTATGAAAAAACAGATTGAACGAGTGATCGATGGATCGCAGCCATTTTCTGTGGGAGATTTCACCGTACGTAACTATCTCCCAAACAACCTAGATCCGCATCGAATGAGTCCATTTTTCTTTATGGATCACGGACCTGCAGCAATATTTCCACCGATCTCCGGAAAAGGAAGAACAGATGGGCTGCATCCACATAGGGGCATTGAAACCGTTACAATTGTATTGGAAGGAAACGTCACTCATTTCGATACGAAAGGTAACGGCGGCACGATAAAAGAAAATGAAGCGCAATGGATGACGGCTGGTTCAGGTATTCAGCATATGGAATTCCCAGAACTTCCTAATGGAGGTACGTTAGATTTCATTCAACTATGGGTAAACCTCCCAAAATCGCATAAGCTGACAGATCCGAATTATCAATCTCTTACTGCAGACAAAATTAAAAAAGTAGATCTTCCTGATGATGGTGGTACCGTTTATGTCATTGCAGGTGAATACAAAGAAATAAATGGTCCTGCCAAAACGTTCACTCCCATGAACCTATGGACCGTTCGTTTCAATAAAAATGGGAAAGCCAATATGTCACTTTATAGCGAGCACAATACGGCTGTGTATATTGTGAAGGGGGAAGTTACTATTAATGATGAAATAAATGTACCCTCACAAAAGCTAGTCCTTTTTAAAAATGAAGGTGAAAAGATTTCGTTAACTTCGACTTGTGAAAACACAACTGTATTGATGCTAAGCGGTGAACCAATAAATGAACCCATCGCCCATCGCGGACCGTTTGTTATGAACACAGATGAAGAGATTATGCAGGCTTTCAAAGACTACCGGAATGGGTTATTTGATTAAGTGAAAAAGCTACCGAATTCTCCTTAACGGAATTCGGCAGCTTTTTTGGTTACTTTTACTTGTTCTAATACTTAAATAGGGGATTTACTGTTTATGCAAAAAGAATCAATCTTTTTCTCTAATTAATACTAACCTTCGGATAAACAACCTATTATCTCGAGAACCCGCAAGTAAAAAGAGCTTGAAGTTTTATATAATTATAAAGCATTCGAGCATTTCTCCCTCTACTAGAATGCTGATTCGCCATTGGACGTAAACGTTCAAGAAACTCCCTGTCACATCTACAGGAAGGCCCATACCTTTGATAACAAAGATCATGCACTTTACAAGCAGCATCTACTTCATTAATTGGGGCTCCTGGACCGCTGCATCCAGGCCCACACCATTTATAACCAGGAAAGATACAAAACCTTGAAGATGTCTCCTTTCGTTTTTTCCTATTATCCAAAATAAACCTCCTCCCATATATAATCTAATCCCATACTGTTTGAAAAAATATCATCATAGTAAATGGATAGTATGACTTATTGTAAGATATGAAAAAATTATTTCTTTTGAGTGTTTAATAGCCTAAAAGTGCCCTAAAACTAGATCATTTAATACGAAAAAAGAGGCTGTTTTATGTAAGAAATCATTATCCAATAAAAAGAGTAAACAATGATATGGCTTAATTAAAAAGTATTTCTTCATAAACGAACTATCTATTCGTTTATACGATATAATATTCGTTTTAAATCATGAAAATGAACATGCCCCCACCGGCGTGACACATATGAATTTCATTAAAACACGAATATTCTCCAATGTTTCATCCATTGTTTGTTACGTTAAAAACAATTCGATAGCAGAAAATCCAGCTGCAGCTGATTTTATACCATTTGCGATTAACAAAGCCGGTGAAATGGCAAAAGCAGTTGGGAGGTCGTCAATCCCCAAGAAGTATACGATGAGGATTTGGAAGCGATTGAAGCATTAAAGTAATAGTGAATATTATTTTGATGATGCTTAAAGTTTGCTGACTTCTAAAAGATGGTGTTTCTTGTAGAAGCCGAGACGGTTGTAAGTGGTTGCACGGTTTAAGCTGGTAATATGTTACAAAATCATCTCTGCTTTCCGCAGACCCTTTGACATCGATGAAATTCGTATTATATTAAAAAAGCTCGTCACAATAGTTACTAGGACTGGAGGAGAAAGAAATATGGATAAAATTGAAGTAGGCGAAATCTTAACATTAATGGATGAAAACGATAAGGAACAAAAAATGGAATTACTTGGGACATTAATTCTCGAGGGAAAAGAGTATGTTGCTGTTGGTTTTGCAGAAGAACTTCAAGAAGAATCTGAAGAAGATTTTGATGTCTTCTTGTTACGTGTTGATGGGGATGAGCAATTATCCGTTATCGAGAATGATGAGGAATTTGAAAAGGTATCTGCTGCATTTGAAGAAGCTAGAGAAGAATAAATAGAAGATTGGAAAAAGGGAGAAGGAAATGATTCCTCCTCTCTTTTTATATATACTATAGCGGGCAAACTTACCATATATTTTAAAAAGAACGTCATAGAGGAGGAGGGACATGGATATTGTTGTGAGACCGGGCGATTCTTTAATGTCCTACAGCCAATTGTTTACCATTCATCATCAGCTTATTAAAGATTCCAATCAGGAGCTTCAATCGGATCGACTAACCGTTGGCCAAAAAATTCAGATTCCTGGTTTTGTCACACAGAATTATCGAATAAAGGTTGGAGATTCATTATCGCATATTTCTCAAAACCACAAGATTCCGATTGATACAATCTTGCTGGTAAACCCTGGAGTGTTCTTTGATCAGTTAGAAATTGGACAAATGATTAATATACCAACAAGGGTCACCTCGCGTATTGTACAAGGGAACCGGCTGTACGATTATGATCAAATGCAGACAGATATTAGGCAACTACAAACGGTGTATCCATTTTTATGTGTGCCTTCAATCGGCCGCTCTGTACTTGGGAAAGAAATACCTGAAATCACGATTGGAAACGGAGAGAGACAGGTTCATTATAATGGTTCCTTTCATGCCAATGAATGGATAACGACACCGGTGATTATGACGTTTTTAAATGATTATGCTTTATCTCTGACCAACCAAATTCCAATCAGAGGTCTTTCAGTATATCGTTTGTATCAAGAAAATTTTTTATCGATCGTGCCAATGGTGAATGTGGATGGTGTTAATCTTGTGTTAAACGGACCTCCTGACAATGAGCCATGGAGAAGCGAAGTAATCGCCTTAAACAATGGCAACAGAGACTTTTCGGGATGGAAAGCCAACATTCGTGGTGTAGATCTGAATGATCAATTTCCAGCTAAATGGGAAGAAGAAAGAGCGAATAACCCGAAAACGGCAGGACCACGTGATTATGGAGGGGAAAATCCGTTATCCGAGCCAGAAGCGTTCGCAATGGCAGAGCTGACAAGAAAGAGAAATTTTTCAAGAGTGCTCGCTTTTCATACACAGGGAAAAGTAATTTACTGGGGATTTGAGAACCTGGAACCGACGGAATCTGAAATCCTTGCTAGAGAATTCAGCCGAGTCAGCGGCTATGAGCCGATACAAAAAATTGAAAGCTACGCAGGATACAAAGACTGGTTTATACAGGATTGGAGGAGATATGGTTTTACCATTGAGCTGGGCAGTGGAACAAACCCGCTTCCAATAACACAATATGAAAAAATCTATCAAGAAGCACTCGGGATTTTTCTCGCGGGATTGTATATGTGAGATATTAACTGGGCTTTTATATAAAAAATGATTTTAAAATTTTACAGATCATTTTTAAAGAACCGAACAGCAATTGCGGCTGAATCGGTTCTTTTTCTTATACATTTTCCATCCCAAATTATCAACTAGAGATAAATGCATAAAATATGCTTCATCAAAGAGGGGAATCAAAGCCATACTAAATGAAAATAGGAAAGGAGTGTTATCATGGGAAGAGGAAACAAACATAAATCACGCAGCAATAATAAAAACTCTTTACCCCAAACGCCAGGAAATTTGAAAATAGAGCCAGCTAATGTGAGTGAAGAGTTTTCTCGTGAGTTAGCAGAACATGGGGATGTAAAAGCAAAGCATGAACTCCGTGTTGCAAACCATCGCAAAAAAAATAAATAAATCAGGGGGAGTGTTATACTCCTCTTTTTTGATTTATAGAAAGCACCATCCTCATTTTATCCATGATTTAAAGATTAGGCTCTTTTAAATTGGCCTGTGGATTTCCGCTTCGCGCTCGCTTTCCGCGGGCGGTTCGGGAGCTGCACTCCCTTTGACTCACTTATCCCGCAGGAATTTCACGCCTTCCGCTCCAGTCAACATAATGTATAAACCAACAAATATCTTTAACATAGCGAAAGATTAAAGAGAAATATTTACGAGCAAATATATGTATAATGATGTTACTGTATATTAAAAAGTCAGAAAATTTAAATAAAAAAGAGGAGGGAGGATAATTATGTGGAAACTGGATACGTACTTTGAAGGATTATATAAGATTATGCAGACTGAACAGGACACCGATCATTCACAAAGAAACCATCGTAAGTATTTATCATCAATGCTGAGACAAGCATTAGGTGATTTTCCCGAGAAAAGTCCAGAATATAAAATTGACATTTTAGAAAGTGAAGACAATCCAGATTACATCCGTGAGCGTATCTGTTTTCAAACTGCAGAGGGATTAGCTGTACCTATATACGTTTTAACTCCGAAAGTAGGCAGCCTCGAAAGCTTTCCAGCGGTCTTAGCTTTGCATGGTCATGGATATGGCAGTAGAGAAATCGTCGGACTGCTTCCTGATGGTTCTGAGGATAATGGTGAGCCCGGCAGCCATCAACATTTTGCACTGCAGCTTGTAAAGAAAGGAATGAAAGTGTTCGCTCCAGAGGTTCTTGGATTTGGAGATCGCATGTTGAAACATGATCAAGAACATAATAAACCTTGTTCTTGCTACACAATGGCAACACATCTTTTACTATATGGGAAAACACTTGCAGGTATAAGAGTGTTTGAAGCAATACGTACAATCGACATTTTGAATTTATTTGATGATGTAGATAATGATAGCATTGGAATTATGGGATTTTCCGGAGGCGGTCTGATAGCAGCATATGCTTCCTCATTAGATGAAAGAATTAAAGCAACTGTATTAAGCGGATTTGCTAATACCTTTAAAGGTAGCATTCTTTCAAATGAACATTGTATTGATAATTACCTTCCAGGAATCCTACAATATGCAGAGCTGCCGGAACTAATCGGTTTAATTGCTCCAAGAAAATTGTTTGTTGAATCAGGTACCAAAGATACAGTTTTTCCTGTTGAGCATGCAAAAAAAGCAATAGCTGCTTTAGAGAAAACGTATGTCCAATTTCAAGCAAATGGTCAATTTTTCTACGATATTTTTGAAGGGAAACATGAGATTAGCGGGAGACGCTCTTATGATTGGCTGCGGGCTGCTTTAAAATCTTAACTGCATCATCATAATATGATAACTAAACCGTTTCTATGAAACTATACTAATTTCAAGCCTAACAAGATATCGAATAATATTTTTCTGTTTTTAGAGATGTTATAAAAATGGTTCTTTTTAAGGGAAATTGGTTTTACCTTGTTTTTTAAGAAGATAGATAGTAACAATCTTTTTTATAAAGTAATGAAAGAGTTTTATAAAAGTAAGAAGAAAGTAGTCATTTTTTCAATTAGATTAAATAAATCTCAGCTTATCCTATATAAAAATGAAAAATAAAGAATTTTTAAATAATGTTGACAAAAATACCATCTAGTCGGTATAGTTTTTATAAAATTCCAGATATATTTGCCATGATTAAATTGATCTTGATTTACCAGTTATCATTTCGCTCAATCTTAAATTATTATTTTCACTAAAATCATGGAGGATGGACCATACACAGAATTTCATTTGTTATCTAAGTCAGTTGAACTCTATACTGATTTATAAAATTTATGCTATTGGAAGGAGAAGAATTATGTCCCAAACTGTCAGTGAAAGATTAGCAGCATTTACGTCTCAACTGTCTTACAGTGATATTCCAGATGAAGTTGTAGAAAAAGCAAAAACCTGTCTTATACATGGAATTGGAGTAGGACTTGCTGGTTATAAAACCGATTTCCCAAGAATAGCAGCGGAGATTGTAACTCATAACAGCTCTAAATCCAATCAGGCTACTTTGTTATATAACGGATCAAGATGCTCTCCAATGGATGCTGCTTTTGCCAATGCGGTTCTTTTTCATAGCCGGGTTCAAGAAGATACACATAATACTGCTCACCTTGGAACAGTGGTTATCCCAGTAGTGCTGGCATTGGGTGAAGCCGGGAAAAAAAATGGTGAAGAATTACTAACAGCTCTGATTGCCGGCTATGAAATAGGTGGGGTACTAAGTAAGCACTATACATCAAAAACAACTCCTAGAGGTTTCAGAGCAAGTTCAATTTATGGGATTTTTGGTGCAGCAGCGGCAGCATCTAAGCTATTAAATCTGAACGAAGAACAGACCGCTCACGCGTTAGGGTTTGCAGCAAGTTTTGCATCCGGAACTTTGGAAGCGTTTACATCAGGAACGATGGAGTGGAGATTTGAAAATGGACTAGCTGCAAAAAACGGGATTTTAAGTGCATTATTATCCAAGCATGGAGCAGACGCCTCATCACATTCGTTTGAAGGTAAAGGGGGCTTTTTCCATGCATTTGCAGGAAATAGAGAGGAAACGCAGAACATTACTGAAAATTTAGGGAAGCTGTATGAGATCTTGAATGTGACCTTTAAACTTTATCCTGTATGTGCGTTTAATCAAACTCCTGTAATTAATGCAATTCAAATAGCGAAAGATTCACAAATTCCAACTGAACAAATTCAATCTATAAAAATAGAGATGAATGCGTACGAAGCTAACTATCCAGGAATGAGTTCTAAAGGTCCTTTTGCTAATATCAGTCAAACGTTGATGAGCGCTCCTTATTGCGTTGCTGTTTCATTATTGGATAGTAAAGTAACCCTAAGCAATCTTCAGCAATTTAATGATAAAACAATTCACAAACTTATCTCTAAAACAACAATCATTTCACCAATTGATTTTAAACCATTATGTTCAAGAATTACTGTGGAACTCGAAAATGGCCAGATGATCGAAAGGGAAATGAACATTACGGAGGATTATTACAATTTTAATATAGAAGAAGACATACAAATTATTAAAGGACTTGAAAAAGAGATGAATATCACTAAAATCGATTTAAATCAATTAATCACTCATATAGTAAATCTTGAAGAAATTGATAATATTTCAGTTCTAATTCCAACGTTTTCGAAAGTCGAGGAGAAAATATAATTTTCAATTAAATCTCGGTTAAAAAATACCATCTGGTCGGTATTATTAAATAATCAAGATATATTTTAAGGAGGTGAAAAAATCTTTAAACTACTTTAATTCCTAAAAATTCGTCAAAGCAATGGATCCTTCAAAAAACAATGGAAAGGATGTTAGTGATTATGCGTAATTCTATGCTTGAATTGATTTGTTCTGTAGATATTGGTGGAACATTTACGGATTCTGTAATCGTTACTAGTGAGGGGACAGTCGCAGAAGGAAAGGCTTTGACTTCATACAATGATCAGTTTAAATCAGGATTTTTTAATAGTATTGAATCTGCAGCAGAGAAGTTAAATATAAGCCCCAATGATCTTTACAAAAATATCACAATGATCTCACATGGTTCTACAGTAGCCACCAATACAGTTGTAGAACACAATGGTGCAAATGTTGGCTTACTTACAACAAAGGGATTTGAAGACACAATTAATATGATGCGCGGACTCGGACGTGTAACAGGGGAACCTTCGGAAAATATATTAAAAATCACAGAGACTAGCAAACCAACTCCGCTGGTGTCAAAAGATTCTATATTTGGAATTACGGAACGTATCGATTCTCAGGGAGAAGTAATTGTACAGCTAGATGAAAATAATGTGAGAAAAGCTGCTCGTACGTTGTTGGACCAAGGGGTTAATGCTATTGCCATTTCGTTCCTCTGGTCGTTTAAAAATTCTTTACATGAAGAGCGTGTTAAAGAAATTATTCATGAAATGGACCCTTCAATCTTTATTACGTGCGGTCATGAAGTCACCAAGACTCTCGGGGAGTATGAACGTACAGTTGCTGCCGTTATCAATGCATATGTTGGACCAGTTACTTCGAAATATTTGGAGGAAATTAAAGGAAGTCTTCGTGGGAAAGGAGTCGATGCTTCTTTACTCATAATGCAATGCCACGGAGGAATGATTCCACTAGAGAGAAGCAAGCAGCTACCTGTACAAACCATTGGATCGGGTCCAGTCGGAGGAATTATGGGTTGCGTCAAAATCATGAGTGAACTTGGTATAAATAATCTTATCGCTACAGACATGGGGGGGACAAGCTTTGACATTGGATTGATTAGGGATGGACAGCCACTTTCAGCTGAAAAGACAATCTTAGAGAAATATCAGTATAACGTTCCAAATGTAGAAATAATCTCGATAGGTGCTGGAGGAGGAAGTATCGCTTGGATTGATCCGTATAGCGGAGCAATGCGAGTAGGTCCCCAAAGTGCCAAGGCTAATCCTGGTCCAGCCTGCTATGGTTTAGGAGGGACTAAACCAACCGTTACCGATGCTGATCTCTTACTAGGGTATATTGATCCAGAAACAGTTTTTGGTTTTGGAAATGGTCGAGGGTTAAAACCAAGTGTTGGATTGGCAGAAGAAGCCGTGTCAACAATCGCTGAACCTCTTGGAATTTCAATTATTGATGCCGCTATGGGTGTAGTAGAAATTGTTAATGCCAAAATGGCTAACATTATTGAGAATGAGGTTATAGGTAAAGGATTTGATCCTCGCGATTTTGCTCTTGTTGCTTATGGTGGTGCAGGTCCAATACATGCAGCTGCGTATTCACGTGACCTCGGAATCAAAATGATTGTCGTTCCAGGTGAAACTTCATCTGTATGGTCTGCTTTTGGCATATCCACTAGTGACATTCGCTATGAACTTGAAGAGGAAGTTGGTCTCCTATCTCCTTTTGCACCTGAGACATTGGATGATCGATTAACGAATCTCGAAATAAAAGGTAAAAATATAGTAGATAAAGAGATCAGTGAGGATGTCTCCATTCATTTTTCACGTTTTGCTAAGCTGCGTTATCAATGGCAGCGGCATGAATTAGAAATCAGGATTCCTGACAGTCCATTGAATGAGGAAAAAGTACAAGAACTGATCGCAGAATTTACTCATCAATATGAAGAACGTTATGGTTCCGCAGCTCTTCTGCCTGAAGCGAAGGTAGAAATCGTTTCAGTACGTTGCGAACCAATGATAGAAGTACCGAAATTCGAACGAAAAAGGCTGCCAGGCAGTGGCAAAACTCCAGCAGCAGAAGCTTTAAAATCTAGCCGTCACGTATATTTTAGTCGTAACAGTCCACCAGTGGAAACGAATATCTATAATGGAAGTTTACTAAATAGTGAGAACATCATCGAAGGACCAGCAGTTATTGATTTACTTGGGACTTCAATTGTAGTGGATGTAAACCAAACTGTTATGAAAACAACTCATGGAG
The DNA here is from genome assembly GCF_000829435.1 of Jeotgalibacillus soli. GTDB lineage: Bacteria > Bacillota > Bacilli > Bacillales > Jeotgalibacillaceae > Jeotgalibacillus > Jeotgalibacillus soli. The sequence goes on from NZ_JXRP01000018.1 coordinate 670,910, forward strand.
ATTATATCATTCGAATTAATACAAATTTGGAGGAGGAAAAATTTGACCATGACAACATCTCACTCAATAGACAACCATCGTAAATTTTGGGACGGAAATCTTCATGCTTATATCCCGGTTGAGCCATTACAAATTCCACCATCTGTAAAACTACACCGTAATTACAAAACAGATATTGATCCAATTACCTATGAAGTAGTTCGACATAACCTTTGGAATGCAAACCTAGAACAAGGAAAGATTGTAGAAAATTTAGCCGTATCCCCAATTACATTAGAAACAAGGGATTTCCAAACAGCTATATTCACTGAAGATGCTGAAATTTTATTCTTTGGCCCATACTTACAATATTTTGGTGGAATGCTTGATGTAATGATTAAATATGTCATCGAAAAACGCGGAGAGGAACCAGGCATTCATGACGGAGACGTTTTTATGCAAAATGATCCTTGGGTTGGAACAGCTCATCAACCAGATGTTGGTATTTTTGCACCGGTTTATTGGGAGGGTGAAATCTTTTGCTGGGTAGCGAACTGTCTGCACCAAAATGACGTTGGCGGGACTACTCCTGGTAGTTTTTGTCCAGGGGCAAAAGATATTTTTCATGATCCACCAGTCTTTCCACCTATGCGAATTGTTAAAGAAGGTAAACTAGATATTGAAATCGAAGCAGCTTTCAGACGTCAATCTCGTACACCCGTAAATGTAGCATTAGATTTACGTGCAGCAATTGCAGCCTGTCATGCTTCAAAAACTAGAATCCTAGGCTTAATAATAAAATATGGACCTGAAACCGTTAAAGGTGTCATGAAAAAGATTCTTGATACAAGTGAAAACGCTCTGCTCGAACGACTTCAGACCATTCCAGACGGAACATGGAAAGAGCGTGCCTACCAGGAAGTCGCCGTGACGGGCGATCGTGGTGTCTACCGAATCGAGTTATCTATTACAAAAAAGGGTGACACGTTAACAATTGAAAATAACGGTACAGAAGAGCAAGCTGGGGCAATCAATTTACCATTCGCTGCTTGGCGAGGAGCCATTCTATCTGCATTTAACGTCATTTTGCTAGCTGATCAAATGGGAGCTGGTGGTGGAGGGGCAGCGAGACACTGTACTTTCAATCCTACTCCAGGAACAATGACCTGCCCAGATTACGGAGTCGCTGTAAGTCCTGCAGGAATTTATGCAACGGAGTTAGGGGTGGCGATGGCTAATACATTGATATCTAAAATGTTGTTAGCATCAAGTGATCCTGCACTTCGTCAATTAGCACTAAGTACGACGAATGGTCAATGGCAAATTCATATTCATTCAGGTATTAATCAGCGCGGGGAATATTATGTTGGACCGATGTTAGACACGATGATTGGCAGCAGTGGTGCAACCCCATATCGAGATGGTTCATTCGCTGACGGCCAATGGTGGATACCGGAAGGGCAGGGACCAAATGTCGAGGGTTATGAACGGGATTGGCCGATCCTTTATCTATATAGAAAGGAACACCAAGATTCTGCTGGAGCAGGAAAATTCAGGGGCGGCAACGGTGGTATTCTGGCTTACATGCCCCATAAAGGACAAGTTGGTCTTGGAGTTTATACTGCAGAGGGTATACCAAAAACTTCTGGTGTACTTGGGGGATCCCCGGGTACCAGAGGTGAAACTGTTTTGATTAAGAATTCAAATATATTAAATATTATGACTTCTGGACGACTCATAGACAGTGTTGAAGAGCTAGAAGGTGAGCGTCCTCCGTTAACAGGAAAAGGACCAGCTATTGAATTAGGTGCGGACGATGTTCTTGAATGGAACTGGGGATCTTGTGCAGGTTATGGCGATCCACTTGATCGAGATCCTGAACTAGTACGCCTAGATGTAGAAACAGGAACAACATCAGTAGAATTTGCCGAGACGGTATACGGAGTAGTCCTTACAAATCAGCAAACAATTGATGCTAATGAAACAGATTATTTAAGATTGCAAATTCGTCGTAACCGCCTTAAAGAAGCTGGAGCTCAAATCTCCAGCCGACTAGAGTCCTTAACACAAGTGAAATTCCAATTACCTGAAAATGCAACGACGCTAGGTGATAATTTTTGGTTTAAACAAAACAATGGGACCACTCATATCTGCTGCACCCATTGTGGAGAAGAGCTAGCTTCTGGTGAACAAAATTTTAAAGATCATGTTCCTGTTCGAGAAGAAGATATAGGAAAGATTGGTATAAAGGATGTTAATTTGGAGCGCTTTGTTGATGCCGAAGTCATTTATCGAGAGTTCTTCTGTCCAAGTTGCGCGGTCCTTCTATCTACGGAGGTTTCTCGTAAAGGAGACCAGCACCTTCATGATTTCATGCTAGAACAAGTCACAAATTAATCTTCCCATTTCTCCCTGGTGTCTTAATTAGCCAGGGGGGAAAAATCAAAGATAAGAATTAAGATGTAAGTTGGATATTACTTATTATCATAATACTAAAAAATAAATTTTAAGTGAAATACTGAATGTATCACATACATAGGATTCTAAATAGAGTATGGAGGTGCAGCAATGGGGGAAAGACTTAAAGGGAAAATATCATTAATCACAGGAAGTGCTCGAGGACTCGGTGCTATGGAATGTATGTCATTTTCTGAAGAAGGTGCGAATGTTATCATTATGGCAGACATTCTCTTAAAGGAACTAGAGGAAACGGTCAAGATTGTAGAGAAATCAGGATCTGCAAGAGTAGTCCCTTTAAAATTAGATGTAACGAGAGAGGGAGATTGGCAGAACGCAGTGGAATATATTGAGAAAGAATTTGGCAAGCTTGACATTTTAGTTAACAACGCAGGAATCACCAAAAGAGTAACGTTTGTAGATTGTAGCTTGGAAGAATGGAACAAAGTTATTGCTGTCAATCAGACGGGAACATTTTTAGGAATGAAATATTGTTCAGAACTGTTAAAACGCTCTGGATCAGGTTCCATTATAAATAAGTCATCTATTGCAGGAATGACGGGGTATTTCGCTGCACCCTACACAGCCAGTAAATGGGCGATCCGTGGCATGACAAAAGCTGCAGCTATGGAATTTGCAGACTGGGGAATTAGAGTGAATTCCATAAATCCTGGATTTATCTGGTCACCTCTAACGGAACCTGCTAAAGAGATGGTCGAAGCATTTTATGAAGTTACAGCTTTGGAGAGAGCAGGTATACCCGAAGAAATTGCAAAAGTAGTTCTATTTTTGGCTTCAGATGACTCTTCTTTTATTACAGGAAGTGAAATTGTGGTGGATGGAGGGCTCACAGCAGGAGGAGAGATTAGAGGCGTCGCTAAAAATCTTGGTATATATTAGAATATTTTCTGAATAAATATAAGATAAATTTTACTTCCTATTCGACACCATTTTGCTCTGTTATAGTATTCGTTTTGGCTTTTATGGTTTTAATTTACCTCTATATATCCACTTGAGTGTTTTTAAAATTTAATATTTTTTAATGCAACACTAGTGCTATATACCAAATATTTAAATTGAATATTCTAATTATATTGACAAACATACCATCTAGTCGGTATTATTTGTTTATACAAAGTATTAAAGTTTGGTCAATGATAGAATCTTAACTATAAGTTCGCAATTCTCTAGTAACATACCATCTAGATAGTTTCTAATCTTAGGAGGTGAGGATCATAATCCACCATACCAAAATCCGCACAAGGTATTGTGAATCTGATGCTTTGGGGCATATTAATAACATAAGCTATCTCGTATATTTGGAGCAGGCTCGTGTGGATTTTATGATGGATTGCAAGATCATTAATAAGATTGAAGATTGGCCTTTTGTACTCGTTTCTATAAGATGTGATTACAAGAAACAGATATATATTAATAATAAAATAATTATAATATCTAAAATAGATGAGATCGGTCGAAGTAGTTTCAAGCTTTGTCATGAGCTGCGAAATATTGGATCTGATGAATTACTGGCTAATGGTGAAGCAGTAATGGTTTATTTTGATTTAAATAAACAAAAAAGTGCTCCTATTCCAAGAGAAATGCGCAGTAAAATGGAAAAATATACACAAATTAATTAATATCTCAGAGTGTTCATATGAGAGGCTTATAGAAAAGGTGTGAAAAAATGACAACAGATTCAACAAATGTAACCAGAAGACAAGGGAGTGACACAAAAACTGAAATTTTAGATGTAGCATTATCCTTGTTCGTGACGAAAGGATATCATCCAACATCCATGCAGGACATTGCTGAAGCAGCTGGATTAACCAAGGGTGGATTATATTATTATCTAAAAAGTAAGGACGAGGTCCTGTATTTGCTTCATGATCGCTTCATTATGGAGGGGTTAAGCTGGTTGCGAAAAGTAGAAGAGGAAGTTAATGACCCGGAGAAAAAGTTAGTTAAACTCCTAAAAACTCATCTCGCCATAATCGATCAATACAAGGATGACATCACTTTATTTTTTGAAGCAATGAAATATTTAAGTCAAGAAAAAAGACAAGAAGTTAAATCAAAAAGAGATGATTATGAAAAGATATTTATTAAGGCAATTGAAGAGGGAAGAAATCAGGGAGTATTTTCAATTGCCAGCAGTGAAATTGCCGTATTGTATATACTTGGAGCCGGCAATTTTATGTACACCTGGTATAAGCCAGAAGGTAAAAAAACAATTGAAGAACTCGCTGATATATTTATCGGAATGATCATGAACGGTTTGGTCAAATAACCTCTAAAGGAGAAGATAGAGTTGGAAGTGAACAAACAGCACCTATTAGGGATTTATCAAACGATGGTAATGATACGTAGGTTTGAAGAGAGAATGTCCCAATTGTTCGCCAGTGGACATATTCCAGGGTTCCTTCACCTATCTATTGGTCAGGAAGCAGTTGCTGCTGGGGTTTGTGCCCACCTCCGTGAGAATGACTATATTACAAGTACTCATCGAGGTCACGGACACTGTATCGCAAAAGGTGCTAATGTGAAAAAAATGATGGCTGAATTATTTGGGAAACAAACGGGTTATTGCAAAGGAAAGGGAGGTTCGATGCACGTGGCCGACGTAGATATTGGCATACTCGGTGCAAACGGGATAGTTGGAGCCGGGTTACCAATCGCTGTAGGTGCAGCCCTTTCTGCTAAATCACAAGGAAATGGTCAAGTCGCTGTTTCATTCTTTGGAGAAGGTGCATCAGGATCGGGGTATTTTCACGAAGCATTGAATATGGCTGCTGTATTAAAATTACCTATCATTTTTTTATGCGAAAGCAATCAATATGCTGAATTCACATCCCGTAGTACTCATTTACCTGTCCTGACTGTAGCTGAAAGAAGTAAAGCCTATGGTTTAGAAGGATTTTGTGTGGATGGCAACAATGCACTGGAAGTTTTTGAAAAATTATCTTTTATCATTGAAACTGTTCGGGCAGGAAATGGGCCTGTAATTGTCGAGTGTTTTACCAATCGCTGGACTGGTCATTATGAAGGAGATCCACAGAGGTATCGTCCAGAAGGTGAGGTTCAAGAATGGAAGAAAAAAGATCCAATCCTCGCTTTAGAAAAAGTCATGACCAACCAATATAAAATAGTTAATCCTCAACTTGAGGAAATCAGAAAATTCGTAGAAAAGGAATTGGATGAAGCGGAGCAATTTTCAAAAAACAGTCCACTTCCTCAGGGAGAAGAAACGCTAGAAGATGTATATGCTGCTACTTCAGGGAGGTAAATAAATTGGCACTGTTGCGTTTTAATCAGGCGATAAATGCAGCTTTGAAAGAGGAAATGACACTCAATCCACAGGTTTTTATAGCGGGAGAGGATATTGGAGCCTCGGGAGGTTCATTTGGTGTAACAAAAGGGTTACTAAAAGAATTCGGAGGGTCACGTGTTATCGATACACCTATTAGTGAAGGTGCGATTGTGGGTTTAGCTGTGGGTTCTGCTGCAAGTGGGTTAAGACCTGTTGTAGAAATTATGTTTATTGATTTCATAGGGGTTTGCTTTGATATGATTTTAAATCAAGCAGCAAAAATGCGATACATGACAGGAGGAAATATGAACCTGCCGCTCGTTATAAGGACACAGTCAGGAGCAGGTTCCAATGCGGGTCCACAGCATTCTCAAAGCTTAGAAGCGATGCTTATGCATATTCCTGGATTGAAGGTAGTGATGCCTTCTAATTCATACGATGCTAAAGGATTACTAAAAACAGCTATCCGTGATGAAAATCCTGTCATTTTTATTGAAAATAAGATGTTATATGGCTCAAAAGGGGAAGTTCCGGATGAAGAATACACAATTCCTTTCGGAAAAGCAAAAGTTGTTAAGGAAGGAAATGATGTTACCATTGTAGCTCTAGGACAAATGGTACCGAAAGCACTGTTAGCAGCAAATGAGTTGGATAAGAAAGGAATCAGCACAGAAGTGATTGATCCACGAACAATCACTCCTTTAGACAAAGACTCAATTTTACAGTCTGTGATTAAAACTGGAAGACTAGTAATTGTCCATGAAGCTGTGAAAATTGGAGGTATCGGTGCAGAAATTACTGCCATGGTGCAAGAAGAGGCGTTTGATTATCTAGATGCACCAATTCAAAGGGTAGCAGCACCTTTTACACCAGTCCCTTATAGTAAACCATTAGAGGACTACTATTTACCGAATGAAAATAAAATTATAGAAGCCGTCATGCGAATCTGTGTCGGAAGGCAATTTGCATTGTCTTGATAGGGAGGAGGATTTAAATGAAATTACAGGTAAGTCGTATATTTGCTTCCCCCCGTGCAAGAAAAATGGCTGAGCTTCAGAATATTCCCTTGGACCAGGTAGAAGGAAGCGGAGCTACCGGAAGAATAATTGAAGAGGATCTGCGTTTTTACAAGCAAAAAAATAAAAGCGCTTACATTAATTCCGGAAGCAAAACATTTAAAAAAATGGAACCTAAGATAGTTAAGGCTACTCCTCTAGCTAAACAGATAGCAAAAGTGGAAAAAATTCACTTAAATGCAATTAGGGGCTCAGGCTTGGATGGGAAAATTACGAGCTCTGACGTCCTCCAACTTGTAGCCAATGTATCTCGGACAAGTTTTGAATCTGCACTGGAATCCGAACACAGAATACCGTTAACTGGCATGAGAAAAATTATTGCAGAACGAATGCTGTACAGTAAACAAACCTCTCCACACGTTACAATAACGGTCAAAGCAGAAGTGACAAGGTTTGACGAATACCGGAAGCAAGGGATGAAAAATGGGATTAAATTCAGCTTCACGGATCTCATGATTATGATTGTTGCACAAAGTCTACAGAATCATCCAAAGATTAACGTATCTCTTGATAAGCAAGAAATTGTATATTATCAAGATTGCAATATAGGTGTTGCAGTTGCACTTGATGACGGACTGGTTGTTCCTGTTATTCATCATGCAAATCAAAAATCTTTATCGGTTATTTCAAAGGAATTGAAAGAGAAGGTAAATCGAGTCAAGCAAGGGAAGTTTCTACCGGAGGATTTACAAAATGGCCGGTTTACCATTAGTAATTTAGGAATGTATAATGTTGACGCATTTACACCCATCATTAATCAACCGGAAAGCGCAATTCTAGGTATAGGAAGAATAATTGAGGACTTGCTAGTCCAAAATGGTCAGATTCGAATCGGTAAAACCATGGTGCTGTCACTTTCCTTTGACCATCGTGTAATTGATGGTGTGCCTGCTGCTTTATTCTTAAATAATATCAAAGACATAATAGAAAATTTGGAACTTCTGCAAATCTCTTGATTAGGAGCAGTGAATATGAAAAAAGAGATAATTGTACCCAAGGCAGGCCTGACTATGACGCATGCAACCATTGATTCATGGCATGTTGCTGAAGGGGATCAAGTCAAAAAAGATCAGGCAATTCTTGATCTTATGACAGAGAAAATTACAGTAGAAGTAAACTCACCTGATGACGGATTTATTGTCTCCATTCAAAAAAGAGAAGGAGAAACAGTCACAGTCGGAGAAGTTTTGGCTGTATTTGAAACAGATCAAAAAAAAGCAGATTCAGATCATTCATCGATAACAAATAAACGCCCAACTCAAGAAATGACAAAAAGCAAAAACAAAAATGCTTATGATGTGGCTATTATAGGGGGAGGTCCCGGCGGGTATGTTGCTGCAATACGCGCTGCACAGCTAGGTGGAAAAGTAGCACTCATTGAAAAGGAAAGTATGGGCGGTGTATGTCTGAATACAGGATGTATTCCTACTAAAACACTTTTAAGAGCATCCGAAATTCTCAAACTATCTAGAAATGCTTCTGCATATGGAATCTTCTTTGATCAACCTCGAATAGATTACGGAAACCTGATGAACTACAAGGAAAACACAATAAAAAAACTACAAAAAGGTATTATACACTTGCTCAAAAAAAATAAGGTTGAGTCCATTCAAGGAATAGGAATAGTAATCTCCCCCACCCAGATCGAAATCCAACAAGAAGAAAATATTTTTTCGATTGAAGCTAAAAATATTATTATAGCTACCGGATCACAACCAATTATACCGAATATATCCGGACTGAGGGATATAGGACCAATGACGAGTAACGAAGCATTGACACGAGAAGAGTTACCGAAAAGCATAGCAATTATAGGAGCCGGAGCCATCGGATGTGAATTTGCAGGGATTTATGCCCCTTTTGGAGTGAAGGTAACCTTAATTGAAAGCGCTGATCAAATTTTGCCTGAGGCAGATCAAGATGTAGCCAAATGTTTAAGTGAATCCTTGAAGAAGGAAGGAGTACGAATCCTTGTTTCATCTCAAGTCACACACACAAAAAAGGAAAACACTAAAAAAATTCTTACTGTCGAAACGGATAAAGGAATAGAAGAAATCCTGGTCGATGATATTCTCATAGCCACTGGAAGAAAGCCTAATATAGAAGGTTTGCTCAAATTTGAAGTGAGGATGGAAGGAAAAAATATTTGGGTTGATAAACAAATGCGTACAAGCATCCCATCACTCTATGCCGTTGGTGATGTGACTGGCATGGAATATTTAGCCCATGTAGCATCTGCACAGGGCATGGTAGCAGGAGAAAACTGTATGGAAAACCCCTCAGCAATGGACTATAGGACCGTCTCACGTTGCATTTATACTAGTCCAGAGATAGCTTCAGTTGGGTTAAGTGAAAAGCAAGCAAAGGACCAAAATTATGATTTTGATATAGGAAAATATTATTTCGAGTCTAATGGAAGAGCATTGACTTACGGAGAAACAACGGGATTCGTAAAGGTTTTGAGGGAAAAGAAATACGGCCAAATCCTCGGAGTTCATATTATTGGACCGAATGCATCAGAGTTGATTGGTGAGGCCGTAATGTCAATCCACCTTGAAACAACAACTGAGGAATTTGCGTTGGCGATTCATCCACATCCTACCTTATCTGAAGCATTTTTTGAAGCGATCCTTTCCAGCATGGGTCGAGGAATACACTCTTGATTAGAAGGGAGAAATCATGATGGATAATAAGTTTCAATATATCAAATATGAAAAAGATAAGGGTATTGCCACAATCATGATTGACCGGCCTGAACGACTAAATGCAATCGATGAAATAGTATTAGATGAACTAGAGGAAGCTTTCAAAATGTTAGATCAAGATGATCAAATACAAATTGCTATTATTACTGGCGGTGGCGATAAGGCTTTTGTAGCCGGCGGTGATATAGATGCAATGAAAAGAATGAATGTGATGGAAGGAAAAAAGTTTGTGTATAGAGGACAGCAGGTATTAAATCAAATTGAGAATTGCAACAAAGTCGTCATAGCTGCCATTAACGGCTATACATTGGGTGGCGGAATGGAATTAGCATTGGCATGTGATATAAGGATTGCATCAGAAAACGCGAAATTGGGACTTCCTGAAGTATGTATTGGGCTCTACCCAGGTTGGGGAGGGACTCAGCGTCTTGTTCGGCTGGTTGGTAAAGGGATTACCAAAGAATTAGTATTCACTGGAAACCGATTAACAGCTGAGGAGGCGAAAGAACTGGGAATTGTTAATAAAGTCGTCAAACATGATGAACTTATGTTTCATTGCCACCAAATGGCGGAAAAAATTTTAACGAATAGTCGCATAGCAGTGATGCAGGCAAAGACTGCCATTAATCAGGGAAGCGAAATCTCCTTGACTCAGGGCTTAGCATTAGAAGCGGAGGCCTGGCTAGTTAATTTTAGTTCGGAGGACCGAGTAGAGGGACTTACAGCATTTCTTGAGAAAAGAAGTCCGCAATATCAAGGTAAATAAGTTAATAGAAGAGAGGATTATGTATGAACTTTACGGGTAATCAAAATTTTTCGTCCATCGTTACTAGGGGCGCATCAAATGAACCGGATAAAGTAGTCATCACCTATCAGGATAAAAAAATCACTTATCGTACTCTTCAAGAAAGAGTTAGTGCGTTATCTCAAGGACTGCTGAAACTAGGAATAAAAAAAGACGATATTGTTGCCGTTCTGCTTTATAACTGTTCTGAATATTTGGAAATATTATTCGCTGTTAACCGAATTGGTGCTATCTTTTTACCCTTAAATTTTCGTTTAGCCGCTTACGAATGCGCCGGAATTTTAGAAGATTCAGGTGCCAAAGTAATTATAAGTGAAGATTCCTTTCATCTGACATTAAATTCAATTAGGGATGGAGTTACAAATCTTCAACATTTCATTACCTTGTCACCAAAACCAGCTGATGATTGGATCTTTTATGAAAAAATGCTAGCAGACAACTTAGGAGCTGATATACCAGATGCACATGTAGAGTTTGAAGATTTGCATCGATTGATGTATACATCTGGAACGACATCTCGACCTAAAGGGGTCATGATCACATATGGAAATTTATATTGGAAAAACATAGGGCATATTTGGGAATTTGATATTACAGCACAGGATAAAACGCTGATTGCAGGGCCTCTTTATCATGTCGGTGGCCTTGATTTGACAGCAACATCTACATTGTATCGTGGTGGAAGTGTAGTTATCTTAAGAAAGTTTGATGCTCTTGAAGTGGTGAAAACCATCGAAAAAGAAAAAACGACCGGGATTTGGTTAGCCCCAGCTATGACGAATATCATTCTTCAGGAGCCTAAAGCTTTCGAGTATCAACTAGACTCGATCCGATATATTATCGGTGGCGGAGAAAGAATGCCAGAACCTTTAGTGATAAAAGTGCAGCAATTATTTAAAAACGCATGGTTCTGTGATGCCTATGGATTAACGGAGACAGTTTCAGGCGATACATTTCTTCCAAAAAATAAAACATTAGAAAAACTTGGTTCCGTCGGACTACCCTGTATCCATCTTGATGTAAAAATTGTCGATAAAGATGGAAATGTACGTCTTCCGAATCAGGTTGGAGAAATCACATTCAGGGGACCAAAAGTTACGAAAGGTTATTGGAAGAATCCTGAAGCAACTAAAAAAGCTATTCGCAATGGATGGTTCCACACAGGAGATATTGGGAGAATGGATGATGAGGGCTATCTCTATATTGTTGACCGAAAAAAAGACATGATCATAAGCGGTGGAGAAAATATTGCTTCTCTGGAAGTGGAGAGAATTCTTTTTGAACATCCTTATATATTAGAAGCATCCGTTATCGGAATACCTCACGAGAAATGGGGAGAAGTGCCGAAAGCCTTTGTCGTGTTGAAACCGGGATATACTCTATCTGCTGAAGAGGTTAAACAACACTGCATGGGGAAACTAGCAAAATTTAAAGTTCCGAAAGAGGTGGAATTCATTAATGAACTTCCACGAAATCCTTCTGGTAAAGTGCTGAAAAGATTATTAAGAAAAGAAGAACAGGGGGGAATGTTGAGATGAATTTCGAACTTACTGAAGAACAACAAATGCTTCGTGATTCTGTACGAAAACTGGCAAAGAATTATGGACTGGAGTATTGGCTAGATAAAGACGAGAAGCATGAATTTGTTCATGAGTTATGGAGTGAACTGGGGAAAAATGGATATCTGGGATTGGCAATCCCTGAGGAATATGGTGGTGCTGGACTTGGTATGTCAGAAATGACTATGGTCATTGAGGAGCTTACATTATCTGGTGCTGGCTCTACTCTCGCTCAGCTCTTCATGCTTACTCCAGTTTTTGGAGGAGTAACAATAAATTTACATGGCAGTGAGGATCAAAAACGAGAATATCTACCCAAAATTGCTTCTGGTAATATGAATTTCTGTATGGCCTTAACAGAACCGAATGCGGGTAGTAACGCATTAGAGATAACAACCTTCGCCAAAAAAGATAAGGATCATTATATTATAAATGGTCAGAAAATTTGGATTTCAGGAGTAGATATTGCTGATAAAATGCTTTTAGTTGCACGCACAACAAAAAAAGATGAAGTAGCAAAAAAAACCGATGGAATCAGTCTTTTTATCGTTGATCCGAAGGACCCGGCAATTACATGTCAACCTATAGATAAATTAGGCACTCATTGTGTGCGGTCAGATACCGTCTTTATTGAAAATCTGAGGGTCCATAAAGATCAGTTAATAGGAGTGGAAGGAAAGGGATGGTCTTATTTGCTGGATACCTTGAATGCTGAACGGATCGTCACTACAGCAGGCCTTATTGGAACTGGCAAACTAGCTATCAAGCTAGCGGTTGATTATGCAAAGGAAAGAAAGGTATTTCGCGATACCCCAATCGGCGCCTACCAAGGTATTCAATTCCCGCTAGCAAGACATAGTGCAGAATTGGCTGTTTCTCAGCTAATGAATTATAAAGCTGCATGGTTATATGATCAAAATCTCCCTAATGGTTCGGAAGCAAATACAGCAAAACTGATCGCTGGTGAAACTGCCTTTCAAGCAGCAGATCGAGCCATGCAGGTAATGGGGGGTTATGGTTATGCAAAAGAGTACTTTATTGAGAGAATTTGGCGGGATGTTCGTCTATTCAAAATAGCTCCTGTCTCAGAAGAAATGGTCTTAAATTTTATTGCCCAGCATGATTTAGGATTACCAAGATCTTATTAATTATTGATAAATGGGGGGAAAACTATGAATAAACGTTATTCAAAAATAGTATGTGGCGGATTATTATTATCCGTTTTTATGGTCATAGGAACGGCATGCTCCAGTAGCGGAAACCAAGTAGATGGTGATCCGAGTGAAACAATTAAGATTGGAATGACTTCCGCTCTTACTGGCCCTTATAGTGAATATGGTGAAGGAAATAAACGTGGAGTTGAACTGGCTATACAAAAATGGAATGATGATGGAGGAATTAACGGAAAGACAATCGAAGTGGAAATTCTTGATGATCAGCTGGTACCGGATACAGCGGCTATAAATCTTCAACAACTTCTTGATGATGAAGAAATTGTGGCGATTATTGGACCAGCCGGCAGTGGACCCGCAATGGCTACTGTACCCATCACTGAAGCGAATGGCATGATCCATATTAATCCAGTAGCCCAAACTCCGGAAATTACATACCCAAATGGCACAGATCATGGACCAAGAAAAAATGTATTTTCCTTTGCATTACAAAACGATGTAGAATCAGAAGTTTTGGGATCGTTTGCGGGTGAGAAATGGAACAAAATTGGACTGATCCACGAAAGTACAGCATACGGAAAAACGGGAATGGATCTCGTGGAAGGTGTGTTGGAGGATAAATTCAGTATCGAAGCTGTGGCTCGAGAAGAATATAACCAAAAAGCACCAGATATGACTGCTCAATTGGCTAAATTGAAAAAAGCTGGTGCTGAAGTTATCGTATGTGTTGGGCTTGGAGCAGATTTAGCAAACATACGAAAAGGAATGAGCAGATTGGACATGAACATCCCCCTTGTTGCGACGAATGGAGCCCTTTCATTGCCATATAAAGAAGGAGCTGGGGATTTAGTTGTTGGAACAATCGGAACGATGATTGGTGTATTTGGAGATGATCCTCTCTCACCAGAAGCAGAGGAATTTGCTGAGGCCTATTCGGAAGCCTATGGAAAGGATCGTTATTGGGGAGACAGAGATAATCCACAGCTATTCATGTCTTTGAGCGTATCAAATGGATATGACGCAGCTAATGTCTTGTTTGAAGCAATAAAGAATGCAGATAGCACAGAATCATCAAAAATTATAGAGGCAATGGAAAATATTCAAAATCTTAATGGAGTTAATGCAAGCTACTCGTTCTCTGAAACAAAACATCATGCAATTGATATCGAGCATATTGGATTGTTCGAATATGTAAAAGAAGGCGATGAAATAATTCTTGTTCCTTATGAGAAATAATCTTAAGAGGGACGTGCAAAAAATCCACAGTTAGCATTTCTATTAAAAATAGGAGGGCCATTATGATTGATTTTCAATTTATGCTCGAATTGATCTTTATGGGAATATGCGTTGGTTCCGTATATTCCCTCATTGCTCATGGCTTTAATATAACTTTTTGGACAACAAAGGTCGTCAATTTTGCACATGGTCCATTTCTAATGTTCTGTTCAATGTTGATTCTAATGTTCTTAAGTATCGGCTTTCCTTGGATAGTCGCCATATTACTCGAAATGTTTTCCATCTCAATAATTGGAGTTATCTTGGAAAGAGTATCAGTAAGACCGCTAGTCAAATCTCCAACAAGCATGGGCTGGATTGTAGCTACATTGGGTGTTGGGCTATTTCTACAGGCTCTTGCTACTAAAATTTGGGGTGCACAAGCTTTGGCTTTTCCAGCATTTATTTTTGAAAGTACAGATTACGTGCCTATTCTAGGGATTAGCATGTCCTTACAGTATTTATTGGTTTTAGGAACAGGTCTTGGAATCATGTTAATTATGGAACTAGTAATGAAAAAGACAATCTGGGGGAAAGCGATGAAAGCTGTTTCTTTCGATCCGGACCTGGCAAGTGTTATGGGGATCAAGTCAAAAAGTGTAGTGACAATCTCATTTATTCTTAGTGCATTATTAGCTGGAGTAGCAGGCTTACTGATTGCACCTATTTATGGAAATGTAGCACCTGATTTCGGTATGAACATTATGGTTTTGGGATTTGTCGCGGCGGTTCTTGGTGGAATGGGGAGTTCGAAGGGCGCACTGATTGGGGGAATGACACTTGGTGTTATTGAGAAACTAGTAGGAGGATATATTTCTACATCAGCCGAGCATGGGGTTGCCTTCGCTATTTTAATACTCATTCTTGCCATAAAACCCGAAGGCTTGTTTGGTATAAAGGCGGTGCAAAAGGTGTGAATATGTTTAAAGAAAGATTATTTCACCCTATTAGCAAAATTTCGTTTATTATTCTCTTGTTTATTGCACCATTATTTTTTTCAGATTCTAATATACAGTTATTCATTTTTTGGGGAATTAACATTCTGCTCGCACAAAGCATAAATCTATTAAGCGGATTTTCAGGCCAAATCTCATTAGGGCAT
Organism: Jeotgalibacillus soli; assembly: GCF_000829435.1. Lineage (GTDB taxonomy): Bacteria > Bacillota > Bacilli > Bacillales > Jeotgalibacillaceae > Jeotgalibacillus > Jeotgalibacillus soli. The sequence goes on from NZ_JXRP01000018.1 coordinate 686,350, forward strand.
GCAGCCTTTTATGCAATTGGTGCCTATACATCTGCAACATTAATGATTCATTTCGGACTTTCAATTTTTATAACAATCGTCATTGCTGCAATCTTTAACGCGTTTGTAGGATTCTTGCTTTCCATACCGGCAAGGAGAGTAAAGGAATTCTATTTAGCTATGATGACTCTTGGATTTGGATTTATTATTCAGGAAATCGTAAAAGAATGGTCCTCAGTTACTGGCGGAGTAATGGGGTTAAGCGGGATTCCTTCTGCTAAGCTAGGAACCTTAAACTTTTTTGGGATTCAGGCAAACATGGTGATGTACTATTGGTTGGTATTAGTGATAGTGATCGTAACCATGTGGTTGTTGAAAAATTTTGTTCAATCATATATGGGTCGCTCTTTTCTCGCCGTGCATCGCAGCGAACTATCAGCAGAAAGTCTGGGGATTTCTCCTGGAAGTGCGAAGCAGCTCGCTTATACATTAAGTGCGTCAATTGCTGGTATCGCGGGTGCACTATACGCTTCTCAGATGGCCTATATCGGTTCCAACTCTTTTGACATGATGCAGTCTATTGGAATTCTAATAATGGGCATTTTAGGTGGTTTTGGAACGCTGATCGGACCAATCCTTGGTGCTGCCTTCTTAACTTTTGTTCCTAATAAACTTCAGTTTATACAGGATTTTCAGCTGATGATTTATTCGTTATTGTTAGTGATTTCCTTTTTATTTATTCCAAATGGATTTGCAGGATTACTCAAGATAAGAACATCATTGGAAAAAGGAAATAGAATTAATAAATCCATTAAAGCAATCCCATTAAAGAATGACGGTAAACTTCTGAATGAGAAACAATCTTCATTTCTAAAAAAGTCTTTTTCTCCGATACTGAATGTAAAAGAAGTTGTCAAAGACTTTGGTGGTCTGCGAGCATTAAATGATGTCACCATATCTCTATCAAAAGGACAAATACTTGGTCTGATTGGACCCAATGGTTCCGGAAAAAGTACACTTGTCAATCTAATTAGCGGAGTATATCCCGTATCCAAGGGGGAAATTCACTTTAACGGCAAAGATATTACCAATATGGCAACACACTCAATTGCAAGGTATGGGATCATCCGGACATTCCAAGATCCTCATAATGTTCCAACTATGACAGTGAAAGAAAATTTGCTGTTAGGAACACATCGTTTATTCAAATCGAGCCTCTTAGCTTGCACCCTAAATGCAAATCATTCGCTTCGTGAGGAAGAACAAATGCTAACCAGGGTAACTGAAATTATGGAGCTTTGCGATTTAACGGACTATGCTGATGAATTAGCAGGAAATTTGCCGTACGGAATGCAAAGAATGGTTGAGGTTGCTAGGGCTATCCTGGCAGAACCACAGCTTTTGTTACTGGACGAACCGGCTGCCGGCTTATCGGAGGGGGAGCTTGAAGAATTAAACCGTTTAATTAGGTATGTAAAAAACCAGGGAATACCGGTAATTCTTATTGATCATCATATGGACTTCGTAACGGGTCTAGTTGATGAGATTCTTGTTCTTGAATCAGGAGGGGTCATTTATTCAGGAAGTGTGGAAGGGATGCAGAAGGATCACCATGTAATTAGAGCTTATTTGGGGGTGGAACATCATGCTTGAAATAAAAAATCTACAGGTTAATTATGGTCCGATAAACGCATTGAAAGAAGTAACTATGACCATTGAAAAAAATAAAATCAATGCGATTATCGGGGTAAATGGGGCAGGAAAATCCACGCTACTTAATACGATCAGTGGCCTGGTAGATCCTGATCAAGGCGAGATCTCTTATAAAGGAAGGCAGATTCAGAACATTCCTGTGGAAAAGCGTGTAAAACTGGGAATTGGTCATGTAATGGAAGGCAGACGACTATTTAAGGATCAGTCTGTACATGATAATCTGCTTATTGGATTCTATTTTCGAAATCCAAAAGAGAAAAGGAGGAATGCTCTATTAAAAATAAATGAAATTTATAAGCAGTTCCCAATTTTAGGGAATAAGCAGAATCAGATGGCAGGAACATTGAGCGGGGGACAACAGCAGATTTTGATTATTTCTGCAGCCCTTCTGTCCGAACCAGATTTATTGCTTTTAGATGAGCCTTCCTTAGGTCTGGCACCGATAATCATTGATGAAGTCTATCAGTTATTGGAAGAGCTTAAGTCGAAAGGAATGACCATTATTATTTCTGAGCAGATGGCTGCATTAGCGCTCCGTATTTCTGATGTTGGATATATATTAGAAAGAGGACAGGTAGTGAAGAAAGGAGATCGATCCTATCTAAAATCACTATTGGATTCCGATGGATTGTCTTCTGTTTACCTAGGAAAAGCAAAAGTATAATAAAGGAGGTTATGATATGTCGAAAGGTACAATGGGAGAATATCGTTTTCTGCCAATAGAAAAAGTGATTTTTGGAGAGGGAGCTATCGAAAATATTCCTGAAGCGGTTGCTCTATTGAACAGTCACAGAATTGCAGTTATTGCTAGCAACTCTCTAATGGGGTCATCTTCACTTGGGAAAATAAAAAAACTGCTAGGAGAAAGGTTGGTTTGTGTTGTTTCTGGAACAGTTCAGCATGCCCCCGCCTCAAGCATTCTCACGGTCGCTGACAAGATAAAAGAACATAATCCAGATTTATTGATTAGTTTCGGTGGCGGGACAGTGATTGATACAACTAAAGCGATAGCTCTGGTAATAGGTGAAGGGATTGAATCCATAGAGGGATTTAGTAAATACGCGGTCAAATTTGAATATCCAGATAAAATTGAAATTCCTTCTATAACGAATTCACTTCTTCCACATATATCAATTCCAACTACATTATCTGCAGCTGAATTTTCAAATATTGCAGGAATCACTGATGAACAACGAAGGGTAAAAAATTTATATATTGATGATAAGCTAACGCCTATTCAAGTTTTTCTAGATCCTTCTGTAACTTTAGATACCCCCCAATGGCTTTGGTCAGCAACAGGGCTGAGGGCACTTGATCATTCTATTGAAACCGTTTACTCAAAAAAGACACAGGTGGTTACTACTACCTTAGCAGTGGAATCAATTAAACTACTGAATAAAAACCTACGAAAATGCCAAGAGGATCCAGCAGATATTGATGCTCGTATGCAGTGTCAACTAGCAGCCTGGATGTCATTTTTTGGAGTAACCAACGTCATGATGGGAGTCAGCCATGGAATTGGTCACCAGCTTGGGGCTCATGCTAATGTTCCTCATGGTGTTACCTCTAGTATTATGCTGCCTCACGTTATGCGGTATTGCCTGCCAGTTACGACTCATGAACAAGCACAAATATCAAAGGCAATGGGCTTAGATGCATCAGAAATGACAACAGAAGAGATGGGTCAGCGTGCATCAGAATTAGTTAGCATTCTTATCCAAGATCTAAAATTGCCAGCAAGGCTTAGAGATGTTGATGTAAATAAAGATTTATTTAACATTATTGCCAAAGATGCGATGGGAGATTTAGTAGTCGCAAGTAGTCCACGTAAGGTAAAAAGCCAGGAAGATATTGTTCAATTACTTGAACAAGCATGGTAAAGGACGAAGATAAAAATTATCTGAAAGAACAATAAAAGCTTCTATTCACAAAAAGTTAATTATTTTTAATAAGGAGACAGTCATAGGCTCAGTCTCCTTTCATATCAGCTAAAACTAATATTTTTTCGTTCTCCTTGTATAAGCCACTACAAGTCATGCAGTTATAAAAAGCTAGGAAGGAATGTATATCACTATAATGTCTATTAAACATGATCAAAAGAAGATACCCTCATATTTTACAATAGTGATTACTAATGAAAAATAATATTTATGGATCATTTCTTATATTAGTTTCTGCAACTTGTTATGGTGTCATGGGAATTTTAGCAAAGAATGCTTTTGCTGCAAATGTTAGTATAGAAACTCTCTTATTTTATAGATTTCTTGTGGCAGCTACCTTATTTTGGTGTTGCGTCCTTTATAGTAAAACCAACTGGGTATTACCCCTCAAACAACTAATAACACTCTTTATTATGGGGGCAGGAGGCTATGCCGGGATGGCCATTCTCTTGTTCACTTCTTATTCATTATTACCAGTATCTTTAGCCGCAACTGTATTTTACTTGTACCCAGTTTTTGTTGTAATCCTTCCAATCTTATTTTATAAAAAATCGTTAGAATTTATCACGATAATAACAATTATATTCTCATTAATGGGACTTTATTTTATGCTAGAAAGCGATTTTAGTCAGCTGAATTTCCTCGGATTATGCTGTTCATTGAGTTGTGCCGTGTTGTACGTTTTTTATATATTCCAGACAGAGAAAATTAACCACTCTATAAGTCCGATCCTCAGCTCAGCCTACATTGTACTGTTTGCTGGCGTAGCACTATTTATTTTTGCTGTGTTCAAACAGAATTTAACAATAGAAATCAGCTATTCAGGTTGGGTATCAATCATAGGAATCGCTTTTTTTTCAACTTTTCTGTCAATTCTTGCATTTGCTAAAGGTGTAGAACGTATCGGAAGTGCTAAAGCAGCCCTATTAAGTATTTTCGAACCGATCGTAACCATAATGCTAGGCTATTTTCTGCTGCAGGATCCTCTTAGTCATATACAAAAAATTGGAATATCGTTAATTTTGATAAGTGTACTGTTAACTCAAATCAGCTGGTTGAAGACAGGTCCAGAAATTACCAATAAGAAAAAGAATGTTAAGAAAAGAGGATTTTATAATTGATTCAGAGATTTTGATCAATCCCCTTACATGGTGAGGAAACGAATTTGGAAACAACCTTATAATAAGTTTTACATATATTAGTCATGAATACTCATTTACCAGCTCTATTACCACTGACTGCATTTTAGATTTAACTTTCTTCACATAAATAAAGACACTATAATAACTCAACGTTAAAATGAGACATATCCTTTTTAAAACTTAATCCGCTTTCGTATGAAAATGTAACCCTAAGCCAATAAATGAAATAATTAATTTATTTACTTAGGAGTGAACTGTGATGAGCGAACTGTTTATTGGTTGTACAGTAAGGCACAAGTACAATTTAACGGAAGGTATACTCTTGACTGCGTATGTTAAGGAAGGAGATTTTAAAGGCGGGGTAGTGAACTATTACTGCAAAAACGAAAGAAAATATAATAAAGGGTACTGGAATAGATATTACATCGAGTTAATTGATGAAAAAGATCCTTCGCACCAATTGATCAACATGGATCCCGAAATGAACTTTGCGTTATTTAAAATTACTAGTGATCTCTCGCTGCAAACTGGGGATAAGGAATGGTTTAATGAAATGCATAGGACAGAGGATATGAGCCCGTAAAACTACATAGTGTAACTATTACTTATTTAACTTTATCATTGTAATGGATAATAACAAAAAACACTTGCTAAAAAAGTAAATAGTATAAAAATCAAAATTTAGGACATGCAATGTTACTTTTATTTTACTGTGAAATTTCACTATTACCATCTCATGCTAATAAAACTGAAAATATCGGAATTATTCGTTATAATAAGTTTACCAAGTAGTTGAAGGAGAATTTTTGTGAAAAAAGAAGAAGAAGATCGAATCATCCAAAGCTACCAAAATGATGAGAAAATGATGATTCTGGTATTTGCTCAATGGTGCATCAATCATGACCTTGATCCAGAGGAGCTGTATGTTCGTGCTTATTCTGATCAATCCTCTAACCAATCCCTGAAAGAAGCGATTGATTTAACTGTTTCTAAGGATGAAGCAGGAGAAGTGCCTGATGAGACTTTGCTGGGAGTTTTATCGTTATTCGGTAACGACGAATTAGCTTTTATTGTTACAGAGGAAATGGAGAAAAGAAAAAAGTTGAAAAACTAAATGCCAAAAAACAAAACAGTCTCCCCTGAAGGGAGACTGTTTTCAATATACATCGCTTAGTTTTACATATTTAAAGGTTACAACTCATCCTACACCTATTTAGCAGAATGCCTTTTAGCGGGGATTTCTTTTCTAATATTTTGTCCAGTTCTCTCCGGTTCTATTACTGTATACTTCATAGCTTTCTTCATATTCCCACTATATGGTGCCAGACATTTAATACAAATTCCATAGTTTGAAACTGTTTAACTCAGTATTTTTATCTTGTTCTTGTTTATGTTAAATGAGGTTGGCTATTTTTCCAGGAAAAATGTTCAGATTGGAGCAATTAAAACAATAATGCGCACCTAGCTTTTAACATTTCAAATATCTCTATAAATTAAAATGGATAATAGTGGAAAAACACGCATCAGTTATTCTTTTTCTGATGGACAATTATGACAGGCTAGATGAAGAAGGAATTTAGACTTTAAACAGAGAATAAAAAGGTTATAAGAGTGAATATTTAAGCGATTTATATAATTATTTAGTTAATCTCTGCTTTTACCTTCATCAAAATAATCGAAATTACAATTATTTCGTTTTATCTATTATTGTAAGTTGATAATAAAACTAACAATTTCATATTTTATTCTAAAATAGGTTAGGGAGAAGGGATATCAATGAAGGATGAATTACAGTATATAGGTGAAAAAATTGTACAAAACAATGATTTATTATCTCAAAACTTAGTTAATATTATGTTGACACACCACACACAAAATTTATTAGAAAAGTATTGATTTCTCTTCTATAAAGTCATATGAAAATGTTAAACAAGCATTACTTAGCATCGGTAATCCCAATAGTCAATAAATAACAATTTCTTTTTTTACAATTAGCATCACTTCTTGAAGTGGAAGTGATGCTTTAAAAATTGGACCAGGGTACACCACCATTTTAGCGGGTCCATTAGTTGAACAAGGGAGGGGTATGACTTCTTGAAACCTTATTTAACCGTATGTCCTATTAACTCCTTTAATGTCCTCAAATCCACTTTATCCTTATTTCTTGTACTAACAATCCAGTAAACTTTATGTCTTAAATGATGCAACATAAATCTTTAAGAGGGCAATCCTGCCCGATCTAAAGTTTCCATAAATATTTAAGAAGTTCACACGGGTTTAGTGTATATGATTTTATTATAAAAAAACAGGCTCAGTATATGGATCTGCTGTTCAGTTAGCTTAAATTTTTAGGCTTTAAATAATGGGATCATCATGGAATGAAGGGGAAAAGGCGTTCTTTTTTCCTTTCCCACAAAATAAAATGGTTAAATTATCCAGATTAATTTGTTCCTATATAAAATCCACTAATTCTTGTCGTCTCATAGCTTTCGTAGCCAGTAGCTTAAACATTAATTCATTTCGTGTAAGCGGGCGTTGCTCATTTTCCTTCTATAATGTCAGATACTTACTAATGAGGTAAGTATTGGTTGACCTTAGGGAGCTTGAATACCTGCGGTGAAGACAGACTTCATATAGTTTTCCTTTAAACAAAATGTACTAAATGATTTTAAACGTGAGGGAATATTTTCAATAAAAAATTTGGAAATTTAAACTATATTTATGATATAATTATCACAGAAACCGCTTACATATATGAACCATTCTGAAAATTCATCTTTTAAGGGGCTGATGAAAGTTGACAGTGGATACCAAAAAATCAACCATTAAAGAACAAACTATTTTTAATCACAAAGGGCATATTATCAAAACCGAAGATAGAGAGATTAATATCATTGCTCGAGTGGAAGAACCACTAATAGTAGTTTTAGGAAATGTTTTGAGTAGCGAAGAATGTGATGAGCTAATTAAATTGTCAAAAGACAAAATGCAGCGTTCAAAAATTGGAGCTACACGCGATATAAATGAGATAAGAACAAGCAGCAGTATGTTTTTTCAAGAAAATGAAAATGAGATCATTACCAAAATTGAAAAAAGAATATCATCTATTATGAATATACCCATTGAACATGGGGATGGTATTCAAATTCTTAAATATGCTCCTAGCCAAGAGTATAAAGCTCATTTTGATTTTTTTTCCAAAATAAGCAACACATCCAAAAATAATAGAATCAGCACACTCATCATGTACTTAAATGATGTAGAACAAGGCGGGGAAACTATTTTTCCTAAACTAAATTTTTCGGTATCCCCACAAAAGGGTATGGCTGTATATTTCGAATATTTCTATACCGATACAAATGTAAACGAACTCACTTTGCATGGTGGAGCACCCGTTATAACGGGGGAAAAGTGGGTTGCAACACAATGGATGAGAAGGCAAAAATTAAGATAATAGAAAAAGGTTAATAGGTACGGCAAGTATTGGAACAGTTAAGTCCATATATGTAGAGTTGGGGGAGAAGTCTTTCTTTTATACCCTTTCCAATAACACGAACTATATTGTTCTCTAAATCAATTTGCTGCTATGTCAAACAAGAAAAACACCGTTTAATGGGTTGAGGCTAAATTTGATGATTCATCACTTAATCTTAAAAAAATCGGCGAACTTTAGAAGCTTTTAAGTGATTTATATCCAGAGAGCGTTTATGACCAGCTAAGAAGGTTTCAAAAGCTTGCAGATCATCCGTATAACCACGCAAAGTATTTTCTAAGTAAGTTTTTTAACTTGCAAATACAACATAAATTCATCTAGGGTATGATGATGAAAATTCATTTTAAAAACCTTTATTAATAAAAGTTATAGCTAAATACAGCAATTCTCGCCACATACGAAGCGATTATGTAAAAGTTAGGATCTTGATAGGCATTCTTATGTGAACATGAGGGGAGACCTCAGATGTTATAATTTTTCCTTCTAGTTTACATAATATATATTATAGGAAGTTAAAGAAATAACACGTAATTCATCTCATAACTTAAGTAAACTATTAATATTGAGACGGAAGATAAAAAATGAAATTGTACCTTATTCAGCGTTTTAGTTGCTGGATGTATGCACAATTTCATTTCTTCCTAATGATTATTTAATAACTTATTGATTGCACTGTTCATGTAGCTTTGCAATTTGATACCTTCTTACAGCGATAAACGTGTTTATTACACAGAGAAAGCCTAACAAGGTGCCCATTGCATAGTCGCCTCTTACAATATTTTGTATAGTCCAGAAACCGGTTAAAGCTGCAAATATCACATTAATTGCAATCATTGCTGGCTGCACTCTCATTTTACTCCTCCTTCCAATCATTTACTACTAGTCGAGCTTAAGTTTATGTAAACCGCCACCTTCTAACTTGGTATAATATTTTTCCTCTAATTCGAACAAAAGTTCTAATACTTTATCTTGGCTAATTGAACCTTTTTGAATACTGTCTTCAAGTTCATTGCGAGCAAGTGTTGCTGCGATCTGGTCTGGTAATATATCCTGCTCATAATTTCTCATGGCTAAGTCAAAGTCTTGCTCCATTAATGGCGTAGGAAAGTATTCTTGAAACTCCTCATCATACTCCACATAATGTTCAAAGCCGAAATCCTTCGCCAGTGACAGGATATATTGCTCCGTGGCCATAAATTCTGTATCCCGGTCCTTTTCATCCTCTTTTGTTGAATGTAAGACTAGATCAGATAAGTAAAATGCCTTTAACATTTTTTCATATTGTACTTTTGATAGCTCTACTTTCATTCTGACACCCGCTTTCTCACGTGGTTTAAATTTAGCTTACCTATTCAAAAAAAGAATGAGGTAAATTCACCCATTCTTTTCAGTCGTTTTTAGTTTTCCTTTTTAGAAGAGGTCGTTGTATATGTCCAGCCTTCTTCTAGACGAACTTTATTATCTTTATATAGTTTTCCTATAGCGCGTTTGAATGAAGCTTTGCTCATACCAAATGTTTCTCGAATTAGCTCGGGATCACTTTTGTCGGTAAAAGGAATGGCTCCATCATTCTCCTCGAGAAAGTTGTAAACAATCGATGCATCATCCACCATTTTATCTTGCTTACGTGGAAGTAAAGAGCCATTCAATGTGCCATCGTCTTTTACCTCAATTACCCGTACCGTCACTTCTTCACCAAGACGCGGTTCTCCCTTACGCTCACTTTCGTGTACAAAGCATCGGTAGCCTTCCTCTGTTAATAAGAAGGTCCCAACTCGAAGCAGGCGATATGGTCTTGCTTTTAGTTCTTTATTATGAAGTTCGGTCTCTGCGCGTCCGGATAACACTTGAACAACTTCTTCAGTAGCAAGACGTGCAAACATATTTCCGCTGCGATCCGTTCTAAGTGTAATGTACAAATAATCTCCCGCTTGTGGCCAGACATGGCGCACGGCCGGTAAATCCATTGGCAAAACCGATACTTCTCTTGAAATGCCAATATCTAATGCTGCTCCGTCCCGCTCATTGACTTTAATGACTTTCGCCCAGCCATACTTTCCTTTTATGATTTCCGGTATCGTCATTGAAGCTACAACACGCCCTCTGCGGTCAGCATATAGGAAAAATTCACGTGTTTCTCCGATTGCTGGTGTTTCTGTCACTTCTGATTCATTTAATGGAAACTCTTCATTACCGTTTGTTAAATAAAAGCCAAACGGCGCTTCTCGATCGACTGTTAATGTCTGAACAGTGCCTGCAATCGATTCTTCTCTTTCGTACATAGTAATCCTCCTGTAATGGCTCAATGTTGTTAAATTTACCACGAAAATAATTGGTTGTATACTGATACTACAGCACATTTACACCGATTTAATCATAAAATGAAACAACTATACTCTATTATTTATCTTCATTTTAATCGTAAACGTTATTTTTCGCGTTTCCTTTGACTTTAGTGTAACAGATAGCTGCAGTTCGTTTGCTGTTTTATACACAATATCAGCAGAATGATTGACAAGGTCCCAATCTTCCTGAAATACAGGTTGTTTAACGATCACCAGAACAGCTTCATCCTTAGCATTATAGAACGTATAGGCGTGCTCTTCAAATCGTTTGTCATCCTGTATATACCTTCTAAGAATGACATGTTCACTAGATATATCAACGGCACGGCCGAACTCAATTTGCACTTTGCTAGCAGGTGCTGTATAGGGCATCCGTTCTTCCCCTGCGAACAGGTTCCCATTCTCTTTTTGATAATACAGCTTGATGATACCTTTTGCCAACGGAATCTTTTCTTTGTGCTGCCATTCTATGGTTGTCAAAGGATGTTTATCATGACTGGTTACCACATAAAACAATCGATAAGGTATATTTTTCTCTTGCATGAATTGAATTTGTTTTTGTTGTCGGTCGAGTATGTCAACAGGAAACGGAATTGTAAATAAGTGCAGCTCGCCCACGGTTTCTTCCGTTACTTGTTGTGAAGGCACAACCATCATGACCTCTGGTTTAGGCTCTGGACCGCGTACTCGTGAGGTTATCCCAGCCATTGTCTGAAGAAATACATGATAAAACGATGTTCCTGAAGAATTTTTCACTTCAATCCAACCGCTCAGTGTTAAATGACCATTAGATAAAATTGCCTTGTACTGTGCCTGCCACTGAAGACCTTCTGTTAGGTATGTAAACATAAATGCTTTTTTGATCGATTCATTCACATGAACGCGACATTCAACCACAGGAGATGACAAAGCTTTTTCCGGAATTGCGATCAAAGAGAGCTCGCCCTTCGGATTTATTAGCACTTCTTTTGAGTCTACATCCTCCAGTATAAGATCTGGTGAGTGTTCTAGCAGCCGATATTGTGTTTTAGGCTGATCCTTAAACTGAAATAATACCTTTTCTCCTTGAACAAAACGAAGCAAATAATTTTCGCTAAGCCCTTTATTTCGCTCTATTGTAAGCTCATTCACTTCCAAATCATGAATAATCAGGCTGCTCGTTTCAATTAACTTTGGGAGGTCCTCTATTCGTAACCATTGTGTTGTGTGAGATAGGTTGATCGTTCGTTTTTCATTGACACTTGCAAATCCACCCTCATATACAATCATATGCAAGGCTTTAAGATCACGGGCTTTAGAGATAAATTGCATACTATCACTCCCTTTACTCTAAATTAAGTGATATAAAAAACGTTTTTTGTCTCACTTTTTGGTACAATATTGAACATGCATGAAGCATAATAAATCTTTACATAGAAAAGAGGAGTTCATGGATGGAGTTCCAACAATCAAAAAGAATGGGTGGATTTAAAACACTGATCTTTAGTGAATTATCCGCATATAAGAAACAAAAAGCAGCAGAGGGCGCCGCCATGATCGATCTCAGCATCGGGAGTCCTGATCTCGCACCTCCTGGATTTATAAGAGAAACTGTCTCTTCATTATCATCAGAAGAAGATCAGTACGGCTATACGCTTACAGGTATTCCGGAATTTAACGAAGCTGTGTCTGCTTATTATCACAATGAGCATGATATAACCATTGATAGTCAAACAGAAGTAATGCTTTCTATGGGGTCACAGGATGCGCTTGTTCACATTCCCATGGTGTTTGCAAACCCTGGAGATTATATACTTGTTCCTGACCCAGGTTATACCGCATATGAGACAGGTATATCAATGGCTGAAGCTAAACCTTATTATATGCCGCTTACAGCAGAAAATGGCTTTCTTCCCGATTTAGATTCAATTCCCAATGAGATTGCCAAGCAGGCTTCTATGATGATATTGAACTTTCCTGGAAATCCAGTACCTGTTCAGGCAAATGAAGCATTTTATAAGAATGTCATCGCATTTGCGCAAAAGCACAACATACTGGTTGTTCATGATTTTGCTTATGGAGAGCTTTATTATGATGGGAAAAAACCGATAAGCTTTCTGTCAGTACCAGGAGCGATTGATGTCGGTGTAGAAACCAATTCTTTATCGAAGAGCTTTAATATGGCAGGATGCCGTATTGGATATATTGCTGGCCATCCGGAGGTTCTTAAGGCAGTAAATCAAATGAAATCGAACCTTGATTATGGGGTTTTTCGTCCGGTACAGGTCGCTGCTGCAAAAGCGCTAAAAGAAGGCGGCTGGTATGGCGAAGAAGCGAGAGCCATTTATCAAGAGCGACGAGACTGTTTTATTACTAGCTGCCGTAACATAGGATGGGATATCCCTTCCCCTGAAGGTGGAATGTTTGTTTGGGCGCCTATTCCTAAAGGTTATACCTCAATCGATTTCGTTTATACATTAATGGACCATGCCCATGTTGTTGTTACTCCAGGCAGTGCCTTTGGTCCTTCTGGAGAGGGATATGTTCGAATTGCTCTAGTGCAGGATAAAACGCTGCTTGAGGAAGCCGTCAATAGAGTGAAAAAGCTTGAACTTTTTACGAATAATAAAGCATTAATATAATCTCATAATATCTATTTGGAACACCGTGAGTCCGAGCATTTCTAACTCACGGTGTTTTTATACTCCTAGCTTCCCTTTTTCAGTTTTTTAAATTTTGTCCCTTTAAATCCCCGCTTACATAATTTCATACTCATAAATCTGAAGCATTATATTCTTCTCCCTCATCATCCATTCTCTAGATGATACTATCTTTTTAAGGTATCTTCTCTTATGGCAAACTCAACCACTATGATGATTTACATCTCCAATCAAGTCACAGTTTCTTCGTTTTCATGCCTAAAGCAAGTGTGAAGATCCTTAATTTATTTCCTTATAATTGAATATAGATGCTGTGCAGTCATTTTTTGCTCACAAATTCACATTTTGTTCAGATTTATATGAAAACGCTTTCTTATTTTTGTGTATACTTAAACTATACGAAATGAGATCTTCTTTTCTTACAATATCGACTAACCATTTAAGGAAATGAATAGAAAAAATATAATTAAAAAAGGAGTAAAAAAAATGATTCTAAAAGCATTGAGAAAAAATAGAACGATCACGATCAAATATTACGAAAATGGCATGTTTCAAACATGCAGCGGGCGTGTAAGTAATCTTAACCTTTCTGAGCAAACGCTTTCTTTGATGGACGAACAACAAAAGATCTATTCGATTCGTTTATCTGGTATAAAAGATATTCAATCACGATAGATAACATAGTGTCTTTCTTAAAATTCGTGTTTGCGTAACCAGAGCTCACAATCTCGGATCCATGTATACGCCTCTGATCCTGTGCAAGACCCAGTCCATGACCTCCGCTTTCGTAAACGTGTAAATCAAAAGGCATTCGATTCCTTCCATGTGAAGCAGCGAATAAAAGACTGTTTTCAACGGGAACTGATTGATCATCCGCTGTATGCAATAAAAATACAGGAGGTGTTTGAGCTGTTACATGTAATTAACTTGATAATTGTTCACGAAGCCCGCTTGAAGCATGCTCTTCAATCAAATTACTCATGGAGCCATGAATGTAGATACTCACCAAATGAAATCACGGGATAACATAAGATCATTGCGTCTGGTCGACAGGAGACATGCTCTACTAAATCAATTTCGTTTGGATTTCCATTATCAAAATGGGTTCCTGCTGTAGAGGCTAAATGCCCCCGCTGAGAAGCCGAGAATGCCAATGCGGTTAGGTTCAACATTCCATTCAGATGTATAAGTGACGAATGTATCGAATGGCACGCTGTATGTCCATTAGTGGAACTGGATGTTTATATGGTGCTACTCGGTAATCTAGTATGATGGCACTTATGTCAATATCATTCAACCAATGTGCAATAGGTTCTCCCTCATGCTGTGCTCATCTTCCATTTCCTCCACCTGGTAATATAATGACCGCTGGCGTTTCTTCCTTGTTTTTTAAGATGTAGGATGTCAGCCTAGGACTAGGAGTATCCTCTATTGAATGACCTGCTGACAATGGAGCATCCTCCGGCCATAATGATATCATCATGTTTTACTCTCTCCTTTCAATTCTCTGTATTTCAACGTTTATTAGTAAAACGTTTATCTATACTGTAAGCGTTTTTAACTAGATTGCCAATTTTAGAGTAAGCATACAAGGAAATATAAAAGGTCAACCAGAGATGCTGGTTGACCTTCTTAATTGTACAAATTGATCTTTTTACGATAAAACAGTAGCGCCCATTAAATAAAGGTCTACTTCACGTGCTACCTCACGACCTTCGTTGATTGCCCAGACGATTAAGCTTTGACCTCTTCTTGCGTCACCTGCTGCGAAGACACCATCAATATTGGTTGTGTATTCTCCGTATTTTGCATCAATCTTTTGGTTCTTAGTGTTCACGCTGAACTGCGATAGAACAGGCTGTTCAGTACCTTCAAAACCAATTGCAATGAATACAAATTGAGCTGGCCATACTTTTTCTGTTCCAGGAATTTCTTTAAAAAAGAATTGACCATTTTCATCTTTTAACTTTTCCATTTGAATTGTGTGGAGTTCCTTTAAGTCACCATTCTCATCCATCACCATTTTTGTTGTTTGAATGGAGTATTGACGAGGATCTTTTCCGAACTTAGCGTCCGCTTCCGCGTATGCATAATCAAGTGAAAAAACATTTGGATATTCTGGCCACATATTATCTGGCATACGAGATGCCGGCAAGATTGGGTGCTTCCCAAACTGTACGACGCTTCGGCAATTTTGACGAAGTGCGGTAGCGACACAATCTGCTCCAGTGTCTCCGCCACCGATTACAATGACATCCTTACCTTCTGTATCAATATAGTTTCCATCTTTAAAGTTTGAATCCAGTAAACTCTTCGTAGTAGATGTTAAATATTCCATTGCTAGATGAATGCCCTTAGCTTCACGGCCTTCAATCTTCAAATCACGCTGTTTTTGAGCCCCAGTAGCAAGGATGACTGCATCATACTCACTTCTTAATTCTTGTGCTGTGATGTCTTTACCTACTTCTGTGTTTGTGACAAAGTCAATGCCTTCTTGCGTCAACAATGTAATACGGCGTTCAACGATTTCTTTTTCAAGCTTCATATTAGGAATACCGTATGTCAGCAACCCTCCAGCACGATCTGAACGTTCATAAACCGTTACCGAGTGTCCTGCTTGATTTAACTGATCAGCACTTGCTAATCCTGCAGGACCTGATCCGATAATCGCAATCTTTTTGCCAGTACGGTTCTGAGGGATACGTGGTGTGATCCACCCTTCTTCAAATCCTTTATCAATAATCGTACGCTCAATGCTTTTGATTGCTACAGCTGGATCAGAGATGGCTACAACACAAGATCCCTCACAAGGCGCTGGACACACACGCCCTGTGAATTCAGGGAAATTATTGGTTTTTAATAAACGGTCAAGAGCCTCTTTCCAGTTGCCGCGGTATACTAAATCATTCCATTCAGGAATCAGGTTATTAATTGGACAGCCAGTTGTGGCTCCTTTTATCTCCATACCCATGTGACAGAAAGGAGTTCCGCAATCCATACAACGGGCTCCTTGCTTACTTAACGTTTCATCAGAGAAAGGGCTTGAATATTCTTTCCAGTCTTTTATACGCGTGATTGGATTTCTTTCACTAGCCTTTTCACGAGTATATTCCATAAATCCTGTTGCTTTTCCCATCTTCCTCTCTCCTTTCTATTGCAATACTACTTCCTTTATTGAAGCCTTCTTTTTTTCTTGATTTGCATTCGCTTGAAATGCACTCATAATAGCTTGATCATCTGTTAAGCCGGTTGCTTTTTGCTCCTGAATAAGATCAGTCATTCGTTTGTAGTCGTTAGGAATCACTTTGACAAATTTCGTCACTAGATCGTTCCAATTATTTAGTATATAAGCAGCTTTTGCACTTTCAGTATAAGTAAGATGATTTTCGATCATTTCTTTTACTTTAATTGCATCCTGCTCCGATTCAATTGATTCAAAGGCAATCATTTCTTTGTTGCAAAGGGCTTTAAACGCTTCTTGATTGTCCGAAAGCACATAAGCAATACCACCAGACATTCCCGCAGCGAAGTTTTTACCAACATCACCTAAAACAATTATGCGACCGCCCGTCATATACTCTAGACCATGGTCACCGATCCCTTCAACGACTATGTTCGCACCGCTGTTTCGAACAGCAAATCGTTCACCTGCACGTCCGTTTATATATGCTTCACCGCTTGTAGCACCATAAAAGGCAACGTTACCAGCAATAACATTTTCTCGTGGTGAGAGCTTAGAAGCCTCTGGCGCTTTTACAACCAATTTACCTCCGGATAAGCCTTTTCCAATATAATCATTGACATCCCCTGTTAAATAGAGAGACATCCCTTTTGGAACAAATGCGCCAAAGCTCTGTCCTGCTGAACCCGTAAAACGAAGGGTAATCGTGTCTTCAGGCAATCCTTCTTCTCCGTATCGTTTTGATACTTCACTTCCCACAATCGTTCCAACAACGCGATTAACATTTGTAATCGAGAATGAGGCATCGACTGGAGTCTGATCGAATAGAGCTGGTTGAACAGCTGGCAAAATTTCTTTTATATCAAGTGATTGAGCAATTTTGTGATTTTGTGGCGTTTTAAATGTACGAATTCCTTCAGGCTGATAAAGGAGGGTTGATAAATCCAAATCCTTTGCTTTCCAATGTTTTTTTGCACGGTCGCTTATTTCTAATACATCCGTACGCCCTACCATTTCTTCAACCGTTCTAAAGCCAAGCTCCGCCATGCTTTCTCTTACTTCTTGAGCGATAAAACGCATGTAATTGACGATATGATCCGGGTCACCCGTGAATTTATTGCGAAGCTCGGGATTTTGTGTTGCTACCCCTACAGGACAAGTATCTAAATGACACGCTCGCATCATGATACATCCTAAAATAACAAGCGGGGCTGTAGCGAACCCAAATTCTTCAGCACCAAATAGGGCAGCCATGACAACATCTTTCCCTGTCATCAGTTTTCCGTCAGTTTCTAACACTACCCGCTCACGTAAACCGTTTAACATTAACGTTTGATGCGCTTCTGCTAGTCCAAGCTCCCAAGGCAATCCTGTGTGCTTGATACTCGTTTTAGGTGATGCACCTGTACCTCCGTCATAACCGCTGATGACGATCACATCCGCTGCACCTTTCGCAACACCAGCAGCAATCGTTCCAACTCCGGCCTTTGCCACAAGTTTCACGCTGATGCGTGCATCGCGGTTGGCATTTTTCAAATCATGAATTAACTGCGCCAAATCCTCGATTGAGTATATATCATGGTGAGGGGGAGGTGATATTAAACCTACACCAGGTGTTGAACCACGTACATCCGCTACCCATGGGTATACTTTATTTCCAGGAAGCTGACCGCCTTCTCCAGGCTTTGCCCCTTGCGCCATTTTAATTTGCAGCTCATTGGCATTTACAAGGTAGTGACTTTTTACACCAAATCGGCCGGATGCAATTTGCTTGATTGCACTTCTCCGGTTGTCACCATTTTCATCAAGGGTATAGCGGCTAGCATCTTCTCCACCCTCACCGCTATTGCTTTTTCCACCTAAACGGTTCATGGCAATTGCCAATGCTTCATGCGCTTCTTTACTCAAGGAACCAAAGGACATTGCCCCTGTTTTGAAACGACGCACGATGGAATCCACTGATTCAACTTCATCAATTGGCAAAGCTTTACGTGTTTTATTAAACGTAAATAGATTACGCAGGAAACCAATTCTCTCTTCATTTGCCATGTCTGCATATTGTTTATACAGATCATAATCATTTTTACGGCATGCCCATTGCAAGGTATGAATCGTTTTTGGATTAAACGCATGATGTTCACCCGTCTTCCTCCATTGGAAGTCACTTCCCGACTCAAGTGTACGATCATATGATTCTGCTAAAGCTGTTTCATGACGAAGCAGAGCTTCTTTTGCGATTGTTTCCAATTCAATCCCGCTAAGCTGTGATGCTGTCCCGCTGAAGTATCGATCAATCACTGTTGAACTGATCCCAACAGCTTCAAATATTTGAGCTCCACGGTAGCTTTGAACGGTTGAGATCCCCATTTTGGACATGACTTTTACAACGCCTTCGGTCACAGCTTTAATATACTTAGCCACTGCGTCTTCATAGGAAACCAGTAAATCCCCTTCAAGAATGGCCTGCTTATAGGTTGTAAAAGTCAGATAAGGATTAATAGCATCAACACCATACCCAATTAATGCGGCAAAATGATGGACCTCTCTTGCCTCACCTGTTTCAACAACTATGCTGACCTTTGTTCTGTTTCCGTTACGTACAAGATGCTGGTGAAGCGCACTTGCTGCCAGTAGAGTTGGAATGGCTGCTTGACCTTTGTCCATATTTCGATCAGACAATATTAAAAGACTGAACCCATTAGCAATTGCTCGTTCCGCTTCAGCAACGATTCTCTCAAGTTCACTCTCTAAATCTTCTGAAAATAAGGTGTGAATGATATGACTTTTAAATTCTGACAGGTTGTTTGATTTTAATTGCTGCATTTGAGCATTTGTCAAAATAGGTGTTTGCAGCTGAATGCGACGGCAATTTTGATTATCTGGATGCAGCAGGTTTGCTTCAGCCCCTAAATAGGTGACTGTTGAAGTAACGATTTGTTCACGGATCGAATCGATCGGTGGATTTGTCACCTGTGCAAATAACTGTTTAAAGTAATTAAACAAAGACTGCGGGCGATCCGATAATACCGCAAGCGGCATATCATTTCCCATTGAGCCAAGCGGATCTTTCCCTTCCGTGATCATTGGGATTAAGTATTTATGAATATCTTCATGGGTATAACCAAATGCCTTTTGACGGAAAAGCAAATCCGTAACTGCCTCTTCTTCCGTATTTAGTTCATATTGAGTCAATTTAACGAGCTGCTCATCAAGCCATTGTTGATAAGGATAATGTTGTGCCATTTCCGATTTAATCTCTTCATCCGGAATAATACGTCCTTCTTCTAAATCGATTAACAGCATATTCCCTGGACTTAAACGTTCTTTGTATAGGATGTTTTCCTCTTTAACATCGATCACACCAACCTCAGAGGAGAAAATAATGTAATCATCTTTTGTTACATAGTACCGAGCAGGACGAAGACCATTTCGGTCTAAGATTGCCCCTATTTGATTTCCATCTGTAAATGAAATCGCTGTAGGTCCATCCCAAGGCTCCATTAGCGTGCTGTGATACTCGTAAAATGCTTTCTTTTCCTTCGGCATATGCTCGTTTTCTGTCCATGGTTCAGGAATTAACATCATCGCTGCATGTGCGGGCTTACGGCCTGCTAGGACAAAAAATTCTAGTGCGTTATCTAGAATGGACGAGTCACTGCCGTCTGTATCTAAAATTGGCAGCACTTTAGGCAGATCTTCCCCAAACGCTTTTGATACAAACTGCTTTTCTCTAGCCTGCATCCAGTTAATATTACCTCTTAATGTATTAATTTCTCCATTATGGATAAGGTATCGGTTTGGATGAGCTCTTTCCCAGCTAGGAAATGTATTTGTGCTAAAGCGTGAATGTACTAATGCAAATGCTGAAACAAATTTCTCGTCTTGTAGATCTAAATAAAAAGCATCCACCTGATCAGGCGTTAGCAACCCCTTATACACGATTGTTCTGCTTGATAGACTTGCGAAATAGAAGCGTTGCTCACGATCACGGGCCCATCGTTCTGCCTGTTTTCTAATGATATATAATTTGCGTTCAAAAACTAGGTCATCTTTAATATGGTCATCTGCTCCAATAAAAAGCTGTCTAATAACCGGACTGCTTTCCTGTGCTGCCAATCCGATCGTGTTTTCATTTACAGGAACGGTTCTCCAACCAAGTACAGTTTGTCCTTCTTTTTCAACAAATGAATTTAATTGAGCTTCAATCTCAATTCGTGCTTCATCATTTTTTGAAAAGAAGAGCATTCCAACTCCATAGCGACCTTTTTCCGGTAAGTTCATTTCCGAACATGTATACTTGAAAAATTCATCTGGGATTTGCACCATTAATCCTGCGCCATCCCCAGTTAGCGGATCACTTCCTTGTCCTCCGCGATGATCTAATTGACAAAGCATTTTTAGTCCTTTTCTAACAATATCATGTGTAGCGCGTCCTTTAATATGAGCGTATAAGCCAATTCCACATGCGTCATGTTCAAAATCAGGACGGTAGAGACCTTGTGCTCCTGGCAGTTGGTTAAATGACATGTTATCTCCCCCGTTTCATTTTTTCTTAACACCGTTACGTCACTTGTTGTTATTGTAGGTTTTCATATTCATACAAACAATATATAATTTAGATCAGAATGATCTCGAATAGAGATAAATGGAAAGAGGGAGCAAAATGGAGCTACGTCAACTACGTTATTTTATTGAAGTCGCTGAACGGGAACATGTTTCTGAGGCTGCTGAACATCTGCATGTAGCTCAGTCCGCCATTAGCCTGCAAATTTCCAAACTTGAAGCAGAGCTCGGTGTCACGTTATTTGAGCGAATAGGAAGGAATGTAAAATTAACACCAATAGGAAAAACCTTTTTAATGCATACAAAAACGGCCCTAAAAGCCATTGACTATGCCAAAAAGCAGGTGGATGATTACTTGAATCCTGAAAAAGGGACCATTAAGATCGGCTATCCAACAAGCCTTGCAACACATTTATTGCCAACTGTTATTTCTGCGTTTAAAAAAAGACAGCCAAATATATCTTTTCATTTACGTCAAGGATCCTATTCATTTCTCGTCGATGCAGTAAGAAACGGCGACATCGATATCGCTTTTCTTGGACCTGTTCCAACCAACCATCAAGATATTCTAGGTCATATTTTATTTACAGAAAACGTTTCTGCATTAATACCCGCAACACACCGTTTGGCTGATAGGCAAAGCGTGTCTTTAAGAGATTTGAAAGAAGAAGACTTCGTATTGTTTCCAAAAGGTTATGTTCTCCAACAAATTGCCGTTAATGCCTGCAAACAAGCCGGTTTTATGCCGAACATCACTTCTGAAGGAGAAGATATGGATGCCATAAAAGGGCTCGTATCGGCAGGAATTGGTATTAGCCTTTTGCCCGACAGTACTTTTCACGAATCAATCCCACGATTTACCGTTAAATTACCGATTGAGATGCCTCAGGTCAAACGAACAGTCGGGATCATCACGCCAAAAAATAGAAATCTGGCACCCTCTGAAAAAGTTTTTTATGAATTTGTCAAAGATTTCTTCTCCGTTTTGGAGCAGTATCAATAGTGGTTTGAAAGGTAATTGATAGAACACTGATCATTTGTGTATATAAACATTCGTTAATAGTGGGACCATTGAAGAAAGTTCTTTTACATCATGATTGTACATCCTTATACAGCCGTGAGAAGCTTTTTTTCCAATTGAATACGGCTGGTTAGTGCCGTGAATTCCGTAATGAGGCTTTGAAAGTCCCATCCAAAGCTCACCATAAGGACCTCCTGGATAATATTCTTTGTTAATAATCATGTAATTTCCAGCAGGAGTAGGTGTTAACATTTTTCCAACAGCAATTGGGTAGACTTTTAGTTTATTACTGCCATCAAAAAGTGTTAGTTGACGTTTACCAACAGATACATCGATCCAACGAGTCATTTTTCCATCTCCTCAGAAAGTTATCCTTGTATTATATGAATTCATAGCTGTTTTTGAAAATGAACATTTATAGTATCTAGCACATAGAAACCAAAATAAATAAAAGCTCCCCGCTGGCAAGGAAACTTCAATTGCCTGCGGGGAGCTTTTTATAGCTTCAATTATGATATTCAAATCAACCTGTATTACGCAAGCCTGCTGCAATGCCACTAATGGTCAATAAAACTTGTGTAATCAGCTCGTCATCCGGTTCCTCAATGGCCCGCAGCTCCTTAATTAGCTCTACCTGCAGGAAATTCAATGGATCTACATATGGATTTCTGCGATGTACGGAATCTTGAATATTCGGTGTGCGTTCTAATAACTCTTGGTCACCAGTAATCTTCAATAAAATATCTTTCGTTTTATTATATTCTTCCACTATATTACCAAAAATACGATCTGCGATTTCTCGATCTTCAACAAGAGAAGAGTATTCTTTAGCGGTTGGAATGTCAGCTTTCATGAGGGCCATTTGTAAATTATCGACGGTTGAACGGAAAAATGGCCACTCGTGATACATTTCTTTTAAGATTGATAAATTCTCAGTGTTTTTTGAAGCAAACGCCTCTAGGCCTGTGCCTGCTGCATACCAAGCCGGTAATAGCTGACGGCTTTGTGTCCATGCAAATACCCATGGAATGGCCCTTAAATTCTCAAATTTATTGCTATTTTTCCGGCTCATCGGACGAGAACCTATATTTAAATCAGCCAGTTCACCAAGTGGTGTTGCTTGATTGAAATAGGTGAGAAAATCTGGATCTTCAAAAACAAGAGACTGATATTTTGCAAGTGAACGTTCTGAAATTTCTTCAATTGTACTCACCCATCGCTCATCTCGTATATGTCCTTGTTCAGACTCATTTAAAACATTTGTTGCTGCTTTTAGCAAGGTTGATGTAGCCTGTTCTAAGCTTCTATAAGCGATATCTTCAAGTAAATACCGTGATGACAATACTTCTCCTTGTTCAGTAATCTTCACTCCGTCGCCAAGTGTTTCAGCAGGTTGCGATAAAAGACTGCGATTTAACGGACCGCCCCCACGACCCAATGAGCCGCCGCGTCCATGGAAAAACTTCAATCCAATTTTATATTTTTTAGCCATTTCATGTATTTCGACCTGGGCTTTATAGAGCTTCCAGTTCGCAGTTAGCGTGCCACCGTCTTTACTTCCATCCGAATAACCAAGCATAATTTCCTGCTGATCTCCCATCCCGCTTAAATGATGTCGATAAACAGGCATTTGGAACAATGTTTCCATGATTTTAGGACCTGCAGTTAAATCATCGATTGTTTCCAATAATGGTGCTACATTTAAATCTGTCTCCACGGTGCCATCCGTATGAAGTCGGTATACTCCGGCCTCTTTTGCAAGAAGAAGAACTTCCAGCAGATCACTTGCTGACTGCGTCATGCTAACTAGATAAACTGAGATCGAACGCTTGCCAAATTTTTCATGCGCTTTTTTAATCATTTGGAAAACTTGGAGGATCTCCTGCGTTTCTTTAGAGTAATCTTCATGCAATGATAATAGAGGTCTTGGATCCTTCAGCAGTGATTCTAGTAAGCTTACTTTTTCATCTTCAGTTAGTGCCGTATAGTCATTCGCAATATGGACTTTTTTAAGAATTTCGCCAATTGCAGCTTCATGTTCTCCGCTATGGTTACGAATATCAAGAGTGGCAAGATGGAACCCAAATAATTGGACCTGCCGAATTAATTTTTGCAGCAGCTTTAATTCATGATTGGTAGGTTGATGCTGATACGTACTCCGATGGATCATGAATAAATCCTCAAGCAGCTCCTCAGATGATTTATAACCAATTTCAGGTTTACCAACTTGTTTTAGGCGTTCAATCATAATCGCAAATTTACGTCGGTAAGCTTCTCCTTCATGCACCCATTTTTTATCTTCAGTTAGATATTTTGTTTCTTCTTCATCAAGAGATCCAAGGAGTTCTTCGCTGATTTTCACTCTTGTAGTCGATTGACTGAATCGTTTCATCAGCTCAATTAACACCGCTTTATATTTTTTTAGTACCAATCGCTGCTGTTTGTGGAGCGTTTCCCATGTTACTTCAGCTGTCACATTTGGATTACCGTCCCGATCTCCTCCGATCCAAGAACCGAATCTAAGAAAATGAGGTACATTCCATAGTCTGTCTGGGTAATGCTCCTTTAGGCTATCCTCCACTTCCTGATGAATGTCTGGAAGCACGTCAAAAAGAGTCTGATCAAAATAATATAAACCGTTTCGAACTTCATCGATGACTGTCGGTTTGTTGTGACGCAATTCGTCTGTTTGCCATAGAACGGTCACTTCATTGAACAAGCTCTCCTCCAGCTTTTTTCGCTCCCTCTTCGACAGCAATGGATTCTCTTTTTGCTGCAGAATAGAGGCGATTCTCTTTTGAATTTCCAAAATTGATCTCTTTGTTGCCTCAGTAGGATGAGCAGTGATAATCAATTCAAGAGACAGCTTGGTTAATACATTTTGAATAATGTCAGCGGATATGTGATTATCCTTAAGCGATACAATGGCATTTTCAATTGAACCAGGCTGAACATTAATTTCGGATTGGAGCTGATATTCCCTTCTTCTTCGTATGCGATGATTTTGTTCAGCTGCATTAACTAGATGAAAATAAACTGAAAATGCACGTATTACTTGTTTACGCATTGGTGAACCTAAGGTTGATATTTCTTGTTTTAAAAGATCATATGTTTTATCATCTTCTTGATTGCGAAGAATCTTACTGATCGTACGAATTCTTTCGACTTTATCTAACAGCTCTGTTCCCCCTTGAGAAACAAGTATTTCTCCTAGAATGTTACCGAGAAATTTTACATCGCGACGTAATGGAAGACCGCTGTCATTAACTTGTGTTATTGTTGTCATCATTTCACCTTCCTATTATGCTACTGAAATTTTAAGTATTAATATAGTATATATTTATAGCTTTTGGCAAGGACTCGCTAACAGAAAATTAAAACAATATGTATATTTTTACTTTATATTTTTTTTAGGTGTGCTTATTTTAAAATTATTAATAAATTCATGGTTCCCTTCTTTATATTTCCCCATTTACTCCAAATATCACTATTATTAAATTACAACAAGTCTTAAATAAGAAGATACAAATTATATGTTGATTATATAATACAATAAAAAAAATGACCCAATATACAGTTGAAAATCCTGTACAGGGTCAGTAACCAAAATTAATGCCTTAATGAAATCATATCATGTCTCATCTGATGAAGCTGTATTTTCATTCTTTGTAGCTGTTCTTTTTGCTCTTCATTTGCGTAATGATTTAACTTTTCAAGATCATTATATGCACTTTCAAGCAATAATTGGGATTGAACAAACTCCGAGTTGTTATAATGCTCCTGCTGAGATGCCTCTTTATATTGCTCTTTTGCAATGCTTAAGACGCTTTCACACTGCTCCAGGCAATCCTCCATTGATTGTCTTGTTGCTATTACAATCCACCCCTCTCAAAAATAATTGTTGATTTTATCTCCTACTTCATCCAATTGCATAAAACTCCGTTGTTCCTATCATTATTTACAGTGAATGACTGAATTATGTACCAAGTCTCGTCAAATAATTACCATACTACATTGTTCATTTTTAGCACATAGTAAGATTAAAATCAGGAGGTGTTTAGGATGAACCAAAGCAAAAAACGAGGAAACGATGCGCAAAGCGGAGTGAACCCACAAGGATATTCGGATGGTGGCAAGGGTGATACAAGTCCAAAATCAAGGCTTGAAAATATAGCTAAACATAGTAACACTAAAAGATAAAAAGTAATCCCCAAATTTAATCCTGGGGAACAGTCAAATTTATATAAACTATTACGATGAAAAATACTGCATTTGTTTCTCCTTAAAAACGGTATTTGCTTTAAAATACCGTTTTTAAAATATTTTCCAATATCCTCTTTTGCTCTTCAAACAAAGGCAAAAATTGCTTTTTCATTCGTTGAAATTCTTCTCGCCCTTTATCAGTAAGACGGTACCAATATACCTTTTGCCGTTTTTTTTCGTGTGATTTGTAATCATCTGTCCGGCTTAGATAACCTTCTTCTGCCATATCATGAAGGGCATCCAAAAGTGTACTTGGAGCAGGTTCCCAGTTTCCGCCGACCTTGCGAAATTCACTCTTAAAATGTTCACTGATCATGCCTGACTGTTTAATGGATAATAAGTGCAAAATATAAAACTTTGTAAATTGAGAAGCACTCATATTAAGAGCGAATTTTTTAGGATTATGATTGCTCACGAGATCTACCACCTTTGTATCTATTTTCTACACCCAGAATCATGACGCTTTACTTAATTTTACCACATAATAGAGAGTATATCTATTTAAATCGATCATATGTTCCTGTGAATACAATAGAATCCAAACATTCTAACTTATAAGAATGATTTCCCTGTTTCATAAGTTTTTTGTATGCTATTTAGTGTATCTAAATAAATTGCAAAGGAGGTCATGTATGTTTAATCAAATGAAGCGTTTATCATGTGATGAAGTACCCGAGAATTTAACATAGGATTTATCCGCTTTATTTAGTTCCACAGCTGATTGGGCGGCTGCTCTGCAATCACTTCTGCCGGATGCTGAAAAACTGCTAGTTTAAAAAGGAACGCTACACGAGGGTGCTGAACAAATAATAGAATGATTAAATGCATACGAATTATTGTTTATTCGTGTCGTTCATGTCTCTACTTACTCTTCTCTTAATCTATCAGGTGATGGAACAAACACTGATCATCAAGCAAATGCCTCACGTGTTGGCAGCGTCATTGCAGAGATTAATGGAAAATTATCTTTCATTCATACTGAACTATCCGCACTGTCGAACGGTCAATTAGAAGAGCTGCTTCAGTCACATGAACTGCTTACATCCTTCTGGGGAGATACAGTTGAAATTGATGAAAGCGCCTCATTAACTTGGGTGAGACAGCATCATTACTATATGGGGCTATACCTTACACCTATAGCGCAGGATTAACGGCATCTACTGCTGTTTCTCAAATTATTGAAGAAGAAGGACAGCCAGCAGTAGAGCGCTGGATGGAAGTGTTAAAAGAAGGAGGCACGAAATCACCACTTGAATTAATGAAGCTTGCTAGAGTTGATCTTTCCACTTCTAAGCCGATTCAAAAAGCAGCAGCATTCATAGGAGAGCTTGTGGATGAATTAGAAAAGAGCTACGAGTGTACCTATTGATTAAAACAAAAAGAAGCTGGATTGGATTATCCCAATCCAGCTTCTTTTTATGATGTAGGACGCTCAATTGAGAAGGACTCTCCCAGCTTCGCATAGTTTGAACCTGCTAATCGAGCTATTGGCTTTAGCTTTTCTAATTGAATATAGCCATTGTCATCACGCAGCCCTGAAGCTAGATGAATTGCCGTTACATAACCAATTAGCAAATCACCTGTTACAGGTTTTCCTGGTTCACTTAGCTCAAGATGATGATGGAGTGTACATTCAAGTCGAACATTTGCTTCATTAATCCCAGGTACATCTATCGTGTCACTTTCGATAAGTGTTAATCCTGCTCTTGTGATTTCACTTTCATCAGGTGGGAGCGGCGCCGAAGCTTCGTTCACTGCTTCCACATTTAATTCATTTGTTAAGTGAACAACAAACTCCTTCTTTTGGAGTGCATTCCGTGCTGTATCCTTTTGATTTGCTGTATCCTTGTGTCGTCCTACAGAAACCGCTACAAGAGGAGGTGTTGCAGAAATCATATTAAAGTAGCTAAAGGGTGCCCCATTCACGATTCCATCGGATGATAAAGTCGTTACAAAAGCGATAGGTCTAGGGACAATTGTTCCTGTCAATAACTTATAACGCTCTTTTTCTGATAAATTAGCGGGATTGATCCGTTCCATTTTTATCAGCTCCTGAATTTAGACGTTAAATTGTTGATTATACCAAACCTTTGCTACATCAACCTCTTCTATTGTCAGTTGATGACCCTGTTTATGCCAAAACAGCTCCACATTTGCACCTGCTTGATTTAACAGCTGTTGCAGATCGTTTGTTTCATTTGGTGTACACATCGGATCATTTTCACCTGCTCCAATAAATACAGGAAGACTCTTTAATGAAGGAAGTTTTACATCACGATTCGGAACCATTGGATGATGCAAGATTGCCCCTTTTAACACATCCTCGTAGTGGAATATTAAACTTCCTGCGATGTTCGCACCATTCGAATAACCAATTGCAATAACATTGTGACGATCAAACCCATATTTCTCTGATGCTTCATCCAAATATTGACGGAGTTCTTCTGTACGTAATTTTAAATCCTCCATATCAAAAACACCTTCTGCTAAACGTTTGAAAAAACGGGGCATTCCGTTTTCAGAAACATTTCCTCGCACACTTAATACACTAGCTTCCGGATCGATTCGTTCAGCTAAAGGCAATAGATCCTGTTCCGTTCCTCCTGTTCCGTGAAGCATCAAGAAGGTTGGCTTTGATGGAGAACCTTGTTTAAAAATATGTTTCATTATGCATTCTTCCTTCCCTATAAAATAATAATCCATCGGAATATTTCCATTTACTATGTTTATTATCACAAATAATGTACCATTTTAGAAAGGGATTTACTTTCTTTAAGTTATAACAGTCAGGCACTGATTGATCAAAGTCCAAGCATTATTAACACTATGGTTATTGTATCGAATGGGAGTATTTATTTCAACTTCAAAATACTTAGTTTCAAGATATCCACTCATACCCTTTAATTATTTCATTAAAAATTCGGGTTCTATACTGCTATTCAAATCAATTAGTGATATAATTCTATGGATTAGCGTGTATGGAGGGAATATAATGATTCAAGTAACGGATGTTAGTTTGCGATTTGGAGACCGCAAGCTTTTTGAAGATGTCAATATAAAGTTTAATCCTGGTAACTGTTATGGACTAATTGGTGCAAACGGAGCAGGAAAATCAACATTTATTAAAATCCTTTCCGGGGAAATCGAAGCTCAAACTGGCCATGTTTCAATGGGGCGTGATGAACGTCTTGCTGTATTAAAACAAAATCATTTTGAGTATGAAGAGCATGAAGTATTGCAGGTGGTTTTAATGGGCCACGCACGTTTGTATGAAGTCATGCAAGAAAAAAATGCGATTTATATGAAAGAAGATTTTTCAGATGAAGATGGAATTAGAGCTGCTGAACTTGAAGGCGAATTTGCTGAAATGAACGGCTGGGAATCTGAATCTGAAGCTGCTATTCTCTTGCAAGGTCTTGGTATCCAAGAATCTATGTTTTCAAAGAAAATGGCTGAATTAACGGGATCTGAAAAAGTAAAAGTGCTTTTGGCTCAAACTTTGTTTGGTAAACCAGATGTTCTTCTTCTTGATGAACCAACAAACGGATTGGACATTCAAGCTATTCAATGGCTGGAAGATTTCCTCATTAACTTTGAGAACACAGTTATTGTCGTTTCCCATGACCGTCATTTCTTAAACACAGTATGTACACATATCGCCGACTTAGACTTTAATAAAATCCAGATCTATGTTGGTAACTATGATTTTTGGTATGAGTCAAGCCAGTTAGCACAAAAAATGCTGCAAGATCATAATAAGAAAAAAGAAGAAAAAATTAAAGAGCTTCAAGCCTTCGTTGCTCGCTTCAGTGCAAATGCATCAAAATCAAAACAAGCAACATCCCGTAAAAAGTCGCTTGAAAAGATTTCACTTGATGACATTAAACCGTCCTCTCGTAAATATCCATTTGTGAATTTTGAATTGGAACGAGAAATTGGTAACGACGTTCTTCAAGTCAAGGATCTAAGTAAAACGATTGACGGTGTTAAATTACTCGACAATGTAAGTTTCACCATGAACAAGGATGACAAAATTGCTCTTGTCGGGGATAATGAGATTGCAAAAACAACACTAATGAAAATTCTCATGGGTGAAATGGAGCCTGATAGTGGTTCATTTAAATGGGGCGTTACCACAACTCAAGCGTATTTCCCTCATGAAAATAGTGCTTATTTCAATGGAGATGAGACAGATCTTGTGGATTGGCTACGCCAATATTCACCGAACGATCAAAGCGAAACCTTCCTTCGCGGGTTCCTTGGCCGTATGCTATTCTCAGGTGAAGAAGTACGTAAAAAACCAAACGTTTTATCTGGTGGTGAGAAAGTTCGCTGTATGCTATCAAGAATGATGTTAAAGCAAGCGAACGTAATTCTTCTCGATGAACCCACAAACCACCTTGACCTTGAATCCATTACTGCACTAAACAATGGATTGATCAATTACAAGGGTGCGATGATTTTCACTTCTCATGACCATCAGTTTGTTCAAACCATTGCAAATCGTATTATCGATATTCGTAATGGTCAAATCATAGACAAACAACTTAGCTATGATGAGTATCTTCAATGGAGCAAGGATACTATTTCTTCTTAATTAAATCAAAAAAGAAGGACTGAAACGTATGATAATCATACTATTTCGGTCCTTTTTTATTTGGAAAAAATCTACGTGTTACCCCCTGCAGTTTTATTTATTAATGAAGCTTTTGTTAAATTTTTTTATTAATTTCCGCTTCAGGCGTTCTCTTTCCTCGGGCGATCTGTCGCTCCTCGGCGATTTGCACCTGCGGGGTCTCCCTTTGGCTCGTTTTCCATGCAGGAGTTTCACTCCTTACGCTCCAATCTACTCGGTGCAAAAATCAACAACGATCTTTAACATGCCATTAATGAAAGAACAAACAAAAGAATATTACATACAATTAGTTTACATAATATTATTATGTTAAACAATTAGTCGAATAGTGCGATTGCTTTTCTCTTTTGTTCACTCGTTACATGTGTGTAGATTTGGGTTGTATTAATATTCTCATGCCCTAATAGCTCTTGGACGATTCGAATGTCGGCACCTTTTTGAACAAGTGACGTACCAAAAGTGTGACGAAGCTTATGTGCAGATAACTTCTTACCCTCCAAGTAATGAAAGGCAGGATCCTTCTTGAGTTGCTCTAAAGCATTTTTAGTGATTTGTTGGATCATACGAATCGACAATCGCTGGCCTCTCGTACTAACAAAAAAAGCTTTTGCCTGACGTTGAATGGCTTGATTATTTTTTTCAAATTCAAGAAGTTCTTGAAATAACGATGATTTTAATGGAACATATCTTGTTTTTCCACCTTTTCCGTAAATGGTTAATCCACCTTGTTCACGATCAATATCCATCGAATCTAAACGATGTACCTCCAGAACGCGTAAACCTGCAAATGCCATGAGCTTTATTACCAATCTATTTCGTGCTGTAAATTGGTCCTCGGAAACACTTTGAATTAATCCGGCGAGTTCATGCTCATTTAAGAAAAGCGGGAGCCTCTCTTTTGATTGACGGGCTGCGTCCACATCTAGTGCTGGGTTATGGTTCATTAGTTCGTATTTCGTCAGCGCTTTGAAAAACAAACGCAAAGACATTAATCTGCGATTTCTGCTCGAGGCTTGTCCTTCCTTAACCTGACCTTTCGCGCCGGCCATTTTTAATGATCGAAAGAATGCTAGTATATCCAGCTTTGTAACTTCATTAATATCGATCTTTCTATTGTAAATAAAACGGAAAAACATTAACACATCGTATCGGTAATGACGAATCGTTGTATCCGCATATCCCACGTCCTCCATGTACATTTCAAATGCTTCAAATTCTTTTTGAAAGTGATTAAGTTCATTCATTCGAATTCCACCCTACTAATTTGTTTATTCTTCTATTATTGCGTGTAAGATACATTACACGCAATCTTTATTTTTATTCCCTAAAACTGGATGTCGCTCAGAAGCTCTCAAATGAATTTATCTTTAATTATGAAGGCCTCGACCTTAGATTGACCAATTCGTGAACGATTGGAAAAACACGTGCATCTATACTAGTAAATGCATTATAGTTAAATTATATTGTTTTACACTGGAGGAATAGTGGAGATGCTAAAAACACCAATTGGCAAACTTCGCGTAATGGGATATTTCGAAGGGATCTCTCTTCTTGTCCTACTAGCGATAGCAATGCCTCTTAAATATGTATTTGATATCCCAGAAGCTGTGACACTTGTTGGATCGATCCATGGATTTTTATTCGTTGTTTATTGTCTTGTCATAACGTATGTAACATATGTTACTAGATGGAAATGGCATTGGCCTTTAGTTTCCTTCGCTGTTGCTTTTATTCCTTTCGGCAATGTCATGCTTGATTTTAAGCTAAAGAAACTTGAGAATCACGAAGAAGCTACTGTGTAAAAAAGTCGTCATTTAGCCAATACTTTTTAATAACGTATACATTCAAATAAAAAGAAGGGGGAGTATACTCCCCCTTCTTTTTTTCACCTCCAAAAAGGACGTTTGATTTCATCGTCCTTTTCTTTCGGATCGTGTTTAACTGCTTCCGGTTGACGCTTTTGTCCGCGCGGACCCCAAAATAAATCAAATGGATGTACTTTTTCTTCTTTTTTCATTGCTACTTCTTCCACTTCTATTTTTTTCTTTTTTGATTCTTTGGACATGCTGCTCACCCCTTTTGCATATTGTATTCGGGATATAATAGACATGCGTGGGCATAATACTATGTATATATTACAAACAAAAAGCCATTCCCTATTAGGAATGGCTTTTTATGTTAATCGTTATAGTTTTACAACATTAGCTGCTTGTGGTCCACGATTACCTTCAACCACTTCAAACTCAACCTGTTGGCCTTCGTCTAAAGTTTTGAAACCATCACCAGTGATTGCTGAGAAGTGTACGAATACGTCATTTTCACCTGCAACCTCGATAAATCCGAATCCTTTTTCTGAGTTGAACCATTTTACTGTACCAGTTTTCATGAAGAAACCCTCCAAAATATTAATTGACAATATGCAAATTTAACCAAAGAAAAATTCACATATTACAAAAAGTACCGTGCATTCCGATCACTTTTTGTAATATGTGAATCTCAACTTGCAGGTATCTTTGATATTTACTTGTCTATTTAAATTATACAATGTTCAGAATAAATGTCAAATGGAAAATGAGCATTACTTCCATTTTTTCTAAATAACCAATCATTTTTTATAAAGTTCAAATTTTTCAGCTAAATGAAGCGGCGCCATCTTTACCATGAGCTGCAGGATAAAACCAACAACAGCTATATCATCTGTAAGTCCGATAATAATTAAATAATCTGGAATCAGATCAGTTGGAAGTAAAATATAACCGAACATTAAACCAAGTGAAAGTATTTTCTTTAACAAACTTACTTCCTTTGATAAAAAAAATTCTTTCACAAATGGTATTGAGTTTCTAAAGTTAAATAAAAATCTTATTCTAGACCAAAAACGAATCATACTCATCACATCCTCGACTAATTTATTTATGTTAAATAAGAACAAGATCGTAATAATTTTCTACTGTATTTTAACAACTAGCAAACTGTTGTTTCTCCATGAAAAAGACCTTGGCCATATGGCAAGGTCTCATTATTAGGAAACGAAATCGTCTCACCTACAGTGGAATGGTCACTATAAGAAAGTCAAAAAATCTTCTGCAGCTAATTATGTATGGGAATTTTCCTTCAAGTAAACCGGGTAACATAACTATATAAGATGGATGGTGATTTGTCTATTTCATAGCGAGAATAATAAAAGAATAGCATAAGAACTTGCTGTCATGTATGATAATACCATCCTAGTAAAGAAATTTCTAGATGGAGGGATGATTTTGTCTGAATTAGCAAAATATAAAGGGTTTCGAATCGGTTTCGGAATTATCATGATCTTACTAATTATATACTTAGCGGATCTTGTAAGTTTTATTTTCACTCCTGTTACCATTATCTTTACAACGCTTTTCGCGCCAATCGCGATTGCAGGCGTTCTTTATTATTTACTTAGACCTCTAGTAGCCTTTTTGAGTAAATATGTCCCAAGAGCGGTTTCTATTCTTATCATTTATTTATGTGGAATCGGATTAATAGTCGGTCTTGTCTTTTTAGTGGGACCTACCTTACAAAATCAGTTCAACTCACTCATTGATAATATCCCTGTTATATCCAGAGAATTAGGTGATATGATTTCCGATCTACAGCAATCAAACTGGTTTGAAAGCTTCCAGGAAACACAGGATTTTTCATTCAGTGACATTGCAGATCGTCTAACTGGCTTTTTAGAAGGGGCAGTGGATGCAATAGGATCCAATTTCGTTTCTCTTATTGGAATTATTACCAACATTGCGGTCATTATTGTGATTATCCCATTTGTATTATTCTACATGCTTAAAGATGGACAAAAGCTTCCTGATCAAATCCTTCGTTTTACTCCAGATGAATTTCACTCAGAAGGAAAAAAGGTACTGGATGATATGGATTCAGCTTTAAGTTCCTATATTCAAGGACAAATTATCGTTAGTGTATGTGTCGGTGTACTATTGTATATTGGTTACTTAGTCCTTGGACTAGAATATTCACTTGTATTGGCATTAGTCGCTATGCTAACCAATGTTATTCCATTTGTCGGTCCTTTTATCGGTACAATACCCGCAGTAATTGTAGGATTTATTGATTCACCACTTACGGCATTATTTGTTATTATCGTCGTAATCATTGCTCAACAGGTTGAGAGTAACTTAATTTCACCACAAGTAATGGGGAAAAAACTGTCGGTACACCCATTAACTATAATTTTCCTTTTATTAGTAGCAGGAAGCTTTGGTGGCCTTTTAGGGCTGATTTTGGCTATACCAACATACGCAGTTGCCAAAACAGTCATTGTTAATGCCTATCGTTTTATTAAAGTTCGGAAACGCTATAAAGATCGTCAGCTTCAACAAAATAAAAGCTAATATAAATAAAGGTCTGAAAATGGAGCGTCCTCCACTTCAGACCTTTTCATTTATAAAAGCTTGTCGAATTAATTGATCTTCATTACTCTTATTTTCAATGGCATAAGGACTGTTATTATACATAATCAATAACCCATGATAAATTTGTAAATCATCATCACATGATTCACAAAACAGTATCTCATCTTCATTCCAAAAAGCAATCTGAGTTCCTTTTTTTATACGATTTTTTGGATATTTAACTGAAAGTTCTTGGATTTTATTTACATACTTCGCAAAGGCTGTTTCTTTTTCTGAAAATGTCCATTGTTCAATAACATCCTCTTCCCAGCCTTCCAGAAACCACCAGGGTTCTGCATCACTTTTTGTTTGCATTACAGTCCACACTATCTAGCCCACCTTTCTGCTAAGTGCTGTTTCTATCTTACACAAAATAATAGACTGTGGGAAAAATTTTGCTCAAATTAGCGTTGATAATAGGAAACCAACACCAGCTGCTGCGACACTAATCAATAAAATACCATTCATATAAATAAGTCCTTTAACCGTTTCACCGTTCTTAATTATTTTTATGCCCTCCAATTGTAAAGTTGAAAAAGTTGTAAACGCTCCTAAAAATCCAACGATTAGAAAAAGATAAACCTGTTCAGTAAATAGAACCTGAAGCAAGAATCCAGCACTTAATGATCCTAGAATATTGATAATGGGAGTTGCCGCTGGAAAAGGCATTTTTTTTGTGATATAAATAGTGATCATCCATCTAGCAACTGCACCGATCGCACCACCAATTGCAACAAAAATGATCATGGCTTCTCCTTCTTTAATCCACTAGCTAAAAAAGCACCTAGTACTGTTAATAAAGTGCCTCCAACCAGTGTAACCATAATATATACCATTCCAAATACAATGTTATCTTTAAGTACTAAGATACTCTCTACGCTAAAAGCAGAAACAGTAGTAAAGCTACTCAGCATACCTGTTCCAAAAAACAATCCCACTCTCTCGTTTCCTTTTTTCCCTTCAATGAATCTAAAGGTAATAAATGACAATAAAAAAGTCCCAATTAAATTTGCTAACAAAATGTTGAGTGGAATGGGATAGGTAAATGGAAACAAAAGCGTTATAAACCATCGAAGCAGAGCTCCTATTGCCCCTCCAGTTGCTACATAAAATACATTCACTTAATTCGATCTCCTCATCAAGATTAGTAACTATGATGCAACAATAAAGAAAAATGCAGTGGAAGTCCACTGCATTTTTCTTTATTGTTGCTTGGTTGATGAAATCTGCAAGGGTTTCAATAGCTGTAAAATTAACTCGTGCTCCCTAGCATTTGGATTTAGCCTGTACAATATACGTTTTCCCACTCTTTTTTCCATAACTAATGAGGCATCCTTTAGCTTTCTGATATGCTGGCTGACTAATGGCTGACTTATTTCAAACAATGTAACAAATTCAGAAACGGTCCAATAATCATTTGATAGTTTTTTTGCCATTACTAGTCTTGTTTTATCGCCAAGCAAACGATAAAGATCAGCAAGTTCATCAGAAGAATAGTTCAAATTATCCATTCATCCCCCCCACCTTCTATAAAAATGAATATATAGTCATGAAATATGAACTACCTTTTTTATTATACCTCCTCTTTATATGAAAATGTTTGTTTTAATGGTATTCTTTTCGTATTTAATAGTAAAAATGTTCTATACGTCTTTTAGTTGATTCGCATAGCTTGCCATCATTCATCTAATGTTAGACAATAAAAGAGATCAATAATAGATACAATAATAAGGAAGTATACTTTAGATTCATATCCAAGACACAGTACAAAATCTCGAATTTAAATACACAGGTTAACTTGATGGAAGCATGTTCATGCTAGGAGTGGGTAAAGAATAAGGTATGCAGGTCGGTTGAAGTAATAATTGCAGATAAAGATGTTTTTTTCTTACACTTTATGACAATGCTCAAACAACTCTATACCCTTCTACTGGAGCTAAACGACAACATGTACATTATTTATTAATTTTCTCACTGAAATGAAACTAAAACCTTAACTTAATCGTATATAAAAGACAAGCCTACGTGAGGAGTAGATGAAAATGAGAGAATTTTTATATTTCCTAGCAAGGCTAGGTATAGCAATTCCAATTGCAACATTAACATGGATTATCACAGTGTTTATTATGGATCTTAATTTGTTTCTGGCTTCGATTGCGGGGATTTTAGGCGGTGTACTCCCTTTTTATATTTTAAAATGGTTTCAACGACGTTCTTATCTAAAATCACTAGGATTAAGTGTACAGGAATTTCAGTATATTAAAAACAATCTAAAGGAATCACAGCAAAAAATATCCAGACTTCAAGGTAGAATCTTTCAAATTCGCTCAGTTTCTGCAATGCGTCAGCTGAATGACTTAACCAAAATATCTAAACGAATTTTTCACATTGTAAAAAAAGATCCAAAACGATTTTATGCTGCTGAACGGTTTTTCTTTTATCATTTAGATTCTGCAGTTGAGCTTACCGAAAAATATACTTTTTTGGTGGCGCAGCCAATAAAAAACAAAGAAATTCTGGAATCACTTGAAGATACACGTAAAACGTTACTCGACCTCTCTTCTACCATTGAGGAGGAATTGATGAAGGTTTTATCAACTGATATCGATACGCTAAAAATTGAATTAGATGTAGCTAAAAAGTCTTTGGACCGAAGACCTATGGAGCGCTCTAGAAAGGGGATGTAATAATGGAGCAAAATCGTCAAACCGTTAAAGTACAAGATCGTAATCAGACATTGGAGGATCTACTGGCTAATCCATTTGGTGATAACGAATTAACAGCAATACCTGAAGTTGAAGCATCTCCTGCTAAATCAAAGCGTTTAATAGATGTAATCCCTGAAAAAGACCGCGAACAGGCAATACAAATTGCAAAACAAATCAACCCAGCTGACCACCAGGCTATTTTACAGTATGGAACTGCTGCTCAATCCAAGCTTTCAAAATTTTCACATTCTATGCTTGATCATGTTCAAAGAAAAGACGTTGGGCCCATTGGAGATATCCTAAAAGAATTAATGACCCGTTTAGAACAAATTGATCCAGAAGAATTGTCTGATCAAAAAAAAGGGATGCTATCAAAGCTTTTTAATCGAGTAAGTCGCTCTGTAAATGAAGTCCTGTCAAAATATCAAAAGCTGGGTGCCCAGGTAGATCGAATTAGTGTAAAACTGGAGCATTCAAAAAAATCATTAATTGATGATATTCAAATGCTAGAACAGCTATATCAGCAGAATAAAGATTACTTCCAAGCTTTAAACATCTATATCGCCGCTGCTGAACTCAAGCGTGATGAACTTGAAAAAGAAACAATCCCTGCTATTCGTAAAAAAGCAGAGCAAAGCGATGATCAAATGGCTTATCAGGAAGTGAATGATATGCTGCAATTTTTGGACCGGTTGGACAAAAGGCTTTATGACTTACAGCTGAGTCGTCAAATCACGATACAAAGCGCTCCACAAATTCGTTTGATCCAAAATATAAATCAGGCTCTTGCTGAAAAAATTCAAGCATCCATTTTAACAGCTATTCCTTTATGGAAAAATCAAATTGCCATTGCATTAACCCTATTTCGCCAACAAAGAGCCGTTGAGGCACAAAAACAGGTAACCAAGACAACGAATGATTTATTGTTAAAGAATTCAGAGATGCTTAAAACAAATAGTATTGAAACAGCAAAAGAAAATGAAAGGGGGATCGTTGATATTGAGACGCTAAAAACAACCCAAGCAAATCTTGTCTCGACACTGGAAGAAACATTGCGGATTCAACAAGAAGGACGTGCAAAACGGCGCCAGGCTGAGGAGGAAATCCAAGCAATGGAAAGTGAATTAAAACAGCAGCTTCTTCAAATAAAAGGAAATTAATCATTAAAAAATCACCTTCTCCTTTTTTAATGGGAGAGGTGATTTTTAGTCGATTTTAGATAAAAAACCTGTATGCATTTGAGAAGATTTCCGTAACATTAAAACCATTTCAACCTGCTTTTATTACCTTTTTTCCAATGATTTTTATTTACCTTGTCATTATGTCGTTGCATTTCTTGAATTTTAGCTTGATGGTTAATTGATAAATGATTGGCCATTTATTTTTTCACTCCTTTTCTTGTTACTCTTATTGTAGACAAGAAGTGGAGAAAAAAAACGGCGTTTAAGAACGATTTTAACTCCGTCCATAGCCTGACATACGACTCAGTCTTATATGCTTTTGTATAGAAGTCGTTTAAGTAATGGGAAAAGTACATCTGGAAGTTCTTCTATATTCGAAATGAAGAGACTATATTTACCATACATGTTACGAATTACTTCTTTTTGTCCCTCCGTAACTTCTCCGTTTGAAAGAAACAGGTTCATCACCTCGATGCCATTCTTCCTTGCATTGATTACAGCTTCATGTGTGTCCATAACCCCATTTTGCTCATAGTTCATTGCAGCGGGTTCACCATCCGAAAAGACCATTAAAAAACGTTGTTTTTCCTTGCGTGAAAGAAGTCGTTTGGTCATATGGCGAATGGCATAACCGTCTCGGTTGTCTTCTTCCGGCTGCAGCTGCATAATTGCAGCACCTTGATTTGTGTAAATTGAATCATGATAGGATATAACCGTCTTCATATAATTAGGTTGACTCGTTTCACTAACGTTATTTGTATCTTCCCAGAATCCGACAATTTCATGAGGGACGTAAAGTGATTTTAGTGCCTCATGAAATAAAACAAGCCCTTTTTTCGTTTCTTCCATTTTGTCATGCATGGATGCAGAGCAGTCAAGCAATAACGTAAAGGTTGCGTCAATTTCTGGTGATTTTTCGTCTTTTTTATAAAAAATCTTCGGCTGATCATCTGTTAAAAATGGGATTAACCGTTTGCTCAATCGACCAAATGCAAGATTTGTTCTAGGCTGTATTTTTTTATGATCCAATGTTTTTTCTATCATTCTTTGTAGTTTTTTTTGATAAAAAACAACTAATTTTTTGAAAATATCATATCTTTGCTGTTCAGAATGAGCAATAGGATTGGAGGATTGAAAAACCGGGTGCGCATAGCGATTTTCACGTCCGAAATAATCGGTTTCTCCTTCACCTGATTGCTCTTCTGAATTTAAATCCAGTTCTTGGTTATCAAATTGTTGATGCTGAGATTTTCTACTTGCCCCCTGAATCATCCCTAATGCTTGGTCTCCTTCGTCACCTTCTCTTGCCTGATTCCCTTTTATATTCGTACTGGAGCCCTGATCCAAATCAAATTGTAAAAATGATTCTCCTTTGTCAGAAGATTCACGATGCCAAGTACTGAATTCCTCTTTCATTACTTCTTCATTTCCAGTCGCTTCTTCCTTCAGATGGTCACAATTGACTAAAGGATCATCGCGCTTGAGATCCTTGTATGTTAAACTACTCTCCCATTCTTCCATCACTTGCTCAGGAAGGTGGAAATATTCGTTTAACATATCTTTTGCTAAAATTTCATCTAGAACCTCACAAATTTCATTACAAAGTGCTGTTGCCTCTGCGGTTGACTTAATATCAAAGGAGCGCTCAATCTGTTGTTGTATAAAAGGCATAGCCATATCAATTGAAGAATTAATTTTAGGCCAGTCCGATATTGGAGATTGAGCATTCAGCATCAAATAGAGCATATTAAATAAAGCATCCGTAGAAACGCCCTTTACCAAGTGTACATTCAGCTGTGATTCGAAATAGGATGTATAAATACGTCTTCGAATATTAAAGGCTTTTTTTGTTCCTGGACGAACGCGTTTAATTTCCTCTTCTATACGTAAATCTTCAATCATGATCAAGAGCTGCTTTGAAAATGAACGAATAGATCGTTTTTTTGTTTTGAAAATATATTTATTAATCGACGGGATATCTGAATATTTCATTGTTCCAACTGCACACAAATAGATATCAGACTTTAAACCCATAACCTCGTCTATCGAGCTCCTATGATCCCAAAAATGACTAACAATAATCTTCCTGCCCGGAAGATCCGCGTAGGAAAGCGGACCGTATTCTACGTCTATGTCTTGTATTTTTGTTAAGGTTTTTGCCAAATCGGTTAACTCCATCAATCGGAAGGAATTAATGCTTTCATCATTAAATTGAATAAATCGTTCCATGACCGATCATCCTCACTCAAAAATCGTTTCTGCAGCATTTCGGATTGCCGCCTTCTCTCGATCATCTTCTACTTTATCTATTATTCCACGAAGCAACGCTCTCATGGGTGGAAGATATATGGCCAAATCACATGTGTCGAGTAAGGCACGAATAGAAGCGGCTTCCTCAGACACTTGTCCGTTTTGGACCTGTGTTAAAAGATCCTCTGATAGTTGGACAAATCGATCTATAAGCATCGAGTCCGTAAGCTTACTTTGACCTTCAATTACTTTTTTTAAGGTTTCACCCTGTATATAAGGTACATCAATAACAATAAAGCGATTCTTCAATGCTTCATTTAAAGGAACGGTACCCACATATCCTTCATTAATAGCTGCAATTACACCAAATCCCTCTTTTGCTTTAACAACCTCATTTGTAAATGGATTAGTAATCGTTCTGCGATAATCAAGTACTCCGTTTAAGATTGGGAGCGTTTCGGGTTTAGCCATGTTAATTTCATCAATATAAAGAAGCTGCCCTTTTTTCATTGCTTGAATAACGGGTCCCTCCACAAAGGTAATGGCTGAATGTCCATCAACTTGTTCGATGGTTTTATATCCAAGCATCGCTTCAGCATCTAAATCTACTGAGCAGTTAATACTATACATTGGCTGAGAAAAGATGCTGCTGATTGTTTCTGCGAGCTTTGTTTTTCCAGATCCGGTAGGTCCTTTTAAAAGAACGTTTTTACTTAATGCGAGCGCAATTGCAGAATCCTTTAATATAGATGGATCGTTTGAAGTATACCCACCCGTTCCAATTCGAGCAAAATCCTCGTCATACTGACTGGCTTGTCTGCTTTTTATTAGCGATTGTATTTCTTCTGGAAGTTGATAAATTATAGATGATATCATTTCATGAATCCTCACTTTTTATGATAAATTAATATATATATTTATGGTTATTAATTGTACTTTTATAATAATATTATTTCAATTAACATTATTTTTATTTCCATATTCTATAGTATCTTCAAGAAATTGATTAACGGTCTTGAAAAAACTTTTTGTAAAGGTATCCACTGAAGATTTGCACCAAAATGATAATGGAGAATGAGCTGATATAAGTGGAAAAAAGTATGTTTTACCCTTTTTTTGAATTTTACCATTGAATTCTGGTCTTGGTGCAACGGATACATTACATTTGTTCTTTTTCTGTTCAATTTTGGCATGGAGGTTGTTTAAATACACGGATCGAGTGAATCTCTCTTTTTCATGGGGAGATAGAATCACGATTAATGGAATTATATGATATTTTCCCTTTACTTTATAAGCCTTAGTTACTTCCCATGATATAAAGCCATCCACAGAGGTTAAAGACTGTTCCCACTTATTATTCATTTTATATTTCACCTCTTCTCACTAGTTATGTTAGACAAACTACTAAATGGCTATCTTCTCCTATTAGAATTACTATTATGTCACTTCTATAATCACCCTAAACTAAACTGGTGACAGCTGATGCTTAACAAAGTAAAATATATTGGGGAAAGGAGGTAGTGTAATTGCTAGAAAAGATTCGGCAGAAATGCGCTAGATTATCAGATCATCCAGGATTTACAAGCATTATAATCGGGCTGATACTTTTAAACGCCGTCTTAATTGGTTTAGAAACCTATACATATATTTATGAGGAATTTATTACATGGTTTTTTATAGCTGATCAAATTTTATTATGGATTTTTACAATTGAAATATTGATTCGTTTAATTGGAAGTCGTTCATTAAAATTATTCTTTAAAGAACCTTGGAATATGTTTGACTTTATTATTGTGGCAAGCGGTCACTTGCTAGTTGGCGGGCATTATGTAACTGTATTAAGGATTTTGCGCGTTTTGAGAGTGCTTAGAGCCATTTCGACTATCCCTTCACTGCGAAAAATGGTAAATGCTCTTCTTATGACCATCCCTTCAATGGGAACAATTATGCTTTTACTCACCATTTTCTTTTACATTTATGCAGTAATTGGTACGACATTGTATAAAGAAATTGCACCAGAATTTTTTGGTACCCTTCATGCTTCTTTGCTAAGCCTGTTCCAGGTTGTTACTTTAGAGTCATGGGCAAGTGGTGTTATGAGGCCTATTTTAGCAGAAGATCCAACATCTTGGTGGTTTTTTGTAACGTTTATCTTAATCGGAACCTTCGTTATATTTAATTTATTTGTCGGTGTTATTGTAAGTAATGTAGAGGAAGCAAATCAAGCTGAGAACCCTTCTCCTACAGACAGAAAATTAGAAGCAGTTCAAAAAGAGTTAGCAGAAATTAAAAAACTTTTAAAAGAACAGCATAGCGTAAAAAAATAGCCGTAATTTATAAAAAAGACTGACTTTTGTTCTTTTTAACAAGACAAGTCAGTCTTTTTTTAAAAAAAATGGTGTTTAAGATTCTTTTTCGTAAATATACAAACCACGATCCAATTTACGAACGTGTCTATCTTTTCGTTGGATGGTTTTCATAAATGTAGTCATATTCGCAACTTTAAAGCCTGTTTTGTCTAAAATATACTCTTGAATTTCAGTACCTTTAACAGGCTCTAAACGATCCCGTAAAATTGTAAAAGCCGCTTCGTGCATTTGTCTTGATTTTCCAAGTTTTTTCGTTTTAAGCATTCTTTTTCCAGCTAGCTGATCACCCGCTGCATTTTCTTGGGTTTCTGATTGTTCTTGAACAAACTCAGGAGATAAATCTGTACTTATTTCAGATTGTTCGTAACCTTGTGTTGAATCTAACTCTCTCAATCTCTGAAGGATCGATTCACGTTCTTTATGAAACGCTTCAAATATTCTTTCTTCTGAATCTTTCATTTGTTCTAATCGAATTTGCAGTGCCATTCTTTCTGTAAACATGGGCTTCTCCCCTTAATATTAATTGTATAAATTTATTATAGACATTAGTGAAAAAAATGAAAAGAAAAAAAGTCTTAGTTTTTAAGAAAACTAAGACTTTTTTAAAGAGATAAAAAACTTTATGCAACTTGGAAGTAATATTTGTAAAATCCTCCCACTTTTCCGCTGTTATCAATGATAAAAATAAATTCTTCTGTTTCATTTTTCACTTCGTAAGTCTTCCCAA
The DNA here is from genome assembly GCF_000829435.1 of Jeotgalibacillus soli. Taxonomy (GTDB): domain Bacteria; phylum Bacillota; class Bacilli; order Bacillales; family Jeotgalibacillaceae; genus Jeotgalibacillus; species Jeotgalibacillus soli. The sequence goes on from NZ_JXRP01000018.1 coordinate 730,939, forward strand.
CGGTAAGTACGTTATTAACGATATATTTTTTAGCTTTATCTTGAATACATGTTACCGTTTTAAGAGAAGGACGATCTTGCCAATTGTGATGAATCATCATAAATCCTCCTTTCTATTCAAAAAAAGTATAGCGTGACTCCTTCTTAATTACAATACGTGTGACAATTATTTCTTTTTGTTCAGCATATTTTTCCTTTTTAAGCAGAAGTTAATCACCTTATCTATTTTCTATTTTTAATAACAAGCTGTTTAATTGGCTCATAAATGACCAAAGCGTTCTTCCGTATTCACCTTACCAAAAATTTTTGTAACGGGGAATCGGATGACTTTTAACCATTCTTCAAAATTAATTGTAATTGGAGTAGCTTTTTCTCCTAAACCAAAGATCACCGTTAACGTTTCTGGAATGTAAACGAATGTATGAATTGTACCAGCCCAGCTTTCATAATTTTTTTGAAAATTCCATACTGAGGATCATTTAAAAAATGAAACGCTTCTATAGCTGTCACTTTATTATTATTCATTTGATTTATTGTTTCTAATCTTTTTTTAGAGTCCATTAAATGGTAACGATTTTTCAGCTAGTAGTTTAGGCGATTGAAAGTGATTCGTACAGCCCATGATGTTTTCATATCGCACAGCTACCCTCCCCCTGAAGCTTCTACAACGGCTTGTGTTCCATGTTTATCTTATAATGAAGACATTAAATACTTGGCGATGAGGAATTGGCTTAAGAAGGTCAATTGCCTCTTCTGTCGTTGCACAAGTATCCAGTAAAAAACGCGCTATTGTCGTGCAAATAAATCCTTCAGCAGCATTTCTTCGATTAACTAAATGATATCCTACAACTAAACCTTTCTCGTTCATCCCATCGCTTCTCCCAATTTAGGCTTAAGCACCAAAAGGATTCCGGAGCATGAGCCTTTCTTCATAGGTTTTAGGGTGATAATCATAGTTTCTTACGTATCCATCTCTCACCATTGCTGAGCATCCCGACTTTTTCTAGTCTTGCTGATAACCTGAATAATCGTGAAAGATATCATCATCTTGCCAATCTAGTTCAGAGGCAACTCCTTCTAATTCATCCCATTATCCTGGAGCAAAACCTTGATAATATTCTTTTGATCGATCAAAATCAACAGCATTTCTTTTAAATAATATTTATTGTACCAATTAAAAGATGTTTCAATTTTAGCCGGTACTTCTAAATCTTCTTGGTAAATAATATTTCTATTATCAGGTCGTATTAAAATTTTGTCTTTATCCAAGTTGGATGGATCAATTAAGTAAACAGAAATGATTTTATTTCTGGCTCATGCTTATTTATATTATCTTCCTGGTGGAACTAAGTTACTGGCTTCTTCTTATCTTTGAATTTCAAGACATAATTAGCCGTTGCACTAGATTTAGCAATCAATTTAATTTTTCCAAAATGAATGAAAGAACTGTAATCAGTTTCTGTAACCCTATTGCTGTAATGAATGATCATCCGATCCTTCAACTGAACATATTCACTTTCAGTAATATTCCTTGCTTTGTTCAGCCATTCATTACAAATTACAGGATTGGAATAGATTTGTTAAAGTTAAGGGTAATAATATACTTAATCTAAATGTGTTTAGCATGATTAAAATCAAGAAAATCAAAATCCAAAAGCACGAAGGAAGAAGCAAAATGAAGCGTATTAAACTGATGTTATTAGAAACACATCGAGGGGAAGCATTCTCTGATCAAAGTAAATTTCCATAAAGCAATGAAACAATCGAATTTAAAAATTTCAAAAATGTTACTAATAAATTGTTTTAAATTCTTTCGTGTGTAGTAAATTTACTACACACGATTTTTTATTTTCTTATGTCACCAAATGGTGACATAAGAAAAACTTCAAAACCATATTTGCTTGTTTGAGTTGCTTTTTAAAGTCTTCTTTCAAATGAGGGGTACTTTCTGGTAAAGGTCACTACTTTATTAGTGAAAAGTTAAATCTTCGTTGTTCTGAATTTCAATAGCACGCCAAGTTTAGCGGAAATCTCAATTTACATTTCTTTATTGTAATAATTTGTTCGTCGTTCACCCAGTTGTTCAGAAGCTTTTTTAGCTTTCTTATGTTCTCGATTCGAATAGAGTGCAGCTGTTGTGGTGGAACTGTGGCCAAGTTGAGTCATTAATAAATGGATATCTCCTGATTGTGCCATGAGATTGGTTCCATATGTATGACGCAACTTATGGGGAGACATGGATTTAGTTGATTTACATGCTTTAGTGTATTTCTTTACTAATGTATCAATTGCGCGATTAGAAAGAGGCGTAGCTGCATTATTCACTTTCGTTAAAAAAACATAATCTAAATGGTCTGTTGTTCCGTTATAGCGTTCCGAAAGGATGCTAAAACTTCTGATGTCATCTAATCCCCTCACTATTCACAAATAATTCTTAACCCCTGCTTCTCTAACGCTATAATTCGCTGATCCTGATTCGGAATGAATGCTAGAATTTGCTGTACTAATCCATACATATCACTCGTATGATTCAAGGAATAAAAAACCCATTGTCCTTTTCGAGTCTCTCTTACCAGGCCAACATCTTTTAGCTTGCGAAGATGCTGACTAATAGCAGATTGACCAATGTTAAAGATTTCAACAAACTCACAAACACAGCATTCGTTTTTCTGTAAAAGCTTCATCATCGACAACATCGTCTTGTCCCCTAGTAATTTCAGGACCATGCCCGCTTTATCAAGTTCCACCTTTGTTGTTTTTACTGTCATAGTTATCTCACCGCCATCCAATGATTCGGGAAAACCATATTCTTATTTGCTTATATGTATATGTTCAATCTATCACAACCTATAATACCATATCATTATATACTTATTTGACCAAATGGACTTAAACCAGCTTTTTACGTAAAGTAGCTTGTGCACTTAGTACACTTTTTGAATAAATGAATGAATAAATAAGATATGTATGCAATCAATGATGGTAAACCGACTTGATTCTTTCCCCCCTCTCAACGCTTCATACTTGCGAATAAAACGCAAAGATGCCCTTGGGAGAGTTTGATCTTCTAGCAAAATAGCTAAGGTTCATAACTCGCCCAAAGGCGTTTAAAGATCGCAACACAGCATAGACACAAGCCCCCATACATCACATAAAAAGGATCATTAAGCGGTCAGTTTACCTCTTTTTCAAGTTATGTAGATCAAAATAACGCCTGATAAGCCTGAATACCAAAGTATACCCCAAAGCCAATCATGGCTAAGGAGGAAAGAATGGAAATAATTTTCAGGAGCGTCGTGGATAAAAGTCTTCGGGCCACACTAGATATAACGGCCATTATAAAATTCCATAAAAGAATGCCAAATAGCATGGCTAGACTATATAGAAATATTTGATTTCCTGCATAATCTCCAGATGTTTTCGCAAGGACTGAACCATATATCCCTAAGAAAAAAAGGATCGTTATCGGATTCAGCATAGACATGAAGAAACCAGATAAGAATGATCGTCTAAGACGGATACTTCTCCCGGACCTCAAGTCCACCACAATTTTATTGAGTGTAAGTAAATTTTCTATCCCCGTATATATAAGAACAAAAAAGCCAAACGACCAGAGAAATGTTTTGATAAAAGGAAAATCAATAAATTGGGAAACCCCAAAATAAACCATGATCATATACATGACGTCCGCAGCTATTGCACCAAGACCAAAAATAAAAGCATGAAAAAACCCATTTTTAATTCCCGTATCTAGTTGAGCAGCCTTAACAGGGCCTATTGGTGCAGCCAAAGATACACCTAAAAAAATATAGGTAAATAGTGAATTCATGTAATAGCCCTCCGTTAAAAGATGTCTATGCATCTTATTCAGAGAAAACGGCTTGTACAACTAGTTAAAGGAGAAATTCTATGGAACAAAATAAGCATATTTTTCTTGTTTTACAGTCAAATGGCTTGATTGTTATAGTACTATTCCTATTCACAGGTCTCCCTTTATCAAGATGGATGAACGTAAACGAACGGGATCATACCCATCCGCCATTTAAAGCAAAGGATTTATGATGAGTCTAATTGTCTTCCAATTGTCGCGTTTCCTTCATTCCCTCTAGTGGCATGCTCTTGATGCCTATCCGGTTCATTTCATAAATTTCGATCATCTCACTATATGCATTTGAACCTCCAAGAGTGGTTTCATGTCTCTTTAACCATTCGTATATATCGTTTGTTTGTAAACTGTCATATCCCCCAGGTTCCAAAATCATCTTATCATTTGAGTAGAAGTAGTTCATTTTCATTCTCCCTTAAATGAATTTAGATTTCCCTCTAACGATCGTACAAAAACCCACTAAGCAATTCATTTTCTAGTGGATTTTTGATGATAAAACTATGCGTTTTTCTTTGCTTTGGAGACGGTTGTTTGTTACCGAGGAGCCGGTCTTTTCTTCTTCGTCTTATCAAGAGATGCTTGAAGAGCGGACATTAAATCGGTCACATTGGAGGCTGCTGGTCTATTTTTATCCTCACTTGGTGTTACTGTGTATTCACCGAATTTTTTCTCCTCAATCAGATCCATTAGGGCTGTACGATAGTCATTATGATACTTTTTCGGATCAAAGGCTGTTGTTAATTGATCAATCAGCATAAGAGCGGTATCGAGCTCTTTTTGAACAAAAAAGGGGTTATCACCTAATCCCCAAGCAGTCGGAAGTCCGAACTTTTCCCATATTTCTTGCTTAATCTTTTCAATTAATGCAATCGTATCACCACCATGAAGTCGTTTCGAATGGGAGAAATCGATAAATTGCTCATCAACAGAATAAATAAAAATATCTTCTTTTGGTACGTATCTAAAAAGTAATTTTGTAATCTCAATAGAAACCTGCAGATATAGTTACATATTCGCATTTACAGCATGTTTTTTTAGTTTTTCAGGAATTTCAAATAAACGACTACCAGTTTTTATGCCTTCTTTTTTAAATCTTGGAGAAGATGCAAGCACCACCGATCCATTACGTGATGTATCACCTACAACTGCAAGATAGTCATTGAGTGGATCTAAGCCACGTTTAACACACTCAATGGAAGAATAAAAGCTTTTCATGTCAACAATGGCAATATCACGTTTAGGAAACTGGCTATAGTCATACACAAAAATCACCCCTCTAATAACACTATACCCATTATTATAGAACGTATGTTCCTTTTGTTTATTCAGATTTTGAACCATTAATGTTCATCAAGGGGTTCCACCAACAAAACGTGGTTATCTTAACTAGTCATATCAGATGACTTTACAGTATACACACGATTTTTTTTCTTATGTCACCATTTGGTGACATAAGAAAAACTCCAAAACCATATTTGTAAAATGACAATAAAGTTATTTAATTTTAAAAGCTCAAACAAGCATAACCCCGTTCTAATTTAGGACGGGGTTAAAAATATAGTTGTTTAATTTTTGATTTAAGATACTTCACTATCCTAAAAAATATTATAATAAAGTCGTTTGAAAATCTAAGTTTTATTGAACAATCACGCCCGACTCTTGAAGATTATTGCAATGCCTTATTGTTAGTCTCTGGTTAAAGACTCATAGTTCCATTAGTTTTAGCTTCAGCTTCGTAGAATTGTTTTTTTGAAGGTAATAAGCTAAATATACACAACGTTATGGATAATATCATCATTATTAAAACACCTAAAACCACAACGGTCTGAATCGAAGTAATTTGTGCTGCAACTCCCAAAATGCTAGTTGCAGTTATAACTAAAATCGCTTGAATTAAGCTATAGGCACTCCCAAACAATAGCTAAAAATAATGCCAAACGAATAGAAAGTCAAAAGCGTTCAACAAGTACTTATTGAACGCTTCTTTCATATTACTTCAATACAACTGAATTGGTAGAAGTTGCACATGACAGTGTGGTAATCGGTATCAAATAATCATAAAGCGATCTTTCAACAAAGGAAAGATCGCTTTTGTTATGTACTAACATGCAAAATAGCGCTTAAAATATGCGCAAATTACCTCCTAAAATGACAAGTTATTTTTTATGGAATGAATCTATGTATCAATAGTCTTTACTCTAATGAGATTGTGAAGTGGTACACTTCAACTAACGAGGCAGGATTGTGGAAGAAGGGATAAATAAAGGAGAGGTTATTTGAAGGTTGCATTCTTTGATAGAGATGGCACTATAATTGCTGATTATCCAGACCATGAATGGTCAGAGGTTAAACATCCAGTATTTATTGATGGTGCAATACCTACAAATCCCCCCCACTCTTATCAATCCATTATGATAGAATTACATTAATAATCTTCGGGAGTGAGAACCATGACAGAAGCGTCTTCAATTAAACTACAAGGCAGAGTTAAGTACTATAATGATGAAAAAGGATTTGGCTTTATTCAGGATAAGAATTCGCTTGATTATTTTTTTCATATTAGTGACGTCAAAGCCGACAATCCAATCGTTAAAAACGCACAGGTCGATTTTGAACCAATAGAAGAGGCTCGAGGCAACAAAGCTATTAACGTAACGATTATTGCGTCCAGTCGCCCATCTTCCAAGTCCAAACCAAAATTTATTACGATAAACAATGAACGAATTCTATTATCAAAGATTAAAAAATACACTATAGATTCACATACGTTACATTATCGAAACCATAAGCCTGTCCCTAAACCTCCCAAAGGATCAAGTTTATTGAAAAGGTTATTTTTCAGTCCTGATGAAACCGTTCTTTATAGCAGAAAGACGTTTGATTATCTGCATATATACATGTTTGATGGGACGTATTATAATATCTACTCTGATCCTGAAGCAAAACGGATCTACGAAATTCGCATTGGACAAAACCACATTAATTTACAGTATGATGAGAATTCTTGGCCTCGGCGTGAACTCAATAATAGACATAACAAAGTAGCAAAAAGCGGGAATTTCATGATATCCAACAATTTAGAGTACTCTTCTGAACCTATTTTAGAGATAGTAAATAAATTAGACAGCGTATTTAATTCGTTGTAATGAAGAATGATAGGCATCTCCTGCCTTTTGGTTATCGTAAAATCCATGTTGTGTTAACGGGTGCGAGTGTTCAATAAGAGCAGTAGCTTCTTGTGCTAACGGAGCAGGATAGTGAAAGAGTGGCAGACTATCTTAGTCAGCAATCGGACCGATTGTGGAGAACCTGGTGATTATGTATAAAGGGGAAAGAAAGGAATGTATTATGGAGGTTGTTTACTCTTGTACCATCATTTTATTGAGTATGAAACATCTGTTGCATTATCCGTTTTGAGACAGGGTAATCTAGACACTTGCAGAAAGCTTTGGCGCAGTAGAAAGCCTCTCTCTTTTCACTTCCAGCCCGCATGACGTACGCGTCGATTTCTGCAGAGCGCAGGGCAGAGCTTGGAATCACAGATGGTCTTGTGCGTATTTCAGTAGGAATTGAAGACATTGAAGATCTCCTTGCCGATTTGGAGCAGGCCTTAAATTAATTTGTTTTTTATCGTGTTTGCTCCCTAAAAAGAAGAATTCAATTTTTCATAAAGGCTGTCTTTATCAGAGAACTCAATCGTACCGATTCTTCCTTCCTCCGGAACATTTGCTTTCCCTTCAAAATAATAATCGCCAGCTACTCCGTTTCCACTTTCAGCCTTCACATGGAAAGTGAAATTATATAGTGCAGAGCTGCTATCACTCTGTTCAATCTTTATATCCGAAGGACTCAGCGAAAAATCACCATCCAATCCACTATACATAAAAGCAGAAGCGGTACTGATGAAAGAATCGTAGCCATTTTCAGTAAAGTAGGGTCTGTAGGTGTCCTCCATATAAGTCAAATACTCCTTGTAAACGGGAGCTTCCATCAACTCATCATATTCTTTCTGATCCCCAGCTTCCTTTACAGATTCCAATGCCGCATCACGCAATGCCTGAAACTCTTCATCCGGAGCACTGAATTCTTTCTCAATAACAGCCCGAATCGCTTCAGCATTTTTATCTGAAGCTCCTTTACTCACTGTCCCATTTTCAGAACAGCCGGTAGCCACTAAACTAGTAATAAGGAAAAGAACCACACCCATCAATCTTGCTGCAGAAAAATAACCCTTCATCCCCACTAAAACTCCCCCTATTCAAAAAAATTGGTCTTCCTTAAAAGGTAATACGATTTAAATTATTGAAAAGTTTCAATTAAATTCCAATATACCATAAAAACAAAAAGATTACTTTGTGAATAAATGTACTTAAACTATCGGGTGCGAGTGTTCAATAAGAGCAGTCGCTTTTTTACTAACGGAGCAGTTTAATTGAACAACAAGATAATCCAATGAAGTTATATACCTCATTAGATTATTTTCTTTTAAGTAATAAGTGTGAGGTTTTTTAGTAATGTAAGTCAGATATAATTTAAAAATAAAATAAATTAAAGAATAGGGGTTTGTTATGAAAGAATATCAATTAATAAGTGACTATAAGTACACTGAAAAATATAAGGTAAGCTTTAATGAACTCGCAAAGCACGTATTTGATTTGGATTTCAAGTAATGGTATAACAAGGGCTGTTGGAATGACAACTACATTTGTTATTCATATGTGGATGGAGATCAAGTAATTGCGAATGCTTCTATCAATAAGATGGTCGTGGTCTCTGATGGTAAGGAATATAACGCAATTCAATTGGGTACGGTGATGACACATCCAGATTATCGTCATCAAGGGTTGGCAGCTAAGCTGACGAATCATATCATTAAAAAATACGAAAAAGACTATGATTTATTTACTTATTCGCTAATGATACTGTACTAGACTTTTACCCTAAGTTTGGCTTTGAGCAGGTTCAAGAAAGTAGTTTTAGCTTGAAGACTTCAGATTTGAAAAAGAAAACGGCTAAAAAATTCACTCTACGCAAGCTAGATGTCAATAACAAGGTTGATTTCGAACTGATTAAGGAATTCGCGGCTGAAAGAATATCTGTATCTTCAATATTGGGCGTAAAAACAACGAACACCTATTAATGCTTTACTTTATCCTAGCATTCAATGACGCTGTTTATTATATTGAAGAGGAAGAAACGATTGTAATATTTAAACAAGAGGATAATCTACTTCATATTTTTGATGTGATTAGTAAAAAAAGAGTGGAGATAGATACAATTTTAAATAGTTTTGTTTCTGCTGATATCGAGATAATTAATTTCTATTTTACACCAGATTATGATGGTTTAAATATCCATCCAGAGTTCATAACAAAGAGTGATGATACATTGTTCGTCCGTGCGTTTTTAAAAGATGGACCAAAGCATTTTTTATTTCCATTAACATCACACTCATAAATAATATTGAAACTCCTAATGTTACTCCGAATATGGGTACTTTTAGTTATGATATTATCTACCTTCTTCAACTAACGGGTTGCTTTAGTTAAAGATCATGGGGTTGCTTGGGCAGCTCTTTTTTCTTATTCAACTAAAGGGGCAGGTTTGTTCAATAAGAAATCACAAAAGGAAGAGCATTTACTATAAAATAAGATTTGACGTATTAATGTCTAATAAAAGGTAATGCAAAAAATTGAGATTATGCACATTAGTATTATTACACGACATAAATAAAAATATATGGAGGTATAATTATGTGGGTAATATTTGGGGTTATTGCAATAGTAATAACGTTTATAAATCTTTATATGTATATAGCAGGAAAGGATTATAAGCTTGCTATGGCGTTTGGATTATCATTTACAGCATTAACACTTTGTGCAGAATACAGTCTTGTATCGGAGTGGGTAAAAAAGGAAGATTGGTCAGCTTTAGGGGAAGTACCTAATTTTGAAAGTGCATTATGGTTTTTGACAATTGTTTCTATCTTACTAAATATAGCACCTATACTTTTAGAACGAAAAGGTAAGAAATAATTACTTATTGTTACATCATTTATACAATATGCAATTATTGTGTAAGTCTTTATGTATAAATAACGGGGGCTTTAGCTTAATAAGCCAAATTAAAAAAGTCGATTCCTTTATATTTAGGAACCGATGTAGCCTTAAAATAAAGTTTGATTAAATTAACACAATAACCTTATTATAAGAGCAAATAGAAAGAGCATGTTTTGAAAAAAGATTGATCAAAACATGTCTTCATGTGTAAAATTGAATGATTCTTTTATAAAAAAGTGTGATCATTTTCTCAATCAGTGAATGCACCCACCCATAGAGAAAAGACACTCTTCTTACTTCGGAAAAGAGCCCGATTGTTGAAGGTCACAGGCTGTTGAGGCTGGCTCGCTCTCATTGAATTCTAGCCCCTGTTAGTACAGCAAAAACCTACTCTTAAATCCATTCTTTCCCATATTCACGGATGAATTTAATATCGTTTTGGTAATGTTCAACATGCCCTTCATCTATCATTTTTTGAAAAGAAACGTCACCTTCACGGGCTTTTCTTTTAATTGTTTTACATAATCCTTCAAGCCGCAGCAATACCATTTCTAAATATTCTTCATTCATTCCTACACTGTAAGATTCAAAAAACTTTCTTATTCTTTGTTTAATACGATTAGCGTCCTGTAATGAATTGTAATAAACCTCCCCCCCTGTTTCAGAAACATATAATCTACTTAAAGGGACGCAAGTATAAAGAGTATAGGCTATATCCCAAAGGCGGGGACCAGGACCAGCAACATCAAAATCTATAATACCTATTGGTCTTTCACCGTTAAAAATAATATTGTATCTGGCAAAGTCATTGTGACATAATACCTCCATTTTATCTGGAGTATTATCTATCGGATTCCAATCATCCATTGGAAAATCACTCACTGCATCATGATAAAGTCGGAGCATTTTCGCTATTTCTATTAAGACATCATCAGACCACATATATTTCTTTAAAGGATTATTACCAGCTTCTCCTTCAATAAACGATAAAATCTCTCTTCCGTTTTCATCAATTCCTAAAAACTTTGGTGCATAACTGAAACCTTTTTTCTCCAAATGAATCAATAACTTGTGAATTTGGCTGCTGTTTGGCTTTAATTCTCGGCGTACAGTATCTCCAGAACGATAAACGTTTGAGACATTACCACCTGTTAGCCTTTCTTCGCTTTCATGGTTTGGCATTTAAATATCCCTCCCTAATATGACTTTCTCACAATCTCTTCTAAAATATTCATTTATTTTAAAAATGAGTTACTCAAAAATCTGTTTAGAGATAATAAAGTCGTTTAATTTTATCGGAAATAGTTAGAGCCTTCCTACAATTCGTGGGTGGTAAGGCTCTTTAAAATTTTTTACATTTCAATAAATCAAATCATGACTATTTCAAAAATGAATAATAAAGTTGTTTCATTCGGTAATCGAACGTTCAGCTGCTATATGTACACTTATTCAATTTCAACCACAATATTCTTAACGTAAACAGCCGTACCTGAGATAGAGATATCTAATGGCTCTTGTTCTCCTTTTACATGCACATATACCCGTCCGTCTATATTTATTTCATGCCCTTGTTCCACGATGAGTGTCTTTGGTAATCGGGTGCCTTTGTTTACAAAGGTTTTATAATACGCTCCCATCACACCTGAAGCCGTTCCGGTAACGGCATCTTCAATTGTACCCGAATAAGGGGATGAAAAGTGGCGGGCATGCATATCATTTTCATCATCCCGAACTTCAAAACAGATCGGATGCAAAGAAGCTTTTGGCATTTCTTTTAAAACATTCGGAAAGTTTTCTGTCACTGGATTCATTTTATCGAAGCTGGCTAACTCTTTAATCGGTATAACTCTGACAAACCGGTCTGGCCAGCACTCAACATCCAAAAGGATCACTTTTTGCTTTACCTGCAAAACATAGCACCCTATCTTCTTCCCTTTTTACGTGAACGTCTTCTTACTGTCATTTGCTACCCCCAAGGGGCTATGGATGAGCATTTTTTTCAAAAACATTGTCCAGATTATGCACCGGCCTTCATCTATACCGAGCAGATTGATGATATCAATTATATCGTGTGCAACGATCTGGAATCCTTACTATGGCTTGGGAATCAATTGGCGCTTGAATTCCATATCCCGTTTCAAACGAGAAAAAACAATTTTCCAACGGAGATTGTTTTTGATCTTGATCCCCCTTCTGTGAAAGAGTTTACTTTAGCTGTTGAAGCCGCTCTGCGCATGAAAGCGATCTTTGACCAATTTCATCTACAGTCCTTTGTAAAAACCTCTGGTGGGAAAGGATTACAGGTTTATATTCCGTTGCCAGATGACACGTTTTCATATGAGGATATACGCATATTTATTGAGTTTGTATGTCATTTCATTTGCGAACAAGAACCGCATTGGTTTACCACGGAGCGTTTGAAAAAAAATCGAAATAATAAATTGTACCTGGACTATGTACAGCATGGTGAAGGAAAAACAATTATAGCTCCCTATTCCCCGAGGGGAAACGAACAAGGTCTCATCGCCACTCCACTGAAATGGGATGAAGTAGGGGATTCAATAATACCAGATTTGTTTACCATGCAAACCGTTTTATAACGAATCAATAAAATAAGAAATCCATTTCGGGACTTTCACCAAGTATAAGAAAAACAAAAACTTATGGAGGTCCTTACACAACTGAAGGATCTTGATGGAAGTAAATAACAAAAAACAAACAGATACTATCCATTAAGTTCGCGTGACTGGACAGGTGATAAATTCGGATTGGGGGATTTTAGACAATGAACGACATGATTAAACTGAGCCATTACCTGATATCTTAGGCAGTGGCTTTTCTTTTGCTGGGAATCATTTGGTTCGGATTTGTTTCTAAATTTACTTATCAATACATACTAGTATAATGACGGTACTATAGCATAAGATGAGTGGAAAAATGCCAGAAGGAAAAATTTTATTCAGAAAAGAATAATAAAAAAAGATGCACTTCAGTTCAGTGCATCTTTTTTTATACTTTTATTTTTATTTAAGAACAGCTTTTCCATCAAGGTCATGATGCAATTCTGCACCGGGGATTTTCGGATTAGGAATTTGTCCTTTTGGCACTGGTTTTGCGACATAGACGAATTCGCCTGTCCCATCCGGGGCGCTTCCTGTAGCCCATGGTCCATCTGAGGATTCTTCTCCTTCCGATAGGTTCCAGAATTCATAGGCTTCAGACTGGGATTCCATTTCTGCTTCAGGCGGGAATGAAGCCGGAACCACAACGCCATTTTTCTCTTCCAGCTCAGAGATGGCGGCCATCCATTGATATTGATGATAACGATCCCGAGCAAGCATTTTGCGGAATGTCGCACGTACGCCTTCATCTTTTGTCATATGATATAAACGAGCTACTTGGAGCCGCCCCTGACTTTCAGCATGCAGGTTTGACCGCATGTCTGCTAATAAGTTTCCGCTTGCAACGATATAAGAGCCGTTCCATGGCACACCATTTGAATTGGTCGGCAGTCCACCAAGGCCGCTTACTAGCAAGTGCTGTGGATTTATTCCGCCCATAATGGCTGCTGTGGCAGGATCTTTGGCAGCTTCCGCTTGATCTTCCGGGGAAGCTCCGTCAAGCAACTGGCTTATAAGAGAACAAAGCATTTCTACATGGCCAATTTCCTCTGTGCCAATGTCCATCAGCATGTCCTTATATTTTTCTTCTCCACGACAATTAAATCCTTGAAAGAGATATTGCATCATCACCGTCATTTCTCCAAACTGTCCACCCAATACTTCCTGTACTTGGCGCGCGAGCATTGGATCCGGACGGTCCACCTTTACTTCAAACTGCAATTCTTTTTGATGACGAAACATAATACTACCTCCTTTTGGTTTTAAGATACCTTTGATCCTTGTGTGTGCTTATCTCAACTGTTTTTATAACTATATGAAAACTGATAGTTTGAGAAAATAATTGTCTTTCCCGGATCTTAACTAACTTCTTAGCGCCGGCTCTTTTCTCCACCCTTGCGTCCGGCTTCTTCACGGCTCATTTTCTCATCATTGTTATCACCGGAGTTGCCACCATCGCGTTGGTTGGCGCGAGCTTCTCCACCTTTTTGTCCGATCTCTTGGTCCGATCTCTTGATAGAATTCTTTATCATGATTTTCGGCAGTAGCGTCGCCGCCTTTATGTCCAATATCTTGATAAAAATCCTTGTCATGATTTTCTGCTGTAGCTTCTCCACCTTTACGTCCTGCTTCTTCACGACTCATTTTATTATTGTTATCAGCCATTAAAAGTTCCTCCTCAGTAAATTTGGATTTCACTTACGGTATTTTTTTACCCAGTTGCCCTTTTAGTAAACTAGTTTTTAAAAAACCAAACAAAAGAACTATCATTATTAACTTTAAAAGTAAGGAAGGGTTTCATTTAGTTAATATGGAATATAAAAACAAAATAGTGATAAATATGTACTATTAAGGTAACCGGCGTAGGTGGGACCGATACCATAAACAAAAGAAATACTCTTTTTTTATTGTACATAAAGAAGTCTTGTACAGCTCTCTTGGACTTAGTCGATTTTTTTCGTTCAGTATATTGAACCTGTAAACTGAATCAAAGAGGAGGAGAAAAATAGCTTCTTTAAGAGAATCTCATGCTGTCATAGCTGACATCCAGACAGACAGCGGACAGCCTGCCAAAGAGTGAGGATTGGGTTGAAGAAGAAATATCCATTCTTGCTTCTGGTATAACGAGGGAAGCCGCAGATAGATCCTGTGTAGAAAAGATAACAATGAATGATAGAGAGAAAAATTTTATGCTAAGCAATCTGTTTTAAGTCAAGTGCAAGAGATAAAAACGTTATGGTACATTAAATTTTGGATTCTAAGGAACTTATAAAACAAACAAGAGGCACTTTTATGTAAAGTTAAAGTTCTATTTCAATGTAGTTTCTCATTCCAACCGTCAAAATTAAAGGATCAGTTTTAGTACAAAGAAACCTTCTGGATGTGGAGTAACAATACAGATGTTGAATTATTTATATAGTCGTTTCATTTAATAAATACAAGGATAAGAGTTTATTAAAGAGTAGTCTTAAGACTACTCTTTAAGGTTGAAAAACAATATTTTATTAGAGCTGTTTCATCATTGAAACCACTTTTATATTTATTCCGTTTGGTTTATGTACAATTTCCTCATCATAGATACTGTATCCGATGGAACGATACAACTGAATATTTTTAGGTGCAGTCATACGAACTTTGCAAAGTATCGTAGGCTTTTCAATTTGATTTGCATATTCTTCTAATGACTTTAGCATTTGTTTCGCAATACCTTTACCTTGTTCCTCTGGAATAACAGATAACCTATAAAAATAAATACCATTTTCATTTAAGTGAAAACGTACCATTCCTACTGGTTCATTATGGGGCCCTGCCGAAAAAACGCGGATATTATATGCTAAGCAAATTACAACCTAAAAAAAGTCAATTCCTGTGCGCTAAGGAACCGACTTTTTAGTTTGGTTTGTTAAGCAAAAGCGCCCGATTGTTTAATAAAGCCTGGATGATTATTTGTTTATCTTATAACCTTCATATACAACTTCCCAATCAAGAGGTCTAGCCATTCTATTTTCAATTTGTCCTAATGGCTTAAAGCCATATTGTTCATAAAGAGAGTGAGCATCTTTTGTAGCCAGTTGGAAACTTGTTCCTTTTAATTTAGGATCTTCTGTGATTACACGCATTAACCATTTGCTAAGTCCACGTCCTCTGTATTCCGGAAGTACAAAAACATCACCTAGCCAAGAAAATCTTACAAGGTCAGACACAACACGTGCAAAACCAACCAGTTTAGCAGGAACATTAGTAGGATTCCCTTCATAGATTCCATAGCAAAGAGTTGAATTTTCAATTGATGCTATTACTAATTCTTTCGTAATACCCTTAACCCAATAAGATTCCTTGCTAAGGAAATTATGTATAACCTCTGTATCCAAAAACCTTTTATTGGTACTTATAGTGAAACCACCATTGTTTGTCCAAAGTGCTTGTTCATTCTCTAGCATTACATTTCCCCTATTGCTTCAAATTTATATATTTATACCATTTAAGGTTTATTTATTCAATATTTTAGTTTTTTTGTTTTTAAAGTAAATGGCCATTTAACGGAACAACTCTATTTTCTTCCCTTTAGATAACCATATCCAAAGGGGAGAAACGTCACAACTTTTTTATAAACGGTATAACTATCTTTAAAACGGTACATCTTTCTTTATATTCTACACTTAGCGTAGAAAAATCAGAGTTTTACCTTCTGAAAAGTTCCTTAGCGTATAATATTCGCGTTTTTTCGGCAGGACCCTATAGTATTTATAAAAAAAGCATTTCTAGCTTAAAAAAATTCATTCCAAGAGTAACAACAATCAAAGTATGATCTTTCAGTGGTATACCGTTTTTCAAAAAGGTGATGTTATACATTTTAACTCATCTGTTTGAATATCTTTAAGTTCAGGATATACTTTGTAAAGCGTATCTATGTAGGAACGCATCCGATCGCTTTTTGCAAGAGTAATCGTGCGGCTATAATTAACAGCGACGAGTACAGCGCCCATCTTTATCCTCAATCAAGTTTAATAAGGTTTCGTATACAGTATTAAGCATCCCATCATTCCATTGTTAAAAAATGTAAACTTCTTTAATGGTATCATAGGATGCAAAATATTCAAAATACAATAAGATCACTTTATTTATAATAGCTATCTAGCATGAGTGTTTGTTTATAAAAAATGGACGGGCTTAGTTGGACAGCTAAAGGACGTTCTCCTCTAGCGGTAATAAGCTCACGAATTGTATGATTGACGCGTGATTCAATAAAAATTAAATCCGTATGGTCCAAGGAAATGACTACTTTTAATCCATTCCATTCAGGATCATCACCCGCATCCTTGGATATTGGGATATCTAAAATACTTGACCATTTCTTCGCAGTTGCCTTCGCATCATGAACGGCGAAGATAACTTCCTTTATGACCAACTTTTCATTAGAGGGGGTCAGTATACCTGAACTTCTTAATCGTTCAAATCGATCCTCCTCTGGCTCATGCCACTGAATAAAAAAGGAAGGGGAAGTTTATTATAGTGATCATCTTCAATAAATAACATGGTCCATGAAATAATTTGATCATTTGAAGTCTGTCTGCTTCCTGGAAATAGCATTGCTTTCATTCTTTTTTCTAAAAAGTGGACTGAAGCTGTTCGATATGATCTACTCGGATGCAAAGATGACCGAAGCCATTTCCTTTTTCTAAATCAAAAACGGCTCTTTTGATCAGTGGGTTATCACTTTTCTCTGCTTTTTTTGGTCAATAATCGTTAAATATTCTATGTAACTTAATCCTGCATGAAGCAAACTATTTTGAGTGCCCCAATTCTCGTGTATTCCTCCTATAACAGCATGAATGCCTTTTTGTTTTAACCGTTCAACAGGAACATCAACGGATTCTTTTATAAAATGTACGAGGTGATCAAATTTTTTCAGAATAATCAGCTCTTTTCACGATGATGTTTGATCCATTCAAAACCAAAATCTACTAATTCTTTAATAGGAATAAGCCTGGCATGAGCATTTCCAACCATACCTTGTTGGATGTGATGAGACTTTTCAAAGTCTAATCCGATTGTTGGAAAAATATCTGAGTCAACAGATAGCTGATCGTAAGAAACCCATTTTCGTTTACCTTCTATCCAAATAGCCGAATGCTGCTTGTACCAGGTTTTTTGTTCCTGCAACGCTTCTGATAAGTGTAGACATGTAGCATTTCCATACCCTACCCCAAGTAATAATACAAATGCGTTATCATTATACAATTTTCCAAGTGGAGATTGTGGTCCAAAAGAATCTTCTAAAGGATGGCTTTCAGTTATCCATTCAGCCTTTGGTCCTAGAGCGGTAAATGAGTGCATAGGGTGTGAACTTCTTTTTGTTTCTTGAAGTGCGCAAAAGCATTCTGCGATTCTTCCCATTCCTCTTGGTATTGATGCCTTTTCATCAAATGGTGGGATATCAGCTCTTACCTTGTCCCACCATTCTTCGGGTATTGGTGGATTTTCCCACATAGATGGATCAGAGTTTCCTGGCGTTTGTGCCGGCATAACGATCGTACCTGATCTACTAACTGATTCTTGAAGAAGTTTAACCATGGTGGTCTCACCGCCCGCTACCCACCCTAAACGAGTGAGTGATGAATGAACAATGATCGTCATTCCTTCATGAACACCAAGTGTTTTCAACTCTGTTAGTAATTGTTCATAAGATTGATAGTGTAGTGTTTGTTTTATCACACTGTTTTCACTCATTTTTTACTCCCTGCTACATTTTTTATAATACAATTATATGACAAAGACATATATCAGTTGTACTAAATCGTATTCATTTGTTATACTATCACCAATGGAATTATTAGAAAATTCCATTATCATTTGAAGGAGGTCGATGTTCGATGAAAATTTTAAGTAACGAACAATTGATGGCAGCCTATCGAGACGCGGAAAAGCATGGTGAACCTAACACACTAAGTATCTTGAAGAAAGAAATCAGGAAACGTGGCATTCGTGCAGGTCGAGACAAACGGTAATGGAGAGTACATAACACATGGTCCTACTGGACTATGTGTTTTTATTTTTATGTAAAAAAAGCTGGCAATTTGCCAGCTTTTTTTACTGTTATCCTTCAAGCAATAGGTCTTCAGGATTTTCAAGTAAGGATTTTACCATTGCGAGGAAACTAACCGCTTGTTTTCCGTCAATAATACGGTGGTCGTATGATAATGCTACATACATCATTGGTCTGTTTTCCATTCTTTCCGCATCAATTGCTACCGGACGAAGCTGAATCGTATGCATTCCTAGAATTCCAACTTGTGGACCATTTAAGATTGGTGTTGAAAGCAATGAACCAAAAACACCGCCGTTTGTAATTGTAAAAGATCCGCCTTGAAGATCGCTTAACTGCAATTTTTTATTTTTTGCTTTTGTAGCTAGTTCTACTATTTCTCCTTCAATTTCTGCGAAGTTTTTGCGGTCACAATCACGAACGATCGGCACAACCAGACCATCATCTGTTGATACAGCTACACCAATATCATAAAATTGCTTTAAGACAACTTCGTTCCCATCAATTTCTGCATTGATGTATGGATATTTTTTAAGACCAGCCACTACAGCTTTTGTGAAAAAGGACATAAAGCCCAGACGTACATTGTGGGTTTCAAAGAATTTATCTTTCTTTCTTTTTCTTAGATCCATTACATGAGACATATCAATTTCATTGAAGGTTGTCAGCATAGCCGCCGTTTGCTGTACCTCGACTAAACGATTTGCGATCGTTTGGCGGCGTCTAGTCATTTTTTCACGAACAACTGGCTTTGTATCTGCTGTTTTAGGTGCTGTTTGCTCATTCTTTACCCCAGCCTTTGACTCTTGTTTAGGTGACGCTGGCTTTGTTGAATAAGATTCAACATCTTGTTTACGAACACGACCCATTGGATCAATAGTTGGAACTTCAGAAAGGCTAATTCCTTTTTCTCTTGCTAGTTTACGTGCTGAAGGAGAAGCAATTGTTCTGTCTTTCGTTTGATCACTTGAAATATCAGATGCATCATCCGATGGCTGAGCTTCTTTTGGAGCTTCAGTTGCTTTATCCTCTGCCTTTTCTTCTTTAGCCGGTACTGACTCAACAGCTGAACCGCCTTCTCCAGCTTCCACTACTGCGATTACTTGCCCTACCTCAACCGTGTCACCTTCTTCAGCTTTTAATTCTTTAATGACACCAGCTTCGTCTGAAATAACCTCAACATTCACTTTGTCTGTTTCGAGTTCAACGATAAATTCACCTTTTTCAACTTGTTCACCAGGCTGCTTGAGCCATTGAGCGATTGTTCCCTCTGTAATTGATTCTGCTAACTCTGGTACTTTAATCTCTGCCATTGCGACGTCCTCCTCTGTTAAATCAGCTTATTTCCTTGTAAATGCTTCTGTTAATATACGTGTTTGATCTTTTTTATGAACCACTGGGTCCCCTTCAGCTGGGCTGCTTCGTCGTCGACGTCCTGAATAGCGAATTTCAATATCCTCTGGAGCCAGTTTAAGTAAAAGAGGCTCTACATACGTCCAGGCACCCATATTTTTAGGTTCCTCTTGAACCCAAAGAATTTCTTTTAACTGAGGATAGCGTGCAATAATTTCCTTGACTGCATCAATTGGGAAAGGGTAGATTTCTTCAATTCGAATTAGATGGATCCAATCTAAGTTTTCTTCTTTTGCTGCACGTTCAATAAGATCAATCCCTATTTTCCCTGTTGAAAGAACAATTCTTTCTACCTTTTCATGGTTTTGTCCAAGCTCGTTATGCTCAAGCAGAGGTTGGAATTGACCTTCAGTAAACTCGCGCACCGGTTGTGAAACTAGTGGATGACGCAGAAGGCTTTTCGGTGTCATGATCACGAGTGGTCTTACTTCTTCGCGCTTCAAAATGGCAGCCTGACGTCTTAGAATATGAAAATATTGAGCAGAACTTGTTAAATTAGCTACTGTCCAGTTATTTTCAGCAGCAAGTGTTAAGAAACGTTCCATTCTTCCAGAGGAATGCTCTGGTCCCTGACCCTCATAACCATGTGGCAGAAGTAAGACTAAACCTGATTTCTGCCCCCATTTTGCTCTGCTGGAGGATACAAACTGATCGAACATTACTTGAGCCATGTTGGCAAAATCTCCATATTGTGCCTCCCAAAGTACTAATGTTTCGGGAGAAAAAACATTGTAGCCATATTCATAACCAACTACCGCTGCTTCTGTTAAAGGACTGTTGTATACAACAAATGAAGCATTTGCATCTTCAATATGATGAAGAGGGGTCAATTCTTCGCCCGTTTTTTCATCATGCAGTACAAGGTGGCGGTGCGCAAACGTTCCTCGCTGTGAATCCTGTCCTGATAGCCTAATTGGAACGCCATCCTGCAAAATAGCACCAAACGCCAGTGTCTCAGCATGAGCCCAGTCAAGTTTTCCATCCTTTGTAAATGGCTCTTGACGACGCTGAAGAATTTTCTCAAGCTTTTTAAAGACATTAAACCCATCTGGCCATGTAAGAAGGTCCTCATTCATCTTTCTCAGACGATCAATCCCAACTGATGTTGAAATATCAGTTAAAGGAACAATGACTTTTTGAGGTGGATTCATCAAAGTATCGGGGTCTTTGTCCGCTTTTGGAACGGTATCATATGCTTTTTGAAGCCTTTGTTGGAAAGATTCACGAAGCTCTGCAGCTTCATCAGCTGTTATTACCCCTTCTTTAATAAGTTGATTTTGATAGATTGTGCGTGCATTATCGTGTTTATTAATAATTGTATACATTTTCGGATTTGTTACCATTGGCTCGTCCATCTCGTTATGCCCAAAACGACGATATCCAATAAGATCAATTACAAAATCCTTACCAAACTTTGAACGGTATTCATAGGCCATATTCGCTGCTGCTAAACAAGCTTCCGCATCGTCTGCATTAACATGAACAATAGGCACTTCAAATCCCTTTGCCGTATCAGAAGCATACTTTGTGGAACGTGAGTCAAAGCTTTCTGTCGTAAAGCCAATCATATTGTTCGCAATTACATGGATTGACCCTCCAGTATGGTAGCCTCTCAGCTGACTCATATTTAATGTTTCAGCCACGATACCCTGACCAGGAAATGCAGCATCACCATGAATCATAATGGCCAGCGACAATTCTGCAGATAGTTTAGGATAACCCGATTTAGTACGGTCTTCCTGACCTGCTCTTGTATAACCAGCGACAATTGGACTAATGACCTCCAAATGACTTGGATTATTTGCTAGTGTTACACGAGCATTAACTGTATCTTCTTTTTTGAGCTTTCGATCAGCTCCGAGATGATATTTTACATCCCCAGTCCAGCCATATGTAATTCCAAGTGAGCCTTCAGATGGAATCAAATCTTTGCTTGGAGAGTGCTGAAACTCTGCAAAAATCATTTCATAAGGTTTTTCCAGCACGTGAGCAAGTACATTTAAGCGCCCGCGGTGAGCCATACCTATATTGATTGATTCGGCACCTTTTCCTACAGCTGCTATGATGATTTCATCAAGAAGGGGAACCATTGTATCAAGCCCTTCAATTGAAAAACGCTTTTGACCTACAAACGTTTTATGAACGAAGCTTTCGAATCCTTCTACTTGAATCAATCTATTTAATAAAGCTTTCTTTTGATCAACTGTTACAGTTTTATCTAATATACCTGATTCAATATAATTTTTTAGCCATTTTTTCTCATCTTGGTTATGTACGTGTGCGTACTCAATTGCAATGGTTTTCGTATACATTTTCTTCAAATATTCAATCGCTTCAAAGCCGTTTGTAACTTCAGGTGGTGAATTTGGAATTAATACATCGACTGGTATTTTCACCAGATCTTCTTTTGTTAATTCATAGGTTTCAAGTTCAATTCGATTTGTATCTTTTTCTCGGTCATTAAGTGGATTAATATTTGCAGCAAGATGTCCATAAATACGAATATTATCAGCTAATTGGACAGCTGCGATGACCTTGGAGTAATTCGTTCCTTCAATTGTTACCGGTGTGTTGCCCTTTTGAATATAACTGTTCTCATTTAATGCAACTGGTGAACCATTTTCTTTGAAATACGCTTGTAATTCTTCATCAACTAATGATGGGTCTTCAAGAAATTGATCATACATTTCCAGTACATATCCAAGGTTCGGCCCGTGGAAAATATTTCTTGAAAGATCCTGTTCTTCCGACTGTTTTCTCATTGTGAAAACCTCCAACATTGTGGACATTTTACTCGTAAATATTCGTCAACGAGAAAAATGCTATGTAGAAATAGTAATATAATGGTGCTAAAACGCTTACAGTTTTATTTTATCACTGTAAAGGGTCGAGTTAAAGCCTTTCGATACATTTTTTCAAAAATTATGGAACATTTACCCTCTCATAATGAAAATCAGATGTTTGAAACCAAAATATTGAATTAATTTGTTCTAAATCTTTTATCAATGAAAAGTATGCAGGTTTCTTTTTTGTCATATAGAATGAATAAAGGGGGTGAGAAGATGGATTTTTGGCAATCACTATTCCCTAAAAATCCCTCCCATTTAACACCAAACGAATGGCAAAAATGGCTTCAAAATTATATGAACCAAGCCTTCACCAATCATATGGTACATGAAAACAAGGAAGCTCCGCAATCCTCGTCTTCCTCTACCAACTATCAAATTTTTGAGGCTTTTCATTTCATTTATGTCCATGTTATTTTGACCGATTCGCTGAAAGAACATTTAAAGGTTCATCATACTTTATCAGAGTTAACCATTCACTTTAGTTCCGAAACACATGAAGATCTGCGAATTCAGCTCCCAGCTCCGGTCTCAAAAAAAGGAGCTACTGCAGAAATTAAAGATCTAATACTCGAAGTATGCTTAACTAAGCTAAAAAACCAATACGAAACAGAGCTTTCTATCGAATCGATTGATTAGATACCGGTAACATGAGTGTAATCGTCGTCCCTTCTCCCAATGAACTTTCAGCCGAAATGGTGCCTCCATATAATGATAGCAATCTTTTTGCAATCGATAAACCCAGCCCATTTCCACCTTGTTCTCTGCTCCTAGCTTTGTCCACTCGGTAAAACCGGTCAAATATAAATGGCAGATCTTCATGCGGTATACCAATGCCCTGGTCATTTACTTGTATAACGACAGAATCATCCTTACATTTCGCATTGATTTCAACCCGCTTACTATCCTCGGAATACTTAATTGCATTGTCCAACAAAATAGACATAATTTGTTCTATATGGTGCTTCTCAAGAGTGACAGGCATTTCATTTTCATCAAAGGAAAAAATAATTTCCCGCTCTGGATATAGCTCTTTAAAGCGTTCTATTAACTGTTCCAATATTCGATATGAGTACTCCGAGGCATTTCCGGCAGGAGCCACTTCGCGATCAGCTCTGGAGAGGGTAAGAAGTTCATTAACTAAATGCTTAATTCTCTCTAATTCCTGCATGGAGATGCCGAGCGATTCCTCTAGCACGCTGGGATCTTTCTTCCCCCAACGATTAATAAGTGAAAGATGACCCTCAATGATTTGAATAGGAGTCCGAAGTTCATGTGAAGCATCTTCTACGAATTGACGCTGTTGTCGAAATGATGCTTCTAATTCATCCATCATTTCATTAAAAATAACAACGAGACCACCGACTTCATCCTGAACAACGGGAATTTCCAGCCTCTCTTGTAAGTCCTGTTTCTGTGTTCTTCTCATCGCATGTCCTAAAGCGACGACCGGAGAGACAAATTTACCAGCCAAATAGTAAGCAAAAACAGCACTAAACAAAAGACCTCCACTACCTAAAATGATGGACAGAAGAATCATATAATTTCTCATGCTTTCATATTGTATAAGAGGATGGACTACCTCTGCATACCCTCGAAACTGGTCTGAAATAATAGGACTTCTTCCAATAAGCACTTGGCCATCCTGACTGCTTCTCCTTTCAACCTGTTTATGCTGTACTGGTTCAAAAGGTACCGACACCTGACCTGTCGCTTCACTTCCAATCGAAAAAAGCTCAAACCCATCCGCATTATACAGACGAATTGTTTGTCCTTTTTCATGTATTTGCTCAACCAGCTCTCTGCTTTCTGCAACATCTTCAGCTGTCACAATAGGTGATCGCTGATTATAAAATACAGTTATATCATGTAATACCGTATTAACTGTATTTTCTTCTTCTTGCATCATCCATTGACTCATCGCCACAATTAAAATTACACTGAATATTGTAAAAACGAGAAAAATAGATGCGCCTGAGGCAAGAGTCCATTTCCATCTGAGCGAAAGATGATTCCATAAAAAGGTAATCCTCTTCATGAGCGTATCACATAGCCCGTTCCTCTGACTGTATCGATATAACTCAGCTGATTAGAATAATCAATTTTGTTTCTAAGATGTCGAATATACACATCCACGACATTTGTCTCCACTTCCGAATCAAAACCCCAAACACGCTCTAATATTTTGTCCCTGGTTAATACAACGTTGATATTTTCTAATAGCATATGAAGTAAATCGAATTCTTTTTTTGTCAGAACGATCTCCTCTTCTCCACGCGTCACACGATGTGATTGATAATGAAGTGAAAGATCTCGATGTGTTAATACTTCATCATTGTTGTAGGATTCATTCACGAGCTTTCTTCTTGTAACTGCCCGAATACGTGCTAAAAGCTCCTCAATGGCGAACGGCTTTACAATATAATCATCAGCACCGCTATCCAAGCCTGAAACCCTGTCCATTACACCATCCTTTGCAGTGATCATAATAATAGGCGTTTTTTTCGTTTGTCGAATACGTCTGCAAACTTCCATCCCATTCAAAGACGGCAGCATCAGATCAAGTAAAATCACGTTAAAATCCTGCACAATTGCCTCTTGCAGGCCCTCTCTCCCATCTAGACGAACGACTACTTCATAGCCTTCATGCTTAAGCTCTAGTTCAATAAAGCGGGCTAAATTTTTTTCGTCTTCAATGACTAAAACTGTTTTTTCCATCAAGAGAAACTCCTTTATCCATTCAAATTAACGGCTAATAAATGACTCTTTAACAATTGTGAAAGATTTACTATTTAAATAAATTCCTAACAAGTAGATCAATCATTTCTTACTATTAATTCTAGCCTATTTTCGATAAAAATAAAAAAATCAGCTACTTTCGTTCCACAACATTCTCCCAATGTAAAAACTATACATATTTCCTCTCACAAAAAAAGCTGGCAAGCGCCAGCTTTTTTTAAGAATAATGAACAGACGATGAAGCATCGATAAGCTTTTGAATTTCTTCTCTTTTTCCTTTATGCAAAAGGTCAACGATCCGGCTCCCTACAATCACACCATCTCCAAAAGCGGCAATTTCCTTTACTTGATCTGGAGTGGAAATTCCAAAGCCTGCGAGTACTGGCACTTTACTATGTTTTTTTAATGTAAAAATGAAGCTCTCAAGCTTTTCACTAACAGCAGACCTTGCTCCTGTAATACCTGTAACGGTTACTGCATATAAAAATCCCTCTGAGGCTTCTGCAAGTTTTTCAATTCGTTCAATTGGACTCGTTAAGGTTACTAGCTGGATAAGTGCAATATTTGTTTTTTCCAGTTCATCTTGTATTAAATCCCTTTGCTCTAGAGGAACATCCGGAATGATTAAACCATCTACTCCCGATTGTTCACAATGAGCAAAAAATGTATCTAAACCGTATTTATAGATAGGATTAATATAGGTCATTAGTACAATTGGAATGTTTATCTCGTTACGGAACGAAGCCAATTCTTTTAACACACCTCGAAGGGTTGTACCGTTCTTTAATGCACGCTGACCCGCTTCTTCGATTGTTGGGCCATCTGCAACAGGATCAGAAAACGGAATTCCCAGTTCTACAACCGTTGCACCTGCTTCTTGAAGAAACAGCAGCTGCTCCTTTAACTGAGACAACCCGCCATCACCAGCCATTATATACGGAACAAAGGCTTTTCCTCCATTCTCTATTACCTGTGTAATTGCATGCTGAATTTCATATTTACCCATTAATGCGACCCTCCAATGCGCTTTTTACCGTCATAACATCTTTGTCTCCGCGGCCGGACAGGCAAATCACAATAACTTCATCCTTCGCCATTTTTCCAGCCAGCTCTACAGCGTAATGAATCGCATGAGACGTTTCAAGAGCAGGGATAATCCCTTCGGTTTGGCACATTAGCTGAAGTGCATCTAACGCCTCATCATCCGTGACTGCTGTGTAATCCACTCTTCCTATTTCATGTAAAAAGCTGTGCTCAGGACCAACTCCAGGGTAATCCAGTCCTGCTGAAATAGAATGAGCCTCTTGAATTTGACCTTCTTCGTCCTGCAGCAAATACATTAATGATCCATGCAGGATTCCAATATCTCCAGCTGTTAAGGTAGCTGCATGCTTCCCGGTCTCAATCCCAGATCCAGCTGCTTCAACTCCTATCAAACGAACAGATTCGTCTTCTATAAAAGGATAGAACATACCCATCGCGTTACTGCCTCCACCTATACAAGCCACAATGGCATCTGGCAAGCGCCCTTCTTTTTCAACAATCTGCACTTTTGTTTCCTTGCCAATGACGCTTTGGAAATCACGCACCATTTTCGGAAACGGATGAGGGCCTAAAACTGATCCAATAATATAATGAGTATCTTCTACGTTTGTCACCCAATATCTCATTGCTTCGTTTACAGCATCTTTTAAGGTTCCGCTGCCGTGCGTTACACTAATAACCTTTGCACCCAGTAATTCCATTCGAAATACGTTCAGCTGCTGGCGCCGAATATCCTCTTCACCCATGAAAATAACGCAATCTAAATTGAGCAGCGCACATACAGTTGCAGTTGCTACGCCATGCTGACCTGCTCCAGTTTCTGCGACAATTTTTCGTTTGCCCATTCGAACGGCAAGGAGTGCTTGTCCAATTGTATTATTGATTTTATGAGCACCGGTATGATTCAAATCTTCCCGCTTTAGATAGATCTTCGCTCCACCGATTTTTCTCGTCAAATTTTCTGCAAGATAGAGAGGATTTTCTCTTCCAATATAGTCTTTTAAATAATGGTTTAATAATGTGTGAAAAGCAGGATCCGCTAGTGCTTCATCGTATGCTTTCTCTAATTCAAGCACTGCCTGCATTAATGTTTCTGGAACAAAGCGTCCACCAAAAATACCAAATTGGCCTTTATTATCTGGTTGAGTATACGTTGTCATGATTGATCGCTCCCCGTCATTTTTGCCTGTTCAATAAAAAGCTTTATTTTATTTATATCCTTTTTCCCATCCGTCTCTACCCCGCTTGATACATCAACTGCAAACGGCTGAACACGTTTAATTGCTTCTTTGACGTTTCCAGCATGCAATCCTCCTGCTAGAAATACTTTTGAATGGTCAAGCTGACTTTCCTCAACAAGTGACCAGTCAAAGCGTCGGCCGCTTCCACCATGATAATCAGTTCCAGGTGCATCAATGAGATGATAATATACCGGGAAATTTGCTGCCCGATTAATATCCTCTACCGATCTAATTGGCAAGGCTTTGATCACGGGTACAGGTACTTCTTCGCAAAATTCAACGGATTCATCCCCGTGGAGCTGAACATAATCCAGCTTTGTTTCCTCAAGTAATGAGAGCAGTTCCTCCTTGCCTGGATTGACAAAAACGCCAACACTTTTCACATGAGGAGGAAGTAAGGATATTAACTCTTTTGCCCGAGCAGCAGTTATTTGTCTGCTGCTTTTTGCAAATACAAACCCAATAAAATCTGCACCTGCATTTACAGCAGCAATCACATGCTCTTTTTCCTTAAGTCCGCATATTTTCACCTTCATTGCTTTTCACTCGCTAAAGGTACACGCAGCTGATCAAGTGCAGCTCCTACATCCGCTGCTTTCATGAGTGTTTCGCCAACCAATATCCCTTTCGCTCCTGATTTTACCGCATAAGCAGCATCCGCACTCGTAGAAAATCCACTTTCGCTTATAAAATGAACGCGATCGAGCGGCATTTTTTTTGCTAAACGTTCGCTTGTTGCAAGATCTACTTCAAATGTTTTCAGATTACGGTTATTTACTCCAATAATAACAGCGCCTATATTAAGTGCACGTTTAAGTTCTTCTTCATCATGTACCTCGACTAAAACCTCCAAGTCCAGCTCATTTGCATAATCAAAAAGCGATTGCAGTGTTTCTTGATCTAGAGCAGCTACGATCAGCAGAATAATGGATGCACCTGCTTTTTTTGCCCGAAGAATTTGGATTGGATCAATGATAAAATCCTTGCAAAGAACAGGCACATGAACTTCTTCAGCTACTGCAGTTAAATCATCCATTGTCCCTTTAAAAAACGGCTCATCTGTTAGAACAGAAATGGCAGAAGCGCCGTGAGATTGATAAAGCTTCGCTTGTTCTACAGGGTTAACTTCGGCATTGATCATTCCCTTTGAAGGAGAAGCTCTTTTAATTTCTGCAATGATTCCAAGTCTGTGGTTTTCCTGAAGCAGCGTGTATAAATTTTTTGGAACATGAATCGTTCCCTCTCGTTTTAATAGAAGCGAAGGATCCTGCTTGATGGCTTCCACTTCTTTATGTTTTTCATCAATAATTTTAGATAGTATCGTTTTTCCAGCCGTCACTTTGCGATCGCTCCTTTATTGCTATAATGAATAAGATTGTCTAATTTTTCTTTTGCTCGTCCAGAGTCGATACTTTCTGCTGCTAACTCAATCCCATGTTGAACTGAGTTTGCTGTACCGTGTGCAAAGAGGCCGAGACCAGCATTCAATAGAACCGTGTCACGGAAGACTGAGCTTTCACCATCTAAAATAGATCTTAATATTTTGGCGTTATCCTTGGAATCTCCTCCAGTGATCTCAGCATTAGGAATCACCGGCAAATGAACTTCCTCCGGGGTCAGTGTGATCAATTTAATCTGGTTATCTTCTATTATAGCAAGATGATTTTCTCCTGCCAGAGAGGCTTCATCCATGTGGCCTGCCCCGTTCACGACCACTCCGCGCTTTCTTCCCAGCTTATTCATAGCAAGAGCCATTGTTTCGATCATATCCCTGCGATAAATTCCGAGTAACTGCGAATCCAAATCGACCGGATTGGTTAGTGGGCCAATTAAGTTAAAAATCGTAGGAATTCCCAGATCCTTTCGAACCTTCATCACTCGTTTAATCCCTGAATGTATATGTGGTGCAAATAAAAAGGCAATGCCGTTCATTTCAAGCAGTTCTTTCATTTCTTCCGGTGTGAAATCAAGTCTTACCCCCAGATGCTCCAGTACATCTGCACTGCCGGTCTTACTGGAAATACTGCGATTCCCATGCTTAGCCACCGTTACACCAGCACCCGCCATGACAAAAGCAGCGGTCGTACTTATATTAAAGCTCTTTGAACCATCTCCGCCAGTTCCGCAATTATCCAGCATATTAGTTGCTGTCGTATCAATTTTTAATGCATGCTTGCGAACGACATTGACTAGTCCAACGATTTCATCGACTGACTCTCCTTTCGCTTTTAATGCAACTAAAAAAGCGGCAATCTCACTGTCAGATGTTTGCTCTTGAAATAGGTACTCACTTGCTTCCATCATTTCAGCAACTGTTAATGAATTTCCTTGAATGATTTTCTCAAGATAACGCTTCATGTCCTCCACTCTCCTGTCTCGACTCTTATGAATATACTCAGCTCGTCAGCTTGCCAACCTTTGTTGAAAGCTGTTTTACACAGTTTACTAGCAGCTGCTTTCCTACTTCCGTTCCAATAGACTCCGGATGGAACTGCATCCCGATGATCGGAAGGAAACGATGCTTTACCGCCATTATTTCATTATCATCCACTGAAGTAGCAATAACCTCTAACTCATCAGGCACAGTTGAAGGGTCAATGACCAATGAGTGATAACGCATTACTTCAACCGGTTCTTCAATCTGTTCAAAAATATCATTTCCATTATGTGAAATAGAGGAAATTTTCCCATGCATCACGTGTTTCGCTCGTCCAACTACCGCTCCATAGGCAACACCGATGGCTTGATGACCAAGGCAAATTCCTAGAATCGGAATAGTAGACCCAAGCTTTTGAATAATTTCAACACACATTCCCGCTTCATCCGGATGGCCAGGTCCAGGTGATAACACGATCAGGGAAGGTGATGCCTCCTTGATTTGTTCAATGGTCCAAGCGTCATTTCGAATAACCTTTACGTCCTCTTGATCTGCTAAATACTGATACAGGTTATATGTAAAGGAATCATAATTATCAATTAATAAAATCATGACGTCACCTCCAGCAGTGAACGGGCTTTATTTAATGTCTCTTCATATTCATTTTCAGGAACTGAGTCGTAGACAACACCGGCACCTGCCTGTACATATGCTTTATCGTCTTTAATAACCATTGTACGAATGGCCAATGCAAAATCAAGATCTCCATTAAAACCAACGTAGCCGACCGCTCCGGAATAAACGCCTCTTTTAACTGTTTCTAAATCGTTGATAATTTGCATCGCCCGAATCTTAGGAGCGCCTGAGACGGTTCCTGCAGGAAGCGTTGAGACAAGCGCATCAATCCCAGTAATATTTTTAAGAAGACGACCCTTTACTTCTGACACAATATGCATAACATGCTGGTATTTTTCAATTGTCATATATTTTGTGAGTTCAACAGATCCTACTTCGCACACCCTGCCCAAATCATTTCGTCCAAGGTCTACCAGCATTCGGTGCTCAGCTAACTCTTTTTCATCTTCCAGTAATTCCTTTTCTAGCAATTCATCTTCTTGGACTGTTTTTCCTCGTTTTCGCGTTCCTGCAATTGGATTTGTCGTTACTTGATCACCTTCCACTTTAATTAAGCTTTCAGGTGATGAACCAAGAACGATATAATCTTCAAAATCGATATAGAACATATAAGGAGAAGGATTATCTTGTCGTAGTTTGCGATAAAAAGAAAAAGCTGATCCAGTAAAATCTGCGCTTAATCGTTGAGACAGCACGACTTGAAAAATATCCCCTTTACGAATATGCTCTTTTGCAATTTCGACAGATTGGCAATATTCCTCTTTCGTTAAATTGGACGTATATTGCAAGACTGAAAGCTGATCGAATTCTGGCGCAACACGGGTGTATTGAAGGATTTGCTCCTTTAGATGCTCAAGCGTTTCCTCCAGCTCATCATCAGAACTTAATTGCCCTGGATTCATTGCGACAATTGTCACTTTTTGTTTCAGATGATCATACGCAATAATGTTGCTATAGAGCATTAAATGAACGTCCGGCATATTCCGATCATCTTCAGGAATGGACCCGATTTCTTCATATTGTCTAAAAGCATCGTAGCCAATGTAGCCAAGTGCTCCTCCAGGGAGTGGGAAATCTATCGGTCCTTCAATATTCGCTTCTTTCAAAAGAGATTTCAGCTCATCAAGGGGCAGTCCCTGCTTTTTCTCTATCGTATTTTTCAAGTTATTTTTTATCACAATGTTATGATCTGTTCCAATTAGCTCACAGTATGGGTCTACGGCAATAAATGAATACCGCCCAGTTTCTTCGTGTTTAAGGGAGCTTTCTAATAAACATTTCCTGCTCCCTTCAACACTTTGGAAAATGGAAATAGGTGTTAATGAATCTCCATTAAATGATCTAATTCGGAAATGACTTCTCTCAACTGCACTCATCTCATACTCTCCTCTACTCACATAATTAAAAAACTCCGTGCAGAATTAAATATCTGCACGGAGGACGGGAACTTCCCGCGGTACCACCTCACGTTAAAGCGTGTAACACGCTTCCACTCTGCGGCTATTGATAGCCTCATCCTTTAACGTGGATGAATCGGCTCCCTCTACTTGATTCAAGGTAACTCTCTCAGGTCCATTCCAGCCGCTGTCAGTCCTGTTTTCACCATACACAGGCTCTCTTTGCTGCCATGCAAACTGTACTAATCCTGATCATCGATTTACTCATTTTTATACAAAAGGGTCCCCCTGTCCTGTAAAGGACGGGAGGACCCGTGATACCACCTTTGTTGGCTTATTGCTAAACCCACTCATTATAGGAAACGAATCAATCGTATTCCTAACACTATTATCGGTTGTGAACCGTCTATGCCTACACCAATTCGGTTCGGCAAGATACTCAGAAGTCCATTCACACCAAACCTTTTACTGGTTTACACCAACCACCAGCTCTCTATAAAAAAGGAATTGATACTACTTCTCTTCATCATCGCGTTAAATTATTTTATTGTTTATTATACTAGTACGATTGATTAAAAATGTCAATAATATTTAGTTAAATTATTTGATTTCTTCCCGTAATCGATTTAAAAATATGGACTCCGCTGACAGAGACACCAACGGTTCCACCACCTGGAAACACAGGGTCTCCGAACAGCCAAAAATTTTAAATGGGGTTCGATGTGATAAGCTCATAAATAGGGGTTTTCTAGTCGTTTGTGGAAATCCTCCCACGATTCCAATTGGGGCGATGTTATATCCCACTTCTTTTTAATCCTCTAAGAATAAAGGATACGGTTTAAAAAGAAGAGGGTACAGCGGACCATTCAATTTCTAGTTCTTCTTCGTAAATAGTAAAATACCTTTCCCAAAAACGAAGGTAAGATGAAAGAAAAATAAAGCTAAGATCTCTAATTGTAATATATAGAACCATCCATTACCAAATAAAGAAAGTGCAGTATCAGAGACGGGGGGGCCTGATAGAAAGAAATAGTTTGATCCTAGTAGGTAATTGACTCCCCCGATTGGAATTGCCACCAGATTCAAACATAAAAATGAAATCCAAACTGATTTAAAAGGTAAATTGTAGTCCTTCGCAACAAGTAAATACACTGCAGAGATTGGAATAGCCATATGCTGAATAAAGAATTTCCCAAAAAAATAATGTGGGAAATCATATAGTAAATCTGGTGTTAAAATGGCTAAAATTGGCGGCAAAAAACCAATATAGAAAAAGAAATAAAAAATGACCGTTGATCTTTTAAAGTGTAAATACAATCCAAAAAATGTACTAAATGAGCATAGCTGTAATGGTAAAAAATATTTTGACTCCCATATCCTAACACTTAGCGCCCAAATCTGATATGAGAGTTCAGAGACAATAAAAATAGTTACCAGGATGCTTGATAGTCGTTTATTATTGGTTAGTTTAGCTTTTTTTAAATATAAAAGAAAAAATATACATATGATCAAAAATAGAACAATGACAGCTATGTGTGAAGGTGAAAATAATTGAAACGTTTGGAAGTCAACCGGAGAAAACATTTTCACATTTTCTGCTCCTTTCTATGTAAAAACGAAAGCGGACAGGCAAAAGTGATTTGTAACACTTATACAAATAATAGTTAGTCAGGAGAAATAAATGAAGAAATTCTGACTTTGTTTTATTGCAGCTCTTGTTGTTGTCATTATTAGTTCCTTTCTTTCACAGTCAAGAATTTACCAATATTTAACTGCCTCTATCTCTCTAGACGATGTCATCCGTTCTTACAATCCTATGGTATAGCGGGATCCGTTATTAGCATAATATTAATGGTTCTTCATTCTGTCATCCCCCCTCATTTGCTTTCTGGTATTTTGGACTTCTTACTTATTAGAGGATTTTATTATCAGGAAAAAAAGCTCTAAAAAAGCCGATCTCCTATACTAGGAGGTTCGGCTTTTTGCTCATTACATGTTCTTTTGCTTGTGCTGCCATTTTTTCATATTGCTGTTGTTCCGTCGTTTCGAAAACGTTTGTGATGGTATAGTCTTTAGATGAAAATTGTGGATAATCAATATCATAATAATGCGTAACAGTAGCATTACCTATTAAATCGATATGATGAAACTGGTCGTTTTCTTTATAAATAACACACTGAACCAACCCGCCGTCATTATATACAGTTATAGGTGTTTCTGATTTGCTTGTTCCACGAATGACTTCGATAAGGCTTGAGGAAGACATCGCGGTACCACAAGCATTTGTGAAGCCAACTCCACGCTCATAGGTTCGAACATAGATTTCGTCTTGTCCCAGATTCACCACGAAACTTACATTCACCCCGTCATCAAACCATTGATTTTCTTTATTGAATCCTTCGGCCAATGTCTGTTGAAGGTCACTATTTAGTGTATCAGCATCAACTGTTGTGATTAAATGAGGATTCGGTACTGCTACAGCAGAAAACACTAAAACTGTATGCCATGCAGGTACTTTTTCTAGGATAAGCTCTTCTTGCGGAAGATTTAATGGCAGTGCGTCAAGCTGAAACAGAATGGGCGAGATTTCAACCGCATAGGTCGGAATCCCTTCAAATAAAGAGGTCGCTAGATTGACTGATAGCGTTGCCTTCATTGTTTCCACTTTAATAGAGGATTGTTGATCTCTTTCACAAATATATCTTCCAGCACAGCGCAAGCCATTTCCACACATAGAAGCTTCTGAACCGTCTGCGTTAAAGACTCTCATCTTAGCATGTGCTTTTTCACTCGCAGAAATAAACAAAATGCCATCTGCACCTATGTTTTTCTCTCGATCACACAAAACAAGTGTCAAATTTCTTCGGTCCTGATCCGTTAATGCAATACCTTTTCTTTCTTCATCAAGTAGTAAAAAATCATTTCCAGAGCCATGACATTTAATTAAATTTATCTCCATCAAAAAAATCCTCCCGTTTTTAAATCTTGATTATCATTAAGAGTGCCACAACCATACGAGATCTGCAACTATGTAATTCGAATAGAATAATAATTTGTTTTGAATGACAATCTCCTTTATAGTCAAGGAAAAGAAATGATAAGTGAGTGATGATAAGTGATTGATGATTTTCGTTTTTACTTTCAAATTGACCATGTTGAGAAACAATCGTCGTCAGACAGTTTAATGGTATTCGTGAGCACGAGAATTTTAGATGATAAGCGAACTCTTTTTTATGAAGGGGTCACAAGAGTTGAGGTAACCTTAATAGGAATCTTTCCATCACCTAAAGATATTGCAGGAGCTGTTCATCCAACCGCGTTGAGAAAACGGTTAGCTTTAGAATTAAAACGGTATATAAAGCCACAAAAAAAATTTCTCGTAGAAATGGTGTAATACGATGATTAAGTAATAGCCTACATTCAGTTGATGAATGCAGGCTTCAACTCCTTGCACCTAGAAATAACCATAGCAGTTGGAGTGACTGTTTCCAATATTTCCACAGCAATATCTCGTGATTGAAAATAGATTGGGACTCGTTAGTAAAGGAGAGATATTAACATTATCTCTTTTAAACAATTTAATGCTAAATAATACCTTTATATAGGTCTAATCACTAGTGTTGTATAAATAATGTCATAATTTTCAGTTTGATCATTTTTTCTGTTTAGAGCAAAAAAAGTGTATACCTAATTAAAGGTGGTTTCGCCAATTTGGAAAATTATTTATAATTATACCTGTGTGACGACGACAATTTGTTTATCAAGGAAGCGCTTTTCCTGCAATTTTTCGAATCCAAATATGCCCAGGTTTCAACAAAGCAGCCCTTAGATAACGGCTAATTTGTAAGGCTTTGTACTTGCTTTTCGTCTCAAGTTGAACAAGAACATGTAGGCAAATAACAATGAGTGCGCTAAACACTAATTTCGGGTAATCAACAGGCCCGTATATAACTAACTTAACCACAAAAAATGGTATTAAATCACAATTCTCAGGATATAACAGAGAAAGTTGTGATGAACACCATTTTTTTATTAACAGTTTAAAATGTAAGAAAATGCAAAATGAAGTATAGAAGAAATAGCGCAGCAATGAGATACAGCGTTACGGATACTTCTTTTGCTCTTCCAGTCATAAATTTTATAAATGGATAAAGGATAAAACCAACAGCAATTCCATCAGCGATGCTGAAAGTAAAAGGAATCATCACGATTAGCATAATGGATGGTATTGATTCCGTTAAATCCTCTAGGTTCATATGTCGTATATGTTGAATCATCAACACACCAATAATTATCAAAATCGGCGCAATAGCGTGATCTGGTATATACCCCATGTACGGGATAAACATTGCAGAAACGATAAATAACAAGCCAGTCGTTAATGATGTTAACCCTGTTCGTCCTCCTGCTGCCATGGAAGCAGTTGATTCAACTGTCGCTACAGTTGGACTAGTACCAAGGAAGCCGGAGCTGAATGCAGAAAGTGCATTTGCATTTAACGCTCGATTAAAGGCTTCTGGCCGTTTAATAAAATCCACATGTCCAGAAATGAGTCCAATATTTTCAAATACAAGCACCATTGTTAATGAAAATATTCCGATCCAAAACGGGACTTCCAACCATTTAGAAAAAGAAAGTTCAAACCAAATAAAGGAAGGGCTTGTAATTCTAGTTTGATTGACATTTGCAGAAGGCTCAATATTCATCAGAAATGCTAAGGCTGTACCAAAAAGGATCGTCCATAAAAAATGCCCTTTTACATTTTTGATAAACAATATAAGCGCAACCAGGAACGTAAGGACCGTTGCCAATGCAGTAGGCTGTGCAAGATCTCCGATTTCCATAATCGAGTTGTTACCTGAAACAACCAACGATCCTTTTTCAAGACCAATCAACAATAGGAATAAGCCAAGCCCTACCGTAATGGCATCCTTTAACGACTGAGGGATTGCTGTAGTCAGTACACTGGACAGCTTTGTAAAAGCGACGATGACAAATAAAAATCCCGATACCGCCACAATACCAAGCGCCTCTTGCCATGTGAATCCCATCCCATGAACAAGTGTATACGTAAACATCGCATTAACTCCCATTCCCGGAACGAGAATAATCGGAGCATTACCTACAATTGCCATTAAAATGCAGCCAAGCGCACTCGCAGCTATGGTTGCAATAACGGCCCCTTCAAACGGCATTCCTGACTCCGATAAGATTAATGCATTGACCGCCACAATATAGACAATTGTGAAAAATCCGACCACACCAGCCATAACTTCTTTTCTTACTGATGTGTTGTGTTGCTCTAAACCAAAAAATCCTCCTAAAGACTTCATTATAATGCCTGCCTTTGCAAGCGCCCTCTCCCTACCCGCTTAACCTCAAAAATGAGGAAGCCACAAGAAATCATTATACGACCGCATAGTCATTTTGTCACCTGAAAAAAGCATCCAGCAATGGATATGCTGGATGCTTTTCAATGTGAATATTATTACACGTCCATTTGGCGGAACAGGTTCGCCATTTCAATTGCAGAGGTCGCCGCGTCCCATCCTTTATTACCAGCTTTCGTTCCTGCACGCTCGATTGCTTGTTCGATCGTATCCGTTGTAAGAACACCAAAGATAACTGGCAAGCCATCTTGTAGAGCAATGCTTGCTACTCCCTTTGCTACTTCATTGCTTACAAAGTCAAAATGTGGTGTAGCTCCACGAATTACTGTTCCTAATGTAATGACTGCATCATATTTACCTGATTGAGCTAATCTTTTTGCTGCTACCGGGATTTCAAACACTCCGGGTACCCATGCTACGGATATATCTTCTTCTTTCACACCATGACGCAGTAACGCATCTTCCGCACCTGAAAGGAGCTTGCTAGTAATAAATTCATTAAAACGACCAACTACGATTGCCACCTTTAAATCTGAACCGATTAAATGACCTTCAAATACATGTTTCATGTGACTTCCTCCTAAAGATTAAGCATATGTCCAAGCTTAGATTTTTTTGTTTCCAAATATTTCGCATTATCTTCTTTTGTCGGCATTTGAATGGCGACACGTTCTACTACTTCTAATCCGTAGCCATTTACTCCAGCGATCTTACGAGGGTTGTTCGTAAGAATTTTCATTTCTGACACACCTAGATCTTTTAGAATCTGTGCTCCAATTCCATAGTCTCGTAAATCGGCTGCAAAGCCAAGCTTATGGTTAGCTTCTACAGTATCAAGCCCTTCTTCTTGCAGCTTGTATGCTTTTAGCTTATTGACCAGCCCAATCCCGCGCCCTTCTTGTCTCATATAAAGGAGAATGCCTCGGCCTTCTTTTTCAATATGAGCAAGCGCTGCATGAAGCTGTGGTCCGCAATCACATCGGTTTGAACCAAAAACGTCACCAGTTAAGCATTCAGAATGCACGCGAACAAGAACGGGCTCAGGTGTTGAAATATCACCTTTTACCAGCGCAACATGTTCTTGACCGGTAAGAATTTCAGTGTAAGCAGCTGCACGAAAAACACCAAATTCAGTTGGCAATTGGACTTCAACTTCTTTATGAATCAGCTTTTCTTTATTTCTGCGATAAGCAATCAGATCTTGAATCGTGATAAAGGTAAGGTTGAATTTATCGGCTAATTCCTTTAGCTGGGGAACTCTAGCCATTGTTCCATCTTCATTAATGATCTCACAGATAACACCGGCCGGTTTCGCTCCAGCAAGAGTGGCAAGATCAACAGCCGCTTCTGTATGGCCTGCACGCTTTAATACCCCACCTGGCTTTGCCACAAGCGGGAATATATGACCGGGGCGTTTAAAGTCCGATGGTTTTGATTCATCATTCAGCAATTCACGAATGGTTAGCGCACGCTCATACGCACTAATTCCCGTCTTGGCATCCGCATGGTCAACACTAATTGTAAATGCGGTTCCATGGGGATCTGTATTCATATCCGTCATAGGTGATAGTTGAAGTGCATTCGCACGCTCTTCTGTAATGGGCACACAAACAAGCCCACGGCCTTCCGTTATCATGAAATTGATCGTCTCAGGTGTCACTGCATCAGCAAGTGCGATAAAGTCCCCTTCGTTCTCACGGTCTTCGTCATCGACTACTATCACAACTTTTCCCGCTTTTAAATCCTCCAATGCTTCCTCTATTTGATTAAACATTGGACATCCCTCCTAGCTCATAAATCCGTATTTTTCAAGAAATGCTTCATCTAACCCTCTTTGTTTTTTTACAGGAGCAGAAGGCTGAACAAAACGTTGAATATATTTTGCAATCATATCGCACTCTACATTGATAATGTCCCCAACGTTCTTGGAGCCAATAATTGATTCTTCCGTTGTTTGAGGAATAAGTGAAATCATAATCGATGAATCCTGCACATCAAATATGGTTAATGATGTTCCATCAAGCGCGACAGAGCCTTTGTGGATAAAATAAGGCATCAGGCTTGGATCCATATCAATATAAATATAGAGTGCATTTTCTCTTCTTTCTTTTGAACGAATAGTTCCCGTGCCGTCAATATGGCCGGACACAAAATGACCGCCAAACCTTCCATTCGCAGACATCGCCCGCTCCAAATTGACCCGAGATCCAGTTTTCAACAGATTCAATGATGTAGATTTTACCGTCTCAGGCATAACATCTACAGAAAATGTGCGGTCAGTAAAATTTGTTACCGTTAAACAGACTCCATTTACTGAGATACTATCACCAAGGTGTACATCGCTAACCATTTTCCGGCCTTCAATCGTTAATACCATTGATTCTCTTCCACGTTGAATGGATACGATTGAACCTACTTCTTCAATAATTCCTGTAAACACCCTGAGCTACTCTCCTTTCTGCAAATGAGCCGTAATCTTTATATCAGGACCAATTAAGGTCATTGATTCAATGGTAAGTGGCAATGCATCGTTCATTTTCATTACACCAATACCATTAAAAACAGGTAAGGCTTTTCCACTTCCAACGATTTTCGGAGCAACGTAGACGATCAATCGGTCCACGAGCTTTGCATCAAGAAACGCTCCATGAATTCGTGCACCGCCTTCAACGTATATGGAAGCTATTTTATCTTCTCCCAATCGATTCAACAATTCAGGAAGTAAAATCGTCGGCTGCTCCATTCTGATCACTCGAACATGACTTGCAGATAAAAACTGCTTTTCCTTCTCGATCGATGCATCTTTACCGCAGACAATCCAAGTTTCAGCACTGTCATCAGTCAGGATGTTCGATTTTTTATCAATGGATAATGATGTATCCAATACAATTCGAATCGGAGAAATACCTCCGTGGGGCAATCTTGTTGTGAGAAGAGGGTTATCTGCTTTTATTGTATTAGCACCAACTAAAATCGCATCATGAAGATGTCGATCTAAATGAACATCTTCTCTCGCTTCAGTTGATGTAATCCATTTGCTGTCTCCACTCTCTGTGGCGATTTTGCCATCTAACGTCATTGCTGCTTTCAATGTAACAAACGGTTTTTTTGTACGAATATGATGAAAGAAGAACTCGTTTAATGCGTCCGCTTCCTCTTCGCATACCCCTACAACCACTTCCAAACCGGCTTTTATTAATTTCTCAATTCCCTTTCCTGCAACGAGTGGATTTGGGTCATGTGAGCCAATGACGACTCGTTTAATTCGTCTTTCAATAACCAAATCCGCACATGGTGGCGTTTTACCGTGGTGTGAACAAGGTTCAAGTGTGACATAGATCGTTGCACCATCTGCTTCATCCCCGGCCTGCTTCAAAGCATTTACCTCCGCATGGCCTTGCCCGGGTTTGAGATGCGCCCCCATCCCAATCACTCGTCCGTCCTTCACCACTACCGCTCCGACTGCCGGATTGGGTGATGTTTGACCCATAGTATTTTTCGCCATTTCAATCGCTAATCTCATCCATTTTTGATCCATAAGCATCCTCCATTCA
Organism: Jeotgalibacillus soli; assembly: GCF_000829435.1. Lineage (GTDB taxonomy): Bacteria > Bacillota > Bacilli > Bacillales > Jeotgalibacillaceae > Jeotgalibacillus > Jeotgalibacillus soli. Next base: position 772,187 of record NZ_JXRP01000018.1, read on the forward strand.
GTGGACGACAATGGCAACAAAAATACCCCCTAACCGTTCGTAGGGGGCAATGAAAGCATAGACAAACAAGCGATAAATGAATATGTTTTTTCATTAAGTCGCTTTTTCCTTCTCTCATCCAGACTATCACTGTCGGCTTTGGAATTTCACCAAATCCACCGGCATCGCCGGGTCACGGACTAAGGACCTAGGTCCATCACCGTCGGTAGGGACTTGCACCCTGCCCCGAAGGATTACTGATTCGATTGTAGTACTATTATGTATTATAAGTACTTGGTTTGTAAAGGTTTTTGACTCTGACTTACCTCTGCTTCCTTGTCCATTCTCGTCCCCAATTTTGAATTTCGTCCCCATTTCGTCAACAGTTTTTACACTAATAATTTATAACATGGAATCATATAAAACCTTGTTCCATCGCCCTGAACGGCTGCTGCTTTCTCGGTGAAATCATCCGGGATTTAATTCTCGTCAACAATTCGTATCTTTAATATGGTTCTCTTGCCACTAGAATAATCTGTTCCAGTTTGCCTCCGGGAGCTGGTCCCTTTATGGGTTAATAGCTTTTAGGCCTTATTCAACTAAAGCTCCCGATAGTTTAAGTGTAATTCTTCACAATCTTGTTATTGAGCGCGCCTCTTAATAAATTTGTTGACGACATGTTTTACAAGCAATAATCTAATTATTGGGAACTTTTTAATATAGGGGAGAGGATAATATGCAGGTAACAAAGTGTATCATAGAAACAGACCGTTTGAATGAGGGTAAGGTTGAAATTTTCATTTTGGCTGAAGAGAGCGCGGTTTTGTATCGCTTTCATTATAACAAAGAACATGGTATAGCTGAAACTCCCACCTATACCGGTAAATTGGCAAAAATTATAAATGGTAAAGCAGTTAATTGTGATAATCCTCCCTTCGACCATCACAAGGTAGCAAAAGATCTATTGAACGATCGTAAGGTTAAATTGCGTGTTCTTTTTGATACTAAGGACTCGGATCTCCATGATCCAAATAAAGTTTCATCCAAAATCTAGAAATACAGTGATTTACCAAATAATAGCAGGAGGGGAATTAAGTGCGGGAATACGTTTTATCGCTGGGAAATTTTAAAACTCTGGAGTCAGAAAAAGGCATTGCCGTTACTTCGACTGATGAAACAAAAAGGTATTTTTATCAAGAAGGAAATCCTGCGCACTTTCTGTTGATGTTCAATGCAAGTACAATAGATGGAAATGACCGGACAGTCGATTATGTCAGGGAATTCAACCCTAATTTTGGAATTATAAATCTGATCCCGTCTGCTGCAAGTAAGCCGGAAAAGTTAACGGGAAAAGATTTGGCATTTGATCCGATTAATTTTAAAGTCATTCAGCAAGTACTTAATCAAACTGAGGTTCCAATTTGGATCGGATGGGGGGAGTTAGTAAAGAAGAAAACGCATATACTAATCCCAAATGAACTAAGGGACCTTCTCGTCCTTCATAAAAAAAGGCTTGTTCAAATCGACCGAGGTAAGCCGAGAAAATGGTTCCCTATGCATCCAGCTTATGCGAAAATCAACATTCCAGCGAGAGAATTAAAACTTACTCCCTTTGATGTGAAGTATGTGTTGAAATATGAATAATAAAAATAACCAGTGAGGCTTGCCATAACGGGTTCCGTTACCTATCGCAATAACCCGATAATGCAATCGAAAATGCAACTAAATTTGTACTGTCTTTTGTAACGGTTTTTGCAATTAAAAATAAATGGCTCAGTATAATTAACTGAGCCATTTTAATATCTATTTTTGGCGGATTGTTGAACTAACGCACCCTCTATTTCAATAGTGAAATTAGTTATTCCCTGATATTGTACCGAAGTGTGTCTCATTACCATCATTAAAGAGTTTGACTTCCTCATAATCTTTATCTAAGTTCACTTTATAGAAAAGCTCGTGCTCCAATGATGAATTTGAATAATCAGATGTTTTATCACTATTGTAGAAAATGTTTAATGTTTCATTAACTCTTTCAACATCAAATCCAGTAAAGTAAATAGCTTCTTCACCTTGCACAACATTGGACCCATTCAAATATACAAAAATAGCTGTATTCTGGTTATCAAAATAAAGGTGAACCCCATTTTCTTCTTTGACACCTTGGAAAAATGATTGAATATCTTTGTTAAGGCTCTTTTTACTTACTTCTTTATAAGATAATTGTGAGTTTGTATTACATCCTGTCAATAAAAGAAAACCTATCAGTATTAACAATATTTTATTCAATTTTAGTCCCCCTTTTTTATTCAACTATTCTGCCCCGTTAGTGAAAAAGCGACTGCTCTTATTAAACACTCGCACCCGTTAGTTGAAGAAGAACTTTTAATCAATACTATCAAAATCGTAATCATCAAGCTGAGTTTTATAAAACTCATCACAACTCTCTTCAGTTGGAAGCACTCCATCTTCATCAGGCAAAAGAACTCTCAACACGTCCCGTCCCATTTCTCTATACGGTTTAAATGCCACCTTATAATCTTCTATTATGCCAGAATATTCTATACCTTCCTCAAACCTTCTTCCACTGCCTATGTCCTCAGTTAAGGTAAAGAAAATACCATTTGCAACTTCAGGATCTATATTAAGTACTATTTGAAAATCCATATGATTAAATTTTTCTTGAACTCCGTGAGTATGATAATTAGCGTGAATTTCATCGTATTCTTCTGCGTAAATTGCATCCATATACCAGCCATATTCTTCTAACATTTGTTTTTCCCATTGTTCATTTTCCAAGTGATTTCCCTCCAATGCATTTCTTCATTATAACAACCCTTATCGAACTAACCTGCCCTTTAGTTGAATAAGAAAAAAGAGCTGCCCAAGCAACCCCATGATCTTTAACTAAAGCACCCGTTAGTTGAAGAAAAATGATGCTATGATTAAGCCAATTATGATTAAAAGAATAAGTATTCCTGTCCCTTTCCAACCTAAGCTGTTCACTAAATCCACAAGACCACCACTGTTCGCTCTATTAAAAGCATCACTCATATTACCAGTTGGATTTCTTTTTAATTCCTCTTGTCTTAATCGTTCCCTACGTCTTTCTGGAGTTTCTTTATCTTCACTCATCTAAACACCTCCACTTATTAATCCCAATATATCGTATCATTTATCTTTAACTCTACTGCCTCGTTAGCACAAGAAGCGACTGCTCTTATTGAACACTCGCCCCCGATAGTTTAAGAAGAAATCTAAATTATTTAAAGTCCATTCAATATTTATCCGAGTTTCTCCGCCAACTCTAAAATAATACCCTCTGGACCACGAACGTAGCATAACTTATGACTTTCTTCATATTGCTGTATCTCACTAAAGATTTCCGTACCCCTCTTTTTCAATTTTGCAACAACAACTTCAATATCTTCAACAGCAAAGCAAATATGTCGGATACCCAGCGTATTTGCAAAAGGTTGCTGAATATCTTTTTCATCTGATGGTTTATAAAATTTGACTAGCTCTATCCATGTCTGACCATCTGGTATCCCCAATCCTACACATGCCGTTTTAACATCATTAAGACCAACTATTCTATCCAATTGTTCACCATCCAATTCCCATTCCGCTTGCACTTCAAGTCCTAAATCAAGAAAAAACGCTTTAGCCTCTGAAAGATCATTTACGTTTATACTCACATGATCTATTCTATTGATCTTCATATCTGATACCTCCTATGTTCCTGTTATTTTCAATACCTGTATTCGTGTAAAGTTTGTTTGAAATTCTAATTCGCTTAAAACAGGAAATATCCTTCTTCAACAAACCTGCCCCGTTAGCACAAGAAGCGACTGCTCTTATTGAACACTCGCACCCTTTAATTAAAGAAGCCTTTATCCGTTTACACCGTTTTTCGAGTCCCAAATTCCTTGTAACTTTCTAATATAAATAATCTGTCCAGTATGGTATGTAGTATGAATAGTAAGGTGGGCAAGTTCAGAAGACCTGTCATTGAGTTTATTGGTATCAGCCTCCTTAACGACATCCTTCCATTCAGACATAATCTCATTTATCCATTTAACTGTGTCATTCCAATTTAATTCTTCTTTGTTTTTAAAGGTATTGTTATAAACATTCTTATCGTTTGGTATATCTTTAAAGCGATTTAAAAAACGTTGATTATAAAAAATTAAGTGGTTTACAATTTCAAAAATAGAGTTAGTTTTTCCATTTGGTTTCCAATTTACTTGTTCTTCGGTAAGTCCATCAATTGAGTTTAATAACGATACAAACCAAGTATTTTCCTGACAGGCATTTAACTGGGCTAATAAAAGTTCTTTAAGATTCATCATTATTCCTCCTACTTGGACAAAATTCCTATTTATACACTCTTTTAGGTAATCAATTTCAACTAACCTGCCCGTTAGTTGAAGAAGCAATCTAAATCTAATGATACTATAAAATAGTAAATAGATTCCTTCCCTCCCTTAACAACATAATCTCTACAAAATTGAAAAAAGGAAAAATTCACTCCTAACGAGTTGAACTTTTCCTTTTTTAATGTTCCTTAAAGTTTATTTCTTACTGATTACGCCGTATTCTTCTAATAAATTTCTTATGCCCTGGTTGATCAGTTTCGACTTGTCCCCTTTTTCTCCCCTGGATGCAATTTTATTTACTTCATCAGCCAAGTCAGGATCCATATAAAACGAAGTAAAAACCTTTTTTGGCTTTTTCTTTACAGCTTTTTTACCAGCAACCAGTCCTCTTAAATAGTTGTTGTCATCATCATTATCTTCAACATTAACAACATTGTCATTGTTAACATATGTTTTAATAATGTATTTAACCCACTAAAAAGCAGAACTAACGTCCAAGATATAGCTGAAAAACTATATCTAACTAAATACAACAAAACCTGCTAATTATAGTGATAGAGGAGGATTATTTAGCAAGTTTAATTTTAGTATATCAAGATGTTATTAATCTTTTTATTGAATTATTATGAATCATTTGTGAAAAAGAATTTGTATACATACTAATATTTATACATAAGACTGTGCGTATTGAACAAACAGGGCAGGTTATTTGAAGAAGGAATTTTTTGCTCATAAACTAAAGACTAACGGGATTCTTATAGTAGCCTTACTAAAAGGTGCATTTCTTCAATAGGGATGCAACTATTTTTTTTATGATTAGGTACATTAACCATTTCAATCCCAAGTCATACAATATAACAAAGTATTTTACCTAATAAACCCAATAGAGGAGCAAATTATGAAAAACAGAAATATTAAACAAGCGGGTGGGAATGTGCCTCAACCTATCCGAAGTGATGGAGCTGGAGCAATGGACGCAGGCCCGCGTGACATTATGCGGGATCTTCAAAATCCAGATATGCTCGTTCCACCAATTACTGACGCAGGGTTGCTTCCTAATTTGAAATTCTCTTTCTCAGATACATCTATGAAATTAGATCACGGAGGGTGGTCCCGTGAGATCACGGTGAGGGAACTTCCTATAGCAACCACCCTTGCTGGAGTAAATATGAGTTTAACGGCCGGTGGAGTTCGTGAACTACACTGGCATAAACAAGCAGAATGGTCTTATATGCTATTAGGTCGGGCACGGATTACTGCGGTTGACCAAAATGGACGAAATTTTATTGCCGATGTTGGCCCGGGCGATCTATGGTACTTTCCACCAGGAATCCCACATTCGATTCAAGGAGTGGAGCATTGCGAATTCCTGCTAGTATTCGATGATGGAAACTTTACCGATCTTTCTACTTTATCCATCTCCGATTGGTTTGCACATACACCTAAAGACGTTCTGTCGGCTAATTTCGGAGTGCCAGAGAGTGCGTTTAACTCCATTCCTTCTGAACAGGTATATATCTATCAGGGGGAGGTACCAGGTTCACTGGAAAGTCAAGAAGTCCAGTCACCCTTCGGAGAAGTTCCTTTAACCTTCAAGCACGAGCTGTTGAAACAAACACCAATCAAAACCAGTGGTGGTAGTGTGCGAATTGTGGACTCTTCTAATTTTCCCATTTCAAAAACAATCGCAGCAGCACTCGTTGAGATTGAACCGGGTGCAATGAGAGAACTTCATTGGCATCCCAATAATGACGAGTGGCAGTATTACCTTACCGGACAAGGGCGAATGACTGTATTTACTGGAAACGGTGCAGCTCGTACATTTGATTATAGAGCTGGTGATGTCGGATATGTACCCTTTGCTACTGGACACTATATTCAAAACACCGGTACCGAAACATTATGGTTTTTAGAGATGTTCAAAAGCAACCGTTTTGAAGACGTGTCTCTGAATCAATGGATGGCACTGACTCCTAAAGAATTAGTTAGGAGCAACTTAAATGTTGGATCAGCATTGATCAATTCTCTCCGCAAGGAGATATGGCCTGTTGTTAAATATCCAGGGTTTTCTTACTACCCAAAAAACAGGTAGAATTGATGATTTAATTGCTTACCCATTTACTTAAACCAATACAATTGAGCATTTGGTTATTCAGAGTTATGGAGGTTATTGGAATGTACAAGACAATTTATGACTACGCAGCCGAGATTACACAAGCTGTTATAAAAGCAAGAGGGGAAGCTATTAATGGAGAAAAAGAATTAATAGAAACTTACTTAAATGATGAAGCTGTTTCCAAGTTATATCAAAAAACATTTAGAGTACAATATGACCATTTAATATATTATGAGGGGGTCGTGGGTAAGAATTATTTTCACCCGCAATCAAACTATTGTTAACCAAGTGTAGTTTTACAACATTCAACCTTTTTATGAATTTCCTTGATGTTTTTCATCTACTTTCTAAGTTGCATTGTGAAAATTCTCACTTAAACTAACCTGCCCTGTTAGTTTAATAACAGTTACTTTTTACAATCATCACTCATGACAAAATGATTCCTATATAATTTCCATTCTCTTGTACTGAAGCTTGAAGGAACCCCAAGTATCATCTCCAAATTGCCAAGGAAAGCCTTCAAAAGTCTGTTCAACAAATAATTCATTGCTTTCTTTACTATCTTCAGTAACAATAGTAAAGTCTTTAATTAGCTTTAAAAGTGGAACTGGAACATACGAACAATCTTTATCATAATCTATAAATTGTTTCTGCACTTGTGAACAATCAAAATATCCAGACTCTAATACGGTGTAGTACCAGCGTAGCTGACACCACCCGCAAACACGTGGATAAAAATGTAAGAACTCTCCGCTTTTGGAGAGTTCTTTTATGGGTGATAAATGTACAATTGCTGCCTGTTCGTTAAACTATCGTACCCGTTAGGTCAATCGTCAATTCCATAAATAACTATGTCATTTCGCATAACTGAACAAATTTTAAAGAATAAGGGATCCTCTGACTGCCGCTACAGCCGGAGAATCCCTATTAAAGTAATGTGCCCTTTAGCCCGCTGGGTCAACCGCACAACTAAGCTGGAACGTAGGTCAACCTGATCACCTTCTCGCCAATTCGATCGCTTGCCACGAGGCGCAGCGGCTGCCGCGGACCGGCGAAAAACGGCTTGCCGTGACCCAGCACGACTGGATGGAGATAGAGTCGATACTCATCAACGAGACCGAGCTCCGTTAGACTGTGGGCCAATTCCGGCCCGGCAATTTCAATCTCCCCTTCATGCTGAGCCTTCAGCCCACGTATGGCCGCTGCGAGGTCGCCCTCGATCAGAGAAGCGTTCGGACCGACGGACTTTAACGTCCTCGACACCACCCACTTCGGTTTGCTTTGCCACGCCGCTGCGTATTCCCGTTCCGGCGCATCCCATTCAAAATGGTCTCCGTCCCAATACCGCATGGTCTCGTACATGCGGCGCCCGTACAGGCTGCCCGCCAGGCCGCGCACGTCGTCGATGAAATGACGGAATAGCACGGGGTCGGGCTGAAATGCCGTGTGGTCGTGGTCGACGAATCCGTCCAGAGACTGGTTCAATGCGAAAACGATCTTTGCCATGCGACTGACTCTCCTCCCTGGTTTTCTCGCACATTCATCATCAAGATTACACGTTCCATATGCAGCCTCCTTTATGTCTACATTTTATCATCCAACAGCATGTCCGGTTTCTCATGAATTGCTAATGTGCACAGTCCTGGCCTGACCGAATACAAATTTAACGAAGGATGGTAAATTAAACAATTCTGCACCTATAGTTCAATAAGAAAGTGCAATACTCCTTCTTGAAGTATTGCACCCGTTAGCTGAAGAAGAAAAAGAAAAACACCCGCTATTTTTGTTAGCATAAAAAACCTTCCAAAAAGGAAAGTTTAAAATTAGCCATACAATTCAACCTGCATATTCGATTCATTTTTAATTTTCCAGAGAAAGTTCGCTATATTTTTTAAAATTGTCTAGAAACGCTTGCCAGCCTGCTTTTTGCTGTTCAATGGAATGGGTCGCTTCTGCTTCAAAATCTTCAATTACCTTTGTGTCTTTTTCTTGACTAATAAAAGTGACCGTAACTTTTCTTCCATCTCCAAGAGTGTAAGAAATAAATTCGTTTACTCTAATTTCATCATAAACTCCACCTAAATCAAATCCAAAGCTTCCATCTTTTGCTTCCAATCTTGTAAGAAATTTTCCGCCAACCCTTAAATCGTTTTCTGCATTTGGTGCATGCCAATCATCAGAAGCAAAAGACCATTTTGTTATATGCTTTGGATCTGTCCAACATTCCCACACTTTTTTAACTGGTGCATGAACTGTGGTTTCTACAGTTATAGTTACTTTATCACCTGTTTCCATTTAAATACCACCTCTCTATATTTAATTTACATTTTCCTCCTGATTATACCATTAAAGGGTTTAGAAGTAAGAAAACTTTAAATCTTGTTCAACTATCCTGCCCGTTACTTCAATAAGTCTTCATTTCGATAAAATGGTCAATAATTCCTTTAAAAATATGTTTTACATTGAGGAGGAATTAGATTGTTATTATCGAAAACATGGGAAAAGTATGAATCTGATAAAAGGATAGAGGGATTTTCTCCTCTTACATTAAAAGCCTATCGCCTTCAAGCGACACTTCTTATTCGCTATTTTAATGACATAGAGTTTGGTACACTTACAACCGATCAATTAAAATGCTACCTATCTAAGTCTAGTGAACAATTAAAACCATCTAGCCTTGCACATAGAATCCGATTTATGAAGTCTTTGTTTCGATGGTCACATGAGGAAGGGCATATTCCTAAAAATCCAACTTCAAAAATCAGAGAACCCAAAGTCGGAAAACGTATCCCGAAATTTTTAACTGAAAGGGAAATTGAACACCTACGTGAAGCCTGTTTGACCTTAATGGAAAAAGCATTATTCGAATTCATGTACTCAACTGGGTGCCGTATTGGAGAAATTGTTTCTCTTGAGAAGAATTGTATAAATTGGTCTGATAGGTCAGCTATTGCTAGAGGTAAAGGAGATAAGGAAAGAGAAGTATATTTTAATATTCGCTGCGACATTTGGTTAAGGCGATACATAGATAACCGTACAGATAAAGACCCTTCTATCTTTGTCACAGAACGGTATCCTCATCGAATGAGTATTGCACAAATGAGGTATGTAATTAAACGGATCTCCAGTCGTGCAGGTATTAATAAAGAAATTCATCCTCACCAACTAAGGCACAGCTATGCCACGCATTTACTTAACAATGGGGCCCCACTTGAAGTGATTCAAAGTTTAATGGGGCATGAAAAGAGTGAAACAACACGTATTTATGCTCAATTAAGTGGGAGGCTTAGGAAAGAGTTTTACCAGAAATACTTCTAATCAATACTAGAGCAACACTTAATGATGTGTTGCTCTTTTTAATTCTCGCCACCCGTTTGTTTAAGTACATCATTTCACAAATAGATTTATTTTCACTTCTCGTTATGCTGATAACATAGTTGAACTAC
>NZ_JXRP01000019.1 GCF_000829435.1 Jeotgalibacillus soli
CTTAAATGTTACTTAAATCAAGAATTAACGTTGACGTTTTAGGTTGTTTAGTTTTCAAGGTTCAAGGTGTTTCTTGCGTGTCACTCTCTCAATTAACTATATAAGTATAACATTCTTTCGAATATTATGTCAACAACATTTAATTATTTTTCTCTGTTGTTTTACTATTTTCAATTGTTCTTCAGGAGCAAGGTATTCAATATAACATGCTAAACAATAGATTGCAACTATTTTATGAAAATATTATAAAACATATTAACAACATCACTTTCTCTGTTAACTCCTCTCAATAACTTGAATGACCAAACCTGACTATAATTGCACCTCAAGAGCGTTACTCTATCCAAATCCAGAACACGAGAAGGCACAAGAAGCTGCTGAACAACTGGATGAACAATTATTTTGCACTACTCATCTCTAGATCAGAATTTAGCGAAAGTAAATTCTCCCTTCTTACAAATACACTGCAATATATAGCCTTTGAAAAATTGGTACTTTACTGAACGATAAATTATATAGAAAATGTGCTGTAGAATCTCGACATACTTTTACCCTGATTAGAAGTAATGAGGTTCAAAAATCGAATAAGGAGAGTTTTTCATGTAATGTTTCAGTTTTTTTCTGTGAGTTTATGCTTGTTTGTTCTATAGAAGCTTCCACTTTTTCTATTACATTAGCATGGAATGAATGTTCCAAATTGCAAACTGGACATTTGTAAATCATATTAGGCAATCGAGATTGTGCCAACTTAAGCCGCTCCTCCAATGTCATCTCTTTATCTTTTGAACATGATCCACATATTTTCTCCATCTTTCAACCCCGCTTTTAATTTATAACTTCTGTTTAATATCAAAATCTCACGTCAAATGAAATTATAAAAATTCCTCAATTTTAATAATAACAGATGTAAAAGAAATTAGCTTTTTTATGACTAATAGCTCTTGTTAAATACCTTTGTCGGCATAAAAAATATTCCCTCCCTTATTTTCACAACCGTCATCACTGTCTCATAGGGGGAGGTTCTCTATATCATTTGTAGGTGACTCATAATCTCTTCAAACTACATAAGCAATTTGTTCGCAACTAGTTTATAAAGTTTTAGTTCGCACATAATTTCCACACGTTAGATAGCAGCATAAAAATAATTTAAAACGCAAGGCAGCAACTCCGGCTATAATAAAAAAATATCTTAAAATTTTTTTGCTGCTTTAAACCATAATCACCCTCTAAATATACTTATTTTTTAATATACTCACCATACGCTCATCTTATTGTAATAGAGGACTAAAATATAGCACCCAGCATCAGAAAATTACCATTACTTATTTGTTTCTATGCGATCAATACTATTTTTTCTTTTTTGCTTTTCAAAATAGTTTGACGCTACCTCAACCTAAAAAATGACCTCCATAATATTTATTGCTAACTTATCGTGTGCTCCATAATCGCCCAAATACACCTTGGGCAGTATTTTTCCTATGTTCAATTATTGATTTCATCTAATAATCGTATGATAAAAAGCCCAAGCTTTATACTCAGGCTTCACGAATAAGCCTGAGCAACGAGGAAGTTTTACTACTCGTCGAACCTGCCTATAAATTTAAAAGAAATATTACATTTAAATCCATTTGAAAGTCCGGAATCTATTCGAACGTCGGATCTTCTACGTCAGATAAGTTGATTAGAACACCTAAAATAAACACCCTTTGTGTAGCCTCTTCCGACAACTCATCGTATTCAGCATGCACTTTGTAATGATTTATTGTATCTTTATCATTTTTCAATTCTTCAAGATGCTCAGGGTTAATTTTTAATATGTTCGGTTCATATCCTTTTTCACTAAGGAAATCATCTTTTTTTCTTATTAATTCATCTATCATTTTACCGCCTCCATATTTCCCTTATACCGCAACTTTGTCATTATCAAACTTCATTCAGTGCGTAATATGGTCATATATCTCGAAATTTCATCAGATTTTGGAAGATGTTCTCGGTCGTTTTTTAAGCATAAAATCCTCATAGTGACCTTTAGGTTGATCGTTTAGAAGTGGTTACAAAAACGAGGTGCAGAAAGTGAAATAACTGAGTTTATAGGCTTTCTTATAAAATAGTGGTATTTCATTTATCTTAAATTGTTTTATTTACTTTAATCTATAATTGTTTTCTGTTTCGGAGTTGCTACTTTGTAGTATTAATTCTTCTTTCTAAGTTAGTTAATTCACCTCACCTAATAGCGCTATTTAAGAATACTGCTTCTTATCCTTTGTAATAATTTACCTTATCCTCTAATTAATTGATTAAAAAGAACGTTTTCATATTTTTTATTTCAATGCCTTTGGCAATAGTAGCTTGATAGGCGCCCTCCTAACATATATTAATTGAATAAAAGAACACCATTCTTTATTTAGAATAGTGTTTTTATTAATTGATTGAATGGTATTTACTTATATTATATTCTCATAAATTAAACACATATAAATTGATTCAAATACGCAAAATGACTATTTAGTTCACTTTTTAAAGCATTAATACTGTCTAATACCTTCATTTTCTGTATTCATTTCATTTTTGCATGAAGTCGCATTGGCCTAACATACTCTATTGAACGTCCAAAGTGGGACGTTCAGTCATAGCGTGGGACTATCCATGTATGAAAATTATAGGAAGTATCTTTATATTTCTCTCTGTGTTTTTCTGATTTTTGTTATTTAATTAATATAGTCAACTTTCTCTATATCACTTAATTCATCCATAGATTTGATGTGACGTTTCGAAGCCAAAATAATTAAACCTTCTATTGGATAGGCAGCATCCTGGTGGGCATGAAAGTATTCTGTTTCGGTAATAACCCCTCCGTTGGATTGAATGATCCCGCTTGTCAACGGACAGCTTAAGCATTTAACTGTAACCGTGTCACCATTTGAAAATAAAATAGTTCTCATGTTGCCTCCCAAATGATCATCATTGACATTAACCTGAATCGTTCATTGATCTCGTAAAAAATGGCTTTCGCAGCTTACAATTATTCGGACATTTTTTTATTCTTTCCGATCATAACGAAATGCTTGTCTTTAGCTTTTTAGGAATAATAATTTCCCAATGTAACGAATACAATAACATAGGAAGAGTTAAAAGCATAAAGGAGTTTTTACTATGCGTATAAAGCATCCTTTAAAAAAATATCTTCTCCTCTTATTAATTATATTAATGACTATATTGATTCTTTTTATATTACTGCCCTCTGACGCAGAAGAAGCTTTGGAAACAGTCGATTTATTTTACAGACTGGAACAAGAAGCTGACTTCTCAACATCCTGGGAATTGTTTCATTCTGAAATGAAGAATCGATTTCCAAAAGCCGGATATATTCAAGATCGGGCTCATGTCTTTATGAATCATTTTGGTGTAAATACGTATACGTATACATTAAGCGAGCCTGAAGAAATTGAAGATTGGAAAATGGATATTGATACTGAGTCGATATTTGTATACGAAATTATCGTCACACAAAGCTATATTGGTAAATACGGTCGTTTTGACTTTATTCAATATGTATACGTTTCGTTGGAAGAGGATGAATGGAAAATACTTTGGGATTACAATGAATAAAGTATAAGGCTGTTTTTCCTAGTTTTCCATTGATACGGGTGAGATTAGCAAATTCTTCTATAATCATTATCTCCCTATGAAGACGATCCTCTCAGTCACTAAGACCCCCTTTACTAATCTCCCCCCAAGCAATTACGCACTGATTTCGTTTTCAATGTCAATTTCAATGAATAATCCATTATTCATTGGGCTGGTTTTATCTATATTAGTCGAAGACAGTACTACTAATTGAATATATTCGCGTGTCAATGTGTACATTGGAGCTTGGATTCCCTGCATTATTCTCTCTCTTGCTATCTTTGCACAAATAATTTCTCCATCGTGTACAACAAGGTCTTTATCTTCCAACTCTGAGAATTTGATTGTCATTTTTCGCACCTCCAGAATATGATTGATCCAATATAGTCTATTACTAAAAAATTTATTTGACACTCCGTTAACCATTTATTTCAATACCATGTATAAAGTTTTCCCCATAAAATGCGCTTTTCAGTCATGATTATTAAAACATCTACATATTTTATCAATAAAGATGTATTATTCTATCTATTATGACTTTTTTTTTAAGAACGTTCAAGCAGTAATGATGGTTTTTATCTTATTGTAAGACCATTCGTTCCTTCAACTTCAGATATTCAGATCGTTGAGTCTTTTTTCATTTAGCTGCGAGAATAATAGAAAATAAATAAAAACGCATCAAACCATTTCATGGTTTGATGCGTTTTTTGTACACAATATAAGTTAACTGTTTCCTTTAATAGATCTTCCATTCTATACTTTCGTAAAGCGATTATTAGTTAGTGGGTTCTGAGTTTTTTTGTTGGTTTTCTACCAATCCAGCTAATACATATAGGACAATGGTGGAAGCAATATGAGATGAAAAATCATTTGTATCCTGCTGAGGGTATACTTCAACAAAATCCATTCCTACAACCCCTTTTTTAGAGAATTCGTGAATAAGCGTTAATAATTCGAAAGTGTTTAGACCATTTCCATCCACAGGACCGCCTGGATTAAATGCGTAGTCAAGAACGTCACTGCAAATCGTTAAATAAACTGCGTCCGCACCATCACTTGCTTGATGATAGATTTCATCCGCTATTTGGAGTAAATCCTTTGATTTTCTAATATCATTGATTGTAATGGTTTGAGCACCAGCTTCATTCGCGTATTTTCCACTTTCTGGTTTGTTGCGAGGGCCATGAATCCCGGTATGAATAATATTTTCATTCCTTACCCCTTCTAATTCATATAGTCTGGCAAAAGGAGTAGATCTTGCATACATATCACCATTATGTGTTGGCATGTTATCATAATGGGCATCCAAATGAATAATACCAAGCTTTTTTCCTTTAAACTCCTCTGATTCCGTCAATCCCTTAACAATTGGATAGGTAATTCCATGATCTCCCCCAAGGGCCACTGAAAATTTACCTGAATTCCAAATTCTCATCGAAAATTCTTTGATTCGCTCCATCGTTTTTACTACATCTGCCGGAATCACTTCTACATCTCCTGCATCACCCATTTTCAAGTGTTCAAACACATCGATATGATTCAGTTCTGGTAAATATCCACTATATCTAGCTGATGATAACCTCATTACCTTCGGACCAAGTTCACAGCCCGTATAATCACCCCAAGTTACAGCACCTTCCCACGGAACCCCATAAACAATTACGTCTGATTCCTCGATACCGCTCCCATCTGATGCATTAACCGCTCCTAAAAAGCATGGTGTATTCCCATAGATTTTTTCCGTCATCCTATCCACTCCAATATTTTAATTTTTGTTTTTTCTTCAACAAATAAAAACAAAGAATATTAATATTTCTTATACCAATTCTATTACCCTAAAAGTAATCCATTATGCGACTCTTTCTAATTCACCTTGGCTCCAATAATTTGAAGGAAGTTTCTTATTTTATTTACTTTCCCATTAATAAAGCGTTGTCTATTACACATTTATCACAACCAGTTTATTAATACGTACATATACTAAATTAGAAAGGAGGGAATTTAATGGGTGTAGCATTTTTGTACCTAGCAAGTATTTTAGCTGGATTTGCACTATTAAACGTACCTTTAGAATCATACCTTGGACCTCTAGATCCAATTCTTACATTTATCGGCATGTCAGCTGTTGTCTTATTCTCACTCGTTTTGATTTTTAAAGGGTTAGTCGCATTATTTGATAAATAGCGATTGTCCCATAGAGATTTAAACAAAAAATAAATAAGCCCCCTACCATAATATACATGGTATGAGGCTTATCAATTTGCTTTTTCCATACCTTTCTGTCACGCAATTTTTTATGACAATCATTTTTGAAACAAGCACGCATATTTTTTAGATCAAAAAAGCGACACGCAACAAGCGGCCGCCAAGAGACTTTCTCTAATTAGTTTATTACTGTCACTTCTTGCTCCGTAAAATACAGCCCGATACGTTTTAGTGCTCTTTCCAACGTCGACTCAATGATTAAATCATTGAAGCTCTTCACACTCATCTCAGTAACTTTCATCGCAAGATCGGGTCTTATACCGGTCAAAACTGGCGTGGTCCCAATGAGCTGAAGCATGTTAACAATATTTTCAATGAAGGAGCCGATCCTGTCGTTAATTCTTAATATGCCAGATAAATCGATAACTAAATAACTTAAATCCATTCTTTCACTGCTCATTAATGCCATTTTTGTAATAATTTCATATCGTTCCTGTGTAATATCTCCAATAATTGGAAGTATCGCTATCCCCTTGGTAATCGGTACAATTGGAGCAGAAAGATTTTGAATTTGATTATTTGCTTGCTCAAGCTCCAGAACAAAAGTTAATAGAGATGAAATCGTTGTAAATAACTCAATATGCTTCTCTGTAAATTCAAATGGTTTATTATCAAGCCCACAGATTGTTCCGTAATTCTTTCCATTTTCATAGTAGATAGGGATCCCTATAAAGGAACCTCCACCAAGATTCTCCGTAACCTTCATTCCGCTTGTTAGCTCATACTCAGTGATGTCCGGAATAACGAGAATTTCTCTTCCTTGATCAACACTTAAACGGCAGAAGGTTTCCTTAAAAGGCAGCTGAGATCCTTCCTTTAATAATACCTGATCCTGATTATATACTTTAACAATCGTATTTGTTTGCAAATCATTTTTTGCAATAAACAGTGTATTAATGTGTATGAATTGGCTCATTAGCTTTAATACATTCTCTGCTGCATCGTTAAAGTCACGATACGATTTAAGCATTGGAGGATCATTCTCGTTTTTCATGATCATACGCCTCTATCCCTTTCAAATACAAATATGTACATTCTATTATATTCCCTAATATAGGTCTAAGGAAACATAAAGAGTATAAAATATTTTGTGTAAATAACTAAAGACATAGAAAAAGGAAGATCTTTTCTTGCTAGAATTAAGTCACCACAACCAATCCTAGAAAAGAGGTCTTCCCTATGAATCAGTTTACAACAGAAAATGTCCAAACTCTAGCCCACAAACAAGATATTACAGAAGTTGTTCGTGCGCATTTAAAAATACCTGTGAATACGCTGCTGGAAACAGAACGAACAGAATTTCTAGACGATGAAAAATATGACCGCATCGGTTTTAACTCAGGCAATGCGTCTTATTCACGCACATTTCATACGGAATACGGCAATTTGAACATCCAAGCCCCATAGAATCGATTGAGTTAAGATCACCTCGTTCGAAAGTGAAGTAAGTGATGAGGGCAGCCATTTTATCGGTGAAGAAAAGAGAGTCGAAAGCATCAAAAAAATAAGGACTAAGCCTATAGAAATAAATACAGCAACATTGGGTGCTTTTGAAGATGTGCTTGTAATAATTATATAGGAAAAATTATTACCCAATCGATTTCGTTAAGTTGTTGTAACTGCTGCTCCATTTTAAATCCCTCCCTTTTTATAGGACGTATAAGAAGAAAATTTCGTTCGTTATTTTTTACTCTTTTCTAAGACAAGTGCATAAAATAGAATATATAAAACAAACAGCTATTACTTCTTGAAAACAGGTGAAAGAATGACTACACTCTTATTAAAAAATTCCATTGTCTACCCAATCACTTCTCCAATGATAAAGCAAGGGGATATTCTTATTCAAAATGGGCTGATCAAAGAGATGGCACCTTCAATTAAAAAACCTTCGTTATCTACAGAAGTGATTGATTGCAAGGGTATGCACTTATTTCCTGGCATGATTGATGTGCATACACACCTTGGATTATATGATGAAGGAACAGGGTGGGCTGGAAATGATGCTAATGAATCCATTGAACCTGCCACCCCTCATATCCGAGCAATTGACGGTGTATATCCTTTAGATGAAGGTTTTTTAAATGCACGTGCTCACGGGATAACAACGGTCAATGTTTTACCGGGCAGCGGAAATGTAATTGGCGGTGTAAGCACGGTTATAAAAACGTATGGGAAAACCATTCCATCCATGATTGTAAAGGAAGCATCCGGATTAAAAATCGCTTTAGGTGAAAATCCTAAAAGAATCCATTCCAATGGTAATAACGATTCCATTACCAGAATGGGTATTATGGGAATGCTCCGTGAAGCATTTTACCGGGCATCCTATTGCGATCAACTAGAGGATTTGCGTGTCGTACCTATCATTAAAGCCTTAAACAAAGAAATCCCCGTCCGAATACACGCTCATCGTGCCGATGATATTATGTCTGCCGTTCGCTTTGCAGAGGAATTTGATCTCGATTTAAGGATTGAACATTGTACAGAAGGTCATCTTATCGCGGATGAGCTTCAAAACAGAAATTTAAAAGTAAGCATCGGACCTACTTTAACTCGAAAATCCAAGGTGGAGCTAAAAAATAAATCATGGAAGACGTACCAGGAACTATCGAAAAGAGGGATTGATGTTTCAATTACAACTGATCATCCTTATACGCCAATACAGTATTTAAACGTATGCGCGGCTATCGCTGTTCGTGAAGGCTTACCTGTTGAAAATGCACTCGAAGGTATAACGATAGCTCCAGCAAGAAACTTAGGGATAGATGACAAAATCGGGAGTATTGAGGTAGGAAAAGAAGCGGATTTAGTCCTTTGGAACGAACACCCACTTCACTTTATGGCAAAACCCATTTTCACCATGATCAGTGGAAAAATCGTCTACAAAATTCAGTAATAAATTTTACACATTTCATACAAAAAATAGTTCAAAAAACTATTTTCAAATCATATTTTTTTTTGTATGATTACTTAGCAACTGTGTAGAACAAACTAGCTATAGTTTTAATACTATGATGCCATGGGACTGCTGTGACGGTCTTTAATGGAGGGAAGGCAAATGGTGCGCCACCAGTTTCTTGACTGGTTCTAGTGGGTTCGATTCCCACCCCGAAATTTTTTATGAACGCTATGAAAAATTTCGAGGGTAGTATCGAATCCTACTAGGATACTGCCCTTTTATGGAGGGAAAACCATGATCAAGAAACGAGAAATTACTGAAAGCCATATTCTTTTCGACTTAATGACGCACCCAGATGTCTTTCCTTTTGTTCGTCAAAAAGCATATTCTGCCGAAGAGCTCATATTTGTAACAAGACAAACCCTGGAAGCGGAAGAACGCGGTGAATTGATCTCTCGGACCATTACCGATGAGTGGGGAAATCCGATCGGTACCATCAACTTATTTGACATTAAGGATGGAGCTGGATTTTTAGGCACCTGGATCGGAAAACCGTATCACGGTAAAGGCTATAATCAATTAGCTAAAGAGGCATTTTTCCAGGAGCTTTTTTATGAACTAGAGATTGAAACCATTTATATGCGGATCCGGAAGGAAAACATCCGCTCTCAAAAAGCAGCTGAAAAGCTTCCATATGTAGTAAACGCAAACGAAACGAAAAAACACATATATGATCAGCTAAACAAAACTGGAGATATATATAATTTATTTGAAATTTCAAAAGATCTTTACACGCTTTATCTCAAACGTCATCATGCTGAAGACATTCATGAAGCGCTTGAAGCTTAATATTAAAATAAAAATCCTCATAGATGCACTATGAGGATTTTTATTTTATACGATTCACTCTTTATTTTACTAAAGCAAGCTTCGAAACTTCCTGAGCCATTTGTTCAATAGTATATGATACCGGAGCATTCTCCATTTTTTCAACCATATCCCACTGTTGATCACGCAGCTGCCTTATTGTTGTAATCAAACATTCTGCCGTTAACTCTTTTTCTTCAAGCTTCAGTGCAAATCCTTGCTGAACAAAAGATCGAGCATTTAAGATTTGGTCTCCCCTGCTTGATTCAAGCGGTAATGGAATCAAAAGCATTGGTTTTTTCAAGGCTAGGAATTCAAAGATCGAATTTGAACCAGCTCTTGAAATGACTAAATCCGTCATGGCAAGAAGATGTGGAAGCTCATCTGTGACAAACTCAAATTGAACATAACCAACTTTATTTGAGTCGACTAGGTTCCCTCTACCGCATAAGTGCACAACTGAAAATTGCTCTAAAAGCTGATCCAAGGAATCCCGAACAACTTCATTGATTTTATGAGCGCCTAGGCTCCCTCCCATAATTAAAAGAACCGGCTTACTTGCATTCAATCCAGTAATTTTCTCCCCTTTTTCACGGCTTCCTTGAAAGAGTTCTTTTCGGATGATGGCACCCGCACATGTAGAACGGTCTTCCGGTACATGCTGAAGCGTTTCAGGAAAAGTTGTAAATATTTTAGTCGCAAAAGGCACGGCCAATTTATTCGCAAGTCCCGGTGTGACATCTGATTCGTGGATGACAACAGGTACTTTTGCAAATTTTGCTGCGATGACAACTGGGACGGAAACAAAGCCACCCTTTGAAAAGATAATATCAGGTCTTTCTTTTTGAATAACTCGGTATGCCTGCAACACACCTGCTACAACCCGAAAAGGATCTGTTACATTTTTAAAGGAAAAATACCGTCTAAGCTTCCCACTAGAAATTCCATGGTATGGTATTTTGGAAAAGGCTGTATTAATCATTTCTTTTTCTATCCCAGTTTTTGAACCGATATAACTGATTTTCCATCCTAATTGTTTAAATTGAGGAATAAGTGCCACGTTAACTGATACATGACCGGCTGATCCTCCACCTGTAAATAATATACGCTTGTTCATTTGTTTACTCCAATCGTCAAGAGATTACTTGACTTTTCCCATTAATAATCTCATATCATTCTTGGTTATATATACGTTAAATATAATGCAACTTTTAGTGAAATTATGACTAAGTTAGCACTGCATTATATTACCCTATTTTACTTACGTGGTCAAAAAAAGGTCAGATGTAAATTTACCTAAAATGAAATGAGATGTCGTACTGATCAGATATATGCAAATTAATGGTTTTTATTCAGTCGTTACCATCTAAGCCTATTATTATCTGTTACACCTGACATCTCAGATACTCCCTACATAGAATCAAAAAAGTTATAATCCTTGAAATTTAATTGGATAATTCCCAAATTTGTAGAATAAAACTAATCAAAAGCCTTCACCCATGAATTGGAATCGAAAATATTTTCAACATCCAGCAAATCATTTTTCTTGTTAATTTTCTACAATGCTCAAGTATAAGGGCTTTGCCTATTATATTTGCAAATAAGACGGTTCTTCTATTTTGCCATATTTGTATTCTATTTTCACCATTTATCCTCGTTAATACAATAGCCTCGATTCCTAGAGAGAAACGAGACTTACACGTAGATAAACTAGCATTTAAATTATACCTTCTTATGCGACTTTTTAGGTTCGATCAACCTGAAAACCTCTCTTCCCTTACCGATAAAAAATTTCTGTAGCAAACAATCCGCATGCTGTTATCAGTAATGATAAATACAATCCTGCCATAAGAGCGGTAACAGCAAACATCCCAATCATCATACTGTAAAGCAACGTCATTCTTTTACGCCAGATGGCATGATGAACGATTGGTTTTTTCACAGCTAAAACCGTAAAGAATGATCTGGATAACAAATGAAACCGAAAACCATCCGATAAAACGTTGACTGGGGGATCCCGTAGTATGGTCCTGAATCATCCTAAATCCAATACTCCTTAGCAACAAATGCCACAGGATCAATAATTAAATCCATCGTTACAGCCAATAGGGCAGTTCCTTTTCAATATAGAATCGCTTTGACAAGTGAGAATGGGCTCTGAAAGCCATGAACGGAAGATTCCCATGGCTGTATAGATGACCATTACCCACGCAAACCCAATCTTAAGCGGAACGCCAAAATCTTTTTCATAGTAGTACGCCCCAAATATTCATCCATATTTTACTCCTAAAGATTCGGTCCACATGGTGAATGCCATAATAGCGATAGAAAATATGAGGCCCGGCCATTTACCTAACATATTCACGGCATATATGATCGCGAGTGTACCTGCTAAGTACAAAATACTGCGTTTGCCCATTCTAAAAAAGGTGGTAAAATGTCGAACCCAATTAAAATTACGCCTACAGCATACCAAAGCAAGAACAATCTTCAGACCCATTCCATTCCTTATTCCTCCAATAACAAAATAAACAAAGCACCCAATGCATTTACTGTAAAAATCTATGATATAATTCTATTGTTTTCATCAAAATATTATGGTGTTTTATCCAAAGTCTATAGGCATTACCACCATCAGAGAGCAGGCTAACATATGTATCAAACAAATTCCCTACAAGAAAAAGCAAAACAATTTACGTACATTTTAATTCCTATTTTAATTACACAGCTCGGACTTTTTTCAATGAATTTCTTTGACACAATAATGTCTGGTCAATATTCTACCGCTGACCTTGCCGGTGTGGCCATCGGTTCATCCCTGTGGGCTCCTGTTTTTACCGGACTTACTGGTATTCTCTTATCGATTACTCCCATCGTAGCGCAGCTGATTGGAGCAAAAAAGAATAAAGAGGTTCCATTTACAGTTATACAAGGCGTATACGTAGCAATTATAATGGCACTTATCATCGTGTGCGTAGGTTTTTTTATCCTTGATCCGATATTAAATGCCATGAATATAGAAGACGAAGTAAGAAGAATAGCCAGGAATTATTTAATTGCGCTGTCGCTGGGAATCGTTCCGTTATTTGTGTACAATGTACTGCGTTCATTTATTGATGCACTTGGATTTACTCGCGTGTCCATGTTAATTACGTTATTGTCATTGCCAATAAATGTTGCGTTTAATTATGTTTTGATCTTCGGCAAACTTGGGCTGCCCGCGCTTGGCGGAGTCGGTGCAGGAGTCGCATCAGCTATAACGTATTGGTTGATTGCTTTGATTTCAATTTATATTGTTCATACAAAAAAACCATTTAAAGACTATAATCTTTTCAATCGTTTATACGGAATCGCCTTATCGAAATGGAAAGAAATTCTAATCATAGGGATCCCGATTGGCTTCTCTATTTTCTTTGAAACAAGTATTTTCTCAGCAGTAACAATCTTTATGAGTACCTTTTCAACTGAAATCGTAGCCGCTCACCAGGCAGCGATAAACTTTTCCTCATTTCTTTATATGATTCCTCTCAGCATATCTATGGCATTAACCATAGTGGTTGGATTTGAAGTGGGAGGAAAACGAATGAAAGATGCTATGCAATACAGCTGGATGGGTATAAGTGCAGCTGTCATCGTTTCGGTGCTACTCGGGATTGCGCTCTTATTTTTACGTGAACAAGTGGCATCAATCTATGCAAATGACCCGGTTGTCATTGATTTAGCCGTTCAATTTTTATTCTTCGCCGTACTCTTTACACTGTCAGATGCAATACAAGCACCCGTTCAAGGAGCTCTACGCGGATATAAAGACGTGAATATTACCTTCCTTATGACCTTAATATCCTACTGGGTTATTGGTCTCCCTTCAGGATGGGTGCTGTCAAATTACACAGCACTTGAATATTTCGGTTATTGGGTTGGTTTAATTGCCGGATTAACAGCAGGTGCTGCTACTTTATCAGTTCGATTAATTCTACTACAGAAAAAACAGCTTAAAATTAAAACAGTACAAAGATAAATAAAGATCTCCTTCTATTTCTCTATCGTTGAGAATGAAGGAGATCTTTTTAATTTAATCGTCTATATACTTTTCCAAGTACATCCATCCCACCGGTAACAGGGACAACAGCACCTGTTATAAAATCAGATGAATCATCACATAAGAACGCAATTGCTCTTGCAATATCCTCTCCCGTACCTGGACGTCCTATTGGATTATTGCGATCGGAATCATGCTTGGCATCAATGATCGACTTTTCTTTCCAGTCACCATCAATATCTCCTGGACATACCATATTAACCGTGATTCCATTAGGAGCCTCCTCCAAGGCAAGCGTTTTGGTTAAAGAAGCTAAACCGCTCTTTGCTGCGGCAAACGCTGATCGATAAATCCATCCTGGTGCCGTATCAACCCGGTCATAGCCATACGTAATGATCCGGCCCCATTCCTTTTTTCTCATCATTGGCAAGATCAACTTACTTATATAAAATACCGAATTTAAATTTCCATTTATCATATAATTCCATTCTTCAATCGAATAATCAGACATACGTTTTCGTTCCTTAATATAGGGCCCGGCATTGTGAATAAGAACATCGATCGAGTCAACATCGTATGAAATTAATTTATCAATCATCTTTGTGCAATCATGAGCGTTTGATATATCTCCTTGAACTGCGGTCACTTTTTCTTTTGTTATTAACTGGAGTTCTTTTACAAGCTCATGTGCAGCTTGTTCATCCGAACGGTAATTTAATACGATTTGAAAGCCTTTTGCTGCAAATTCTTTTGCAACCATTCGTCCAATCCCTTTCACTCCGCCCGTGATTAAAACTGTCTTTTTTGGCACACATATCCTCTCCATTAATACATGATACTTTTAGTATGAAGGAAATGACCCAAAATGCAACTTTCGATATCGAGTGAAGAGAAGTTTTTGTGTTCATTCATGGTTTATTCTAATCAAATAGCCTCTGATTTATTTTACTGAGTCATTCAAGTCATCTTTTTCTTCATCCCATTATTTTAAATAAGTAAAGATCTTTAGATATTACAAGCAAAAACCTATTGCATAAATCGAGTATTAACTAAATAATGGATATATAGGAGGTGTTTTATGTCATGGTTAATAGTGGCACTGATTGGATACGGAATCGGCTGCCTTCATGGATCTCATCTTGTTGGTTCTTTTAAAAGGATAAATTTAAAAGAAACAGGGGTAAAAAATGCAGGAGCTTCAAACGCTACGATAGTTCTAGGATGGAAATATGGCTTAATCGTAGCATTTATTGATGTATTTAAAGGAACGATTTCATTGATCATTGTTCATTTATTAGTTGGATCTACTGTATCGATATCAATTTTGCTCGCATTGTTATATGTTAATGCTCTTTTCGTTATCATCGGACATAATTTTCCTATGCAAATGCGTTTTAGGGGAGGAAAAGGAACTGCTTCACTTGCTGGTGTCACGCTGGCAATCGATTGGCGCATCGCACTCATTTCAATTGGACTTTTATTTGTTATAACTTATTTCTCGGATTATTTAATTATCGGTGTTTCCGTAATGTATGCATCCTTTACAGCAACTACAATTCTATTTGATATGGGCTGGATTCCAGTTGTGATAACCATCATATTATGGTCTATTAGTTCATGGAAGCATATCGAAAATTTCCAGCGTTTAAGGAATGGAAATGAAACAACTTTATCGAGTCTTTTACACAAGAAAAAAGCAGTATAGCAAAAGAGCTGACCTGTATAAATTGGTCAGCTCTTAATTCTTATTTACCGATAAACATTTGAGTCCAGTAGTTTCCTGATTCAACATGTCCTACGCCAATATGCGTGAACGTTGAACTTAAAATATTTTTACGATGGCCTTCACTATTCATCCAAGCTTTTACAACTTCTTCAGGCGAACGTTGACCCATTGCAATGTTTTCCCCAGCACTCTTGTAGCTGATACCATATGATTTCATCATATCAAATGGTGATCCGTACGTAGGGCTAGTGTGAGAAAAATATTTTTTTTCTTTCATATCCAGTGATTTATCTTTTGCTACCTTGCTTAATGCCACATCAAGCTTTAATGGTGCTAAACCAGCTTTAGTGCGTTCAGCGTTTGTTAATTCTACAACCTTTTGTTCGAAAGCTGATACTGCTTTAGAATCAGCCGTTTGATTCGCTGTTGGTGCATTTGCTTTTTGTGATTGCTGTGGTGCTTTCGCCTCAGCAGCCGGTGCTGCTGGCTGTTTTACCTGAGCAGCTGGTTGTTGTTGCGTTTTTGGTGCCGCTTGTTGCTCTGCAGACGCTGCCGTTTTATCTCCATTTTGTTTCTCAAACTGTTTAATTAAAGCGTTTATATCA
The DNA here is from genome assembly GCF_000829435.1 of Jeotgalibacillus soli. Taxonomy (GTDB): domain Bacteria; phylum Bacillota; class Bacilli; order Bacillales; family Jeotgalibacillaceae; genus Jeotgalibacillus; species Jeotgalibacillus soli. Next base: position 16,029 of record NZ_JXRP01000019.1, read on the forward strand.
TTCTCATTCCAATTCATGTTTCCATTGGTAAAACAATTTTGTTGTTGAACCTTCATTTTAGAAGCCAACTCTATTTGAACATTATTTTGTTTTACGTTTGCTAGATTATTATTTCCTGAAGCTGCTTGAGTTGATGCAGGAGCTAACATAAGCGATACCGCTAATGCTCCAGAAATAACGATTGTTGATACTTTCATTTTTTCTTCCTCCTTTTTTGTGTCGCTTTCGACACTCTCATCCTATCATCTGATTTTTGTAATATTAGTGGATCAATATGGGTTTTTTTATTTTTTTATAGATTGCTAATAGAAGAGGGAAAAAAGAAAACAAAAAAACAACGGAGACCATTGTTACCAATGGACTTTCCGTTGTTTTCCAAAATAGAGATTCACCTTTAGTTATTGGAAACAAATTCATCTGCACGGAAATATTGACGTAAAATAAGTATTGACGGTTTTTTAACGGGAGGAATTTATTACTGTCATTACATGAGTGTTACAATCCTTTAGAAAAGATTGCATTATAATTCAGTGTATATTTGAGTATATAGATTGATTAAGGCTATTTTTTCTTTTTCGTTTAATGGAGAATGGATAATGCGTTCAATACCTATTAAATACTTTTTATCCGGATGCATTCGTGTTCGCGGATGCGTTTGTTCATCAAGGAGCTCGATTTTAATAGCTCGATTCAATGCTTCTACATCAGATAAGCCTGAATGGCTTAAAGCTCGATCGTTCCACATTTTTTTGTATGCCGCAAGAAGATTGAGGTTTGTATTCATTAAATGATTTCTCCTTTTTTACATTCCTCTAATTTCCGCAGATCTTTGATAATGGCATTTTTGTCAAGACCTTCCCCAATTACAACTAAGTTGGTTGGCAATTTCATATCCTCAGGTAAATAAAACGGCATCCCAAAAGAATATTGGAATAAAACAGGATAGTTAGAATGGGAGAAAGGAATATATCCTTTCATGCGATATACCGTTTCTGGCAACGTTCTAATCCAGTCCTCAAATAAGCCCTGGTCAATTGCTTTATTAAATGTGTGCACGATCGCCTGAATTCGCAAATGCTTAATAACGTTTAAACGGCTGTAATCCTCAGCCTTTTCTACCTTTGATATTTGAGTTAGTGCATTTGCTGAAATTGATGAATGATTTGTCATGATGATCTGTGAAGTTGAATTAATCCCCTGCAGCTCACTCGATGCTGTTGCAAGCTGCATTTCTGATAGTAAATTCACTTTATTTAAAAGGATCAGACCCGCATAACGAATTTGTTCTCTTAAAAGCTGTAAAACCTGTGGAGATAGCTCTTTCCTGGTCATCCATTGATGAGCATCTACGACCGTAATTATTCCCTTAAATTCAAATCGATCAGCAAATAATGGCGACATAATGGCATCCACAACCTCAATAGGATGTGCAGCTCCAGTCGTTTCAACAAGTAAAACATCGAATTTCTCGTTTATTAACAAGCCCTGCAGTTGAGATTCTAATTTATCCTGTATGGTGCAGCATATACATCCATCCAATAACTCAGCAAGTGGAGTATCTTTATCAACTTCATTTGAATCAATAGATACTTGACCTAGTTCATTCATTAAAACCGCTGGGGTCTTCCCGAATTCCTTTTGAATCTTAACCATATGTTTTAGCAAGCTTGTTTTGCCGCTTCCTAAAAATCCTGATAAAATATAGACTTCAATCTTGTTTGATTGTTTCAATTCGTGTCACTCCTCTTTCCATTTATCGTATCTATATATTTAGCAAAACTCTCTTACACATGGACCAATGATTAATAGCGTACATAAAAATGCATAAAAGGGAAAAAGCCAGCGCATTTTCTGCGCTAGCTTTTTCTATGCAGCATCTTCTTTTTCTTCTGTATTTTCAGGCGTTATTCCTAATCCATTAAGAAGAAGATCAGTTGCTGCTTTTACTTGTGGATCATTCTCTTGCAAAAATTCTCTAAGTTTAAACATGATTGTTGCAGCCGTTTCGGCATTAATAACCCCTGTTACCTCCAGATCATTTTGCTCCTGGAAGGATTCTACTGCAGCAACTGTTTCTTCATCAAATAAACCATCAACATTACCTGGATTAAAGCCGAGTGCCTCCAACATTTGCTCTGCTACCTTTACTTGCTCTGATAACATGGACTTCTTTAATTCCACTTCTGCATTTAATATCGGTAAAAATGCGTACGCTGGAAGGGCTACTTCTTTATCAGGCTTTATTCCATCTTCATGAATCCAATTGCCGTCTGGTGTTAACCATCGAGCTGTCGTAAATTTCATATTTGAACTGTCTGAAAATTCTTCTGCTGTTTGCACTGTCCCTTTTCCAAACGATGTTTGTCCTACCAATGGAATACTTACGGTTTCGCTTAATGCAGCAGCAACAATTTCAGACGCACTTGCACTTCCTTCATCAATAAGGACTGTTACCGGCAGATCAATTTTTTCTCCCGCTTGTGCAGCCATCATTTGTTTTTCACCGCTCTTTTCCTCAACTTGTAGGATTGTTTCCCCTTCAGGAACAAAAAGATTGGCAATTGAAATTGCTTGAGGAAGCAATCCACCAGGATTTTGTCTTAAATCAAGGATTATTGCTTTCATGTCTTGAGACTCAAGATCTTCAAGTGCAGCTGTTAACTCATCATAGGTTGATTCGGAAAAGCTTGTCAGCTGAATCGTTGCGACCTTATTTTCATCCATTTCATAATAAACAGTATCGATCGGTATATCATCTCGAGTAATGGTGATATCCATTGTTTCTTGCATTCCTGCACGTTGAATCGTCAAGCTGACGTCCGTACCCTTTTCCCCTCGAATAAGCAAGACAGCTTCATTGGCGCTCATTCCTTGGATGCTTTTATCATCAACTGCAAGAATTTTATCATTCGGCAATATTCCCGCTTTTTCAGCTGGAGATCCTTTAATTGGTGACACCACCGAAATAACGCCGTCCAATGATTGGATTTCTGCTCCAATCCCTTGAAAACTTGAAGAAATATTTTCTTGGAATTGAGCAGCTTCCTCTTGATTCATATAATCAGAATATGGATCTTCTAAAGCATCAAGCATGCCATTAATAGCACCATTTACTAGTTCTTCTTGATCAATCTCCATGAAATATTTATCATTGATCGTATCATATGCCTCGTAAAGCTTACTAAATTCATTTCGCTCAGGAGTAACTACAGTAACAGCTTTTTCATCTCCGAATGATAATGCGAAAATTAAGACAATTGCTGTTGTCATAACCGTTAGAAAAAGAAGCATGACAAAATGGAACTTTTTTATATTTAGATATTTAGAAGGCTGGGTCTTTCCATCTTCTAATGGCGGATCTTGATCTAGCTGATCCTTCCCATTTTGATCCTTATCCAAGCTATTCACCACTTTCTCCATTACACATTACATATATATTTTTACATATGCCTCTTCTATCTTAACAGTTTTTCTAGCTAAGTGAAAGGATAGTAAATTTAACTAAAAACAAAAAGGAAAAAGGCTGGCTATCGTATTAGCCAGCCTTTTTCTTTATTCAGCAATCGCAGCGTCAAGAGCTACTTCAATCATGTCATTAAAAGTAAGCTGTCTTTCCTCGGATGAAGTTGCTTCACCTGTCAAAATATGATCGCTGACTGTCAAAACTGAAAGTGCATTTCTTCCAAACTTAGCTGCTAGTGTATAGAGTGCTGCTGTTTCCATCTCAATTGCCAATATACCATATTTTGCCCATTTTTCATGTTCAGCATTGTCATCATAAAAAATATCCGCAGTAAATACATTGCCGACTTTAAGATTCAATCCTTTATCCATACCAGCTTCATACGCATTTTTTAGCAGGTTGAAGCTTGCAGTTGGTGCATAATCAATTCCGTTAAATGTACGCTTGTTCATTTGAGAATCCGTAGACGCCGTCATCGCAATAATTACATCACGAACCTTTACATCCTGTTGAATAGCACCACAAGTTCCTACACGAATCAAGTTCTGAACACCGTATTCTTCCATTAATTCATTGATGTATATAGAAATGGATGGAACACCCATGCCAGTTCCTTGTACAGAAATACGTTTTCCTTTATATGTTCCAGTGTACCCGAACATGTTTCGTACTTTATTGTAACAAGTTACATCCTCAAGAAAAGTCTCAGCAATATATTTAGCACGAAGCGGATCTCCTGGTAGTAAGACTGTTTCTGCAATTTCACCTTGTTTTGCACCGATATGTATACTCATAAAAATGTTCCTCCCTTATACTTCTTTCATCATAATCATAACTATTGTAAGGCTTTTTAAGGCGTATTTCAACTTACTGCCAAATTTCATTTTATTTCGAAAACTGTTCAATTGTTTTCATTAATCGGGCAGAAAAATCAGTTAATTCATCTGTTCTAATTCTCATTCTTACGATCGATTCATCAAACCCAACTGCTTCAGCCATTAAACTCCTGATATTCTTTCCTTTCCGGTCCACCTCAAGTAGTAATTCGTAGGATTTTTCTGATTCCGGAAAGAAAATAATTTCAATTTCATCAAGAATCCCTTTAAACGGTCCTTCAACAGGAACAAACTCAAATTCTTGAATAAAAGGAACTTTGCTCTTGAATCGATACGGTGCTTCTTCACACTCCACTTTACGAATCGTAAATCCCAAAACATTCATCGCTTCTAACACATGATTCATCAAAGAGGTAGGTTGAACGGTTAAACAGTCATGGTCTGTTGGATCAACAGCATTTTTTATATCAAGACCAGTTTTCATCCATACTTTCGTTTTGCCAGCAGTAACTGGAGTAGTTAAAGGCATGGTGAACGTGAAAGGCACCTCTCTTATTTCATCCTTTTTTATGGTAAAGGGTTCTGTCAATTGCAGTTGATCAACCACTGCACGATCTTCGTATTTGCGGTCATTAGACTCTCTTGTATAGTTTGTTATGAGCGTTAAATAGATGGATTCAATGGTTTGATCAACATTCCCGCCCTTGATTACTACAATTCCATCCACTATCTCACCACATATATACACTGTTTTAGATAAATTAGTGTCAACTGTTGTTGCTCCAATCCCTAGAGAAGCTAATGCTTTATTAAATAACGACATTTTACGATCCCTCCTTTTTTAAATGCTATATTTCCGAGTTGCTATTAAGTATAATTATTCATTACTTACAGTGATGATCTCATTTTATAGAAAACTAACGTTTACTTAAGATAGCTTTTATGATAATTCATTTTTTATGGTAATTCTGTAATCTTCCCAAAGATCATCAAATACTGAAATTTGATCATTATAAACTTCAGTAAGTTCAACATATTCACTGATTTCATGATAATCTTCTGACATCTTTGGAAAATCGAGATCATCATACATCCTATTCGCAAATTCAGATTGTGGTGTTTTTGGTGATGGTTCACGGTATTTCATCACATAATGATAAAATGATCGATTCAAAGGTTACACTTCCTTTACTTTGCTGCTTTTTAGTATAGTGAAATTTTCCTTTTTTTGAGTTATCCATAAATAATCAGCTATTCAAGAAGAATAAGTGACAATTCTTCACAAAAAGTACTGCCAAAAAACTTTATTCTGATTCCTGTCCAAGGTCAATCTTCCATCTAAAACAACCAAATTTATATCGTTTGATATTTTTTCTCGTGAAGTTATTTGCAATTTTTAATTATTATTCTATACCCTGCTCAAATTTCGTTAACCACGTAAAGCTATATTGAGTTTTTGCAGTGGATAGAAGCTTGTATGAAATACGATAAAGAATAAAAAAGAGCTGATCCCCATCCTCGCGAGTTGCGTGGATAGATGATCAGCTTGAAAGGTCTTAAGCTTTCGCTGAAATTTCCATGACTATATCATTTCCTGCAGTGATCGTTGACACATCTTTTTTTGTGACCGATTCAAGATCATCACCGTTTGTAACGATAATTGGTGTGATGGTACTCTTGGCTTTTTCTTTAACCAGTTCAAGATCAAATGTGACTAGGGTGTCTCCAACTTTAACTTTACTTCCCTCGGAAACATGCGCTTCGAAGCCATTCCCTTGCATAGATACAGTTTCTAATCCAATATGAATGAGAATTTCCGCTCCATTTTTTGCTTTTAAACCAATCGCATGCTTGGTTGGAAATACCTGAATCACTTCTCCATCCACAGGGGATACTACTTTCCCTTCAGAAGGTTCAATCGCTATGCCATCCCCCATCATTTTTTGCGAAAAGACTGGATCAGGAACCTCTTCCAATGAAACGAATGTTCCAGTTAAAGGTGCATATACTAATATATCTTTCGGAGCTTCCTCTTTTTTACCAAACAGTTTCTTTAACATGATATCACTCTCCTACTAATCTTTTAAAGCATTTAACGTTTATTAATACGTGAACGGTTCGTATTGTATCATAATTGTGCATTTCTTCACAATTATTGTTCATCAAATAGCTTTTTATATACGCTATATCCTTCTTCATCAAGCCGTTCTTTTGGGATAAAACGTAAGGCAGCTGAGTTAATACAGTAACGTAAACCGCTCGGTCCTGGTCCATCATTAAAAACATGACCGAGATGGGAGTTTGAAGAACCGCTTCTTACCTCGGTTCGAACCATAAAATGGCTGTAATCACTTTTTTCAAGGATTTCTTTCTCTACAATTGGTTTTGTATAGCTCGGCCATCCGCACCCAGCATCATATTTATCTGTAGAGCTGAACAAAGGCTTCCCAGAAATAATATCAACATAAATGCCGTCTCCAAATTCATCCCAGTATTCGTTTTTAAATGGTGGTTCTGTCCCATTATTTTGTGTCACTTCATACTGCATAGGAGTTAGTTTTGACAAAATTTCTTCTTTTTTCATATTAATTTCCGCCTTTCGCTTGCTGCTTTATAAAGTCTGCTCTGCCTGATCCAATTTGATACGCATTATAATGGCTTGGCTGTTTTTTGTAATAATCCTGATGATAACGCTCTGCTTCATAAAAAGGACTGGCTTTAAAAATATCTGTTGCAATCGGAGCAGAAAAACGACCGCTTTTTTCAAGCTCCTGCTTGGATTTTTCAGCTTGAATTTTCTGTTCTTCATCATGATAATAGATGGCAGTTTTATAGGATTCTCCACGATCAAAAAACTGTCCCCCCCCGTCCGTAGGATTAATTTGACTCCAAAAAATTTCTAAAAGCTTTTCGTATGAAAATTGTGTTGGATCATACGTAATTTGAACGGCTTCACGGTGGCCTGTCGTTTCGCTGCACACTTCTTCATAAGTAGGATTGACAGTGTGGCCTCCTGTATAGCCAGATACTATCTTATGAATTCCCGGCTGCTCATCAAACGGTTTTACCATACACCAGAAACAGCCTCCTGCAAAGGTTGCTAACTTATATTGTTCTTGTTCCATCAGAAGAACCTCCCCATGTAATTATTTTGGTACATAAATCGAGAAAGAAATATCATCTTCGGGCAAATTAAAGCGGTTAGCCTTTACGTTTAAACCTGCTGCCACTTCAATTTCAGTCACTTCGACTAAAATTTGCTGTTCATTTGGCTGAATCGTTACCCACTCTGGAAATTCGTAAGAGTCCCTAATAAATTTTAAAACATAGCTCACAGGCAAATCTACTGCTCCCAATGAAAGCTTCTCTTGTTTTAACAGTAGATTCCCATTTTCTAATGCCTGAGCTTCAAACGTCATTTGAAAATCAATCGCGGTTGTAAAAATAGGAATCATTCCGTTTAGAATAACCTGATCTTTGAATTCAATCGAATAATTAATGGGGCCATTCAAGCCTTCTTCTTCAATAAATCTATTAGTAACCGCTGTAAGGTCATCTCTCGAAGCCGTGACAGTAAACTCAGCTTCTGATTCAGGTGAAACACCTTGTAAGCCTTCCTGTCCAGAAGAATCTATTGGTCGAAAGAGCTGAAATAATAAGACTCCAATAGCAACAAGAATGACCGTCATTATTGTTAAAAAAGCAAATTTCCATCTATTTCTCATCAAATCCCTCTTTCTGCTCAACCTACTCATTCATCAGCTCCATTAAACCTTCTTCAATTCGTTCTGCGATTAATGAATACCCTCTATCATTAGGATGGAAGAAGTCGGTATGAAGTAAATTGTCTTCACTATTTTTGAAAATATCAGCAACCTCTACAAAGGATGTGTGATCCCAACTTGAAGCAATGTCACTCGCTGCATGATTCCATTCTTCCACAATCATATCCATTTCTTGAACATCAGCAGAAAAAACAAAAAAAGGATTATAAATACCTAATAATACAATAGATGCTTCTGGATTCAATGAACGTATTTCACTAAATACTTCACTAAGCCGCTCCTCGTACTGAACCCTGGCAGCCGAAAAGTCATCGTATGTTAATGAAGGAAAGTTTGCACGAAAAACGCGCATTACATCATTGCCTCCAATGGTCACGATTACGGAGTTTGCACCTTCAATCGATTGTCGTATTTCTTGATCTTCCTGCACTCTTTTCAAAAGCTGGTCTGAACGGTTTCCTCGTTTTCCAAAGTTAATAATCTCTACCTCTTTGATTATGTCCTGCTCTTCTAGCTTTTGTTCAAGCAAAGGAACATATCCACCTAGACCTGTACTGTCCCCCACACCTTCTGTCAATGAATCGCCTATTGAAACAATCGTCAGATCGACCGGGATAAAGGTTTCATCCGGAGAGGGTTTCGTTTCGAGTAAAACCTCACGTTCTTCATTTTGTTCATTCGAAGAAGGTATCGTACAAGAGGCAAGGAAAACTGATGAAAGGATCACCAACCCTGCTTTTGTGAATGACTTCACCACATCTTCCACCTTCTTTCGCTTACTATACAGCTATTATATCACGCATAGCATAGAGTAAAACAAATTCGGCTTCTATTAAAGCCTATTATAAAAATCTGTGTTAATTCTTTCTATTCATAATAAAAAGCCTATGCCCCATTGTTATGGCAGCACAGACTTTCACTATATTATTCTGTGTAATACATAAAACCGATTGCACCTTTACCAGTATGCGTACTAATAATGGGTGTTGTTTCTTCAATCGTTATATCTTGGTACCCTGTTTTCTCAAGTATTTTTTCCTTAAGGGACTGGGCTAGAGCAAGTCCATCTGCATGAACGATTCCCACAGCTTTAATCGTTTTGCCTTTAACGTTCTCCATAAAATGGTTTGACAGGTACTTAACGACTTGCGAGTGACTTCTAGCCTTTGATACCGGTGTATACTCTCCGTTTGCTAAAGAAGCAATCGGTTTAATATTTAATAATGATCCAATCATTGCACGGCCTTTTCCAATACGTCCGCCCTTAACTAAATTCTCAAGTGTATCCACTACTACAAATAAATGAGTAGATTCACGAACTTCTGTCACCCGCTGAAGGATTTCTTCTTTAGAAGCTCCAGCTTGCGCCATTATCGCTGCTTCTACAACCTGAAAGGACAATGCTTTCGAAATAAAACGTGAGTCCACAACTGATACATCAGAAGAAGTCAGACTCATTGCACTTTCAGCTGATCGAACGGTGCCACTCATATTCCCAGTCATATGAATTGAAATGATTTGACTTCCATCCTGACCAAGCTCATCATAGACTTTTTGAAATGCTCCAGCTGAAGGCTGTGAGCTCTTAGGCAACTCTTTTGAGTGCTCCATTTTTTTCATAAATTCTTTAGGCGAAATTTCGACACGATCAATAAAAGATTTTCCATCTATCGATAACGTTAAGGGTACAATTTTAATACCATATTTATGAACTATTTCTTCGCTAAGATCTACAGTTGAATCCGTGACGATCCTTATCTTTGTCATTCCATACACATCCTATCATCTATCGCTATTTATTATTATACAGTTAAATGATAGCGTTTCAAAGACTATGTTGTCGTTGTAATCGTTAAATAATCATAAAATAGTAAAATTAACCGTAAAGAATAGTGTAATGTGCTTTTACTCAAAGAACAAATTAGTTTTTCCGAATAATATGTTTCATCATAAGGGTGATAATATTACATTCATTGCACTTTATTGTCATGCGAGATACAATACTAGAATAGATTTTATCTTCATTCTATATTCATTGAGCATCCTCTGTCTATTTATGACGAAAATAAATATTTTGCAGAATAAAGGTATTAATGGCCTTCGTAATTAAAAGGAGCTGAAGTGATGACAACATTTGATTACAAAGATTGGAAGGAAGAATTAGCTAATGCTGTCACCCATGCCGTTGGATTTGTTTTAAGTATTCCCGCATTGGTGTTTTTAATTATAATAGCCGTTGAACGAGGTACAGCATGGCATATTGTAAGTTTCACTATTTTCGGGTCTACGATGTTAATCCTGTTTCTTTGTTCCACACTACTTCATAGTGTTCGAGGTATAAAACTAAAAAAACTATTTGCCATTATGGATCATTCAGCCATTTACCTGCTTATCGCAGGTACCTATACACCCTTTATGCTTGTAACATTAAGAGGGGCACTTTCATGGACGATTTTTGGAATTGTATGGGGACTTGCCATTCTTGGCATTGCCTTTAAATGCTATTTTGTAGATCGGTATGAGGTTGTTGCAACCATTTTTTATCTATTAATGGGCTGGCTCATCATGATTGCCATCGTTCCACTTTATCATGAGCTGACTGGAGCGGGCTTTGCTCTCTTATTGACAGGCGGATTGTTTTATTCAATAGGGGCTATTTTTTATATTTGGAGAAAGCTGCCCTACAACCATGCTATCTGGCATTTATTTGTTATTGCCGGCAGTGCATTTATGTATTTTTGTGTCCTATTCTACGCATAAAAAAGCTGATCCAATTGGATCAGCTTTTTTATTATAATTTTCCTGCTCGATCAAACACTTTAAATTCATAGTCATACGGATTACGTTCGTCTCTGATTCCTTTTACTGAAGAAACTTCTACCCATTCACCAGTATCATATACTGGAAATGCTGTATCTCCTTCAACGTCCACATTGATCACTGTTATATACAGACGATCAACATAGTCTATTGCTGCTTTATACAGTTCACCTCCGCCAATGACAAATGCTTCTGATGCATAATCAGTTTGAAGTGCTTCTAATCCCTGTTCTAACGTATGTACAACGTCAGCCCCCTCATGCAGCCAATTTTTTCGAGATGTTAGCACAATATTCGTTCTTCCTTTTAATGGTCCGTTCATCGCTTCAAACGTTTTTCTTCCCATTAATAAGCGCTTGCCAAGCGTTTTTTCTTTAAAATATGCCAAGTCATTCGGAAGATGCCACGGCATGTCATTCTGGTGACCAATAATTCGATTGTTTGCATGAGCAACAATAATTGAAATCATCTCTCTACTCCTCTCTACACAGCGACGGGTGCTTTAATGGCCGGATGAGGATTATAATCCAGCAATTGAATATCCTCTAACTGTAAATTGAAGATATCTTTCCCTTGCATGTTAATTTCCAATTTCGGAAGCGATCTCGGCTCGCGGGTTAGTTGTTCTTTAACCTGATCCATATGATTGGAATAAATATGTGCATCACCAATTGTATGGATAAATTGTCCAGGTACTAAATCACACTGCTTAGCAATCATATGCGTCAATAGTGCATAACTCGCTATATTAAATGGAACCCCTAAAAATAAGTCCCCGCTTCGCTGATAAAGCTGACATGATAATTTTCCGTCTGCAACATAGAATTGAAATAAGGTATGACACGGAGGCAATGCCATTGAAGGAATATCCTCAGGGTTCCAAGCACTGACAATATGCCGTCTGGAGTCAGGGTTATGCTTTATGGAATCAATGACATCATGAAGCTGGTCAATTATATCACCATTTGACTTTTTCCATGCTCTCCACTGTTTACCATATACATCACCCAACTCACCATACTTCCTTGCAAATTCCTCATTTTCAAGAATTGACGTCAAAAATTTCCGCTTTTGATCATCATAGATTTTTTTGAATTCTGGATCTCGCTGGGAACGAAGGCCAAAGTCTGTCATATCAGGACCGTAGTATCCTGGAGATTCCACCCAATTTTTAAATGCCCATTCATCCCATATATGATTATTGTGCTCAAGGAGATATTTGATATTTGTGTCTCCTTTTATAAACCATAGCAGCTCACTTGCAATGAGCTTAAAAGGAACTTTTTTTGTCGTAACGAGGGGGAATCCCTCTGACAGATCAAACTTCATTTGGTGACCAAAGGAGCTGATTGTACCTGTTCCAGTCCTGTCACTCTTCTCTGTTCCTTCTTCCAACACCTTGTAAAGAAGATCTAAATACTGCTGCATCGACTATCGCTTCCTTTCTTCATTTTTCATTATACAAAAGAAAGGAAGCAAAAAATACCCTCAAAGGAGTTGCAATGTCCATTGAGGGTATTTCTTCTGAGGATTTAATGAACCATTTTTGATCCGAATTTAGCAGGTGTATCTTTCCCCCAATAAACTGTTGCAAGAGTGTGATGCGATTCAAATCCATCATGATGGGAATGATAATGAAAATTAAATGAATATCCTTCTAGAGGAGGCTGGTCTCTTCGCACATGAAAACGAATCACATCTTCTCCCGTTTTTTCATCCATGATATTAAAAATGCGTTCCCCGTCACCTTTTCCAATAGAAGGTGAGATAATCAAGTGCTGATATTGAGCATTCGGGTAAGCAACAACTACTTCCTGTATCGCTTGTTCCATTTTCGGCAAAATAATAGTTTGGAATTCATTTTCAATTCTAGGAAGTATTCGATCACCTAATTTTATTTGTGTTAGTACGTCAGCCTCTTCTATTAACTCTTGTATTACTTCTTCTTTAGAGGTGATGGTTTTAATCTGTGTCTCACTCTGCTGAACTGTTTCAATGGATGAGACTGATTTGTTAGATTGATTGGAGTCGTCCTTTGGCTGGTCTGCCAGTAAATCATTCGGCGTGACCATTCCAAAGGTAATGATTGAAATAAGAACAACAAGTGACTTTTTAATCCAGTTTGGCATCTTTCGCAAATCCCTTCTTGTTTCTTGACTATTAAATACATTATACTTGAATACGAAGAAAACCGCTTTAGGTTTCACAAAATTTACAATTTTTATTAAGGATATTCTTAATTAAGAGATTTGCAAGGAGGGAATCCTATGGAAAGTATTTTAATTAGCTCTGGATTTTTACTAATGCTCGCCTATTTTGTTTATCTCCAATTTGCTGAATAAAACAAAAAACGCTTCGATCTCGAAGCGTTTTTTGTTTTATTTATACATTTAGATGAACATAACCGTAATGTGTTTTCGAAGAAGGACGTTTGATCACTGTCATCCCAAGTTGATTAAATCTACTTGATCGAAAGTGATCCTTTAGAACAATGCGTTTTCTAGCAACACGTTTGGCCTCATTTACTGCTGAAAATAATGTTTCATCGGCATAAATGGCGTGATCTCGAAGTTTTTCAATTCCATTTGATAACGAAATTTCTTCTTGGAACATTGGATCAAAATAAACGACATCAATTGAACGGTCTTCGCAGCTTTTCAAGTAATTTAAATGATTTGCCGCTATAACATCAATTCTTTGCATCGCTTCTTTTAAACCCTCGTTATCCGTTTTCCAATACTTAAGTCCTTGCTTCAGAAAATATGCAATCACCTTATTTTTCTCGACCCCTGTTACTTTACCGGTTGGCCCAACAGCCATTGAAGCCACGATCGCATCAGAACCAAGCCCCAAGGTACAATCTAAAAAGAAATCGCCCTCCGCTAAAAGAGACACCTCTACTAAAGGATCAGTCTCCCCTTTTTCCATTCTTTTTACACGAAAGGCACTGGAGTTGGGATGAAAGAAAAACGGGTCAGTCCTATGGCCATCATAAAATTCAAAGCGTTGTTTACCTATTACAATAATGGGCTGATTCACTTTTTGCTGCATCGATTGAATGGATTGTTTGTTACGATCCCAATACGATGCATGCAATTCAATGGCTACTTCTTTAGCAAGCTGTATTTGTTCTTTCGTAGTACGACCTGAAGTTGTAATAATCAAATGAAATCACCCTCATCCAATCAAAAGAAAAAACGCCGCTATGGCGCCTCTTTCAGCAATGGACATCCATTGCTCCTTTAATATTTTCAACGATTTCCTCTACTGAGTGATCTTCAATATCCTCTCTCGGAATAAAATGAACGACCTCTGAACCTTTCAATAAAGCAATAGAAGGAGATGAAGGCTCGTAGCCGCTGATATGTTCTCTCATTTTCGCTGTAGCCTCTTTATCTTGTCCGGCAAATACCGTTACCAAATGGTCCGGTTCTTTTTCATGCGTAATAAGTGCTTGTGTCACCGCTGGACGTGCAAGTCCTGCCGCGCAACCACAAACAGAGTTAATGACCACAAGAGACGTTCCTTGGAGATCCGTCATGAATTCCTGTACTTCATCTTTTGAAGTTAGTTCTCTAAATCCCGCTTGTGTTAACTCTTGCCGCATTGGCTTTACTAATTGCTTCATATATTCTTCATATGCCATTGACATTCTTAATTCCCCCTATACTCCATTTTGTCTTGCTTCCGTCATCTGTTTCCATACTGATCCTTTGGCTTCTTCACCGCTTTCAATACGCTCGATCGCCATCATTACTTGCAGCTTTACTTCAAATTCAGGATCAGTGGCAGCAGCTTTTAATGCTTCAAGGGATGCAGCAGTTCCCACTTCATATAAAAACATAGCTGCTCTCCATCTTACAAGCTTGTTTTTATCTTTAAGGGCATGGGCCATTTCTTCTTCTGCCTCAGGAAATCCGAGATCAGACAGACAATCACCTGCTGTGCGGCGAACGGTCACGCTTTTATCTTTTAATGCTTTGTACAAGGAAGGCAGAACTCTTTCATCCTCAATCATTCCCAAATACACGACCGCCAATCTTCGAACGGACGGCTTTTCATCCGTTAAAGCTTCATTTAACATTGGCAGATCATCAATCGTTGGCTCTGGCATCTGATCAAGAAGCTGATAACGTCCCTTCCAGTCTTCTGAAGCCCTTAACAATTGAATCGTCACCGGGATCGACTCTCTTTTAAACGGAGCTTCTCTGTTATTTGCTTCCTTAGCAGCTGTTACGATGGCCTGTACTCTGCTGGATGGATAAGAAGCGAGCAATTCATCAATAACTTCCTGTCCAATCTGATCAAGCTCACCATATCGTACACCATAATCTTTCCATTTACGCAATAGGATAACGTTATCACCTTCCAGCTGTACTTCTGCCATCGCTTGAGCAAAATAATCAGGCAATCCAAATCTCTTTTCCTGAAGTCCATCCACCAGCTTTACCTGTAGGGGAATCGTTTTAAATTGAAGAACCTGTACTTGAACTTCACCAAAATGCTCATCAATTTGTTGTGATGCGTTTTGTTCTTCACGCTCCTCTCCAAATGCTTTCCGTACATGAGGAAGAATAATCTGCCAATCTACTTTCGGGTGCCGTTCAACAGCCAGAAAGTCTGCAACATGATAAACTCCCTTCACTCCATCGATTTCAAGAATTGATTGAACCACAGGAGGAGCACCCGCTGCATTATCTTGCTTATAATTATTGCTTTTCCCGCCTGGTAATGCTAGATCCAAAATTACTTTCATTGTATTTGGGCTCGGGGTTGGTTCGATCGATACTATATTCAAAGAACCGCTCCTTTCAAAAGACATTTTACGTTATTTTAACATACACTTCGTTAGGAATCGAAAAGATCGACTCACTCATTAAATTCTGACAAATATGTCCATCTTTCTATTAATTCTTCTAGTTTTTCATCAAGTGCAGCTTGTTCATTCATGATACGGTGTGCTTTTTCAAAATCACTACCGATCGTTTGGAGCTCTTTTTCAAGAAAGGCTTGACGTTCCTCCACCTGTTGGATTTGATCGTCTATCCCTTCCCATTCTCTTTTTTCTAGATAGGACATTTTTTTCTTTTCTTTTTTTATAGGAGCCGCTTTTTGCTCAGTGATTGCTTCTTTTATTACGACTTTTTGACGCTCTGATTCCGCTCGTAGAAACTCAGAATAATCACTTTGAACAAAATCAATCTTGCTCTCTCCGGATAACACGATTAGCTCATCTGCTGTTTTATCCAAGAAGTAGCGATCATGCGAGACGGTAATGACAACACCGCTAAACTCTTCAATATATTGTTCTAAAACCGTTAATGTTTCTGTATCAAGATCGTTGGTTGGCTCATCAAGAAGCAATACATTCGGTTTTCCCATCAGCAATTTAAGCAAATAAAGACGTCTCTTTTCTCCTCCTGAGAGCTTGCGAATAGGCGTTCCATGGACACTTACTGGAAACAGAAAACGTTCGAGCATTTGAGCAACTGAAGCCCTTGATCCGTCTTCTACCTCTATGACTTCCGCCTCTTCCCTAATATACTCGATCATTCTCTTATTCTCATCCATATTTTTAAGTTGTTGTGTAAAATAGGCCATTTTCACAGTCTGACCGATCCTCACCGTACCCTCATCAGCTTCAATAAGTCCTGCCATAATGTTCAACAGCGTCGATTTCCCTGTACCGTTACGACCAACAATACCAATTCGTGCTTTAGGCTGAATGAGCATATTCACATTGGTAAAAAGCACCTTTTGGTTAAAGGATTTGGAGACTTGCTCCAATTCAATTACTTGTTTTCCCAAGCGGCTAGATGCGATCCCAACTTTCATCGAATCTTCACTCGATTTTGATGAAACCTGTTCGTCAAGCGATTCAAAGCGCTGAATGCGTGCTTTTTGTTTTGTCGTTCTTGCTTTTGCTCCTCTTCTCATCCAAGCTAACTCATTACGGTATAGATTTTGCTTTTTCTGCATAGCCTGACCTTCTTGTTCTTCTCTTAACGCCTTCGCTTCAATAAAGGATTGATAGTTGCCATTATAAGAATATGCTTTGCCGCTATCCAGCTCCACCATCCGTGTAGAAACCTGATCCAAAAAATATCGATCATGCGAGACAATGACAACGGCACCTCTATATCGTTTCAGAAAATCTTCAAGCCAAACAATCGCTTCATAATCAAGATGGTTCGTCGGTTCATCCAGCAAGAGAAGATCTGGTGTCTCAATCAGAACTTGCGCAAGTGCAACACGCTTTTTTTGACCACCAGAAATAACTTCCACTTTTTTATTTACATCTTGTATTCCAAGCTTTGACAGGATCGTTTTAGCCGCAGCGTTAGCATCCCAGGCATTTGATGCGTCCATTTCCTGCTGAATTTTCATGAATTTATTTTGTATGTTTTTCGATAAAGGGTTCTGTTCATATTCTGCCAGCGCCTTTTCATACTCTCTCATTAACCGAATAATGGGGGCATCACTTTGAAAAACGGCCTCTAATACCGTTAAGTTATCATCAATATCAGGTTCTTGAGCTAGATATCGCACTACGTAATCAGAAGGATGATCAAGTTTTCCTTCATCCACACCGTCAATACCTGCAATAATCCGTAAAAGACTTGATTTTCCTGTTCCATTCACACCAATAAGTCCAATTCGTTCATTTTCAGTAATCTTCAGCGAAAGACCCTGAAATAGCAGCTTTTCCCCGTACGACTTTTCGATTGATTCAATCACAAATTGTTTCACGCGAGTCCCTTCCATTCCTTAAAAAATTGATTTAAAAATATCTTCATAAAATGATGCCTTTCCATCGCTAATTCTTTTCCTGTTTGAGTAACCATTAAATCCTTCAACTTAAGAAGCTTTTCGTAGAAGTGATGGATGGTTGTTGATTGATTTAAACGATACTCTTCTTCGGTCATGTCCTGTCTAGGCTGAATAAAAGGATCATAAAGGGGAAGTCCGTTACTCCCGCCAAAAGCAAATGTCCGTGCAATCCCAATAGCCCCTATTGCATCCAAACGATCTGCATCACGAACAATCGCTGATTCCTGTGAAGGCAATAAAGTTTCATTCCCACCCTTAAAAGAAACCGCTTCAATGGCTTCATTCATTTCTTTACGTACGTCAATGGTTAATCCAATATGTGAATATACCTTATTTAAAGCATTTTTTCCATCTTTAGGGGTCACATGGAGTTTAGGGTCTCCAACGTCATGTAGCAATGCAATTAGCTCAACGGCTGTTTTCTGGTTGCAGCATTCTTTCTCACAAATAAAAAGAGCCGTCCTTCGGACACGATCAATGTGATGCCAATCGTGTCCAGAATGATCGCGCTCAAAAAAAGGCCGAATAAACTGCTCTGCTTTCAGCAGCTGCTGAGGGGTGATTGTATTCATCCATTTGCCGCCTTTCCTAACATATCGATGGTTTCGATGGTAAAATATACCATATCCTCCACATCACGAAACATTTCCTCTGTAATCGTTCGATCAAAATGGATAGCCATTTCGCAAACAGCAGGATGACGGTTTGATGTAATCTGCCTCCATTCATGGCATCTATGCTCACCCCACTGCTTGCTAAAAACCTCTTGTTCATTCTTTGACCATTTCAATCCTTCTTTTCGAAAGGTTAGAGATATTGCTGCGCCTGGATATTCCTCTTGGGAAGCTTCTGGCAATAATTCTATTGCTAATTTCTTTAAATCAGCATAAAGCTGCATTTCCGCTTCAATGCTATTGTTCGCTGAAGTAAATGTAATAATAAACGTTCTATTGAGTGTAGCAACATCAATTAAATCAGATCGATTTGTGATGGAAATGGTCCCGTCAAGATCTCTGTCATAAATGGTGCCTTCAAGAACGGTCTTAAGATTGTCAAATGCAGTTGGATCAAACAATCTATACACCCTTTCATGCCTTGTTGTCATCGTGTTACTCTATCAAGATGTCGAAACAATCTACTTATATAAATATAAATGAATATTGCCAGGAGCGCTGCTCGTTTGTCTTTATACTAAAGTACCTGAATCCTCGTTTTCACTTTCTTTTGTCCAGTTCCAGCGGTTAAACTCACAAAGCCATAATCCCCACTGCCCAGCTGGCAAGAAGCACCAACCGCAGCAGTAAGACTTATGCTTCTTGAGCAAGCTAACCATTGTCTTCAGCTTTTCATTTTAAAATAAGCCTACAGCTTTACCTTCAAGTGATACATTCATTTTTAGCGCTGCTGGATTTTTTGGTAAACCTGGCATTGTCATAACGTCCCCGGTTAGGGCTACAATAAAACCTGCACCTATTTTCGGAAGCAGTTCACGAATATGAAGGGTAAAATCCTTTGGACGACCAAGCTTTGCTGCATCATCAGAAAGGGAATACTGTGTTTTCGCCATACAAATCGGAAGCTCACCCCAGCCATAAGATTCAAATTGTTCAAGCTGTTTCTGTGCTTTGTTAGAAAAGACTACCTCTTTCGCTCCATATACTTCAGTCGCAACTTTTGAAATTTTATCGGCTAAAGAGTCTTGCAGGCTATAGATCGGACTAAAGAATGAAGGCTTTTCCATTGCTGCAAGGACTTGTTCAGCCAGCTCTAATCCACCTTCTCCTCCTTTTTCCCATACCTCTGTAAGTGCATAAGGTGTTTGCTTATTTCGGCACCACTCCGTTAATACCTTCGTTTCTTCAGTTGTGTCTGTTATAAAACGGTTAATCGCTACAACATGCGGAAGTCCAAATGCTTGGATCGTTTCAATATGTTTTTCCAGGTTTTCTAATCCTGCCTGCAGTGCTGGAATATTTTCTTCTTTTAAAGCAGTTTTGTTCTGTCCACCGTGCATTTTTAACGCACGAATCGTAGCGACAATGACGATAGCATCCGGATGCACTCCAGCAGCGCGTGTTTTAATATTAAGAAACTTTTCAGCTCCTAGGTCTGCTCCAAAACCTGCTTCTGTCACAACATAATCTGCCAATTTCAATGCAGCACTTGTTGCCATAACCGAGTTACAGCCATGTGCGATATTGGCGAATGGCCCCCCGTGAACAAGTGCAGGAGTTTGTTCAATTGTTTGTACCAAATTTGGTTTAAGCGCGTCTTTCAAAAGTAACGTTAATGCACCTTCTACCCCTATATCTGCCACTGTTATTGGTTCTTTATCATATGTATAGGCTACTACAATTAATGAAAGTCTTCTTTTAAGATCTTCAAGGTCAGTCGCTAAACATAATACGGCCATTATTTCTGAAGCAACGGTAATATCAAAGCCATCTTCTCTTGGTACACCCTGAACCGGGCCGCCTAGTCCAACCACAACTTTACGCAAAGCTCTGTCATTCATGTCAAGCACACGTTTCCAAATAATCCTTCTTGGATCAATTTTACACTCATTACCTTGATGGAGGTGATTATCGATCATCGCAGAGAGTGCATTGTTTGCCGTTGTAATCGCATGGATGTCACCAGTAAAATGCAAGTTTATATCTTCCATTGGCAACACTTGCGCATACCCGCCTCCAGTTGCCCCACCTTTCACTCCCATCACTGGTCCAAGAGAAGGCTCTCTCATTGCAATCATGGCACTCTTACCTTTCTTTTGAAGAGCATCTCCAAGTCCAACTGTAACCGTTGACTTTCCCTCACCTGCAGCTGTTGGATTTATGGCTGTGACAAGGATAAGACGTCCATTTTTTGCGGTTTTTAGTCGTTCAATTGCTTCATAGCTTAATTTTGCTTTATATTTACCAAAAAGTTCGATATCATCCTCTACTAACCCGATACCACGAGCAATTTTCGTAATATTTTGCATTGTTGCCTGTTGAGCGATTTCTATATCCGATGGTACAGTTTTATTTGTTGTCATTTTGTCCCTCCAGCTACTGTAATCTTTCCTTATCATAACATGAACAAGATATACTGTCCGTTACCCATTTGTTGAAAAACAGATAATTTTTATAATTATTTTTTAAAAGTAAAAATGGCCAAAAGTACTAGCGTTTGCTTCGTTAAATGATTGAAAATTCTAATCATTTTTATCATCATTTCTGCCCAATTACATCAAAAATATATATAGATTTACGCGCGCAATCTTCCCGTTCTTTATTCGATTATTGAGCATGATTTTTTATTGGTAAATTCAGCCAAGACACTGATACAATAAAAAACATATATGGAAAAAACCTCCCTTGAATGGAAGGTTTTTTATGATTCATCTTTTTCTTGTAACGCATGAAGCTGTTTTGCAAGCTCTGGCCGGTCATCAAAAAATTGAACAAGATCACCAATGCGATCAATAGAATTCCAGCTCAGATGATGTTCAATACCTTCAACATCATTATATACATTTTCTTCTTTCACACCGATCATTTGTAAAAATTCTTCAAGCAGCTCATGACGATATACTAATCGTTTCCCAACCTTACTTCCTTTTTTCGTCAAAACCAATCCCCTGTATTTTTCATACACAAGGTAATCATCTTTATCTAGCTTTTGAACCATCTTAGTGACGGAGGAAGGATGAACGGATAAGCCTTCTGCTATATCAGACACGCGGGCATAACCCTTGTTTTCGATTAATAAATAAATTTGTTCAATATAATCCTCCATGCTTGGCGTTGGCATGTGGGTCCCTCCTATACTCATCTCCGAAAAAAGACGTTATCACCAAGAGTTTACTATATGCGCTAATGGGATACAACAACGGCCTTTATTAAATCGTTTCTCTCTTTTTCTTCAATACTGCAATTCGACCATATCGAGGAGCGAAAACATAACTAAACAAAAAAATCAGACCGGTTGCAAACGCCATTGATCCGGAAATGGAGGTGTTTAACCAGATAGCAATTACATATCCTAAGATACTTGACCCCATGCCAAATGAAGCACTTAATACAAACATTAGCCAAAGCCGATCTGTCCAAAGATTAGCAGATGCTGCAGGTGTAATAAGCATGGCGACGACCATAATCGCACCTACTGCATCAAATGCTGCAACAGTAGTAATTGATACCATTGACATAAATAGATAATGCATGACTAGAACGGGTATACCAAAGCTAGCCGCGAGGGCAGGATCGAAGGTAGTTATTTTCCATTCTTTATAAAACAATAAAATTACCATTAAAACAAGGGCCGTGACGGTAACAAGGAGCACAACTGCAAGCGGAACTTCGCCAACAAGCGGAACATCAATTAAATTCCACGGAACAAAGGAAATTTCTCCCATCAATGCATGATTAACATCAAGATGCACATTGCCAACACTTGTAGCAATTAGAATAACACCAATTGAAAATAAAGTTGTAAACACAACACCGATCGCGGCATCAGACTGCAGGCCTTTTGACTGAAACCATTGAACGATCCATGTTGTCAACAAGCCTGCAAGCATGGCCCCAATCAGCATGCCCGTTCCTTGCAGCGATTCGCTAATCATAAAAGCGATAACAATCCCCAGCAGCACAGTGTGACTAATGGCATCTGCCATCATGGCCATCCTGCGCAAAATTAATAGTACGCCGATAATGCCGCAGCTAATCCCTACAAGTGATGCTGTTAATAAGATCCATCCAGTATAGCTCATGTTTAATCCTCCTTCACGTCATGTGAGGATTTGAGTGACTTATATTTTGATAATTTCATACGCTGTATCCATAGTCCATTTTTCGACCCTAAAAACAAGGAGACTAAAAAGATCACAGAAGACGAGACAACAATAAACGGTCCCGTCGGTAATCCCTCACCAAATGCACTGATCAGCGTACCCAGGCCTCCGGAAATCCCTCCAAAAACAGCAGAAAGTACAAACATGATCAGCAATGAATGTGTCCAATATCTTGCACTTACAGATGGAATAATGAGTAATGCTGCCATTAAAATAACACCAACCGCTTGAATTCCAATCACAATGGTTACCACCAGCAAAAAAGTATAAAATGACTCATAAAATTTTACTGGAATCCCCATCATTTTGGCATGATTGGGATCAAATAAAACAACCTTCCACTCCTTAAAACGGAAAACGATTACCAGCATGACAATGATCGCCAATACCCCCATGATCATAGCGTCAGAGCGGATCATAGAAGCTGCCTGCCCAAAAATAAAACCATCTAAGCCACTTTGCTTCCCTTGTCCTACCTGGTTTGCAATGGTAAGAAGCATAATCCCTCCACCGAAAAATACAGAAAGTACAATTCCCATAGCAGCATCTTCTTTTATTCGTGTTGATTGATGTATGCCTTGAATTAAGCAGGCAGCAATCAGCCCACTCAATCCGGCACCTATGATCAGGAACATTAAATCTTTTTCACCCGTCATTAAAAATGCGATCATGACACCTGGTAAAGCAGCGTGGGAAATGGCATCACTCATCAGCCCTTGCTTTCTAAGATTTGACATGGTTCCCATCATACCGGCAGCCATCCCTAACATAACTGCACTGACAAATACCCATTGAAAATTACTGCTTAACAGGATGTCTGCCATTGAATCCTCCTTCTAGCCACTGAATCGCTCCTCCATATGTTTTACTTAGATAATCCGTTGTAAAAACCTTTTCAGTCGGACCATGTGCAATTAGTTTCTTATTCATAAGCAATACTTGATCAAAATACCTTGGTACAGTTTGCAAATCGTGATGAACAACGAGTACTGTATGCCCTTGTTCCTTTAGTTCATGCAAAACACTCATAATGGTTTGTTCTGTTTTTGCATCTACACCTGCGAATGGTTCATCCATAAAATACAAATCAGCCTGCTGAACTAATGCCCTGGCCAAAAATACTCGCTGCTGCTGCCCCCCAGAGAGCTGGCTTATTTGCCTTGTTGCATAATCAGTCATTGCAACCTTATCTAGTGCTTCCATTGCCTTTTGACGGTGTTGTTTGCCTGGAATACGAAGCCAGCCTATCTGTCCATACAATCCCATCATCACAACATCTAATACATTAGTGGGAAAATCCCAATCGACGGCACCTCGCTGTGGAACATATCCAATTCTCTTTTTTTCTGTCTCCAGCTTTTTGCCGAAAAATTCGACTTCTCCCTGAAGCTTCGGCTGTAAACCTAATAATGTTTTTAACATCGTAGATTTGCCGGCACCATTAGGACCAATAATACCTGTCAATGTTCCTTTCCGGACCGAGAAAGAGAGTGAGTCCAATACGACCTTATTTTGATAAGCAGTAGATAAACGTCGAACATCAAGTACATTCATTTATTCTCCCTCCTTAAGGAGTGCTTGTGATATCGTTTCGATATTGTGTTTATACATCCCGATATACGTTCCTGTTTCGGTACCTTTTGCACCCATTGCATCAGAATATAATTCTCCGCCAAGCGTAACAGAATGCCCGGCTTGGGTTGCTCCTTCTATCACAGCTCGAATGGAACGTTCACTGATACTGCTCTCAACAAAGACTGAAGGAATCTCCCTTTCCACTAACAAATTAACAATTTCCTGTATATCTGAAACACCGATTTCATCCTCTGTGCTCAGACCTTGCAGTCCAAGTACTTCAGTGTTATACATTCGTCCAAAATAACCAAATGCGTCATGTGCAGTCACAAGAACACGCTGCTCATCCGGAATTGTTGCCATCGTTTTCAAGCTTTCAGTTTTTAATTCTTCCAATTGTGAAAAATAAGCCTCTTTTTGTACATTTAGCTCCGCTTTATTATTTGGCAGCAATTCCTCTAATTCTTTTGTTGCATGATCTAACGCGGTCATCCAAATGTCTATATCAAACCAAATATGTGGATCTGTAACAGCCGGTTCATCTGGATCATTCAGTAAATCCTGAGCTGAAACCGCATCCGCTAGCGCCAATACCGGTCTATCTTTTCCAATCTGTTCAAACACTTCATCCATTCTTCCTTCCAAATGCAACCCATTATAAAAAACAATATCCGCATTTTGAAGTGCTTGAATATCACGTTGAGTCGGTTGATAAATGTGTGGATCAACTCCTGGTCCCATAAGGGTCGTTACCTCTAAGAACTCTCCGCCAATTTGTGAAATTGAATCACCAATCTGCGAGGTCGTCGCAACCACTTGGATTGGCTGGTCCTCCCCTCCCTCTTTTTCTGCCACATTGCAGCCGACCAGAACAAATGACATAACCATGATGCTCACAAATCGTTTTAATGCTTTTGAGTACATACTGTTTACCCCTTTCTTTACCTCAACCTATTTTATTGGTCTAAGGCAACTTTTACGGTAAAAAAATAAATTTCACCTAAATATAAATTTTTAGTAGAAGTTATAAATGTTTCCTTAAGGCAACTTTAATTTTTTTTAGCACGCTTGTCAAGAATTAAATCCAATTAATCATTATTCAATATTTTGAAAATTCAAAAGTTGTCTTGACTCTTCTTAAACTTGTGTTGTATAGTAAAATCATCATTTAGCAGATTATGTACATTTTATGTCAAACCTGTGAATAGATAATCTGTAAATGAAAAATACACTCGCTTGAGCACGGTGCTGTGCTTCGTAAGTTGTAGGAGGATTTAACATGCAAAATGGCAAAGTAAAATGGTTCAACAACGAAAAAGGGTATGGTTTTATCGAAGTAGAAGGCGGAGATGATGTATTTGTACACTTTACTGCCGTTCAAGGTGATGGATACAAATCACTGGAAGAAGGTCAAGAAGTGTCGTTTGAAATTGTTGAAGGCAACCGTGGACCTCAAGCTGCAAACGTTGTAAAGCTCTAATAAATTCTTGTAAATTTTGGCTGACGATACACTTCGTCAGCCTATTTTCTATTTGAGTATAAGAAATCATTGATGATTAAGCCAAATACTTTCCATATTTTTGTATTTTCTCTCCCACTGTACACTGCTGAATACAAAAACTGTGAGCATGTGTTTTTCCATAATCGGCTCTGAGCTGTTTTTTAACTAAACAATCCTTGCAATAGGTGTTTAAAAGCTCCTCTACTTCATCAATCACCTTTCTTCTTTCCACTATATTCATCGCCCTTTCATTGGTTACATTTCGTTATGGCTGCGG
This sequence comes from Jeotgalibacillus soli, assembly GCF_000829435.1. GTDB lineage: Bacteria > Bacillota > Bacilli > Bacillales > Jeotgalibacillaceae > Jeotgalibacillus > Jeotgalibacillus soli. Next base: position 41,954 of record NZ_JXRP01000019.1, read on the forward strand.
ATCGAAATTCCTTGCACTGCTTGGGAAGCTAATTTATCCGCATCTTTATTTTCATTTCGTTTTACCGCAATGCCTTCAAGAACTATATGATTTCTTCTACACTCTTCTTCAATACGGTCCAACCATCGTTGAAGAGCGGGTTCATAGCAGGGCCACTCTCCATTTAATTGGTTTATTACAACAAGAGAATCTCCTGTCACTTTGACAAGCTGATGTTCGATACGCAGCTCAGAACACAGCTGTATAGAACGGTACAGAGCCGCATATTCTGCTTCATTATTTGAGTTGATCTCCTCTAGCTGATCATTCTCCCGAATACGATAAGACATGTCATCTTCATCGTATGTCAATACGATTCCTATTCCTGCTTTATGATCACTCAACCTAAAACTTCCATCGAAGTGGATCGAGACGTTGGTTTTTTCACCTTTTACTTTTTCCGTAAGCTTTTTAAATTCTTTTAACGTCCAGGAATGTCCAAGATTATCTTCAATAACCAGATCCTTCATCCTTCCTGTTTTCTCTAAATCTTTTATATAAGGTAAAACGTACTTTCCTTCGATCCAATCAGAAGAAAAGGCGACTGACGGCAACGCTTGGTGGTAATAGTTAAAGTGAAGCCTAACATCCATCATTTCTCCTCCTATCTGTCAGTTGATTTCCATTTTACTCTCTTCTAGTTTATGATGGCAAGCCTCACGTTCAAGGAGAAAATCGATTGATCTTGGATCGATGGATAAAAATAAAAAAAGAATGGCACTTGTGGTTCATGAATGTTTTGACAACGTTCGATTTAGATTATATTTTTATTTATACTACTACGATTCGATCAAAATCAATTATTAACTTTATCGGTTCTATGTGGTTCAGCATTTATTCGTTATTTTATTCATACACGCTTATATCTAAAAAAAGATGTTTATTTTCGTGGACAAGCCTGTTGCGTTAAAAGGAGGAGTTCGATGATTGAATTATATATTGATGGCGCGAGTGCCGGTAACCCAGGTCCAAGCGGTGCGGGTGTTTTTATAAAGAACGGAGACCAGTCACAAAAGCATGCCATCCCCCTTGGAATTATGAGTAATCATGAGGCTGAATACGAAGCCCTAATTCACGGGCTAACCTTGTGTTTACCATATCGAAAACAAATTATTTCCTGCCGAACAGATTCTCAGGCGGTTTTTGGTGCTGTGGAGAAAAGATTTATTAAGAACAAACGCTACCTTAATTATTTTGAACAAATGATTCCTCTACTCGACCAGTATGATTTATTTTTTATCAAATGGATTCCTAGTAAAGAAAATCATGTTGCTGATGAACTGGCAAGAAAGGCAGTGTTTTATAAATAAAAATTGCCCCCCGTGACGTAGTCTCAACGGGGGGATGTATTTACATTTTTATTCCTTTATCTTTAAAGTGCTTTAGCATGGTTCCTCTTGATTTATACTTGGTTCTTACCAACTCTTCTAGGACTGACATATAGAAGCTGCTATCAAACCGCTGCTGAACTTTCAAGGTTACTTCGATCGCTACTTGAATGATGATATCGGAGGCTTCTGTGTATTTTCGCCCAAAATAAATAAATCCAATCGCTTCGTCGCCTAATTTAAATCCTTTCGTTTCTAAATCAGCCAAAAAATCCTCTAACGATTGATGCTTCATTTCGAATCTCCAGCCGCATCAAGGCGATCTGATAAAAACCTTTTCACTGCTCTTAATTCGTACTCGTCGATTGCAGCGGAAGCGAAGGACGGGACGCCATTCCATTCTCCAAATGTAGTCAGCCCTTCAAGAGGAACTTCACAGTGTATAGCTGCCAGATTTCTTGATAGATGAAGCATCTCCATATCCTGTTCAATTTTTTTGGCCAGAGAAGGAGTAAGCTTGTTGATATTTTGAATAATCCCCTCAATCGTACTGTACTCACGAATTAGCTTAAAGGCCGTTTTTTCACCTATACCTTTAACACCAGGAAATCCATCACTTGGATCCCCCATTAATGCTTTTACGTCAATAAATTGAGCTGGTGTGATTTCATATTCTTCCATAAAACGAAACCGGTCAAATCGCTCATAAGTACCGTAGCCTTTTTTTATCAGCCAAATTTCAATGTCATCATCAAGCAGTTGAAGCAAATCCTTATCTCCACTAACAATGGTAACCTTCGAAGAATCATGAACACTTTTTGCAATTGTACCTATGCAATCATCCGCTTCATAGCCGGAAAGACCTATATTGACAAATGAGAATTTTTCTGCTATTTCCTTTACTAAATCAAACTGTGGAATTAACTCCACAGGCGGCTGCTGTCTATTTGCCTTATATCCATTATATAAGTCGTTTCGAAATGTTTTTTGTCCCATATCCCAGCAAACCGCAACATGCGTGGGTTGGATTTGATTGATGGCCGTTAACGCATGACGCAAAAATCCTTGTATCGCATTCGTAGGTATACCGTTGCTATTGACCATAAATTGGCCCGTTATGGCAGTGGCAAAATATGAACGAAATAATAGCGCCATTCCATCAATTAGTAATATATGCTTCTCTTTTTGCATCATGATGCCCCCTTGCTTACCCCTTGTCCTGACTTCCAGCTATCTCACCTGTTTCAATTTCATTTTCTTCATAAGAAATCCAGTCGCTATAGCTACCTGGATATAATTTAACATTTGTATAGCCAGCTTCCTCTAATGCCAGAACATTCGGTGTAGCCGTAATTCCACTGCCACAATAGACAATGAGAGGTGTTGTCTTTGAAAAGTCAGAAAAGCGTTCCTCCTGTTTTTCACCAGAAAGAAACAGACCATCCTTTAATCCTTCAACCCAGTCTTTATTGACGGCACCTGGAATATGGCCAGGCACACGATCAATCGGCTCCTGAATGCCCGCATAGCGTTCTTTTGCACGAGAGTCAATAAGAGTCGCCATCGTTTTACCTTGTACGATATCTTGTATACCTTCATGATTTATAATCATATTTTCTTGTATCATTGGTATAAAAGTCTTCTCTTTCACAGCTGGAATGACATGATCAAGTAAATATCCGTTTTCTTTCCATTTGCGAATTCCGCCATCTAATACATACACCTTATCATGACCAAAATAACGTAATAACCACCAGCAGCGTGAAGCAAAAGCTCCCTCACCACCGTCATATGCAATAACCGTTGTTGCATGATCAATCCCTGCTTTTTCAAGCAGTTCCTTCAATTGATCTTGTTGCGGCAGTGGATGACGACCTCCATGCTTTCCAGCTTTTCCAGATAAGTCCTTCTCTAAATCGAAATAAACGGCTCCCGGGATATGCTCTTTCTCATATAGCAATCTCCCTTCATTTGGATGTTGCAAGGAAAAACGACAGTCAATAATTCGAAGCTGCTGATCACCTAAACGGTCGTATAGCCAGTTAACATCTACAACATTTTTCATCTATCGTTCCCTCTCTTTCTCCATTAGTTTTTTCACATGGGGTTTTGGTTCCCAACAATTAAACTGGTAATGTGGTTTTGTATCAAAGCCTAGTCGCCCGCATAGATATCGCATTCTATTTGCTGTTTTATCAGCAACAAAATGTATGCATGTAGCACATGCATGAAAGTCCTTCATTAAACATGTACTCCTTCTCTAATCGTATGTAAGGCCTCTTGCCAATAACCAACCATTTCTTTAGATTGCAGCCCCTCAATTGATCCATTGATTTGATTGATAAGATCTGCCATCCATCTATTATACAGCTCAATTCCTTCTATAGAAAGATAATCACTTATCCATTGTTGAAGGTGATGAGTGACAGCATTTATTTCATTAGTAGAACGATTTTGGAGATTTTCCTCTAAACGATCCCGCATGATTCTTTTTTCATTTTTTTCAAAGAAGGATTTCGTATTTTTAAACAAGGAAAGCTCCTCCTTGAAATCCTGCACATTCGTTTTTTCAAACCAATTTAAAAAAATCAACAGGTCTTTTGAGGTTAAATCCACATTAGGGAGAATCAATTCATCCTGTGATATACTGAGCGATTCTATTTCAAGCTTTAACTGATCATGAAGCTGATGTTGAATAAAAATAGCCATTCTATGATTAATTACACGCAATTCTTGGGAAAAATCAAAACCAAGCATTTTTAGCAATGAAGCCAATGCTTGTTCAAGTGCTTTTTGATTTGACTGGTGAACGAATAAAGTTGGGTTAAATGACTCTTTGAAAAAATCAGAAAATCGATAAAAGACTCTTTGTTTCATATAATGAAGCAATTCAGCCAGTTCTTGTTCCGTTCTTTTCTTTACCGAATGTAAATCCGGCTCAGACAGACGGCTTTGGATGCGTTTCTTAGCTTCTTCAAGCTTTTTAAGTCTCTGGATCTTTTGTTCTTCGTTTTGGGAGGCTTCCTTAACTAGCCGATCTAATCGCCTTGTAATCATTTCGCAATCTTGTTCAGCCGCTAAAAGCGCCATCCCTTGTAAATCATACTCAAGAAAATGATTGAATTCGCTTTTGAATAACTCGATTCCTGACTGATGTACAATCTCTTTTTTAAAACTGATTGCTTGGATACTCGATACCCCGTAAATACGCGGAAAACGAATCCCAAATGCCGTTAATTGATCTTGAACATAGGCCAGAACCTGCTCTTTTTCTTTTTCTGAATCCGCTAGATCAGCCGCATTTACAATAAAAAACATTTTATCAAGTTCAAAGCTTTCTTTTACTCTGCCTAATTGAATGAGAAATTCTCGGTCTGCTCTTGCGAATGCATGATTATAATAAGTCACAAATAATATTGCATCTGCATTTCGAATATAATCAAAGGAGACATCTGTATGACGAGCATTAATCGAGTCAGCCCCCGGTGTATCTACCAGCGTGATTCCTTGTCTTGCAACCGGTGAATCATAGTATAAATCTATGGATTCAACAAAGCATGACTGATGTTCATTCGCAACGAATCCCTCAAATTCGGAACGATCCGTTTCCATGGCAGCACCGAGCTGTTTTTCATAAGCAGGCCATCCTTTTAAAAATGCACGAATAAAACTTTTTTTCGTTTCAAGGCCATTGATTTCACCTGTTTTTTCCATCAGCTTATGAGATGCATCGAAGGCAGCCACTAGGCTTTGCGGTTCATAACCAAACCCTTGCATAGCCGATTGAAGATCACGTAATAAATGCTCTTTTGTTTTAAAATAGATCGTCACCGCACCATGCTTACGTTCTTCTGTTGGTGGTTTAATTCGATTAATGGCAGCAGTAGTCGGGTTAGGTGAAACAGGCAACACCTTCTCACCAAGAAGTGCATTCGCAAAAGAAGATTTCCCAGCGCTAAATGCACCAAATAATGCCACTGTAAAGTCTTTTGACTGTAAACGCTCAGCCCGACGGAAGAGTTGTTCCCGCTGATGGTCAAATCCTTTTAACGATGTAATGGCATGACCAGTGCGAAGAAGTTTCGAAATGATCTCCCCTTCATCATGATCAGTCACATTTCTACTTTCTTCAAGAGAGACTACTTTCTCTATTTCTTTATCAGTTTTCTTAAAGTTCAGGATAGAAAGATCACGAGTCTGTATTATTAGTGCATTGGCTGCTCGCCATTTATTTTGCCATGCATTAATCGTAAGATCAGCTTCATCATAATGGATCTTTTTTTGTTTTTCGCAGGTTTTTTTTATCCGATTTTTATGCTGAAGCAAGCTTCTCAATGCATTTGCTTTTTTCTGAATGGTCATCAATTTTATTTCTGATTGTATACTCTTCTGCTCAATCAAGTCATGATAGTCAGTTAGTATTTGCTGTTTTATCTCTTCAAGTATATTCTTGGCTTTCACTCTAATTCCATTCGCAAGGCTTTCACAATAATGGAGTACATATTGTCCATTCACCTCTGCTCCTTTTTTATGAAACTGAAGCAGTAATTCGTCCGTAATAAGAAGATTTATCTCCTCAATTCTTGCCGACCAATCCGAGTCAACTATTCCCGCTTTTTTTAATGCTTGATGGCATGTATTTTTCATATGCCATACTAGCCGCGCCTGAACGGTCTTTTCTAAGGAATTGATAAAAGCTCGCTTGCGAATGTTTCGTTCCTGCTCTGTTTTTTTTGAAGAAAACAATAATCCGATTTTAAAAGAGGGCTGTAACGTTTCGAGAAAACGAGAAGCTATATCCCTAACATCTGCAGGCATCAAATAGGCATGGTCGAGAAGCTGTTCACGTTCTTTATCGAATGATTGACTCCATTCTTCCGTAGATGTAAAATGCTTTTCATTTATCAGCTCTTCTTCTAGTTTAAAAATGGTTTCCTGTTTCAAAAGGTCCTCATCAGATAGCCACTCCTGATAGGTATCGAGCATATCTACATATTCGTTCTCCATATACGTTTTGTGTTCATCCATTAGGAGAGATAATGATGCCTTTGCCGTTTGCAGAATAACTTCATCACGCTGTAAAAGAAGCTCCTGAATGTATGATTGAACCTTTTGCAGCTCATTTTCAGGATGGGTTTTGTCTTTTAGCGAGGTATAGTGATAAGCAATAGGTGATGCACCCCAAGACTCGAATGCATCTGTTGTTGACTGTTTAAATACTGAAAAAGGTAATTCTTCTTCACGATGTTTATCAATTTGATTAATAATGGCATGCACAGAAACGCCATGCTGTGAAAGGTTTCGTATGTATTCAAAATTCATTTGGGACTGAACATGATTATAGTCCATGACATAAAACACAATGTCAGCTAAATGAATAGCAGATTCTGTTGATTGTTTATGGGCATCGTCTACCGAATCAATACCCGGAGTATCCATAACGGTTACATTATCAGGTAATTTCGTATTGGATCTATAAAGGTCAATTTTATTAATTTGAAGTCCGTCTCTTCCCAATTCGCCAATAACGGTTTCATTCAGTGGAGGAAGAAGTTCAATTATTTTTCCCGCTGTTGTTGTAACGAAAATTTGATTTTCATCCGCTGCATGAATAGCAATTAAGTTCGCACTCGTTGGAATGGGACTTGACGGTAAGATTTCTTCATCCATTAGTGTATTAATCATCGTTGATTTTCCGGCAGAAAAGTGGCCGCAAAATGCGACAATTAGCTGTTTTTTCTCTATTTTCTTTGCTAAAAGCTCTGTTTTTTTTGCACGGGCTTCATCTTTATTCTTAAGACAAGTATTGTAGAAATTAGCGAGCTTCGCCAATAACTCTTTATCAGACAAGCTTTCTTCCTTAACCATTGTCAACAGCATCCCCTTTACCAAAGCTTATCTTCATTGTAGCGGATTTTCTTTATGAATCCTATATCGAAAAAAGTCCTAAAAACATGAATTGAATCATTCCTAAATAAACATTGGATAGCGGGCTCGATGAAATAAATAACTCAAAAAACGAAAAATTCAAATTGACAAATATAGGTTCACCCCCATAAACCTATATTTGCAATCAGACAAAAACAAATGGGTATTTTAATTGGAATAACCAGAGAAGCGAGTGGAAATATCTCGATAAATAGCGATTAACAGCATTTCGTCCAACTTGATGCTTTAATGTTCGGAATGCCCCTTGTAGTTGAAATGCCGAAAGCTTTCATTTGAGAATTAGGTAACATGATCACTGGTGCATTTGTTGAGATTAAAAACCTTGAATAGTCATGCCTCCATCAACAAATAGTGTCTGACCAGTGACATAGCTGCCAGCTTCAGAGACCAATAAAATAGCCGGACCAACTAATTCGTTTAGCTGACCGATTCTATTTAACGGTGTAACCGCAAGAATATCATGTAAGTATTCATCATTTGTTAGAAGCTGCTCCGTTAATGGAGTTTCAAAATACCACGGTCCAATGGAATTGACCCGGATATTGTCCTTTCCCCATTCGAGTGCAAGGACCTTGGTCATTTGAATCAGTGCAGCTTTAGAGGCCGCATATGCAACACCCGTTCTGAGTGCCACATGACCTGCGACGGAAGAGACAGATAATATACTTCCTCCCGTACCTTGTTTTTTCATGATCTTGCCTACCTCTTGAGACATCATGAAGGCAGACTTTACATTTGTCTCCATTATTTTAGTCCATTCCTCATCTGTTACATCTGCTGCAGCCGAACGAATATTTATGCCTGCATTGTTAACTAATATATCAATAGACATAACACTCTCTTTAATTTCTTCCACACAAGCTGTAATCTCTTCCCTGGATGTAACATCAACTGTCATAACGTATGCCTTCACGCCCAATTGACGAATGGTATCTGCCGTATTTTCAAGGTCGTTTTTTGTTCTTGATATGAGAACGACATCCGCTCCAGCTTCTGCTAACCCAATCGCTAAAGCACGTCCAATTCCTCTCCCAGCTCCAGTTACTATTGCCGTCTTATGATCAAGTCGAAAAGATGGTAAATACATCAATTCATTCCCTCCTTGGTCGTTTTTACTTGCTTCATTATTTATAGTTAGTCATGGAGTGGATAAAAATTCATGCTTATTCATACACATGTATCCAAACACTGTTTAGTGCTTTATTAATTCTTATCAATATAATTGCTGCCTGCTTTCCTTCATGTGTGCTGCCAGCAAAATAAAAATGGATCTCATCATTATAGACAAAATTGCATGTTGAATTTTTTATTTTTAAAAATTTTCCTATGTTAAAGATAATGGTTTATTTTTGCACGATGTTGATTGGAGCGTTAGATGTGAGACACCTACGGGAAAAACGAGTCAAAGGAAGACCTCACAGGCGCATAGCGCCGAGGAGGCTTCCGGACCGCCCGAGGAAAACGAGCACCTGAAGCGGAAATCAACAGGCAAGTTTAACAAAGCCTAAAATTTATAAAGAATAAATCTTTGTATACTTTTCTGTTAAATAATCAATTAAATATTGAGCATTTAATCCCTCACCAGTCGTGTCCTGTAAGATTTCCAACGGTTTTTTCATTTTACCAAACTGGTGAACATGTTCTTTCATCCACTCTTTTATCGGTGTTAATTCTCCTTTTTCCAACAGATCATTATAGTTAGGAAGGTCCTGTACCATTTTGTTCTTAAACTGCGCAGCATACATATAACCAAGTGCGTATGATGGGAAATAGCCAAACGATCCACCCGACCAGTGCACGTCCTGCAAAACACCTTCAGCATCGTTGGATGGACGTACTCCCAGATATTCTTCATATTTACTGTTCCAGATTTCCGGCAGATCTTCTACCATGATTTCATTATTAAATAATCCTTTTTCAATTTCATAGCGAACCATCACATGCAGAGCATACGTAAGCTCGTCTGCCTCTACTCGTATCAGCGAAGGTTTAGTTTCATTGATTGATCTAGTAAAATCCTCTACTGAAATTTGATCAAATTGTCCGCTTCCATGCTGCTTTAATAAATCATAATAACATTTCCAAAAAGAGAGGTGACGTCCTACAAAATTTTCATAAAAAAGGGACTGAGATTCATGAATCCCCATTGAAGTCCCTGCAGCTAAAGGTGTCCCCACCAATAATGAGCTAATATTTTGTTCATAAAGTGCATGTCCGCCTTCATGGATTGTACCAAATATTGCCCCTCGAAAATCATTTTCATCATACCTTGTTGTTACACGTACATCTCCCGTATTAAGGCCGATGGCGAAAGGATGTACTGCCTCATCCAACCTTCCTGCATCAAAATCATAGCCAATTTCTTGGAGTATTTTTAAACTGAATTCCTTTTGCTTAGCTACCGGGAAATGCGTATACAAAAAATCTGTTTCTGGTTTATCTCCTGATTGTTGAATGTTCTTTACGAGAGGAACAATTGCTTCTCGAACTTGGTTAAATACTCGATCCAGTACATCGACGGTTACACCTGGTTCATACATGTCTAATAATGTGTCATATGGATTTTCATCCTTATCCCAATACTGAATAAATCGTTTATTTGCTTCCACTAGTTTTTCCAAATACGGTTGAAACATAGAAAAATCAGATTTCGCCCTCGCTTCTTCCCATACGCTCTCTGCTTTTGACTGTAAAATTACATATTCACGGTATTCATCTGCAGGTATTTTTTTGTTGCGTTCGTATTCTTTTTGACAAATTTCTAACGTTTTAACAGTGACCTCACTGAGCTCGTTTTTATGAGAGGATAATCCAGCAATAAATGATGCCATTTCATCTGACGTTGACATCGCAAAAACATCTGAAGAGAGTGTGCCAATTACTTGAGAACGCTGATCGATCGCTTTCTTTGGAGCACCTGTACGAAGATCCCAATAGATTAGAGCGATGGCTTCATTGTATGCCGTCATTTTATGAACGTAGCTAATAAATTCTTTTTCTAATTGTTGAAATCCTGCGGTCATTTTTATTCCTCCTCCGATATATATGCCGACTCATTTTATCATATTTTTCTGAATAAAAGACAGTAAGAAAAAGAGAACCTATCGGGATTACGGGTTCTCTTTAGGTGAACTTCTTATTCACAACTGCCTGTTGTAAAATAAATGAACAACTGAAAAAACACTATTTCGTATTCTTATCGTTTGTTATTAATAAATTGTGTCAAGTCTTTTGGTACTATCAAGCATCGAAATGAAAATGAAACTGTAAGAAAATGATGTTCGACTAACAAAGAATGAAAACATTTATTTTTATTGAAAGTCTTCTATATTCGGTTATAAAGAAAGGTGAAAAAATGTGAATATAGTACGCTCTGTCATTGGCTAGCACCTTTTACGCTACCACAGATTAAAGTTGAAATAGCTATAACGCTAACCGCCATCTCTCCCTTTAGGTGATAGGCGTAACAAATACTAGAATCGCGTTCTTCTAAAAAAATTTCGCTTGTTGGGTGAATCTAAGAAAAAATACATGCTATCCAGTGAATTATTTAATATGAGAAAAATCATTAGGTTCCTTTATTTCAATAACAAAAGACCAAATCCTAATTGCGATTTGGTCTTTTGTTATTAACTACTTTACAAAACTCTCGCGAAGAGAACACCGTTACGATCGGTCTCTTTTTTAGGGCTGAAGTGTTTTTGGCGGAACTGGCAACACAGCTGTAAGCTCATCCATCCATCTGGCATCTTCAGTTTTGATAAAAATGTGTATAGATCCAGCATCAAATGAAGTTCGAATCAGCCTGCCGATTCCCTGTTGAAATCTCAACAGCATATAAGGAAGATCGACATCCATAAGCGGATCATTTACATGCTTTCGCTTTGCCTCAAAGACAGGATCTTTTGGCGGGAATGGAAGAGAATCAATAATGACCTGACTTAACGATTCCCCCGGAACATCGAGTCCTTCCCATAAATGATGAGAGCTTAATATGCTTGATTCATTCAGTTGAAACTTTTCGACCAAGGTACTTATTTCTTCGTCACCCTCAAAATAGATTGGCGATCGGTTTATTCCATGAGATGAGGCAAACCTGAACAGATCCTGATCTTCTTTTGAGTTAAATAAAAGGAGACTGCCCTTTTGATGAGCATTTAATAATTCTACTTGAATGTCGCCTTTTGAAATTTCATCAATAATATGAATGTTTACGTCCATTGATTCTTCATAATCGAACGGTGAAGAAACAGAGAAGGCATCATACTTGTCGATCCCCAGACTATTGGCTAAATAAGAAAAATCTCCTTTAACAGCCAGAGTGGCTGATGAAAAGATAAAGGGAATTGATTTTGAGAAAACCTCTTCACGTAAAATGTCTTCTACAAGTCTTGGCATAATGACAAGTGTTTCATCTGATCCAGATTCTTCAAGCCAAATAATAGCACCATCATCTTCTACAAATAACTTTAATGAAAATAGCACCTGTTCAAGGTATTCTTCAACTATTTTTAAATCATATTCGTCTATTACATATAGCTCTGACTCAAAAACAAGCTCTTCTAGAAGCTCATCTATACTGGCCTTTAACGTCATAGAACTTGATATAAGATCAGGATGACGGTTTATGGAACGGCGTTCAGACGCATTCTCACGATCTGTATGACGACTAATTTTTGCAAACCAATCATCATGCTGTTCAATAATACGGTCGACTAGATAAAGTGTCTTTTCTCTTATATTATTACTTGATAATTTATCTAATACGACAGATAAATTTGATAATGAGGTCCGATAAGTTAAGGCTTTTTGTGCTGCAAATTCAAGTAAATGACCCTCATCAAAAATAACGGCACTAGCTTCTGGTAAAAGTGGGAGCTGCCCTTCTCTCTTTCTAGCATCCTTTGTCCAAACATGTTCCATATAAAAATCGTGCGAACACACGATTAAATCCCCAGCCGCACGGTAAAATTCGCGATTCAATGTCTGACCGCATCGATGTCTAAGTTCACATGAAAGACAATCCTGAAGAGAATCATAATTAACTTGCTTCCATTGTTCATCACCTAGAAAAGGGTATTCCTTTCGATCTCCATATGGGTAAAACGACGTCATCGACCCTTTTCCATACACAAACTCAGGAAGCTGGCTATAAACGTCATCAAGATCTTCATCATCCGAATGCATCGACGCTTTTTCAAGCTTTTGCAAACAAAGATATTGCTCTCTGGATTTTGCTAAGCGCACATCAATTTCAAGTCCTAGTAGATCTTCTATCTTTTTGATATCACCCGTTTTTTTCACAAGTTGTTCAATCAGTGTTTCGTCAGAGCAAGCAATGATTGCTGGCTTTCCAGTGTATCTTGCATAGCAAATTGTGTACAAAAGGTATGCAAGGGTTTTTCCTGTGCCTACTCCGGCTTCAGCAAACATAACTGATTTTTTTTTGAAGGCTTGTTCAAGCTGGAAGGCCATATACACCTGTTCATCTCGCAGCTCTAAACCTTTCTCAGGAAAAATATCGTAAAAAACATCTCCAATCCAATCTCCTAATGCCTCGTAGAATGATTGATCTCCGGTTAAAGGAAAAGGTAATGATTTTGTAGCCACTATCCATCGGCTCCCTTCAAAATAAGTAGTTCAACAGCTGGCCGCTCTTATTAACATAGATAAGAAAGGCATGCGATTTGTCAATGCATGCCCTTTACATCATAATTTTGGTGGTCTTGTTCCCCAGTATTGATAATAATCAGTTCGAATAAAACCGTTAAATAGTTTACGTTTCTTAGTTGCAGGCTTTCCGTAAAGCTCTTCGAAAGAAGGATGAGATGTGATAATGTATTTAGACCAGGTTGGGTATGCTTCAAACGCTTGTCCCATATCTTTGTACATTTGTTCTACTTCGCGTTCTTCTCCTAGCCGCTCACCATACGGAGGATTCCCCACGATCACGCCATATTCTTCATAGGCCGTAAAATCTTTTATTTGCATTTGCTTAAATTGTATAAGATCTCCAAGACCAGCTTCTTTGGCATTTTCTATGGCGACATCAACCATGCGATGGTCGATGTCAGTCCCGTAGATTGTTAGCGGCTGATCATATTTTGCAAGGTCTTCAGCTTCCTGTCTTGCTTTTTCCCATATTGCTTTTTTCATCCAAGGCCATTCTTCCGAGATGAAGTCACGGTTAAAGCCCGGTGCAATATTTTGACCGATAAGTGCCGCTTCTATTGCGATTGTACCTGAACCGCAGAACGGATCATGAAATGCACGATCTGCACGCCAATTCGTTAATTGAACAAGAGCAGCAGCCATTGTTTCTTTAAGAGGCGCTTCTCCTTGATCCACTCGGTATCCACGCTTGTGAAGACCAGTACCGCTAGTATCGATTGTTAATGTGGCAATATCATTACGGATCGCCACTTCAATTTTAAAGGTTGGACCAGACTCATCAAGAAAACTCATTCTTTTATAGGATGCTTTTAATCGTTCAACGATTGCTTTCTTTACGATTGCTTGGCAGTCTGGTACACTGTATAGCTTTGATTTGATCGACTTACCAGCTACCGGAAAGGCTGCATCTACAGGCAGCATCTTTTCCCACGGCAGTGCTTTCGTCTGCTCAAATAACTGATCGAAACTAAAAACCTTGAATTCTCCAACTATTATTTTTACCCGATCAGCTGTCCGTAACCATAAATTTGTTCGTGCTATCGCTTCTTCATCGCCTTGAAACAGAATTTTCCCATTTTCAACCTGGGTATCGTATCCTAATTTTTGAACTTCTTTTGCTACAACCGATTCAAGCCCCATTGCAGCAGTAGCAACCAATTGAAAAGTAGTCATTTTTTCACCCTTATTTCGTTTATTTCAATGAAATTGATATAAATTCATTTGTTTTTTTAAAACATCTTATCTCTATACATGAAAAAAAGGCGGACCCGCATATACCTATACGAATGGCCCTGCCTCCTAAGTCTTCACTTCATAACAATTTTTTAATCTTTGGTACAATCAATCATGATGATCTGTAAGCCATGTTTTGTTCCCAGTACTACAAACGCGTAAATACGCTCGTACTTGGGCGGCAATCATCTATCTATCAGCATGTTTGTTATGCTGATCCTTCCCCTTGTTCAATTCCTTGGGGAAAGTGCCCCTACCATAGTTTGAGTTTCTCACTCGCGGGGTTTACCTCGTTCCACTTCCACCATTTCTGATGGAACTACGTCACTGTGGCACTTTCAAGAGGTTCATACCATATTCCAAGGAACTTAGGTATCACCTCTGCCGTCAAACCAGTCTAAACCGGAATGCCCTGGCTTATTTTTTGGCCAGGCACGAACACTACGGGCATCTCAGCACCGTGTGAGCATGGACTTTCCTCTGCAGCAAATGCTGCAGCGATTGCCCGATCATCATGATGGATTCGCCAAGAATTTATTATACATGATCGAATTGTTAATAGCAAACAAAAAATGGACTAGTCTGCAACTAGACCATTTGCTACCCCTATCTATGTAAGTTGTAAGTGATTATCGATCTTCGTAAAGCTTTCTCCCAAATACTTCTTTTTCAAGATTTGATAGTCGTTTTAAAATATCAAAATTGGTTGTACCGGCTGTTGACGGTGCAGGTGCCTGTGTACGTTTCGGCGGTTCGTTTACCTGTTGCTGCAAGCGTTGGTTTTCTTTTTCTAGATCATTAATTCGTTCTTGAAATGCTTCATAATCTTTTATTATTTGATCGAGAAATGCATCAACTTCTTCAGGCTTATACCCTCTCATTGCTGTCTTAAATTCTCGCTCTAGTATTTCCTTTGCTGTTAATTTCACCATATTTTCACTCATCATTTTCACCCCTACAGTCATAACCACTATCTATATTTTTTCAAAAAGCGGACGACTTGTCAATCTGTATTAAAAGATCTGTTGTTCCATTGCTCTTCTTCAACAATCAACTGAAGATCTTGAAAAGTCACTTGAATAATTTCATACGAGTGATTTTCCTGATATTGCTTCGCAAGCTGCCATAGGTATTTAGGAGAGCCATCATGCTCCTCATCATAAACCATTAGCAGTCCGTCAGATTTTGTAATTAAGAATTTATTTTTATTGCTTAATTGTTGAGGGTTTTCATAAGGCTTTTTTGATATTGCCTCCACAAAATCTGCCTGATTGGCAATTTGTTTGTACATCTCCTGATTGGCTTCATTCCATTTCAATTCGTGATCAGCGTATGCGGTTAGTATAGCCAGGCTCAAATTTGGATATAGCTCTTTTAATTCCAGTACAACCTCGCCTGCCCAAAGCTCCACCCCCAACTGACCAGATATAATAACCCATTCCAGCCCTTCCTCTATTCGTTGAAGGAGAATTTGTTTAATCGCTTTCTTTATATAAAAAAGCGCAGGATCTGTCTGTTTAAAGACACCGATTTCTTGAGACTTATAGCCACTAATGGTCAAAACCTTCATAAACGCACACCTTCTTATTCTAAACATAAAATAGAAAAGGCTGACATGATAGCCAGCCAAGACATATTTGTATCCCCTGTGATAGGGATCAAATTAAAAAGGACGGTTGCAATGAAAATGCTGATTTGCCGCTGTCTGCTGAAAGTTTTGTGATTGCGGGAAATAGTGTTGGTGTTGATATAACTGGTGAAGTACTGTTGTATTTTGAATAGGATGGATATGCGGAACTTCAATTACCTCAGTTATATGATTTGTGCAACACATTGTTGGATGTACGATCGGTGGTAAAAGTCTTCTTGGACAATGCACGGTTGCTCCCCCTTCCTTGGTTTCCTTTTCAGGATAACCTTGCTTACTTTAAGGTATGAAGGAAAGGTGCTGCTTGACCTATGCAAACCGCTCAATTATTACAAAGAAGTCAACTGATCACCAATTGTCGAAAAAAAGAATGCTGTAAATCCTATAACAAAGAAAAATAATATTAATATCAATTTTCTCATATTTTCAACCCCATTATATTGTATAGTATTAATCTTACAATGTAATAGACGTCCTCTCAAGTCAGCATACCTTCTCTACTTATGAACATTTTGTGACAATTTTTTTATGTTAAAACGATTTATAAATTTGTTTTTTATTTCAATACTCTCTTATTTTTTAAAATATCTACCAGCAAGCAATGAAAATCGTCGAAACGATAAAAAACTTCCCTTAATCGGTCGAATACGCAGTAAGTAAAACATCAAACAGCGGCGAATCCTGCGCTTGCCCGGGAAATGAATGATTTATTCTTTTGGAAATAAGACGCAATATTTTCGCTCTAATCGATGCAGACGATGTTCTGCTGCTTGTATAAAAGCATCAAGGGGAATTTTTTTTATCGATCCATCTTGATACGCTGCTTCACAGGCTGCTTTTGTGAGCTCGATCGCTTTTACTATATCTTTTACAGTATGCTCATATATTTTAGCGAGTTCGATCATGGATTCTCGTTTTTCCCTTGCTGTACCATGAGCAGCAACTTCATGCCATAAATTTATGGCTCTACTCGTATTACCTTTTCTCTTCTCAGTATAAGCCAGTTCGTGAGCAGCAGCATAATTTTGTTTGTTCATTTTTAAGGCATTTTCCAAGTGGATCGCTGCAGATTGCGAATCGCCTGCTGCATGCAGCCATTTACCAGCGAAGACTTTTTCTTCGCTCGTTTGTTTTTTATCACTACCTAGCAGCTGGTGTGACAGATGGGTATAGAGGCTAATAAGAGACAAAATATCCTTCTCGTTATGGTCTAATACTTTTAGCATGCCTTCTGGATCATTTCTTTCAACAAAATCAAAGAAAATGGCAGGTGCTAAATAACCTGGTAAATCATCAATCCTTTCAAATTGTAATATATGTTTTTCCACTTCTGAAAGCTTTACCGAATCCAGTGTATGCTTCCACATACGCCTTGATGCATGATATAAATCAAAATGACCCACTGCTGGCAATTTTGGTACATGTTCTTTAATAAGTGTATGTCTGGTTTGCAGCTGTGGCCAGTCAAAGGATTTTCCATTATATGTAACAAGGGTGGTGTAATCTACATTTTCTAAAAAACTTACATATAATGGTATTTCACTCCCCGGCTTCGGAAGAATATGCTGTTTTAACGTGACGCCTTCGCTTGTAAATTGAGCATAGCCTAAAAGAAAAATTGTACTGCCTACACCTCTAAGGCCTGTAGTTTCCGTATCAAAAAAGAATAAATCTTCAGCCTTATGTCTTTTCGTTGAAAGAGGATGCGCAACAGCTGAATACTGCCAGGCTTCAATCACTTTTTTGCAATCTTCAAGCGCGTATTTCCCATGCTTATAGGATAGGGGAAAATGAACCTCTCGTATTAGACAGTAGTCGTTATCCAGCCAAAAAGGCGACACTTGATTGGCCTTCCATGTTGATAGATGATCAATATTATTTTCGTTTTTTTCCGATGCGGTAGAAGCTGTAGCACTTTTTAATGAAATATACGGTTTCATACGCTGTAATTTGTTTTTCAAGCTCATTTATCATCACCTGCTAAAGATTCAATAAACAATGTCATTAAATCAGTTGTATCTTGCTTTGCTGTCCTTGATCCTGTGTCTGTACCTATACAAGACGGACAGCCGTTTTGGCATTGACAGCTGGTTACCATTTCCTTCGCTTCAGAGATAACCGTATATCCTAAATCGAACACTTTCTCACTTAATCCAATTCCTCCAGGGTACCGATCATAAACAAATAGAGTTGGACGCTGATTATGAGTTGCTTTTACCTGCGGAACGAGATGAATGTCCTGCGGGTCACTCATCACATGTAATGGGATGATGGCCTTTAAGGAATGGGCCATGCCGATTAAGCCCTGTTCGATTCGATCTTCAGTCAGTTCCTTTAACTCTTTATGAAGCGAAAACCAGGTTGCACTAGTGTGCAGCTCTTCTTCTGGTAAGTGGATCGGACCGGAACCAATGTTTTCATGGGTATCAAATTTTATTTTTTTAAAGATTGTCGCCATTGCTCTAACGGAAACATCTCCATATGAAACAGAAGCAAGTGCTGTCTTTTTTAAACAGTCTTCCTCCAACACAGTCAGCTGTACAGCGAGATTAGCGTCCGTGAAATAGTCAATATCAACTTCTCCCACAAACGCTTTTTTTTCATCCCAGTCCAAATATTCCACTTGGTACTGTGTGCCCTGATGCAAATAAATGGCTTCATCATGGAGCAGTGTCATGGCACTAAAACGATCCATTTCTCCAATTACTTTTACGTGAGCTCGATCTGATTGATCAATGATGACCACGTTTTCCTGTGAAGCTGAACGCAGGCTGATATCGTGAGCAGGAAACGCATCACTCATCCAATGCCACTTATCCTTCGAACGATGCAAAACACGTTCTTCTACAAGAAAATCTAATAACTCTTCCAAATCATGCTCACCAAAGGTATCACCTTTTGAAAAAGGCAATTCGAACGCAGCACATTTTAAATGATCAAGTAATATCACCAGGTTGTTCGGGTTGATCCTGGCCGTTTCAGGTGAGGTTTCAAGAAAATATTCTGGATGCTTCACAATATACTGATCAAGCGGACTTGAACTAGCCACCATCAGTATTAAAGCTTCCCCTTGCCTTCTTCCCGCTCTCCCCGCCTGCTGCCATGCGCTCGCAATTGTGCCCGGGTAACCAGTCATGATGCAGGCTTGAAGCTGACCGATATCCACCCCAAGCTCCAAAGCATTCGTACTCACTACTCCGTAAACTTCACCATCTCTTAGACCCTTTTCAATCTCTCTGCGCTGTGTTGGCAAGTATCCGCCTCTGTATCCTCGAATTGATTTGGGACCAAGCTCATTTTTAACAAGGTCTTGTAAATAGGATAAAATGATTTCAACCCGAACTCGGCTTTTTGCAAAAATAATCGTTTGAATTTTCTCCTTAAGTAAAAGCCCTGCGAGTTTTCTCACTTCCAAGGTCGCGCTTTTTCGTATATTTAATTGATGATTTACAATAGGTGGATTATAAAAAACAAAATGTTTTTTTGCAGAAGGTGCCCCATTTTGGCTAATCAGGGTTATCTTTTTTTCTGTTAAGCTTTCTGCAAGCTCCTTTGGATTGGCAATTGTGGCTGACGTACAAATAAATTGAGGATCACTTCCGTAAAACGCACAAATCCTCTTTAATCGCCGAATGACATTGGCTACATGACTACCAAAAACTCCTCTATATATATGAAGTTCATCCAGCACGACAAACTGTAAATTTTCAAACAGCGAGACCCACTTCGTATGGTGTGGGAGAATGGCAGAATGCAGCATATCAGGATTCGTTATCACAATTTGACCTGCACGGCGGACTTTTTGCCGTATTGATGCAGGAGTGTCACCGTCATATGTATAACTTGTAATACTTGCATCCGCTAAGTCCAGCCACTCATTTAATTCTGTTTTTTGATCCTGAGCAAGCGCTTTTGTTGGAAATAAATAGAGTGCTCGAACAGAGGGTTTCTCCAAAATAGATTGAACAACAGGGAGATTATAACAAAGTGTTTTACCAGATGCGGTTGGTGTGATCGCTGTTATGGAATGACCATTTTTAATCATGCGATATGCTTCTTCTTGATGAGTATATAATTGACCAATCCCTTTATGATTGAGCGCTTCAACTAATTTAGGGTGAACAGAAGCAGGAATGGGAGCATACATAGCTTCTTTTGGTTCTATCGTATGCCATTTTACTATTTGCTGCTGAATTTCTCGGTCTGTTTGAAAAAACTTCACCAGATCAGCTAACGATTTTTTCTTCATCTTTCTCACCTCTCTATCAGTATAACGAACATATATTCGATCCCACAAGCATAACGCCAGCAATTAATTGCTGGCGTTTCAATTTTTATACTTTGGGGAATATTGAACCGATTCCCTTAACTAAAGAACCAAATTGCTGTGCGGTACTCATCATTTGTCCTGCTGTTGTCATAATCTTATTTACATCATAATGGCCTTTTTCAGTTTTAAAAGCCTCTATCCAAGAAGACTGTGATTGCGGTCTGCCACTTGGCTGAAAATTTGCCGGCATACCAAAAGGGGGCATTACTGGCGGCATCATAAAATTAGAAACGCCTTGTTGAGAAGAATAAGGCTTAGATGGTCCTTCTGAAGCACTGTTGGAATCCGTGTCCCCTTGTTGTGCTCCAAAAGGCTTTGGAGTCCCCTGCTTAACAGAATAAGGGTTTTGAATTCCCTGTTGAGGACTGTAAAGATCCGTTCCCGCCTGATGAATATTGTAAGCTTGAGGAAGCATATATGGAGGAAACGGATATCCCATATTCATAGGATAGTTCGCTGGCGGCTGATAATTATATATCCTGTACATCTTCATTCACCCTTTTTTCTATACACTATTCTTGAATAGGATTAGGGGTGTCTATCATTTGTGCATAACATTCTCTACCTGTTCAAGAACAAAAAAACTGGACTGAACATAGCTTTTAAAGCGATTGTAGCTTGTTTCAGGAAAGAAGCACTGAACGGTTAGTAACTCAATATTTTCAACCGTTGCCTTAATCTGGTTGGCATGAAGATTTTTCTGGTGATTCGCCTGTAAAAATGGGATAACAAGATCTTTCCACTCATTTGAAAGTTTATGTGCTCGGTCTGCAAAAGGCTTTACCTCTTGAAAGAAGTCGCCTTTATCCATTGCTATCCGACGTTTATCATACTCTTTCTCAGCTTCTTCTACCGTGTTCAGCAGTTCTTTCGTTAATTCCAACATTATTTGTTTATCATGCATTAGGTTGCACTCCTTTACAATTTCCAAACCTATTGTACCAAAAGATTATTTGGTTTTGGAATGAAACCTTTTGGACTAGTTATTCGTCTAATACTTTCAGTAGTCGACAAGAATCCTCTCATGAATCATACTTATGTCTAGTCTGTGTATTAAGTGCCGGCTGCCTGTCAATCTGATATGATTAGTATGTGAGGTGTTTTCTATGGAGTTTCATTATCCAAACGGTAAAAAATTTATATCAAAAAAAGCGGAGACTGAACGAACCTCCATTCCATTTGTACACAACGCAAAATCTCATGGGAAACGCGGGATGACATTAGAGGAGGATCTAAACGAAACAAATCAATATTATCTGGATAGAGGAAAAGCGGTTATCCATAAGAAGCCAACGCCCGTTCAAATTGTGAATGTCGATTATCCGAAACGAAGTGCTGCCGTAATAAAAGAAGCTTATTTTAAACAAGCTTCGACTACTGATTATAATGGTGTTTATAAGGGGTTTTATGTAGATTTCGAAGCAAAGGAGACGCGCAATGAAACTTCCTTTCCTTTGAAAAATTTTCATCCCCATCAAATTAATCATATGGATCAGGTTGTGACACATCAAGGACTTGCCTTTGTCATCATTCGTTTTTCTTTAACTGAAGAAATCTTTTTACTGCCTTTTAAGCAGTTAAAATTATACTGGGATCGCATGGAACAAGGCGGTCGCAAATCAATAACAAAAGATGAAATACAATCAGATGGGTTTGCACTAAAACTAGGGTTGCAACCAAAAATTGATTACCTTAAAATTGTGGATCATATACTGCCCGTATAAAATGGCAGGATTTGTTGAAAGTGAGGAAGATAGGTATGGCTGAATATACATCCCGAGAAGAAAAAAGACGGGCTCAGCAAGCTTCGAAGAAAAAAGGAAACTCAAAAAAGAAACCAAAAAAATCATTATGGAAACGTCTTATACTCGTTGTTTTCCTTCTAGGATTAGCTGGACTACTGGGTGGCGGAGGATTATTTGCCTACTATGTATTTCAAGCCCCAGAGCTGAATGAAGATGATTTTATCGATCCAGTAGCAACCGAATTCTATGATATGGATCAGAATTTAATTGGGAAAATTGGTGCGGAAAACCGGGAACTTGTGAATTATGAAGACATCCCTCCTATGGTCGAAAATGCTGTATTAGCGACAGAAGACGTCCGTTTTTACGAGCATAAGGGTGTTGATGTGATTCGCTTAGGAGGCGCTGTGCTCGCTAATATTACACGCGGGTTTGGTGCTGAGGGTGCAAGCACACTTACACAGCAGGTAATTAAACAATCTGTATTATCAGATGAAAAGTCACTTGAGCGGAAAGCACAGGAAGCATGGCTTGCGTTTCAGCTCGAGCAGGAATACAGCAAAGAAGATATTTTAGAAATGTATCTCAATAAGATTTACTACTCCGACGGTATTTATGGAATTAAAACAGCGGCAGATTACTATTACGGAGTTGAATTAAATGAGCTTGAGCTTCATCAAGCAGCTCTTTTAGCCGGGATGCCGCAGCGTCCAAATGCGTATAATCCATATGAAGATCCCGACTTAGCAAAGGAAAGACGAGATATTGTCCTTCGTCTTATGAATCAGCACGGAAAGATTACTGAACAGGAAATGCAGGATGCTCAGGCAAAGGATATTATGGATGGCATTGTTGAACGTGAGGAAGAACGCAACACATTCGCAACTATTGAAGGTTATGAGGCATTTATTGATGTTGTAATCGATGAAGTTGAAGAGCTTGGAGATTACAATGTATATGAAGATGGATTAAAAATATACACAACGCTCGATCCAGATGCTCAAACAGAGGTAGAGAATGTATTAGATGGAGATATTATTAATTTCCCTACAGACATGGAAGATGCTGATGGTGAAGTTGAACGGTCTCAAGCTGGTGTTACTCTGTTAGATACAAGTACCGGAGCTATTCGAGCGATTGGCGGCGGCAGAGACTACGGGCTACGTGATTTTAATCACGCGGTTGATATTAAACGCAGTCCGGGATCAACAATCAAACCATTGTTAGACTACGCACCTGCCATTGAGGAGCTAAAGTGGTCAACCGCTCATATTGTCATAGATGAACCATTTGCTTACGAATCTGCACCAGACGTTCGCCCAAATAATTTTGATGGCAGATTTCTAGGTCCTATTACAATACGTCAAGCATTAGCTAATTCTAGAAACATCACTGCTATTAAGGCCTATAACGAAGCAGGACATGAAAATGCAACCGAATTTATTCATGGGCTAGGTTTACACTTTAAAGATGACTGTTCAGAGGGATCAGGAGGACTTTGTGAGAGTGCTTCAATCGGTGCGATCAATGATGGTACCAATACATTAGAAATGGCCGGTGCATATGCTGCATTTGGTAATAACGGAATTTATAATGAACCGTACGCGATATCTGCCATTGAATTGCGTGATGGATCAACTATTGATACGGTTCCTGATTCTAATGTAGCAATGAGTGACTCTACAGCCTATATGATTACCGATATGCTTAAGGATGTTATAG
Source organism: Jeotgalibacillus soli (assembly GCF_000829435.1). Classification (GTDB taxonomy): domain Bacteria; phylum Bacillota; class Bacilli; order Bacillales; family Jeotgalibacillaceae; genus Jeotgalibacillus; species Jeotgalibacillus soli. Next base: position 65,621 of record NZ_JXRP01000019.1, read on the forward strand.
AAGATCCTTCTTATGGTACTGGCAGGGATGCAAGAATATCTGGGACGCCTGTCGCAGGTAAATCCGGAACGACAAACTACCCTCAAGAGTTCCGTCAAGAAAATAATATTCCTTCTGACGGGGCACCTGATTCTTGGTTTTCAGGGTATACGACTCAATATACTGCCACTGTTTGGCTTGGTTATCCAAGAACATACAGCAATTATTTATCACCATCAGAACGGGTTGTTTCTCAAGAAATATTTAGAGAAGTAATGGAACGAGTTTCTGCTGAAATTGATACACCAGACTTTGAACGTCCTGGAAGTGTTGTGGAAGTGGAAGTGGAAATTGGAACTAATCCACCGAAGCTTGCCAGTGCTTATACACCAGATAGCCGAAAAAGGATCGAGCTATTTATTAAAGGAACAGAACCTACTGAGATTTCAGAAGAATTTGTTGCTCCTGACCTAAATGCTCCTAGTGATTTAAAGGCTGATTACAATGAAGAATCAAGTTCATTAACATTAAGCTGGGATCATGAACAAGAAGAGAATGATAATCGTTCTGTACAATTTGAAGTCAGCTACAGTACAAATGGACGACCTTCTCAAGCTCTTTCAACTATTGATCAGAATGGACTTAATATTGAACTGGTAGAACCAGGATCAAGCTATGTATTCAGTGTAGTCGCCATAGCCGATGGTGAGCGAAGTGATCCAGCCACCCTCAATGTTCAAATCGATCAACGAGAAGAAGAGCCTGAAGAAGATGTAGATCCTGTTGAGGAGGAAACTCCACCACCGGATGAAGAGAGTGAATCTGACAACGGTAACGGCCGAGGAAATGGCCGAGGAAATGGGCAGCCTGAAGATGATGATAACGGAAATAGTCCAGATGATCAAAGTCCACCAGATGGTACTGGGGTTGATGATGAATCTACTAATCCTGAAAATCCAGAAGAACCAACAGATCCTGAGGACGCAGATGGTACGAGTGAAGAAATCCCAGATGGTGCTTAAAATTTTTAACCCTCGAATTCAGAAAACGCACGCAGCAATTATTTGCTACGTGCGTTTTCTTTTTTTCATTACACGATCTTTTTCAATCGCTTTATGCAGCTCTGTAATTAGTTCTCCAAGCTGGATATAAGAAAAATAAACAGCAGGCCGATTTACAATAAAAGATACTCTTTCAACTGGATTAACAAATGAAATAGACAGACCCGGAACTGCACTTTCCCATTCCTTCAGCTGAACCGAACGCCCATTTGACCAGAACAGCATCATGAATAGGATTGCTATTGCTTTAATCATTAAGGGTTCTGATTCTTTACTCCGCTCCTCAAAAATAGGATAAAGCTCCTCCTGCAGTATTTTCCATTCTCCCAATAAAATTGGGAGCCAATGTTCAAATTGCTCCCATGGTGGGTAGTGGGCAAAGTATTCTGCCTGTATATCAGGAAAGAACAACGGTTCAAAAAGAGTTCTTTCACTTTTTTCTTCTGAAAGAACTAATTGATCAGTTGAAAAAAAAAGAGGATTTAAATACCTTTCCCTTAACACAATTAAATGTTCACTCATACACTCGTTTCCTTTTCCATTATCTTTGTGCGTTTTTTCCCTTCACGACATACTGAAAGCAGTGGACAACTATCACATTGAGGTGATTGGGCTTTACAGTGATATCGTCCAAAAAAGATGAAACGATGATGTGTATCAGACCATTTCTCTTTTGGGATTTTTCTCATTAATGTTTTCTCTACCTCAAGCACACTGTCTTTCCACCTGCATATGCCTAGTCGTTTTGAAACTCGCTCAACATGCGTATCCACAGCGATAGCAGGTTCACCAAAGGCCACCGAAACAACAACATTTGCCGTTTTTCTGCCTACCCCAGGCAATGTAGTAAGTTCAGCGTGCTCTCTCGGAACCTCTCCCCCATAGTGTTCAAGAAGTCTTTGGCAAAGATTGCGAATGTGCTTCGCTTTATTGCGATATAACCCTATTGATCTGATATCCGACTGTAGTTCCTCAAGCGATACCGCTAAATAATCTTCAGGGGTTTTATATTTTTGGAAAAGTGATTTCGTCACTTTATTGACGAGTACGTCGGTGCACTGTGCCGATAACAGTACAGCTATGGTTAATTCAAAAGGGTTATTGTGCACTAGCTCACAATGTGCATCTGGAAACATCTTTTCCATTTTATCTAAGCAAAATCGAATATCAGCTTTGGTTAACATAGTCGTTCTCCCTCCTTATTGTTCAAGCCAGTTATAAAAAGGGACTTTTTTTGTCTTTGCAGTTTCTTGCATCTGCTCTGGCTTCGATGTGGCGGTCGTTTGACGAAACTTCTCGCCTTGCTTTCTTGCTTGATCGACTGTAGTTATTCTCTGCTTCTTCCATTCAAACAAAATACGGTCAATATAGCGAAAATTTAACTTATTAGAAATAACAGCTTCCCTTAGTGCTGATTTAATTAATTCCGTGCTTTGATGATCCTGATCGATCCACATCGCAAGCGTTTCACATTCGAGAGGAGAAAGCGGACGACCAAATTCCTGTTCGAAAATGGTATATAGGTCTGTCTGGGATTGCAAAGTGTCTTCAAGTTTAGTCTGTCGCTGATCCGTTTCTAGCTTGTCCATTATCGTTTTCCACAGTGGAAATAGTGAATAATTTTCTTGACGTACTCCATCAACTGACGTTTCTTCAATGGTTAAAAATCCTCGTGTTATAAGCTTTTGAATTATAGAGAAACACTTGGTTGCTGTAATCGTCATACGGTTTGAAAGCTCTTCAGGTGTAGGAAAAGCATTTCCTTTCTCAATAAACGTGTGCAGATGCAGCAAAAGCATACACTCTTCCTCATTTAGGTTAAAAGAAGGGTAATGCTTAAGCAGAATGACGGGGACAGACACATGACCTTCTGCAAGCCAAGTTGTCCAAGATAATTGTTGATTCATATTCTTTCCTCCTTACCAGTCGTTGAAAAAGACCGAACAGTACGTTCTGCACCGTTCGGTCGTATCTGATAGTCATACCATGGTTAAGGATATAAACGGTTAAGCAAACGTGGAAACGGAATGGATTCGCGTACATGCTCAACTCCGCTAATCCAAGCAACCGTCCTTTCTAGGCCTAAACCAAATCCTGAATGCGGCACTGATCCATATTGCCTTAGTTCAGTGTACCACTTATAAGCTTCCGGATCGAGATTATGCTCTTCAAGACGCTGCTTTAATAGGCTTAGGTCATGAATACGCTCAGATCCGCCGATGATTTCCCCGTACCCTTCAGGGGCAATAAGGTCAGCACAAAGAACCACTTCTTCTCTAGTCGGGTCTGGCTGCATATAAAACGGTTTTAAGCTTGTAGGATAATGCGTAATAAAGACAGGCTTATCATAGCTTTCCGCAATTGCTGTTTCATGTGGTGCACCAAGATCGTCACCCCATTTAATATCTGTAAACCCTTTTTCATGTAAAAATTCAATCGCTTTATCATAGCTGATGCGAGGAAACGGTGCTTTAATATTTTCCAGCACTGACGTATCTCTTCCAAGTCTTGTCAGCTCAAGCTTACAGTTGTTCAATACCGATTGAACTACAAACGAAACATACTCTTCTTGTACAACTAGGTTATCTTCAAACTCATAAAACGCCATTTCCGGTTCGATCATCCAAAACTCGATTAAATGACGACGCGTTTTCGATTTTTCAGCCCTGAAGGTTGGACCGAATGAAAATACTTTTCCTAAAGCCATTGCAGCTGCTTCCATGTAAAGCTGGCCGCTTTGTGATAGATAAGCATCCTCATCAAAATATTTTGTGTGAAAAAGCTCCGAAGTTCCTTCTGGTGCACTTCCAGTTAAAATTGGCGGATCAACCTTTACAAATCCTTCTTTATTGAAAAATTCATAGGTAGCACGAATAATTTCGTTGCGAATTTTCATTACAGCATGCTGACGGTTTGAACGAAGCCAAAGATGACGGTGATCCATCAGGAACTCTGTACCATGCTCTTTTGGTGTGATTGGATAATCAATTGCTTCATGAATGACCTTCAGATCATTTACAAGAAGCTCATATCCAAATGGAGATCGCTCGTCGACTTGAATTGTCCCGGTAACGTATAAAGAAGTCTCCTGTGTTATGGATTTTGCTTTTTGAAAAATCTCATCACCTACGTCATTTTTAACAACCACTCCCTGGATAAAGCCTGAGCCGTCACGCAATTGTAAAAAGGCGATTTTACCGCTTGAGCGCTTATTTCCAAGCCATGCACCAATGGTGACTTCCTGACCAATGTGCTGGCTTACATTTGCTATCATTGTTTTCACGTTTAATTCCCTCCAAAAACTATGCCTTTAGTGCTTTATTTTAACCATGTTAATAACTGAAATGTTTACTATCTAATCAATCAACAATTAAGATCGCTTCGAATGCTCTATCACATATTGAGCTATTCTATCGAGTGCTGTTTCAAAGGATGTTAGATCGGTTGCATAGGATAGACGGATGTTATCGTCAACACCAAAGCCTGAACCCGGTATTACGGCTACATTTGCTTTTTCAAGTAAATCTGTTACAAATTCATCTACTGTAGAAAATCCGCATGCTTCAGCCGCTTCTTTCACATTCGGGAATAAGTAGAATGCTCCTTGTGGCTTGATGCATCTAAAACCTGGAATTGCATTAAGTGCCTCAAAGACTTTATTTAATCTTTCCTCAAAGGCAGCTCTCATCTCTTCAACCGGTTCTTGGGTTCCTGTGTAAGCAGCGATCGCACCAAACTGGGCCGTGGTGGTTGGGTTTGAAGTCGAATGACTAGCCAAATTAGTCATTGCTTTAATAATTTCTTTGTTGCCGCCAGCGTAACCAATTCTCCACCCTGTCATCGAGTGTGATTTTGAAACACCATTGATCACAATCGTTTGCTCCTTTATTTCATCTGAAATAGAAGCAATCGAAACATGCTTTGCATTGCCGTAGATCAACTTTTCATAAATTTCATCTGATACGATTAGGATGTTATTCTCCAAGCAAACCTTTGCAAGTGCTTCAAGCTCCTCAGCTGAATAGATCATCCCGGTTGGATTACTTGGTGAGTTAATGATAATCGCTTTAGTCTTACTGTTTATCACTTTTTCAAGCTGTTCCGGAGTAATCTTGTAAGATTGATCCTCTGTTCCTTCAATATAAACCGGATTTCCTCCTGCAAGTTTTACTTGTTCAGGATAGCTTACCCAATATGGTGCTGGAATAATAACTTCATCTTCTTCATTTAAAACCGCTTGAAATAAACAATAAAGTACATGCTTCGCACCGCTTCCGACAAAGACTTCACTCGCATCATAATTTATCTGCTGATCCTCTTTAAATTTATTAATAATCGCATTTTTCAATGATAGTAATCCAGCAGCTGGCGTGTATTTCGTTTCACCAGCTTTCATGGATTCATATGCTGCTTCTATAATATGATTGGGTGTATTAAAGTCTGGCTCACCTGCTCCAAGACCAATCACATCTTTCCCTTGTGCCTTTAATTCTTTGGCTTTTGCCGTAATGGCTAAAGTTGATGAAGGTGTTAAAGCTTTTACGCGATCTGCAAGCAATTGACTCATTCTGTTTTCCACTCCTCTAGAGGTTATTAATAGTTCTCCACCACTCACCTGTATCAAACAATACATAGTAGTAATTTAAATTCGCGTCCTGATCCTCATACTTAATTTCCCAAACAGGACCAACGCTTTCATAGCCAAGTTTAATCGAAGTCACTTTTGATAGAGAATCTTCTTGTTCAAGCATAGCAAATACTTCGTCCTGTGTAATACCGTCTTCAAGCTGCCTCGTAACTATTTCTCCTTCATCACGAGGGATCCATGCAACAATTTGTTCAGTGTCTCTGCTAATACCCGTCACAACCACGTAAGAGTTGGTCCCATTATATATATACTGATCATCAATCGATTGCATTTCAAGGTCATTCTGTGCAACCACCACTGCTTCTTCAATTGAAGAAGTTAAAGGCTGCCTTGCAATGACGTAGATTGATATAAAAAGAGTAATGACGACCACAGTCAATAAAGACAGGATAATCACGATCCATTTTTTCATGTAATCCCTCGTTTATGTTCGATAAATTGTAAATACAGCCTTTTCCTGATTCTCTTGATCCAGTGATAGGCCGAACATTAAATCTTTATGCTTCAGCGTTCTATTAAGCGCATCCACTACCTTATAAAGATCCGGTGTTTTTTGAATGGTTACAGTGGATAAAACTTCAATTTTACTCTCCATCTACTTTCACTCCGTTTTCATATATGCTAGTTTACCCCATTCATTATAACAGTTTTCATAAAGGTTCCGGGAATGAGATTATATATTTTTATAACCATTGTTCAATCTCATCAACAATCGAATTCAAGTCTCTCTCTTCTAACCGGACATCCGGGATCGAGGAGAGAAAATGACTGCCATATGAAGTTGTCAGCAAACGGCGATCAAATACAACAATCAATCCTCTATCCGTTTCATGACGAATCAATCGTCCAAAACCTTGACGAAAACGAATAATTGCTTTAGGTAATGAAACAGATAAAAACGGATTTCCTCCTCGTTTTTTCACATTTTCTGATTGAGCTTTTGTTAACGGTTCGTCCGGAGGCGAAAATGGCAGCCGCACAATCACTAGACAAGATAAGTCTTCTCCAGGAATATCGACTCCCTCCCAAAAGCTGCTCGTTCCAAATAAAATAGCTTTATCAAAACGCTGGAAGTTTCGTGTCAGCTTTGATCGGCTGCCTGTCGTAATTCCTTGCGCCATCAAAACAAAGTCTTCCATGAGCCCACTATCTTTCATTAGGTCATATGTGTTTCTTAGCATTTCATGAGAAGTAAAAAGAACGAGCATCCTGCCTTTTGTTGCTTGACCCATCGCAATTAAATGATCTGTAATCATTTCTATATACTCCTGCTGCGACACGCTCTTAATATCTGGCAGATCCTTAGGAACCATTAGGCGTACTGCTTTGTCATACTTAAATGGAGATGGCTGAACAGAACAATCAATTAAATCCAGCGGAATTCCCAATCCATTTAAAAAATAATCAAAGGAATCATTTACCGTTAATGTGGCAGAGGTTAAAATCACACAACTTTCCTTACTAAAGAAATGTTCCTTCATTTGCTGATCAACGTGTATTCGTCTAGAGGTCAACGATAAACTGCCTGGAAGTGATCTCAAATCTCCATCTAACCAAACCACGACATCATCTTCCTGCTTTAAAAAGAATGCGCGGACGGCGGTTATCCACTCTGACCATTCTAGTAAAAATGAGTAGATTTCTTCAGACAATACCTTTTGATAGTCAGTTAAACGTGAATTGCTCTTCTTCACTTGATCCAAATTCGCCTGAAGACATCGATCAATTTGCTTCATGCTTGATAATAATCGTTCAAACGCATAAGTAGCGGCCCGCCATTCAGACGTTTGGACAATATCACGATCAATGCTAAGACTGAATTTTTGTCGTCCCTGCCTGATCGTAGCAAAATTTCTAAACAAGCCAGTAAGTATTTGAAATGACGTATCAGCCTCAGCAGCTACCGTTGCAATCGAATCCTCTGATAAATGAACAATTCCTTCTACCAACGCTAATTCTTTTACTAGGCGGTTCATGCGACCGACTAAAAGATCTTGATCAGGTGCACCAAGTTGACCTATTATGTATTTCAAATTCATATAATCAAGCTGCTTGCCCCACTGCGCCCGACATGTATCTTCAAAATGATGAGCTTCATCTACAATTAGCAAATGATGATCCGGAATAAGCTTTTGCTTTCGAACAGCGTCGTGAACCAGCATAGCATGATTCGTTACAATGATTTGAGCCATATTCGCCTTATTAACAGCTCGTAAATAGAAATCACGTTTTTTCCAAGGATCTTTTTCCTCACCTAGAAACCATCCGTCATGTCGTATTCGATTCCAGAACAACCGGCCGCCACTGGTTAAATTAAGCTCGTCTACATCACCAGTAGTGGTTTCTGTCAACCATGTAAGAACCTGCATTTTTGTAAGCACCACATCATATTGCGCTTCTTCCTCTGCTAGAGACTGTTCAAATTTAAAAATATGCAAATAGTGCCGGCGACTTTTTAAAAGGGCGATCTGCAGCTTATGATGAAAAATCTCATTTAGCCACTTGGCTTCTTTTTGAATGATTTGTTCTTGTAATTGAACGGTTTGTGTACTTACAACCACGCGCTTGTGCTGCATGGCATAAAATGCTGCCGGCAGCAAATAGGCCATTGTTTTTCCAACACCTGTTCCTGCTTCAATTGCCAGATGTCTTTGATGCTCAATTGCGGATTGTACTTGGTGAATCATCGACAATTGAGCTTCACGTTTTTCATACGCAGGAAATGCTTTTTCCAGTAATGCTGACCAATCCCTTTTAAGTGAGTGTTCAGAGGGAGACAATACATCCATATTATCTTCTCTCTTCAGCGCTATACCGCGAATCACTTCAATATCAGGGGGTAAATTAGGCATGGCATGCCTTTTAACAGCAATCATGCTCGTTAATAGCTGTGAAATATCACTTTTTAAATGTACAGAGAGCTGTGACATTTTTTCGATCGTCACAAGCGGTAATTTCTCAAGCTTTTCGATGAAATGCTGTAATAGACAGGCAGTAGCCCATGCGTCACTGTCTGCCTGATGTGGTCTATCATGAAAAAGAGCAAACTGATTTGTTAAATCTGAGAGCTTAAAGCTGTCAGTTGTAGGCAATAAAACCCGTGCAAGTTCAACCGTATCAATTACCGGACCTTTCCATTCAGCATATCCTGATTCCTGAAGCTCATTTTGTACAAAAGGCAAATCAAAATGAACATTATGCGCAACAAAAACAGCTCCTTCAAGGCGCTCTACAATTTCTCGAGCAATCTCATGAAACGAAGGAGCATTCTTTACCATTTGATCGTTAATTCCTGTCAGTTCTTCAATAAACGGCGGAATGGGCTGATGCGGATTGATAAAGGATGAATATTGATCCACAATTTCATTGTTCTCTAAAACGACGATCGCTATTTGAATCATACGATCACCTTTTTTAGCTGCATTTCCCGTCGTTTCAATATCCACAACAGCCATTTTGTTTTTCAACATTGCCGTCACAACCTTTACTTCTATTCAAAAAGCTTGCTTACATTTTTTTACTTTATCCATATCTCATTCACTACGAGATAATGGTTGCTTCTGGTTCGTGATTAATCATCTCAACAATTTCATTATCCTCATTCATTATTGCAACCTTAGGCTGATGGTATCTTGCTTTTTCATCCGGGACCATCATATATGAAATTATAATGACAACATCGCCTTCTTGAACCAAGCGTGCCGCAGCACCATTGATACAAATAACCCCGCTGCCTCGCTTCCCCTTAATGATATACGTTTCAAAACGAGCACCATTATTATTGTTTACAATTTGGACCTTTTCATTAGGATACATACCTACAGCGTCTAGGATATCCTCATCAATGGTGATGCTTCCAACATAATTTAAATTGGCCTCTGTCACTCGAGCACGGTGAATTTTACCGTTCATCATTGTTCGAAACATTCTTAACCCTCCTCTAACGTAAACACAACATTGTCAATTAATCGAGCCTGTGAAAATTGCACCGCTAGCGCAATGATCACTGTGCCTTTAGCAAATTGAATTTTCTCAAGATACGGATAACTCAGCATTTCTATATAATCAATTTTTCCGCTCGTATTATTTAAGATGATTGATTCAGTCTCTTTCAGTATTTCCTCTGTAGAATGATTTTTTGCAAGTTTTTTTGCATGCGTTAATGCTTTGAACAAGAAAGGGGCCTCTTCGCGTTCCTGATTACTTAAATAAACATTTCTAGAGCTTTTCGCCAAACCGTCTGACTCTCGTACCGTGTCAATAGCAACAATTTTCACTGGATAGCGATATGCTTCGACAAGCCCCTGCACAACCGCTACCTGCTGTGCATCCTTACGGCCAAAGTAGGCGACTGTAGGCTGAACGACATGAAATAAAATTGAAAGGACTGTTACAACACCATCAAAGTGACCAGGTCGTGAAACACCACATAAACGATCTGTACGTTTTACTGCCACCATTTTCACGGGCAGTTCTTGTGGGTATAGCTCCTTAGCAGTTGGGCAAAATAACACGTCAACTCCAGCAGCTTCTGCATGTTTTTGATCCTGTTCTATATTACGCGGATAAAGTTCAAAATCTTCATTTGGTCCGAATTGCAATGGATTGACAAATATGCTCATCACTGTAATGTCACACGCTTGAGTTGATTGTTGAACAAGTGTTAAGTGTCCCTCGTGTAAAAAACCCATCGTTGGAACAAACCCAACTGATTTCCCTTCCACTCTCCACTTTCCTGCTTGCTCTTGCATTTCGTTTACAGATGTTATAATTTTCACCCTGATGATCCCCCGTACAATGCAATTCGTTCTTCTTCTTTCATAGAAAAAGAATAGTCATAATTCGGAAATGTACCGTTTCGAACTTCTTCAATATATTTATTAAGCCCCTGCTCCATTTCGTCTGAAGCATTGGCAAATTTTTTGACGAATTTAGGTAATCGATGATCCCCGTAACCAACAAGATCATGATAAACGAGTACTTGGCCATCTGCTTGAACACCTGCACCAATACCAATGGTCGGGATTTCTATCGCATTTGTAACCTGCTCGGTTATTTCCTGAGGTATACATTCTAGAACGACTGCAAAAGCACCTGCCTGCTGGCATGCTTTTGCATCAGCGATTAGCTGTTTCCCTTGCTCAGCTGTTTTCGCCTGAACTTTATAGCCACCGAGCACTCCCGCTGACTGTGGAAGCAATCCTAAATGTGCCATAACTGGAACACCAGCATTGGTTAGTGCTTCGATCATTGTGATTACCTCACCGGCTCCTTCTACCTTTACAGCATGAGCTCCTGTTTCTTGCAGCAGCCTTGTAGCAGCCTTTAATGTTTCTTCTTTTGATAAGTGATACGTCATAAAAGGCATATCAATAACAATAAATGTATGAGAGGCTCCTCGTTTTACTGCTTTGCCGTGGTGAATCATATCATTTAATGTAACTGGTACAGTTGAATCGTAGCCTAATACAACCATTCCAAGTGAATCACCTACAAGAATTAGATCCGTTCCGACTTTTTCCACAAGCTTAGCCGTGGGGAAATCATAAGCTGTTACCATCGTAATCTTTTCATTCTGCTGCTTCATCTTAATGAAATCTGTCGTTTGCTTCATCGTTCACTCCTCCTTATTAAATAATGAGAGGGTAACGAAACAACGCACTGGCTGATAAACAAAAAGAAACCCCTCATTTAGACAGAAGGATTCCAATTAGATCATTCATTGTTTCGATCCTCCGTCCCTGTCGCGCAATGGATCAAGGCAGAAATAACTATTAACTTTTGAACCTTCGGGTGCAGTTCATTTGATACTGCCCACTGCAAGTATACCAGATGATAAGGTTTTTTAGCGATCATTTCTACTTATAACCACTCAATATCTGCAGAATAAATTGGATGAACTACACCATCCTTGTCTTCGAGCAATAGGACCCCCTCATCTGTGATGCCCAAAGCAACGCCCGAAATGGAGTCGTGTAATGTTCGAGCAGTTATATGTTTACCGATCGTAACGGCGTAGCTTTCCCATAACAGCTTGATGGGTTCAAAGCCTTTATCCATATACATCTTATAGTAGCGCTCAATATGAAATAACACACGTTGAACTAATTTAGCTCTGGAAACGGGTTCTCCCTTTGCAAGAGCGAGCGAGGTAGCAATTTCATGAAGTTCTTCCGGAAAATCAGCTTGCTTTTGGTTAACATTCATACCCATTCCGATAATTAAAGAATAAATTCTTTCACTGTCTGCTTGTAGTTCAGTTAAAATTCCCGTTATTTTTTTGCCGTCTATTAGAAGATCGTTTGGCCATTTTATCTGCACCTGCAGTCCACAAACTTCTTCAATTGCCTGAACAATCGCTACCGATGTAATTAATGTAAATTGCGGAGCTTTTTGAGGTGGCAGTTCAGGGCGAAGAAGCAAACTCATCCAGATTCCCGTGCCTGGTGGTGAATACCATTGCCTCGACATCCTGCCACGACCAGTCTTTTGTTCCTCAGCGATCACAAGCGTCCCTTCTGGAGCTGATTCTTGGGCTAATTGATGTGCAATTTTCTGAGTCGAATCTAACGTCTGGTAAAAAACGATATTTCTTCCGAGTTGTTCGGTTTCCAAGCCCAGTAAGATATCATTTTCTGTGACTAAGTCACTTCTCCCAACAAGACGATATCCTTTTTTTCTTCTCGATTCAATGGTAAATCCATCCCGCCTTAGTTCTTCGATATGCTTCCAAATAGCTGTTCTTGTACAGGAGGCTTCATACGCAAGTTCTTGACCCGAGACAAATTCATCTTTGTGTGCCGTCAATGATGACAATAAAGCTTCCCTTATTTTTGATGCCATTGCTTCACCCACTCTTTTATTTCATTTTCATTATTTTCAATGGAACCTTCTATCACCTTTTGTTCGATATCTTGGATTAAAGCGCCAAGCCAACGACCCGGTTTTCCTCCTATCCAAGCCTGCAGTAATTTCCCATTTACTTTTAACTCAGCCCGGTTTTTAATGGGAAGTGAATCCCACATGTCGTGAAGCGGCTGTTTTTCATTTTTGCAAGCTGTTAGATACAAATATAGGCTTTGAGTCTGTAATGCAAGCGGTAGGCCGGTTTGATAAAGGGAAAAGGGTGTGTATGGATGAGAATATCGTTTGTTCATCTGTATAATAAGCTGTTCAATCTCTTTTACACGCTTCATGGAATGTCTCCACATTTTTAAATACGAAGGCACATCTCTAATATTTAGTCGGATGACGATAAGCGCCCATCGTTCTATTAAGGATAATCCTTCCATGTCATCCATTAACAATTGATCAAGCTTAGCGGTATGATCAAAGCCCGGGAGAAATGGAAGCAAATCGGTCTCGTGTAAATACTTCAGTGCGTCTTTAACATTTGGACCATTGAGTAATTTATCGAACTCCATTCTTTTTCTTTCAACCGCTACATATGTAAGAAGGGCTTTTTGACGACTCATCGCTCTAATGGCTTCTTTATCAATGGAAAATCCCAACTGAGATGCAAACCGAGCCGCGCGGAGCATTCTAAGCGCATCTTCAGAAAAACGCTCAGCAGCTGTTCCAACTGTACGAATTACTCTTTCATTTATAGCGGCCCTGCCTTCATAAAAATCGACAAGCTCACCTGAAGTAGATAATGCCATGGCATTCATTGTAAAATCCCTGCGTTTTAAATCTTCATCCAGTGAACGAACAAAAGACACTTCATCTGGTCTTCTATGGTCACTGTATGTTCCTTCTGAACGAAAGGTTGTAATCTCAAACGCTTCTTTATTAACTAAAACGAGTACAGTCCCATGCTCTATACCGACATCAACGGTTTTTGAAAAGATTTCTTTAATCTCTTCTGGTGTTGCAGAAGTCGCAATATCAATATCGTTAATTTGTCTATCTAGAAGACAGTCTCTCACACATCCTCCAACAAAATAAGCTTCATAGCCCTTGGATTCGATTTTTTCAAGAACTGGCATTGCTTTTAAAAATGGTGCTGATAGCCTCATAGAGATACCACCTTATGGTTTAGTACCTCCATGTATAGTTTCTCATATTGTTTGACGATTTCACTCGAACGAAACCGATTTTGAACTGTCCATAAAGCGTGACTTGACATTTTTTCATACAACTCATCATCTGTTAATAGTTCATATGCCTTTTTAGCGATTGTTTGAACATCCCCGACTTCGCATATGTAACCATTCTTTTCATCTTCAATCACTTCCGGTATACCGCCTACATTTGTTCCAATACAAGGTACACCGCACGCCATTGCTTCTAGGGCGACCAGTCCAAAGCTCTCTTTCTCAGACAGCAGAAGCTTCAAATCACTAATTGAATAAAGTTCTTCTAAGTTATCTTGTTTTCCAAGAAACTTCACGTCATCATCGATCCCTAGCTCTCTCACTTGTTTACAAATCGTTGACATTTCAGGTCCATCCCCTACGAGCAGAAGCTTTACCTTCATTTGTTTGCGCACTTTAGCAAATGCCTCAACAACATCCTGCACCTTTTTAACTGCTCTGAAATTGGAAACATGAATCATCACTTTTGTATTTTTCTCTATCCCGTATTCTTCTTTTAATCGAGTAGATGGATTTTTCTTATACACTCGTTCATCAATAAAATTATGGATCACGTCTAATGATTTATCAGGTGCAATCAATTCATGTGTTTGTTTAGCAAGTGCATGTGATACGGTTGTTACTCGATCGGACTGTTCAATACCAAACTTTATGGCATCAGTTAATGATGGATCATATCCAAGAACAGTAATGTCCGTTCCGTGTAATGTGGTCACAATACCAACAGAGGACTTGGCCATCTGCTTTCCAATAATTGCGCAAACCGCATGGGGGATCGCATAATGGACATGCAGAATATCTAGCTTTTCTCGCTTGATGACCTCCGCCATTTTACTTGCTAGCGCAATATCATAGGGAGGGAACTGAAAAACAGAATAATGATTTACTTCTACCTGGTGAAAATATATATTTGAATACATTTTATTTAATCGAAACGGAACACTCGATGTAATAAAGTGAATTTCATGACCATTTTCGGCTAGAAGCTTACCTAGTTCAGTCGCAACAACACCAGATCCTCCAACTGTTGGGTAACAGGTAATTCCAATTTTTAACTTCATCGTTCATCTCCTAGCAGATCATAATCAAGTACCACTGGTTTTGCCGACATAAATCCTTCCGCATAGGCAACCTGCACTTCTTTTCCAAATAAACGGTCACGGGCTTTGACTCCTTCCACATATCCATCTGTTAGTGGCGTCTCTACACCCTTTTCTGGCTGAAATTGACTTTTATAAGCTAATAAACTCTTCATCTTGATGTCCATTTCACTAGAAATATCTACAACAAAATCAGGATGATGAAAGCCATTAATCATATAATAGTAAAGGGACAAACTTTTATGGGCAGGCCTATTAAGATTTGTCTTATAACGATGAATACTAGCAGAGAATGCAGCCTCAGTAATCAGACGCGACGCATTTCCATGATCCGGATGCCGATCAACCTCGTAAGGAGCGAACAGAATACGCGGTTTGTATTTACGAATTACATCTACGACCGCATTAATTTGCTCTGGTGTCGATGTAATTCCGCGATCAGGAAGAGAAAGGTTAATTCGTTTTGTAACACCAAGTATTTCTCCTGCTGTGGAAGCCTCGTTTTGTCTTATTTCGGGAGTTCCGTTTGAAGACAGCTCAGCTTTTGTTAAATCGCATAAAACCACCCGGCTGCCCCTTTTTGACCATTTTACGATTGTACCGCCCATGCCAATCTCGATGTCATCCGCATGAGCACCAAATGCAAGGATATCTACGGGCTGATTCATGTTAGACCCTCTTTTCTATAATTCATTACGAATAATTGCTTGTATTAATACGTTAGCAATTCCTTCATTCGTTGCAATTGGTATATTGTATACGTCGCCTAATCGAATTAAGGCCGACACGTCCGGTTCGTGAGGTTGCGCAGTTAGCGGGTCGCGAAAGAAAAACACCGCATCCAATTGCTGATTGGCAATTCTAGATCCAATTTCCTGATCGCCTCCAAGCGGGCCTGATTTAAAACGATGGATGCTTAGCCCCACTTCATCTTGAATTCTGGTGCCTGTTGTGCCTGTAGCAAAAAGTTCATGTTTTATAAACTCCTGATCATGCTTTTGAACGAATCGAATTAAGTCATTTTTCTTTTTATCATGCGCAATTAGAGCAATTTTCATCACGGATCCCCCTTTTCGAATTAATCTAAAATGTTTTCAAGACCGTAAACGAGTGTTTCAAGGTTCATAACCGTTTCGACACATACTTTTACACCAGACATAAAAGAAGCGCGGTCGTGTGAATCGTGACGGAGCGTTAGCATCTGACCTTCTCCACCAAACATCACCTGCTGGTGTGCAACAAGACCTGGAAGACGAACACTATGGATTCTCATTCCTTCGTAATCAGCACCTCTTGCACCTTGAATCGTCTCTTTTTCATCTGGGTGGCCCTGTTTTTTTTGCTCTCTTTGCTGCGAAATCATCTGAGCGGTTTTTACAGCTGTACCAGATGGAGCATCTAGCTTTTTATCATGATGCAGTTCAAGTATTTCTACATCTGGAAAATACTTCGCTGCCATTGCTGAAAATTTCATCATCAACACAGCACCAATTGCAAAGTTAGGTGCAATAATAGTTCCAACCTTCTTTTCTTCAGACAAAGCTTTTAATTCTTTTAATTGAGACGCAGTAAATCCAGTTGTACCAACGACCGGACGCACACCATGAAGCAGGGCTGTTTTTGTATGTATGTATCCTGTTTCTGGAATAGTTAAATCAATTAAAACATCTGGAGAGGTTGAAGTGAAGCACTCTTCTAGCTGGTCATAGACCGGGCATTGAACAGAAGAAAATCCTTCAATTTCATTTAAATCTCTCCCACCGTTTCTGTGATCCAGAACGCCAACGAGTTCAAACTCCGCAGTGTTCATGATCAATTTTACAGCTTCTCTTCCCATACGCCCTCTCGGTCCTGCAATAACAACTTTAATACTCATTTCTGTTCCTCCGTTTCTTTACGTGTCCAACGGTCTTTATCGCGTGTTGTAAACTTTTCCATCACTCGTTCATGAGATCGCTGTAAACTAATATTTTGCTCATTCGCAAAGCATGCAATTACAAATAGCAAATCACCTAACTCTTCTTCAATAGTACTATCATCTTCTGAGCTTTTCTTAGTTTTTTCACCATAATGATGGTTCACTTCCCTTGCGAGTTCACCAAGCTCTTCGGTCATTCTTGCTATCATAGCTAATGGACTAAAATAGCCTTCTTTAAATTGACCGATATAATCGTCAACTTCTTGCTGAAGCTGTGCAATGGTTTTCTCATTTGACATTGTTTTCACTCCAATTCATTGGTACGCTGAACCCGTATTGCCTTCTACCATCCCATTGTCTATAATGACTGACGTATAGCTTTTCTAAGGAGGGATTTACATGCCGTTTGGTTTAAAGATAAAAAATTGTTTGTTTATCATTTTTGGATCCTCTATATTCAGCTTCGGTATCGTTCATTTTAACATTCAAAACAACCTTGCTGAAGGGGGTTTTACAGGCATTACGCTTTTATTATACTTTATTTTTGATTTTAAGCCTTCTATAACGAATTTATTGCTTAATATTCCTATTTTTATTATTGGGTGGAAGCTGCTTGGCAGAAAAGCTTTTCTATACACGATCCTTGGGACAATCAGCGTTTCATTTTTCTTAGAGCTATTTCAACGCTATCAGTTACACATTCCTCTTTCAGATGATTTATTTTTAGCTGCTCTATTTGCTGGTGTTTTCATTGGCGTTGGCCTCGGGATTATTTTTCGTTTTGGCGGAACAACCGGCGGCGTCGACATTCTTGCACGGCTTGCTAAAAAATATATAGGCTGGAGCATGGGAAGAACAATGTTTATCTTTGACGCTGCTGTTATCGCTCTTTCAATGGCCACCTATTTACATTACCGAGAAGCAATGTATACCCTTGTAGCAGTTTTTGTTGGCGCAAGAGTCATTGATTTTATGCAAGAGGGAGCCTATTCAGCAAAAGGTGCGATGATTATCTCCCTCCATCAAGAACAAATTGCAAAAAAAATCACACTGGAAATGGATCGCGGCGTTACAGTGCTGACTGGCTACGGTCATTATACAAAAGAGCAGCGTGGTGTTTTATATTGTGTTGTAGGACGGAATGAAATTGTTCGATTAAAAAACCTCATTACTTCGATTGATCCACATGCATTCGTATCTGTAACGGATGTACATGATGTTTTGGGTGAAGGATTTACGCTTGACGAACATAAACGTCCAATCGAATAAAAAATGACTGCCATTTAAATGGCAGTCATTTTTTATTACTCTTCTTGGTTCATTCCAATAAACATTAAGATGAAACGAAGAAGCTCAAGAAGCGCAACTAGCGCAGCAGCTACATAGGTCAGCGCAGCAGCATTTAATACTTTTTTCGCATGGGGTTCTTCTTCATTGCGAATTAATCCTATGCTGACCATTTGATTCATCGCTCTGGATGAAGCATTAAACTCAACCGGCAAAGTAACAAATTGGAACAGTACTGCTGCAGCAAAAAAGATAATTCCTAGTAGATAAAGCTGAGCAAACCCGAGTAGTGCACCTCCGAGGATGAGGAAAATCGAGAGGTTGGATCCAAGATTTGCAACTGGAACTAATGCATGGCGAAAGCGCAGGAATGAGTAGCTTTCAGCATCTTGAATAGCATGTCCTACTTCGTGAGCAGCAACGGCCGCCCCTGCAACAGACATGCCATAATAATTATCTTCAGAAAGTACAATCTCTTTCGAGCTAGGATTGTAATGATCACTTAAGAATCCTTTTCCGGGCTTAACCGTAACGTCATAAATTCCGTTTTCCTGCAAGATTCTACGCGCTACTTCAGCACCGGTCATATTTGCTGTTGTTTGGATCTTTGAATACTTTTTGTACGTACTCTTCACACGCCTACTTGCCCAAAATGGCACAATTAAGATGATCGCGAAGTAAATAAGAAATCCCATTATGACCCTCCAATAATTTATGTTCTGATTAAAGTTTACATGCAGGAAAGAATACCTGTCAATCATTTCGATCCCGAATTTTCTTTCTATTGCGCTCACCTTCATAATTTCGCCATGAAACGAACAAAAGTGTTGTGAATATTATTCCTCCGACAAAGAATGCAACGATCCATAGAGATGAGTGGTTAAAATTATCTTGGACCTGGATATCTGATAAGACTGGAACAGACCCATACGTGTAACCTTGAAGATTGTTATCAAGAAGTGGAATAAATGTAGATGAGGTCAGCTCAGTAACATGAGCCCAATCATTTTTTTCTTGAGCTGCTATTAACGTAGGAAGCATAGCGTGATAAAGAAGATCTATTTTCTTTTTTACCTCTGGATCCTTTGTCGCTTCATAACGATCCGATGCTGCCTCTAGATCTCTGCTTAAAAAAGAGAAATAACTTAATGTATCCTGATCAATGTATTCTGCCAGCGATGTAAAAGACCACGCTGCAAATAGTTTATATTGTTTAGTGTGTGCTGAAGAAGATAAGGTATCTAATAAATACCGTACCTGCATATATAATACTTCCCGCTCTTCATCTGTTACTTGAACTTGCTTTAGCCAATGATCAACCTCTACTATGGCTTCTTCATATTGCCCAAACGACACATACTGTATAATTTGCTGAAATGGTTGAGATTGCCCTGCCGCGGAGTGATAGGGAGCTACCACCAATATTATAATAAGCAGGACACAATATAAATTTTTTAGCCTCATCTGTCATCCCTCCCTATCCTACTCTATGCAGGATAGAAGAGAAAAAGAAGGCTATACACGAAGACTTCGCTCGCTTCTTACTCTTCTAATACAGAACCAATAGGCGATGAACAGTGATAGTATGCTTAACCAAAACGTAAAATAACCAATCTCTTGTATGTATAGTTCAAGCTGTCGATATCTTGGATATTGCATATAAACATAATCAATTACATCATTGTGAAGTGTCCAAACACCAGCAATGGCAAGATGCCACCATTTAAAACGGTAAAATGGTGCATAAAGTAACCCTTGAACAGCCATGGCTAGGTGAGAAGCGATGAGCATGTACCCCGTCCAGTGAAGGGTTCCTGAGACCACCAGTGTTAAAATATTCATTACAACAGCCCATATCCCATATTTGAACAAGGTAACGATAGCAAAAGCTTCCATAAGACTCCAATTTTTCCCCATTAGAAAAGCAAGCAGGACAAATGTAAAAAAGAGACTTGCTGTCGGGCTATCAGGGACAAATAGTAAGAAAATCGGCTGCGTGTCTATCAGCTGTTCTTTATACCAATAATATCCATAAACAGAACCCACTATATTCACAACAAATAACAGCCAAAGAAACGCCCGGTTGGATAGCCAAGCATAAATAAACTCTTTCATCTCTAGCTCCTTTCAAAAAAAAGAGCCAGTTTATACTGGCTCCTCTTTATTAACATTATTCATTTGATATTTCGGATACAAAGGCGGCAAGCTCTTGCAGCTCTTCGTCCGTTCCTTGGAACAGGTCAGCTGGCATTGAGCCAATACCATTAACTGCAATGTCAGCAATCTCTTCAGGAGTATGAGCACTGCCAACTAACGGAGGCGCAGCTGCACCACCTTCTAGGTTTTCACCATGACAGTTAATACATCCTTGCTCTTGATAAATTAAGTAGCCGGCTGCTTCTGTATCCACTTCCGCTTCTGCCACAATTTTACCTTGTTCACGCTGATGCTCCCAATCATGATAGGCAACTGATTCCCAAGTAAGGAATATCGTTGCCGCTACACCAAGAAGCATCAATCCAGTCGCAATCGGACGCTTAGCAGGACGACGCTCTGGACCGCGATCAAGGAATGGTGCAAGTAGTAATGCACCAAATGCAATACCCGGAATAACAAATGCACCTATCACATTGTATGGACCTGATGCAAAGTCATATTTAAGTAATTGATATAAAAATAAGAAATACCAGTCAGGCAACGGAATATATCCAGCATCTGTTGGATCTGCAATTTTCTCTAAAGGCGGGTTATGGGCCACTGTTAGTGAAAGAAATCCAATTAAAAATACTGCCCCTACAAGCCACTCTTTTAACAAGAAGTTTGGCCAGAAGGCTTCCGTTTTGCCAGGGAACTCCGAATAATCTTTTGGAATATTCGGTCTGCGATTTGCTGGGACACGCGAGTCACCAACAAATTTCATCCCTTTTCCACGATGCATAGCTTTCCCTCCTTTATTTGACTATGTTTTAACAAAACTTGTTTTTATAGTGGGCCAGAAATACCTTGTTTACGAATCATGATAAAGTGCGCTGCCATCAAACCAAGTAATGCACCTGGCAGGAAGAATACATGAATCGCAAAGAAACGAGTTAATGTTTGCGCTCCAAGAATATGCGGGTCACCGGCTAGGAGAGTTCTGATCTGCTCACCAATAAATGGTGTAGCAGCGGCGATTTCAATCCCTACCTTTGTTGCAAATAACGCTTTCATATCCCAAGGCAATAAGTAACCTGTAAAACCAAGCCCCAACATAACAAAGAAAATAAGTACTCCTACGACCCAGTTCAATTCACGCGGCTTTTTGTAAGCACCAGTGAAGAAAACACGTAAGGTATGTAGAAACATCATTACAATAACTAAACTTGCTCCCCAATGGTGCATACCACGCACAATGGTACCAAAGGCTACTTCATTTTGAAGATAATAAACCGATCTCCAAGCATTTTCGATATCCGGAACATAGTACATGGTTAGAAACATGCCGGAAAGAATCTGGATAACGGTAACAAAAAAAGTCAATCCGCCAAAGCAGTAAACAAACGCTGAAAAATGATGAGCTGGATTTACGTGCTCAGGCACTTCATGGTCAGCGATGTCACGCCATAATGGCGTAATGTCTAATCGTTCGTCAACCCAATCATAAATCTTATTAAGCACCAATTACGCCCCCTTTACTATGCTATAGTGTTCGGTATTACTTTACCCAGTTGTAAAATACCAGCATCATCTGTTCTAACTTCAAACATATCTAATGGAGCTGTTGGCGGTGTACCCGGGATATTTTTACCAGATTTTTCATACAAGCCGTTGTGGCATGGGCAGAAGAAACGATTTGGATCGCTTTCTCTTCCTTCCCAGTTAACCGTACAGCCTAAATGCTTACAAGTTGGGTTAAGTGCTACAACTTCTCCAGCCTCATCTAAATATACCCAAGCTGTTTGAGTCACGTCGGACGTATACCAAGCGTCTTTCTGCTCATAAGTAAAGTCCACACGAGTAGGTACATCTGATAAATCATCTACACTTGTTCCAGTAGAAATAAAATCTCCACCGTCCTCAGCTGTAAGAACTGGATCGATAGCAAAACGCACCATCGGCATTAGCATTCCTGCCGCCATGAAACCGCCTACACCTGTAAGTGTATAATTTAAAAATTGACGGCGTGAAACACGTTGATTACTCATCTATTTTCCCCCCCTCTATCGTCAGGTCAGTCCATCGGACATTTTTCGCACAAATATATAACTAGGACATATTCATGATATATCAATATATTATCAAGGTCAATAATGCGTTGAACCTTTTCAATTTTACTATGTGACGTTTTCTTGAACGTTATACAATTTGCCATTTTTGAACGATTGTTGTCACAAGCTGTTTTACCTGATCCTCAATGATCGTTCGCTTGTAGGGTTCGTCCATATGCTCTAAAGGAACCGTTGGGAGCCAGATGACTTCAGCGTTAATATTTTGTTCCCTCTCTTTCCACGATGAGTCTGAAGTTAAACAAAATACATGTTTAAATCCTTGCGCCTTCAGTTCATTCGTCCACTTTTGCAAACGAAGCTGGTTTTCTTCTCCTTCCTCCACATTCATATATGTATAAGCCGGCAAAAGCATCATTCGCCCTTTAAATTGTTTTTCTAGCACCACAGTAAGCATTGACATGAATTCGCCTTGACTTGCCGCTTGTTTCATCTCTTTGTCCAAACTTACAGGCAGCAGCGGAACTATTGCCGTATCAATGTAATCGCGTTCCTTTAAAAAAACCTCAACCTCTTGTGAATTCCAAAGCATAATGAATCCCCTTTCTATGTAAATATCTTTTCCTATTTTACCAGTTCTGTTACTAAAACACATCGATTGACACAAAAAAGATGATCAAATAGATTGATCACCTTTTCCTTTATATTACATCAGAGAAACATTTTTCAGCTCTTCGGTAAGACGATTAAATGTTTCAATATCCTGCTCATCCAAAGCGCGGTCAATTTCATCCAGCAGCTTTTGCTTTCTAAACACCATAATGCTTTCTTTAAGAAATTGTTCAGCAACAATTCGGTCCTTTTCCGTAATACCTAAATACTTTGGCATAAAAGGATTCTCCTCCATGACTGCCGCATACTGGTGAGCGGCATGGGAGGCATGGAAGTTTAACTGAATAAAAATGTCTTCATCCCGATGAAGGCGTATATCATGGAAAGATTTTTCTGCATCTGTTGTCATTACACTTCCTTTATAAAAGCGAAAAGCAACATCATCCACGCATTGAGTAGACATGACAATCCCTCGCGGACAATACTGTGCCTCTTCAACAAAGTGCACATTTTCCATTAGTTGGTCGTGACTCATCAGATAATTTAATATCCAAACGGATTCCCTGCGCTTTAACTGATAATGATTTAAAAACCAACGAATAAAATCTTTCTTTTCATGTATAGACACTGGTGTCGTCATGCGTTTCCCCCCTCTACTCAAAAGTCAGCAATGCAGCAATATAAGTCAGTACTGTTCAAGTCTCTCAACCTGCTCAAGCCATTCTTCATTTGAAGGATCCTTTACAAGAAGCCTTTGATAGATCGCTAGCGCTTCTTTCGATCGACCTTCCTCTACAAGAAAGTCTCCAAAATCTTCAAGGAAATCTATATGATCATTATACACCACATATGCTTGTGTATATTCATTTGATGCTTTACCGTACTCTTCAAGCCATACATATGCTTTTGCAGCATCCCAATGAAACTGCGGATCGCTTTCTCCAGCTGCTTCAACGTGCTGAATCAGTTCAATAATATCTTCAGCGCGCTCCTGTTTTATCAAAATACGATTCAATAGGAGTGCAGCTTCCAGGAAATTAGGATCTATGGCGATTGCTTCTCTTAAAAACCTTTCTGCTTCGGATTCATTGCCTTGTTTTAATGTGATTTTCCCTGCAAACAAATACAACTCTTTATTAAACGGATCTGCTGTTATTCCATTTTCCGCTGTTGCTCTTGCATCATCTAACTCTTCCTCGTGCTCATATGCTTTTGCAAGAAGTAGATAAGCAGAATGATATTCAGGATCAAGCTCTACAAGTTCTGCTAATATCTCGATGGCTGTAGCGTAATGAGCTGCTTGAAACGCCGTATAACCATAACCAAAAAGTGTGTTTATTTCACGGCTGTCTTTCAATGCTTTTTCATAATATGGCAATGCATCCTCAAACGCTCCACCTGCACTATAGCATTCCCCTAAACGTTGAGAAAGCTGTACACCTACAATTTCCTCCGTACCGCTTTTCACAACTTCATTATAATGCCGGATTGCTTCTAAAAAACGCCCCTGCTCATTGTAAAGCTCAGCTAGAGCAAAGTGTATAACCGGCTCGTTTGGAAGCTTTTTTTGTGCAAGCAGAAGCTTTCTCTCACTTACTTCGTAGAGTCCTTGCATTTGATATAAGTCTGCTGATAAAAGTAAAGCTCTAGGATAAAAATCATCCCTCTCATCCAGCTTATCTAAAAGCAAAATCGCTTCTTCTGTTTCATCCATTTCCACTAATGTTTCAGCTAATAAAATTCGCAGTTCTCCTTCATCCGGATAAGCAGTAATCAGATCCTGAAACAATTCTTTCGATTCTTTTAGAAAACCTAGTTGAAAAAGCTCTTCAGCTAATTCAAATTTTTCGTCATCTGTACCAGTTAATTTTATTTTTGAAAATTCTTTCATTGCTTGTGATAAATCACCTTTGTGCAATGCATTGATCATCCGATTAGAAGCATCCACTTTTGGTCCCTCTTTTCATTCATTTTGTAACCTATCATACATCCTAAAAAAAAATTGACCAATAAGCAACTGATACATCCTATTCTATATTTTCAAATCTCTTTGACAACCTTATTCGATGCTGGTTGTCTAAAATCCTTTGTAATCCAAAAAAAACTGAATGATATCTTATCGACATCATTCAGAACCTTTTAGACGAATATTGACTCCAAATCATCAAAGAAATTAGGATAAGAAACATTAATGGCTTCCACATCATCGATGGTAACCTCATCATTTGCCAGTAAACCAGCGACAGCAAGCATCATTCCAATGCGATGGTCTCCTCTTGAATCCACATGTCCACCGTGGAGCTGAGTTGGACCATTGATGATCATCCCATCCGAAGTCGCCTCAATTGATGCACCAAGCTTTTTTAATTCTCCTACTACTGCATCAATTCTGTTTGTTTCTTTTACTTTAAGTTCCTCGGCATCTTTTATAACAGTCGTTCCATGTGCTTGAGTCGCCAATAAAGCAATAATTGGAATTTCATCGATTAACCGAGGAATCACTTCTCCGCCAATCTCAGTTGCATTTAATTGACTATGGCGAATTACCATAGATCCTACTGGTTCTCCCGTTGAAAGCTTATGATCAATTGATAGATCAGCTCCCATTTTTTGCAGCACATCAATGATCCCTGTTCGAGTTGGATTCAACCCTACATGATCCAGTTTAATTACACTATTTTTTGTGATGGCACCAGCTACTAGGAAAAAAGCTGCGGATGATATATCTCCTGGAACATTAACCTCTTGTCCAGTAAAGGTTTGCCCTCCCCTTACCGTGATCACATTGCCGTCTCTTGATGCTTCCCCGCCAAATTGCTTGATCATTTGCTCAGTATGATCCCGCGTCCTCTCCGGTTCTACAATGGTTGTGGTGCCTTCCGCTTGTAGACCCGCAAAGATTACAGCAGATTTCACCTGTGCACTGGCATGAGGCATTGTATAGTTAAAGGCTTGAAGGTTCCCGCCACGAATAGATATTGGTGTGAATTGTGCATCTTCTCGCCCATCAATTTTCGCGCCCATTTCACGCAGTGGGTTGGTAACACGTTTCATCGGACGTTTTCCGATCGATTCGTCTCCAATAAGAACAGAATGGAATGGACGTCCCGCCAAAATACCCAGTAATAAACGTGTTGTTGTGCCTGAATTTCCCACATCAAGTATAGCAGAAGGCTCTTTTAAGCCATTCCAGCCTTTTCCGTGAACAACAATGGTATCCTCATTTTCATCTATTTCAATCCCCATTTTACGAAAGCAATCGATCGTGCTCAAACAGTCCTCTCCCTTAAGAAAGCCACGAATGGTTGTCGTCCCTTCAGCAAGAGCTCCAAACATAATAGATCGATGGGAAATTGATTTATCACCAGGCACACGTATGGTCCCATTTATTTGTTTATCTTTATATAAAATCGTTTTACCATTCATTTCATTCACCTCGGTTTAGACAATAAATACTTCGTATGGTGTTTTTGTTGTAATACAGGCTTCTCCTCGACGCCGATCTTCTTCTGTTTGAAAACTAATAGAAAGGACACCATAAATATCTTCTCTTGTTTCCATTATACGTATGTTTACGATACTTATTGCTTCACGGGCAAGTAGACCAGTTATTTCAGAAATGACCCCAGGATAATCAGGCACATCAACGAATAGGTCATAAAATGAGGGGATCGCCCCTTTATGTAAAATTGGCATATTATCCCGAAACTGTTTCGCTTCTTCAAAGTAATTGTAGATCGCTTCACTATTTTGTTCATCAAGCAGTTCTACAACATGAGACATTTCTTCCTGCCATTGAATTAGAAGCTCGCGCAAAACATCCAAATTATGCATCGTTATATCCCGCCACATGGTTGGATCAGACGAAGCAATTCTTGATAAATCTCTAAAACCCCCTGCCGCTAAGCTAGAAACAAGCGGCTGTTGCTGGTGATATTTTTTCACTTGATGAACCAATGATGATGCGACGATATGCGGAAAGTGACTAACCATTCCGGTAATTTCATCATGTGCGGATGGTTCAACAATTAGAAACTTAGCTTTCGTGCCAGATAACCAGGCTTTTAATGTGTCAACGGCTTCTTTGTCAACGGATGGTTCAGGTGTGAGCAGATAAAATGCGTTCTCAAATAGAATGGCTTTGGCCGCAGAAACGCCGCTTTTATGAGAGCCAGCCATTGGATGACCTCCAATAAATGAAAGCCCTTTTCGAGAAAATGCATTTGCTTCCTGCATAATACGTTTTTTTGTACTTCCCACATCAGATATAATCGCCTGAGGAGAAATTACCCAGGTGCTCATTTCAGCTATAAGGCGTTCTGTTTGAGTGACAGGTGTACATAATAAGATCATATCTGCTTTCTTTACATCCTCTTTTAAGGAAATAGATTCTTTTGTAATCACGTCCATCGCTTTTGCAAGACGCATCTCTTTTTCATTTCGGTCATAACCAATAATGGTTGCATCAGGATGCTCCCGTCGGATTGCCAAACCTAGTGAACCGCCAATTAAACCTAGTCCTACGATTACGACTGTACCTTTCATCTCACCACACCTTTTACTGCTGAAGTAACTCTTTTAAGACTTCTATAATTCTTGAATTTTGCTCAGTGGATCCAACTGTAATTCTTAGGGAAGTTGGAAATCCCAGTGCTTGTCCACTTCGCACGATAAACCCTTGCTGTAATAATGCTCGAAACAGCTCATCTGCATCACGTTTGAAATCAATTAAAATAAAATTCCCTTGAGATGGATAATATTCAAGCGCTAACTCATCACAAAAAGTGTAGTATTGTGCTAAGCCTTTTCGATTAGCCATTCGGCATTCGCTGACAAACGACTGGTCAGATACTGCGATTTCTGCTGAAACCTGAGCCAATACATTCGTGTTAAATGGTTCACGTACAGGTTCAATCGTTTGAATCAGCTCTTCAGATGCCATACCATAACCTACGCGAAATCCAGCTAAACCGTATGCCTTTGAAAAAGTACGAGTAACAAGCAAGTTAGGATATTCACTTATAAGTGCAACCGCATCATAATAATCTGGTGCAATCACATATTCATAGTAGGCTTCATCTAAGACAATTAAGACATGAGAAGGAACCTTGTTAAGAAAGTCACGTAAATCATCGTTATTAATATACGTGCCTGTAGGGTTATTCGGGCTACACAACCAAAGAACCGCTGTTTGCTCATTAATTGAAGTAAGCATATTCTTGAGATCATGCTCTCCCTTTATTAGCGGAATTTCAATTACTTCCGCCCCTTCAATGATGGCATTATGGCGATACTGAGGAAAGGTTGGTACAGGCATAATCGTATTTTTACCTGGTTCAAGCAGCGCACGGGAGATGATTTGGATAATCTCGTCAGAACCATTTCCAAAAATAAATTGCTTTGGCTGCAAATGATAAAATCCAGCGAGTGAATCACGCAACTTAGTCGCATACCCATCTGGATAAATAGCATGATTAACGCCATTTTCTTTAAACCAATCATCAATCTTAGGAGAAAAACCAAATGGATTTTCATTTGATGCAAGCTTTACGATATTATCTAAACCAAATTCCTTTTTCACTTCAGCCGCTGGTTTCCCAGGTTTATACGGTGTTAAATTACGGATTTGCTTTTTCCATTGCATTGATTACACCTCATTACAATAATAAAATATTTACCTACGATATTCTGTCCTTACTTAACAGATTATTTGCTAGACTTAGTATTCGCTAAATCTGGTCTTAAAACAATCGCTTGTTCTTGATAAATATGATTGATTTCATCCTGAGGCTTAGCTGTATTTACATGCACCATGATACGAATACATAGTGGAAGCCCGCCTTGTACCGGAATTTCTTGCATGCACATAATCGGAACAAAATCCCAGTTCGAAAAATGACGAACAGCTTTGGCAGGAAAGGCCGTTGTGAGGTCAGGTGTTACTGAAATAAATAAGGAAGCTATATTCTCCGGTTTAATGCTGTTCTCCTCAATTAACTCTTTTAAAAGGTTTTCTGTTGCTGTAAGGATCAAATCTTCACGATCTTCCAATACCGTTGTCGCACCACGTATTCCGCGAATCATTTTATTCCTCCCTTCCAATTTGACGAATGAAGCGATCCGCTTCTTCCAATAGCTCTTTTGTGACTTTTTTCAGGTGAGGTACCCCTGTTTCTTCCAGCAAAACAAATCGTATTTCATTCGCAATGGTTTTTTTATCCTGCGCCATACGATCATATAATTTAGTGAAAGAAAGTTCTTCTGGTATGGATAAAGTATATCCTAGCCTCTGAATCCAATCGATAAACAGCGAAACATTAAAGTCACAGTGATTAACTTGTTTACTGATATATAACGCATAAACCACACCGACCATAATAGCTTCTCCATGGGTCCATTTCCCGTACCCAGCAGCAGCTTCAATTGCATGCCCGTATGTATGACCAAAATTCAAATAGGCACGTACTCCGGTTTCTCTTTCGTCCTGACGTACAATCTCAGATTTAATCTGAACACCTTTTTTTAGACAATAAGCTAAAAATGAAGGTTCGATATCCTCAAGCGTAGAAAGATTTTTCATTAGTTCTTCTAGAAATGCAGGATCTGCAATCAATGCATGCTTGATTACTTCAGCAAAGCCTGATCTCACCTCTTTAATTGGAAGCGTACGAAGAAATGATAAGTCATACAGAACAGCGGACGGCTGATGGAAGCTCCCCACCATATTCTTCCCTAAAGGATGATTAATCGCTACCTTCCCGCCGACTGCACTATCATGAGCTAAAATGGTAGTCGGAAGCTGAATAAATCGAATGCCTCTCATATAGGTCGCAGAAACAAAGCCAGCAAGATCTCCAGTCGCCCCGCCGCCACATGCAATAATTAAAGAATGTCGGTCCAAGCCTGCTTCTAGTGCGGCACCTAAGCATTGTTGATATACATCAAAGGTTTTGGCTGCTTCTCCTGCCGGAATAACATGCCAAAACACATGCTGATGGTTAGGTACATGTTCTTTAATCCGGCCTTCATATTGATCATACACAGCTTTATCGACAATATAGAAAACGGATGTCACAGCAGGTGTTAAAGAAGCTACACGGGATGGTAATGAAAGTAGTACATTTTCACCTATCTCGACCGGGTAAGTCGCTTCACCTGCATGAACTTCGATAATATCCATATTAAAACTCCTTAGTATATTCTCGATATTGCGCGATCGAGACTTGAAGCTGTTCCATACGGTCACTTTCAAACTGTTCCGTTATCGCACACGCCAGCTCCCATGCAATGGCAGCCTCTGCAACTACTGCTGCAGCTGGTACCGCACAGCTGTCAGAACGCTCAATACTGGCTGTAAACGTTTCTTTTGTTTCAATATCAACACTTTCAAGCGGCTTATACAGCGTTGGTATCGGCTTCATAACACCTCTTACTACTATTGGCATCCCAGTAGTCATACCGCCTTCAAACCCGCCTAGGCGATTGGACTTGCGTGTATAACCTTCTTCTTCAGACCAGATTATTTCATCATGGACCTGACTTCCAGGTAATCTAGCCATTTCAAAACCAAGACCGAACTCTACTCCTTTAAACGCATTAATACTCATAATGGCAGCAGCTAGCTTTGCGTCAAGCTTACGGTCGTAATGTACATAGCTACCGACACCCGCTGGCATCCCTTCAACAACCACTTCTACAACGCCGCCAATTGAATCTCCATTTTTCTTAGCATTGTCAATTGCCTCTTTCATTTTTTCAGAAGCTAATGGATCAACACATCGTACCTCACTTTTTTCTGAAAGCTCTTTAATTTCAGCCACAGATAATACTTTTGATGTGTCAGCCATTACACCGCCAATTTCTTTTACGTGACAGGAAATTGTAATTCCAAGGTCAGCTAGCAGCTTTTGAGCTACACCACCCGCTGCTACTCGAACAGTTGTTTCACGAGCTGATGAACGTTCTAAAACGTTTCTCATATCTCGATGACCATATTTAATACCACCGTTTAAATCCGCATGTCCTGGTCGAGGTCTTGTCACTTTTCTTTTAATTTCGTCGGCATCCGTATCATCAAGGGGTTCAGCCCCCATTATCTTTGTCCAGTGTTTCCAATCATTATTTTCAACAACAAGCGCTACAGGGGATCCAAGCGTTTTACCATGCCGAACTCCACTCATGATTTGTGCTTGGTCTGTTTCAATTTGCATTCTTCTTCCTCTGCCGTAACCCTTCTGTCTTCGTGCCAGATGCTGATTAATATCATCAGATACAAGGGATAAGCCCGCTGGGAGCCCTTCAATAATTGTTGTTAATTGAGGCCCATGTGATTCTCCTGCAGTTAAATATCTCATATCACTTTCTCCCTTCAACTCGTTAAAGCAATTTTGATACAATATATCATACTTTCTATAAAAGTGTTAGTCAATCCATGCATGTTTACTCATCTTTTAAAATAAAAGGACAGTGAAGCGCAAACGTGTCCAACTGTTTAAATTACACTTGTTTTCTGTAAAAGAAGGTATCTGCCGTTTCCAACTTGTATACAGAAGGATTGAATATTTGCTCTGTACTCCCAACAAAAAACACCCCACCAGGACGCAAGGCATCGCTAAATTTACGATAAAGGATATCCTTTGCTTCATCAGTGAAATAAATCATCACGTTACGACAAACAATTAAATCGAATTGTTTGTCAAAGGGATCATTTAATAAATTGTGCTGACGAAAGCTTACCGTACGTTTTACTTCATCAGACACTTTATAAAATGCTCCTTGCTCTGTAAAATGCGTTTGTTTTATTTTAATAGGAACCTCAGCTAATGCGCGCTCAGTGTATAAGCCAATTTTCGCCTTCTCGATCGCATTTGCATCTAAGTCTGTGGCTAAAATTGAAATTTCTGATAACGACATAAATTGCGATAGTACCATCGCAAGTGAATAGGGCTCCTCACCAGTTGAACAGGCCGCGCTCCAAACTTTGAGCTTTCGTCCGTTCTTCATTAGTGAAGGCAATATTTTTTGCTGAAGCACTTCCCAGCGTTTTCCGTTTCGATAGAATTCAGATACATTGATCGTCATTCGATCCAAAAAATCGTTTAATACTTTTTTATCCTTTGTCATGGCTTGATAAAATTCCATAAATGTCTTGAAGCCTTGTTTTTCGTATAGAGAAGTCAGCCTTCGTTTCATTTGAGCTTCTTTATAAAGTGACAAGTCAATGCCTGTTTTTTGTTTTATTGAATGAATAAACTCGATATACTCATCTGACACCGGTAACATCCCTCATTTATATTTAAATAATCCTATAGTAATAGTATAGAAAAAAAAGCTTATACACGCTATCTATTTTACAATACTCCTAAAAGTTTTATATAAATAAAAAAAGCACCTGTTAAGGCGCTGTTTTGTTAGTAGATCCACTGGTCGGCTGCTCTTTCATAAGCAACAAATGCATCATTACCGAAAAACAAGGCAATTTCTCGCTCTGCACTTTCAAGTGAATCAGAACCATGAATGATATTTTTACCGACGGTTAAGCCAAAATCACCGCGTATGGTGCCAGGCTGTGCTTCACTCGGCTTTGTTGATCCCATCATTTGACGAGCGGTTTTTACTACATCTTCACCTTCCCACACCATTGCAAATATAGGTCCTGACGTAATAAAATCAACCAACTCACCAAAAAATGGACGCTCAGTATGCTCTCCGTAGTGCTCCTTAGCAAGTTCATCAGAAATGATCATTAGCTTGGCACCAGCTAATTTAAAACCCTTTTTCTCAAAACGAGCGACAATCTCTCCAATTAATCCTCGTTGTACACCGTCTGGTTTAACCATTAAAAACGTTTTCTCCACGTCCCATCCCCCCAATTATGTATAAATAACCCCTTAAAGGCCCCTTAAAAGAGTAACATTCATCAAGGTATTTGGCAACGTTTTCATTACAAATTAATACTTTCTTTTTCCGATAAATAATGCAATGTCACGAAGTGATTTTTTTGCCCGAGAAGAGGGGAGCTCGTCCAGCTCTATCAATGCCTTTTTCAAATAGCGCTGACTTAATTCACTTGCCCGTTCAACTGCACCGGAGGAGATAATTAAAGAAATAATCGACTCTAGTTCACCCCTCGGCATTACATCATGAACACGCTCTATCCTTTTCCTTAACGCAGGATTTTCAAGTGCATATAAAGCAGGCAATGTTACATTTCCTTGCAAAAGGTCTCCTCCTGCTGGCTTCCCAAGCTCTTCTTCTGTAGAGGTGAAATCAAGAATATCATCTGTAATCTGATAAGCCATCCCTACATAATAACCAAAACGAAATAAGCGCTCGTGTACATCAGGAGAAACCTTTCCCGAGACTGCACCTAGCTGACAGCTTACGGCGATAAGGAGGGCCGTTTTACGCTTAATGCGCCTTAAATAATCTCGTAGATTTTGATCGAAACGATATTTATCCTGAATTTGCGCAATCTCCCCGATACAAAGCTCAACGATCGCGTTAGACAAGATTTGATGCGCAATTGGCTGCTCAATTTCAGTCATATAATCCAATGCTCTAGCAAACATGTAATCTCCGGTGTACATCGCCACCTGATTATTCCATTCAGCTTTAATTGTTGTTCTGCCACGTCTAATCTCTGCATCATCAATGACATCGTCATGCACAAGCGATGCCATATGGATTAACTCTAAGGCTACTGCTACATTTTTGACCACGTGTATATCGTATTCTCCTGTTTTCGCTGAGAGTAATACAAAAACCGGACGAATTCGTTTCCCCCCTGCCTCCAATAGGTGAAGAGATGCATCCTTCAATAAGGCCGTATCTGAATCAATTGCCATATTTAATTCTTTTTCGATCTCTTCTATATCCGTTTTTAGAAACGAATAAAGCATTTTCAGTTTCATTCGATTTCCACCTAGCTACACATTTTTTACTTCGATACTACTTTTTTAAATCCCATATGCATGGCTGCTACTCCACCGCTAAATGGTTTATACTCAACAGAGCTGAAACCCGCTTCTTCAAAAAGAACAGCTAGCTCCTTCATACCCGGAAAGTCTTTAGCTGATTCCTGCAGCCAGGAATACTCTTGAAAACTTTTAGCGAATATTTTTCCGAAAAGCGGCATGATATACTGGAAATAAAGATAATAGCCTTGTCTGAATATCGGTATCGTTGGCTGAGACGTTTCTAGGCATACGGCCATTCCACCTGGTTTTAACACACGATTCATTTCCTTTAATACCTGTAAATAGTCAGGGACATTCCGAAGCCCAAAACCAATCGTAACGTAGTCAAAAGAATGATCCTCATATGGCAGTTCCATTGCATTTCCGTGGACTAAGCTAATTTGCGGATACGATTTCACCTTTTCTTTACCGACGTTTAGCATATTTTCACTAAAATCGATACCAACTACACGTCCTTCTGTACCTGTAGCTTCAGCTAATGAAATGGTCCAGTCGGCAGTTCCGCAGCATACATCTAATGCAGAGAATCCTGCTTGAACGTTCATTCGTTTCATTGTTTCCTTACGCCATCTTACATGCTGCTTGAAACTAATAACCGAGTTCATTTTATCGTATTGTCCATAAATCTTTTCAAAAACGTGGTGAACACGCTGTTCTTTAGTCGGTTGCATAGCTACCCTTCCTCTGCATAAATTTTGGGACGTTCTGGTGAAGAGTGTAACAAAGTGAAAAGAGAGGGGATCGCACTTTGAATGTGATCAGGCAAAAGACGCAGCTTCTGCTCAAGACTTTCTTTCAGCTCATCAACAGCTTTCGCGTAGTAATCCCAAACCTTCCCTTCCACTGACGTAGTGCGGTCACCTTGTTGTGCAAGATAATTGCGCAGGAAAGAAAAAAGGATTGAATACTCCCCATGTTCGTAAAGTCTTTGTTCCCCAATTAATCGCTTGAGTACTAAAAGGTCCTCAGCAATATGGCTGAATTGCTCCAAACCTCGATGCTTATAAAACTTCGTAATAATGGCACTCTCAATTTTTTTCAGACTAGTAATAAATTCCTCAAGTGAAGTCATGTTCAGTGAAGCAAGTTCTATTTTTTGTTCATTAATTTCTTGAATAGCATGAGCTATACTCCGAATAAGCTTTATATCCGGAATTTTAGCTAGGATTTGATAGTATAGTCCACTGTAATAGTCTCCGGCTAACACAGTCAATTGACGAACCCGAAGCAGATCTTGCTGTTCCTTTGAAACCTTTTCATGAGTATCAAGCGCTGTTTGAATGAGCATAGCAGTTGAAACGTATGATCGATCAAGATCCGTAAAGCTTCCAATCATTTGATAGGGGAAAATGAGTAAAAACAGTCGATCTTTATCGATTAACGGTGCGCCAATGGATTGTTGGAGGTAACCGTGACGAATTTGATCTTCAATGTATTGGAGCGTTTCTTCCATCCAATGATTTATTTCATTTGTCTTCATCGGTTTTTCCCCACTCCCAACGTTTTCACGAATCTTTTATCGTGTTAAAGTGTTCTTTTCAGCACATATGATTATACCACAAGCAAATGATATGATGCTATTCGACTAAATGTGTTTTTAATTCTAGAGAAAAAAGACGGCAATCGAGGAGAAAGCTGTTACCCTCTTTGCCGACCTTTTTGTCCAATGTTATAAAAGATGTTAATGGCACTTGAACCTATTTTTTCGATTCGCTTTCTAATTCTCCATGACTTGTTAAAATCGATGCTTTCCCTCGAACTTTAACAGCAGAGGTGTGATCAGTAAATTGCGCAATCATCACTTCTCCTTTATCAAGCTTTTCAGAGTGATGAAACTTGGTATCTGTTCCACGGGTTAAACCAATGACACTTACACCATCTTCCAATGCTTTGATTGCAACAAAATCTTTACCATGGGTCATGATTAACGACTCCTTCTCTACATTTTGCTCACTGGCGATTTTTATGACTTCATCAAAGCGATTACTTCGTTTCGTTTTACAGAATCTTCTTCAAAAACACCTCTTGATGCAATGGTAATCGTCATCGCACCAGCTTTTTTTACACCACGCATTGTCATACACATATGCTCCGCTTCAACAATTACCATCGCACCATGGGGACTAAGCATTTCCATAATGGCATCAGCTACTGTTGAAGTAATACGTTCTTGGAGCTGAGGTCTGCGTGCAGTTGCTTCTACTGCTCTAGCAAGCTTACTTAAGCCCGTCACTTTTCCATCCTTGGGTAAATATGCTACGTGTGCTTTTCCGTAGAACGGAACTAGATGATGTTCACAAATAGAATAAAAAGGAATATCTTTTACAAAAACAAGTTCCTCATGTTCCTCATTAAAAACAGTTTTAAAATATTCCTTTGGATCAATATGCAAGCCTTCAAATACTTCTTCATACATTTTTGCTACACGCTTTGGTGTATCCAGTAATCCCTCTCGATTTGGGTCTTCACCAACCGCTTCAAGTATAAGCCTGACCGCCTCCTCAATTTGAGGAAGGTTCACTTTATATATCTTTTCTTCTTTATCTGATATCGTTGATTTATTATCTTCAGTTCGTTTCATATGAGTCATTCACTGTTTCCTCCTAAAACCATCTATTAGTCGAGTTTAAACCCTTTTAGATTCACTTCATCTTAGCATATGGGGTGATGTCGCGCAAAGCCTAGTGCTTCACTGTTTATATCGGTTATGCTATGTATTCCAAAAAAAGAGAAGACCGCACATTGTGCGGTCTTCTCTGCCATGACGCAAAAGGTATGTACTTATTTTACAGCATCCTTAAGCGCTTTACCTGGTTTGAATGCAGGAACCTTGCTTGCTGCAATCTCGATTTCTTGACCAGTTTGAGGATTGCGACCTTTACGGGCAGCACGCTCACGAACTTCAAAGTTACCAAAACCGATAAGTTGTACTTTATCGCCTTTTGCAAGAGCATCCTGAACTGTTTCAAATACCGCGTCAACAGCTTTTGTTGCATCCTTTTTGGAAAGCTCTGCTGTTTCTGCTACCGCGTTGATGAGTTCTGTCTTGTTCACATCAATCACCTCCTCCCAAAGCTTTTACTTTCTTGGGTAAGTTTCATTACATTTGTGAACATTTTTAAGGTGTTTTATGCACTACATCTTGATAAAACACGCTATAAAGCCCATAGAATCAATGTTTAAGATCAATTCTGTTAAAAGATTATCATATAAAAAATGCATACGCAACAATAATTGAATAATTAATGGGAATCTCTTCATGTTTTAAGAATATTTTTTCTTTTTACAAACGTAAAAAGCTATCCAAAGGGTTTGGATAGCTGACAAATATCGGGAAAACCCTATAGCTGCAGGCACAGATCCATTTGTTCTATCACGAACAAATGGAATAATCTTTTTCACATAGAACTTTTAAAACTTTTCGATCCATCTCTTATAGAATGATTGCGATCATTCCGCCGGATCCTTCATTTATTACTCTCTCAAGCGTTTCTTTTAATTTATATCGAGCATTTTCTGGCATTACTGCCAGCTTAACTTGAATCCCTTCGCGAACAATAGAACTTAAACTTCTACCAAAAATATCAGAACTCCAAATCGATAATGGATCGTCTTCAAAATCTTGCATCAGATAATGAACAAGCTCTTCACTTTGTTTCTCTGTCCCAATAATCGGTGAGAATTCTGATTCTACATCTACTTTAATCATGTGGATCGATGGTGCAATGGCTTTAAGGCGAACACCATATCTAGCACCTTGACGGATGATCTCTGGTTCATCAAGACTCATATCCGCAAGCGCTGGTGCAGCAATTCCATAGCCAGTTTGTCGCACCATTTTTAGTGCATCGGCGAAATGATCATATTCTCTCTTTGCATAAGAATAATCTTGAATAAGTTCCAGAAAATGATCTTTAGTCGTCACCTTCTCTCCAATCATTTCATGCAAAATATCTTCAAATAAATGATCTGATGCCCTAATCTCAATATTTGCAACACCCTGCCCCATATTCATCCCGGCTAAATTTGCTTCTTGTACATGTTCGTATATTTCAAATTGCCTTACAACTCTGTCTACATCTCGAAGTCTTTTAATATCATGGATCACTTCAGCAACAGCTTCTTGGAAATGCTGGCGAAGCCAATGCTCTTCTTCAAGCACCATTACCCAGCTAGGCAGATTAACATTTACCTCAAGTACCGGAAACTCATACAGCGCTTCGCGCAAGATCATTAGTACATCAGTTTCTCTCATGCTCTCTACACTCATAGCAATAACAGGAATATCATATTTTAACTGAAGTTCTTTCCTAAGCTGATCGGTTTCAGCCTGATGCGGTCTTGCGCTGTTTAACACCATAATAAAAGGCTTGCCAACCTCTTTTAATTCAGCTACAACTCTCTCTTCTGCCTCTACATAGCTTTCTCTAGGGATTTCACCAATTGTGCCGTCTGTAGTCATCATGACCCCAATGGTTGAGTGATCCTGAATAACTTTCCTGGTGCCTACCTCAGCAGCTTCGTGAAATGGGATCGGCTCTTCGTACCATGGTGTATGAACCATTCTTGGACCATATTCATCTTCATGACCCTTTGCTCCTGGAATCGTATAGCCTACACAGTCCACTAATCGAATATTGACTTCAAGCCCATCCACAACTTGAATTCGAACTGCTTGATTTGGTACAAACTTCGGCTCTGTCGTCATAATAGTTCGCCCAGCAGCACTTTGCGGTAACTCATCCTGCGCTCTATTTCGTTCTGCTTCATTGGTCATAAGCGGTATAACGGCAAGCTCCATCATTTTTTTAATAAAGGTGGATTTTCCTGTGCGTACAGCACCTACAACGCCAATATATATATCTCCACCTGTTCGTTCCGCTATATGTTCAAATACATTTTGTTTTTCCATTTAAGCGCCTCCTCTAGTCGAACATTCTTCACACTGTTATTGTATGAGGACATGCTTAATTCAGAACAAAAAAACCAGTTATTCTTTATCGTTTATTTCAAACGATAAAGAATAACTGGTTTTAACTAGGATCTCTCGAATCACCGTAAACAATATCTCCATTTTCATCAACAAAATAAGGCATTGAATAAGCAGGAACAAACATCGATTCCTCAAGCAAAACAGAACGGATATCTTGTCCTTCTTCAAAGGTTGCATCGATGTCTTGAGTGGCATGATAAAGATCTGTAATATAGTCTACAAAGATTGTTCCGTCACCATTTGTCACAAATGGCAGCTCTCTGTTTGTATAGGGACTCATTGCCATCGGATCTTCCTTGTAACCTAGCTGTTCATAATCAATGCTATAAACATTATCACCAATCGCCGCTTTAAATGGAATCCCCCTATTTGCTTGAATTCTAATATTTAACGTTCTGATTTCTTCCGGTATACGCAAATCAAAAATTCTAACAGTAGGATCTT
This sequence comes from Jeotgalibacillus soli, assembly GCF_000829435.1. Taxonomy (GTDB): domain Bacteria; phylum Bacillota; class Bacilli; order Bacillales; family Jeotgalibacillaceae; genus Jeotgalibacillus; species Jeotgalibacillus soli. The sequence continues at coordinate 104,943 of NZ_JXRP01000019.1, forward strand.
CTTCAACATCCGTTAAAACATATTGAAATACTCCGCCATTCTCATAAGCATTACCAGGAAGTTCTGCCAAATAACGTGGTTTAAGCATGGAAAAATCAATCATATATTTTTGATAAATAGGGGTGTCTTCTTCCACTGTTTTTATCGGCAAAAGACCCCCTGAATCTTCTTGGTATTGATCAACAGCTCCCTGCACGGCAGCAATTTGATCTTCATAAGGTATTTCATTTTCAGCTCTCTGCTGCGCAGGATACATACATCCAGCCAATACTGCAGCAGAACAAAGTAAGATGAATAGCAACATTATTTTTTTCATTTCATACACTCCTCGTTGTCAACATCATAATGTCGGACCGCTCAAGACAACGAATAACATAATGATTCCTGCCAAAAACATTAAAATATAAGCGATTAATGCAGTTATAAACTTAAAAAAGCGATTCGATATTTTGTAACGGCTGAAAAAAATTGCTAAAATGGCCAAAAACATAAAGCCCATAGAACCAAAAGAGATCCACATTTTCATTAGCGCTGACATTAAAATACCCTCCTGTACCTAATTGCAACAAGCATTAAATAAAGATTCTACTAAAGCCTTTTAAAACAAATTATATCACAGGAAAATATGTGGAACATTAATTCATAAATGGTTCAGAAAACGTTCACATCCAAAAAAGACTGAGAGCTTACTTGCTCTCAGTTTGATGATGTTCACCTAAGATATTCACGAGGTCCTCCATCTCATTTGTTTTAACTCGAGACATTAGCTGATCTACCGCTTCTTTAGGGCTTACATCGTTAAAAAGGACATGAAATAGAGCTTCTGTAATCGGCATAGACACATCCAGCTTCTGCGCTAATTGAAATGCTGCTTTGGTCGTCCGAACGCCTTCCACAACCATTCCCATGCTTTCTAATACTTCATCAAGCTTTTTCCCCTTCCCTAAAAGATTTCCAGCTCTCCAGTTGCGGGAATGAACACTTGTGCATGTTACAATTAAATCCCCAATACCGGTCAAACCTGAAAAGGTTAGCGGATTAGCTCCTAATGTTGTTCCAAGCCGGGCCATTTCCGCCAGTCCACGAGTGATAAGTGCAGCTTTTGCATTGTCCCCATACCCTAATCCATCCGTGATTCCAGCAGCAAGAGCAATAATATTCTTTAATGCTCCCCCTATTTCAACACCTACAACATCAAGATTCGTATATACGCGAAAATGCTGATTCATAAAGAGATCCTGAACCATTTCTGCAGCTTGGATTTGATCAGATGCAGCAGTGACAGTCGTTGGATGACGCAGAACAACCTCCTCTGCATGACTCGGACCTGATAATACAACTAAATCCTTCAAGATCGTTTCTGAAAGTGACTGCTTGATGATCTCAGATATACGTAAGTGAGTATCTGGTTCAATCCCTTTACTTACATGCACGATCGTTTTTGAACCGTGACAAACTTTATTTACTTGCTCCGCTACTTCTCTCATGGCTTTTGTAGGAACAGCAAAAACAATGATCTCTGTATTTTCAATCGCTTTGTCCAATTGATAAAAACCTTTAATCGAAGAGGACAATTCGACATTTGGTAAATAACGCTCATTTCGATGAGTTTCGTTGATCACATCTGCCTGTACCTTATTATGTGTCCATAGTCTTACATCATGCCCATTATCCGCCAGGACAAGTGCCAGGGCTGTTCCCCAGCTCCCAGCTCCAAGTATTGCTACGCGTTGAGATTTTCCCATCGTGACCGCTCCTTTCTTCCATTAAACTACGGCTTTATTTTCTTGCTCGCGGAATTAATCGAATTGGAGTACCCTCAAAACCAAATGCTTCACGAATACGGTTTTCTAAAAATCTTTCATAAGAAAAATGCATAAGCTCTGGCTCATTTACAAACACAACAAACGTTGGAGGCTTAACTGCCACTTGTGTTGCATAGAAAATTTTCAATCTTTTTCCGTGATCAGTCGGTGTTGGATTCATAGCGACAGCATCCATCACTACTTCATTTAAAACACTGGATTGAACCCTCATAGAATGATTTTCACTTGCCATATTGATGATAGGCAGCAATGTATGAATTCTCTTTTTTGTTAATGCAGATAAAAAGACTACAGGTGCATAATCTAAAAACTGAAAATGCTCACGAATGGTACGTTCGAATTTATCCATTGTTTTTTCATCTTTTACAACCGCATCCCATTTGTTCACTACGATAATAACGGCACGGCCGGCATCGTGTGCGTATCCTGCTATTTTTTTATCCTGCTCTATAATACCTTCTTCACCATCAATCACGACCAGAACAACATCTGAGCGTTCAATCGCACGTAATGCACGAAGGACACTATATTTCTCAGTCGTTTCGTAAACCTTTCCTTTTTTCCTCATACCTGCTGTGTCAATAATCACATATTCTTGGTTGTCATATTGATAAGGTGAGTCAACCGCATCACGTGTGGTACCTGCTACATCGCTAACAATAACACGCTCTTCACCCAACAGTGCATTCACTAAAGAAGATTTACCTACGTTTGGACGTCCAATTAATGAAAACTTAATCACTTCTTCGCCGTAAGAGACTTCCTCAATCGGTTTAAAATGAGCAGCAACAGCATCCAGCAGGTCCCCAAGTCCAAGTCCATGTGAACCCGAGATTGGATAGGGCTCACCAAATCCTAACGCATAGAAATCATAAATTTGTTCACGCATTTCTGGATTGTCCACTTTATTTACTGCCAAAACAACAGGTTTACTTGAACGATACAAAATCTTTGCAACCTGCTCATCTGCCGAAGTAACACCTTCACGACCATTTGTCATAAAAATAATAACGTCCGCTTCATCAATCGCAATTTCTGCTTGTTGACGAATTTGTTCAAGGAACGGTGCGTCACCTATATCAATTCCGCCTGTATCAATGACATTAAATTCATGCGTTAACCATTCTGCCGAGCTATAAATCCGGTCTCGAGTTACACCGGGGATATCCTCTACAATAGAAATTCTCTCTCCTACAATCCTGTTAAAAATAGTTGACTTTCCTACATTTGGACGTCCTACTATTGCAACGACTGGCTTTGCCATGACGTTTCACCCTTTCTATATGTTCCAACTCTCTACAATTCATCATTATTATATCAAAAGGAAGTTTCCACATGCGACTACCGTAAGAAGACAAGAAGTTGGACTTCTCTTCTCTAAAATGACTCGCATAATTGTATCAATAAATAAGGCTTCCCGCAATCTATCCTTAACATAATAAAAAGCTGATTTACTCCAAATCCCCCCTTGGAGTAAATCAGCCTGCTTAGTTTCTAAATGTATTAAGTGATCTTCTTGCATATTCATCAGGGTTGAATCCCCTTGTATAAAGCCAATGATGTGTCTGACCGCAAATAATTAGCGGAGAAGATAAAAGATCATCTACGGTTTGGGCACCTAATGCCGTCATAATAAGCTTAAGCTCTGACTTTAACAATTCAATTTCATCAATTAATGCAGCCAGACCATTTTCGGTAAGGATCCTTATAAATGCTCCTGCTAAGCCTGCTGCACTAGCACCAAGAGCGAGCGATTTAATAATGTCCATGCTAGTATGAATTCCGCCAGAAGAAATAATTGGTAATGCAGCACAACTTCTTGTTTCAACAATTGAAGCCACCGTGGGGATTCCCCATCCATCAAAAAATGACAGTCCTCGATTTCGTCTGTTGTTTTCAATACGGGAAAAATTAGTCCCGCCGTAGCCCCCAACATCAATTGCTGAAATATTGGTCTCAGAAAGTTTAACAGCCGTTTCTCCACTAATCCCAAAACCTGTTTCTTTTACAAAAACGGGGACAGTCAGCTTATCTGCAATGTCTTGTATCCTGTCTAACGCGCCTTTAAAATCACGGTCTCCCTCAGGTCAGGCATCGCTAACTCCTGAATAACATTTAAATGAATCTGCAAAGCATTCGCTTCAATCATATCCACTGCGATTTTGGCCTGATCGACCGTAGCCTCGCTTCCTAAATTTGCGAAGATTAAACCATTAGGGTTGATTTTTCTTGTTATTTCGTACGATCTTCTTTCAGATGGGTCCTTTAAAGCAGCCATTTGTGACCCTACAGATAAAGCAACCCCAGTTTCTTTAGCTGCGAGGGCAAAGTCACGGTTTATAGACTCTGTCATCTCTCCGCCGCCGCCAGTCATCGCATTTATAAATAAAGGCGAACTTAGAAAAAGTTCGCCAATTTTTGTATGAAGCGATATTTTTTCGTACGATAGATTTGGAAGGCCTTGATGAACAAATAAAACATCATCAAAACCAGCACCACCAGAAGCGCCCGTGGACAAAGCGTAATTAATATGATCTAGTTTTCTTTTCGCTCTAGTCAATCTAACTCACCTTTATTTCAAGTCTTTTAGTTTATCTCCAATCATCTCACCAAGCTGAAAGCCTTTTGATTCTTCTGGAAGGCTATAGGATTGCTCTCGTTTACCCTCGCTGCGTTGCTCCTCTAGCTCTTTAATCGATAGGGATAGTCTTTGGTCATTTACATTCACGTCAAGCACTTTTACCTTTACTTCTTGGCCTTCTGTTAACACTTCATGAGGTGTGCCAATATGCTTGTGAGAAATTTGCGAGATGTGTACAAGGCCTTCTACACCAGGGAAAACTTCGACAAAGGCTCCATATGATACAAGCCTGCGTACTGTTCCATCTAGGACAGTACCTCTTGGGGCCTTGTCGCCAAGATCCGTCCACGGTCCTGGTAATGTTTCTTTAATGGATAATGAGATTCGCTCATTATCACGATCAACAGATAATACTTTAACCTGCACTTTCTGTCCTTCTTCCACTACGTCTGACGGCTTTTCTACATGCTGATGGGATAGTTGAGAAATATGAACAAGCCCATCGACACCACCAATATCTACAAACGCACCAAAATCTGTAATACGCTGTACTGTTCCATCAAGAACATCATCCGCTTGGATGCTTTCGAGCAGCGCTTTCTTTTGTTCTGCTTTTTCACCCTCCACTACAGCTCTGTGTGAAAGGATCAAACGGTTCTTTTCTTCATCCAGCTCAACTATTTTAAATGTAAGATTTCGTCCTTTATAATCTTCAAAATCCTCAACATAATAATCCTCTACCAAAGAAGCTGGAACGAAGCCCCTAACACCAAGATCGACAACAAGACCGCCTTTAACGACATCCTTCACTTCAGCCTCAAAGACTTCCTCTGCTTCAAAACGGCGTTTCATTTCATCCCAAGCTTTCTCTGCGTCAACTTTTCGCTTCGATAATACTAATAGCTCTTCCTCAACTTTAGTGACGACTAGCTCCAATTCGTCACCTTCTTTAACGACGTCAGATGCTTTTTCAACATGGAGGCTTGACAACTCACTGATTGGAATAATTCCATCTACTTTGCTGTTTTGGACATCAACAAGAACCTGCTTTTCCTCCACCTTGGTTACTGTACCTGTGATACGATCTCCCACATCAAGGGAGTTTAATTCAATTTGATTCATGTCCTCTGTCATATGTACTCCTCCTTAATCCATGACTACTGTGAAATATTTAAATGTGAATATTCTCACACTATCACCTTAAATTCAGAATATATAACTAACTTCTAATAAACAGAACATTTTGTCAAGCGAGAACTTTTATCAATGATTGTCGATAAGGCGTTGAATATGCATCATAATAAGCTCTGTTGTTTCTTCAGCAGATGCTTTTCGTTCACGCAGTTCGTCCATTGGAATCGGTTCACCATAAATTACTTTAACTCGTTTAAATGGTTTATAAGGGCCTATAATGGCACAAGGAACGACTGCAGAATTCGAGCGTAGTGCGAAAAACCCCGCTCCAGCCAATCCTTTCTTTAACTTTCCATCTCTACTTCTAGTACCCTCTGGAAACAATCCCAAAACGTTTCCTTCTTTTAATAAAGCAAGACCTCTTCGCAGCGCTTCACGATCACTCATTCCACGTTTTACGGGAAAAGCTTTAATTTTTGGCATTATATGCTTTAAGATCGGTGCGTCAAACAGCTCTGCTTTGGCCATAAAAGATACATCCCGAGGTGCGGTCATCCCAACCACTGGAGGATCAAGATTGTCAATATGATTTGCACACAGCAGAACGCCTCCTTCTTTAGGAAAATGTTCACGTCCGATCACATCAAAACGGTAGATGGGGGTCAAAATAACCGTCACTACAGCTTTTCCGAAAGTATATAGGTTCATGAGGCACCCCCACGCTCTTTGATCAATGCAATGATTGAATTTACTACAAGCTCAACATTCATTGATGTTGTATCAAGCTCAATGGCATCCTCAGCTTTTTTTAACGGAGAGGCTTCTCTTGAAGAATCAAGATGGTCTCTCTCTTCGATCTCCCGCTGCAATATTTCAAGGTCAGAATGGATTCCTTTTGAAAGATTTTCTTCATATCTTCGTTTCGCTCTTTCTTCTGCACTTGCCAGCATAAAAACTTTCAGCTCGGCATCTGGAATAACATGAGTTCCTATATCACGCCCGTCCATTACTACACCGCCATTTTTCACAAGCAATTGCTGACGTCTCACCATCTCTTTACGAACAGCAGCGTGTGTTGATACAAGTGATACATTATTTGTTACTTCAGTCGAACGAATGTCATTTGTTACTTCTTGTCCATCTAGAAATACACGCTGTCCATTTACACCTGGCTTTAACTCTATATTTGTATTCAACAACAAGGAGGTTAATTCCTCTTCATTTTCCAAGTTTTTATTATTTTTCAGTGCTTTAAGGGTTAGCGTTCGATACATTGCACCAGTATCGATATAAACAAATCCCAGCCGGTCAGCCAGTATTTTTGCCACTGTACTTTTTCCGGCAGCAGCCGGACCATCTAATGCGATACGCATCCTTGATAATTGTTGTTTCACCGTACATTCTCCTTCAATCACATATTCATCATTATTGTATCATAACCTACCGTGGATAAGCTTTTTTCATCTTTATTTCATTCAAATCGCGAATACTAAAAAACATCCTGCGACACATATCGCAAGATGCCAAAAATTTATTTGTTACAAATTATACTTTATCTATAAGATTAACCCTTTTTGCTTCAGTTGTAGCTGCCGTTCAAAAGAAAAGCGGAGCAAAAGCTGCCGCTCAACACCAGTAAGCTCCAAAAACCTTATCGAACCAATATGCACGGAGTTACGTATCCAACTGCGTACGAAGCGTCCAGTTGTTCGAATATAGTTGTTTTCTCCATTTTTCATTGGCAGCACTAATACAACCTCAAGCTCATCCCCTTTATTAAACATCGCAGCTTCTTTCATAACAAATGCGATCCCACCAGCGCTTATATCGTCCGTCACGGTGCGTATTGAAAGTTGTTCTTTTAAAATCGCCACATCGACCGCCGTTTCAACTCTAACAAACTGACGGCGTTGAATCCGAATAAGCTCATCATGACCTGGATAATAGAGAGCAACGGTAGGAATTATTCCGCTCTTTCGCCCTCTTACCTCAGTTTCAAATAGAAGAGCAGCCCGCTCATCCTCTGTAAAGCTTGCTTTCAGCTGCATGCCTTTTAACAGAAAAACAGTACGGTTTGTATTTACATTTATAGGGTAGTCAACAAATATTTTTGAATCAGTTACCTCAATTACTCTACATTTATATTTTTCATCAGTATTAACATGCATAGGCTCTAGCGTTATGACTATTCCCTCTTTAAGCATCGATTGTCACATCCTGTCCATAATCATTCTTCCACTTATTATGGCATGACGAAAGGAGGTTTTCCATCCCGAAATGGGGAAATCCTACAGTTTCTCAATTTTTTCTTCCTGACCACTGTCAGCATTCACATAAATTCGGAAAGTATCATCTCCTAAATTCCCTATAAACTCATAGCAAAGCACTTCATCCTGCAGTTCGTTTCTGATTAGTGCAAGCCTTGTTTCCTGTATCTCAAACTTAGAATGAACCATTTCAATGGCCGCTTCCTCCGATAGTGTTGGAGGACTTGTATGTCGTTTTTCACCATTTTGCAAATAATCCATCCCTAGAAAACCGATAATTTCCCCATTATCGAGGGCTACTTTAAGTTGGATAGAATCTGACATTACATATATTTGATCCGGTTCAAGTACACGTACAAAGGTTAAAAGCGCTACATGATCAACCTGTCTGCTAGTATCTAACACAATGTCTTTATACCCTTTTTCCTTTAAATATTCAGTGGCTTTTTCTCCAGCTTTATAAAGGCTAATGGTCGAATCTTTAACATCGCGGTTTACCATGTAATACAGTGGATACCCGCCTATTTTCGTCACATCCATCGTTGCACGATGACCTTGCTCGTTTTCCCAATAAACAGAATAAAATGGGTAGTTAGCACCTTTTAAGCTTTCACTGACTTCTACACCATTTGCTGGCAAGCTTCCTGTAAATTCTTTTATTTTTTCAATTGCTTCCTGTTCATTTATTTCTTTTCCTTTTAGATGGGATAATTGTTCTCTTCGTTTTTGAGCTGTTTCTTGATCTGACATAACAAAACTAGCTTCTGTGTAGCCTTTAATTGAACTGTCAACAGTTTTTAACCCATCGATCAAGCTATTATCCTTAACTTCATCATTGGTTGCCATCAGCTTTTCTACACCAACCCACTCAAGCTGCTCTTCAAGTACAGTTGACTGAATGTCTCTTAATTCGTTTTGGAGTTCAGCAGACTGCGCATATAATGATTCAAGCTTGCTATATTCTTCGTCGGAAAGAGGAGAAGCCTTTAAATCACGTACCGCTACCCGGTAACTAAATTCACCTATTTTCGTTAAAAAGGATTCCATTTCATTAAACGGAAGCATTCCCAATGGCAGCTGGCCAATATCGGAATGAATATTGGATGTTAGCCTCCATACATCGGTAAGCGTTGGCGTTAAACTCGCACCTGTATTCATGGCAAGCGTTGAGCCAATTTGGTCATGAAGAAGATCCATTTGATAGGTTAATTCATGAAAGGCTCGCTGATACTGATTTTCCACATGGGTTCTAAGCATGTCTTTTTCTGTTTTTTGATAGGCTCCCCATGCTACAGCAGAAAAAAGCCCAAAAAATAGAACAGAAAATAATAGTGTTTTTTTCATTTATTTTTCCTCCTTTTCGTTAAAGACAAAAAATATGAGCACCAATTTTTTTAATTTGTGGTCTTGACCAAATCCATTTACTCGTTGCTGTAACAGGATTAAAATAGTATAGAGCATTCTCTGATGGATCCCACCCGTTGATCGCATCCACTACAGCTCTTTTTGCTGTTTCGTTTGGTGTCAGCCAAATTTGGCCATCTGCTACTGCAGTAAATGCAAGCGGCTCAAATATGACCCCTGATACCGAATTGGGAAAAGCTTCGTCCTCAACACGATTAAGAATGACTGCTGCCACTGCTACCTGTCCCTCATATGGTTCACCTCTTGCCTCACCATGAACAGCATTGGCCATCAAATTGATATCATTTTCAGAATATCCCGCTGGAAGTGCTGATGACTTAGTAGGCTTTGAATCTTCATTTGAAACCTGCTGTTCTTTTGGAACCCCGCCATAATGGGTAAATTTTTTCCCTTTATCAATGTTGGATTTCACGTACTCTTTATCGTAATCTGAAACACTCACGAGTTTATCCTTTGTTGTTCCACCGGCAAGTCCATCCACTTCTAAACCATAATCCTTTTGAAAGTTACGCAGTGCCCAGTATGTTCCCCATCCAAAATCCCCGTCAATTTGGCCTTCATAATATCCGATATATTGAAGCCGTGATTGAAGTTCAATTACATCGTCACCAAATGCTCCTCGCTGGATTACTTGTCCGCTAAATGAAAATGACTGATTTGCTGCAGTCATTGAGATGATCATCAGCAAACTAAACAAAATGATTAATCGTTTCACTCATCATTCCTCCATTCTATAGTTCACATTTATTTCTGTTAGTTTGAGCAGCAATACGGACGGTTATCCAAAAAACAAAAAAGCTAGCTTCTGATTCCCTAGAATAATCTAGAGTCATAAGCTAACTTTTTTATCTTCTTGAAATTGTTTATGATGCAAATCAGTTAAAATATGAGCCTTTTTCACCTTTCGAAGCGCAAGCCACCATAGGAAAAACATAAAGGGGACAATAAAATAAACCCAATTTTTAGTACTAATTAAGATGTAATCATAAAAACCATGCAGACCTACAGGGGCAAGTATTGATATGAACATAATTTTTCTTTTGCTTTCAGCTGGTGAAAATTTTGCCTTCCCGACATAATACCCCATGATGACACCAAATAAAGCATGACTTGATACAGGGAAAATCGCTCTCCCAAATGCTGATTCCAATCCATGGACTGCGAGAAACAATATATTTTCAAAAGAGGCAAACCCTAGAGACACGGATACCCCATAAACAATTCCATCGTACGGTTCATCAAAATCAACAAGATGAAAAATAAAAACATATAAAATAAACCACTTAAAAAATTCTTCTAACAACCCATATGCAAGCATTGATTGAAGGAATGTGGATGAAAAAATATTTTCTTTCTCAAAAACATACTGTATAAACATAATTGGAAACGTTATTGCCATCCCAAAGATAAAAGCACGCAATACCGTTCTAATCGGCTCTGTCTCATATTGGTCACGTAAATAAAAATAGCTGAGCAGCGCAAAACCCGGGGCAATTGCTGCTGAGATAATCGCAAGCATAGAAGTGCCTCTTTTCAATCTGTTTTTATCATCGTATCATGGAAAGTGAATGATGAATATAGAGATAATTGTAAAAAAACTCGCTGGAGGGAAAGAAATGTCAAAAAAACAAATATTATTAATACACACAGGTGGAACGATTTCAATGGCTGAGGATCGCCAAAGCGGTGCCGTTTTGCCGGGGCAAGAGAATCTAATGGTAGAACAATCGACAGAGCTTAGTGATTATGCTAATTTGCTAATTGAGGCGCCATTTACGCTTCCCTCCCCTCATATAACTCCTGATCACATGCTTTCGATTAAACATTTGATCGAAAAATACTACCTTGAATCAGGTATACAAGGCGTTGTCATTACCCACGGTACAGATACACTTGAGGAAACCGCCTATTTTCTTGATCTAACCGTCCGTTTGTCTATTCCCATTGTAGTTACCGGGGCTATGCGATCATCAAATGAAATAGGCTCAGACGGCTTATATAATTTAATTAGTTCAGTGCGTGTAGCAGCTTGTGATGAGGCATATGGCAAAGGTGTGCTTGTTGTCCTAAATGATGAAATCCATACTGCTGTTAATGTCACAAAAACACATGCAAGCAATGTATCAACCTTTCAAAGTCCTCAATATGGACCGATTGGAATTGTCACAAAGGGTGGTGTGATTTTTCACCATACTCCAAAGCTAGATAAAAAATATACGCTAACCGAAATTAATAAAAAGGTGGCCATCCTCAAAGCCTACGCGGGTATGGATTCAACGTTACTTTCAGCGCTTCTGGATCTGGGGTATGACGGCGTCGTATTAGAGGCATTGGGTCAGGGAAATCTTCCGCCTCTGACGGTCGATGGAATTAAAAATTTGATTGACGCTGGAATACCGATTGTTTTAGTTTCCAGATGCTTTAATGGAATTGCCCAGGACGTATACGGCTATGAAGGAGGCGGTCGACACCTTAAGGATATGGGTGTGATTTTTTCTAACGGGCTAAACGGTCAAAAAGCACGTTTGAAGCTAATGATTGGTCTTGCTCAATCAAATAATCGGCAATATATCGCTAATATGTTTGAACAATAAAAAACAAAACCATCTCGCACAAGCTGTGCGAGATGGTTTTGTTAGGAGAGGGTACAACCGACAATCACATCCCTATCGTTGAGCTATAATTGCATTTGCTATTTGATCGCCATGAAATCTGCCGTTTTCGATAAAGATTTCATTTGCATTATTTCCAGCTGCAATAACACCAGCAATATATATACCTTTCACATTTGTTTCCATCGTATGAGGATTAAAAATAGGTCTTCCTGTTTCTTCATCAATCTCTATACCCATATTACGCAGAAATTGATGATCAGGATGGTAGCCTGTCATCGCAAACACAAAATCGTTTGGCATCGATTTTTTTTGACCTTGATGAGTATAATGGATTCGATCTACTTCAATTTTCGTTACGCACGATTCAAAAACCATGCTGATTTTTTCATTTCTTACGAGCGCCTCGAATTCTGGTAATATCCATGGTTTTATACTATCTGAGTATTCATTTCCTCTATAAAAAACCGTCACTCTCGCACCTGCTTTTTCTAGTTCAAGCGCAGCATCAACGGCCGAGTTCTTTCCTCCTATTACCGCCACATCAGTATCAAAATAAGGGTGCGCTTCTTTAAAGTAGTGAAGAACTTTGTCAAGGTTTTCACCTGGTATTCCCATATAATTTGGATGGTCATAATATCCGGTTGCAATCACAACTTTTTCAGCTAAATAATCTTTTTTCGAAGTGTTAACGATAAACCCACCCGAGGAATGTTCAGCAATACGATTGACAGTTTCAAAACGATTAATCCGAAGCTCCATTCGCTTTACTACTTCTCGGTAGTAAACCAAGGCCTGGTTTCTTTTAGGTTTGTGCTGCTCAATGATAAAAGGAATCTCCCCAATTTCCAATTTTTCACTTGAACTGAAAAATGTTTGATGGGTTGGATAATGAAAGATCGTATTTACGACATTTCCTTTTTCTATAACTAATGGATTTGAGTAATTAGTTTTTAGTGCAATTGCTGCTGAAAGCCCACATGGACCCCCACCAACGATTATTACTTTTTCTTTTTGCATTGCATGATCACTCCTGCTCTCTGCAACTCAGCTTTATTAAGACAAAAATCCCCTATTTTATGTATGATAGGGGATTTTTATCATCTTTTCAATTATGTTGTCTGCCAATTTTTACTTCAAGTCTAGGTTTTATGAACCCACTTAATCTTTTCTTTATTTTACCATTATAAAACACAAACACCTGGAGAAAAATACATTCATTTCTTTTCCACTTAGAAAAACTAAAGCTTGTTGACAAGCCATTTTTCCCATTCATTCTTCGTTTGACCAACGATGTGGTCTTCGTATGTTACTTTTAGTTTTTGCGGAAGAGAATCTACTGCAAATCCTCCAAAACCAATAGCTAATTCTGGCTTATCATTCTTCAGTCGATCAATAAGTGTCAATGTTCTTTCAATATTTTCTCTCATTGTACAAGAGAGAAATAAAAACTTAGCATCCACTGTATCGATCACGATCTCCAAATCTTCTTCAAGAATACTTGAACCAAGATAAATGACTTCGAATCCTTTTCTTCTGACAAAAAATGTAAATATCAAAAGTCCAAGCTCATGCCATTCTCCCGGGGCACACACAGCAACCACTTTTGGTAAAATCCCATTATGGGGAAAAGAATGCATCATAATTCCGATTCTTGATCGTAAAATTGATGTTGCAAAATGCTCATGAGCAGTTGTGATCATTCCTTTTTCCCATAAATCACCGATTCTTACCAGGAGCGTTCCAAGAATTTCAACGAGAACTTTATCAATGGTATAGAAGGAAAAAGCTTGATTAATCAAATCATGCGCTTTATTTTCATCAAATTTTAGCAAGGCTTCAAGTAATTCGTCTTGAATGGCTGCAGCCCGATCCATTGTTTCTTCTACAATATCATGCGGTTGTTCCATTTCTTTCCTATCAAGCAATGACACAGCCTGACTAATGGTAAATCCTTGATTGACTTTATCAACGAGCCACTTAAGAATTCGGACATGTTCATCCGTATATAAGCGATGACCAGAATCATTGCGTACAGGTACAATCATATTGTACCTTCTCTCCCAAGCACGCATCGTTCCTGGCTGAATACCGAGCATATTGGAGACGGCTTTTATATTATATTTACCTTCATCGATCTTAGCCATCTTACGTCTCCCAACTCCTCATTTAGAACTTCTCTCAAATTATAGTCTGAAGAGCTGGTTGTGTAAACTTTGTATAGGCTAAAATATAAAAAAACAATCTTTGTACAACTATAACAAAGATCGATTTTTCACCGTAATATGATGCACTTCAGACTTTGCTCCTAGCCTAAATGGCAGAAGCGTTGTTCCGTATCCATTACTGATTAATTGATATGTATTGTCCTTGACCAATAATCTGCCCTTTTCATATGGACCAAATCCGAAAACTCTGATTTGGCCTCCATGAGTATGCCCGCTAAGGACTAAATCAATCTGATTCCCGCCTGATGTTATACTATCAAGGATTCTTGGGTCATGACTCAAAAGGATGACAGGTAGATCATCCGTAATCTCTTTGTAAACAGCTGATAAATCATCCTTTTCATAGTTTATATCTCCTACCCCTGCAATCCATATTGCAGTAGATTCATCCAGATGCCATTTAACAGCTCGATTTTGCAGCGTTACAACATGGTTGCGATCTAACAGGGACTGCAGCATAAGCTTATCGACTTCTTCATCGTTATTCCCATAAACAAAAAATACAGGACCAAGCTTTCGCAAACACTTGATATTATGCTCAACCTGAGAAAATGAAACATCTTTTTCCATCAAATCTCCGCCGATCATCACTGCATCAACAGATAATTGTAAAGATTGTAACCATTCCTCAGAAAGCTTTCTTCTGTGAATATCAGATAGATAAAAAATAGAAAGTTCCTTTGATGATGTATAGCGGTCTAACTCGATCACAGTTATTTTTAAGTTTTTAGCATACGCTTCTTTCACCATATATAAACAAACTGACAAAACCATTAAGAATAGGCTGATTATGTTTTTCATCTTAACCTCCAATAAAAGTTCCGATTTACATTTTCTCAGTAAAAAAACATTCCCCCTACTATTAGGAGCAGGGGAAATGATGTTGATTGCGATGTTTATCTTCTTTGATATCTAAAATACGAAAACCGGATTTATTTAGCTTTTGGAGAAAACGATCCACATTATCTTTTTTCTCTATTTTCAAGACAATTCTCCTAACTAATTTATCTGTCTCATCAAAGGTGACAAGAGAAATAACGGATTCATGAAACTGATGTATGTTATCAGCCAATTGTGAAATTATTCCTTCGGTTTCGACTGAGGTTAACGCAATTCTAACACCTTTTTTATGCATTCCAAATGCACTTTGGAATTGATTCAATACATCCTATCGAGTCACAATTCCTTTAAATAGACGATTTTTATCAATTACGGACAATAATGGGAAATCCTGCAGCTCATACAATGTCTTTTCAAATATTTCATCACCATTCAAATAAATATTCTGGTGTGTCACTATATAGGCAGCCGTCATTTTTTTATAAAAGTTTTCTTTTGACTCATTTGATTCAAAGAAGGCTTTATAGAGGTGGTAGCGTGTCGCTACACCAACATAATGGCCACCTTCTAAAACGGGTAATCCTTATACTTGATGTTCTTCAAAAATGGACAGAACTTCCTTAACAGATCATGCGCTTGCACTGTATAACATTTACCCTTTGGAACGATAGCACCCTTGACAAACATCTGCTTCACCTCAAATTTACATTGATAATAGGAACTTCGACATAAGGTCAGAAAACTCCTTTTTCACATAAAAATATCGAGGTGTTTACTGAGAAGGGATTTTTAAAATTTGTCCAGCTTGAATATCGTTACTCGGAAGGCCATTTAACTCTCTAATTTCATTTACTCTGTTACTGGAACCCAAGTAGTTCATTGTAATTCTAAACAAAGTCTCGTTAGGCTGAACGGTATGAGTAACAAAAGCTTCTTCTTCCGCTGTTACCTCTTCCAACTCTTCAACAACCGGTTCTTCTTCTGGCTTTTCTTCTGATTCTTCTGCCTGTTCTTCTGCAGGAGGGGCAACGGCCTGTTCGCTTGGCTGAGGGATGGTATCTTCTACTTCCTCATCTGCGGGTTCTGTATTTTGTTCTTGATCTCCTGCTGCTTGATTCGATTGATTTTCACGCTGATTTTGTTCTAATTGATATGAGTCACTTTGATCAATAATTGTATTTGTTTCACCGCTCGAAGAGTTAAAGAAAAACAGATACAATAGGAAAACCGTGAGCGGCAATAAAAAAAACGATGCCAGTAGAACTCTAATTAGAGGAAATGGTTTTTTTTGTGACGCTTTTTCTGTGCGTTTTTGACTATGCAGCTCTAATCTCGAAAGCGCCTCATTCTCAACTTCGACTTTTTCTTGTTTCTTTTCTATTGGATCAATTTTTTGGCGTGACTTATTTGCCTGATCCCTATATGGGTCTTGTTTCATGTGACTCCCCTTCTTTTCTATTTTTATGTAGTGATTGTTTCATAATAACAAGGCCAAGTAGAAAATCCACAATAAAATGGAGGATAATCGTAGCCCAAAGGCTTTGTGTCCAAGCAAACACTGCCCCAATAATAAAGCTAAGTATAATAATATTTACTGCTAGATACCAATGGTTGAAATAACGAATATGTATCACCGCAAAAATGATACTTGCACATAAAATACCGAAATTAGCTTGTATAACCCCTCTAAACAGCAATTCTTCACATACAGCTATGCATGCCGCCAGTTTTGCGATTTTCCCAGGACTCAATGAAGAGAATATTTTTTCGTTAATCCCACCATCATCATAATAGTGCTGTGGCAGATGTTTCATTAAGAATAGGTCAGCTAAAACGATCCCTATTCCAGCACTCACTCCTGTAATAATAATCATTGGATTTATTTTTAGAAGGATTAAAAATTCTTTCACATGATCAAACGTAAATACCGCTGCAATGATGCCAATTACGAATAGTAAAACTTGTGTGAAAAAAAGTTGTCTGTAAAGTTCCTCTCCTGTCATTTGCGCAATCAGCTGTTGTTGTTTCTTCATTCAAGATCAGCCCGTAATAATTGAGTTAAACGGTCCTGCCAATTTGGCCAAAACGCCTTTGTATATTTCTCGGTGATAACGTCATAAAATAATTCAACCGAAAGTCCACACTGATCACAGCATTTTTCAGATGCTGATGCAATTGTCTGATCAAATGCTTGTGATAATAATATTCTGCGGCATGATGGAGCGTTCACATAGCTTTTCATCACATTCAGTTTACTAAGCTTTTCTTGTAATCGGTCAGTTAATTGTGTGTTAACCACGGAAGGCCAGTCAAGCGAACCTTTTACATGCATTTCATAATAGCGGAGAACTCTTAATTGTATCTCTGAAAGCCCGATTAATTCAGCTAGTTCGTTTTCTCCCAGATTTTTTTTTCTCACTTCCATATAACTTTTAATTTGTTGAAATGCAGGTCGCTCCTGCTCTAATAAAATCGCTGCAATCTCTTCGTCTCCCTTTGAATAAAAAAGCAATGCCAAACTGTCCTTGCCATCACGGCCTGCTCTTCCAATTTCCTGTGCATATGCCTCCATACTCGATGGCATATGAAAATGAATCACAGTTCGCACATTTTCTTTATTAATTCCCATTCCAAAGGCGCTTGTTGCGAAAACCCAGTCTAATTGACCGTTAATAAACTGGTGCTGAATTAATATTCGCTGATCCTGATCCATCCCCCCATGGTAGCTGGCAATTCGCTTTGTTGTTTTAGAATTTAGATCATTCGCTAGTTCATCAGCAATTCTTTTACTCGAAAAATACACGATTCCAGGTGAACGAACTGCCTTTATGAGAGCTGTCAATTCCTTTACTTTATCGGAAAAAGTAGTGAACTTTTTTACAAACAGTGCAATGTTAGGTCGATCAACTGGAAAAACCCATTCATCAGCTTGATCAATTTGAAGGCATTTGCGAATATCTTTACGTATTTTCTCCGTGGCAGTTGCTGTTAGGGCTAGAGTTATCGGATTATGCAGAGCTTCTTTTATAGAACCAAGCTGAAGGTAATCAGGTCTAAAATCGGGACCCCATTGCGAAATACAATGGGCCTCATCCACTACAAAAAGCTTTAGGGATAGTGACTGCAGTGCTCGTATAACCTCTTCCTGACCCAGCATTTCAGGTGATATAAAGATAAACCGATATTGTTTAATTTGCTCAAGTGCCCTTTTCCTATCTTTATAGGGTAAAAAAGAATTAAAAGCTATCGCTCTTTTTTCACCACGAACTGTTAGTTGCTCCACTTGATCCTGCATAAGAGAAAGAAGCGGAGATACAATTAGTACAGGCCCATTAAGCATATAGGCAGGAAGCTGATAGCATAAGGACTTCCCTGTCCCAGTAGGAAGCATAGCAATAGTATCTCTTCCTTGCAAAATACTGTTAATCACTTCTTTTTGCCCTTCTCTGAATGAGCTGTATCCGAATATTTTTTTAAGTAGCTCTTCCACTTATTATTCTCCCTTCGATCCTTAACCAATACAAGACGAATTTGAAAAAAGCTTACGCCTGGCAGCTGCTCTTTCATTTCCCGCAGTCTACTATGATTAGCACGGGACACAACAGACCTGATCTCCTTTTGCAGAGGAGGATTCACATAAGAATCAATTGGGAAATCAGGGACCATTAAAGCCAGTTCAATAATATGATCTTCAATCGTGCTTTCTTTTAATCGACGAAGGAGGGCAATCTCATTTATCAGTTTGTTCTTTTTTACTAGATGATATGTTTTCTCTGTTGAGGAGGTTAAAACTAGTGATTTTTCAATACCATCCTGCAAAATATATCTTAACAGCCTGCATTTTTGAGGGTTATTATTTATGATTCCGATACTGTAATGAACGATATTTAAAAATCGAAAATGAGCTTCGTCTTCATTGACATTAAAATGCATAGCAAGCTGCTGAAGCGTTTCTCCAACCAACTTATATCCTGATAATTGGTGAATAAGCCAGTCTTGTTTGTCAGGAAATGTTTCTTGATGGCATATAAACGAAAGCTCCTTATGTAAGTTTTCTGTCCAATGTTTACGGTTATTTTTCCAGCTATTAAAGGTCTTTCGAACCCACCCTTGAATGTTCGGATCCCGCTGGACTGGATAAAACCGTTGTTCATCATGATTGAAATTTGATAATGATTGCACAAGCAGCGTTAACCGTCTCCAAAATAAGGTGGCTTGATCATGATACGCCCAACCTTTGAGATTTGACGGGAAAATATGATTTAAAAAAAAATCATCCACCTGAATTTTTGCCGTTTCAGTTATATCATAACGATCTTTTCCTTTTTCAAGCAAATATCCTTTTTCTCTCAGGCTGCTAACATTATGATCAAATCTCTCCCTTGATAGAGATGGAAATACTTGAAAAAACTCAGTAACTTCATATAGATGGGCATCCTGAATGGTTTGAGACGTCTTCTTACCAGTAAGTAAATGAAATACCGCTGAATGGCTCCGATCTCCTTTAAACGCTCGAAAGCACGTAAGTAAAATGGCTTCTAAGTATGTCATCAATAAACCCCTTTACCTAATCGATCTCACTCTATTTTATCATGAATTTGTCGATCTTTGCCGGTTTTCTTTCCTATCCAGAAGGGTAAATATAAAGGCAAGTAAACATAAAGGATAAGTGGGAAAAACTTTTTTTGTTGAAAATGTTAACGAAGCACTTTAGAATAGTAAGTGATACATTTCACGATGATATAATGACAACGTTTCAAATGATTTATTGACCAGGAGGGGTAACAATTGGCAAAATACACGATTGTTGATAAGGATACATGCATAGCATGTGGTGCTTGCGGAGCAGCTGCTCCAGATATTTACGATTACGATGATGAAGGTATTGCATTTGTCATACTTGACGACAACGAAGGAACTGTTGAAGTACCAGACGTTCTTTTTGACGATATGCTTGATGCATTCGAAGGCTGCCCGACTGATTCAATCAAGGTTGCTGACGAACCGTTTGATGGAGATGCATTAAAATTTGAATAATACTTCACTAGATGCCGAGCAAAGGATTTAATAAATCCATGCTCGGTTTTTCTATTTTAAAAGCTTCATCTTTTAGTCGCTGTTTGTAAAAGCCAGTCATACTTACACGAATTTTTCTAGCGGAGATAGATGTTGATCGATCCTATTATAACAATGGAATTGACGAGTGCAGAAATCAACCACTTCTTTAACACGTCTACCATCACCCTTTAATTCTCTGATGCATTCCCACTAAAATAACAAGTAAAAATGCCGGCGAGTAAATTTCATCTCGCAGGCATTTTGGCTTTACTGGCTATTTGGTCAGCCCTTATTCAATGATTCCTTTATTTATCCCAATAGGAACTGCTATCGGATGAGTGAAAAGGAAGCCATCTAATGAATCAAGCCCGACATTTTCAAATTTCACCTCTTTATATCCAAAGGATTTTGCTGTTAATAAAAGAACTTCTATTAACGGAAGAAGATCTTTTTCTCCCATAGATTCCGGGATGAGTTCTTGATCAAATGAGATGTTTAGTAAATCTCCTGATTCTTCAAATGACGCTGTCACATCTTTTGGAATTACAGCCGAATAGCGGTCATTTGGAGATTCACGCATTGCTTCAAAGGCAGCATCAAACGTTAAAAAGGATTGATGAGAGGGTACATAATGGTACTTCCCACTTTCCATCTTCATAATATAATATCCTTTGCTCTCCAGCGATAACTCGATTGGCTTCATTTCTTCGAACGAACCGATTTCGGCCGGTAAACCATCTCGATTGATCACGTTAATTTTTTCATATCCACTATTCATAAACGATTCTTTGAGTACCTCTTGAAAAATTAATTCTGCAGAGGAAGATTGACCATACAGCTCTTCATTTTCAACTGTAAAAAAAATGGTCTCTCCCCTAGCACTAAAATTCCCGGTCATTGGATGATACGATACTAATCCCATTCCTTCTTCATCGATCCTGTCAGCCCACTCATTATATAGCGTAGCAGCATCTTGACCTTCATCCCTTACAGGCAGCTTAAAAGTAAATGAAATAACAATTCCATCTTTTGTAACTAAGCCAACGGTTAAATTAGCCATACCATTCAGCTCATTTGCATAAAGCGCTTTTCCTATCGGTACTTCAGGTTGCTGCATCATGGAATATGTGGAGTCATCATTATTTTCAATTGATCTTTCCATTTGAATGCTTGCTTCATCTGTGCTCTGAGTGGATTTTTCGGATAGGTTCTCAGAGAAGCTATCTGCAATCTCATAATCTGCTGCGTTTTTATCTTGATTATTTGAACGGTCTTCACCGGTAAAATTACTATACTGCTCAGATCCTGACTCTTTGCTTACATCTGATAATTGAACATTCTCATTAAGATTGAAGAAAGAGGGAATTACGAGAAATAAGAACAGCAGTGTGGCTAAACCTGCCAAAACAGATGCCCATATGCGCTGATTGGACCTGGTTCTATCTGAACGCTTTCGAATCGAATTATATACATCTTCTGCTCTCGTTTCACTTTTAATCGAAGGCAGCTTTCTTAATAGGTTCTCTATTTCTTCATCGCTCCAAATTGATTTTTTCACCCTTTTCTCCCTCCTTCCTTTCAACTTCAGACATTTTATCTCGCAGTACTTTTATAGCCCTGTGCTGTGTTGTTTTTACTTTTCCTTCTGTCCACCCAAGTACTTCCGCTGTCTCGGCTATACTTAGCTCTTGTATATAACGCATTATTACAACTAATCGTTGATCGGTTGTACAGCTGTCCATACATTCATAAAGCCTTCTAATTTCTTCTTTTTGCTCAACAATTTCCTGAAGAGGTGGGCTTGGAGCAGAAATTTCACTTTTCGACCAGTCAAAATGTTCTAGAATGCGCTTTTTTAAAGTAGATTGTTTTCTAAAATGATCGATCGCAACATTTTTTGCAATCGAAAAAAGCCAAGTTTTCTCTGAGCTTTTCCCTTGAAAGCTTTTATATGACTTCAATACTCGAATAAATACCTCTTGCATAAGATCCTCTGCCGTATCACGATCTCTCACTAAATAGATCAAAAACTGAAAAATGTCCTGCTGATAGTCCTTATATAATCGTTGAAACACGGAGTTCATCACTCTTTCCTCCCCGTTCACTCTATTTGTCGTATTATTCTTTAAAAAGTTTCACATACATCCAACTATATCTCTTCTCTAAATAAAATGGAAGATACTTCAGATTTTCTATTTGTCGATTAACGTTTTTTAAATAAATCTTAGTCAATGGTTTTAGAAATAAGAGTATTTATATAATGATAAGGCTATGTTAAAGATCATTATTGATTTTTGCACGATGTTGATTGGAGCGTAAGGCGTAAGACGCTTGCTTAGATAAGCGATTCAAAGGGAAAGCCCACCGAGGAGCGACGGACCGCCCGCGGAAAGCGAATGCCTGCGTGCTGCAATCAACAGGCAGGTTTAGCAGAACTAATCATAAAAAACCAACTCTGTATAGAGTTGGTTTTCTTATGATAACATCATTTGAATTTATCATGATTTTTTAGCTTTATTTAAAGAGTTTATTAATATAAATTATCCTATGGTAAATAAAAGCGGAAAGTAGTTCCTTTGTTGAGTTCACTTCCTGCCTTGATCGAACCATGATGAGCTTCAACCAGGTTTTTTACTATCGCGAGACCAAGACCTGTACCTGCTCTACCTCTTGTTCTTGCTTTATCGGCTTTATAAAATCTTTCAAAAATAAAGGGCAAATCTTCTTCTGGAATACCAATGCCTGAATCAATAACCTCCAAACATAAGCCTTCAGCAGTTTCAGATATGACCACCTCTACCTTATCTCCATCGTACGTGTGGCGGAGTGCGTTGTCGACTAAATTCGTGATCACCTGTTCAATTCGGTCCGGATCGAATTTCCATTCCATCTCGCGGGGAATATGCGACACAACTGCCAACTCAACATTTTTCTCCCTCGCAACGCCTTGGAATTTATGCACAATTCTTTCTATGAATGAATACACGGGTGTATCATCCATTTGGAGTGTGATGTGGCCAGCTTCCATACGGGCAAGATCTAATAGCTCGTTCACAAGTCGTCCCATTCGAAGAGATTCATCATAGATAATTCGCGCAATTTCCCTTTTTTCCTCTTCACTCTGGGCGATGTCATCAACAATCGCCTCGCTATAGCCTTGCAGCATTGAGATGGGTGTCCTGAGTTCATGTGATACATTGGCGATAAAATCCTTACGCAGCTTGTCAAGACGGCGTTCTTCTGTCATATCCCGTATGACAGCCACCGCCCCGCGCACCGCTTTATCGCTCGACAAGGGACTAATAATGGTCACAAATGTCCTACCTTGAACAATAATTTCACCACTCTGCTCCTCTTCTGTTTCCATTACTAAGTTCAATAATTCTTTAAAAGTTGTCGGAATAGCTTCTTTTGGTGACTTGTCCTGGTCAAGATACCAATACTGGAGAAATCGTTCGGCAGGGGGATTGGTAATTAATATGGTCTGATCACGATTAAATGTGATAACACCATCTGCCATAGAGCTTAAAATACTAGAAAGCTGTTCTTTTTCCTGACTTAATGCATCTAGATGATGCTTGAGCTGTCTTCCCATTTGATTAAATGCTGTTGCAAGCTCTCCAATCTCATCTTGTGTTAAAATTGGAACTTTTGTATCAAATTTTCCTCTTGCTACTTCAAATGCTCCCTCTCTCATTTTTCTAAGTGGAGCCGTAATTCTTGTAGATAAGAAAAATGCGAAAATTGTGGTTAAGATAATCGCAATTCCAGCAGCAAGAACGATAATTCTTGTTGTTTGTTCTGTTGTCTTTTGAATTGCCTCAAGGGATTGGTAAATAAACACCGCTCCCTGTTCCTCTGAAGATGGTTCGATCGGGACACCAATAACTTTCACATTATCATAACGATTAGACGTCATATCATTTTCAAGAGACAGTTCTTTTTTCACAACATTATTTTCCCTCAAAACAGATGTAAACATTGGATCATTTAAGATGCGATTATAGAGGCTCTGATTGGATGGCAATGATGAACCGGAAAAATACGTACCTTCTTCGCCAAATACGATGATTGCATAAACTGGTTCGTCAACTATCTCTTTCACAATTTGCAAGCTTAAATCTCTATCTGGGTAGCTTTCAATAATTCTTGCGATTTTTTCAGCTTCATAGGTCAGCGATTCTTCTACTTCTTCGACATGATAGTTTTGGAAAAATTCCAATAATAGTATGGTTAAAATAAATAGCACAAAGGAGACAAGCAGCAGAATAGTGATCCACAGCTTGCCTACAACACTACGCCATATCCTCATTCATCTAATACCTCGAATTTGTAACCAACTCCCCAAACCGTTACAATCATTTTACCAGCTTGTTCAGAAACACGATTCAACTTTTCACGGAGTCGTTTAACATGTGTATCTACCGTTCTTAAATCACCAAAAAATTCGTAATGCCAAACTTCTTTTAGTAATTGTTCGCGGTCGTATACTTTATCCGGACTTTTTGCCAAAAAAAGCAGCAGCTCGTATTCTTTAGGCGTTAATGTTACCTCATGACCATCGGCAGTTACTCTGTGCGCGTCATTGTCAATTACTAAGTGAGGGTATACGATCATATCCTTTGCTTTTGTATCTGTTTGTATATAATTTGTTTTAGATGATCGTCTTAATAGCGCTTTCACCCGCAGCACAACCTCGCGTGGACTGAATGGTTTGACTATATAATCATCCGTTCCTACTTCAAATCCTTGTACCCTATTGGATTCTTCACCTTTCGCCGTTAACATTATGACAGGTGTCGCTTTAACTTCACGTAGTTCTTTACACACTTCAATCCCATCTTTACCCGGCATCATTAAATCGAGCAAAATACAATCAAAATCCTCTTCGATTGCCATTTCGAGTGCTTGATCACCATCTTCTGCTTCTTTTACGGAATAACCTTCTCGTTCTAAGTACATTCTTAACAGTCGGCGAATTCTTTCTTCATCATCCACTACCAATATATATTCTGTTTCATTCATTTTTGCGTTTCCTCCTTAGACGTTTAAGCATGGTATGATCACAAAATTATGATTATTGAAAACAAGCCCCCACATAACGTGAGGGCAATTATAGTGTGTTGATTAAGCGTAAGAGTGCAAACCTGCAATAATTAGATTGACAGCAACCAGATTAAACATAATAATAACAAAACCAATTACAGCCAGCCAAGCAGAGCGATTTCCTTCCCAGCCGCGTGTCAGTCTAAGATGTAAAAAGGCCGCGTAAAATAACCACGTGATTAGCGCCCATACTTCTTTTGGATCCCATCCCCAGAAACGAGTCCATGCGATCTGTGCCCAAATCATTGCAAAGACCAGCCCACCAAGTGTAAAAACTGGAAAACCAATCAACACGGAGCGGTATCCGACTTCATCCATTAAATTCAAGTTCACTCTTTTAACAAGCGGCTGCAGCAGAGCTGAAACGCTTTTACGTGAAATTAAACGAGTAAGCAGGTATAGAACGGTTCCCACAATGAATGACCAGATAACTGTATTCAGCCTTGAAGCATTCACAATAGCTGGCATCTCTATAGAAGAAGCAAAGGCCCCTTCTGTCAGGAGTTCACCTTGATTTGGTGTAACCAGTGCAGGCATTCCATACTGTGCCACTTCCTGCTGCTCTTCAGTATTTACGTATGTAAACTCTGTTTGATAGCCTGCCAGCTGAAAGGTTGTTGATGATGCAACGAAGCCAACTACAATGACTAGACCATAAAGAACTGCTTCAAGCCAAAAAGTTTGTTTCCCTTTTTTTGTTAAGTCTACATCTTTAAGAAGATAGATTAACCCTGCAACAAAACTAATGGCTAAAATGGCTTCACCAGCAGCAACTGTTGATACATGAATGGCAAGCCAATCACTTTGCAGTGCTGGAATAAGCGGGCTAATATCCCGTGGAAACATACTTGAATAGGCAATAATCAATAATGCAATTGGAAGTGCAAAGACACCCAATACATGTACACGGTAAATAAAATAAATTATGATAAACGCTGCAATAAGCATCATCCCGAAAAAGGTAATAAATTCGAAGAGGTTGCTTAAAGGTGCATGTCCAGCTGCCATCCATCTAGTAATAAAATAACCTAGCTGTGATATAAAACCTATAATTGTTATTGTAATGGCAATTGTTGCCCATCTATTCTTCCCAACTTGTTGCTCTCTTGTTTTTTTGGATTTTATTGATCCTGCAAAAAATGCGGTCGCAATTAAATACATCACAAAGGCAACGTAAAGCAATGTGCTGCTAATGCTTGCTAGTTGTGTCAAGACTATTCTCCTCCCCTGCCTCACGAGCTTTTATGTTGTTATCCTCAATCTCTTGTTGATCTGTAATTTCTTTCAATCCAGTACCTTTAAATGCATGAGCTACATCCTTTTTTATACCAAACCAGTTTTTATTTGTATGACCAGCAGCCAATAACCTGCCGTCATCTGTTACTTTAACCCATAGACGACGATGGTTCCAGTATGCACCTTGAACAACGCCGATCATAAAAATTGCGCCTCCTAAACCTAAAATCCAAAGGGTCAAGTCTTTTCTAACGGTTAAACCAGAAACATTTCTGGTCTCAATGCCTGCAAAGTTAAGTTTGTATTCGTTTTCTCCGAGCGGTTCAAGGTTTTCTTGAATGGCAATAAACGCCACTTCACCCTCAGGCTTTTCAGGTGAAAATAACTTAAACAGGAAAGCAGGATTATTCGGTACAGGAGATTGGCTTTGAGGTTCCCCGTTTTCAAATCCTGTGAAATCAGCATAATAACCCATCAACTCCGCACGGAAGCCTTCGTTTAGCTCATAAACGTTTTGCGGTTCAAAGAGGTCTACTGTGAGCGAGCCAACATTTTCTTCCGTCTCTTTGTTCGTCATATTAAAAGACATAGAACGAAATTCATCCAGTTTGTAATTAACTTGATAAATCGCGAAATGATCAAACTTTAAAGGTTCGTTTACTTGAATAGCTTTTTGCTGTACAAGCTCCAGCTCGCGTTGATCACCAGCAATCCCTTCTTCTTCTCTTTTATAAAGCATCGCATCTGTCTGGAAATTTTTTACGATAGATCCAACTCGATCAATTGCTGCGTTAAAAACCTCTGGATCTTCGTCGGCATCATAGAATTCAACAACGAACTTTTCGCTTTCCAAAAAATACTCCTGGTCAGTGCCCGGGATTGCCACCGTATCACCTTCGCGTATCCAAAGCGTCTCATCTACGTACATGCCTGGAACAAACCTTAGCATAGCTCCGATTAAAAAGATGATTAGACCTGTATGATTCACGTATGGACCCCATCTGGCGAAACGTCCTTTTTCTGCTAATAGATGCCTATCAATCTCTTTTACATTATAGCGCTTTTCTTTTAGCTGCTTCTTAATCGCAGCCATGGCTGCATCTGGGTCCTCTACCTTTTGTTCTGTATATAAGCGCTGCCTTTTCATAAATGATTCGTGCCGATTCACTCTCTGATTCTTTAACGCTTTATATAGAGGGACTACCCTGTCCAAGCTTGCAATAATAATAGAAATACCAATCGCAGCGATTAGCAGCATATACCACCAAGAATTGTAAAGATCATGAAAGCCTAGCACATAATACACTTTACCAAACCACCCGTAATGTTCTTCATAGTATTGCTCGGGTGGAATTAGCGGTGGAATAAAAAGCACTTGGGGAAGAATCGTTCCAAGTGATGATACAATTAGTGTAATTACAATTAACCATACTCCCACTTTAACCGAGGAAAAGAAATTCCATACTTTGTCGACGACTGAAGCATTATAGGTTTGTGATCGCCTTGCCGTTCCTTCATAACGCATGACATCACTTGTTTTTTTGTTATCAGCTGCTGTAGTGAGCGCACGGCCACAAGCGTTGCAAAGCTCTGTACCTTCAGGATTTACATGGCCGCATTCACATTTTATTTCCTTCATGCAAAAGACCCCTTAATTTATGGTTTGATCATGTCCATGTAAGAAACGATATCTTCCTCGGACATCTCTCCTGTAATAACTTTGACTATTTCACCCTCTGGATTTATGAGTAATGTTGTTGGAAGCGGACCAATTGTATACGCATTTTGGACGTCTTTTTGTGTATCAATCACAACCGGAAATGATAAATTATACTGTTCTGCAAAATTACGTACCTGATAATCGGATTCTCCAACATTTACCGCGATGGTTTGAACACCTTGGTCTTTAAATACATCATATTGGTTTTCCATGTAGGGCATTTCCTTTTCACAAGGTTTACACCATGTTCCCCAAAAATTCAAAAACACACCTTGTCCTTCGTAATCCGATAATCGATGGGTTTCTCCATTTAAATCGGTTAGGGCAAAATCAGGCGCATGATCTCCAGCCTTTACGAGATAACGTTCATCCCCTGCAAGCGTAGAGTAGAGCGTGTATACTACAGCTGCAATCAAGACAGCTAGGATCGAGACCCGCATTATAAGTCGCCTTTTTTTGCGATCGCTCATCTTGATGATCCTCCTTTACGGTTTGTGCTACTTTTTCGTCATGCAAACATTCATTGTCATTATAGCATTTACTTGAAGAAATCAGTCGCTAGTATATGAATGAACTGTGAAAACTACAATCTTTGTATAAGATTGTAGTTTTTTGTAGGCTTGCTATTCAATTTATTTTGTTCCGCTCTCAGCCAAAGCTCGAAGCTGTTTTACTTCATGAGGAGTCAGCTCTCTCGCATCACCAGCATTTAATCCTGCCAGATTCAAAAAGGCATATCGCTCTCTTTTTAGTTTTTGCACAGGATGCCCAATGGCGTCAAACATTCTGCGAACTTGTCGGTTACGCCCTTCATGAATGGTTATTTCTATAATTGTTTTATCTTTTTTCTTATCAGCTGACAGCACTTTAGCATTCGCAGGAGCCGTCATTCCATCCTCAAGCTTAATGCCTCTCTCAAGCTTTCTTAGTGACTCTCTTGATACAAGCCCCTTCACCCTGGCAACATACGTTTTGTGAATTTCATATTTTGGATGCGTAAGCAAATGGGCAAACTCCCCATCATTTGTAAGAAGAAGCAAACCGGATGTATCATAGTCTAAGCGCCCTACAGGGTAGATTCTTTCCTGAACATGCGGGAAAAAGTCAGTTACTACTTTACGCTTCTTATCGTCGTTAACTGCCGATATAATGCCTGTTGGCTTATAAAGGAGAAAGTACACTCTATTTTCTCTTTCTATCTTGATTCCTTCAACCTCTATTTTATCTGAAGGCCCTACTTTCACGCCCAGTTCCTTGATGACGGTACCATTTACTTTCACTTTGCCTGCTTGAATAAGTTCTTCTGCTTTTCTGCGTGATGCGACACCAGCATGTGCGATCACTTTTTGTAAACGTTCCATTTCATTGCACCTCATTTTAAGAGTTGTCTATCCTTAGTGAATTATGGCACAATCCATTGGAAAAGCAAACAAAAGATGACAAGAAAAAGTCAACGATCCCTTATATGGTGACGTTTTTTCATAATATTTGGTGAAGAAAAAGCTATTGGAAGTCACAAATAAATACTCTATACTAAAAGATAGCAATGCGAGAAGGATAATGGTGATACATATGGAATACAGTGTAAAGGTTGATGCATTTGAAGGTCCCTTGGATCTATTGCTTCATTTGATACAGGGGTTGGAAATAGACATCTACGACATCCCAATGGCGGATATTACGGAACAATATATGCTCTATATTCGCGCCATGAATGTGCTTGAATTAAATGTAGCAAGCGAATATTTAGTAATGGCGGCCACTCTTCTGGCGATCAAAAGCCGAATGCTCCTTCCAAAGCATGAAGAAGAATGGAATGACGATGAGCTTGACCTTACAGAAGAAGATCCTCGTGATGAACTGGTCTTACGCCTAATTGAGTACCGTAAATATAAGATGGCTGCTGTGGAACTAAAAGAAAAAGAAGAATTAAGAGGCAGTGTTTTTACAAAAGCACCTTTAGATTTATCGGAATATGAAACACAAAAAATTGACTCAACAGAAGGTCTCGATGTAAGCCTTTATGATATGCTTGGCGCTTTCCATAAGCTGCTGAGAAGAAAAAAACTGCAAAAACCCTTATCTACACGGGTAACGAGACAAGAAATATCCATTGATAAAAGAATGAAAGAAATTATGATGGATCTCAGGAAGAACCTTGGACAAAGAAAATTTCAAGATCTCTTTCCCGTTGCAGAAAAATCACATATGGTCGTATCGTTTCTTGCTGTTCTCGAGCTAATGAAAAGAAACGAAATATATGTGCAGCAAAGCAAGAATTTTTCCGACATCTTGGTAGAGGCAATAGAAGGAGTGACAATGGTTGGACAAGCATGAAGCACAAAGTATTATAGAAAGTCTGCTTTTTGCAGCTGGTGATGAAGGTCTTAATACCTCACAGCTTTCAAATGTATTGATGATCGGTGAAGAGGCTATTACAGAATGGATGGGTGAACTAAAGAATAACTATATAAGTGATGCCTCTAGAGGTATTCAAATTGTAGAGCTTGCCGGGACATTTCAATTGGCTACCAAAAGAGATCATGCAAATTATATTAAAAGACTTGTGGAAAGCCCATCAAATTCCAGCCTATCCCAGGCAGCGCTCGAAACATTGGCAATCATTGCCTATCGTCAACCGATTACAAGAATCCACATTGAGGATATTCGCGGTGTGAAAACAGACCGCCCGCTCCAAACACTCGCATCAAAAGGATTAATCAAAGAAAAAGGACGAGCTGAAGGGGCAGGGAGAGCCATACTATACGGAACGACAGACGAATTTCTCGATTACTTTGGTCTTAAAGATTTATCCGAGCTACCGCCGTTGCCGGAGGATGTTAAGGATTTAGAGGGTGATGAGGAAACCGATCTGTTTTTTAAATCCCTTCACAATACACTAACAAATGAGTAATGTGAGAGACTCCTTGTATGATCTATACAGATATCCATCTAACTAATCTGCCTTGAGGAAATGTTAATTTAGGAGAGACATGATGATTAATAAATTGGTGCAAACAAAAATTAAGGACGCTTATACGTTTCTTGGTCATACTGTACAAGAGCTTGAAACATTTCTAAACTGTGTAACGCTTGAATCACTTTTAGCAGAAAAAAACGGCGATATTGAGTATTATAAAGGGGTTATGAGCGGATTAAGAAGACTGTTGGTTTATTGCGAGGAAGGCTATGACGCGACGAGTATAATAATGAGGTCCTCTCCTTTTTCACCATCGTCAGCTGAGCATACCCTTTATGGTGTATATCATAAATGCATTCAAGAATTTTACGCTCCGCACAATGATTTATGGTATGAAGACAGTCGTTCTGCCTTCACAGGGAAACAAGCAATTCACTTCAGACAAGCGCTTCCAGAAAGCATTGAACGATTACTGCTTCGTTTAGAAACTCCCTTCCAAACACTCCGTGAAGAGCTCGAATATTATGATACGGAATTTCGCACGAAAATGATGCAAACAAATAGATAAATATTAATGATCTCAACTGGTTTCTTCCTGGCAAACTGCCTCTGGAAGAAACCGGTTTTTATTTTTGTCATGAGTTCTCCATTTTCACATAGGCTATTGTTATCATGATTAGATGGACGGTGAATATGGTGAAAAACGTGTTTCTTTTGGTGCTGACAATCTTTATTGGTCTTCATGTTTTCGTCACTCCTTCAGTTGCCGTATCCCCCCCGTCCCCTTCCGCTATTCAAGCGATCCTCATTGAGGCAGAAAGCGGACGAGTTTTATTTGAAAAGGATGCCCATTCTGAACAGCGGATTGCGAGCATTACTAAAATAATGACCGCACATTTAGGCGTTAAACATGGAAACCTAAATGATTTAGTGACAATTAGTGCAGCAGCCTCCACAACAGAGGGATCAAGCCTGTATTTAAAGGCGGGACAAAAGGTTACCTTGAATGATTTATTGTACGGGTTGATGCTGCGCTCAGGAAATGATTCCGCAGTCGCAATTGCTGAACATATTAGCGGCTCAGTAGAAGAATTTTCAAAGCTAATGAATAAAGAAGCAAAGCGGCTTGGAATGAAAAACTCACATTTTACAAACCCACATGGATTAGATCTTGATGACCAGCACTACTCAAGCGCCTACGATATGGCCCTGTTGACAAGGGAAGCTATGCGCGATGATACATTTAAAACGATTTTTGGCACAAAAAGTCATCGAGCAGAAAGTATTGAACCCAACCCTGTATGGGGAAATAAACATCGTTTAGTCAATGGTATGTATCCTCATACATCCGGTGGTAAAACTGGCTTTACCAAATTGGCTGGTAGAACGCTTGTTACTTCTGCTAATCATAATAATATGTCTTTAATCGCTGTAACCCTTCGGGCATCAAATGATTGGAATGACCACATGAGCCTTTTTGAATACGGATTTCATACATACGAAAATAAACAAATACTATTTCCTGGTACACTCCCACCTTTTCCAGGTCAATCTGCTACAGAACAATATACACTTGTGAATGGATTTAACTATCCCCTCACAAAAGAAGAATCAACATCACTTATCATTTTAGCGAGGCTATCACCAGACAAGGACCAGTCTTCTAAAGTATTGGTGAAAATGGGAGATAAAATCCTGTACGAAGAGCCTTTAATCAAAGAATACAGGGAGGCAGAACCATCTTGGTGGCAAAATTTTATCAAAAAAATCCAATTCTGGTAGGTAAATTTTATGGTTAACCTAATATGGATCTTCATGATTCTCTTTGGCATTGTATACAGTATTTTTAATGGGACAATTGATGATGTGAATACCGCTATGTTCGAGGCTTCTACCCAGGCTGTACAGCTTATTATCGGCTTTATCGCTATTTTCACCTTTTGGCTTGGAATGATGGAAATTGCAAAGCGTGCAGGATTATTAGATCAGCTTACCAGGCTAACCCGTCCTTTGCTTAGAAAAATTTTTCCCGATTTATCCCCATCCGACCCGGCATTAGGGTTTATTATGTCTAATTTAACAGCAAACTTCTTCGGTCTTGGCAATGCTGCAACTCCATTTGGCTTGAAAGCAATGAGTGCGCTGCAGGAACAAAATCCAAATAAAAATAGCCCCTCTAGATCAATGGTTACGTTCCTATGTTTGAATACTGCAGCTCTTACTCTTTTCCCAACAACTGTTATTTCTTTAAGAATGTCACACGGAGCCCTTGATGCTATGGACATCGTGATCCCCGCTTTTCTAGCAACCTGTGGATCGTGCATAACAGCCCTACTACTTGATCGTCTTTTCTGGTCATTCTCTAAGCGAAGAAAGAAGGTGTAGAAATGTCCATTCTCGCGATCATTTCTTCATTATTTCTTCCAGCGTTAATTTCGTGTATCTTACTGTTTGCTCTTTATAAAAAGGTAGATGCATACGGAGCATTTACAGAAGGTGGAAAGGAAGGTATACGGCTTTCCATCTCCTTGCTTCCCTTCTTACTCGGCATGCTTGTTGCAATCAATATACTTCGCGCCTCGGGGTTCTTAGATGCTTTTAATCACGCATTAGCACCTATCCTCTCTTTTTTTTCCTTACCGCCTGATTTATTGCCTTTAATGTTAATCAGACCCATTTCAGGATCTGCTTCACTCGGCATGCTTGCAGACTTAACTGCCACCTATGGTCCAGAGCACTTTATTTCCAGGGCTGCAGCCATTATTCAAGGCAGTACAGATACGACGCTTTATGTTCTTACTGTATATTTTGGTGCAGTAGGAATTAAAAAAATGGGACGAGCCCTTTCAATTGGGCTATTAGCTGACGTAGCAGGAATGACAATTGCAATCATTATTACAATCTGGTATTTTTCTTAGTAGTGTATCGAACGTGTCTTATGCTAGTATATAAATTACGAAAGGAGGCGGTATAATGACTAAGTCCTATCCGGATGCGTTCATAGAATATCTTGTTCATTTCCATGGCGATCGTGATTACTTTGAATGTCATGAGGTTCTTGAAGAATATTGGAAGACGCACACGCCAATGGCCCGCGATTCAATTTGGGTTGGGTGGATTCAGCTTGCAGTAGCACTCTACCATCATCGAAGAAATAATATGAACGGGGGGCTTCGAACCCTTGATAAAGCAATAATGAAGTTTCGTTTACACGAGGATGAAATCGTTTCTTTCGGCATTGAAGCTACAACGTTTTTAGAACGATTACAGTCATTAAGAGCCTCTATGGCCTCCCATACTCCTTATATTAGTATTCAATTACCCATACATGACCGAGAGCTTGAGAAACATTGTCTCTCACTTTGTGAAGAGCGAGGGTTTCTTTGGGGAGATATAAGTGATTTGAAGAATCCGATGATCGTAGAACGACATAGTCAGAGAGACCGAACAGAGGTTATCCACGAGCGTTTAAGCGAATTAGCGAAACGGCACATCCACAAAAACCACTGACTATTTTAAACTACACCTCCAATTGTTAGACAAAGCTAACAATTGGAGGTGTAGTTTTTTTATGACAAAATATTCGATAGAAACCAAGCTAGCGGAGAATTTCTTTGGCTTATTAAAGTCTGAATTACTTTATTTAAAAGAATTTGAGAGTATAGAGCAGTTTAAAATAGAATGGGTGAATAACATTTATTACTATAATCACAAACGGATTAAGCCAAAATTAAAAGGCATGAGCCCGGTTCCATACCGTACTCATGCCCAAGTAGCTGCTTAAAATCCAAGGCTAGCTTTATGGGTTCAGATCATTTTAAGTCAGTGGTTTTTCATTATCCATTCCAATTTTAAGCTCTTCCTGTGTACACTTCGTTAGGAAACCTTCTGTAAAGGATGTACTAATAAACGATTTATCTGAGTACATGTCCTGCAGCGCATTAATCATCTTTTTTCCGACACCTTCATTACGGTGTGACGGACTAACAGAAATATGCTGAATGAGCACCTCATGAGCGTCAAGTTTAACACCAACAAGTCCGATAATATCTTCTTCTTTCCATAAAAAAAGCTGACAGTTCTTTTCCTCTTCATACATCTTCATGGACTGCTGAAGCATTTTTAAATCCTTTTCGGTCGGCATAAAGGACATAAGTCCCATTGCGATTTTTTCAAAGGATTTTTTGTATCTTATTAGCATAGCTACCCCTCATTGTGGTTATGATATTGTGTTTTTAGTGACAAGCAGGAAATTTAACTTTTTCCTCAATCGTTCTTTATCATACTAAAAAAGGGTGAGTATTTCAACCGAGTAGAAACGCATTCATTCCACAATAAAGAACCAATAATAGGCTCCCCATCCAATCGCGATTATAAGAAGAGCAATAAAAAGAAAAATATTTTGTTTCCGCATTCTTACACTCCCAGTTTACATAGTATTTTTACTGTAGTTTTTATATCCATCTATTCACTACGTTCTCAAACTGTTTTATGGAGCGGTACATCTAAGCGGAGTAAATCTTCGTTTGTTTCTCTTTTTATAACTAGAGATGCATTTCCATTTTCGACAAAAACGACAGCTGGTCTGGCAATTCGATTATAGTTATTAGCCATTGCATAACCGTAAGCCCCTGTGCAAAATACCGCTAGAATATCTCCAGGAGAAGCTTGTGCAATCGGCAGATCCCAAATAAGCATATCACCTGATTCACAGCATTTCCCTGCAATTGACACTGTATTTTCTCTTTTAGCTTCAGGCTTATTCGCTATAACAGCTTCATACCGTGCATCATATAGAGCAGGACGAATATTATCACTCATTCCACCGTCTACAGCTAAATAAGTGCGAATATCCGGAACTTCTTTTGTAGAGCCAATCGTATAGAGAGTGGTTCCTGCATCACCGACTAAAGAACGTCCTGGTTCAATCCAAATTTCCGGCATATTAAGTCCTTTTTCACCCATCATGCGCTTTACTTCCCCAATGATATCTTCCACATAATTAGAGGGAGCAATCGGTGTATCCTCTTTAGTATAACGGATTCCAAAACCACCGCCCAAATTGAGCACCTCTGAAGTAAATTGATACTCTTCATGCCATTCAGCAAGTTTTTGTATCATTTTTTCAGCAGCTTTAATAAACCCTGTTGTTTCAAAGATTTGAGATCCAATATGACAGTGCAAGCCCATCAAATGTAATGATTGATTATTTAATGCATGATTTAACGCTTCTTGCGCTTGCCCATTATGAAGATCAAATCCAAATTTTGAATCCTCTTGACCAGTTAGAATATAATCATGTGTATGTGCTTCGATACCGGGCGTTACACGGATAAGGATCGATGCTTTAACCTGCTTTCGCTCACAGAGTGATTGGAGCAGATTCATTTCATGAAAATTATCCACAACAAAGCAGCCAATTCCATAATCAAGAGCCATTGTGATTTCTTCGGCACTTTTATTATTTCCATGAAAGTGGATTCGTTTAGCTGGAAAGCCTGCTTTTATTGCTGTATAAAGCTCTCCTCCCGAAACCACATCTAGACTGAGCCCTTCTTCTTCAATAAGCTGAATCATCGCGATCGATGAAAAAGCCTTACTTGCGTAAGCGACCTGAGCGGTTACCCCAAGCCTTTCAAAGGTCTGCTTAAATCCTCTTGCTCTCTCCCTGATCAATGCTACATCATAAACATATAGCGGTGTCCCGTATTGTCTTGCTAACTCGATGGTGTCAACTTCACCGATTGTTAAATGTCCTTTTTCATTTGCAGATGACGTTCCGTAGTAATGCATGGTTCAGTTCCTTTCTTTGCAGGACCGATCTTAAGTCCATTCATAATTATAAGAACTGTACCATAATCATGCATTGAGTTGCAACGTCATTCCCCGGTTTTGCTCTGTCTTACTCTATTATTTGTTTTCACAATCATTGGGCGCAGCATAACATGCGTCATTGGCATACGAATCAGGATATGCATGAGCGCTCTTGGACGAAATGGGACAAGCGGCCACAAATATGGACTATTGAAGACTTTCGTCTGGATCAAAAAGAGGATTAATACAGTTACACCTATTACCAGTCCTTCCACATGAAAAATCCAGACAAGCAGCATTAATCCTAAGCGTACAATTTTATTAGCAACGCTTAACTCGTAGCTTGGCGTGGCAAAGGTTCCAATTGCTGCAAGAGACACATAAAGAATAACTTCCGGCACAAACAATCCAACATCAATGGCTATTTGACCAATCAACACCGCTGCTATTAAACCCATTGCGGTCGATAGAGGGGTCGGGGTATGAATGGCTGCAATTCTTAAAAACTCGATCCCTATATCCGCAATAAATAATTGTAAGATTAAAGGTAAAGATGTATCATCCTTCATTCCTAAAAAGGATAGTGCTTCTGGACGGAGTGCAGGATCAATGGCAAATAAGTACCAAAGCGGCAGTAGTACTAATGATGCCACGATGCCTGTAAATCGAATCCACCGCACAAAGGTCCCTACTGCAGGGGATTGACGATATTCCTCTGCATGCTGTACATGATGGAAATAAGTAGTGGGGGTAATAATAACACTTGGAGAAGTATCGACATAAATCAGCACATGCCCCTCAAGCATATGTGTAGCAGCAATATCAGCGCGTTCGGTATATCTCACCATTGGGAAAGGATTAAATCCCTGTTTCACAATATATTCTTCCACGGATTTATCACTCATGGTCAACCCATCAATATCAATCGCAGATAGCTCTTTTTTAATCATATTGATCAAATCTGGATTTGCGAGATCCTTTATGTATCCCACTGCTACGTCTGATTTTGAACGTTGTCCAATTTCCAGCATATCGAAGCGCACACGCTCATCACGAATTCTTCGCCTTGTAAGAGCCGTATTAATCACAATGTTTTCGACAAAACCATCACGTGAGCCGCGAACGACCTTTTCGGTATCAGGCTCCTCAGGCTGACGTCCAGGATAACTCCTTAGATCTATGATATATGCTGAATCCTCACCTGAAACTTTAACAGCAATAAGGCCAGCAAATACTTGTCTAATTAAATCCTCTACTGTGTATACCTTTACAACCTGCTGATGAATTAATCGATTATAAATCGTGTCAGCTATGTTTAATTTGGCATTCTTATCATAGGGTGTCTCTATAAGTTCTTCCAAAAGATTCATTATGTACATAGAGTCAGAAAGCCCGGTAACCGTATAGACATGAACATCTACACCATCAATAATCATTTTCCTAACATTAAAATCATAGCTTTCAGTTAATCCGGCTCTTGTCTTCAATATTTCATCTAAATGATCTGCTTTTAATGGCAACGATTGCATATTCCCGCTCCTTTTATTTATATGGAATAAACAGCAGCCAATAAAACAACGAGCCGGCTACTTTCCCGAATACAATGGCATGCATAATTGCTTGAAGCTTTGAAGCCATGCCAAGTCTTCTTGTTACAATTGGAATTACATCTAGTACTTCTGTTAAAGCAGCTGCTAGCATCCCGATAAAGGTACCTGCAAGCAAACCTACGAGTGGCACGAGCCAAATCGCAAACTCCGTCGACACTTCGTATATACTGCCAGCCAATCCCGTCATTGCCCCAGTAATTACTGCCCATTCAAGTGATCTTAGATGGACACGGGAACCTACCAGCTGGATTAATCTCGGAATGATGCCAAGCACTGCCAGGAATGCTACAAACCCTCCTCCAACGGCTATCCCTGAAGCAAAGCCGATAAAGGATACGAAAAGATTACTGATCATTATTTTGTGCCCTTCTTTTTCGTTCAGCATCAACAATATATTCATCAAGCGATTGCTCGTAATTATAAACTTCAACCTCTAACGGACTGGGCTCTTCATTAAATTTCTTTTGAAATAAATGGTTAAAAAATAAAATCATTCCTAATCCTAGTCCAAAGGAATATGGAATTTGAAACCAAAGCGGGTATTCATTTTCCTCGCCAGTCATCATCTTGACCATACTGATTTGTGTTTCTTTCATACTGACATCTTCATGAAAATACATAATTGTAAGTCCTGAACCTACAAATAACAGACTCCATACAAATAGAAAAAGGAGAAGAGGACTTCTCTTTGGTGAACCAGAAAGATCGACTAATGTTGCTGTTGCTCCCATGATCTCAATATGGATGTTTGGCAAATGCTTCTTCATTATACGAATGAGATCAATCTGTTCCACTAATACGTATGTTTCAGTAGTATTCTTATGAATATGCTGAATAGGAATGGATTGAATCTTACGTTCGTTCACACCACCTGCAGCTATATCCACAACATCTTTTAAAAGGATGGTCTGTCCTTTTTGAAAAGAGATTTTATTTCTAAGCTTAAGATAAACGGTTTGAGACATGCCCCTCTTCCCCCCTCTCCCTTTTATGCTTCTTTAGCGTCACCTAACCAATCCCTAATTGATTGCAATACTCTTTTTTCAATTCGCGACACTTGAACTTGTGATATTCCTAACCGTTCGGCAACCTCTGATTGTGTAAAATCCTTGTAATAGCGAAGGAAGATAATAACGCGATCTCGTTTTTCTAGTGTCAATAACGCCTCTTTCAAGGACAGCTGGTGAAACCACTGTTCTTCCTCATTTGAAGCCATTTGATCAAGCAGTGTGATAGGATCCCCTTCATTTTCATATACGGTCTCATGAATAGAAGTCGGTGCTCTTGACGCTTCCTGCGACAAAACAATGTCATCAATTGAAACCTCAAGATCGTTTGCAATTTCCGATATCGTTGGCAATCTTCCTAGTGAATTAGCAAGCTTTTCTTTTGAACGCCTTACTTTAACGGCAAGCTCTTTTACTGATCGGCTTACTTTCACTGCTCCATCATCTCGCAAAAAACGCTGAATTTCTCCAATAATCATTGGCACAGCATAGGTTGAAAATTTCACACTATAGGATAAGTCGAATTTATCAACCGCTTTTAGCAGCCCAATCGAGCCAATTTGAAACAGATCATCTGCATCATGTCCTCGATTTATAAAGCGCTGTACCACAGACCAAACGAGCCGAACATTGCTCTCAACCATTCTGCTTCTTGCCTCTTGATCTCCCGCTTGGCTTAGTCGAATCCATTCCCTGACGGTTTCATGACTAACGGCTGTTGATTTCGCGCTCATACTACCTCATCCTCAATGTGCTCCTGCCTGAACAGTGGCAAGATGCTTAATCATTCGAATTGTGGTTCCTTCAGAGACGTCTGAAGTAACGTTTACCTCATCCATAAAATGCTCCATAATGGTAAAACCCATACCCGATCTTTCCATTTCTGGTTTTGTTGTAAACAACGGCTGCATGGCTTCTTCTATATTCTTCATCCCTAAGCCTTTGTCACGCACTTCTATAGACAGGACATTTTGATCCATGTTTAATGACAAATAAACCCATTCATCAGAACGTCCTTCATATCCATGAATAATGGCATTTGTGACAGCCTCACTTACAACTGTTTTTATATCCGTTAATTCACCTATTGTAGGATCATACGGTGCTACAAAGGCTGCTACGACCATGCGAGCAAATGCTTCATTATCACTTATTGATAAAAATTGAAATGTAGCTTGATTTCTCATTACGCCACCCCCAGACGTTCTAATGCCCGACTTTCAGATGACTCAATAATCATGATGCGAAACAACCCTGACATTTCAAACAAGCGTTTAACCGGCTCGGAAATGGAGCAAATGATCATGCTTCCGCCTTTTTTCTGAAGAGATTTGTATCGCCCGAGCATCAATCCTAGTCCAGAGCTATCCATAAACTCCAGCTCCGCAAGGCTTAAAATCAGATGCTTAATGTGATTCTCCTCCATTAAGAGCATAAGTTCTTCACGAATTTTTTCTGTGACATGGTGGTCGAGTTCTCCTTGCATACGAAGCAGCAGCACATCTTTTTTAATTTCTGCTTGAACAGTAAAGCCCATGCGAATTCCTCCCTTTTAGTGGTTCAGTGGGAGTATTCCCTCTCATGCAATACTTTTCCTGCATGTTGACAATAGTAGAAAAAACTAGTGTGAATTCGACGTTTTATTTTTGTCCTTTCAGCATTACATTCATACTTCTCATCCAGAGCTCAGTGAATGAGGCTTTTGTGACCTTTTCCTTTGCCACAATTTTTACCGACGACATTTCTTTTCCACCGACATAAAGTGTCATCGTACCGATTTGATCCCCCTCTTTAAGGGGCACTTGAAGTCCTGATGAAATTGTACGGACTTTTTTAACGTTTTGTTTACTCTCTTTAACCGGTGACAACCATGTTAATGGTTTATCAAGTACACCTATCAAGTAAAAAGGCGACCCCTTATCAATTGGAACTTCAGCTACCTGAGCCCCTTCTTTCAGCAATGTGTTACTTTTATAGTGAGTAAATCCATAGTCAAGCATCGAGCCAACGGTTTCATTCCGTTCCTTCGCAGTTGGAGCACCAAATACGACAGCGACAAAGCGCATATTGTTCTTCTTGGCTGTTGCCGTTAAACAATACATGGCCTCTTTTGTAAATCCTGTTTTTAACCCGTCTGCTCCTTTATAAAAGCGAACAAGCTTATTAGTATTCACTAGCCAAAATGGATCCTCCGTATCCTTTCGAAGGTAATCCTCATAGATTCCAGTAAAAGTCAAGATCTCCTCATGTGTCAGCAGCTCTCTTGCCAGCTGTGCCATATCGTAGGCTGAACTG
The DNA here is from genome assembly GCF_000829435.1 of Jeotgalibacillus soli. Classification (GTDB taxonomy): domain Bacteria; phylum Bacillota; class Bacilli; order Bacillales; family Jeotgalibacillaceae; genus Jeotgalibacillus; species Jeotgalibacillus soli. The sequence continues at coordinate 146,622 of NZ_JXRP01000019.1, forward strand.
ACATGATTGTCAGCAGGGAGTCCCGTTGCATTTTGAAATACAGTATTTTTAAGCCCTAAGGATTTCACTTTTTCATTCATACGTTTTACAAAATCTGCTTCCGAACCAGCAAGATGCTCAGCCATGGCGACAGAAGCATCATTAGCTGATGCAACCGATATGGCTTTGACCATATCACGTACGGTCATTTCTTCTCCTGCTTTTAAATATATCTGGGACCCTCCCATTGAACTCGCTTTTTCACTTGTTGTGACGATATCCTCCCACGTAATTTCTTTCTTTTTGATGGCTTCCATTACAAGAAGTAAGGTTGCGATTTTTGTCATGGACGCTGGCGAAAGCTGATCGTTACTGTTTTTTTCCATCACGATCATTCCTGAAGATTGATCCATTAATATCGCTGATTTTACTTCTTCCAAGGGGGAAGCTTTTTGTTCATTGGCCATCATTGTTTTTGGCATAACTGTAAAAAGCAGCAGTGTACAAGCAAAAAGCTGTATCCATTTTGTCATTTTTATCGCACCCTTCACGAACGATTTCTTTTGTTCATTTTTTCCTTGAAAGAAAGCTTTTATACATGGATATCGATATATCAAAATACTTTTCATTAATAACCATATAACCACCTAAAATTAGACAGTTATCTTTTTTGTTAAAGGGGCTCTTTTAAGCTCAGGATATAAAAGCTTCAATTAATCATTTGAAAACAGAATAAATGATTCTATTGATTGATTTAAAAACGTGAGAAACAACTACTATTGAAGTAATAAAAGGATTGATCAAAGTGAAATGATTCATGCGTCTAACGATTAAATAATTTAAATAATATTGTATTTTTTATTAGAAATTTCCTCTCATATAATAGAAAAATTATCTTTACTGAGAACCTTTTGTTCTTTATAATGAAAAAATAGACCCGTTTCATCCAATCTAAAGAACAAAATTTTATACATACTTGTCTGCTTTTATCGATATAATTTATCCATTTATTGGTTTATTCTTTTCGGATATTTCTTTCTTTTATAAAAAATTAATTAAGAGAGACAACATAGGCAAAAGTGATACTTGATCGATTTCATTAATCACTTTCTTTGATTTGGTACATTTCTTTGTAAGGGGGAGAGTTAAATGAGGAAATTGAAGCATTGGATAGATTGTAAATTCTTTAAAAAGCATAGATACAGCTACTACACAGATACATGTATTGTTTGCGGTAAAAAGAAAATCAGGAGACATCATTCTGATGAAAGACACAGCGGATAAGTAAATGGAGTATTAACAAAAAAGGAGAATGGGCTGAGACCTCAGCCTAGACTAACCTAATTACTGAGACAATATAAAACACCTTCGAATTGGTACACTAGTAGTAAGTACTAAAATCGGAGGTGTTTTTGCGTGGGCAAAAATATATATTCTAGTGAAACCAAATGGACAGTTGTAAAAGACAAAATGAGTGGTCAATTAACGACAAAAGATAATGGAGAAGTATGGAATTATAAATAAAACACAGATTGACACATGGATTAGATGGTTTCGATCCAACGAAATCCACCGGTTCGATCAACCGATTGGCAAACAATATTCATATGGACATGGCCCTGAATATGCCAGCGAGAGTGAAAAGAAAGATCGTCAAAATGCTCATCTGAAGATGGAAAATGAAATCCTAAAAAAGTATTTGGAACTGTCAAAGGAGTTGAAAAACGAATAGTTCTTAAGATTGTAGAGAAATTTCGTAGCAAATATAAGGTCAAGGCGATATTATCAGCTTTAAATGTGTCTCATTCTAATTTTTATCGCTGGTTGAACGAAGACCCTCCAACCCATTCTTCTATAGAAGAAGCAATTATCGAGTTATGCAAGAAAACAAATTATCGTAATGGACATCAAAAAATCAAAGCTCTTCTTCAAAGGGAATATGGGATCAAGTTGAATCGCAACACCGTTCAGAGAATCATGCAGGAGCATCACTTACAATACCGGGTAAAACCGAAACGGCAATGGGCATCACAAGATGAATCAGTCGTTGTTGCCCCGAACTTGCTGGAACGAAATTTTACCGCTACAGCTCCAAATCAAAAGTGGGTAACGGATATCACGTATATTCAATATGGAAGTTTAACGTTGTTTCTATCAACCATTATGGACCTGTTCAACAATGAAATTGTCACGTACAAACTAGCTGATCATCAACAGACGCCACTTGTGATGGGAACATTAGCTTACGCTTTACAGTCTCGAGGAAATCCTGAAGATGTTATGATTCATTCAGATCAGGGGAGCGTGTGTGTATACTTCTTATGCTTACCAACATTATGTAAAAGAGAATCACCTGATTAGCAGCAGTATGTCTAGACGCGGCAACTGTTGGGACAATGCCGTGATTGAGTCCTTTCACTCCAACCTAAAGTCTGAGGAATCCCAGTACATCAAATTTAATTCGATGACTAAGGTCGAGGCTATAAAGAAAGTGAATGACTACTTACGTCATTACAATGAAGAACGAATTCAAGAAAAATTAGGCTACCTGGCACCCAAAGAATTTGGGGTAAGGCAGCCTAAAAATGTTGTTTTAAATATGTCTTAAATGCCTAGGTCAGTCTATCCATTGTCCTTTTTATACTCCAATCTTTCAAAATACTTCATATGCGCAGTACTTTTTTGATTCACACCTTGAGCGTTACAAACATTTTATTTCACTACTTCTAGGATACTATTTGTTTTTTCTACTCTTTCTTCATTTATGACCGTGGCATTTAACAGCCTGTCGGATATCTCATTAATATTTTCCGTATCTGTGTAAAGTGTAAATAATGTATCACCAGCTGAAACTTTATTTCCAATTTTTTTATGAATTTCTACTCCGGTTGCATGATTTATAACGGAATCTTTATTTTCTCTTCCTGCTCCAAGCATCAATGAAGCCATGCCCACTTCTTCCGAATCTATCTTACTTATATATCCATCGCGAGGAGATTTTACTGCAATTTTAAATTTATGTTTTTCATTAAAGATTGAGTCGACTTTTCCGCCTTGAGCTTCTAAAAACCGTTTAAACGTTTGGAGTGCTTTGCCTGATGCAAGGGATTCTTCGATCGCCTTGACGGCTTGATCCTCTGTAAAATCACCAGTTGAAATAAGCAGCTGTTTAGATATTTCAACTGTAAGCTCATATAGATCCTCTTCATATTCACCTGAAAGTAATTCATAAGCTTCCAATACCTCAAGGCGATTGCCGACATACCTGCCAATCGGCTGGTCCATGTTGGAAAGTACAGCGATCGTTTTTCGACCGAGCGATTCACCAATGCTAACCATAACACTTGCCAATTCCCTTGCTTCATCAATGGTTTTCATAAACGCTCCACTGCCGACTTTAACATCAAGCACGATAGAGTTAGCACCGGAAGCAATTTTTTTACTCATAATGGAAGATGCGATTAGTGGAATAGAATCGACTGTCCCTGTCACATCTCTTAATGCATAAAGCTTTTTATCAGCCGGCACAAGATTAGCTGTTTGACCTGCGATAACCATTCCTGTCTCTTGGATGGTCTTATTAAACTGCTCTTTCGTCAGCTCAGTATTTAGCCCTTCAATGGCTTCGAGCTTATCAATGGTTCCTCCTGTATGTCCAAGTCCTCTCCCAGACATTTTTGCAAGCGAAATGCCAAGAGAGGCAATAATCGGTGAAACCGTTAAGCTTAATTTATCCCCTACGCCCCCCGTACTATGCTTATCAACTGTTTTGCCTTTAATAAATGATAAATCCATTGTATCTCCTGAACTCACCATCGCATTTGTTAATAACGAGGTTTCTTTATTGTTCATTCCATTGAACCATATTGACATTAAAAAGGCCGATGCTTGATAGTCTGGAATTTGTCCTTTTACAAATCCATCGATAAAAAATTCAATTTCCTCCTTTGTCAGCTCTGCACTTCTCTTTTTCTTATTGATTAAGTCTATTATTTTCATTGATACAACTCCTATCACAAATTTTTTTGTTTTTTATCGAATAATATCCTGAAGAAAGCTCGTTCCAAATGGCGGCATTTTCACATTGAAATTATCTGCTACTGTTGCACCTATATCCGCAAAGGTTTCACGAATTGGTAATTTTCTACCTGCTGGTTGGCGCTTGGAGTAAACTAGTAATGGCACATACTCTCTGGTGTGATCCGTGCCTGCGTGTACGGGATCATTCCCATGATCTGCCGTAATAATTAACAAATCATCATCCGTCATTTTTTCAAACACTTCCGGAAGCCTTGCATCAAATGCTTCTAATGCTTCTCCGTACCCTTGTGGATCACGCCGATGGCCATAAAGTGCATCAAAGTCCACCAGATTTAAAAAACTGAGCCCAGTAAATTCACGGTCAAACGTCTCAATGAGTTTATCCATTCCATCCATATTATGCTTTGTGCGAAGTGATTCGGTTACACCTTCACCATTATAGATATCAGAAATTTTTCCAATTGCAATGACATCGTAACCACTTTCTTTTAGCTCATTCATAACCGTACGTTCAAAAGGCTTTAATGCGTAATCATGACGGTTAGATGTACGTTTAAAATCTCCCGGGTTTCCTAAAAACGGTCTGGCAATAATACGACCGACAAGATATTTATCATCCAACGTCAGCTCCCGGGCGATTTCACAAATACGATAGAGCTCTTCAATTGGAATGATCTCTTCATGCGCAGCAATTTGAAGCACTGGATCAGCAGAAGTATAGACAATGAGCGCTCCTGTTTTCATATGCTCTTCACCAAGCTCGTCCAAAATGGCAGTACCACTCGCTGGCTTATTGCCAATCACTTTTCGACCTGTCTTCTCTTCTAATTGCTGAATTAATTCTGTTGGAAATCCATCCGGATAAACCTTAAATGGTTTATCAATATTAAGGCCCATTATCTCCCAATGTCCTGTCATTGTATCTTTGCCGACAGATGCTTCCTTCATTTTTGTATAATAAGCGAGAGGTTGATCAGCACGATCAACCCCTTTTATATTTTTTATATTAGAAAGTCCCAGCTTTGCTATATTAGGCATGCGCAGTCCATTCATGTGTTCAGCAATGTGGCCCAGCGTGTCTGATCCTATATCATTAAACTGTGCTGCATCAGGGGCCTCTCCAATCCCTACTGAGTCCAATACCACTAAATGAACACGTTTGTATGTATAATGTGACATAATTTGTTCCTCCTTTTTTAATTTCATTCTATTTTACCCAGTTCACAGATATTATGCCAAGCAAATTGTCTGAAGTCTGACAACTTAAATTTCACCCAAATCATGCTCTTGGGTGAAATTTAGTATAGACCTCGCGCAACCTGGTCGTTGAAACATGGGTATAGATTTGTGTGGTCGAGATATCTGCATGACCAAGCATCTCCTGTACAGCTCTTAAGTCCGCGCCATTTTCTAGCAGATGTGTTGCGAAAGAGTGACGCAATGTATGTGGTGTTAGCTCCTTTTCTATCTTTGCTTTCTTTGCAAGCCCTTTCAATATTTTCCAAAAACCTTGTCTAGTAAGTCTTCTGCCATGCTGATTTAGGAAAAGTGCCTGCTCAGAAGATGACCTCAGCTGGTTTCGCGCTTGGTGAATATAGATATTGAGCATGTCAGAAGCGGATTTGCCAATTGGAATAATTCGTTCCTTGTTTCCTTTTCCAATACATCGAACAAAGCCCATCTCTAAGTGGATATCATCTAAATTTAATCCAATCAGTTCACTTACACGAATTCCCGTTGCATACAAGACTTCAAGCATTGCCCGATCACGATAGCCGCTTGACTTTGATAGATCAGGTGCCTCTAGTAGACTCTCTACCTCTTCAATATTCAACACCTTCGGTAGCTTTTGTTCCAATTTAGGTGTTTCAAGATGCTGTGTTGGATCATGCTCAGTTCTTCTTTCCCTTATCATAAACTGATGAAATGAACGAATCGATGATGTATGTCTTGCTATGGTTTTGGCTGATTTCCCTTGTTCTTTAAGATGGGAAAAAAACTGCAATATATGGAATCGTTTCACCGAGTCAAAAGAAGTGATTTGCTCGACCTTATCCATGTAATTGATATAGGCGTTCAAATCTCGTTCGTATGATTGTATTGTATTAGCCGCAAGGCCTTTTTCGACTACCATAAATTGAATGAAATCACGAAGCTGATCTCTCATTTACAAGCCTCCCCTATTAACAGCTACTACCATTGTAGTATGCTTTTACCTTGTTGTCATCTATCATCTAAACAAGCTCGCTCATTTGTTTACACATAAAAAAAGCCAAGCTCAGGCGGCATGGCTTTTGTTCACGAATGGTTGGCATTTTCGTCATCTGAAGTCGATTCTTGACAGCGATGACAAATGCCGTGAAATGTTAAACGGTGATCCTTGATTTTAAAATTCCAATCACGTTCTACTATATGCTCAACATCCTCTAACAGGTCCTCCTGAATTTCATCTACCGAGCCGCATTCAAGGCAAATTAAGTGGTGATGAAAATGGGCAGCTCCTTCTTTCCGAAGATCATAACGTGATACACCATCTCCGAAGTTTATTTTATCGACTACTTTCAGTTCGGTTAAAAGCTCGAGTGTACGATATACAGTTGCTAAGCCGATTTCAGGTGATTTTTCCTTAACGAGGAGGTAAACATCTTCGGCACTTAAATGGTCTTCTTCATTCTCTAATAAAACTCTAACGGTTGCTTCCCGCTGCGGGGTCAGCTTGTAACTCGCCGAATGCAGTTGTTTTTTAATTCTTTCAATTCTGCTTTCCATGATTAGCCCTCCCTCGCACTGTCATACACATTATATCAGATGGAGGTCCTAATGCAAACAATAATCATTATAAATTAGATATGATAAATATTATTAAATAATAATGATTATTATCAATTATGAGGGTGAAACCACTTCATCCAAAGCGGTGGAATATAGGCTTCTATTAAACCGCCAATGGCAACAAGTATAACCATACATGTCAACACTAGCACATATCGAATACAGCTTGTTCGAAAGGATGGAGCAAATGACTGTCTTGTCACAATACGTCTCCAAATATGCAATGTGAAAATCATGGCATGTACACTCATGATTACGTATGCAGGAAAAAGCAAAATGTTTTGAGGAAGTACTACACCGGCTGAAATCCATAATCCTTGCCACCCATATTGGGCCACAAAAACACCTGATGTAAACCCAAACATCATACCCTTTATAAAAATGACAAACCATGCTACTGGCAAACCGATTAGCGTTAATCCTGTACACCATATAAGAACGATTAAGCCGATATCAATAAGTGTGTAGGACTTTACTTGCTCGTTAACACTTGGCCAAAAACCATTTTCTTGACCTTGATAAGCTCTGAAAGGGTCTAACAATGGATGTAAATCCTCTACTGGAAGACGATGAACAAGCAGTGCCCCCGTCAGCACTCCTCCGCCAAGGAGTGCCATAATAAAAATATATAAGGACGCATGCTGCTGAATATGTAGCAGTATATAGTGTGATGTTCGTTTTTTCATGCATTGCTTCCCCCTCACAACTGGATTCGTCCCATTGTATGAGGAAAGCTGCGTAATCATGAATCGTTTTTATTTTACTCTTTATTTACTGTTTTCTCTCAAGTTTTCTAATCGTAAATATTGTACAGCGTACGCTGTTTTCGCATCAAAAATGCGCTGATTGGCGACACAGACCTCTGCTTCTTCAAGCGTTAGTTCAAAGAGCTCTACAAACTCATCTTCGTCTACTTCCTTTGGTTCTTCAATTCGATACAGCCCTTTTGCCACAAATACATGAACAAGTTCATCCGCAAAGCCGGGTGATGTATAAAATGAAATGAGGGGAAGTAGTTCTTGACAGCCATACCCTGTTTCTTCTTCCAGCTCACGAGCAGCTGTAAGAATCGGTTCTTCTCCTGGTTCAAGTTTTCCGGCTGGAATTTCTAAAATGGAACGCTCCAACGCCTTTCTGTATTGCTCTACCATAATAATTTTCCCCTCATCCGTTAATGCGATGACACATACTGCACCTGGATGTTTAATGATTTCTCGGGTTGACGTTTTTCCATTTGGCAATGACACCTTTTCTACTTGCAAATTGATGATTCGCCCTTCAAACAATACATCCTTTTTAATTGTAACCTCTTCAAATTTTTTCATGTTCCATGGCCTCCTCTATCTTTGCATAATTATTGTACCAGTAGTGTACTAGATTTTCCTGCTTGACGGACGAACAAGTTTGAACGAAGCTAGGAATGTGAATATATTCAGAAAAGACGTTTTATAAAAAGGAGCGTTACGATGGAAAAAAGAACATTTGGTAACAGTACGCTAAGCAGCTCCGTTCTTGGACTTGGCTGCATGTCTCTTGGAACGAACGAAAAAAAAGCCCAGGCAATTATAGAAACTGCGCTTGAGGGGGGCATCACCTATTTTGACACGGCCGATTTATATGATTACGGTGTAAATGAAAAGATTGTAGGACAAGCGTTAAAGAATGTCCGCGAAGAGGTTGTGATTGCTACTAAAGTAGGGAATCGATGGAACGAAGCTCAGGACGGATGGCGATGGGATCCGTCAAAATCATACATACAAGAGCAGGTAAAATCGAGCTTACAGCGTTTAGAGGTTGACTATATCGATCTTTATCAGCTTCATGGCGGAACACTCGATGACCCAATTGATGAAACGATTGACGCGTTTGAAGAGCTTAAAGAACAGGGGTATATTCGTGAATACGGGATTTCTTCCATACGTCCGAATGTGATAAAGGAGTATGCTGAACGATCCTCCATCGTATCAAATATGATGCAATACAGCCTATTAGATCGTCGTCCGGAAGAAGAAGCGTTTCCACTATTGTCTCAGCACAAAATTTCTGTGGTGACCCGCGGGCCATTAGCAAAAGGCGTACTTTCTGATCAAATTTTGGCTAAAGTAAGTGAATCGATCAAAAAAGAAGGCTATTTATCCTACTCCTATGACGAGCTTAAAGAAACACTTGAGTCTTTATATGAGCGATTCCATCGTTCCCGTTCGATGACAGAAATTGCTTTGAAGTTTAATGCTTTCGATCCATTGGTCGCATCTGTCATTACCGGCGCAAGCTCTGTCGAACAAGTAAAAACAAATATTCAAGCCATTTCAGGCGATCCGCTATCTAATGAAGAATATACACTTTTGAAGAAATTAACGAAGGAAAACGGCTATTCAGCACATCGTCTTTCTTAAATATAAACTCTTTTAAAATTGCCTGTTGATTTCCGCTTCAGGCGCTCGCTTTGCGCCTGTGGGGTCTCCCTTTGAATCGCCTTTCTAAGCAGGAGTCTCACGTATCCGTTCCAATCAACATATAGCCAAAATCAACAATGACCTTAAACATAGCGAAATAAAAACTAAAAACAGCTTGCGTCGAATATCCTGCAAGCTGTTTTTAACTATTATTTTTTATAATCCTGCCAATTTAATGAGCTTTCTTCAAGCAGCTCCTCAAATGATTTATTTTTCTCTTTAAAACGGCGCTCCTCTGCTTTTTGCTTCGCTTCCTCTTCCTTGCGTGCCGTCTCTTGATCTGTTAATGCTTGCTTTGTCAATTGCAATTTACTAAGCACATCATTTGAGAGAGAGTCTTTCAAGGTTGGAGAACGCTCTTCTGTTTTTTTTCTTACAGGCTTCGCTTTTTTCATTAAAATCCCTCCCATTCGCTTTCATTTTACAAGAAAGATTCTATGGAGAAAAGAAATTAAAAATGGTTTAAAACGAGTTCATGATGATTTCATCAGAAATATGCAGCGTTGGCTCTGTTGTTGATACGATTTCGTCGACACTATACCCTTTCGCGACCTCAACCAGAACAAGTCCCTTTTCCGTTACATCAATCACTGCCCGCTCCGTAATTATGCGATTTACTACCTCTTTTCCTGTTAATGGCAAGGAGCATTGTTTTAAGATTTTCGCCTGCCCGTCCCGGTTAATATGCTCCATAATCACAATGATTTTTTGTGCACCATGTACTAAATCCATCGCACCACCCATTCCTTTAATCATTTTCCCAGGAATCATCCAATTGGCCAAATCACCATTTTCTGAAACTTCCATACCTCCAAGAATCGCTATATTCACATGACCTCCGCGGATCATTGCAAATGATTCAGCACTATCAAAATAAGCGGCCCCTGGGACAGTCGTCACCGTCTCTTTCCCTGCATTAATTAAATCTGCATCAACTTCTTCTTCCGTCGGATATGGACCAATTCCAAGCAAGCCATTCTCAGACTGTAAAACAACCTGTTTTTCTTTAGATAAATGGTTGGCTACTAATGTGGGCATACCAATGCCAAGATTTACGTAGTCTCCATTTTTGATTTCTCTTTCCGCTCGCGTTGCAATAATTTCCCGCACTTGATTTTTATCCATGATTCGCTTCACCCTTTCTGCGTTCCCGTTACTTTGAAACCGTTCTTCTCTCAATTTTCTTTTGCTGCTTACCCTCTATTAGATGTTGCACATAAATACTAGGCGTATGAATTTCATTTGGACCAAGCTGACCAATTTCCACCAGCTCTTCAACTTCTGCGATTGTGACCTTGCCAGCGGCTGCGATCATCGGATTAAAATTACGTGCCGTTTTACGATAAAGGAGATTTCCCATTTTATCAGCCATCCATGCCCGCACGAAGCTTACATCTGCAGTTAAGGCCTCTTCTAGTACATATTCTTTCCCGTTAAATTGGCGAATTTCTTTTCCTTCTGCGACAAGTGTACCCACGCCTGCCGGAGTAAAAAAGGCCGGTATGCCCGCACCGCCAGCACGAATCCTTTCAGCGAGAGTGCCTTGCGGAACAAGCTCTACTTCAAGTTCTCCTGAAAGAACCTGTCTTTCAAACTCTTTATTTTCCCCTACATAGGAGCCGATCATTTTACGAATTTGCCGATTATGTAAAAGTACACCCAATCCCCAGTCGTCAACCCCGCAATTATTCGAAATGACTGTTAAATCCTTTACACCAATATCGCGCAGAGCAAGAATTAAGTTTTCAGGAATGCCGCAAAGTCCAAATCCCCCCACCATGATGGTTGCCCCATCTTTGACATGAGCCGCAGCCTCTTCAAAGCGTTGATAGATTGTCTTCATTTCGTATCCTCCTTTTCATTTACACCAATTCGACCACGGTCGCCACGCCTTGACCTCCACCTATACATAGCGTAGCCAGTCCCAGTTTCGCTTCGCGCTTAGCCATTTCATAAATCAGTGTGACTAAAATACGTGCTCCGCTTGCTCCAATCGGGTGACCTAATGCGATGGATCCGCCATTCACGTTTAATAGCTCTTTATTAAAAGATAGCTCGCGGTCGACTGCTAACGATTGGGCTGCAAACGCCTCATTTGCTTCAATAAGTTCAAGCTCCTCCATTGTAATAGAAGCCTTTTTCAGTGCCTTATGGACCGCTTGAACAGGACCAATTCCCATGATGCTTGGATCAACACCCACACTTGCATTTCCTCTGATCGTAACGAGTGGCTTTATACCAAGCTCATCGGCCTTTTCTCTTGACATGACCACCATTGCAGCTGCCCCGTCATTGATTCCTGATGCGTTTCCAGCTGTGACCGTACCATCTTTTTTAAAAGTAGGGCGCAGCTTTCCAAGTGAATCAGCTGTTGTCTCCGCTTTGGGATATTCATCGACTTTAAATGCTACCGGCTCTGCTCTTCGTTGGGGAACCATGACCGGAACAATTTCCTGTTCAAATCGTCCGCTGTTAATCGCTCTAGCAGCCTTTTGCTGACTTCGGGCGGCGAACGTATCCTGCTCTTCTCTTGTTAATTTGTAGCGGTCGCATAAATTTTCTGCGGTAATTCCCATATGATAATTATTAAATGCGCACCATAACCCGTCTTTGATCATGCTGTCAATGAGTGTTTGATCCCCCATTTTAAAGCCTTCCCGTCCATTTTTTAATAAGTATGGGGCTTGGCTCATATTTTCCATCCCGCCCGCTATGATAATCTCTGCGTCTCCTGCGATAATTGCTTGAGCAGCTAAATGTACAGCTTTTAACCCAGAGCCACACACTTTATTAATCGTCATCGAAGCAACATGCTCTGGAATTCCCGCTTCGATCGATGCTTGGCGGGCCGGGTTTTGTCCTAATCCTGCTTGAAGTACATTACCCATAATCACTTCATCTATCTGTTCAGGCTTTATTCCGGCACGGGACACTGCTTCTTTTATAACTGCGGCACCAAGCGATACAGCACTTACATCTTTTAGGGTTCCATTAAACGATCCAATCGCTGTTCTCGTCGCACTAACTATAACCACTTCTCTTGACATATCTTTGCCTCCTTTATAAGCTTCTCATAGACAGATTCTATGAAAGCGCTTTAATCCCTTCTTTTTCTCTGTAAAAGATTGTTTATATGCAAAATTATCGTTAAGTGTGAAATATTTTTATCACTATCTATAACCTTAAAAATCAGTAAAGGGGAGAGCACTATGCATTTGCCTAAAAAGGTAACTATTATTGAAGTAGGTCCAAGAGATGGACTGCAAAATGAATCTTTATTTGTACCAACTGACAAGAAACTTGAATTTATTCATCAACTTTCAGCTTCTGGTATAAAAGACATAGAAATCGCTTCGTTTGTATCACCAAAGCGGGTCCCGCAAATGAAAGATGCCAATGAAATTTTAAAAGCCATTCCTCCCTCTCTCAAATCCATTGTTCTTACGCCAAACAAACGTGGAATTGCTGATGCTTTAACAGCCGGCGCTCAAGCAGTGGCCGTTTTTATCGGTGTCAGTTCCTCCTTTAACCAGCATAATATCAATCGTTCAACCGAAGAAGCGATGCAGGAGCTTCTTCCAATCATTGAAGAGTTAAAATCAAAGGGAATTTTTGTTCGAGCCTGTATTTCCACCGCTTTTCACTGTCCATATGAAGGAAAAATAGATTCCCTGAAAACACTGGCTCTTTGTAAACAATTTGTATACTCCGGTATTGATGAATTGAGCATTGCGGATACTATCGGCATGGCTACACCAAAAGAAACGTATGAATTATTTACCATGCTAAAAGAGCAGCTTTCGAACGGTCTTTTAACCGCTCATTTTCATGATACGAGAAAAATGGCGCTTGCTAATATTTACGCTGCACTGCTTGCAGGCGTTGATCGCTTTGACAGTTCTGTTGGAGGATTGGGCGGCTGCCCATTTGCTCCTGGAGCTAGCGGAAATGTGGCAACAGAAGATGTGGTGTATATGCTTCACGAAATGGGGATTGATACTGGGATTCAACTCGATTCACTTGTTGCTGCGATTGATATTATTAAACCGTATGTATCAAGATCGTTTACAAGTGGATACTATACAGCAAGAACAAATCATTCATCTTATATGAGTTAGCATATTGTCCGATACTTTTGCCTCTTGTTTTCTTCCTTCTCCTGCTACTATTTATATATGAATGATGAACACCATGATCGAGGTGAGCCAATGAGAAATAGAGGACTAACGGTTGCTGGAGGCGTTGCAGGGATTTTGTGTGCAACAGCGGCAGGATTAGGTGTTTATATATCTAATCGAATTATGTACATGGTAAAAAAAGAGGATGCATTAATTTTGGAGAGAGAAATTAACGCAAAGCGCCTTGTTCCAGATCGATATGACCAGCTTCCGAAAGAGGAGGTTTGGATCCACTCTCCTAGCGGCTATCAAATTAAAGCAGTATTCATTCATCCCTATCCGACAAAGAAATACGTCATTTTTTGTCACGGCGTAACGGAAAACAAAATCAATTCCGTTAAATATATGAACCTTTTTTTAGAAAAAGGCTTTAACGCTGTCATTTTCGACCATCGCCGTCATGGTGAATCCGGTGGGAAAACAACCAGCTATGGATTTTATGAAAAATTCGATTTAAAAGCGGTCGTTGATGCTTTACTAGAACGTGAAGGAAACAATGTACGGTTTGGCATACATGGAGAATCGATGGGCGCTGCTACAGCGCTCTTATATGCTGGTTCTGTAGAAGATCGAGCAGACTTTTACATTGCTGATTGTCCATTTTCTGATTTTAGCGAGCAGCTCGCCTACATGATGCAGAAAGGACGAGAGCTGCCTCGCTCTTCTAAGCTGGCTATTTCACTCGCAAACTTTTTTATCCGGCTGCGTGATGGTTATAGGCTCCAGTCCATTGCTCCAATTGAAGCGGTTGAACATATTAATAAGCCTGTGCTTTTTATTCACAGTGAAAATGATGGCTTTATTCCGTCTCATATGACAGAAGCCTTATTTGAACGAAAAAAAGGGTCTAAGAAGCTGTTTATCGCACCAAATGGTGATCATGCGCAATCTTATACCGCCAATCAAGAGGAATACAGTCAATTGATTAGTGATTTTTTGGAGGAAAATGGATTATTGGAGCCTGGCATGGTAGTGGAAAATGAAAAAATCGATGTACCATACAACAAGTAAGTCCGCTGCTCACATGATAGCAGCGGACTTACTTGTTGCAGCATTTTTACTTATTGCGAAAAGCCATTCTTCCATTTATCGTTTGGCCCGGGCTTCTGAGCTGATACATACCAGCCTGTGTCGAATAATCGATTTTGATTTCTTTATCGTAAAAAACCATTTTTGATTTTTCAACCAAGATCGGCATTTCATTCGTTTCTATAAAAAGATCTTCTCCTTCAACAGGCTCATCCACATACCATAAAATTGGTACACCGTTCATGACACAGCCCGTTCCTTCTGTATCATATTTTAATTTTAAATATCCATTTTCACGGTTTTGTTGAGAACGGATTTTTTCTGCTGCAGCTGCTGTGATTGTAATATTCATCTTCATCAGCCCCCTTTATATGCACAGTATAGCATGTCTGCATTTCTCCTCTCTAGTATCTTGCTTTTTAGGGACGTTTCCAGTAGGATCATCATATACGTGGCAGAGGTATTGTAAAGGAGGCTTTGAAATGGAGAAAGTACAAATTAAAGTGATGGATAATGGTTCATTCCGTGTAACGGGAGATGTTGAGCTAGTCGACATGGACGGGAACAAATTTCCGACAAAACCAGCGTTTTCGTTGTGCCGCTGCGGACTTTCACAAAATATGCCATTTTGTGATACTGCTCATAAAGGAAAATTCGAATCCTGTGTGCGCGCTGAAACCGGTTTAAACGAATCATAGAGGACTAATCCTCTTCGCTGCCTGCTCTCAACCCGCTTTAACTGAGAGCTTAAGCAGTCGGATCAAACACACTCAATGGCTTTTATCGCAGTAAATTCAATAACCAATCGCTTTCCTCTCCCATCTTGAAGCCGCAGTGACTGCGTCATACGATCAACCGATGCGATCAGACCGCTATTTTCCACGTAGATCCGCCCGTCGTGATGAACGATTCTCACGAGCCTCTTCTCTGCAATAGCTGTTTTAATTGTATTATTCCACTCTTCTATGCTCTGCTCATCCACCTCTTCTTGTTGCTCAAACCGGTCACGTTCGGCCCAGTCCTTAATCATTTTTACATGCTCTGGCAGCATCATAGATGTCCATTTTATGGTTCCTCTATCCCTTAGCATAATCTGTACCTTCTCTTTCTCCTGATTTATGACCGCCAATTAATGTTGCCCTTCTTCTCGCCGTACCTGCTTTCGTATAAGACACACCTCTTAATAAAGAAGCAGAGCCATATCGCTCCCGCACATCATCCATTACGTAGCCAAGCCGGTGCCGCCGTTCACGGTTTATATTAAATAAATCAAGTTGGAGCGACCTGTCGGGTACAAGATTCGTTAGCGAAATCGAAATTTTCCGCACTGGCTGCAGCTGAAGATTTTCCTTTAATAATTCTAAACAAATCTGATACAGTTCCATCGTAATGGCCGTTGGCTCTGTCAAAGAACGAGACCGGTGGAAGGAGGCTGCCGTTGCACGGTGGCTGTAGCCAATTCCAAGGTGGAGCGTACGCCCTGCTAAGCGCTGTCTTCGCGTTCTGCGTGCCACCTCTTCACACATTTCCAGCACAACATGCTGAATCTCTGTAAGCTCCGTATAATCTCGAAGCAGAATTTGACTTCTTCCAAAGCTAATTTGACCGTCCATAATTGGTGCACCGAGCTCAGATAAGTCAATTCCGTGCGCATGATAGTACAATTGATTTCCCATCACACCAAATTCCGCTTCAAGACGGTCAAGGCGATGATTCGCCAAATCTCCTACCGAGAAGATCCCCATACGATTCAATCGCTTTTCCACTCTTCTTCCGATTCCCCACATGGCAGAAAGAGGGGAAATCGGCCATAGCTTTGTTTCAACATCCTGATAGGTCCACTCTGCAACTCCGTACCGTTTTGCTTCAATGTCTAAGGCAAGCTTTGACATCAGCATATTTGGACCAATTCCAATTGCACATGGAAGCTGAAATTCTCTCATCATGTCATCTGTGATGTGTCTCGCCACTTCCCAGGCATCTCCCCACAGTCCAGCTGTGCCATCTATCTTTAAAAAACTTTCGTCAACGCTGTAAATATGAATAGATTCCTTTGGCACATAGCGATGAAACAGCTTGGTGATTTCAGTGGAAATGCGTAAATATTGCTTCATATCAGGCTCAATGAGCTCAATACGCACATCGGTTGGAAGCTCATGCAACCTCGATCCTGTTCGAATGCCAAATTCCTTTTTCAGACGTGGTGAAGCAGCTAATACCACACTGCCTTTTTGATTCTTGTCACCCACAATGGCGATTCTGCTCGTTAATGGATCTCTCCCCATCATCACCGCTGTGCAGCTTGCATAAAAGCTCCGTATATCCACACAAAGAATTTGATGATTGGGCATCCCGCTATAATCCAGCACATTTCTCACCACCCGAACATTTGTTCTTATATTATCAGCGTTTATCTAAATAAACAAGTGGGACTTGGTGGAAACAAAGGGATCCATTATAATTAGAAAAGCGGAAACGCCCGTTTAGCCCCGACAAGCACAAGACGAGCAGACTAATTGTCATCATACCCTAAACTGACTAGTACAGCTGCCACAAAATACACTTTCTTATAATTTAAAATGAGGGACTGAAATGGAACAAAAATGGATTGAAAAACAATTGACTCGAGTATTCAAGCAATACGGAAGAACTCTTGAGGAGCAGCCGCTGTCTGAACAGGATATAAAAAGGCTTGTTGCGCAGGTAAGCGATCGTTACCAAACTAAAGCAGACGGAACGATGGACGATTGGCTGCACGATATCATCTATAGCTACGTGACAAATGAAAATTAAATAAATGATAGAAAAGGACAGGTTAAGTGGCGCATCCACGCACTAATCTGTCCTTTAGCTTATGCATTTATTTTTGGTTAAATCCCTTTTTTCCAACTGTTTCAACAAGTGTAGGAAAAAGAGCATGCAGCTTGCTTCCCGCATTCATCCACCATGGGAGATTCACTTCTCTTCTATTTGTGAACAAAATATCGACCGTTTTTTCAGCTACCTTTTCCGGATTCAGCATCATGCGTTGAATAGAGCGGGCATATGTTCCTGACTGATCAGCTTGATCGAAAAAAGAAGTGTTGATCGGTCCTGGGTTAATGGTCGTGACTGCAATTCGATCCGATGCTACTTCCATGCGCAAGCTGTTTGAAAATCCAATAACAGCATGCTTTGTTGCCGCATAAATACTCGATTTTGGCGTAGCAAGCTTACCTGCCTGTGAAGCCACATTCACTATATGTCCTCCTCCACGCTGCTTCATCGTCGGCAGCACGGCTTGTGTTAAAGCAATAAGCGCCAACACGTTTACTTGAAACATTTCCTTCGTCACAGAAGGTGGTGTGTTAACCAGCGTTTCGAATAAACCAAAGCCTGCATTATTAATTAACACGTCGACTCCTCCTGACTCCTTCTCAATTTGCTGGATGAGTACAGGAATCTCTTCTACCTGGGATAGATCACGTACATATGTCCACACCTTTTCCCCATGAAACGCACGACATTGTTTAGCCACGTCTTCAAGCCGTTCTTCATTTCTCCCTACTAAAATAACAGATGCTCCCCGCATTGCACACTGTTTGGCAATTTCACCGCCAAGACCGCTTGAAGCACCTGTAATCAATATTATTTTACCTGTTAAATCTTTACTCATAAACGTGCCCCTTTGTTATATGAAGCGCCCGGTACACAATCGAACCGTCCGTTTGCTTTATCTCTTCAATTTCTTTTCGCTCAAGTAAATAATCAAGCTGAGCCACCGTTTCGGACAATGTAAGGCCAAGCTGTTCTTTATAAACTGCAGGAAAAAGCAATACACACAGGTCAAATGCCGTCATTTCTTTCTCTGCAAGCAACTCTTTAACATGCATGGCCCGGTCATGCTGCTTTTTAAGACGTTCTTGAATGAGCCCGTGCGAATCGGTGACGAGAGGACCGTGCCCCGGCAATACCGTTGTAATCGGCAGCGTTAACAGCCTTTCAAGTGAAGCGTTATATTGCAGTTGAGAAAGCGGCCGTGCTTCACCCTCAGCATGTGGAGGTTCGACCAGCGGATTGGACGAAACCTTATCCAACAGAACATCCCCTCCAATGAGAATCCCATCACTTTCACGCAGTAAAGAGATATGCCCTTGCGCATGCCCTGGCGTTTCAATAACCGTCCAGCCCTTTTCCCCAGGAAGCCCATCCTGATCAGCTAAAACACCGTCTAATCCTCGAAGTCCCAGCATACTTAGCGGCACTTTCATTTTATCAATAAGGATAAAATAAGAAGAAGGCAGCCCTACCTGCTGAAAAAGCGATCGATAAAATTGGTCGTGATCCTGCATAAAAGAGCTTTCGCGCGTTAACCAGCGATTGGTTTCTTTTGCTCCCCATACAGTAGCTTGATCAAAGCACTCAATTAACCCAGCATGATCAGGATGATGATGCGTTAATACGATCTGCTCAATATCGGTTGGGGTAAGCTCTAGCTCGTTCAGTTGATCTAGCAAGGATCTCCACGCTTCCTCTGTCTTCGGTCCGGTATCAACAAGCGTTAGCCTCTCCCCTTTAATTAAATAGATATGTACATCCCCTACCGCAAAAGGTGTTGGAATCGTCAGTTGTGCAATTCCATTATGCCATTGAATCATTCTGTTGCCTCCTTACAAAATGAACAATCATTCATTTTCTATTAAGTGTAGCTTTTTTTTCATAGAATGTCGATGGCAAATCACAAAAAGTCTTGACATTATCCAAAACGATCCGCATAATCACTTGTAATTAAACAATTGTGATCGTGTTGACAAGGACAAGTATATGACAGAGCAGCGAAAGAGAGCGAAGTTCAAAGGCTGAAAGACTTTGCCGTTATCCTCTTCATAGAACCTACCTTCGAGCGGCAGGAAAACCTGCCCGTTACCCGCGTTATGGGACAATAAAGCGTGCTGATCAAATCAGATCAAGCAAATCAAGGTGGTACCACGGAAGCAACCCTTTCGTCCTTTTACGGGATGAAAAGGGTTTTTTTATGATCAAAAAGGGGGAAATAACATGAAAATGGTCTTTGTGGGAGCAGGATCAATGGCAGAAGCAATGATACAAGGAATCGTTCAGGCTCCGCGTCTCAAACACCTTGATGTATGGGTGACAAACCATTCAGACTCCCAGCGATTAGCCTATATGAAAAAAAACTATAACGTAGAAACCAGCTACGATCGCAAAAACATATTTGCACATGCAGATATCATCGTCCTTGCTATGAAACCAAAGGACGCAGCGGAAGCTATGCTTCAACTGAGAGAATACCTTAATAAAGAATTGCTTGTAATCTCGATTCTAGCTGGACTGTCACTCGAATTAATCAATGGGATGCTGGGAGAAAAGATCGCAGTGGCCAGAGCTATGCCAAACACATCGGCAACAATTCAAGAATCAGCAACAGGTCTTTCATTTAACGAGTACATTACAGAGCATCAAAAGGAAACAGCGATCTCGATCTTTTCATCTGTTGGTTCTGTCACCATCGTACGAGAAAACCAGTTAGACCTAGTAACAGGACTTGCCGGAAGCGGTCCTGCCTATATTTATTATGTCGTTGAAGCAATGGAACAGGCTGCTGTCGAGCTCGGACTTAGCGCAGAAGAAGCAAAGCCTTTTATTTTACAGACACTGGCTGGAGCATCTAAAATGCTGCAAAACACACCAAAACCCCCATCAGTGCTGCGAAAAGACATCACAAGCCCTGGCGGCACAACCGAGGCAGGAATTAAAAAACTAGAACAGTATCAAGTAAAAGAAGCAATCAAAGCCTGCATAAAAGAAGCCACCCTCCATTCAGGCAAACTACGTGCACAATTCGAACAAAACAATAAAATATATTGAAAAGCGGAAAGCGGTTGTTCAGCTGCGACGATCACAAGACGAGGCGACTAATTGGCGCTCTTTGCCGATAAGTCGACTTGACTTGTGACCACGAGAGGTTGGGCGTTGCAGCTGGATCTCATGAAAAGCGCAGGCGTCTTGCTCAGTCCCGGCAAGCATAAGACTCAATGCCCTGGTTGACGTTTTTTCTGACTTGGGCATTGTTGCTTATGACCTCGGGGGACTATCCGTCGGAGCTGGAAAAGTGAAGGCCCATAATTTTGCAGGCAGTGAGCATTTACAAGCCGTCAGAGAAATTTGCAGGCCGTCACCGAAATAGACCATGAAAAGCGCAGGCGGCTCATTCCGGCATGGCATAGGGCCTCTGGGATCTAACCAGCTTTCACATAAAAAATTTGTACAACCTTCACTACTTATAAAAAGGACGAGATGATCATGCTGACGGCAATTTTGTTACTTGTGGCTCTATTTTGGCTCGTTATCGCGATTGATACATGGAAAGGATTGCGTGAGCTGCCGACACTCGACAACGAACCTCCAACGGCGATCGTCGGAAAGATCAGCGTCATTGTTGCTGCAAGAAACGAAGCCCATACAATCGAAAAAAGCATTCGTTCACAGCTCCAGCAAACCTATCAATCAATTGAATGGATTCTTGTAAACGACCGCTCTACAGATGGAACTGGAATCATTATGGAGAAGCTCGCACGGCTAGACAGCAGAATACACGTTCTTCATATTGACAATCTTCCTGCAGGCTGGCTCGGGAAAAATCATGCCCTATACCGCGGCTATATGCAATCCTCAGGCAGCCTGCTTGTGTTTACCGATGCTGATGTCCATTACGAACCTGATCTTCTAACAAAAGCCGTCGCCTTTTTTACCAGACAAAAGCTACATCACCTAACGCTTTCACCAAGCTTGGAAGCAAGGAGTTTTCTATTAAAAGGATTTATCGCTTATTTCCTGTTTGGTTTCTCTTACTACAAACGCCCTTGGTCCGCTAACCGGGAACACAGTAAAACCGGAATAGGAATCGGTGCCTTCAACATGCTCGACCGCAAGACTTACAAAATAATCGGTACCCACCAAGCGATTCGCATGCGCCCTGACGATGATTTGCAGCTAGGTATGCTCGTGAAAAAGCACCGGCTCAAGCAGCGCCTTGCAACTGCACTTCCACTGCTCAAAGTGGAATGGTATCCATCGCTTCACGAAGCGGTAAAGGGTCTTGAAAAAAACACCTTCGCCGGACTTCATTACCGATACAGTATGGTCTTGTTTGCCATTTTCGGTGTTTTCATATCACAGCTCCTGCCGTTCTTCACCCTATGGCATGGCGATCCATTCAACCAACTGCTTAGTGCAATCATTATTGTATTAATTATCAGCATCTACTACCCTTTAACCAAGAAAATGACGTCTTTCTTAAGCTGGCATATCCTGTTGTTTCCCCTCTCAGTCCTACTGTTTCTATACGCGATCACACGAGCAACGGTTTTGACATTCCTTCGAGGCGGCATTCAATGGAGAGGGACGCATTATCCTTTAAAAGAATTAAAAAAGCGTATAAAATGAACAGCTTGTGTGTATAAATAGAGAAAACTCTTTGGAGTCGCTACTAAGTATATTTAGATTAAAACATCTTCGCTTTGTGTACCTAGTTTCGATGAACAATTATCTTTTATACGTACTTATTGACAATTCCGAGTAAACTGGTTAGAATAATTTATAAATTAATAATAATACGGAAATTTCTTATCCAGAGAGGTGAAGGGACTGGCCCGATGAAACCTCAGCAACCATATTTTGTATGGTGCTAATTCCAGCAAAGCATAGCTTTGGAAGATAAGAAGAGGTGTCTTTTTATACAAAAAACCCTCTTCTTCGGAAGAGGGTTTTCGTATATCGAGAGGGGCTTATGATGAACAATCACGAAACGTATTTAGAGGTAAATGATTACTTAGATTTGTACAACTTTGCAAAAGCTAATGACGATGAATCATGGAAGCATGAAATTATTGAGAAACTTAAGAATTTTGATCATAGCGGAAACAGGAAAAAAGAATCCATTGTCTTTCATAAACTTCTGAGCAAATACAGAAATGTTAACGAAGAAATTCTAGAGCTCTATCAGCAATTACGTATTGAGCCTGAAAACCGTTCTTTAGAAGAAAAGATTTGGAAATTAAAGCATCTGCGTTTACTGTTGGGACGTCGTATTCACTCGGGAAAAAATTAACATTACAATTCTAGCTAAATGAAAAAGACACCTTGTAAACCAAGGTGTCTTTCCTAGGTCTCAATCATTAAGCATTCTCTTTCAGCTTCATCATCATATCCATCATCGAAGTCATCATTTCATCACATTCTTGTATTTTAGCCATCATCTGCTCCATATCCATATCCCGCATCATGTCTTCTGAATCATTCATCATCATTCTCATGCACTTCATTTCAACCATCATTCTTTCCATCGATGTCATCATCATCATATTCATAAACTTGTTTTCCATTGTCATTCCCTCCATTAGATAAATTTGATGCCGCCTAGAATAACAAATTCTAGGATTCATACATTCTACCTATCTGGCAATAGTTTACGTCCATTCATTTTCTTTTTCCCTTAATTAGCATCAAAGAAACCTAATTCTTGCTTTCAAAATAAAAAAAGGTTTGCCCCTATTGTAAGGAAGCAAACCTATTCATTGATTACATTACCATTTTCTGAGCTTCAAGAAGCTGATAGGTACGTACTTTTCGCGGAAGAAAGCTGCGAATTTCTTCTTCGTTGTAACCAATCTGAAGTCTTTTTTCATCAAGCATGATTGGGCGGCGAAGCATACCAGGATTTTCTTCAATTAATTTATACAACTGTTGAAGCGGCAATGAATCTAACTCCACATCAAGCTCTTGAAATGTTTTAGATCTTGTTGAAATAATCTCTTCTGTTCCATCTTCTGTCATTCGAAGAATCTCTTTAATTTCACTGACGTTTAATGGTTGAGAAAAAATATTTCTTTCAACGTAAGGAATCTCATTTTCTTCAAACCATGCTTTTGCTTTTCTGCATGATGTACAACTAGGTGATGTAAATATCGTTGCTGCCATGAATAATACACTCCCCTTTGTCTATTTCAATGATAGATTTTATAAATAGAAAAACAAATATGTCATAATCACTAAGATTTTTCCTCGATATTAAATATCTTGAATTAAAGATAGTTTACTACCTATCTACCTTTATGTCAATATACTTTAGAATTATTATGGTGAAAATTGTACATCCCTATACAATGATTAAAGAGAAAAGTTAACAATAAAAAGAATCATCACCCATTATCATATACGTTGTGTAAGACTGGATTCAAAAATCCCGCTTACACAAAAAAAAGCATACTAATATACAATTAGATGCTTTTTTTGAGAACCGGATTTTACTTATTCAAACCTGTTCAGTTTTTGCTGCACATAATTGGTTTGTTACCTGTAAAAGCAGTTGTGCCCCTTCAGTAATATCCTCCATTCTCGAATATTCTTCAGGTGTGTGACTTTTTCCATCCTTTGATCTTACAAAAATCATGCCCGTATTACAGAAATCCGCCATAATGAGCGCATCATGAAAAGGACCGCTCATAAGAGTTGGCACGGAAGGATTTATTTCTTTTCCTTCCTCAACTAATAAATCAATAAGTTTGTCTGAGCACAGTTTAGGCTCTAGATCTGAGTCCATTTCAATTTTATATGCAAATTGAAATTCATCTGCCAGCCTTGATAAAGCAAATTCGAATTTTTCAAACGCTTCATTTCTGCGTTTTAGATCAATATCTCTCAAATCAATGGTGAACCTCACTTTTTCTGGTATGACATTTCTTGAGTTGGGATATACGTCAATATTCCCTACTGTTCCTACCAATGGACTTCCTACATAGGAACTGACGATTTGATTAAATTCAGACATAGCGTACGAAGCAAACAGAAGTGAATCTTTGCGCATAGCCATTGGGACTGAGCCAGCGTGACCAGCTTCACCGATAATCTCCACTGTAGCCCATAGCGGACCGGCGATGCCTTCTACAACACCGATGGATGCGTCTTGCTTTTCTAATACTGGTCCCTGCTCGATATGCATCTCGATAAAGCAAGCAATTTTATCAGGTGGATAGACAGAATCCTCTGCTTTATCAGGATCACAGCCAAATAAGCGCAGTGCCTCCCTCTTGGTGACACCATCACGATCCTTGCTCTCCCATTCCTCTTCTGTGACCTTACCGGTAAGTCCTCTTGATCCGAAAAGTCCATTATTGAATCTGCAGCCTTCTTCATCTGAAAATGCAATCACTTCTATTGGAGTGTCAGTAGAAACTTGATTTTCTATCATACATTCGACAACTTCAAGTGCGCCAACCACCCCGATTGTCCCATCAAATCTCCCTCCATTTGGTTGGCTATCTAAATGAGAGCCAACCATGACTACTGGCTTATCGATTGATGAGCCCTCCAATCTCCCAATCAAATTACCAAAATGGTCAATTTTTGTTGTTAATCCTAACTGATTCATCCATTCTTGAACCAGCAAAACGGATTCCTTATGCTTCTCAGTAAAAGCAACTCGATTCACACCGGTTTCACCAAATTTCCCTATTTGCGCTAATGCTTCCATTCTCTTTTTAATTCGATCTTGGTTTACTTTCATAAAACCCCTCCAAATGTTCCTTTTAAGTTATACAAATAGGTTTTTTCCCCAAGAGTAACAATTTTTCCAATGTAAAACGATTCGTTTACTCTTTCGAAGCTTTTAGTTTTTCAATATAAAGTACAATCGCTACGGTAATGACTACGCATAATACAATTTGTATCAAACTAAAGATTGGTGAAAATAAAATAATTAAACCTACAATAAGAGCAATAGTGCCATAAAGCGGTACTTTAATAGCAAATTGACCTAATACTCCGCCAAATATTGCAGGGAGAACATATCCTAATGCTGTTTCAACCGGGGCCGGCAATATAGAGACAATGTATGAACCGCTCAATACAACGAAAATAATCACAATAATATTTGTTAATGATGCAATTGCAATTCCCAATGTACCGGAAATTTCAGCTTTTTTTGTGCCCGGTTCTGCACCAACAGCATTTTGAGCAGCTGCTGAACACGGCAAACACATATTTGCAATGTTGCCAGTCAAAAAACCAATATAAGTACCAGATATCCCTAAAGTCGGATAGTATGTAACCGGTTCTAATACCCACATAATTCCCACGAAGGCAGCATAGCCCACAAGTCCTGCGATGATCGGGGTCCAGCCAGGATGGGCTCCTAAAACAAACGATAAATACAAAGGAGCCATTAATGAAGCAGCAATTAGCACCCATAAGGTTAACCGTCCCCAAAAATGGGATCTGCTATGAAAAGCTTCCATTTCTGCTGATTGTGAAAGTTCGATAGACGTCTGATTAAATATTTCTTTTTTCATCGCCATTCCTAAGCCCCTCCTCTTCTATAATTACAGCAGTGTTGTAAAATAACCAATCGACATTCCCACAATTAAGGCAATGCCTAAAGACCATTCCTTAAGCCAGCTGATATTCCTTCTATTTGCAATGAATGAAATAAGCATCATCGTGACTCCTGATGCGATGGCTACTGTTGCATGGCTAAAACTATTCACCATTTGCTGGCTAG
This sequence comes from Jeotgalibacillus soli, assembly GCF_000829435.1. GTDB lineage: Bacteria > Bacillota > Bacilli > Bacillales > Jeotgalibacillaceae > Jeotgalibacillus > Jeotgalibacillus soli. Next base: position 172,694 of record NZ_JXRP01000019.1, read on the forward strand.
TTAGATAACCGAAGGCACCCAGCATCGCTGCAGTAGAAACAATTGCCATGGTTTTAGCATTTCTTTTTACAACTTTTTTTTGAATATTGCCGAGTGATTTCGTAAATAAAGCAGCGAATAATAGCCAGCCCGTTCCGCCTAAACACATTGTCCACACAACCGTTGTAAAGGCTTCAAGCGTAAAGTTATCACCGCCCAATTCAACACCGTATGCATTAGCTCCTATACCAGCTGCTGTTAATTCAGTTGCTGCTGAACCGATTATTCCAATTCTCATTAACGTCATTGGCGATCCAATTACCGTAATTAATGAAACAACAATAACAGCAATACCAAATGATGGCCCAAGACTACTGATAAAACCCGTACGAAGGGATTGTTTTACCTCAGCAGACGTCATCCCTATCTCCGGTGCGGTCTTTATTGAGATCTTCATAAAAATTAATGCTTGAAATATAACAATGAATACAACAAAAGAAGCAATCAGCCATATCGGCCAACTGTTAGCTACCTCCATAACTTCACTCATAATCATTTTCCCCTTTCATCCACTAACAGAGCTGAATATTATGATGATTCAGTCTATTATTGGTGTAAAATAGCCTGATCGAGCTGAATTAATCGCATAAATTAATTCAGCTCAGCTTCAAGCACATGGTTACTGCTTGATGTATGCTCAGCTTGATAATCAAATACGGCCAAGATAAATAATTTCCCGATATTCAGCATGGCTTGCTCATCAACATCAAATTTTGGATGATGGTGTGGAAATTGAGGGATTTTTTCAGGGGCAGCTCCTCCTACCCAGAAAAATGCACCAGGTACCTTCTGTACATAGTAAGCAAAATCCTCCATGCCCATATGAGGAGCAATTTCTTTTACTTGTTCCTCCCCAAAAAGGGATGCCGCCACTTTTTTAATTCGCTCAGTTTCTCGAGGATTATTTTTTACTGCAGGATAGCCTCTAACATAACGGTAATCTGCCGTTGCCCCTGACCCGCTGCATGTGCTTTCCGTTAATTCTCCAATTTTCTTCTCAATCATATCTCTTACATCTTCATCGAATGTACGTACAGTTCCAATAATTCTCGCCTTATCGGGAATGACATTAAATCCGCTCCCGCTGTTAAATGCACCCACAGTCACAACTGCTGGTTTAATTGGATCGACATTTCTGCTTACAATTTGCTGTAGATTAATATTTAGCTGGCTACCAATAATAATCGGATCCACAGTCAGATGAGGAGTTGCTCCATGCCCACCCTTGCCAAATATCTCAATTTCGAAGGTATCACCTGCAGCCATCATAGCACCTTCACGAATACCGACTACTCCAAGTGGGTCAACAGATGAAACATGAGCGCCATAAATAACATCCACTCCGTCAAGGCAACCGTCTTCAATCATCGACTTCGCCCCTCCTGGTATCACTTCTTCTGCAAACTGATGAATAAAAACGACATCGCCTTCTATCGTATCTTTTACTTCACTTAGGATTTTTGCTACACCTAGTAAAGCTGCTGTATGTATATCATGACCACATGCATGCATAACACCTGGTATACGTGATTTATACGGTACATCTTTTTCATCCTGAATCGGCAGGGCATCAAAATCGGCTCTTAAAGCAACCACTTTCCCTGGCTTGCCTCCTTTTAGTAAACCTACCACCCCTCTGCCTCCGACTTCTGTTCTTACCTCTAACCCTAATTCAATAAGAAAATCTGCTACTTTTTTTGGTGTATCCACCTCATGAAATGAAAGTTCAGGGTACATATGAAGATTTCTTCGGAATTCAACCATTTCTGGATATATAGCTTTCAATCTCTCAAATAGATGTTGTGCCATTGCGAAACTCTCCCTTCTTATCTTGTTACTATTATTTTCTGTTTGCTGCTAGACTCACCGCTGAAATACAAGCTACTACAATTTCAACTATTCAAAGACTGGCAATGTTTCATTTCGCAAAAGTAACCGAATCGCATTTCATATCATACATTTTAAAAAAACACTTAAATCCTCCTAATTAGAGTATTTTTAATCATAAAACTATGAATTCTAAACATTCTTCATATTACATGTTATTAAATATAACATAAAAAACAATTCTTTATCTAGTCATTAAATATATAAAATTAACGTTATATTTCATAACATATCATTTGACTGTTCCATGCGCATTGTCTCTTGAAACCCTCTCTATACACGTAATAACGAACCGTTTTTATTATTTAACACGAAAGATATTGCTTCTAAGATTACTTATTTTTCTGGTTTTTCTTTTTGCAGGATCGCAAAATTAATCACAGGTACATACTTTTAACATTTATAAGGTGTACACTGTTTTCCATTCACTTCTTTCTGTGTATACTTAAAAAGAAACTTGATGTAAAGTACGTTATTGTCTAGAAACGGCACAGATTTTACCTTAGCTGCTGAATACGATATATTTTAGCAATAACTTTCATTCCCCTGGAAGGAGACGTGCAAAAAATGAATGAAGATAAAATAATCCATAGTGAAGCAATGGACATGTTAATGGAGACAAGTCGAACTTTCTTTATTCCAATCAGTTATTTAGAAACAGGACTAAAAGAAACGATCGCTTCTGCGTATTTATGCATGAGAGCGATTGATGAGATAGAGGATCATGTTGAGGTGGAGCCAGAAATAAAGAGTGCTTTGCTTAAGTCTGTTAGTGAGCTTTTAAGAAAACCATTTGACAATAATGCTTATCTTTCTTTAATTCAGCCTTACAAGGATATCCTTCCCCCTGTAACACAACGACTCGATGAGTGGATCAGCCTATGCCCTTCCGAAATTGTTGAAAAAGTAAAAGAAAAAACGGCCATCATGGCTGATGGAATGGCTGAATGGGTAACAAAAGAATGGGAGATTAAATCCAAACAAGACTTGGATGAGTATACCTATTACGTCGCTGGACTTGTCGGTGTCATGCTTTCAGACATCTGGGAGTGGTACGATAATATTGACTCTGACAAAGATCTTGCTGTTTCATTTGGGAGAGGGCTGCAACTAGTTAACATCTTGCGCAATCGTCAAGAAGACTTAGAAAGAGGCGTCGACTTCTTCCCAAATGGCTGGACAATGGATGACATGTTCGCTTATGCGAAAGAAAATCTTGCTTCCGCCCATAAGTATATAGAAGATATAAACAATTCTACCGTAGTCGCCTTTTGCTCCATTCCACTTGCACTTGCTGACAGTACAATAGACGCGCTGGAAAAAGGGAGAGAGAAAATTAGCAGAGCAGAGGTAACCGAGCTCGTAAGTCAAGTACGCAGAGGATTATCATAGGCAACAAAGGAATCAACGCGGCAAGACTTCCCTTTTCTAGTCAAATAACAACATGAACAGAACCCGAATAGCGGACTTTTTATAAATCGTCCTCTCTATTCGGGTTTATCTATATGTGTAAAAAACCATTTCTTCATCATGTGATTTGAAGATAAAAAAAGACTTCGGCTCTCCTTACCCTTTTATTTTTTCTTTGTTAATTCTTGTTCGTATAAGTTTTTCAATATAAGTGCAAGTTCTTCGTTTTCTATCCTTTTACCTTCGTATTCACGGTGAGCGACCATTGCCATGACTTGGATATAAGCAAACGCTAGCGCCGTTGTAATAATTGACGCTGTAGCACCACTGATGAACCCGCCTAGAGCCGTTCCAACACCTGGAACGAGCTTAAGAACGTTCGCTACGATATAACGACCAAGAAAAGTTGCCCCGCTTGTTCCTCCAATTGATCCAATCAGACTCGTAAGGAGTGCTCTATCCATTGACACCCCAAAAATGGCGGTTATATGAGCTAGCATGCCGACCTGAATGGGAACCAAAACAGCTGCATCAGCAAAAGGGATTGGTGTAAAACCAGCTCCAAATGAGGTTCCGATATACCCAACAGACCACGACTGGGCTTCCTTCACCTTTTTATCAATATCTACTTTTTGCGCATTGTTAAAAGCTTTTTTTACCGATTGGGGTAACACCTCATAGGTTCGGCCCACTAATTCCTTTAAACCGTAAGGAGGAATCGTATAGTCTGCATGAATTTTATATGGCTCAGCCAGTACTAACTGAATCCCTTTTACATCCAAATTCATATTTTCCAAACTTTTTTTAAACTCTTCAGCACTTATACCAAAACTCTGAGTCAGTACAAGAAAAATGGGGGCCTTTTCAGATAACTGATTGATCATGTCAATCTCGTATTCTTCAATTCTGTTAGAACTCGCATTGATACAATACCAAATGGCATGGATATAGTCTTTCTCGTCTTTCCCTGTATATAATTCATGAATTTTATAATTAATTTCTTCTCGAATTTGTGACTGAATCTCCTGGTCAAGCTCAAGTCCACGGGTATCGTACAGCGTTATAGGGACGCCCTCCTTCGTAATCCTCCTAAGATGCTTCGTAACCGGTTGTCCAATACCCGTTTCTGCTAAATTTTCTCGAAAAATATTATTAATAAGCGTACTTTTTCCTACACCTGTTTTCCCAATAAGCATAATGTTGACAGGCAATAAACGATTAATCTCTTCTTTCGTTTTATTTAGTAACTCTTCTACGATTGTAGAATAGGCTGCTTGTGACATAAATTTCCCTCCTCATATTCAACGTGGTCCTAGATCTATTTTACAATAGTAGGTTGAAAAGGAAAAAATAATATTCTATTGTCCTGTTGTTCTTTTAATAGTAAATGGTCTGACACGATGTCCAATACATTGAATAAAAACCCATGTTTTTCTTTAATATGGTAAGATATTACGGTAGCAACAATATTTTTTACGCACGATTATGAATAACCATACATTTCGGTAGTCTTGATGAAAAGGAGACCTTTGCAATGGAGAGTCATCCATTCACCCGCTTCTTAGGGGTTATATGCTATTTAACAGTCATTCTTTATTTAATTGAGCTTTTTTATCCGAGTACAATGCTTGAACTTACATACAGCCTACTCTGTGCGATCTTACTGGCATGCGCTTTTCTTTATTTATCACGTATCACCAGGTTCATAGTTTTTACTTTATTGGCTGCAGGAAGTATTTGTTTATATGCGGAAGATATTTCTTTTAATGAATCGATGATAGGATTTGGGAAAAATACGAATCTTTTATCTTTATTTTTATTGATTCCATTGATTGGAACGTTTATGTCTACTGCTGGATATTTGTCTGCATTAAAAGAAAAAGTGCAAGCGTGGGAAAAAAAAGGAGCTTATCACCCCTATCGCTTCAGCTATTTCTTAACAGCAACAATAGGAATCCTATTAAACTTCGGTTCTATGGCAATTGTTAAACGGATTGCAGCGGAGAGCTTCTCTTCTTATCGCGATAAAAAGATCACACTGAATATTATGCGCGGGTTTGGCTTTGGCATGCTTTGGTCACCCTATTTTGTCAATATCGGGCTGGTCCTTGTATTATTTGAGTTATCGTGGTTTGATATCGGGGGATATGCATTTATACTTGCTGTTATCTATATCTTCTTTTGCTGGTTATCCTTTAGGAGTATTTCTTTTCCGGATGACCCGATCGTGGAATATGAACCTAAAAGTAAAAATTATTCCTATCATCAATCACTTGTACCATTCTTCTTTTTTAGTTTGATCCTTATTACTTTATCGTTTTTACTAGACTATCTCTTAGAAGTGAATATGCTGACAGTCGTTTCATTTCTGGCCATACTTCTGCCGCTAGTCTGGGCAGTATTTACAAAAATCATAAAAAACTACTTATACGATGTTTCGCAGCACATGCAGCTTTCATTTAATCGTCTCAAAAATGAGCTTGCAGTTTTTATCAGTGCTGGATTTTTTGGTATGGCGATCTCAAAAACAGCGTTTGGATCCATAGTTTCCAACCTTTTGTTCGACGCTTCATTCGGATCTATTTTTTTCTTGAGCCTAATTATTGTCACCCTGGCAATCGCACTCGGACAAATAGGCGTTCATCCAGTTATTATTGTAATTGGTATTGGGAGCTCATTGTCACCTGAAAAATTCGGTGTCAGTCCTGAATATATGGCACTGCTACTTATCATCGCTTGGACGACGGCTACACAAATGTCCCCTTTCTCCGGTCAGCTTTTAATGACCTCAAGGTTAATGAATCAGCCTCCATCGGTCATTATTAAACAAAACTACACCTTCGCACTATCATTAGCCGTGATTCTTACAACAACAATTTATAGCTTTCTTGTGATGGGCTTGCTATAAAGTCAGCAATCACAAGAAAGCTTTTGTGTGAAGGCGACTCGTGAAAATTGATCTTATACAAAATCGGTCTATTTCTTTCTAGTTTCCTAGCTAAGAATTAGGCCAATTTTTTATCATAGTAGATTTCTAAATTGCAGACTGTTTTTCAAAGCTAATGTGTAGCAATAAACAGCCTGCTTATTGTTTGAGAATCAAAATAATATCTCTTACTAATGGTTAAAATTGATCTTGTATTCATCGTGTAAGCTGAATAAACATTTAATACGCCCTATTTTACACGCAGAAGCAAATAGATAAAATAGGGGACGCTAATAATTGAAACAATAAGGCCTGCAGGTATTTCAATCTGAGCTAAAAGATTTTTGCCTAGTGTATCCGACAAAAGCAGGATCAGTGCACCGACAAGTGCTGCTGTTGGTAAAACAAAATGATGATCTGGTCCGACCATTCTTCGGGCTAAGTGTGGTGCAATTAATCCAAGAAAAGCAATCCCTCCACCTACTGATACCCCAATTCCTGCAAGTGCCACACCCGCAAATAGCATAATAAGCCGTTCCATATTCACATTAAGACCTAAGCCCCTAGCAAGGTCATCATGTAAATTTAATATATTTAGTTGTTTCGCTTTAAACATAACAAATGGTACAAGAACGGCGAACCACGGCAGTACAGCTAAAACATACGGCCATTGTGCCGCCCAAAGATCTCCTGACAGCCATACAGTTGTTCTCATAAAATCCTGCGGCTCAAGCCTTAGCTGAAAGTAAATTAGCCCAGCACTAAGACCTGCATTGATGGCAATCCCAACTAAAATAAGACGCATGGATTGAAAGTCTCCTCGCCACGATAGCATGAGAATTAAAACAGCCGTGATCATCGCGCCAGAAAAAGCGATGATTGGCATCAAAAAGATTCCAAAGGTCGGAAGATTAGTACTAAGAACATCAAAAAATGAAATATAAATGACAACAGCAAGTCCTGCGCCTGAGTTAATTCCGAGTATTCCAGGATCCGCAAGATCATTACGTGTGATTGCCTGCAAAACCACACCTGAAAGCGCCATTGCTATGCCTACTAATATGGCAAGCACAATAGCTGGAAGCCTAATTCTAAAAAGAACTAACTCAGATCTTTCTGTCCCTTGTCCCATTATTGTTTGAAAAATCTCGTTTGGTGAAAGTGTAACTGTACCAAGATTGAAGCTAACTACTGCAATAACCATCATTAAAGAGAGCAAGCTTATAATTGTTACAAAAAATCGATTGCGAAAAAAGTTCATTTCATGCTTCCGCCTTTTCGTTGGATTAAGTAAAGGAAAAATGGAACACCTAAAAGAGCTGTTACTACGCCTACAGGTGTTTCAAAAGGCGGGTTCATTAACTTGGAGCCCACATCCGCTAATACAAGCAATAAGCTCCCTAAAACGGTGCTAACTGGTATCATATATCTAAAATCGCCGCCAACTAGCATTTTACTAATATGGGGAACAATCAATCCTACAAAGCTGATCGCACCAGCAACTGATACGGAAGAACCTGTTAACAAAAGAATGGTAATAATAGAGAGAAGCTGGACAATCTTTATACGTACACCAAGACTGCTTGCAACATCCTCCCCGAATCTGAGCAGCGTCAATGGGTGCAGCAAATAAATTAAAACAGGAATCGCAATGGCTCCAAAAATTACCAGCAGTCTGGCATCATCCCATGTTGCAGTGGATAATGAACCCGCATACCAAAAGCTCATGTCCTTCGTCACGTCAAAATAAAGACTGATTGCGGTTGTTAAAGAAGTCAAAAACATGCCAATGGCCATACCGGCAAGTGTTAATTTAACTGGTGATGCGCCTCCTTTCACATAGGAAGCAAGCAAAACAATTAGTACCATTGCTATCGTGGCTCCAAGCATTGCAGCTGCTGTCGTCCCGAAAGTAGAAAGACCCGGAACTATAGCTAATGCTATGACCAGAACAAAAGCTGCCCCGCTTGAAATCCCAAGCAGACCAGGCTCTGCAAGCGCATTTCTCGTAAGCCCTTGCATAATGGCACCTGATACAGCGAGGTAGCCTCCAATTAAGAGTGCAACAACCATTCTGGGCATACGAATATCCAATATAATTTGACTTGCCTGACCACTCTCTTCATTCGATAGTAGGACATCCATCACTGTTTGGATGGAATAGTTTGTTGAACCGTACTGAAGAGATGAGATGGCAGCAGCCACGAGCAGCAGCAACCCACCCAATGTGATAACAATCGTTCTTCGTTTTATGTTTCTTGAAGCCATATAGTTTTTTTTAGGTCTTAACATTTATCATAATCCCCCAAGGCTTTATTACTGTTCAATATGTATGATAGCCGAAGCAATTTACATACTAAGCATTATGCCACTTTTAAGTATTTTTAGTAAGTAAATGCGATTAAAAATGAAAATTTCGAAAAAACAACCATTGACACTTCAAATGAAAATGATTATCATTACCATTGTACTAGCAAATCATTCACGATGGAGGAATATTTATGAAGTCTTTCAAAAAAAGTTTTCTTTTTGTCATTGTAGCATGTTCATTCATGTTGATTCTAGCAGCTTGTAGTGATACAGCGGAAGAATCTACTAACACTGAAGAACCACCCGCGCAGGAGGAAGTAACGGTAACAGACGCTACTGGAGAAGTGACAATCCCAACGAATGCAGAGAGAATTATAGCTCCTTATATGGAAGATAGTCTTCTATCATTGGATATTACCCCTGCTGCACAGTGGTCGATCGGAACAACTGTTTTAAATTATTTACAAGAAGACCTGACGGATATACCAACGATTGAGTGGAACCTTCCACTTGAAATGACCATCGAAGCTGATCCAGATCTCCTTATTTTCCAATCTCAAGCCGGTATGGCAGAGGGTGCATCTGAGGAGTATGAGGCAATAGCCCCTACCTATGTCTTTAAAGACGAAGAAGGAACTGACTGGCGGAAACAAATTGAAATAATCGGTACCCTGACCGGTAATGAAGAAAAGGCTGCGACCGTGCTGGCAGATTACGATACACATGCAGTCGAAGCCTCCGCTCAAGTGAATGAGCTTATTGGGGATGGAACTGCAGCTGTCATCTGGGTATTTGCAGACCAGTTCTATCTATTTGAAGAAAATCGTCACGCTGCAAACGTTTTATACAGTGACCTAGGAATCGCAGTTCCAGAATTCGTTAAAAACCTTGGTCCGGCACAACCTGCAGCTTGGAACCCGATCTCCCTTGAAGCATTGGCAAACCTTGATGCAGATCACGTTTTCCTAGTGGCAAATGAAGGTGAACCAGGTGTTGAACGTCTCAATAATAGTACTGTATGGCAGGGACTTCCAGCTGCACAAAATGATCAGGTCTATGTAATTCCAGATACGGGTCATTGGACACTTACTGGAAATATTGCGAACAGACTGACCATTGATAAGGTGCTTGAAGCATTGTCAAACGAATAAGAATAACAAATTTCACACTATCGTCTTTATTTAAATAAAAATCTGCCAGACATCATTGATTGGTTTCATGATGTCTGGCAGATTTTTTACTTTTCAATCTTATTTAATCCATCTTTACTCATTGATCCGCTTATATACTCTTGGAGTCGGCTGTTTCTTTCTTTCTGTTCTTCTTTAGAAACCAGGTCATATTTTTTAAAAAGATGAAACAATTCATTTAGTATTTGCTGTGAATGCTTGCTCTCAAGTTCCTTCTTCAATTCCTTGAACAAAGGCTCCGGTATAAATGCTTGTTGGCTATTAAGCTTTTGAATAACATCTTCCTGAGAATGATCGATCACACATTGTCCCATTTTATCCCCTCCTGCAGTACTAAGTTACTATTATATGCATGCTATTTTTTATCATAAAGACATGTTTAATTTTCTATTCATGCCGAATATTTTTATGGGCACGTTTAATATCTCTCTATACACCTTGATAACTGATAAGTCTTCAGCAGCAATTGGATTAGAAGGAAGCCTATCATACGATGTTAATAATTGTATCATATTCTCTACGCTACTCTATAAGAAAAATTAGTTCAGGCTCTCTCATGGTCAGTAAATGATGCGACTTTGAGAGAGCCTATCGTTATTCGATTTTTTTATGATGCACACTCAATTCGAGCAGGTCATGGGCCATATGGCTGTTTGGAAATAATGCTTGTGCCTCGCGCTCAAGCCGCTCTGCATCTTCCAATGTATATCTTGAACTAATATGAGTAAGCCAAAGTTCACCAACATTTGCATTTTTTGCGACAGTAGCTGCCTGTGCAGTTGTGGAATGAAAATATTGAGAAGCCATTACTTCGCTAGCTGCATCAAAGGTTGCTTCATGAATCAGCAAGTCTGCGTTATTAGCCAGTGATAAGGCTGATTTGCACATTCTTGTATCACCTAAAATGGTAACAACAAGCCCTTTTTTATCAGGACCTACAAATTCTTCTCCTGACAGTTCCTCTCCCTGCCAAAGCACCTTCTCTTTAGTTTTAAGCTGCTGATACAATGGACCAGGAGGAACACCGATTGCACGAAGTTTTTCTACCTGCAGCTCACCAGGACGGTCCTTTTCAATCACGCGATAGCCAAATGACGGAATTCCATGATCAAGCTGACCTATTATTATCTGATATTCATCCTCATCAATAACCATTCCGTCCTCTATCTCCACGACACTTAACGGATATTTCAGATGAGTGGCGCTAATGGATAGCGCAGCTGAGACAAATTCTTCAGTCCCTTTAGGTCCATAGACGATCAGCGGTTCAGTGCCCCCCTGAAATGACCTGCTCCCTAAAAACCCTGGCAAGCCATACAGGTGATCGCCATGAAGATGAGTGATAAAAATTTTTTCAATTCTTCTTGGCTTAATTGACGTGTGGAGAATTTGATGCTGAGTTGCCTCTCCACAATCAAATAGCCAAATAGAACCTCGTTTATTAAATAATTTTAAGGCGATAGATGTCACATTTCGCTGTTTTGCCGGGACACCCGCACCTGTTCCTAAAAATTGTATCTCCATCGATACAGCACCTCCAATCATCCGTTCACCATCTTACCATAACGTATCCTTGCCAAGGGTTCAACACAAGGATACGTCTAAAAAAAATGATCTTTATTGTGATGAACCCTACTATCATCTAGTTTGGATAATTATACTAATACCTTTTTCTTTTTTGAACATAAGCTTCTCCTTTTTTACAATAAATGATAAAAACCACTTGATTTTAGGTTAAATTATCGATTTTTTAATTTTCTTTTAATAAGGTTGTTGCATAAGAGTTGCATAACATACAATGCAACTATACAATTTAACTATTGCATCGACAGGTTATGCATTTTTCTGCTAACCTGCCAAAGCTTGAAATATCATAAAAGTGAGGTCTTAATCGTGAAACAAGAAAACACACCCCCAACATTGATCATGATATTTGGCGCAACGGGAGACCTTGCTAAACGTAAACTCTTTCCTTCCCTTTATCAGCTATTTTTGAAAGGAAGCCTGTCCCGCCGTTTTGCATTATTAGGTGTGGGCCGCAGAGAGTGGACCAACGATCAGTTTAAAGAACATGTTCGTGATTCATTAAAAGCATCCGGACATTCTCAGGAACAGGTTGAATCGTTTATCGAGCACTGTGTCTATCAGTCTCACGATGTGTCAGATTCTAATTCATACATACAGTTGAAAGAACTGGCAAATGAGCTTGATCATAAATTCGATTTAGAGGGCAATCGAATCTTCTATCTTGCGATGGCTCCAGAATTTTTCGGGACCATTACAGATCATTTAAAACTAGACGGCTTGACAGATACAAATGGTTTTACGCGTCTTGTGATTGAAAAACCATTTGGTCACGATTTGCGCTCTGCATCAAAGCTTAATGAACAAATACGTGAATCATTTTCTGAAGATGAGATTTATCGTATTGACCACTATCTAGGGAAAGAAATGGTTCAAAATATCGAAGTTATTCGCTTTGCTAATGCATTATTTGAACCGTTATGGAATAACAGATTTATTTCGAACATCCAAATTACTTCTTCAGAAACACTAGGTGTTGAAGAGCGTGGACGCTATTACGAAAAAAGCGGTGCTCTTCGTGACATGGTACAAAACCATATGCTTCAAATGGTTGCGCTGCTAGCAATGGAGCCGCCAATCAACCTTAGTACGGATGAGATCCGCAGTGAGAAAGTTCGTGCATTTCGTTCCATGCGCCCGATTGAAGGCGAAGAGGTAGACAAGTATTTTGTGCGCGGACAGTATGGTGCAGGGGAAATTAATGGTGAAGCAGTAAATGGCTATCGTGACGGTGATAATGTTGATGATCACTCGAACACCGAGACCTTTGTTTCAGGGAAAATAATGTTCGATAATTTCCGCTGGGCAGGGGTTCCATTCTATATCCGAACTGGAAAACGTATGAGTGTTAAATCAACAAAAATTGTTGTCCAGTTTAAAGATATTCCAATGAACCTTTACTACAATAAAGAACATTCCCTTGATCCAAACCTTCTCGTGATCCATATACAGCCTGATGAGGGTATAACGTTGCATTTAAATGCTAAGAAAACAAATCAAGGTGTAAACACAACTCCGGTTCAGCTTAGCTATTCTGCCAGCAGTATCGACGGAATCAACACACCTGAAGCCTATGAAAAGCTGTTATACGATTGCATTCTAGGCGATGCCACAAACTTTACGCATTGGGATGAGGTCAAGCTATCCTGGAGCTTTGTTGACAAAATCTCAGATTACTGGGAAGCTGTTCGCGAATCTTCCTTCCCTAATTACCAGTCTGGTACTATGGGACCTGAAAAAAGTGATGAGCTTCTCGCAGAAGAAGGTTTTCAGTGGTGGGCAATCGGAGAAATTGACGGTAATAAAGAATCATAAAATAGGATTCTTTTTGGATTTCTTCCCATCTATATTTTATTTTTCATTTACCCAATAATAGGATATTCATGAGTTGTAAAACATTCCTATTATATAGGCAAAGCTAACAGTTAAAACGTAAAGGCTTCTAAACTATCGCCATTACACCTACACCCATAGTAAAAAGAGCCTGTCCACAATTGGACAAGGCTCTTTTGTACTTTATTAGTCTTCTAACCACTCTGTGTGGAATGTTCCATCTTTATCAACGCGCTGATATGTGTGAGCGCCAAAGTAATCACGCTGAGCCTGAATAAGATTGGCCGGAAGCGTTTCTGTACGATAGCTGTCATAATAAGAAAGTGCCGTAGAGAAGCCAGGAACCGGTACACCATTTTTCACTGCGATTGAAATGACTTCACGAAGTGCAGCCTGGTAGGATTCAACAATTTCTTTAAAATATTCGTCTAGCATTAGGTTTAATAATCCTGGATCACGATCATATGCTTCTTTAATCTTTTGCAGGAACTGGGCTCGAATGATACAACCGCCGCGGAAAATCATGGCGATATCCCCGTACTGCAAATTCCAGTCATATTCTTCTGACGCAGCTCTCATTTGAGCAAAGCCTTGTGCATAAGAAGCAATTTTAGACATGTAAAGCGCACGACGAATCGCTTCAATAACCTCTTCTTTACTTCCTTCGGGCAAAACAGGTGCTGGGCCGCTTAATACTTTGCTTGCCTTCACACGCTCCTCTTTCAATGAAGAAATGAATCGTGCAAAAACTGATTCTGTAATAATCGGAAGTGGTGTTCCAAGGTCAAGCGCACTTTGGCTTGTCCATTTTCCCGTTCCTTTTTGCCCTGCTTTATCAAGGATTACATCCACCATCGGTTTCCCAGTTTCCGCATCTTTCTTTTTGAAAATATCAGCTGTAATTTCAATCAAATAGCTATCAAGCTCTCCTTTATTCCATTCAGCAAATACTTCATGCAATTCATCTGCAGAAAGGTTCAACACATTTTTCATTAAGAAATAGGATTCAGCAATCAGCTGCATATCGGCATACTCGATGCCATTGTGCACCATTTTTACATAGTGGCCCGCTCCATCTGGACCGATATAAATACTGCATGCATCACCGTTCACTTTAGCAGAGATCGCTTCAAAAATCGGGGCAACTAGCTCGTACGCTTCTTTTTGACCTCCTGGCATAATGGAAGGACCTGTTAGCGCTCCTTCTTCTCCGCCTGAAACGCCAGTACCGATGAAATGAATACCGTGTTCGCTTAGCTCTTTATTACGGCGGATCGTATCTTTATAGTAAGTATTGCCGCCATCTATTAAAATATCTCCTTTATCAAGTAAAGGCAGAAGGCTGTTAATTGTAGCATCTGTTGCAGCACCAGCTTGCACCATCAGCATAATTTTACGCGGGGATTCAAGAGAGGATACAAACTCCTCAACGCTGTATGTACCTACAATTTGTTTTCCCACGGATTCCTTTAGCATGTCGTCCACTTTTTCTGATGAACGATTATAAACAGATACCGTATATCCTCTGCTTTCGATATTCCATGCAAGGTTTTTCCCCATAACGGCGAGGCCTACAACCCCAATTTGCTGTTTTGACATTGTCTAACGTCCTTTCCATCACTAAATTCACTTGCTCATCACAATGAGCTTATATTTATACATTCCTATTGTATCATTAAATGGGCAAAACGCGAAAAAAATGCTCATTCTTGCTCATTCATGGTCACGAAAAAAATCTTTGCTGAAGCTCGTTTCGGCTGATGGCTTCATCTGTTCATTTTTCCCGCTCACTCCTCGCTTTAACTTTCCGGACCCATACCTCTTTTCAATTTGATCAAGCACTTTATCAATTGGTTCACGTTTTATTTCTTCTTCATAATTAAATAAATCAAGCTGTTTTACAACCTGCCGCTTATCTACCAGGTCTTGAACTGTAACGCCTAATAATCGTATCGGTGTACCATCCCAATTTGCTAAAAAAAGAGTTTTCGCCGTTTCATATATTTCTTCAGAACGATCAATTGGAATCTTCACCGTACAGCTTCTCGTGATCGTTTTACGATCCTTAAAGCGGATCATCACCGATACACCATATCCAAGCATTGATTTCGCCTTTAATCGTCTGCTTACCTTTTCGGACAGGTCATTGATCATTTGAATGAGCTGAGACTGATTTGTAATATCCTGCGGAAGGGTGGAAGAATGACCTACACTTTTTAAATCATAAATACTGTCTGGATCAACTTTGCGTATATCAATGCCATTGGCCCGATCCTTCAGGCGTTTACCATTGATACCAAGCAGTGCCTTTAGTCTAATCTCGTCTGCCGCAGCAAGATCTCCGATTGTCATAATTTCTATTGTTTTTAACTTCTCAGCCGTTTTCTTTCCAACCCCGTGCATCCCGATAACTGGCATGGGCCACATTACGCTTTCAATGTCCCTTTTTCTAAGGACCGTGATGCCTAAAGGCTTTTTCATATCAGAAGCCATCTTGGCTAAAAATTTATTGGGAGCAACGCCAATGCTGCAAGGTAAATCAAGCTCACGCAATATCTGATTTTGAATAATTTCAATTAACTCAAGATGTGTAGATTCTTTATAGTCGGTCACGTCCATATACCCTTCATCAATCGATACTGGTTCTACGAGTGAAGTATAAGAACGTAAAATATCAAACATGGCTTTTGATGCTTGACGATAACGGTCAAAATTAGGTCTGAGAACAATCAAATGCGGACAAAGCTTTTTTGCCTCCCATAGCGGCATCGTTGTTTTCACACCATAAGCCCTAGCTTCATAGCTGCACGTTACAACAATGCCCTTTCTCTCTTGAGGATTGCCGGCTATGGCTACAGCTTTGCCTTTCAACGAAGGATCGTGAGCAGCTTCAACAGATGCATAAAAGCTGTTCATATCTACATGTGCGATCACTCTCGCGTTTCGATTTTCCAAATTTGCCCCTCCTTATCCCTTATTGTACAGGAAAATTCATGAGGATAAACAGACAAAGCACCCATACAAATGGGTGCTTTCATACTTATATGCTAATCTGTTCTTTTTTAACTTCATTCATATATTCTTGGATTTCTTTCATTCCATCCAGACTGTTAACAAGAATAGCGGGATCAACCATCGTTATTAATCGATCCTCCAGATGAGCAATGGCTGTAAAATACGTCGTATTAGAATACGCTACTAAGCCTACCTGCTTCAAATTTTCCGGTTCAATGTCGATAATTTCCTTCGCATCCTTTACACGGATGGCTAATGAAAGCTGATTCGTTTTCAACACTAAGATTTTGGCTTGTTCAAAGTCTTCACTTGAACGATGATATAGAATTTCCTCAAAATCTAAAACAGGAACAAGCTCACCCCGAACATTTATAATCCCCAGCATAAATGATGGTAAATGAGGGATAGGAGTAATCGTATCGTTTTTTTCAATGGATAGGACTGTTTCGATTGAAATGGCATACTCTTCGTTTCCACTATCAAATACAACTACTTTTTGACTATTTTCCAAATAATTTCGTCCCTTCTCAATAAAAATGATACGTCTAATGTATCATATAAAGAGGAGAGAACCAACTCATGTTGATGCTTTTATTCATTAACGACCCGCTACTTCTTTTACAATGGCCAACAGCATTTCAGCGAGCTTGTTCAATTCTTCAACCGGCATTTTTTCATTTTTAGTATGGATTTCTTCGTATCCAACTGCTAAGTTTACAGTTGGTACACCCATTCCCGCTATGACGTTGGCGTCACTGCCACCGCCACTGGTTAATAAAGAAGACGGTCGATTGATCGCTGCTGCAGCTTTCTGCGCAATTTGCACAACCTCATCCCGCTCTGAAAATTTAAAGCCAGGATACATGATTTGTATTTCTACGTCGGCTTTTCCACCCATCTCCTGTGCGGCTTCTTCAAAAGCAGCCTTCATTTTTGCCACTTGTGCTTCCATTTTTTCCGGTACAAGAGAACGAGCTTCAGAAAGTACATCTACACGGTCACATACGATATTTGTTGCACTTCCGCCTTCGATACGGCCAATGTTAGCAGTCGTTTCTTCATCAATCCGTCCAAGCGGCATAGCAGCGATTGCTTTTGACGCAATGGTAATGGCAGAAACACCTTTTTCCGGCGCGACACCTGCATGTGCTGTTTTTCCGTGAATCACTGCTTTAACTTTAGCTTGCGTAGGTGCAGCAATAATAATATTGCCAACCTTCCCGTCACTATCAACTGCATAGCCAAATTTTGCTTTTACATAGGATCGATCCAGTGCCTTTGCACCAACAAGACCTGATTCTTCACCAGCTGTAATAATGAACTGAATCATACCGTGCTCAATGCTTTGTTCCTTTAATTGATGAATCAGCTCAAGCATTGCTGCAATTCCAGCTTTGTCATCCGCACCTAATATTGTTGTACCATCTGAGTGAACGTAGCCGTCCTCCTTCACTACCGGTTTGATGCCCTTTCCTGGTGTAACGGTGTCCATATGTGAAGTAAAATAAATCGGATCGACATCTTGTTTAGTTCCTTCTAGTGTACATATTAGATTATTGGCGCCATGTCCGGTGATGCCTATACTGTCATCCTCTTCCACGTGTACACCAAGCTCATTGAATTTATTGATAAGCACCTTAGAGATGGCTGCTTCATGCTTTGTTTCAGAGTCAACTTGAACCAGCTCAAGAAATTCATCTAGTAAACGCTCTTTATTTACCATAATTAAACCCTCCAAATTATGAATTCACGTTTATTAGTATAGCGTGAATGCATAGCAACCTCAAACAAGGAACCTATAGAGGAATATTCCCATGCTTTTTTTTCGGTCTCTCTTCTTTTTTATTTCTCATCATATCAAGGGCTTGAATCAGTTTAATTCTTGTTTCTCTTGGATCTATAACATCATCGACCATGCCTCTCGCTGCAGCAACAAAAGGATTGGCGAATTTTTCACGATATTCTTCAATCTTCTTAGCACGAGTTGCCTCTGGATCATCACTTTGAGCGATTTCTTTTGCAAAGATAATATTCGCTGCGCCTTGTGGCCCCATAACCGCAATCTCGGCATTCGGCCAAGCAAATACTAGGTCAGCGCCAATAGACTTACTGTTCAACGCAACATAGGCACCACCGTATGCTTTACGCAAGATCACCGTCATTTTTGGAACAGTTGCTTCAGAATAGGCATATAGAATCTTCGCCCCGTGACGAATAATACCTCCATGCTCCTGTTTAATACCAGGAAAAAATCCTGTAACATCTTCAAAAGTGATAATCGGAATATTAAAGGAGTCACAAAAACGGATAAAGCGTGAGGCCTTGTCGCTAGAATCGATATCCAGCCCGCCTGCCATAACCTTTGGCTGATTACATACAAGGCCTACTACTTCTCCTTTGATTCTGGCAAGACCAATGACAATATTACGTGCGAATTCTTTTTGCACTTCCATAAATGATCCCTCATCTACAATCTGCTCAATCACAACACGGACATCATATGGCCGGACTGGATCAAACGGAATCGCTTCGGCTAAATCCGGGCGATCATCCGAGGTTTCGTCTGCTTCAATTCTTGGTGGCTTTTCCTCATTGGAAGCAGGCAAATAGCTTAGCAGCATGCGAACCTGTTCGAGTATCTCCTTCTCGCCTGCTGCTCTAAAGTGAGCATTGCCACTTATCGTATTATGTATTTTAGAACCGCCTAAATCCTCGGCGCTTATTTTTTCACCTGTAACGGTTTCAATGACTTTAGGCCCTGTAATAAACATTTGACTAGTGCCATCCACCATAAAAACAAAATCAGTTATGGCAGGGGAATAAACAGCTCCTCCAGCACAAGGTCCCATAATGACCGAAATTTGCGGGATGACCCCGGAATAAATAGCGTTGCGGTAAAAAATGTGGCCATAGCCATCCAATGATACGACTCCTTCTTGAATTCGCGCACCTCCGGAATCATTTAAACCAATAAAAGGAGCACCATTTTTTGCAGCTAAGTCCATTACGTTCGCAATTTTTTCTGCATGCATTTCACCGAGTGCACCGCCGAAAACCGTGAAGTCCTGAGAAAATAAATAGATTGGCCTTCCATTCACCTTTCCATATCCAGTCACAACCCCGTCACCAGGTCCCTTCATCCCTTCCATTCCAAAATCGACAGAGCGGTGCTCAATAAAGGGATTCAATTCTACAAATGTACCTGTATCAATCAGCAGATCAATTCGCTCGCGTGCTGTCAGCTTCCCTTTTTCATGCTGTTTTTCGATTCGTTCATCCCCACCGCCTAACTCAATTTCTCTTCTTCGGTCATATAATTCATTTGTTTTTTCAAACATACTACTCATTCTCTTTGACCCCTTTTCCAGTAGAATGATCACACAGCTCGTATAATACGCCATGACCAGAGGACGGATGCAAAAATGCGACTTCTGCTCCTCCCGCTCCTAGTTTCGGTTGTTCAGAGACAAACTGAACTCCTTTGCTTTTCAATTCCAGTATTCGTTGTTCGATCCCCTCTACCTTCAAAGCAACATGGTGAAGTCCTTGTCCTCTTTTTTGAATAAAGCGAGCAATAGGAGACGCATCATGAAGAGGCTCTAGCAGTTCAAGTTTGACATTACCAGCATCTATAAACGCTACGGCTACACCTTGCTCTTCTATACGCTCTATTTTAACGAGAGTAAGCGCTAACATTTTCGTGTAAAATGGCAGTGCCTTCTCAATCGATTGAACTGCAATGCCAATGTGATCCACCTTTTTCATTCTTCCATCCCCTTTTCTGGCTTTTCTCTTATATTGTACTGATTTATTTCTGTATTTGCTAGATTTACTAGCTTACTTGCGATTTTACCTTAGGGACGATATTATAAAGGTACTATTTCTTGAAATAAGGAGAGACGTATAATGCGAAATCGTAAGTTCCGCACTTTTATCGTTTATTTAATGATTTTTGCTATGCTGGCATCCAGTTTAGCTGTCGGATTTGCCATGCTCATGTAATGAAAAAAGCGACCAGCTTAATTGGTCGCTTTTTCTCCTTTTACTGGCAGTCCCCGGAACGATTGTTTCAGATATAAATATTGCTCCATCTCCCTGACAAACTGGTACAACGCAGCTCTTGTTTCAAATTCTTCTCTCGTTTTTGGCATGTCCATTTCCTCAAACATCAGCTTCATATCAAACAGCTTTTTTAAATACAATAGCGCTGTATTTCCAGGATGAATATGTTCACTCAAATCCTCGATAAAAGAAGCAATCATTCCCCGCTGCTCGACTGATGAAGATAACGAAGACACAAGAGGCAGCATTCGTTCAATCAGCTCAAACTGCTTTTCTCTCATCGTAAAGTATAAATAGTAACGGTCTTCATTTCGAACAAAGTGGTTTTCAACATCCTTGAAAGCGATCGTTTTTGCTTCTTTAATAATTTTTTCGGTCTCTGTAATTTCAGAACCGTCCCACTGATCTTCGCCTTCTCGCAAATAAGAAGCCATCTGAACAAAAATCCGCTGAAAATTATCCTCTAACTGGCATTGATAGCTTAACAGCTTTGACTCAACACTTGGCATATAGAGGTTCATGATCAGCGCTACCCCTACACCAATCGTAATGAGCAACAGCTCATTCCAAAGCAGTTCAAGGGTAATATTTCTTTCCATAAAAATATGTAACACGATCACACTGCTTGTAACAATTCCCTCTTTTACATTTAGCATCACCGTAGTCGGAATAAAGAATAAGAGCATTAAACCGATGACAATCGGATAATAGCCCAGAATTTCAAAAAACACAGCTGAAAAACCCATTGCCACCACACAGGCAATAAATCGACTCCATGAAGCTCTTACTGATTTTCTCTTTGTATTTTGTATACACAGAATGGTGATAATTCCAGCTGATGCATAATGGTCAAGCCCCATTAGCTCAGCAATTATAATGGCGATGGCGGTACCGACCGCCGTTTTAATGGTACGATAGCCAATTCGAAACATGTTGGCCGTCCTTTCAAATTGGATTGATTAGAAAAAAGGAAAGATGACCAAGTGATCACCTTTCCTAAAAGCATACTATGGTTATAACACTTTTTGCAAGAAGTCCTGTGCACGCTTGCTGGATGGTGCAGTGAAAAAACTGGCTGGATCCGCTTCTTCAATCAACATTCCCCCATCCATAAAGAGAATACGGTCGGCTACTTCTCTTGCAAAGCCCATTTCATGTGTCACGATCACCATGGTCATACCTGTTTTTGCCAAGGACTTCATTACATCAAGCACTTCCTTCACCATTTCAGGATCAAGTGCTGAGGTAGGCTCGTCAAAAAGCATAATGGACGGTTCCATTGCTAGAGCACGCGCGATGGCGACACGCTGCTTCTGTCCACCGGATAAACGGTTTGGGTATTGATCTGCTTTATCAGAAAGTCCAACTTTCTCTAATAGTTCCATACCGATCTTTTTAGCATCGGCCGTTTTTAATCCTTTTACTTTGATCGGCGCATACGTAACATTTTCAAGTGTGGTCATATGCGGAAACAAATGAAAATGCTGAAACACCATCCCTACATTCGATCGAAGCTTTAAAGGGTTATATTTTTTATTCGTAATTTCTTCTTGTCCAATATGGATCATACCGCTTGTTGGTTGCTCCAATAAATTCAGGCAGCGAAGGAATGTTGATTTGCCTGAACCAGATGGGCCAATAACGACCACAACTTCACCTTCATCAATCGAAGCATCAATATTTTTTAACACTTCGAGCTTTCCAAACGACTTGTACAGTCCATTTACCTTAATCACTTCGTCTCATTCTCCCTTCAACCCATTTACCTGCCACTGTAAGAACAAGGACCATGACATAATAAATAAGACCTGCAAATAAAAGCGGCTCTAAGAATGAGAATGTATCACTACCAACGATGTATGAACGTCTCATAATATCCGTAACCCCGATCACGGTTACGATCGCAGATTCCTTCGTCAAAGTAATGAACTCATTCATTAGAGCAGGTAAGATATTTTTCATTGCCTGCGGTAAAATAACGTCCTTCATCATCTTATTATACGGTACACCAAGCGCCATTGCAGCTTCTTGCTGTCCCTTATCAACTGCAAGGATCCCAGCACGAATAATTTCTGAAATATACGCAGCAGAATTTAAACCAAAGGCTAAAATCGCTGCTGTATACGGCTCGATTTGGATACCAAATAGCTGTGGAGACGCAAAATAAATGATCATAAGCTGCAGCACAAGTGGAGTACCGCGGAAAATAGATGTATATGCGTCTGCAATCCATCTGAGGACTTTTATACGCCCAATTTTAAATAGCGATAAAATAATGCCTAAAATAAAACCAAGAATCCCTGCTATGATGACAATTTGTAATGTAACCCAAATCCCCTGTAAAATAAAGGGCATGGACGGAACGATTTGTTCAAAGTTCATCGGCTTACCTCCTTCAATCAAAAAGAGAGAGTGCTCCATTACGGCCGGAACCAGCAATTGGTGCACCCCCTTATTATTATAATCTGTTAATCATCTTACTCTTCCGTTAGCCACTTTTCTTCTAGCTCTTCTAGTTTACCAGAAGCTTCAAGTTCAGCCAGGACTTCGTTAAATTGATCTGTCCACTCACTGCCTTTTTGAAGAGCGATTGCAGAACCCGCTTTCTGCTCATCTGCCTCAATAACCGTTCCAGTAAGCTCATCGTTCTGAGCTAAATAACCTTCTGCAACAATATTTTCAATAACAATAGCATCAAAGCGTCCGTTAATAAGATCTTGAACCAGTTCTGGAATACGATTTAATGTTTGAACATCTACATCCATTTCCTCAGCTAAACCATCTACATATTCTTGTTGAATCGACCCTAGCTGAACCCCAACTTTTTTTCCTTCAAGATCTTCAGGTGTTGTAATTCCACTGTCATCAAGAGAGATAATCATATCTTGTGCTACGTAATATACATCCGTAAAATCAACATTTTGTTGACGCTCTTCGGTTGGTGTCATTGCTGAGATAACAAAATCAGCTTGGTCATTTGTTAATGCTGTTACAAGACCGCTAAATTCCATATCACGGATTTCAAATTCAAAGCCAAGCTCATCTGCAATTAAATTGGCTAAGTCAATATCATAGCCGATTATATCATCGCTTACCGCTGTATCTACAAATTCAAACGGTTTGTAATCAGCTGAAGTACCCATGATTAGCTTAGGCGTCTCTTCTCCAGCAGTTCCTTCACCGCTTGTTGCTTCTTCTTCTGCCGCTCCGCACGCTCCCAGTATCATGACACTTGCTAAACCAATTGATAAAAGTGTTTTTTTCATATTTATTCCCCCGAATTTAAATGTATTTTAATTCAAATCTATGAATATTTATTGTAATAGTATTTTACCACGCATCTGTTATTACGCAATGGTTTTTTCTTGATTTTAAAATAAAATAACTATTCAGAAAAAAGAAAGCGCTTATTCGTTTAAAAGATTGCAGATTTCATTAATATTCATTTTTAAGAATAATTATTCGTTTTACCTCGTAGAAAAACGCATGCATTACTGCATGCATTTTTCTATTTTATCAGACCTCTTCACAATGTACTTCAAATAATCCCTGTAGATGGGTAATAACTGACATTGGATCATGGCCTTCAATTTCATGACGCTCAACCATTGTGACGAGCTCACCGTCTTTTAATAAAGCAAAAGACGGTGATGATGGCGGATAGCCAGTAAAATAACTTCTTGCTTTAGCAGTTGCTTCTTTATCTTGACCAGCAAATACGGTTACAAGACGGTCTGGACGTTTATCATAATGTACGGAATGTGTTGCTGCTGGACGGGCAATTCCTCCTGCACAGCCACAAACAGAATTGATCATAACTAGAGTAGTTCCTTTTTCAGAAAAGACACTATCTACTTCTTCAGGAGTACGAAGCTGTTCATAACCTGCTGCTTCGATTTCTTCACGGGCCTGACGAACTACGTCATTCATAAAAATATTAAAATCCATGCTCATTCGATGTCTCTCCTTTACAGTTGATTTGCATAATAATGATAGAACAAATTCTCCCTTGAATCAAATATTTACATTTGAAAACGAAAAAAATTAATTTTGATTTTAAGTGTTGGCTTTGTTAAACGAGTCTATTGATTGCAGCACGCTGGCGCTCGCCTTCCGCTCCAATCAATGCTGTGCAAAAATTATCAATGGACTTTATCATAGCTTAAATTTTAGATATTTTACGATTGAATCTAAATGTCAGCCCCTAGATCATCGGATGGCTTCACTTTGAAACCGTTCATTTTTATTCCTTTAAAAATAGCATTTCAACCGCCTGTGCTGGTGTAATATCCCCGCTTTTCACCTGCAGCTGAAGATCCTTTAGCTTTTTACTTCTATTATTTTCCTGTAAAAAATCATCAAGTAGCCGATTGTGAATCATCTGCTTCATCCAATCCAGCGACTGGCCGGCTCTTCTTTCTTTAAGGACACCATTTTCGAGCGTTTCATCATAGAATTGCTGAGTCATCTGATAAACATCATCCATCCCGAAGCCTTCAATCGCAGAACATGCGAAAGCTTTTGTTTCCCACCCCGGTGTTGCAGGGTGCACGTAATGAAGAAGCTGTTTATACTCGGCTGCACCACGAATAGCATGTTCTTTATTGTTACCATCAGCTTTATTCACGATCACCGCATCAACCAGCTCCATAATGCCTTTTTTCATTCCTTGAAGCTCGTCTCCTCCGCCTGTGAGTGCCAGCAGCATGAAGAAATCAACCATCCCCCTTACCACCACTTCACTTTGACCGACTCCAACCGTTTCCACGATAATTCGATCAAATCCTGCAGCCTCACAAAGCACAATGGTTTCACGTGTCATTCTATGCACGCCTCCTAGAGTTCCTGCTGTAGCGGAAGGACGAATAAACACATTCGGGTGATGTGATAGCTGTTCCATCCTTGTTTTATCCCCCAGTATACTTCCCCCAGACAGTGTAGAGCTTGGATCTATAGCCAGTATTGCAACACGATTCCCCAGATCCACAAGTTTTTTCCCGAACGATTCAATCCACGTGCTTTTCCCTGCTCCTGGAACACCCGTGACCCCAATTCGAAGACTGTTTCCCGCATTAGGCAAAAGCTCGTGTACAAGATTGTTAGCAAGATCACGGTGTCTCTTCGCCTGGCTTTCAACGAGGGTGATTCCACGAGAGAGTGCCATACGATCACCCTTTTTAATACCCTGTACCATATGATCAATTGATATTTCTCTTGATTCCTTTTTTCTAAAAACCTTTTTCTTTGCAAATTTTGCGGTACTTGGAGGCTGATTCTCCTCATTCATCCTCTTGCACTTCCTCATAGCCAAGACGCTTGTAAATTTCTTCAATCACTTTTTCAGCTGCAACAGGAATAACCGTACCGGGACCAAATATGGCGGCTGCACCATTTTCAAGCAAAAATTGATAGTCCTGTGCTGGGATGACACCGCCAACGACAACTAGCACATCTTCACGACCCCATTTTTTCAGTTCGCCTATTAAATCAGGCACCAGTGTCAAGTGACCAGCTGCAAGCGAGCTTACACCGATGACATGGACGTCATTTTCAATGGCTTGCAGGGCTGTTTCCTCGGGCGTTTGAAAGAGAGGACCAATATCAACATCAAAGCCTAAATCTGCAAATGCCGTCGCGATAACCTTCGCTCCCCGATCATGCCCATCCTGTCCCATTTTCGCAATAAGAATTCTTGGTCTTCTGCCCTCAGCCTCTAAAAACTCTTCCGCCAGTTCTCTTACAGATTGAATCTCGTCTGCTTGAGAAAAAGATTGGCTGTACACACCGCTTATCGATCGAATCACAGCCTTATGACGGCCATGCACCTCCTCAATAGCACTCGAAATCTCTCCAAGTGTAGCGCGAACTCGAGCTGCGTCGATGGCAACGGCAAGTAAATTCCCCTCACCTGTTTCAACCGCTTTTTTTAAAGCTGCCAGTTTCTCAGACACTTGTTCTTCATCACGCGTTTCTTTTATGCGCCGCAATCGATCAAGCTGACTTTTACGTACGATGGCATTATCGATGGATAAAATATCGATCGCTTCCTCCTTCTTCAGCCTGTATTGATTGACGCCAATAATTATTTCTGTTCCGGAATCAATTTTCGCCTGCCTTTTTGCTGCCGCTTCTTCTATTTTCATTTTTGGCAAGCCGGTTTCAATCGCTTTCGTCATTCCTCCGAGTGCTTCAATTTCTTCAATGTGCTTCCACGCTTTCTCCATTAACTCATTTGTTAGCGTTTCCACATAATAAGAACCGCCCCAAGGATCAATTACATCGGTAATACCAGTCTCTTCCTGCAAAAAAAGCTGTGTATTTCTAGCAATGCGCGCTGAAAAATCTGTTGGAAGGGCGATGGCTTCATCAAGTGCATTTGTATGCAATGATTGCGTGTGTCCCATTACTGCTGCATGCGCTTCAATTAATGTACGCATCACATTATTGAAGGGGTCCTGTTCAGTTAGTGACCATCCCGAAGTTTGAGAATGTGTTCTTAATGCTAATGATTTTGTATTCTTCGGTTCAAACTCGGCAATGAGCGTTGCCCACATTCTTCTGGCCGCTCTCATTTTTGCAACCTCCATAAAATAATTCATCCCAATCCCCCAGAAAAATGATAAGCGGGGAGCAAATTGATCGATGTCAATACCAGCATTCAGGCCTGTCTTTACATACTCAAGCCCATCTGCCAATGTATAAGCCAGCTCTAAGTCAGCTGGTGCACCTGCTTCTTGTATATGATAGCCCGAGATACTGATGGAGTTAAACTTTGGCATTTCAGCTGCAGTAAAAGAAAATATATCTGCAATAATCTTCATGGATATTTCAGGAGGGTATATATATGTATTTCGAACCATATATTCTTTTAAAATATCATTTTGTATGGTCCCTGAGAGCGCTGATGGAGATACTCCCTGCTCTTCTGCCGCAACAATATAAAACGCCATGATGGGCAGAACAGCACCATTCATCGTCATCGATACAGACATTTGATCAAGTGGGATTCCATCAAAAAGGATTTTCATATCCTCTACAGAATCGATCGCGACACCTGCTTTTCCAACATCTCCTGTCACCCTCGGATGATCAGAGTCATAGCCTCTATGAGTGGCTAAATCGAAGGCAACAGACAAACCCTTTTGCCCCATCTCTAAATTCCTTCGGTAAAATGCATTACTTTCTTCCGCCGTTGAAAAGCCAGCATACTGTCTAACTGTCCAAGGTCGGCTAACATACATACTTGGATAAGGTCCACGTGTAAATGGAGGCAGGCCTGGTAAGTCTGCCAAATGGGTGAGCTTTTCATGATCTGATTTGTGATAGGCAGGTTTTACAGTGATCTCTTCATTCGTTTCTATTGGCGGTCCTTCAGGAATAAAAATCGTATTTAATCGATCAAAGTTAAATGGCCGCTCTTTAAAATTTGGCTTCATGATTTCATCACCTCTACTTCCAGCAGTTGTACTAGTTCATCCAAAAATTGAATGACATTCATACCGTCGTAAATGACGCCGTTAAGTCCCTTTTCCTGCCATTCAATAAGCTTTTCTTCTGCTGGTTTTCCAGCTATATATATTTTTACATCCTCTGTTTTTTCGTGCAATATTTCATCTAGTTGGTTTTCGTATGCTTGATTTGTTCCACAAATAATTTGTACCGGTTCATTTGTTTGCAAATCATAGGTCCAATTAATCCCTGCAGCACTAAGAATCCCTTGAACAAAATCTGCTCGCGGCTTATATTCTTTTAATGATCCTAGACAGACAAGCTGAACTGCTGCCATCTGACCCATATACTGCTTTTTCAAAACTTTTGATAGCAAAGCTTCCCAATCTTGACCAATTGTACGTTTTCTTAATGGATTGAGCTTTAAATCTTGCTCATTTTTGGTTCCTTTTGTAACTTGGTTTTTCTCATAAGGAGCATACCTGTTAGTGCCAACAATGGTTTTTTTTCTAGTGGCGACGTCCACTTGCCTTTGCTTCCATATTTCATCAATTTGATTCTGCAGCCATCCACTAACAAGAGTTTCTTCAATTCCTCCATGGTCTTCAATCAGTAAAAAATACTGCCAAGCTTGATCAGATAATTGTTTAGTTAGTGATTCAACATAATAAGAACCGCCAGCTGGATCCATTAGCCCGTCTAAAAAAACTTCTTTCTTTAATATCAATTGAATATTCCGGGCAATTCGCGCTGAAAAGCCTGTTGGTTCTTCATAGGTAGTGTTAAACGGCTCAACATGCTGATAATTCACTCCCCCAAGCGCTGCCGCGAATGCTTCATTTCCGCTTCTTAAAATATTCACATGCGGATCTTGTATCGTTTTATTAAAAGATGAGCTTTCTGTTCCAATTGATACAGAGAGCATATCGACATTGTAAGAGCCCATAAAATGGCTCCAAAGTGCACGGAACGCTCGTAGCTTCGCTACTTCCAAAAAGAAGGTTGAACCTGTCGCAAATTGAATATGCATGCGCCTAACAACTTCGTTAACTGTCCAGCCCTCCTCTGATAAATAATCAATATACCAAGCAGCTTCAGCCAATGCTGCGCTAAGCTCCTGAACTGCATTCGCACCTGCCTGGTGATAGGGGACTGTTGAGATAACAATCGATTTAACGTTTGGATACGCATTAGAAACATCATTTAAACGATGCGCCCATTTCTTTTTATGATCCTGTGTTACTTTTCTGTCATAAACAGCTGCTTGTGATAGAAAATCGTATCCTAAGACGCCCATTACATTAGTGCGGCAGGCGTGCTCGATCAAAAATGGCGACAGCTGATCTACAATCTTTGCCTCTGTGATAAAGAGATGTGGTGATGATTGAATGGATAAAAGACGCTTTACATCCTCTGATCTCCAATCTTCTTCTGTGGAGTCCCTCAAGGATATGACTTCCGTTCCTTTCTCAATCTCTTCCTTAACCCGATCGATAATATTATCGATGGTCATTCCTTGAACCTGCTGTGCTACATGCCAAGTTTCAGTTTGACTCCACCATCTTGATGGGTGATTTGAGGACGGAGGCTCCCATTCCGTATACAATGGCTGCAGGGTAATACCTTCGTATGTTGCTGTATGTAGATCTTGCAGTGGTCGTCCCTTTAATGATGATACCACTAATTTTTCCCAATCCTCTTTTGAATACGCCCCAAAAAATGATTGGCGGCTGTCGTTTTTTGTCATACGGCCGCTGCCAGGCAGCTTCCCTCCCTTCATGATTTGAAATCGCTTTCAATCAATCTGCTTCTATTTTAGTATAAACAGGCAGTGGATGAAAGAAATATTACGATTCAAAAAAGCTAGACCTCCTAAAAAGGACATCTAGCTTAAGTCAATCTAATATAGAGATGAATTCTCTTTTGAACTATTTTCCAGAATTTCCTTCACGCGTTGAAGGAATCTTCCACACACTAAACCGTCTAGCACACGGTGGTCAAGTGATAAGCATAGATTCACCATATCACGTATTCCAATCATGCCATCAATAATAACTGGACGTTTAACAATCGATTCCACCTGCAGGATCGCTGCCTGAGGATGATTAATAATACCCATTGATTGAACGGAACCAAATGATCCTGTGTTGTTAACAGTAAATGTGCCGCCTTGCATATCTTCAGATCTCAGCTTTCCTGTACGAACCTTCTGTGCTAGCTCATGAATTTGACGTCCTATGCCCTTAATTGTTTTTTCGTCGGCATTTTTAATGACGGGAACAAATAATGCATCCTCTGTTGCTACGGCAATGGAGATATTAATAGCTTTCTTCTGAATAATTTTATCTCCTGCCCACATGCTATTCATTTGAGGGAACTCTTTTAATGCTTGTGAGACTGCTTTTACGAAAAATGCGAAATAAGTAAGGTTAAATCCTTCATTCTGTTTAAATTCTGTTTTGATCGAATCGCGGTAGGCAACTAAATTTGTGACATCCACTTCTATCATTGTCCACGCATGCGGCGCTTCATGTAAACTCTTTACCATATTTGCAGCAATAGCTTTGCGGACACCTGTAACAGGAATTTCAATATCACCAGCTGCTGTTGGTATGGAAACCGGCTCTTGCTGTTTTTGTGGCGCAGTTCGCTGTACAGGTTTTCCTGCTGGCGCTTCGCCTGCAGAAAAACCTGCTTTTGGCACATTCCCGCTGTCAATTAATTTCTGCAGGTCTTTTCGTGTAATTCGGCCGTCTTTTCCACTTCCGGTAACTTGTTCAAGATCGATATCATGTTCCTGTGATAGTCGTAAAACAGCTGGAGAGTATCTAGCCTTTTGTCCATCTGCCGTTACTTTGACCGCTTTTTCAGCAGATGAAGCAGCATTTTGTTCAGTACTAATTGGACCAGCAGCTTCTGACGAAGTACTACCCTCTACTTCAATTGTACAAATGATTTCTCCAACCTCAAGGGTGTCGCCTTCTTGACCGATCAGCTCTTTGATCACTCCGGTAAAGGAAGATGGAACCTCTGCATTAACTTTATCCGTATTCACTTCTGCGATCGAATCATATTTATTTACATAATCGCCGGGAGCAACAAGCCATTTTTCAATTGTTCCTTCTGTCACCGACTCGCCAAGCTGCGGCATTGTGATTTTTTCAATACCCAAGGGAATGTCCTCCTCTGTTCATCGATTAATATTCGGCTAATTCTCGCATCGCTTTTTCCACTTTATCAGGGTTTACCATAAAATACTTTTCCATTGTTGGTGCGTATGGCATTGCGGGTATATCTGGACCGGCAAGACGCATAATAGGTGCATCAAGATCAAACAAACAGTTTTCTGCAATAATAGCTGAAACTTCACCCATAATACTGCCTTCTTTGTTGTCTTCTGTTAACAGCAGTACCTTACCTGTTTTAGACGCCGCTTCCATAATAGCTTCTTTGTCTAACGGATAGATTGTTCGCAAATCCAGAATATGAGCAGAATAGCCATCCTTAGCTAATCGTTCAGCAGCTTGCAGCGCAAAATGGACACATAAACCGTATGTAATCACTGTTATGTCCTCTCCTTGACGCTTCACATCTGCTTTTCCAATTGGCAGTGTATAATCCTCGTCGGGAACTTCGCCTTTAATTAAGCGATAAGCACGCTTATGCTCAAAAAAGAGGACAGGATCATCGTCACGTATTGCTGCTTTCAATAGTCCTTTTACGTCATAAGGCGTTGAAGGCATTACAATTTTCAAACCAGGCTGATTAGCAAAGATCGCTTCCACTGATTGAGAATGATAAAGAGCACCATGAACCCCCCCACCATAGGGAGCACGAATAACCATTGGGCAATTCCAATCATTATTTGAACGATATCTTATTCTTGCTGCTTCAGAAATAATTTGGTTTATTGCTGGCATAATGAAATCTGCAAACTGCATTTCTGCAATTGGGCGCATACCATACATCGCTGCTCCGATTCCTACTCCAGCAATCGCTGACTCAGCTAGCGGCGTATCAATCACACGCTCTTCTCCAAACTGATCGTATAGACCGTGTGTTGCTTTAAATACGCCCCCTTTTTTTCCTACGTCTTCTCCAAGAACAAACACGCGCTCGTCCCGTTCCATTTCTTCCTTCATTGCTAATGTAACAGCATCAATATATGAAATTACTGGCATCGGTTCGTTCCTCCTTAATTTTCTTCTGCGTAAACATATTTAAGAGCGGATTCAGGGTCTGCATAAGGAGCCTGTTCTGCATATTCAGTCGCTTCATTAACGTTCTTCATTATTCGATCATTAATTTCTTTTTCAAGTTCATCGTCCAATACCTTGGTTTCTTTCAAATAGGCACCGAAGGTAATAATAGGGTCAAGAGATTTCGCTTTTGCTACCTCATCTGGTGAACGATAAGTACGATCATCATCATCAGATGAATGGGGCGTTAATCGATAGGAAACCGTTTCGACTAAAGAAGGACCTTCTCCTCTACGTGCACGATCAGCTGCTTCTTTGACAACACGATACACCTCAAGCGGGTCATTTCCATCTACTGTCACTCCCGGCATACCGTAACCTATGGCTCGATCAGATACCTTTTCACAAGCAAGCTGTTTTTCAATCGGAACTGAAATCGCATACTTGTTATTCTCTACCATGAAAATAACCGGAAGCTTATGTACACCGGCAAAATTAGCTCCTTCATGAAAGTCACCTTGATTGGATGATCCTTCACCAAATGTAACAAAGGTCACTAAGTCTTTTTTCTCCATTCTTCCAGCAAGAGCAATACCAACCGCATGCGGCACTTGTGTCGTCACAGGAGAGGATCCTGTTACTATACGGTTTTTCTTTTGACCAAAATGGCCTGGCATTTGACGTCCTCCTGAGTTTGGATCCTCTGCTTTTGCAAATCCTGATAGCATCAGTTCTCTTGCCGTCATACCAAAATGCAGTACAACACCCATATCCCGGTAATAAGGAAGAGCGTAGTCCTTCTCTTTATCAAGTGCATATGCTGCCCCTACCTGAGCTGCTTCCTGACCCTGACAGGAAATAACAAAAGGAATTTTACCCGAACGGTTTAATAACCACATACGCTCGTCAATTCTCCGAGCTAATAACATCGTTTCAAATATTTCAAGAACTTGATCATCTGTTAATCCAAGCTCCTGGTGACGGTTTTTTACCATACCATGTACCTCCTTTAGTCGTTTAACTATTATGAGTGAATTGCTTTTCCATCAACAGCCAGCGCAGCTTCCCCAATGGCCTCGCTCAGTGTAGGATGAGGGTGAATCGTCTGTCCCACTTCCCAAGGTGTCGCATCTAGCACTCTTGCTAAGCCAGCTTCTGAAATCATATCTGTTACATGAGGTCCGATCATATGAACACCAAGAAGGTCATTTGTTTTTTTATCGGCAATCATTTTTACAAAACCATCGCTTTCACCGAATACTAAGGCTTTTCCAATGGCGCGGAACGGGAACTTACCAATTTTCACATCATATCCCTGCTCCTTCGCTTCTTGCTCTGTTAGACCAACGCTCGCCGCTTCCGGTGTGCTGTAGATACATTTACTAATCATCGTGTAATCAATCGGAACAACATCCAGATTGGCAATATGCTCCACCGCCTGTATCCCCTCATGTGATGCTACATGGGCTAGCTGAAGACCTCCAATGACATCTCCAATCGCGTAAATATGAGACTCTTTTGTTTGAAGTAGTTCGTTCACATGAATAAACCCTTTTTCTACTACAATATCGGTATTTTCTAGTCCAATCCCTTCAACATTGGCCTGTCTTCCTACAGAAACGAGAATTTTATCAGCAGAAAAAGCTTTCATTTCCCCTTTTACTTCTGCTGTGATGGTAACATTGCTCTCTTTAACCAAGGAAGCGGCATCCACTTTCGCACTTGTAATAATCGTAATTCCCTTTTTCTTAAGGAGCTTCTGCATTTCTTTTGAAATATCATGATCCTCAGTTGGGATTATGCGGTCTGCGTATTCAATAACGGTCACCTCTACCCCAAAGTCTGCCATCATGGAGGCCCACTCAATCCCGATCACTCCACCACCCACAATAATTAATGAGTTTGGAAGCTCCGTTAAAGCAAGTGCTTCATCAGAACTTAATACCTTTTCTCCATCGATATCAAGACCAGGTAAAGAGCGAGGCCTTGAGCCTGTAGCGATAATCACATTTTTTGGAATCAGCATTTCATTTTCTGTACCATCATTCATTTCAACAGAAATAGTTCCAGGTGTTGGAGAGAAAATCGAAGGGCCTAAGATGCGCCCTAAACCATCATACACATCAATTTCCCCTTGCTTCATCAACGTTTGTACTCCCTTATGAAGCTGATTGACAATAGAGGATTTTCTTTCTTGCACTTTCCCAAAGTCCAATGCTACATCGTTAACTATGACACCAAATTCTTCTGCATTCTTTGCAGTTGCAAATACTTCTGCACTTCTTAAGAGAGCTTTGCTCGGGATACAGCCTTTATGTAAACAAGTTCCACCAAGTTTCCCTTTTTCCACGATCGCAGCAGACAAACCAAGCTGAGACGCACGAATGGCTGCTACATATCCACCTGTGCCACCACCAAGAATTACAAGATCATATTCCTTTGACATATGTATTCCCCCTGCCGTTTACTTTATTTCAACACGCTTTCTATTTGGGTAAACTTTCACCTGTTCTTCATTACGTAATATTCGCAGCGCTCCTTCTGCCAATGCTTGTAATTCATTTTCACCTGGCTGGACGATTACATCTGCGATCCAGTTCACTCTTTCTGTAATGTTGCTGACAAACTCTTTTCCATAGGCAAGCCCACCAGTTAAAATGATTGCATCGACTTTACCAAAAACAACGGCACTTGCGGCACCGATTTCTTTTGCTACCTGATAAGCCATTGCTTCGTAGACTTTTTTAGCTTCAAGATTACCGTTTTCAATCATTTTCTCAACTTTAACGGCGTCATTTGTCCCTAAATAACCAACCAGTCCGCCTTGCCCTACCAGCTTTTTCATAACCTCTTCTCGATAGTAGTCACCGGAAAAACACAGATCCACCAAATCTCCTGCTGGTACAGTTCCAGCACGTTCAGGACTGAATGGACCGTCTCCATGCAGTCCGTTATTAACATCGATCACTCGCCCATTTTTATGAACGCCAACTGTGATGCCTCCGCCCATATGTGTGACTATAAACGTTGATTCTTCATATTTCATCCCGATTTCCTTGGCTACTCGATAGGAGACTGCTTTTTGATTTAGTGCATGGAAAATACTTTTCCGCTCAATCAATGAAAAACCGGAAATCCTAGCAATATCGTCTAGTTCATCAACCACTACAGGGTCAACAATAAAGGAAGGAATGTTCAGTCCAGATGCAATTTCATAGGCTATGATTCCACCTAGGTTAGATGCGTGCTGACCTGAATACCCTTTTTTTAAATCCCTGAGCATTTGTTCGTTGACTTCATATGTTCCACCCTCAATAGGGCGAAGCAACCCTCCACGACCACATACAGCACTAAGCTTAGAAATGTTCATTCCTTCCTGGTCAAGTGATTTAAGAATCGTTCGTTTTCTAAAATCATATTGATCAATAATATTCGCATACGATCCAATTTCTGTTGAGTCATGACGAATCGTTTTTTCAAATATAGACGTTTCTCCGTCAAATATGCCAATCTTTGTAGATGTAGATCCAGGGTTAATGACTAAAATACGGTGTTGTATTTCCTGCACGACTTTCCCTCCAATAATACGAACTGAGCGTCCAGCTCTACAGCGAACGCTTAGTCATTTGACTGTTCTTATCGACGGCTTAAAATATGATGCTCTTTTTGCAAAAACGTATTTCTTGAGCGGGCAACACGCTCAATTCTCTCTTCAGCCATGCGGTCAGCCGCAACGTAGCTAGGAACACCGTCACGCTTTGCAATCTCAAATACTTTCGATACATTATCAAAGATCGTTTCTACGTTTTTCATTGCACGTTCACGGTTATAGCCATAGAGCTCATCTGCCACATTAATAACGCCTCCCGCATTGATCACGTAGTCAGGCACGTATACGATTCCACGCTCATGTAAAATATCACCATGCCGTGCTTCTTTTAACTGGTTATTGGCTGCTCCAGCAACAACTCGCGCCTTTAATATTTCCAGCGTTTCGTCATTGATTACAGCACCTAGTGCACATGGTGCGAAAATGTCACATTGAACGCCATAAATTTCATTTGGCTCTACAGCTTGTGCCCCAAACTCATCAACTGCTCGCTGAACAGCGGCTTTGTTAATATCTGTAACAATCAGTTTTGCCCCTTCTTCGTGAAGATGACGGCAAAGCGTGAATGCTACATTTCCGACACCCTGAACAGCAATGGTTTTTCCTTCTAAAGAATCATCCCCGTACGCTTCGAGTGCGGCGGCTTTAATTCCGCGATAAACACCATATGCCGTAACAGGAGATGGGTTGCCCGAGGAACCAAATGCAGGAGAAATCCCTGTCACATAGTCTGTTTCTTCGTGAATCAAATCCATATCCATTACAGTTGTTCCCACATCTTCTGCTGTGATGTATCTGCCAGCTAGACCTTGTATATAACGCCCAAATGCCCGAAACATTTCTTCATTTTTATCCTTTAACGGATCTCCTATAATAACCGTTTTACCTCCGCCCAGGTTTAGTCCAGCAGCAGCATTCTTGTACGTCATCCCTTTTGCCAAACGGAGCGCATCTTCAATAGCGGCTTCCTCAGAAGCATACGTCCACATTCTCGTTCCACCTAGAGCCGGTCCTAAGGTTGTGTCGTGAATGGCAATAATAGCTTTAAGTCCTGAGTTTTTATCCTGACAGAACACCAATTGCTCGTAATCGTACTTCTCCATATAAGTAAACAATTCCATATGTAATTCCTCCTAAGGGATGTGTTGTTAGTTAGATGAGCAAATAGCCAAGGCCAATGAATTTAGCTTACTTTGAGCAGAATCAGCACGAGACGTTAATACAATGGGTGCTTTAGCGCCTGCAATGATTGATCCTACCTGGCTATTACCAAAATACATAAGTGATTTATACAAAATATTGCCGGATTCGAGTGTGGGGACAACTAGAATATCTGCTCGTCCAGCAACTTCTCCCCCAACACTCTTGTGCTTTGCCGCTTCCATTGAAATTGCATTATCAAGCGCTAATGGGCCATCCACAATGCAGCCAGTAATTTGACCTCTTCTATTCATTTGTGTCAGCGCAGCCGCATCAATAGTTGCTTTCATTGCAGAGTTAATCACTTCAACTGCAGCTAAAGGTGCAACTCTCGGAAGATTTATCCCGATCACATGTGCAATTTCAACCGCATTACGAATAATGTGTACTTTTTGCTGTAAATCGGGCTCTACATTCATTCCAGCATCAGTTACGAAGATCGACCTTTCTAATGATGGAACCTCAAAAAGAGCAACATGAGATAACACACTTCCCGTTCGTAATCCGTACTCTTTATTAAGCACTTCCTTTAACAAAGGAGCGGTCTCAATCTGTCCCTTCATTAATACGGACGCTTCACCTTCGCTTACTGCTTTGACGGCCTTCATAGCAGCTTCTGCTGAGCTCACAGCATGCCGTATTACAACGGATCCGCTTTCTACAAGCTCCGGAAAATTGGCTGCAATCAGTTCTGTTATCTTTCTTTCGTCTCCAACCAAAATAAAATTAGCCAGCTCGCTTGATATCGCCATATGAACGGCGTGCAATACCTCAAGATCCTCCGCACCCGCAACAGAAACCGTTACTTCTTCCTTTTTTGCTGCCTGCTTTAGAATATAACGAAACGACACCACTCACCCGCCAGCTCCTTTATGTAAAATAATTAAAAATCCAATTCATATTTTTCTATTTTGTAGTATAAATTTCTTATAGATATATCAAGCTCTTTCGCAGCAGCCGTTTTATTTCCATTATGAGCAGCAAGGGTCTGTTCAATAATCTCCTGTTCTACTCTTTCAAGCTTCTCGGCCAAAGAGCTTCCTTTCAACCGTTCGATTCCTTCTCGATTATTTGAGGGGTTGGAAGAATAGAGAGGAATTAAATGCTTGGGCTCTAAAATCGTTTCCTGGTGCCGCATAAAGATCATTGCTCTGCTTAAAACATTTTCTAGTTCACGCACATTGCCTGGCCAGTCATACTCAAGGAGCTGATCAATCGCTGCCGGTGAGACTTCTCTTACATGTCTTCCATACGCCTGATTTAAATTTAGAATCAATCTTTTACAGAGCGCTGGTATGTCACTTTTATGTCTTCTCAACGGTGGAATTTGAATGGGCAGTCTGGTCAAATGATAGTAAAGCCCCTCAATAAAACGACCATCTGCAATTGCACGTTCCAAATTATTATTTGTGGCAGCAATAATGCTTGCCTTGAGCGGCAAGGCTATTTGACCATTTAAGCGATACAGCTTTTTCTCCTGCAGTGCTTCCAGCAAGGCTTCTTGTGTATCGAGACTCAGTTCTCCAATTTCATCTAGAAACAAGCTTCCTTCACCAGCTTGTTCAATTAACCCTCTTTTAATATGGTGATTATCTTTTGGATCTTCAACTCCAAACAATGCTTCCTTCAAATAAGCAGAGGGCATGGAGGCGCAATTCACACGAACAAATGATTTGTATTTCCTATCACTGGCATTGTGTATGGCATGAGCAAACAACTCTTTTCCAGTTCCTGATTCCCCTCTGAGTAAAACAGTGGTTTGTGTCTTGGCCGCAAGTCTCGCTTGTTCCATTGCAAGTTGAATTTCATCAGAGCTTCCCACAATATCCTCGAACGTATACTTTGCTTCAAGTGTTCGAATGATTTGCCTTGCCCGGTCGAGTTCATTGGTTAAAGATTGAATTTCTGACATGTCATGAATGACACCGACACTTCCCTTTAAATGACCGTTAACGATAATTGGCGCCACATTTACAATGACTTCTTTTTTGTGAGATCCTACCCTCATATGTGCCCCGCGCACAGGTCTCCTGGTTTTAAGAACCTGCATATGCATGCTGTCACCTTCAGATATATCGGCCGTTGCGGGTTGATTGAGGATTTCATTTTCCGTTAAACCGGTTAGTCTTGTATAAGCAGGGTTTATCAAAATCCCCCTGCCGTGCTCATCTACAACAGAAATCGCATCATCGCTTGATTGAATGATAGCTTCAAGCATCGTTTGGATTTCCTTTAAATTTGTCATTTCCTCAGCTAAATTAACAACCTCTGTAATATCTTTAAACACAGCGAACGCTCCGATGATCTCCCCTTGTTCATTGATCATCGGAATTCTCGTTGTGACCACCTTATGACCATTATCCAGTAAAAGTTCCTGATTACTTTCAGTTCTTCCCGTTTCAATAATTCTCGGTAATCCGCTTAATGGAATTACATTATAGATCGATTGGTGCATTGCTTTATCCTGATCAATCCCAATCATTTCAGATGCTCTTTTATTAAATAAAATAATGCGGTAATCACAATCAATTCCGATCATGCCATCGTGGGTGGAATTGACAACCAAATCTCGTATAAAGGAATCATGCTCCATATGTTCAATTAATGTTTCCTTCTCTGTAAGTAATTGATAGATTAAAGATGCCACGCTCCCAGGAACCAAAACCGTATGCCTAGACCTAGCGTCTCTAAGATCAACGAATGTTTGTGGATCTCCAGTCACATCGATAATGATATCCGGATCATCGGAAAGAAAAACTTTCCAATCAGGTCCTGTATCGATAGCTAACTTGTGCGCCAATACAAGTCCCGGTGCTTGAGGATCATGGTCGACAACTCCAACTATCTGAAAAGCATCAGATTCTGCCATAACTCGTAACAAGGCAATTCCTCCTCGCCCAGCTCCGACAACCAGCACTTTTTGCAATTTTTTTCATCCCCTCTATTATACAACGCAACTTTTTGCAACCCACTATATTGTACATGAAAGCATTTTCCTTGACAATTATTTTCAAAAGAAGGATAGTTTGTTTAGAATATTGCAGGGAGATTTGCCTATGACTAGAATGATCGCACTCGTTATTATGCTTATTCCCGGTATCATTGCAGCTTACGGGATCAAGCTAATGAGAGATATGTTATTTGGAATACAAACTGATTGGATACCTGCATTATGGTTCCAATTTGTTCTTGGCTTTTTCATGTTTGTTATTGGAATTGGCTTTATAGCTGGATTTTTGTTACATCGAGACCGTAAACGCAATAAGGTTCAAGACCGATTCAAATCAAAAAAATATGCATCCAACGACACACAAAATAAATAAGCATTACACTTTCTTATTAAAATGAAACACCGATCATCCTAATTGTTTTTAGAATGATCGGTGTTTTTGATTTTGTGTTCTCTCTTTGAGATCAATGATTCACGAATATTTATCGCCTTCTCCGGATAATCCGTTATAATCGCATCGACTCCGCTTTCCATCCAACGCTGAAGAGCATTACTTCTATTTAATGTGTAAAGCCGAACGGCTACAGACGCTTGCTGACATTGCTTCATTTGTTCATATGATATTGCACGAAAATTGGCATGTACACTAGTTGCTCCTACAGATTGAGCCAACAAAAGAGGGTTTATTCCCTTTTTCGAGTATAATGGAGCCTTCTCCATATTTGGTGCTAAATTGTTTAATTCAGAGACAGACTGATGATTAAATGAGGATAAGATCATTCTTTCATCTAATCTATACTGTGCAATTTTCTGCAATACTTTTTCTTCCATCCCTTTGTAGGGTACTTTGTTATTCTTAAGCTCTATATTGCATACCATGTCATTATTTGTTAACCATTCAAGCACTTCCTCTAAATGAGGAATTCGATGGCGAACAAACCATTTTTTCTTGTTATAGCTAGCATCCAATGAAGAAATTTCTCGCCAGTTCATCAATGCAACCGCACCTCTTCCATTCGTCGTCCTGTTAACCGTTTCATCATGAATGACAACAAGCTCTCCATCGTTCGTTTGCTGAACGTCAAGCTCAATCCCATCGCATCCTGTTTTCAACGCTTCGTTAAAGGCCTTCATTGTATTTTCGGGATAGCGCCCAGAACTTCCTCTATGAGCAAAAATTTGTGTCATCACTGTGCCTCCTAAATACTACTATTAATTTTTTGACTAACTATATTGTATGGAAAAGAGATATAGATTGTCTTGTATACCAATGAATAAAATTAGACTTACAGGATCGTTAGCTGGTATACCTTATACATGACCAATGACTAAACGGAAACTTAGATATCTATATAGCAATTCCAACGTTCTGCCTTTTTAACAAACAAAATCATTTCCTTTATATTAATAAGACGAATTTTAACCATCTGAACGATGGCTATTCCATTAATTCCGCTACCCCTTTCACCCAAAGTAATAACCTTTCCAAATTATATCCATTCACAAAATCATCTGAAGTGACCCTCCATTAATTTTAGAAATTAAATCATATTAGGAAGGAAATTTATTAATATTTCCCTTGTATTTCAATAAACAGGTGTCCATTAATCGACATTGTTCACTTTTATTCTAATCTATTTATTTCACTGCAATGGTATTAGTCGTTAATTCCTTGTTTTTTAATCCATCACATATTACATTAAGGTAATAAACAATAAATATTTGCCTAAGTCAGCGATTAATTATGTTTAACCATAATAAAAAAATTATATAGCTTTATTAGAAACTTTCTCTATTTCTATACGTATTACTAATTTGTATACGTTAGAAAGGGTGAATAAAAGGACGTGAGACCGAGATGAGTTTTTTTGGAAAATTATTTGGCAGTAAAGAAAAAAAACGTCCAGAGATAGAAGAACGGACAGTTATGAACCTTAAAGTCGGTGACATTGTCACGTACGATCTTGAGGACTATCAAGTAGTCGGAAGCCTATCGTACAATGATCATGGCTTTAAATGGTACGCCTACCAGCTGCAAGGTGCGAGCCGGGTAATTTGGCTAAGTGTAGAAATGGATGATGAACTAGAGCTTGGCATTTATGAAAAGTCCAAACTTAAGGTCCAAGAGCCAATTCCGAAAAAGCTCGAACTTGATGGCGTTACCTACTACCAAGATGAAACTGGAACAGCCACTGTACGCGGAGAAGGACGCAGTCAAAATGTTGATGGCGTTAAATGCCGATATTATAGCTTTTATGATGAGGAAGAAGAAAAGTACTTATCATTGGAAATCTGGGGCAGTGAAATTGAAGCCAGCACCGGGTTTGGGATTGAAGAATATGAAATTAAAATTATAGCTGGAAGCCTATAATATACAATTTAACTACGTGGAGGAATGACAAATGTTTCAATTTTTTAAACGAGTAAAAACCGTGGTTGGTTCTGAATTAAATGCAATGCTTGACAAGGCGGAGGATCCGGTAAAAATGCTGGACCAATTTATGCGTGAGATGCAAGAAGATATCCGAGATGCAGAAGCTTCAGTCGCCAAACTCATCGCTAACGAAAAAATGCTGGAAAAAAAAGTGAAAGATGCTGAAAATATGGCCTCTAAACGTGAAGATCAGGCAATTAAAGCACTGGAATCAGGAAATGAAGATCTAGCCCGCCGCGCACTGGAAGATAAAAAGACACATGCGAATACGGCCGCTTCTCTTCGTGAATCCTATGAACTTGCGAAAGAAGACGCTTCGATTCTTCGTACGAAGCTTGATGAAATGAAAAATGAATACAATGAAATGAAGCTTAAAAAGGATACACTAAAAGCGCGTGCAGAGTCAGCTAAAACTCGTACGAAAATGAATAGAAGCATGTCTGGTTTTGGCGGAAATGAAGCCAGAGGCGGCTTTGATCGGATGGAGGAAAAAGTCCTTCAGTACGAAGCGGAAGCGGAAACAAGTGAAGATATGCGTTCGTCAAACCGAAGCCTTGATGATGAACTAGATGCATTAGATAATAATGGTGTAGAAGATGAACTAGCTGCGCTCAAGAAAAAATTAGGTAAATAATAATGACAAAATCTATAAAGACAAGATAAAAGGAGCGTAAATTCAAATCCTTTTTATCTTTTCTTTCAAAACTGGCCTTTGGTTTCGGGCCAGTTTTCCTACTGTTTAGGAAGGCGTGTGATGAACATGAAGAAGGCATTAGTGTCCGTAATGATCACAGGAGTGCTTTTTTTTCTGTCCGCATGCGGCAGTGGATCAGGCTCCCTATTCCGTGATGATATCAGTGACTTTATCAGCGGCAGCTATCAGCTCTACGATACGGTTTCTTCCGCTGAAAATAGCGATGATTTTGCAAGAATCTATCTTGCTGAAGATCAGGATATCTCCTCTGTTGCCAGCGAACTCCAAAAGCATGAAGAGCCCACAGAGATGAGTGAGCCTAGAAATGGCAAACAAATTCTTGTGTATGATAATCAGTTCGTAACCTTGACTGAATCAGAAGATGATTCCTCTGATACTATCATCGAGCTGGCAGGTGAGGAATTTGTCCGCAATAATTACAGCCCAAGCTTTTTTGAAGGCTACCTT
Organism: Jeotgalibacillus soli; assembly: GCF_000829435.1. GTDB lineage: Bacteria > Bacillota > Bacilli > Bacillales > Jeotgalibacillaceae > Jeotgalibacillus > Jeotgalibacillus soli. The sequence goes on from NZ_JXRP01000019.1 coordinate 215,954, forward strand.
TTGGCAACTTTTCTTAATAATATTTTTGGCAACAGCTGGAGCAATGACAGAAGTCAGGCATGCCGTTCGAATCCAGATCGATGCTACGGCGGGTATGGCTCTGCAGGAACATTTGTAGGAAAGAACGCAGTTCCCTCTCTCCGCGGTGGGTCGTCTTCTGTACGCGGCGGCGGAATTGGTGAAGGAAAATAAAAATTGAAAGGGGACTACCTCATGGAAGAATTCTTACTGACGGTCATGTATTTTATTATTGCCGTTATGATTGTTGTCATTGGCCTATTTCTTTTTGAGATATTGACTAGAAAATATAAGGATTGGGATGAAATCCTAAACGAGAATAAAGCGGTGGCTCTTTCCATAAGCGGAAAGATAATTGGGATCTGTATTATTTTAGCGTTTGCTATTTATAATAGCTTTTCATTGACGCAAACATTGATTTGGGGTGTAATAGGCGTGGTCCTTCAATTACTGGCCTATGTGATCTTTGAATTATTAACACGCAAATTCTCAGTTGAAGAACAGTTAAAGCAAGGAAATATTGCAGTTGGAATCATTAGCTTTGCTATTTCTGTAGGTTTGGCCTTTGTCATTGGCGCCTCGATTACATAATTAGTGCAGAAAATGCAAGGTTAGGGAGTAGAATGAAATGAAAAACCTGACTGATCTAGGAACGAATCAAAGCAAAGCCATTTATTGGGCATCAGGCATCGTATCCATTTGCGGTATTATTTTTGAGGTATTATTTGGAGCAGCTGGGTCTTATATTTTGGGAGATGGTGTGAAGCAATATACCCTCACCATCTCGCTTTTTTTAACGGGAATGGGAATTGGCGCTTCTATTAGTGAACATGTAACAAAAAATTTAATTTTATCTTTTATTTGGATTGAATATGTGATCGGATTAATCGGGGGCTTTTCTATTTTCTTATTTTTCGGTGTGACCGCTTTTCTTCCGGAAGGAACCGATTCCATCTTCCTTTACTCCATTACGCTGCTAGTTGGTGGATTGACTGGGCTTGAACTCCCTATTTTAATTCGGAAGGCGAATGAAATTGGTGTTACATTAAGAAAAAGTACAGCTAGAGTGCTGTTTTCAGATTATGCCGGAGGATTAATTGGCGGATTATTATTTGTTTTCTGGCTCAGACCAGAATTCGGTCTGGTCAAAACAGCTTTTATCGTAGCACTTGTCAATGTTGCTGTAGCGATATGGATCCTTTACTATTTTAAAAAAGAGATTGCCCATTTTAGATTGCACTTAATAGCTGGTGGTATGTTCTTTCTTACATTATTATCAGGAGTGTTTTGGGGTGATGAAGTAGCCTTTACATTTGAACAGCGGCTTTATCGGGACCCGATTATCCACCATGAACAAACTGAATATCAGCAAATCATATTAACAAAAGAACAGGGAGATGTTCGCCTTTTTCTTGACGGACAGCTTCAAATGAGCTCGTCAGATGAATACCGTTACCATGAAATGCTTGTACACCCTTCAATAGGCAGTACAGAAACCCCAAACCATGTGTTGGTGCTTGGAGGCGGAGATGGCTTCGCTTTAAGAGAACTATGGAAATATGACGAAGTAAAACAAGTGGACCTTGTCGATTTAGATCCTGCGGTAGTCGATTTGGCAAAAACCAATTATGATATTGTGCAGTTAAATGAGCAATCCTTTTTAGATCCACGAGTAACCGTCCATCATCAGGATGCCTTTCGGTTCATTGAGAACTCAGATGAACTATATGATGTCGTACTAGTTGACTTCCCTGATCCGAACAATGAATCATTGAATAAGCTATACACCTTACAATTTTATCAGCTGCTTAGAAATCATCTAAGACCAGGTGGCACAATCATGATTCAGGCAACAAGCCCCACCTTCGCTCCGAAAGTTTATTGGACTATCGATTACACCGTAAGGCAAGCTGGACTCCATACGGAAAACTTTCATATTGACGTTCCAAGCTTCGGTAACTGGGGATTCATAATGGCCAAAAGAGAAGCAATTAGTGGCGACATTGAAAACGTGGATCTTACAGTAGAGACAAAATTTTTAACCCAGGAATTACTGCCAGGACTCACTTTTTTCGGAAAAGATATTGATCAAGATATTACGGATGACAACGGAAAAACGTTTGAGTATCAGGCGAATACATTAATGCATCCAATTTTACTTCAATTGTATGATGAGGCATGGAAGAATTATTAAATCAGAGGGGGCTATCTTATTTTTAGCCTCTTCTGCAGCTTTAGAATAAAGTTTGATCATTTTACTCTCACAATGTTCCACTAACTCTCCCTTTAATTGAAGATTGTACCGAAGCTTATTCCCCGCACCAACATTCCAGGTAAGCCTCCGATCTCTTAATATTAAATTTATTCAAATTAACAGCACTCTATCTATAATTACTTGATTTTCGTGTACATCCCGAATGTTTGGTAAATCTTCGTCTGAATTATGGTAAGTAACTCAATTTTCGCAGACCAAAGTAGGCAGATAAGCCCTGATGTAGCCTGGTACACCTGCAATTAATAGTTGTAACGATTTTGTTGAATCGCCTCTATTTTCGTCCCATGATCAGCGCCGCTTGCTTTAAAATATCGACTTCCATTTCTAGCTGTTTATTTCTTTTTCTTAACTCAATCAATTCTTGTTTTTCAGGGCTTCGATTGTCTTTCTCTTTGAACGAACCAGACTGTTGAAATTGAGCAATCCATCTGTCTAAAGCAGATGCAGTTAAATCATATTCACGGACAATATCTTGACGACTTTTTCCACTTTCGTATAAAGCAATCACTTGCTTTTTAAATTCTGTGGTTAACGTTCTTCTTTTTTGGGACAGAGTAGATTCGCTCCTCCCTTGTTGTGTCTTATTCTGCTAGCCCTTATTTTTATTGTCCAACCAAGTGCAGCCTATCCACGATAAAAGAAAACTATTTTAATTACAATGAAGTCGAGCTTATTATCCTTCCTGATGAGCTAAGAGAACACAATATAGATTATACAAGTTCTGAAGACTGAACAAACTAATACATCATCTCACCCTATATATTATTTTATAATTTTTGAATCTAAATTACCCCGTTAGCTCGCTCATTAAGCGAAAGGAGCTGCCGTTACGACAACTCCCGCTTCATTCAAGTATTCGTTAGTTGAGCTAAGAGAGTGGTTCATTTTTTGCTCACTTTAATTACAGTATTGATACCTGCCACAATAGATAAAACTCCTATTATATTCATAAGAATGTTTTCTATTTCTACAAGGCTTAATGTTAATCCAATTAAAAAAATTCCTAATAAATTTAGAGTAATACCAAGTTTAATTCTTATAATTAACCATTTAAATACTTTATGGCTTTTCGTGATTGTGCCATTTCCCTTTAAATGTTAGACGAAATTTTTTCAATATCCTTCTTTCATTAACCTGCCCTGTTAATTTAAGTTCAACTCTTCGCAATCTCTTGATTTTAACACAAATACCCAATCCCATATGAAAAAGGTATTCAACAATCTGGTCTGGTTGTTGAAAAATAAGGTATTGAATAATTTGATACTATGCTATTTTGTGATACGGTTCACCTTACCATCTCGTACTGTTTCCGAAACCTGGAACTCTGACCCTTACTAGAAAGGCAAAAAATAAACAAAAATAAGGCTGACTCCAAAAAGGAGCAGCATTACTTTGTACTATTTTGAGAAAAGAAGTAAGAACCGTTCCTAGTTTCTCTAATGCTTATATATCAGGTACCACAAAAGGTTCGATATGGGGTTGTTGACTCCGTCAGTGTGGTATATTCTGCCTGTACGTTAGAGTGAGCGTATGGGTTTGAAAGAACGTCCAAAAGCCGTTCCATCACGCTGTAGTCTCCTTGTCCCACTGCGGCTTCTAGTGCCTCTTCTACCCGGTGGTTCCGTGGGATTAGCGCCGGATTGCTATTTCTCATCAACTGATGCGAGGAGGCTTTCGATTCCTCCTGCCTGCCTAGCCTCGCCTGCCAGAGCTCATCCCACTGTTTAAATTCATCGGTGCCAAACAGAGTATTATCCCCCGTTGTATCAAAGGTCAAAGCGCGGAAGGTGTTCGTATAGTCCACACGATACTTATTCATCATACTAAGGAGATCTTCAATAAGGCTTTGATCCTGTTGTTCTTCGTTAAAAATCCCCAGTTTCGCTCTCATTCCAGTGAGCCAATTGAGGTTATATAAAGCTGGATAGCTCGAAATTGCTTCTCGGGCCAGTTCAACGGCTTCTTCTTGATAATCATGCAGCAGCGGCAATAGGCTTTCAGCAAATCGTGCGAGGTTCCATCCTCCAATATTCGGCTGATTGCCATAGGCATAGCGGCCTTGAATGTCAATGGAACTGAATACTGTTGCCGGGTCGTAGGCATCCATAAATGCGCAAGGACCATAATCGATGGTTTCTCCGCTAATGGTCATGTTGTCAGTGTTCATCACCCCATGAATAAAGCCAACCAGCTGCCATCTGGCAATAAGCTCAGCCTGGCGCTTGATCACTTCCTTAAGCAGCGAAAGATATCGGCTCTCATCAGGTTCTACGTCTGGAAAATGCCGCTTAAGTGTATAGTCAGCCAGGATCCGGAGTTCCTCAACTGTACCCCATTTTGCCACATATTGAAAAGTACCAACGCGCAGATGACTGGCAGCCACACGGGTTAGAATGGCACCAGGAAGCTCGGTTTCGCGGATTACTGACTCACCCGTTTTCACCACCGCTAAACTACGGGTGGTAGGAATACCAAGCGCATGCATGGCTTCACTGATGATGTATTCACGCAGCATCGGTCCAAGCGCCGCTCGACCATCACCCCCGCGCGAGTATGGCGTTCTGCCTGAACCTTTAAGCTGAATATCAATCCTCTCACCTTTGGGCGGGACCTGCTCGCCTAGCAGCACAGCTCGGCCGTCCCCTAACATGTTAAAATGCCCGAACTGATGTCCCGCGTAAGCTTGAGCTAGAGGGAAAGCATCTTTTGGAATCTGGTTTCCGGCAAGCACTGCTATGCCATCTTCGCTTTGCAGCGCCTGAACGTTTAAACCCAGGGAGTTTGCCAACTGCTGATTGAGAATGATCAGCTTTGGCGACCGTACAGGCGTTGGGTTGATGCTGGAAAACAATGATTTCGGCAGACGGGCATAACTGTTGTCAAAATTCCATCCTGTTTCTTTACTCTTTGTCATAATTTCTCCTTTTCTTCTATTGTCTTTTTGTATAATCTTTTTTCTCTTATATGAAACAAAAATCATAAACATTTTTAGTTATCTACATTCAATTAAAAACACCCGCAGTCCCTTTTTAATGTCTGCTTCTATCAATTTATTATACCGTTTCCACACAAAGATGGCGCCCTTTAAGTAAAATTGATTGCCTGCCACTGCCCTAGATTTGAATTGATTGACTGTAATACATGATTATCGGCGGCTTTAGAGAGTTGACTTTTTATTAGGTGATTTGATAGGAGATTTTGAAACGCCTTGTATGATGATTCCACTGAATAATTAATTATTACAGGAGAATTAACTAATTCGGTAAAAAACGATTTATAGAATTTTAAAAACAATAACCCATAGAGAGATAGGAGATTTGGGTTTAATAAAACAGCACAGCTCACTTACAGTTTAAAATAACCATAACCATGTTTAAAGTTTACGCATGGTCTGGACGATTCAGGGTCATTCTGCTAATAAATTCCCGGGTTTTTCCGGCAGTAAGCTAAAAGGTATTACCTATAGAAATTTAGTATATTCATCCTGTTAATTGTCCCTTTCAAATCAACGCTCGCTCGCATTTAATAAAGTAGAAGCACTTGATGCTTAAATAAACTTGTGTTGTATAAGTATCATGTAGAGTGCAAGTGAGAATTTGATCTAGGAGAGATGTAGCGTGAAACTGGGTATTATGTGTGGGATGCCGTTAAGCGGAAAATCAACATTCGCAAAAATTCTTCAGAGCCAAGGGTGGGTACGTGTATCTCTAGATGATCTCAGGCTGGCTTTACATGGCCAAATTTATAAAGCTGAGGCTGAACCGCTCGTGTGGGAAAGCACTGAACTTATGGTCCGTTCATTTCTAAAAAGTGGACATAAAGTGGTTGTTGATACAACAAATAGAACGAGAGAACGACGTAAAAGATGGATACGTGTTGCTAAGGAATTTGGACTTACATTGGAAATTTTCCACGTTGATACTGATTTTGAAACGTGTAAAGAACGTAACAGAGCACTGAATCGATTAACTGAAAATGTTTTGAAACAAATCTTCAAAGAATTCCAGAAACCAACTTCAGAGGAGGGGAAAATTGTTAACGTACTATAGTAAAAAATACAGCTATGCAAAGATAAATAAAATGGCTGAATGGTGTGATGACAAAAATAATAGTACTGTGTAAACGAATAATCCTGATTCTGAATTAAGTTATCATTTACGGAGCCTCATCATTAGATTAACTATTTTCCCTGCCTTTTCTCTTGTCGATGAATAGTATTTGGACCACTTTGCTTTTTCTACTCTCTTTATGCCTCACCCTTGTAACAACGAGAGTATGAATTGAATTTTTAAATAGTAAAACAACATTAAGACTGGGAGGAAGAAAAGTGAGAAAGTATATCACCTTTGATGTAGGCGGGACAAAAGTAAAGCACGGACTATTATTAGAGGATGGAACTATTCTTTCAAAAGATAGCTACGATTCCAAGTCCACAAATCTAGAACTATTTTTAAAAGAAATGGTAGATACCATTGATTTGTATACAAGAAATCATAATGTGAGCGGTGTTGCGATTAGTTTGCCAGGCTTTATTAACCCCCGTACAGGTTATTCAGAACGAGCCGGGTCTGTAACAGTACTAGATAATCAGAATCTTAAAAGGTTATTAGAAAGAAGAATAACTCTACACGTTGAAATCGAAAATGATGGAAACTGTGTTGCTTTAGCAGAAAAATATAGTGGTAATGCACAAAAATGTACTGATTTTATCTGTGTGACAATTGGCACTGGAATTGGTGGGGGGATTTTTATCAATGGGAAACTTTTACATGGTCACAGTTTTAGAAGCGGTGAATTTGGTTTTATGATTACCCAGGCTAAAATGGATAACAGTGTATTGCATAACAATGCTTCTACTACTGCCTTAATCAGATCCTATAAAAAACTCAAAGGCATTAGTGAATCTGAAAGCATAAATGGAGAGACTGTTTTTTTAGAATCTGTTGAAAATATGGCAGTTAGAAGACTCATTGATGACTGGATTAAAAACATTAGTTATGGAATTTATAACCTAGCAGCAACTTTAAACCCACAAAAGATATTAATTGGCGGCGGAGTCATCGCTCAACAGGATTTGTTAAGTAAGATAAACGATCAACTTGACCAGCTCTATTGGTGGAAAGATATTAAGATTCCTGTTGAAACCTGTAAACATCAAAATGACGCAGGAATGATTGGAGCCATGTACCATTTCATACAAAAGTACGCTTAGGGGTGTTAGAAAATTCCCTTTCTTTTCAATATCTTTTACCTCTAATTTCATTTTCGAATTCCTCTATTTTATAAAATCCAATCTTTTCATATATTTTAATGGCTCGTTTATAAAGAGTAACAACAAGTAATTTTAAAAATTCTCTCTCTTGAAATTCTTCATCAATTATCCTGCCATTTAATACAGTAACTAAGAATTGTCCTCAAATGCAAAACGAGCACAACCCTTAATAAAGGATTGTGCCAGTTAAAAAATCCATTTGGAACATTAATTAACATGATTATAGAGCTATAGCTTATAAAAATATTACTATAATCACTTTTGCGTTGTTTTTTGACTACTCCCGATAACAGAAAATCTCGTAAGTATTTACACTATTTCAGAGAGAGCTGTATTAAATCATTTAAATGATCTCGTATTTCATAATTTCTGTTGCATAAAGATTACTTTCTGAGCCATTGTGATGACCTATTTCCTCACCAATAAAGAGGATAGTTCTGGATCTCATCATTGAATCAATTGTAACAAATTGCTGCCTTAAAAGCTTATTTCTTTGCCTCGTGGACTTTTAACACCTTTCCCTTAACTGTTGTGTTCTTCATTGCCTGCAAAACCATCGGGCCTTTTCCATTTAATATTTCAACATACGATACATTTTCCTGAATGGTGATAATGCCAATATCAGCAGCTGTTACACCATTAATTTTTGCAATGGTCCCTACAAAATCTACTGCTCTTATTTTCTTTTTCTTTCCACCGTTGAAATAAAGCTTCATGATCTCTTTATTTAGTTGAGCACTTTTATCTATTTTTAGAATGGGTTGAGCATTTATTTTCTCTTCGAAGGCTGGTTTTTCTCTTTTCACTTCTTCTCTTAAAGGAGCATTTTTTTTAGTGATCTCAAAACCAATGTATTCTTCTATTTCTGCCAGGAACCTTTCCTCATATGGTGTTACAAAAGAGATGGCTTTTCCCGATTTTCCCGCTCGTCCAGTTCTTCCTGTACGATGAACATAGCTTTCCTTTTCTAGTGGCAGATCATAGTTGATCACAAGGGTAATGCTGTCGATATCAATTCCTCTTGCAGCTACATCTGTTGCGATTAAGTAGCGGAATTTTCCTCGTTTAAAATCATTCATTACAGCAAACCGATCTTCTTGTATTAATCCCCCATGAATTTTGTCAACCGGATAGCTGGATCGATTTAGTTGCTGAAACACAAAATCTACTTGGTCTTGCGTACGGCAGAAAATGATACAGCTGTCAGGATTTTCAACTGTCGTTATATCTTTAAGAAGAGAAAGCTTCTGCTCATCACTTACATCATATAAAATATGCTCAATTGTATTATTCGTAATCCCTGAAGCCTCAATTTCGATTTCAATTGGATTTTTCATATATTGATGACAGAGATTTTCGATATCCTCTGGTAATGTTGCCGAGAAGAGCATCGTCACACGATCTGTCGGCAGCGCTTGTATAATGGCTTCCACCTGGTCGATGAAGCCCATATTCAGCATCTCATCTGCTTCATCAATGATAAGAAAGCTTAATCGCTCTAAAGCGAGAGTCCCTTTTTCAATATGGTCTAATAACCTTCCAGGAGTCCCTACCACCACATGTGTTTTTTGCTTTAATTCCGTTTTTTGATGTAAAAAAGGTTGTTTGCCATAGATCGCTGCAGCTTTAATTCGTTTGTATCTTCCGATATTCGTTATATCTTCTTTAATTTGAGCAGCAAGCTCCCTAGTCGGCGTAAGAATTAGTGCCTGAGGCTTATTCTCCTCCCACTCCAACATTTCACATATCGGAATACCAAAGGCAGCTGTCTTCCCGCTTCCTGTTTGAGATTTTACAACTAAATCTCTCTTTTCTAAGGCGACTGGAATGACTTTTCTTTGTACCTCGGTTGGGTTTTCATAATGTAAGCTTGTTAATGCTTTTACGATGTCATCATTTAAATTCAAGTCTCTAAAGCTGTTAGTGTTCATGTCTTAACCTCATTTTACTTTGTATTGTTAACTTAACGTGCATTCAATAAACGAATACATTATCAAGATTGTTTCATTATACTTGAATTATTCCATACTCCGCATGATAATTGTGGAATGCCCTTGAACAAAAGGGTTAATATGCGTTATCTTAAGAACATAAATCTAAACTAAAAGGTGTGCTTTTTTTTGCGAATCAATAAATTTATCAGTGAGTCAGGTGTTACGTCGAGACGGGGAGCAGATAAGTGGATTGCCGAAGGCCGAGTAACAATTAATGGGACTGTCGCGGAATTAGGCAGCCAAGCAGAGCACGGAGACGATGTTCGTGTCGATGGAAAACCAATTTCTGCCGAACAAGAAAATGTTTACATTGCGCTAAACAAGCCTGTTGGGATTACAAGCACGACGGAAAGACATATAAAAGGAAATATTGTCGACTTCGTCAATCATCCATTGCGTATTTTCCATATAGGAAGACTCGATAAAGATTCAGAGGGCTTAATCCTATTGACCAACGATGGGGACATTGTAAATGAAATTTTACGTGCAGAAAATAAGCATGAAAAGGAATATATTGTTACCGTAGACAAGCCCATTACTCCTGCCTTTCTAAAAGAGATGTCAGAAGGCGTCGAGATTTTAAATACGAAAACATTGCCATGTAAAGTAAATCAGCTATCTAAAAATGTTTTTAACATTACATTGACACAAGGATTGAATCGTCAAATTCGCCGTATGTGCACAGCACTTGGCTATGAGGTTCGAAGTCTAAAACGATTGCGAATCATGAATATTCATTTGGGTGACTTGCCACGAGGACAGTGGAGAAATTTAGCCAAAAATGAGCTTCAGCAATTATTTAAAGACTTAAACTATTCATCAAAGAAAAGATAAAAGAGGATGATTTGCATAAGTCATCCTCTTTCCTTTTAAGCAATCCATTTTCCATATGTTCTTCATATGGTGAACAGGATAATGGTTATTGAACGTACCTTTTCAACCACTAGCTCTTGCACCTTGCAAAGAGCCTGTTAGAAGTAAGAGACAAATTTTATACGATCCATTATTTGAGCTAGATGAAAAGATGTATATAGGTTAAATAGATTCAAAAAAGGATAGCTTTTATACTTCGATCTCTATAAACACCGGACAATGATCGCTGCCCATTATTTCAGAATGGACCTGGGCATCGATTAATGAAGAGACCAATCGTTCTGAAAGGATGAAATAGTCAATTCTCCATCCAATATTTCTTTCTCTTACCTTGCTCATGTAGGACCACCATGTATACACATCTTCTTTTTCCGGATAGAGATATCGAAATGAATCAACAAAGCCGGCCTCAAGTAAGTTTGTCATTTTTGTACGTTCTCCATCCGTGAAGCCTGAATTTCCTCGATTTGATTTCCAATTTTTCAAATCGATTTCCTGATGTGCTACATTCAGATCACCACATAAAATAACAGGCTTGATTGCATCCAATATGATCATATAATGACGTATTCGATCTTCCCACTCTAACCGTTCGCCAAGCCGTGTCAAATCTCGTTTGGAATTGGGTGTATACACATTAATTAAATAAAACTCTTCAAACTCTAATGTAAGTATTCTTCCCTCTGGCTCAGAATCATCCTGATCCAAACCATATGTAACAGATAATGGAGTTTTCTTTGTAAAAACAGCAGTACCGGAATAACCTTTTCTTTCTGCGTAATTCCAATATTGTTCGTATCCTTCTAAATCAAGCGTTATTTGCCCTTCCTGCAGCTTCGTTTCCTGAATACAGAATAGATCAGCATCCACTTTTTCAAAGTACGTTAAAAACCCTTTCGCTACATTTGCTCTTAGTCCATTCACATTCCAAGACACCAGCTTCATAAATTCGTTACACTCCCTTCTTTAAGACAATCAAAAAATCACACAGGATGTTCCCATAATCGTAAAGGAAACATCCTGTGTGATTATAATCAACTGCCTTTATTGCTTGAGTTCAATTAGCTCTAGATGAAAATCCCCTACCGCATCTTCTTCATACAAATTGGTAACAGATGTTGAATAATTGTGAACTGTCCCTCTAAAAGCAAGATTTTTTTCAGGGACCGAAACATCAAAGTTTAATTCATATAAGAGTGTTGTAATCGCATGATATGCTTCATGGTTCACCTTAAAATCAACCACTATTTTCAACAATTCTTTCCCGCTAGCCGATACCATCTCATCTTGATAGTGATCCACATTTATTTTTGTATCATTTAGCATGATATGATTAGGCAATTATCATTCAACTCCTCAATGTTCTTAGAGGAATGGTATCATTATTGTTTAATCTTTTTCAAGTATACAGTTTGCACATACCAGAGAATTGAGTAGAAAAATTAACCCGCCTAAAAAAAGACCGATTTTAATTGGTTATACTGTTAAGCAATTTATCCTACAGTCCCAGCTTTTAAGTCCATATATGTTGAATGATGGATCCAAACGGTCTTACTTTTTTTATACCGCCCAAAATACCATCGTCCATCCATCACAGTAATGCCAAATTCTTGGTCTGGATTCACCCTATCGAGTTTACCGTTAATATGTAATCCCACTTCATGTGCAATCCAGCCTCTTTTTTCATCTTCCACTTCTGTCAATTGATACAAGTTATTATATTTCATAAGATTCACATTGAACGTCAGTCCGAATAAAAATATTTTTTTAACTTGATTAATTATATCTTGAAGATCCGCCCCTTCGTACATTACCTCGATTCGTTCCTTAATGAATGGACTTCTATTGGGATCAATTTCAATTGGACTTTTTAGGACATTCTCATTTGTCTCGATTCCAAAGATCGATCGTTTTTCCATTTTACACATGGAGGATTCACCTTCACGATGTGCAAAATGATAGATAAACATCTTATTATTATCTTTTTCCATTCAATTCCCATCCTTTTTAACGTGAATGTTCATTATCCACAGCTTTTATTAAAGGCTGATAAATAATGTATCTACGTTGATTTATTAGGTATCTAAATTGATTACAGAAGCATGTTATTTAATATTATGTTCAGTTGTATTTATGTGTTTTTATATTCTTACATTTTCATGCTGTACCCTCTTCCCCACTAATTGATTCTTAAAACATTTTATCGATAAGCTTCAAAAAAAAAAAAAATAGTTCTCCCGTTTTGATATTCAGTGGAACTATTTTTGTTTGTATCTAAAAGGATTCAATAACCTTATTCCGTCATCCTTAAAAGTCGTGCTAAATATCCTGCTTACTATAATAACGAGATAATTCGATCACCATAGCACCCATACGTTCTTTTTCGGGTACCAGCATCCGTTCAATTCCTTCTTCCTTAAGCGCTTCTGCTGTCACTTTTCCGACAGCTGCTGCCAGCGTCTGACTTTTAAAAGCATGAATGATTTTATCCAAATATTCATTTTCTCTGGCATAATCAAATAACTCTCTTACTTGAACGGCAGTTGTAAAGCAAACCGCGTCGACTTGATCGTTTATCAGCTCATCACATAAGGCTGACACAATTTTGCGTTCAGGTGCAATGTGCTGATAAGGTAAAATTTGCTGAACCGTTGCCCCTTTTTCATTCAGAAACTGAATCAATGCAGGCGCTTTTTCACCGTGCAGCTGAACCATAACTCTCTGTCCTGAAAAATCAAAAGATTCTAATGCCCTGATTAATCCCCTTGTGGTCCCATCTTCATCTACCGCTACGGGGTTAATGCCTAGTTTCTTTAGGGCAGAAAAGGTCTTGTACCCCCTAGAAGCGATTTTTGCTTCCTGTATTCTCTGAAGAAATAAATCCTTAATATTCATTCTCTCTGTTAAATCTAGCAATGTGTTTGTTCCAATGCCAGTTGTCAAAACGACCCAATCAGCACCTGTTTCAACAAACTTGCGTAGATCCGGCTCCACCTGCTCCTCTGCTAAAAATACCGTTCCCTGCAAAGGTCGCACGATCGGTATTCCACCCTGCTTTTCTATCAATGTGCTGATTTCATCCGTTTTGCGTGAGCCTGCTATGGCAATTGTTTTTCTTTCTAATCCTTTAGCCATGCTATATCCCTCGATTCTTTTGGTAGAATATATGAAATTACTTGCTGATCGAACCATTTATATAGCAGCTCGTAATTTTTTGATCCTTTAAACTATTCTACCATTTTTCCAGCTTGGTATTTCTAAAATGGTGTGAGCGACAGATGATGGATTTTGCAATAAATGATGATAAGTGCAAATTTCTTTAAGACAGTCTCCAAATAGCTCACAAAAAAACGGAGCTAATGACAGTCTCCGCAGCAAAAAAATAATTATTTTGTTCTGTCCTTATCCTTACTTTACTCCATGCTTCAAGAAATAATCGATCGGCTTCATTGGAATAAACGGTGCATCTTGCATCTCCAATATCCCGCTTTTTAAATCGATAGTGATAATATGATTCGCATCAGATTCGACTGCCGCGTCCACAAACATTTGATCATTTCTGTCAGTTGCAGTAAAATCGGATTTCGTGTGAGATGTATTCACGCTTTTTGCGTGCTGGAATAAGAAAGAAATGTAATCTAATTTTTTTCTCATATGTTCGTATGGAGAGTTGATTTCATTGGATATTTTTTTAATCATGTAAAGAAGCTCACCAATCGTATATTGAGAAAAAACGAGCCTTGCATCATAACGATCCAGTGCATTAATAAAAAGAGTACATTCATCATCGTCTTCCGGAGTGAATAATGCCCGAATAAAAACACATGTATCTACAACGATTTTATCTGCCATATTTCTCCTCTTTAAATGTTTTTATTATTTCTTGGTATGTGACACCTTTCTGCTTCATACTGGATTGAATATTGTTGCGGATCTCGTTAAATAATTTTAAATGTCTTTCTTTAAACTTGTCATCTTCTTTCATTGAAACCATATTCTTGCCCCCCTTTTTAATCACACACAAAGTTTTTTTCAGTATGTGCAGGAAAAGCATTTTTAAACAGCATCTCATAAATTTACTATTTATTCATGATCATTTTTATGTACTTATTATCCTATTTTTATGATTCTTCACAATGCGCTAATGTTATTTAAGCGATTGGTCCTGCGGGAGAATAAGAGCTTGTTTCGTATAAATGAAAAGAGTGATCGTCTTGGAAGAGCGTTTCTTTCTAGAATAATCTCAGCAATTTTTAGACGGGACAAATTAGCATTCAATAGACCAAGAACGCAATAAATTATATAATTAACATAATAGTTGATCTCAATTTTATTAGTGCCAGCTAAAAATGAATAGACTGCATTGCACTGTATAAAAAAATACGTTATACAAGAAAATGTTGAGATGGAGCTAATAACAGGGAATGAAGGATGGACATGATTACATACACAAACGGATTTAATGGTAAAATAGAAATACATACAAAAAATCAAGAAATTTCACAAAAAAGGTTTAAGTAATCGTTTAAATCCAAAATATAGAATCCCCTCCAATACAGCAAATTAAATTAAGCAAGTTCAAGTGGCTGTTCTACCATCAATATATCCATTCACTATTTACTAAGTTACATGAACAACCACCTCAACGGACTGATTAAAACTAAGTACTTTTTATTCTTTAGAAAATCAAATTTCTTATGATCTATTCGATCGAATTTACAATTAAATTTTACATTTATTAAGGATGATGTCATGGAAGCATTAATTATAATTTCACTCGGTATCGCTGCCATTCTACTAATAGACTTTTTCTCAGGAAAGAAAAAGCCAAAATGTCCACACTGTAACAGGGAGTATTATAAACCAATCAGAAGAACGTTTGAGGAGCATGAAACCTACTATTGCCCACATTGTGGAGGGGAAATGGAAAGAGAGTAATGAATGTATTTTAGATTTAAATTATTACAATATCATTCAAAGCCTCGTCAATAAACTCGACTTGGCTTTTTTGCATTTTTCTAGGTACGTATTTATTCGACCACATGGCAACGTTCGCGAGCTTATTTTTCATCAATATATTTGCTGAGTAGTCGTAGTAAAAAAACGCCGATATATTCTAATTTTAATGTGAATTCAACTGTTTATTTTGCTAAAGGATCGACAACAGAATATTCAAAATAACTCTTATTAATAAAATACTTTAATACAGTAGCCCCCTTTTTGCTCATCCTCCGTTTGAATCAAATCCATCAAAGCCTCCATACGAAGTTATTTGATCCTACTTGCAGCCTTAATAAAAAGTCTAATTGCTGAAAGAATAATTAAACCTAAATAGGATAGAGACATGATTTCCGAAAACATGTCATATGGCGCTTTCAATGTTCTACTAAACATGAAACCAACACAAGCCGATATTGAGTAACTAATAATGCGTAACCATTTCATTATGTTTTACCCTGCTAGTAAAAAAATAATGTGTAAGCAGTTCTCCAACAGCTGTCATAAATAAGAGTATAAGCAGGTTGTATAATAATGTCATGTTATACCTCTATTTTAAAAAGGATATGCGATTTCGATATCTTTTTTTATTGAATAGACGTTATATCAACCAGATTGTGAGCGTTGCCTTATAATCGATCTCAACCCTATACGTTAGTATTCCAATGCTGTGGTGAAGTAATACGGCATTTCTGTCTCTTAAGAACAGGTCCGGCACTACTTCTCCATCTTTGCCTGTGATTGGTCGGTTGACTTCACAATGATGCGCTTACCCGCTGCCTTATTAATTTCATCATTCTGGAGCCAGCGATATAGCGTGCGATCTGTTATGCCAACTTCTTTTTCGCGACTTCCACTAATGTCTTACCGTGACGGTACATTTACCGAGCTCCTGCAAGTATTTAAATATACGAGCGAATGTGCAGTGTTTTCACCTTAGAGGCATTGTCGATCTGCCATTCCTTATTTGGCAGAATGTTCATTTGTATGGTCGCATGATTTCTTCAAAAGGTTTTTACTAATGCAAAATAACATAAAGCTATCGAGCGGATAATCGAGTTCCGAGGACAACAAAAAGCCCTCCTTTTCATGCGGTTAGGCCGAAAAAGAAAGCGAATAGGTTATCGAAGTGTTCCCGAAAAAATTACCGGCTTATCCCGGATATTTATCGGTATTTCCCATGTCGTATGAACGTCAATAAACCGTGTCACGCAGCGATTAACTCGCCTTATGCTCTAATCTTAGCTTATCCGCCACCATTGCGATGAATTCTGAATTCGTGGGCTTTGATTTGGCGATTGAGACCGTGTAACCAAAAAGATTTGAAATTGCGTCTACATTTCCACGGTTCCACGCAACTTCTATGGCATGTCTAATGGCACGTTCCACACGAGAAGCGGTTGTATTGTATTTTTTTCCGATGTCCGGATAAAGCACCTTTGTAATGGAACCCAGAAGTTCAATATCATGATATACCATGGAGATGGCTTCGCGTAAATACATATACCCTTTAATGTGAGCAGGCACACCAATTTCATGAATAATACTTGTAATGCTCGCATCCAGATTCTTTGGCTTTGTAGAGGATTCACGTTGGAACCTGCGTGCTGAATGAGAGGTTTGAATCGATTTCCCTCGTACTTGTCGGATGTTTTGTACAAGGTTTTCCATATCAAATGGCTTTAAAATAAAATATGAGGCACCAAGATCAACTGCTTTCTTTGTGACATCTTCTTGTCCAAATGCAGTCAGCATAATGACGTTTGGCAGCTTTGGCAGTTCAAGCTCTCTCATTCGTTCAAGAACAGCCAGACCGTCAATATGAGGCATAATTATATCAAGTATAAGCACGTCTACTTCAATGTCTTCAAGCATTGACAAACAATCTTGTCCATTATGTGCTGTTGCAACGACTTCAATATCCTGTTGGTTTGAGATAAACTGTTCTAACGTTGCTACTAGCTCCCTATTATCATCCACAATACAAACCTTGATTATATCCACTCAAATTTCCTCCTCAATCGAAAATATCTTTTCTCTATGACAATTTCGACAGGTGTTAAATAATCACCTTTTTATTTCTCGAAAAAATAATTTTTTATATGTTTTCTACGATTTTCTCTTTTTATCACTGTTTTTCGATATATTTCAACAAAATAGGGCTTTCCATTGTAAATTGTATAGCTTTAGTGTAACAGACAATTCCGAGCATGCAAATAGGAAAAAGAACAGACAATTATGCTGCCTGTTCTTTTCCAATCTCCTTCTGACCGCTTTGTTTAATCATCTCCTCAATTGGAAGTGCATAGCCTGAGGTTGGATCATGAACAAGCACATGTGTAACGGCACCAATCAGCTTTCCATTTTGAACAATTGGACTTCCACTCATTCCTTGAATGATTCCGCCTGTTTTTTCGATTAGTGCAGGATCAGTGATGCGTATAAGCATTCCAACTGTTCCACCAGGTGCCTCGGTTTTCGTCCGGACAATTTCAATAACAAATCGTTCTATTGTATTATCATGAATAACGGTCAGCATTTCTGCCTTCCCTTCCCTTATTTCTCCATGGCTCGCAACAGGAAGCGGTTCTTTAAAAAGAGAATGCGGAGGTATTTTGTTTAACGTGCCAAAG
This sequence comes from Jeotgalibacillus soli, assembly GCF_000829435.1. Taxonomy (GTDB): domain Bacteria; phylum Bacillota; class Bacilli; order Bacillales; family Jeotgalibacillaceae; genus Jeotgalibacillus; species Jeotgalibacillus soli. The sequence goes on from NZ_JXRP01000019.1 coordinate 234,017, forward strand.
ATTCCATAAGGCGTATTGCGTTTTACAATTCCTAATGTCAAACCATTTTTCGTAAATACGGCAATTTTTCCTCCTGGTTTACCTGCTATACCCTTTTGTATATCATCTATTTGTGTTTCTTGTACAGTTCCTATACGCATATCAACTACTTTGCCTGTATCAGCGTCTGTTACGACATGACCAAGTGCACCAAAAGCGCCTGTATTTGGATCAATATAAGATACTGTTCCAATTCCTTGCGTATGATTTCGCACATAAAGGCCAAGCTGTGGGTGTCCCTGCTTGTTAACTGTCGGTGTTACCTCTACATTCATCTGCTTGCTTTCCCTTGTAACTTCAAGCTGCACCGAGCTTTTTTCTCTGAATTCTGTCTTTAACACCTGTGAAAGGTCGGCTGCTGACGAGACAGAAATACCGTTGATTCTGGTTAATGTATCGCCAATTTTTAATCCTGCTAAAGCCGCTGGAGCCCGATCCATCGAATCTTGATCCGTTGCATGGAATCCAACCACCATTACACCTTTTGTCTCCAGTGAAATACCAACGGATTGACCACCAGGAAATAACTTTATTGAAGAGGCATGTATCGTTTGATCCATTGAAGGGAACAGCAACAGCACATTAAAAACAATCGCAATAAGCCAAATTTTTCTCCATCTCACCTTTTTTCTCCCCTTCCACGGCAGTACGATTACCTTCTTAATGTTGGCGAAAAGAGCGGGAATTATCACGTGGAAATAAACGAAAAAGCCATCCGTAATTGGATGACTTTTCATATTCAGACGCGTGTGCTTTTTATTGAGGCGGCGAGTTCTAGAAGTTCTCTTGCATGCTCAAGTGTTAGCTCAGTGATTTCAACCCCTGAAATCATACGACTGATTTCATGAATTCGTTCCCTCTCCTCTAATGAGGTTACATAAGTTTTCGTCCGTTCATGCACCACTTCTTTAGAAATAAATAGATGCTGGTCTGACATTGCAGCTACTTGTGGTAAATGGGAAATACACAGCACTTGAGAGTGAACGGATACAGTATGAATCTTCTCTGCTATTGCCTGTGCAACTCGGCCGCTAACGCCCGTGTCTACTTCATCAAAAATAATTGATGTGATACCTTGATGCTCAGAGAAAATGGCTTTTAACGCCAGCATGATACGGGATATTTCTCCTCCTGATGCTACTTTTGTAAACGGCTTTAAAGGTTCACCAGGATTCGTAGAAATAAAAAACTCCACAGTATCTGCTCCATCTTTTTTAAATACTCTTTCCTCTTCAGTATGAACTGAAGATGGTTTCTGATGGAAACGCACTTCAAAGATGGCCTTGTCCATATACAATGCTTCTAATTGCTGATGAATCTGCTTGGTCAGTAATTGAGCCCATTGCTGTCTAGTCTCTGATAATGCTTGTGCTTCCAGAAGAAGATCCTTTTTTATTGATGCTTCTTTCTTTTGCAGGGTTAAAATGGATGACTCTCTATTGGTAATCGTTTCAATTTCTTCTTCAATTGAAGCACCGTACTCTACGACTTCTTCAATGGTGGCACCATATTTTCGCTTCAGCTGATTTATTTCGTTTAATCTCTCTTCAATCGCCTGGAGTCTTTCCGGATCATATTCAAGCGTATCCAGATGATTTCTGATTGAACGAGCTGCTTCTTCCAATAAGTAAAAGCTATTCGCTGCAGACTCGCTTACTTCCTTCAAAGATGCATCAATCTCCGCAGCATGCTCTAGATTAGACATTGATAAGCCAAGCCAATCTAAACCCGCCTGCTCCCCTTGTAATGCGTTGTAGGCGGTCTGAAGTGATTCGAAGAGCCGTTCAAAATTGACGAGACGGCTTTTTTCTTCCATTAAATTTTCATCCTCATGAAGTTCAAGTCCTGCCTGCTGAATTTCATTAAGCTGAAATTGAATTAAATCTAATCTATGGGCCATTTGCTGTTCGTTTTCGCTCAATGAACGGATTTGCTTTCTTACTTGTTCATACTGCTGGAACAGTTCTTGGTAAGAGATTTTTGTGGGCTGAATGTCCTCATAGCCAAATTGGTCTAAAAGAGAAAGGTGTTTCGTTTCATCCATAAGCTCCTGACTTTCATGCTGTCCATGAACATCAATGAGCGCAGCACCAACTTCTCGTAATATGGCAATTGTTACAAGCTTACCATTAATTCGGCAAGCACTTTTGCCTGATTGAGAAATGTCACGTTTTAAAAGAATCATTCCTTCTTCCAGTTCGATTCCAAATTCCTGACATTTTTGAATGCATGGATGATAATCATCCTCTAATATAAATAATCCTTCTATCTCAGCTTTTTTCTCACCGTGCCGGACAAATTCTGCCGACCCTCGCCCACCTACTAAAAGCTGAACGGCATCAATAATAATGGATTTTCCGGCTCCTGTTTCACCGGTTAAAACAGTTAGTCCTTCTTCTAATGAAAGAGATAGTTCATCTATTATGGCAAAATTTCGAATGGAAAGTTCCTGAAGCACTATTTGTCACCTCTATTGTTAAAGCATATCGATAAATCGCTGCGAAATCATTTCTGCATCTTCTTCACGCCGGCAAATAATTAAACACGTATCATCTCCACAAATTGTACCTAAAATCTCATTCCAATCTAGATTATCAATGAGTGCTCCAATTGCATTCGCATTTCCAGGAAGCGTTTTCATAACGAGAAAGTGCCCCGCTCCATCAATACGGACAAAAGCGTCCGTTAGCGTCCGTTTTAGTTTTTGCAGCGGATTAAATCGCTGATCTGCTGGCAAACTATACTTGTAGCGCCCATCAATTAATGGGACTTTTACAAGGTGAAGCTCTTTAATATCTCTAGAGATTGTCGCTTGTGTTACATTAAATCCTGCTTTTTTTAACTGATCCACTAGCTCGTCCTGTGTCTCAATATCATTGTTGACGACGATTTCCCGAATCTTTATATGGCGTTGCCCTTTATTAACCATTATCCTCACTCCATGAATTAATTTGAATAAATATACTCCTCTATACGTTTATGTTAGCGTAAACGGTCTCAAATGTACATGTTTAAAACGTTAAATTCCATCACATGGAAAAGGAGCAACCAGTGGCTGCTCCTATGCTCCTATTCATTATCACTTGCTTTTGTAGCCGTCTTCAGCTGTGTGTGAGCTGCAGTGACAATCTCCTTTGTTTTGAGATCTTGCGCTTGAATGCCTTCACCTCGGTCAATCGACTCATCTGAAGTGCGTAAATGCAACAGAAACTCAATATTTCCATCACCGCCCGTAATTGGAGAAAAAGTAGCTCCTCTCACATCATATCCTTCACCAAGAGAAAATTGTATAATCCGATCCAGCACTGCCTCATGTACAGATGGGTCACGAATAATTCCTTTTTTGCCCACCTGTTCACGCCCTGCTTCAAATTGTGGCTTGACCAAAGCCACAACATCACTGTTTGGAGCAAGCAATGTTTTTAACACAGGTAAAATAATGCGAAGTGAAATAAATGAGACGTCAATTGATGCAAAGTCAGGAATTCCTTTTTGTAAATCAGCCGGTGTTAAATACCTAAAATTCGTACGTTCCATGACGACAACTCGTTCATCCTGCCTAAGCTTCCATGCGAGCTGATTATAGCCCACGTCAACCGCATAAGACATTTCTGCCCCATTTTGCAGCGCACAGTCGGTAAATCCTCCTGTAGAAGAACCGACATCAATCATTTTTTTTCCTTTTACATTAATCTCGAAATACTGAAGTGCCTTTTCAAGCTTCAATCCGCCTCTGCTTACATAGGGGAGTACTTTGCCTTTCACTGATAATTCCGTGTCTTCTGGTACTTTCTCCCCCGGCTTGTCCAGCCGAACCTCATTTGCGTAAATTAATCCTGCCATGATAGCACGCTTTGCTTTTTCTCTTGTTTCAAAAAGTCCTTGTTCTACTAAAAGAACATCAATCCGTTGTTTTTGTACTTTCATAATTACGCCCTTTTTTGTTTAATTGGTGCGATTGTCTGAATAATTTCTACAGCTCGCTCTGATGTTAGGTTAATTTCTTCAAGCAATTGATCTACACTTCCGTGTTCGATAAACTGATCAGGAATTCCCATACGTTCAATCTGAATATGACTCATACTTTGATCATGAGCAAACTCAAGCACTGCACTTCCGAATCCGCCTTGAAGTACTGCTTCTTCAATTGTAAGAATTGGTATTTCTGATGTGAATAGATCCATAAGCATGGCTTCATCCAACGGCTTGATAAATCTCGCATTTACAACACGAACAGAAATCCCCTTGCCTGCAAGAAGCTCTGCTGCCTTTAATGCCATTGGAATGGTTGTTCCAAAAGTTAAAATGGCCACATCTGTCCCTTCACGAATAATCTCCCAGCTGCCGATTGGAATGTTTTTCAATTCTTGATCCATCTCAACACCAAGACCATTTCCTCTTGGAAAACGCATAGCAATTGGACCATCATTATAATCAATCGCTGTTTTCACCATATGCTGACCTTCATTTTCATCTTTTGGCATCATGACAACCATATTTGGCAAATGGCGCAAGAAGGCAATATCAAATACGCCTTGATGCGTTTCTCCATCTGCTCCAACAAGTCCTGCACGGTCAATGCCGATAAACACATTCAGATTCTGTCTGCATATATCGTGTACAACCTGGTCATACGCACGCTGTAAAAAGGTTGAATAAATGGCTAAGAACGGTTTCATATTTTGAGTAGCAAGCCCCGCAGCCATTGTTGTCGCATGCTGTTCAGCAATCCCGACATCAAACATGCGATCTGGAAATTCACTTGCAAAGGCTTCAAGCTTTGAACCAACGGGCATAGCTGGTGTAACAGCTACAATTCGCTTGTCCTCTCTTGCCAGTCGCCTTACTGTTTCAGATACAAGAGCGCTCCATGCAGGGGCAATGTTGACTGGTTTGATCAAGTCACCAGTGTCAATTTTGTATGGTCCCGTTCCGTGCCATGTTCCTTTTCGGTCCATCTCTGCCGGATTAAACCCTTTTCCTTTTTTCGTAATTACATGTAATAGAACTGGACCCTTTGTTTTCTTCGCATATTGAATATTTTCTTCAAGATCATCAAAGTTGTGGCCGTCTACAGGACCCAGATACGTGAATCCAAGCTCCTCAAAAAAGACACCAGACACAAGAAGATATTTTAAGCTATCCTTGAGCCGCTCAGCAGTTGCAGCAAGTTTCCCACCCACCGCAGGTACCTTTTTCAACAAATATTCCAGCTCGTCCTTTGCCCAATTATACTTACCGGCTGTTCTTAATCGGCCTAAAACACTATGGAGAGCTCCGACATTCGGTGCAATGGACATTTCATTATCATTTAAAATGACAATCATATCCTTTTTCTCATGACCGATGTGGTTCAAAGCCTCAAGGGCCATACCACCTGTTAACGCTCCGTCACCAATAATCGGTACGATATAGTTTGAGTCACCTTTTATATCTCTCGCGATCGCCATTCCCATAGCAGCTGATAAGGAGGTGGAGCTATGTCCTGTTTCCCAAACATCATGCTCACTTTCAATCATTTTTGGAAATCCGCACAAGCCTTTAAACTGACGCAGCGTATCAAACTGATCGCCTCTTCCTGTCAAAATCTTGTGAACATAAGACTGATGTCCAACATCCCATAGAAACTTATCTGCCGGACTGTCGAAATGCTTGTGTAAAGCCAGTGTCAATTCAACTACTCCTAAGTTAGGACCGATATGACCACCAGATGTTGATAGTCTCTCAATCAGAAATTTCCGGATATTCTCGCTAAGGGCTTTAAGCTCGTCTTTGTTCATTTTTTTCAAGAATGACGGATCCTTTATTTTTGTAACATTCATCGGGATCACTCACTTTCATCCAGGTATCATATTTCCTGTTTTTTCGATTATTTTTTCTTCGTATCTTTTATTATAACAATGTATAGCTTTTCCTCAAGAAATTGTCGTGTTTTTTTACATACTAAACCATATCGTAATAATATATAATCGTCTCAAATCGTAACTTTAACAGTGGTAATAGAAGCAAAGATTCCTTGGAAAGTTTTCACTTCAATCCATCTGCACAGGAACAAATTTTTCTATCAAATATTATTCTAGAATGATGCACTTTTTATTATACCCTCAAATTGACTATTCACATCATTACAAATGCTCGCAAAACGGTCCACTTTGCGAACAAGTTGGATCGAATGGCGAGCATTAAATAAAAATCCCACTGTTAAATAAAAATAAACCCTTATCTATTCAACTATTCTCTATATTACAGATGATTTTATGAGTTATCTAACTAAACGAAAAAATTATTGTATGAATAATTCTCTTTTTAGTCTATAAGTTAAAATATCATTAAACGCGGTAATAATTGTATCCCCACCTCTATGATCGTCTTTCCACAATCAAATCAGCAATAGAAGATAATAGATTATTTTGTAGAGGCAAATGGCTAAGCGCTTCCTTTGCTTGAATTAGATGATGCTCCAGCTTTTGCTTCGCACCGTCCATTCCGAGAAGTGCAGGATAGGTGCTTTTATTATTGGAAATATCACTGCCTATCGGCTTTCCAATCTCTTGTTCATCTCCTTCAACATCAAGGATATCATCCCGAATTTGAAATGCAAGACCTATATGATAGGCATAGGAATGTAATTGCTCAATCTGCTTTTGTGTTGCCCCACTTAAAATACCACCAGCGATCACACTATATATAAGGAGATGACCGGTTTTTCTTTCGTGTATCGATTCAAGCTCAGGTAAGGTTAAGGAGCTATTTTCCCCTTCAAGGTCTGCTACCTGCCCTCCAACCATTCCGATCGCTCCTGCTGCGGTTGCGAGTTCTGTGATGAGTGAAACCTTTTGTTCAGCAGTTGCATGGTCCATCATTGAAATGAGACGAAAGCTCTCCGTAAGCAGCGCGTCTCCTGCCAGTATAGCATGAGCCTCACCGAATATCTTATGATTAGTCGGTTTACCTCTTCGTAAATCATCGTCGTCCATACTAGGAAGATCATCATGAATTAATGAGTATGTATGAACCATCTCTAATGCAGCTGCTGGCATCAATCCAATTTTACAGTCCAATCCGAACGCATCAATCGTAGCTAAAAGCAAAATCGGGCGAATTCTCTTTCCACCTGCCTCCAGCGAGTACACCATGGCATCCCTTAATGTTGAAGGGGCATTAAGTTCTTTAACCTGATCGAGCATTGTTTCTTCTACTTGTTTTTTATACGTTTCTATAAATAAAGTTAGTCCTGTCATGACGTTGAATCCTCTTTTGAGAGTTCGAAGGCTTCTTCACCCTGATCCGTGATCAGCGTCGCCATTTGCTTTTCTGCATGCTGGAGTTTATCATGACAAGTTTTTGAAAGCTCGACTCCTTTTTGATAGATTATTAAAGCTTCTTCCAAAGGAACATCTCCTTCTTCTAGCCTCGTTACAATCTCCTCAAGCTGAATCATTGCTTCTTCAAATGTATATTGTTTCTTTGCTGACATTTTATTCACGCTCCTTCACATCATTAACGCTGCATAGCAAGTCTTTATCCGCCATGGCCACACGTATTGAATCGCCCTTTTTTAGAGATGATGGGTCTTTAATCAATTCATTATCTCCATCATACACTAAACTGTATCCTCGATTCATGATTTTTAATGGGCTTAATGCTTCAAGTGTTGATATCGTCCCTTTAAATTCGGACGTTTTTCGATTCAAAAGCCCCTTCATTGTGTAATGCAATGAGCGGTCAAGCTGACGGAGCTGTAATGATTGCTTTTCGATCAACTGTTTTGGGTGCTGTCTGATCAACTGTTTTTCAATATAGCTTAAACGTTCACGACTTCCTCCAACTTTCTGCATAAGCATCTTGTTTAATTGTACATTAAGATGATCAAGACGTTCCATTTGCTGTTGATAAAGCCGTTCCGGTTTTCTGAAAATAATCGACTGGGAAAGATACTGCCACTGCTTCCTTTTTACGGAAACCACTTCAGTCATGGCTCTTAATAGACGCATATCCTTACTCAGCAGTCTTTCTGTAACCTCTTCAATATTTGGTGCTGCTATTTCTGCAGCAGCTGTTGGTGTTGGAGCACGCATATCCGCTGCAAAGTCTGCAATCGTAACATCCGTTTCATGTCCTACTGCAGAGATTACCGGGACTGGAAATGAGACGATCGATCTAGCTACAATCTCTTCATTAAATGGCCAAAGCTCTTCAATAGACCCACCGCCACGTCCAACGATTAAAACGTCAATGGAAGGATCAGCAGACGCTTTTTCCATTGCACGAACAATGCTTGCAGCTGCGCTTTCTCCTTGCACAACCGCTGGAAACAGCTTTACTTTTACAATGGGATACCTTCTCTTAATGGTCGTCAAAATATCCCGTATCACTGCCCCAGTAGGCGATGTCACCACACCAATTGTTTTTGGATAAGAGGGAATGGGCCTTTTACGCTGAGGATCAAATAATCCTTCCTGCTGAAGTCTTTCCTTTAGCTGTTCGTATGCTAAAAAGAGAGCGCCTACACCTTCCGGCTGTATATCTTTAACATATAGCTGATATTGCCCGCTTGCTTCGTATACTGATACATCTGCTTTGATCAGCACCATCATCCCATTTTCCGGCTCGAATTTCAGCTTCTTACTATTGGAAGCGAACATCACAGCCAAGATCCTCGCTTTATCATCTTTTAATGTAAAATAAAAATGACCGCTTGAGTGACGTTTGAAATTAGATATCTCACCTTTTATGTGCGCATCTGATAAATGTGGATCAGCGTCAAATTTTCTTTTTATGTATTTCGTAAGTGCGTGAACAGAAAGATAGGTTACTTCCGTCATATCGATCACTCCTTTGTAAAACTGGATCGGATGAAAAATAAGCTGACTCATGACAAGAGTCAGCCCTATTTTATATGTTGTTTAATTATGATTGCGTTTTGCGGGTCAGTGTACGTTCAGCCGATTCAGCTGTATTAGCTAGCAGCATCGTTATCGTCATAGGGCCCACACCACCTGGAACAGGTGTTATGGCTCCTGCTTTAGGCAAGCAATTTTGATAATCCACATCACCACATAGTTTTCCTTCATCATCTCGATTCATTCCAACATCGATAATGACGGCACCATCTTTAATATGATCCGCAGTAATTAAATTTCTGATCCCTACTGCAGCAATAATGATATCTGCTTGTTTTGTATGATAGGCAAGATCTGCTGTACGAGAGTGGCAGTATGTAACCGTTGCATCTTCTTTTAATAAGAGCTGTCCCATAGGCTTTCCAACAATATTACTTCTACCTACTACGACGGCATGCTTTCCACGCAGTTCAACCTGCTCATATTTGAGCATTTCGATAATCCCGTATGGCGTACACGGGTAAAATGCTTCCCCGCCAGTCATCAATCGACCTACATTAATTGGGTGAAAACCATCTACATCTTTATTAGGATCGATTGATTCAATAATGTTTATTTCATCAATTTGAGAAGGCAGCGGCAACTGAACTAGAATACCGTGGATGGTATTGTCTTCATTCAGTTCATTCACTTTGTTAATTAAGCCTTCTTCCGTTGTATCATCAGCAAGCTCAATTAGTACTGAGTGCATACCAATTTTTTCGCAAGCCTTTCGTTTCATGCTTACATAGGTTCTAGAAGCTTGATTGTTTCCTACTAAAATAACCGCAAGTCCAGGCGTGATACCTTTTTCTTTTAACTGGCTGACCCGTTCTGCAGTTGTGCTTTGTATATGTTGTGCAATTTTTTTACCATCTATTATACTTGCAGTCATATCGTTTTTTGCCTCCCGTGATTGTTAATCCCGTGAATAAAGCGTATTGACGATTTTAGATAATACTCCATTCACAAATTTGCTTGATTTTTCATCACCGAAACGCTTGGAAACTTCAATTGCTTCGTTAATAACGACATTATGAGGAACTTCATCTTGCTGATGCAGCAGCTCATAAAGTGCGATACGAAGAATGTTGCGATCGACTCTTGCTAAACGATCGAGTTTCCAGCGTTCGAGATGACTTTGGATCATGTTGTCTATATCTGCTTTATTGTCATATACACCGATAACAAGCAGTTCTAAATAACTGTCCATTGATTCTTCTTCTTCAAGTACATTTTGTAAGGCCTCGGCCGGCTCCATCTCATTCATATCCATTTGAAAAAGAGCCTGTAGGGCTTTTTCTCGGGCCGTTCGTCTTTTCATTTTTTACTAAACTCCTTCACTCATTGCGTAAAAATCCATGTCATAAAAAGATAATAGCACAAAATAGCATGACAAACCTAACGGAACTTTGAAAATCCCTATTTTCAAAAAACTCCTTGTATTAAAAAATTTAAAAAAACAGGTGCACGACCACCGTGCACCTGTTCCATGCTCAAACTTCTATTTCATCTTCGAATTCTGCTTTAGGTGCTTCAAACTGAACCCCTACTACATGAATGTTTACTTCTTCAGCAAGAAGTGCAGTCATATTCTGGAGAGTTTGTCGAATGTTATCCTGAATTTTTTGGGCTACAGATGGGATAGAAACACCAAATTTGATGGTGCAATAAACATCAACGATGATACCGTCTTCTCCAAGCTCCACTTTCACCCCTTTGCCATGGTTTTTTTTACCAAGTCGTTCAGCAACACCCGACGCAAAGTTTCCGCGCATTTGGGCTACACCTTCCACTTCTGAAGCCGCGATCCCTGCAATAACTTCGATTACCTCTGGAGCAATCTCAATTTTCCCAAGCTGATTATGTTCTAGGCTGTTCATCTGCAGTAATGGGGATTGTTGGTTTTCTGCCATGATCGGCACCTCCTAAACATTCTCTTTAGACATTACATCATATGTTTCCAAAAATTTCGTATTAAAATCTCCACTAACAAAGGTTTCATGCTCCAATAATCTTAAATGGAATGGAATCGTAGTATGAATACCCTCAATGACGAATTCAGCTAGTGCTCTTTTCATTTTTGCAATCGCTTCTTCTCGAGTTGCTCCATGTGTGATTACTTTTGCTATCATTGAATCATAATATGGAGGAATGCTGTAACCAGGATATGCAGCGGAATCCACTCGCACACCTAATCCACCTGGCGGTAAGTACATATTAATTTTGCCAGGCGAAGGCATAAAATTCTTTTCAGGATTTTCTGCATTAATACGGCACTCAATTGACCACCCGTTAAAGGTAACATCCTTTTGCTTCAGGCTAAGCGGTTCACCCGATGCTACAAGAATTTGTTCTTTAATTAAATCAACACCCGTCACCATCTCTGTTACAGGATGCTCAACTTGTATTCGGGTATTCATTTCCATGAAATAAAATGACTGTTGGCGGTGATCGTAAATAAACTCGACAGTACCAGCGCCTGTATAGTTTACTGCCTGAGCAGCTTTAACAGCCGCCTCACCCATTTGGCTTCGAATACCTTGATCTAGTGCAGGAGATGGTGTTTCTTCAAGCAGCTTTTGGAGGCGTCGCTGAATCGTGCAATCTCTCTCTCCTAAATGTATAACGGAACCGTGCTGATCAGCCATTACTTGGATCTCTACATGTCGGAAATCCTCGATAAACTTCTCTATGTAAACTCCCGGATTTCCAAATGCGGTTTCTGCTTCTTTCTGGGTAATCTTGAGGCCCTTTATTAATTCTTCCTCTGTCCTAGCAACGCGAATTCCTTTACCGCCGCCGCCTGCTGTCGCTTTAATAATAATAGGATAGCCCATTTCTTCAGCCAGTTCGATTGCATCTTCGACAGACTCAATGATGCCTTTAGATCCAGGCACAACAGGTACTCCTGCTTCTCTCATCGTTTCCCTCGCTACGTCCTTGGTTCCCATTTTCGAAATCGCTTCCGGACTTGGGCCGATAAAGATAATATTGCATTCTCTGCAGAGTTCAGCAAAAGCTACGTTTTCAGCTAAAAAGCCATATCCTGGATGAATCGCGTCACAGTCAGTCAGCTTCGCTACACTAATCACATTTGTAAAATTTAAATAGCTGTCTTTAGATGAATTTGGACCAATACAATAAGCCTCATCTGCCATTTGAACATGAAGCGATTCTCGGTCTGCTTCTGAATATACAGCAACCGTTTCAATATCCATTTCACGACATGCTCGGATAATTCGAACCGCGATTTCTCCACGGTTTGCAATCAATATTTTTTTGATCATTCGTATTCTCTCCTTACTAGGCCTTTACGAGAAAAAGAGGCTGACCATATTCTACAAGCTGGCCGTCTTTAACAAGGATTTCGACAATTTCTCCATCCACTTCGGCTTCAATTTCATTAAATAGCTTCATTGCTTCTACGATACAAACCGTAGTACTTGCTGAAACTTTACTTCCTACTTTTACAAAAGGGTCAACATCTGGAGAAGATGCGTGATAGTATGTGCCAACCATCGGAGATGTAATTTCTATAAGGTTGTTTGTACTTTCTGCAACCGCTTCTTGCTTAGGCTGTTCTTCTCTTGGGTTTGGCTCCGCTTTATTCTCTTCTTCACGAATTACCGCTTCTTGTACAGCAGCAGCATTTACCGTTTCAACAGTATGGTTGTTAGCGGCTGTTTGTGTCTTAGTATCTTTTGCTGTTTTTTTCAGTTTTAGTTTTGCTCCATCTTGTTCATAAGTGAATTCATCGATTGATGATTGATCAATAAGTTTAATAATTTCACGAATCTCTTGTACTTTTAGCATCGTTGACACTCCTTGACCTATAATAATTAGTAGCTGCTCTTAATATCATACGATAATAGTATACCATAATTCAACTTGGCGTTTAAAAATGTTCTTTATGCATACCAAATCATGTTTATACTTTCCTTATTGTATCATAATTTAATTCAGAAAAAATACTGAACGCCGTACACACGCATTAAAGAGGACTGGCTTTAGTCTGCCAGTCCTCTCCATCATCATTTATAGATTTTATTCACCTTCAACCTGATCTAAATTTTCAGTTATGTCTTCTGTTACTTCTTCACTTTCAGCTCCAGCTTCGCTATCGCCTTCGGCAGAAGCTTCGTTTGATTGAAATTTCACATTAACTTGTTTTGTATCTCCAAATTCTTGTCGTGCAAGCTGGATCAGCGCATTTGCGTCCGCCTTCGAGTGTTCCTCCGCTATCACGGTAATTAGAACCTGATTTTCATCTGTGCGAACAAGGGCATCTTGATAGTCGAGCGCCTTAATCATGGTTTCCATCATCGCCTCCTTCGATGCCATTTTCACGAGTTCATCCATCTCATTAAATGCCTCATTCTTTTCAGATGATGTAAACTCATTTGAGGCCACCTTTGCTGTGAGCTGCTCTTTTAATGCATTACGCTCATCCTGCAGCTGCATTCGAAGCACTTCAAAAAGCTCACCCTCAACCGCTTCTGCATTCACATCCACATCTTCCTCAAGTACCCACTGCTCCCCATCTTCTCCAAGCACCATATCTGCATCCCCATCGGGAACAAAGGGGGAGGCTTGGTCTCCTGGTGATGTTACGTAATAAACAGAAAGTACAACAACGAGGCTTAACATTGTTAAAAGCCAAACGGTTTGTTTTTTCAGCATCATATCTCACGACTCCTCCTGTTTAACTGGTATTACAGCCACACGATGTGTAGAAATGTCTAAGACTCGAGCTACAGCCTCAGTAATCCATTTTTTCACTTTTATTTGATCTGCTCCTTCCGCCACAATCATGACACCAAGAACAGTAGGCTTTTCAATATGACTTATAAAAGGACCGCTTTGTGATTGGTTTCCAGTGACAAGCTGACTGCTTGATGACTGCCGATCAGTTGTAGAGTGTTCTTCTCCATTATTTTCACTGGTTTGATCATGCTGAAGCGTTTGATCCTTTTCATACACTTTCCGTTCACTTGAAGCGACATTGACCATTACCTGTACATTCTTTGTCCCAAGAGCTACCTGCAGCATATCGACTAATTGGTGTTCAATCTCTTTTTCCATCTGCCGAAAGCTTTTATCTGCTGATGTTTGTTCATCAACTGCTGATGCCTCTGGACTCGACGGCAGAAGTGGTTTTTCTACTTGATTGTTCTGCAAAATCAAAAGGAGCATGCCCGCTACCACGAGAACAATAATTAGCTGAATTTTCCGATTTGGTGTTGGGTCTCTAGAGAAAGAAAAGCGGTCCTTTAGCTTGTCCCATGCATTTTTTTGCTCCACGTTGTCACTCCTCTTTCAACACTAATCTAATTGAATCATCCGGCACCCCCCATTCACCCGCAAGAAGTTTAATTAATTGATGGTTGTCCACCTCTGTGATCGGAGTAACATGAAGAACAACTTCGATTTCTCCTGTGAACGTTTCGATCGTAGAATTATGCGGCCATACTGTGACAGTCGAGAGCTCTACCCCAAAATTTTCTTGAACAATTGGTTTAGCCTGTCTCGTTAATTGATCAGCGACCTCTTTCCATATGTATGATTGATGTTTGTTATTCATGTCACTGATGATCAATTCTCCCTCTTCCTGCTGCATTTGAATCTCTTCTTCCATCAAAGGAAATGACACTGTAAGGAGCTCATCATTCTGACGGACGAAATAAATTAATGGCTCCAACAGTAAAAGCAGCAGCAAACTACCTAAAACTAGCCGAACAAAAGGTCGCCAGCTGTTTGCTGGTAATAGCAGGTCAGAAAGAGCCATTAACACAATAAGTACGAGTAATTGTGAAATCCACTGATAGATCGCTCCCACACCATGCCTCCTTTTCAACGGATCATTAATGGTATATTGCTGACAAACAATAAAACCACAATCCCCAGTAAAAACATGATCGATACCAGCACCAATGCTGCACATAAGTGAAATAGCCCTTTACTCACCGCATCTACTGCTTGTACCATTCCAGCGTGTCCAAGAGGCTCCATGATTACGGCACAGATCCGGTACATAAACGCTACAACTAATATTTTGATTGCAGGAAAGAGAATCATGATACCCAGCATTAACGCGCCTGCTAGCCCAACAGCATTTTTTGCCAGGACGGAAGAAGCTAAAACAAGATCAGTCGTATCCGCGACAACCTTTCCAATAAACGGTATAAACTGTCCTGCAATCATTTTCACTGTTTTTGCTGCCACTCCATCTGCGACAGAAGTCGTAACCCCTTGGATGGAAAAGATGGTTAAGTAGATCATTACCACAACGCCAAGCAGCCATATTCCGATTTGTCTGCAAAGAGCGGCCATTTTCGCCGTGCTAAAAGATGTTGAGACTGTATCTACAATATCAAGCAAAATGGATAAAACAAATAAAGGAATAAGTAGATGCTGCATCAGCCAATGACTAAACTGGACAATGAACAGCAGAAGCGGATGAGAAACAGCTGCTGTTGTAACACCTCCAGATAGGGTGATCATAGCTAAATAAAGCGGGAGTAATGCATACATAAAGTCAGCCATTAAGGCTACAGTATCCGTTATATACCCCACACAAATTGAGACACTTTCGATTACCACCATCAGCAGCAAACCAGTCATGGCAACTGAGCTTACTGCTGCAATTCCTTCTCTTGAAAAGGATTGCTGGATAGTTTGTAATAGGGAGCCGATCATTAGAATAATAAGCAGCCAAAGGATAATGTGTGAATTAACTGCGATTTCATGAAATACATAACGAACAATACCTGACAGCCATTCACTAAATGAATCTTGCGGATTTGTTAATAAAGAAAGTAAATCCTGCCGAGTCAGCGAGGGTAAATACTCACCATATACATCCGTTAATTGATCCCAAAAACCAAGCCACGCTTCGTGACTTTCATCCATCAACTGGTCATTGGTATTTGTTTCTAAAGGATTTGTTGAATTCATTTCATGGTCATTTTGTTGGGTCGGTTGATTGAGCTTCAAGCCTATATTCACCCTTTCAAGGTGCGACAGGCAACAATGTCAGCATTAGTTGTAACAACTCATAAAAGATTGGCAAGGCGATTAATAAAATGAGCACCTTTCCCGTCCATTCAACAATCGTTGATAACAGCACCTGATCGGATCCTTTTAATAGATGAGAACTCGTTTCTGTAATAAACGCAATGGCCAGCACTTTTATTAACGTTCCAATATACAGTCCCATATCAGGCAAGAAAGTTGAAAACCGCTGTACCATCGCCATTACAAGCTGAATTGAATAAAATAGCTTCGTAAGCAGCATGACAGAAGCAAACAGTATAAGAAGAACGCTGATAGTCGGCGCTCGTTCTTTCAGCATCATTGACATGAACCCGGCTACAAAGCAAATCCCAATGGTTCTAAGAAGCTCTTCCATTAGAACCCTCTAATCATAGAACATGAAAACGGAACGGATCGTCGTAAAAAATGTATCCAGCGCCTGTAACACCATAAACAAAACATACAGAAACCCAAAAAAAGCGAGCCACTGTGCATAATCTTTTTTTCCTACTTGTTCCAGGACGGTGTAGAGCAGGGCGATCACGAGTCCAACTCCTGCAATTTTAAATAACGTATCAAGATCCATTGTCATTTTTATCGCTCCTATCTTTAGCTAAGCAAAAGCACCGCCAATACCCCCCCCATCCATCCGATCGTTTTATAAAGCTTGCCATACTGCAAACTGCGGTTTCTTGCTTCCTGCTGGCGACTATTTAATACATGAATGACAAAGACAAGTTCTTTATCAATACTTGTTCGATCAAATTGATTAATGGCATTTCCTACACGTGAGATCCACTCTAAATCATCTTTATGTAAAACAGTCACTATACTGTATTCCTTCGTAGCCTCTTGCCAAGCTTCTGCCAGGAGCAGCTGTGTGACTGTGAGATGGTGTAAAAACAAACGAAAAAGAACGGCAACCTCACCATCTCTTTTCATTTGATAGTGAATAATCTCAATCATAGGAGTTTGACGTTTCACGATTTCGTTTTGCATCCATGTGAAGGCTTCTGCCATTTCGACCAGCACTCGTTGACGTCGGTCGAGCAGGCTTGCTCTTCTCCATCCTTCAAGACCCGATCCTAATACGAGAAGCCCTGCACCTAAGAGATTTAGCATTAACTAACACGCTCAACGTACATGACTTCATCTTTTCCTCTAAATAGTGAGTATCCTCTTGAACTGCATTCAATAAAATGAATTAACTCAGACTGTATAAGCTTGTCCATTAAGGGACGGCGCATCAGTTCTTCAACGGATTGTGCGTGGGCAGTCATTAAAAGCGTAACTCCGGTGAACATGGCATCCATAACGGCTTCAATATCTTTTTCATGCCCTACTTCATCTACAACCATAACCTCAGGACTCATTGACCGTATCATCATGGATATGCCTTCAATTTTGGGGCAGCGATCAAGTACATCCACTTTTGTCCCAAAAGTTAGCTGTGGTATGCCGTTGTGACATGCCGCAATTTCTGAACGTTCATCCACTATCGCTACTTTTTTTGCGGGCATGGAAAACCCTTTTTCACGTGAACCGGTTGATATTGAACGTGCCATATCTCTAAGCAAGGTCGTTTTCCCGCTTTTTGGCGGTCCAACAAGCAAGCAATGTTTGAATCGCTGCTGTTTTTGATCATATAGATGATGCATAAAAGGAGCGGAACATCCGATCAGCTCTGCTGCTTTTCGAATGGCGAAAGAAGAGATAGAATGAACGGATTGAACCCTTCCGTTTTCCAATACAACTTTTCCAGCAATTCCAATACGATGTCCTCCCTCTATTGTGATGTATCCTTTTTTCATTTCTTCTTCCAGCGAGTAAAATGAATGCTGTGATATTTTCTCTGCGATGTATTGACGATCACTTACAGTAGGAACAAAGGATAAACATCTCGTTTCGCTTTGCATCACTATTTCTACAGGTCGTCCAATTCTAATACGAATTTCTTCAACATGTTTTAATGTACCTTGATCCATTCCACAAAGCTCCCGCTGCAGGTTTTCCGGTAGAAAATAAAGGATTGGATGCATCTGCATATAAGCCACCTCAGTGTTTTATCATGTTGCTTTATCCTATTTACTCGCGCTCGTGATTATGACATAAAAAAGCCAGCGCAGAGGGAATCCCTCTGCGCTGGCTTTGATTAATCGTTATGCTCTTGAAACATAACTTGAATCCGTTGTATTAATAATCAACACATCACCCTCATTAATGAAGAAAGGCACGTTTACAGTTAAGCCTGTTTCAACAGTAGCCGGCTTTGTGCCGCCGCTTGCTGTATCTCCTTTTATTCCTGGTTCTGTGTCTATCACTTTAAGTTCAACTGTGTTAGGAAGCTCTACTCCTAGTGTTTCAGCACCGTACATCATGATTGATACTTCCATGTTTTCTTTCAAAAACTTCAATTCATACTCGATTTGAGCAGCAGAAATTTCAATTTGCTCATAGGACTCATTATCCATAAAGACATGAAGATCATCAGTCGCATATAAGTATTGCATACGACGGTTATCAATTTGTGCTTTTGCAACCTTTTCACCAGCACGGAACGTTTTTTCCTGAATGGCACCTGTACGAAGGTTACGAAGCTTGGAGCGTACGAACGCAGCCCCTTTACCTGGTTTAACGTGCTGGAAATCCATTACACGCCAAATCCCGCCATCCACTTCAACTGTTAAACCTGTTTTAAAATCATTTACTGAAATCATTCTATGTCCTCCTATAAATGGAAATTACAAAATAAGCAGCTCTTTTGTTGAATGGGTGAGTGTTTCATTCCCGTTTTCGGTTAGTAACGTATCATCCTCAATACGAACACCGCCAAGACCGGCAATATAAATTCCGGGTTCTACGGTTACGACCATATTTTTCTTAAGCTTTACATCTGAACGGAATGACAGACCTGGTCCTTCATGAACCTCAAGCCCTATACCATGACCAAGTGAATGCCCAAAATATTCACCGTAGCCCTTTGAAGTAATGTAATTTCGTGCGATCGCATCCGCTTCTTTTCCCGTTAACCCTGGTTTGATCTTGTCCATTGCGAGCAGCTGGGCATCAAGAGTTACTTGATATATTTCCTTAAGCTTATCACTTGGTTGACCTACCGCAACAGTTCTGGTTATGTCTGATACATAGCCTTTGTGCAAAGCGCCATAATCCATGGTTACAAAATCGCCTGTTTCAATTACTTTTTCACTGGCCACACCGTGGGGCAGTGCTGAACGAAAACCTGACGCAACAATGATATCGAACGAAGAAGATTGAGCCCCTGCTTTTCTCATGAAAAACTCAAGCTCATTCGATACTTCAAGTTCTGTTAGTCCCGACCGCATAAAATCAATTATATGTTTAAAGGCTGCATCTGCAATGTCTGCCGCTTCCTTTAATATCTTAATCTCTGAGTCTGTCTTTATCAAGCGCAACTTTTCAATCACTCCTGATATTGGAACAAATTGAGCGTTCAACACTTTCTCATACTGCTGATGCACACCAAAAACGAGGTGATCCTCTTCAAATCCCAATCGCTTAATACCAAGACGCTTAACTTGATTTGCGACCTCTTCTTGAATGAGCCCCTGGTGCTGAACGATCGTGTAACCAGCTGCTTGATTGGATGCTTGCTCCACATATCGAAAGTCAGTAATAAAGAGTGCCTCATCCTGAGATATAAGAACAACACCCGCAGTTCCTGTAAAATTCGTCATGTAACGGCGGTTATATGTACTTGTAATTAAAATCCCTTCAATATTATGTTTGCTAAATTGTTCACGTAATTGCACTACTTTACTCATTAAAGCTGCTCCCCCTTAATATGATTAATCATGGCAGATAACGCTAATTCATATCCATACACACCCAGGCCCACGATTTGTCCAATGGAAACAGCTGAAATGTGGGAATGATGGCGGAAGGATTCACGTGCATGAATATTTGAAATATGTATCTCGATAACAGGCACCTCGATTGATGCAATGGCATCGCGAAGTCCTATACTTGTATGGGAATAAGCACCCGGGTTAAAAAGAATCCCATCCCATTTTTGGGCTGCTGCTTCATGAATAGCATCAATTAATACACCTTCATGATTAGACTGTTTACTTAGTAATGTCACACCATGTTCTTTTGCCAATTGTGTTAGTTTTTCTTCAATTTGTTCAAGTGTGGTATGCCCATAGACACGCGGTTCACGAAGCCCTAATCGATTCAAATTTGGTCCGTTTAATAATAATAACCTTGTCAATTCCTTCACCCTTTGTCTTTTCGTTATCCTAATAAGTGTACCATAGTGGACCAAAATCGAACACTAGGGACGACCCTCGTGATAGGGTTCATCATAAGAGATAGAATACCCTACAAATGCTCCATGAAGCACAAACAAACACGCGATTGCGATCGCTGCCCTCCGCTTTATATCAATTAAGCTAGGACCAGTATCTAATGCCCACCCTAATAAAATGAAAATAACAACAAAAAGAAATACGTTGATCCAAATGCCAGCCCACATTGTTTCCGCTTTTTTTACCAAGTACTGATAGATAATGGCCCAAAGAATAGAAATTGCACTGATCATTCCCCACCAAATAGCATGAGCAACAAATCCACCCTGCCAAGACGCTGTTAAAAACGGCCAGTCTGGCATTAAAGTAGATCGTTTTATAAAATTGAAAAGGGCAAACAGTTCATAAAATGCACAAAAAAACACCCCTCCAACAAAACCTGTCACAACAGATAGAGAAGTTTTTTTAATCGTTGGTAACTCAATGTTTTGCATCCTTACCACTCCTTTTCTTTGAGTATGCCCATATGTGACTTAGATCATAATAGAAACATGTTATGAAAAACAGGTTGCCGCTAGTATGAAACAAGTTTTTTTAGTAAAATAAGGGTACCTTTAATAATGAAGGAATGCAGATTATAGGCTGGTGTATACAATGAGTAGTCAAAAAAAGCCCGCGTTTGGCGGACAGGCCGTAATGGAAGGAGTCATGTTCGGAGGTCGTTATCATACCGTAACAGCGATTCGGCGAAAGGATGATTCAATTGATTACTTCCACCTTCCGAGAAAATCACGGCCCGCTTTTCAAAAATTAAAGAAAATTCCTTTCATCCGGGGAATTGTTGCATTGATTGAATCAAGCGCAAATGGGACACAGCATCTAAACTTCTCAAGTGAACGCTTTGATGTTATGCCAGAAGAGGATGAGAAAGTACAGCAAGAACAAAAAACATCAAAGCTTGAAATGATTTTTGGAATTGCAGCCGTTGGTGTCCTTTCCTTCTTGTTTGGAAAGTTTGTCTTTACCTTAATTCCTTTATTTTTGGCTGAATCTGTTCGCTTTATTTTTCCAGGTAACATTGAACAAATTTTAATAGAGGGCTTTTTCAAATTAATATTACTCCTCGTTTATATTTACGTAATTTCAATGACACCACTTATTAAACGAGTATTTCAGTACCATGGCGCTGAACACAAAGTAATTAACACATTTGAAAACGGACTCCCTTTAACAGTTGAAAATGTTCAGTCACAATCTAGACTGCATTATCGCTGCGGGTCTAGCTTTATCTTATTTACCGTTATCGTCGGAATGTTTGTTTATTTACTGGTTCCAGTTGAACCTTTAAGCACACGTGTCTTAAATAGAATCGCACTGATTCCTGTTGTTTTGGGAATTTCATTTGAAGTTCTACAACTGACCAACCGACTACGTAACGTACCTATTCTGCGTTATCTTGGCTATCCAGGATTATGGCTGCAGCTGTTAACAACAAAAGAACCTAAAGACGATCAAGTTGAAGTAGCGATTGCTTCATTTAATCGAATGATGGAATTAGAAAAAGAAACAGAATCTGGTTTAAAAAAAGCGGCGCTTGTCTAAACTAAAGAATAAAATCATGTTCTTCGGGAGGTGGCTTAAATGAAAATTCGAACGACCATCTTTTTTGTTGTAATGGTATTGGCTGCTTTTGGTCTAAGCTTTATGCTCATTACAGAGCCTGGAAATGTTTTTCGAACTCTCCTTACTTATGCGGCAATTGCTGGATTGATCTATTTCATCTATAGAATGTGGATACGTCGAAAGCCCAACCGCCGAGAACAACAAGCTTTCAAAAAAGCTGTAAAGCACTCTAAGAAGCGTTACGGCAACCCTGTTTCTGCCTCTAAAATGAAGGCAAATAAAGCAAAGCCAAAGGCACCTATTCCATTCAAAAAAACAAGTATTAATCGAATAGATGCTCCTAAGCTCACGGTTATTGAAGGAAAAAAAGGGAAGAAAAAGAAAAAAATTTCACTTTAATTTACGATCGGCAGCTATTAGATGATTTAAATAATCTACTGTTTTTGCACGTCCAATCTCAATAAGGGCGTGCATTTCTTTTGTCGATAAAGAGGCTTCCGTTGGTGAAAGATCCGGTACCGGGATAAATAATATCTTTTGACGTTGAATTTTCTCCAAATGCCTTGCATCATGTGCTTCTTTCATTGTCAAAAACAAAGCAGAAAATAATTCAACTACATTTCGAATCTTTCTTTCTTTTTCTCTTTTATCCGTCGATTGCAATTGAAATCCGAGAATGGGGACTGTTTGTGATGCTCCATTTTCTTCAAGCACCCAGATAGGAAAATTACTGAGCACCCCGCCGTCAACAATCAAATGCTCTTTCTTTCCTTTCATCATTCGGACAGGCTCATAAAAAAATGGCAGTGATGCACTCATACGGACAGCCTTTGCCACACTAAACAGGGATGGATCCCGATCATAATAAAGAGCGTCATCAGGTAAAACGACCATCTTACCTGCCGTTAAATCAGAGGCAACCATTTTTAAAGATCCTTGTGGAAGATCCGAAAAGAAACGAATCCCCTTTTCCAATAGCCGCTGTTCCAGCCACTTCTGCAAATCCTCACCCGAAAAGAGACCTTTTTTCCAATAAATATGAAACCATTTGAACCAGGTAGGAAACCAAGTATATTTACGATCCTGATTATAAAGCAAATGGGTAAGCTGTGGCAGCATGTTTTTAATTTCCTTTGAAGTATAACCAGCTGCCAGTAGCGCACCGATCAGCGCACCCGCGCTTGTGCCAGCAATTCTCCTAACCTTTATTCCCTTTTTTTCTAGCGCTTCGACAACGCCAATAAACGTAATGGCTTTAACCCCTCCGCCTGAAAAAACTAGATCAATAATCATTTCACTCCCCCTTTTCATTCTATGTATATGAAGGGAAGACATAAAAAAAGAAGAAGGGTTTCCCCCTCTTCCATTACAATCCACATTTTAATTGTGCATTACAGTTCGTACATGTATTACATCCGCCAATTTCTCTAACTTCACCTTTGCGGCATACCGGGCAAGTATTTCCAATCTCTGATCCAATTGTAACGTCCGTTGATCGTAAAGCCTGTATTGTATCAACTAAAACGACTGTTTGTTTCTTTTTTGTTGGATTCTGATCAATCATTTGGTTTTCCTCAGCTTTAAGGGTTAGAACTTGAGAATCTCGGCTGCCATCAACGTAAACTGTACCGCCCTTTGCTCCACCTTTATACAAGCGTTGATAGACACTTTCAACCTGTTCTACTGAATACCCTTTTGGCGCGTTAACCGTTTTTGAAATCGAGCTGTCAATCCAGCGCTGAATCACACATTGTGTATCCGCATGTGCCTCAGGAGACAATTCCATCGCTGTTACAAACCAGTTCGGTAGATTCTCTTCATCTACACCAGGATTGGCATCTAAATATTCACGCACGATATCAGCTTTTACTTCAATGAACTTTCCTAAGCGACCGCTTCGGTAATAAGTAAAGGAGAAATAAGGCTCCAGGCCTGTCGATACTCCAACCATCGTTCCGGTGCTTCCTGTTGGTGCAACAGTAAGCAAGTGTGAATTACGAATACCGTGTGCAAGAATTCCTTGTTTCACATCCTCTGGCATTTTTTGCATAAACCCAGTTTCCGTAAAGGCTTTGCGAAGAGAAGCTGTTTCTTCTTCTGTCGTACCTTCTAGGAATGGGAACACACCGCGTTCCTTTGCCAACTCAATCGAAGTACGATAAGCAGTGGTTGCAATCACCTCAAAGATTTGATCAACTAGATCATTACCTTCTTTTGATCCGTACTCTTTTTCACAATAAATGAGAAGATCGGCCATTCCCATTACACCTAGACCCACTCTTCGCTCACCCAGTGCCTGTGTTTTATTTGCTTCTAAGAAATACGGTGTTGCATCGATCACGTTATCCTGCATGCGAACGCCAATCTCTACTGTTTTTTTCAATTTTTCAAAATGAACCGTTTTATTCTTTTTATCTGCAAATTCTGCAAGATTAACAGCAGCCAAATTACACACAGAGTAAGGAGCAAGCGGTTGTTCTCCGCAAGGATTTGTCGCAACTACTTGTTGACCATAAGCTTTTGCATTTGTCATATCATTTGCATTATCGATGAAGAAAATACCCGGTTCAGCAGAGTAAGTAGCACAAATGTTGATCAAGTTCCAAAGCTCTTTTGCTTTAATAGTGCGGTAAGTACGGACACCAAAGCCTTGCTTCTCCCATTCACGAACATCTCCAACCTCATGCCATTTCTCATTATAAATAGCCATTTCTTCTGGTGAATACGATTCTACATCAGGAAAACGAAGTTCATAGCTTGAGTCATTCTCAACTGCATCCATAAACTCTTTCGTTAAGCAAACGGAAATATTCGCTCCAGTAAGGAATTCAGAATTATGAACGGAATACGTGCCACCCGTTAATAATTTCTCTTCAGCGTCTTCAATGATCTTGTCGTTAAAGCCGCCTTGACCTTGCATATTCTTATAGTTAACGATGCTTTGATACATTCCTGCTTCCTGTTCAGTCAGCGGAGTGAATTTAAGCTTTTCCTGAGCAATTTTCTTGATCAACTCGTCTTTTGTATTTTCAAGAAGAAAACGCAGAATGCGAGGATTTTGCATTTTGGAAATAATAAATTCAATAATGTCAGGATGCCAATCAGACAGCATAATCATTTGCGCACCGCGTCTAGAACCGCCTTGCTCTACCAGGTGGGTTAGCTTAGCAATATCATCAAGCCATGAAACAGAACCCGATGATTTTCCATTAACACCTCTCGCTAGCGTATTACGCGGACGAAGTGTAGAACCATTTGTTCCAACACCGCCACCACGGCTCATGATTTCCATAACCTGTTTACGATGCTCTGAAATCCCTTCACGAGAGTCTTTCACAAAAGGCATTACATAACAGTTAAAGAAGGTAACATCCGTCTTTGCACCTGCTCCGTAAAGTACGCGACCTGCTGGAACAAAATGCAGACTCGAGAGCTCTTCATAAAACTTCTCTGTCCACTCTTTACGCAGTTCTTCTGTTTTTTCTATGGAAGCAAGTCCTGTCGCGTTACGACGGGCAATTTGTTCATAATAAACTTCCAATGGCTTTTCAATGACATCCAACGAGCGGTTGACGATGCCTGTTTCAATCTCTATTGGAGTGTCTAGTGAATTTCTAAATTCTTCTGCTATTAATACTTTTGCTTCGCGACGCTCTTGGTCGATGCTTTGAATAAAGCCTAATCCACGAGCCGGAAATTTTGGATCCTCGCGAATTGTAAGCACAACAAAATCACCTTCGCGAAGTGTTTTCTTTTCTGTATCCTTAAACGCATAGCGATCAAGCATAACGAGTCTTGATACTCCTTTATGCGTTAGCTTCATTTCTTTTGTAATTGGGTGTACTTGATCGAACAAGGCAATATCCTTGTTAAGCTGTTCTACATCTATCGACGTGGTTTGTGCAGATAATGTCGTCATGCACTTATCCCCTCTCATCTTTTAGTATCTTTTTGTATTTTAATAGAGTTCACGAGAAAACACAACATATAGTGTTTTCTTTTATTAATTCAGTACTATATATAGATTTTTCAGTCAACAGAAAAAATGCTGTCAAATAAAAAAAGAATAGAATACGGGAGAAAACAAGCGAGAAAATGATTTATCCTATAGTTTCCCCTTATTTTTGAACCATTTTAAGAGTTGCGAAATATTGTTTATTAAAAAACGAATAAAATCAGGCAATTGCAGATAAACAAGAAAAAAAACAGGTCTTTTCACTCATCATTTTCCAACAATATTCAACAAAAAAAGGCGAAAGCTTTCACCTCATTTGTTTTACCTTTTGAAATTCCATTCGTCGTTTCCATATCGACGTTCGACAATCTGGTGAACGTAATCAAGTTCTTCCCTTGTCAGTGTATATGGTTCAAGGTTAACAGAAAGTCCTTCTTCGAAGCCTTTATAAAACGCGTTCTTTGCTTGTTCAATTGAAATCTTCGATGACACCATATCATTGATGGCAACCGCCTTGCCCTTGAATGCACTCTTCATTCGATCGCGCACTCGATCATTTGAATAGATAAAAAGGCTAAACAACTTATCCTCATCGATGTCAAGTAAAATGGATCCATGCTGAAGAATGACACCCTTTTGTCTCGTTTGCGCACTCCCCGCGACCTTCCGTCCTTCAACAACTAGCTCATACCAGCTTGGTGCATCAAAGCAAACCGCGCTTCTTGGATCTTTCAAACTGTTTTTTTCTTCATCTGTTCGCGGAATAGAAAAATAAGCGTCAAGACCAAGGTGGTGAAACCCTTTCAAAATCCCTTCTGAAATCACTCGATATGCTTCTGTTACAGTTTTTGGCATATCTTTATGCTCTTCACTAACGATCACACTATATGTAAGTTCTTGTTCATGCAGCACGCCTCTTCCACCCGTTGGACGGCGGACAAAGCCCAAGCCGAGTCTTTTTACTTCTTCCATATTAATTTCCTTTTCAACTCGCTGGAAATAACCGATTGAAAGGGTCGCAGGATCCCAACCATAAAAACGTATTGTTGGAGGGATTTTCCCCTCGCTATGCCAGTCAAGTAACGCTTCGTCTAATGCCATATTAAAAGCAGGAGCTGCATATCCTGAATCAATAAATCTCCATGTTTCTTTTGTCATTTCATTCAGATCCTTTTTTATAAAGTTGTTATTAGTCTATCAGAGCGGTACATTATTTCAAAGAGTTGATTCGATATTAATATTTTCTTTGAACTTCCTGCAATTGAAGCCTATAATAATAACTAGTGTTTATATTTAGAAAGGAGTCAAAACGTTGGAATCACTTTTTATTTTAATCGGTGTGCTTGTAGTGATTATTTTATTCTCAATTTTTACGTATTTTCGTCAAAAACGTATTTTGAAACCACTTTCGGAAGAGGAATTTCGTGCAGGTTATCGAAAGGCGCAGCTTATCGATATTCGTGAACAGCGAGAGTTTGACGGCGGCCATATTCTAGGTGCACGCAATATTCCGCTTTCTCAGCTAAAAATACGTATTGGTGAAATTCGTTCTGATAAGCCTGTTTACCTCTACTGCCAAAATGGGATGAGAAGCGGGCGTGCTGCCCAACTCCTTTATAAAAAAGGAATCAGAGACCTTTACCAGCTTAAAGGTGGCTTTAAGCATTGGACAGGCAAAATTAAACGTAAATAATGATACAAACCAAGGCTGACCCTACGTCAATGATTGATGACGTAGGGTCAGCCTTTTAGATTGGTTCGATGAAGGTAAATACAGAAGAAGGCTCATCGACCGGCAAGTATCAGCATCAATCTATATAAGCTAAATCAGTTAAATTTGGTTGTTAAAGCATACTTGTTATAAAAATAATATTTTAATCTAAACATCCTCACACTCATTATGCTGCCTGTAATCAAAAGCTAATTATACTTTATCTAAAATCTGAAATACTCTCGTTAACACGATCATTTTTCACCTTAAGTTCACAATACTTCTTCTATAAATAAAGCAATTCTTGTTTTTTTTTCGACTAACAACAAAAACCCCCTGCTGATGGCAAGGGATTATGTTGCGCTTATCTTACACTTCAACCGCTTCTTTTTTTTGGTAACGTAAAATAGGCTGCCTTGCTGCTTTCGTTTCGTCTAAGCGACCAATAATCGTTGTATGGGGTGCCTCTTGGACAACCTCTGGTGTTTCTTCTACTTCCTTCGCAATTTGAATCATCGCCTCAATAAACGAATCAAGCGTTTCTTTTGATTCTGTTTCAGTAGGTTCGATCATCATACACTCTTCAACATTGAGAGGGAAATAGATTGTTGGCGGATGATAGCCAAAGTCCAACAGACGTTTCGCAATATCAAGCGTTCTTACCCCTAGTTTTTTCTGGCGTTTTCCGCTCAAGACAAATTCATGCTTACAATGACGATCAAAAGGAAGATCAAAGTGAGGGGCTAATCTTCTCATCATATAGTTGGCATTAATAACAGCATTTTCACTTACAGCCTTCAGCCCGTCTGGACCCATTGAGCGAATGTACGTGTAGGCACGAACATTAATGCCGAAGTTTCCGTAGTACGGTTTAACTCGGCCAATTGATTGAGGGCGATTATATTCGAATTCAAATTGATCACCATTTTTCACAAGAACAGGTTTGGGAAGGAATGGAATCAAGTCTGCTTTAACTCCTACAGGACCTGATCCTGGACCACCTCCACCGTGAGGGCCGGTAAACGTCTTATGCAAATTCAAATGTACAACGTCAAAGCCCATATCACCCGGTCGAGCTTTTGATAAAACAGCGTTTAAATTCGCTCCATCATAGTAGAGCTTTCCGCCCGCTCCATGTATAATCGCTGCCATTTCAAGAATATTCTCTTCAAAAAGACCAAGTGTATTCGGATTTGTCAACATTAATGCAGCTGTATCATCACCCACAACCCGTTTCAGGTCATCCAGGTCTACAAGGCCGTCTTCATTCGATTTGACTGTTATCGTTTCAAATCCCGCTACGGTTGCCGAAGCAGGGTTTGTGCCATGTGCCGAGTCAGGTACAATCACTTTCGTACGATTAAGATCACCATTTGCTTCATGAAAAGCACGAATCATCATTAAACCCGTCCATTCTCCGTGAGCACCCGCTGCAGGCTGCAGTGTTACTTCATCCATCCCAGTGATTTCGACAAGATGTTCTTGTAAATCATACATAAGCTCAAGTGCCCCCTGTACAGAAGATGCCTCCTGCAGCGGATGAATATGGGCAAACCCAGCATACCTAGCCACTGCTTCATTCACCTTTGGATTGTATTTCATTGTACACGAACCAAGTGGATAAAAGCCTGAATCCACACCATGATTTCTCTTTGAAAGTGCTGTATAGTGCCGCATAATATCAAGTTCAGCTACTTCTGGTAATTCAGGTGCTGATGAGCGAATAAAACCCTCCGGTGCTAGTGTTGAAAGATCGACCTCTGGTACATCCAGCTCCGTTAGGCTATAGCCGGTACGCCCTTTTTTTGATAGTTCAAATATGAGTGGCTGATCTTTTTTATGCATGTTCACTCAGCTCCTTTACCAAAGTATCAATATCTTCTTTTGTACGCTGTTCTGTAACGGCTATAAGCATATGCTGTGAAAGCTCTTCATAATCACGTCCAAGATCATACCCTCCGATAATTCCTTGTTCTAACAACAGCTCATTCATTTCTTTAATTGGTTTATTTAGCTTAATTACAAATTCATTGAACGTATAGCCATGCTGTATGACTTCGAAACCGGCTGCTTTCAACTGCTGCTTTGCATAATGTGCTTTTTGGAAATTTTGACGTGCAATCTCTGTAATGCCTTTTTTGCCAAGAGCAGTCATCGCAACAGAGGCTGCAAGGGCATTAAGCGCTTGGTTTGAACAAATGTTAGACGTTGCCTTATCTCGTCGAATATGCTGTTCTCGCGCTTGCAGGGTTAGAACGTAACCTCGCTGTCCTTCATCATCCGTCGTCTCACCTACTAGACGTCCCGGAACTTTACGCATCAGTTTCTTTGTTACGGCAAAATACCCACAGTGCGGTCCGCCATAGCCCTGTGGAATGCCAAACGGCTGGGCATCCCCCACAACAATGTCTGCTCCAAAATCGCCAGGCGGTGTAAGCGCACCTAATGCAAGAGGATTGGATGATACAACAAACATGGATTTTACATCATGCGCTAACGCTTCAATTTCATCCAGACGCTCAATCTGCCCAAAGAAATTAGGATATTGTACCATTACTGCTGCTACATCATCTGAGAGAAGACCTTTTAACACGGTTAAATCAGTTATTCCATTAGTCTGTGGAACAGTGACAACTTCAATATGCTGACCTGCAGCATACGTTTCAAGTACTGCTCTCGATTCAGGATGCACGGCTTCAGAAACCAATACCTTTTTACGGCGTGTTTGCCCTGCTGCTAGCATTGCTGCCTCAGCAAATGATGTTCCTCCATCGTACATCGATGAGTTAGCGACATCCATTCCTGTCAACTCACAAATCATCGTTTGAAATTCAAAAATTGCCTGAAGCTCTCCTTGTGAAATCTCAGGCTGATAAGGAGTATAAGCTGTGTAAAATTCAGAACGAGAAATGACGTGGTCTACAATGGTTGGCATATAGTGATCGTAAACACCAGCCCCAAGAAAAGAGATGTATTGCTTAGTATCAGCATTTTTTGCGGCAAGCTGCATTAATTCTCTTGTAAGAGCAGACTCTGATTTCGCAGGCTTAATGGCAAGCTCTCCTTGAAAGCGCACCTTTTCTGGAATGTCTGAAAAAAGCTCATCGACTGCTTGAACACCGATTGCTTGAAGCATTTCTTTTTGATCTTGTTCTGTCATCGGCAGGTAACGATGGTTCATAATTGTGGCTCCTTCCTTATGCTGCATTATTTTCGTTTATAAAACGGTGTTTTAACCACTTGCGCTTTTACCCTTTTCCCTCTGATTTCGACAAATACTTCTTGCCCTATTTCTGACCATTCCTTCTTAATCAGAACATGGCCTACGTTCTTCTTTAACGTTGGAGACTGTGTGCCTGTAGTGACAAACCCAACTTCTTTCTCCCCCGCAAATACCAGGTAGCCAAATCGAGGGATTCCTCGATCCACCATTTCAATCCCAACTAATTTACGCGGTGCTCCATTTTCTTTTTGCTGTTTTAATATTTCTTGCCCTAAAAATGCCTGTTCCTTTTGAGGACGCACGGCAAATCCGATTCCTGCTTCGATTGGTGTAATCGTGGAGGAAAGCTCTTGTCCATATAACGGCAGTTTCGCTTCAAAGCGAAGCGTATCACGCGAACCCAATCCGCAAGGTACAAGACCGCCTTCTTTACCCGCTTTTAATAAAGCTATCCATAGTGCAGGCGCTTTATCAGCAGCACAATATAGTTCAAAGCCATCTTCACCCGTGTAGCCTGTTCTGGATACGAGTGTTGATATCCCATTTATTTCTACTTCATTTTTAAATGTAAAGGATGTGATATCTGTTAAGTTTGTTTCCGTTAAACACTGAAGAATACTCTCTGCCTTTGGACCTTGTATGGCAAGCTGGGCAATTTCTGAAGAGATATTTGATATTTCTACATCACCTTCAGCGTGTTGTTCCAGCCACTCCACATCCTTATCAATATTGGATGCATTAATGACGAGCAAGTAGTGATCCTTCTTGTATCGATAAACCAGGAGATCGTCCACAGTTCCTCCGTCTTCGTAACACATTGCGGTATACAAAACTTGATTATTATGTAACTTTGAAAGGTCGTTTGTCAGCATTTTCTGAAGATAAGATAGACTATCCGGCCCCTTCACATCCACTTCTCCCATATGAGAAACGTCAAAAAGTCCAGCTTTTGTGCGAACTGCTTCATGTTCTTCTTTAATACTTGAAAATTGGACGGGTAAATCCCAGCCGCCAAAATCAATCGTTTTTCCACCTGAATGTTTGTAAAGATCGAATAATGGTGTTCTTTTCAATGGAGTAGACAAATGAGTTCCCCTTTCATTTCGTTTAATGTTCATTCCGTCACCATTCAAACAAAAAAGGACAGGGAATCCCCATTGTTAAAAAGGGATCCCTGTCCTTTCACCTGAAAGTTTACCATTACGGCTGTCCTCTTTGGTGGTTTCGAAATCGAAACGCTCTCCAGAGTCGCGTCCAACAAGAGTCTTTTTGCCTGAGAGATTCACATGAAATCATGTTTGCTCCTTCGGCGCCGTAAACGGTCTCTCCCCTTGTTATCATTCGCTCATATTTGTTTTCTAAATGGACATACTATGAACAACAAACAAATTTTTTACAATAATGTTCGGTTTTATATTCTTTTTAATACGTAAATCTATTTTTATCCTATCACTATTTTGGTTTTTTGGGCAATCCTTTTTTTATAGGAGATGATATTTTGGCACATTCTATTTTCTTTCAGCAATCAAACTGGCCGCTTGATTTTTTGCAATGGGTGCAATCTGAAGAAAGACGATTTGATCGAGAACTTTTAACAAATTCCATTCTCGAGAAAAAAAAACGGACTTCATTAAACGCCAAATCCCTTCACTGCTTACGGGAATTACCTCATCTAAACCTGCATCCACACCAAATGGAAGCAGCCAACAAAGTAATTTTCGAGCTCGGAGGGAGGGCTCTTCTTGCTGACGAGGTTGGACTAGGAAAGACCATTGAAGCGGGGGTAATCTTGAAAGAATATATTTATAGGGGCCTTGTTTCATCAGCGCTTATCCTTGTACCCTCATCACTTGCAGGACAATGGCAGCAAGAACTGGCAAAGCATTTTGGGCTTCAATCGATTATTCACAAAGGAAAAAAAGAATGGAGAAAAGCACCAATTATCATTGCCACAATTGATTTATTAAAACGTCCTCCTCTAAGAGAAGAAATTGAAAAACATCACTATGATTTAGTCATTGTTGATGAAGCGCATAAGCTGACAAATCCTAAAACGTTAAACCATCAATTTATTCAATCACTCTCAAAAACCTATTGTCTATTTTTAACCGCTACACCCATTCAAAATCGTTCAGAGGATCTCTTCCACCTTGCTACATTACTTCGTCCTGGATTGCTCGGAACGCAAGGGGAGTATAAAGAAAATTGCCAATCCGAGGAAGGGAAAAATAGGATTATTCCTCTCATTGATCAGTTTATGATACGTACAAGACGGAAGGAAACCTCTATCGCCTGGACGAAAAGAACGATTCATATTGACTGGATTGAACAGCTTCCTTATGAACGCGAGCTATACGAGGCTGTTGAACGTTACTATAATGATCAGAGAAGCAGCAACCAGCATGCTTTTTCTCATATTACTTTGTTAAAGCAGGGCTGCAGTTCAACTATCGCGCTATTAAAAGCACTTGGCCGTCCGGAAAATAAAGAATGGAGCTCAAGCTTAGGGGTTAATTTAGACGTAACACCTGACCAGCTCGTAACTGCAAAAGCAAAGCGCATTCTATCCTTTGTACAAAATACGGATGAAAAAGTGATCGTCTTTACACAATATCGGGCCACTCAACTTTACCTGAGCTGGTACTTAAAGCAGCACAACATCACATCAGTTCCGTTTCGAGGTGGGTTTAAAAAAGGAAAAAAACAGTGGATGACAGACCTATTTAAACAGAAGGCGCAGGTATTAATTGCTACTGAAGCAGGATCAGAAGGCCTTAACCTGCAATTTTGCCGTTATATGATACATGCTGACATTCCATGGAACCCGATGAAGCTGGAGCAACGGATTGGCCGAATTCATCGAATTGGACAAGAAAAGAATGTCGAGGTCTATTACTTGTTAAATCGAAATAGCATTGAGGAACGGATTTGGGCAGTCTTACAAGAAAAAGTTTCTTTATTTCAATATATTATTGGTGAGCATGAAGATCTGCTCGCCTCTACTACAAAAAAAGAACTGGACCGCTACTTGGAGGATGCATTTGTTTATTCAAGATCTGAACAAGAAATGAGATTGAAGCTTCAGCATTTAGAAAGCTTTTATCATTCAACTGCTACGAAGGGAGAGGCCTAATGGAAAATCAGCATCACTGGGAACTTGTTCATCGATTTTTAACAATAAAACGAGCTGAGGTTATTAAAGGAGAATCTCATTCTCATATTCGCTTAACGGAAGAGCTGGATCGGCAATTTATGAATCGGCCTTTTTACTGGCATTACCGCGATGCAATGAACCAGCCCGGAGAACCCATGTCAATCACGCTCGTGACCCAGCCTACAGAAAACACGCAGAATCCGACCGTTATAGCATCGATGCTTGATAATACTTTTAGACAGCTAGTAGAGGCAGCGCATATGGAGGCAGGCTTTTTTAAAGCATTTGAACATGTTTCCGAACAGTCCTCAAAATCTCTTAACACCCCCTTGTACCCTTGGTTGATGATACAAGGGGTACTTACAATCGACCCTCCAGGCGCTAGTTTAAATTGGTGTGCAACTGCCATTTCATTAACAACAGGAGCCATGCGGCATGATGGTGAAAACCTCCTAGAAAACCTCATCTTAAAGCCACAGCTGCCTGATTTTCATTTTACTGTTGCTCCCGTAATTGAAAATGATCGTGCAATTGAAAAAATACTCCAACAATTTGAGGTGCAAGGCAATAAACTTTTTACTGAAGAGATTAACCAGGCAAAAGCACGCTATAAACAACTTTCCGATACGATTGAAACAGTTGAAAACCCTGTTTGGAAGCAAGAATTAAAAGAATACGCATCATCTCTTAAACCAAAAATAAGATTAGACAACCCTATTGGCGGCTTATTATATCTTAGAGCTCCAAATTAATGCATACTGCTCGTATCTTGATCAACGATCTTTTCGAGCGAAAGTAAAATATCTTCAATCGTAAGTTCAACTGAACGTTCAGATACAGATACAATAATATGAGCGGCATCACGATAAGCAAGATCTCGGCTATTGAATAATTCATTAAGCGATCCTTTTGATCGTGATGCCGCTACTGGCCTTGTTTGATCATGAATAATTCGCTCATATAGTTCTTCAAACGGAGCATGTAAATAGATAACAGTACCATGTTTTTTTAACCATTCCGCGGTTTCAGGAAAATATAGAATCCCCCCTCCTGTCGCGATAATTGATGGTTCCATCAAAGAGGTCAAGGTTGAGGATTCTTTATCACGAAAATATCGTTCCCCCCTCTCTTGAAAAATTGAAGAAATCGATTTATTTTCCTTTTCCTCAATATGTTGATCAATATCATAATACTTTACCTCGAAACGTTCAGCTAGTTTCTCTGCAATGGTAGACTTCCCTGCTCCCATAAATCCAATCAAGTAAATCGACGAAGTAAGCGGCATTCTAATTCCTCCTGTTATTTCGTTATTTGTTGTCATTATAAACGAAAGCAACAGGAGAATACGAGTGACCATGTAAATTTACTCTTAAAACAAGACGAGTAGGTTCTTCGCTTGATCGTCTAACTGTTACTTCACCATTTTGAAAGGAATAAATTTCGTCGCCATCAGCATCGTTGAGCATGTATAAATGAATAGACAGCTCTTTCATTGCTTGCCTCTCATAGTAATCTTGAACGAGTTCATAATGACGAGTATATCCAATGCCCGTACCAGTAAGGATCGAAAGCAGGGCTAAGGCTACTGTATACATCACAAGAACTGGGAATACAACGATGCCCTTCTGAGACAGGTAAGTTCGTAACAAAGCGTGCATTTTTGACTGATCCATCGTTTAAAACCACCTCCAGTTGAAGAATTCCTTCAATGTACGTAAAATTAAGGCTGTTTATGGCGGTTAAAAACACCTCATGACCTGTTCCATTGACCTGACGCCTGAGTAGCGTGCGATAAGATGAAAATGTGATTCTATTTCCCTCATGATCCATCAGTATAATTCGTTGCTGCTCTACTCTTTCCAGTTCATATCTCGTAAGCTCCTGACGAAATTGAATAAGAAATAAATCCCATTCTACCGCCGCTGGCTTTTCAAGACGATCATTTGCGTTTGAAATGGTTAAAAAAATTAGAGGCATTAAGCTTGCTATAATGATTAATACAGATAGACAAAAAATCACTTCAATGAATGTGAATGCCCTCGTTTGAAGCCTGGAGACATTCTTGTTTATTTTCCCCATGATTCGCATCATAATTAACGCACAGTTTACTAGACGTTTGCCAGTTGACATGATAAGTAACTCCTTCTCGCTCAATGGAAGAAAAAGATTGTAAACCTGTATTTCGACTGATTTGCAGCTGCTCATATAGAACAGTCCACGCAGCTGCTTTTTGACGTGAATCATCTACTTTTAATAAAAAGATTTGAAGAAAGGGAAGCAGCGTCAAACATAGCATTACTACACAACTAAACCCAATAATAGATTCATATACAGCAAATCCAAATTCATTTTTCAATAAAAAAACGTCCTCTGCTTAAATAATAATGAATGGCAAATGGCTTTTCATTCACCGAGAATCTAATTACCCCAAAGGTAGATGTATTTCCATTGGGAAGAATACGAAATGACAACAACGACCCAGCATCAAGGATACGCACAGACGCCGGCATAACCCGGCGAATGTTTATTTGGTAAGGAGCTCCAATTGAGGACCCTATATAATATTGCTGGTCGAGTATTAGAAATTGAACGTTTACATGCTGTTTATACTTGATCGCGATCAACTGAGCATAATGCAAATCTTCAATTAACTGTTTTTCAAAAGCAACTGATTCTTCCATAACGGTTGATCGATGAATAAAATGAGACGAAATCATTATTAATATAGAGACTAGCAACAGGACAATCAGTACTTCTGCCATTGTATATCCCTTATCATTATGGAGTTTCTTTAATCGTGACATGACCATCCGTATTAATCACCAATTCTCTACCATCTGGACAGGTTATTTCATTCTGGCGTAAATATCCTTGTGTTTGAAGTGTTTCAACAGAAGCCGGAACCGCATTATTCG
Source organism: Jeotgalibacillus soli (assembly GCF_000829435.1). GTDB lineage: Bacteria > Bacillota > Bacilli > Bacillales > Jeotgalibacillaceae > Jeotgalibacillus > Jeotgalibacillus soli. The sequence continues at coordinate 270,843 of NZ_JXRP01000019.1, forward strand.
CCATACGATAAGACTCTACCTGCCCTTGGACCATCTGTTGGAAAGCAAGACAACCCTTCGCGTTAATTTCACTGCTTTGCTGAGAAATATTTGGCAAACTGACAATTAATAATACAGAAATGACAAGCAAGACAATGACCATTTCAATTAAGGTAAAGCCTCGATTACTTTTCACCAAATTAATCATTTTACGTATCATTATTAACCCTCCTATAAAGATTGCATTAGATTAAACATTGGAAATAAAATAATGAGATAGGTGCCTATTATGGCTACACCTAGGAATAAAAAGATTGTTGGTTGTATAAAAGAAAATAGTCGTAGTGTTTTTTCTTCAATCGATGCTAAACAATAGCGGCTATAAAATTGCCATTCATCCTCAAGCTGTCCATTACTTTCTCCATGCTGGGTAATTCTTTTTAGCTCTTCTGTAAAGTATGGAAACTGTAAGACAGTTGCATATATACTTTGTCCTCGTCGTAATTCATCTGCCATAAAATGCGCCATATCGTGGTAAAGTTCCCTATAAGGCTGTGACATGAATGTAGTCAGCATCGCTTGGATTGACATACCTCCTTTTAATAAATAAGAGGCTTCTCTTGAAAATACATAACTGTGATAATGCTTCACGTAATATCCAATACCAGGAAGTTTGGCAAGTGTAGACCATTTTTCATGAGGGTCAAGCTTGCGAAGGATCAAAACTGCTGTAGAAAAAATAGCAAAAGAAATCCCCAAGATGATGAGAAGCATAAACGGAAGCTGATGGAGGATCGAACTAATAATGGAGATTATGCCTGTGGAGGTCTGACCGACAGAAGCATATAACGATGAAAACCGCGGCAGCAAATAAACATTTAATATTACTACAATCACAATAAACAACAGAAATAAGAAAAGGGGATAATGCAACAGTTGGATAAAACGCTTTGTTTCCCTTCTCTGCTGTTCAAGAAGACTTGATGTTTCAATCAACGTGTCCTCAAGATTCCCATGACGTTCTGCAAAATAAATGTGCAGGCAAACAAATGATGGAAAGCCAAGCTTTTGTAAACAATCACTCAATGCATGTCCATTCAGCAGATCATCCACCATATTCTGATGTGTTGAAGTCAAATTCTTTTTTTGATTTAACAAAAGAAATTCAATAGAATCTTTTAATGGATAACCATTTGATTTCAGTTCACCAAGTCGTTTTAGAAAGGTAGCTTGCTCCGAGCGGTGTATCGTCGACTTCATTTGCCATCCAGCGATCATACTCTTTTTCAGAAACATAGCCGAGCGCCACCCCCTTTCTCATTAACTGTTTTAATGAAGGAGTGGGATGACCGGGGCTTTTTTCTTTCAAAATATCCTGAAGTTCTTTTCCGCTGATCATCTCGAATACAGATGCGCGAGCACCTAAATTCTCATTGGGTATTACTTGATTAATTTTAACGAGACGCTGAGCTGTAACACCAATTAGCGTCTGATTCAGTTCCTGTAGTGAGACTCCTAGCTCGTGCATACGATAGATGGCTCCTTTTGCATTTCTGGCATGAAGAGTAGATAACACTAAATGTCCGCTCAATGCTGCTCGGGCAGCTATTTTGGCAGTCTCAGCATCACGAATTTCACCGACGATAATCATATCTGGATCATGACGGAGCACTGCACGCAGGCCGGACGCATAGGTGATCCCTGCTCTTTCGTTTATTTGAACCTGCAAAATATGATCTTGCTTTCTTTCAATAGGATCTTCTAAAGTGATGATATTTCGATTGAGGGTTGTAGAACAGTAGTGGACAAGTGAGTAAAGAGTTGTGGTTTTACCGCTGCCAGTTGGACCAGTAAACAACAGCAGCCCGTGGGAGTGATGAACAAGAGACAGTAGCCGTTTTGCTGAATTTGAGAACATAGATAGCTTTTCGATTGGGATTGACAATGATTGTGGGAGTAAACGAAGCACGAGGCTTTCTGTAAACGATGAAGCGGGTAAGGTTGAGATACGAAGCGATAAAACACAGTCTTCAATGAAGTGTTCAAAAGAGCCGCTTTGTGGTTTTCTTTTTTCTCCAATATCCAGCGAGGCTTTAAATTTAAAATGTGAGATTAACCTTTCTCCTGAACTATTTGGTAATGATCGATGAAGAACAAGCTCGCCTTGAATGCGAAATTGAATGATCATCTCCTCTCCTCTTGGTAATAAATGAATATCAGAACAGCTTTGTCTGTATGCTTCCGCGAGAAGCTTATTGGCAAAATGCTCAGCACCGAATGACATGAGTGAATTCACCTTCCTTTTTTCTCCCACGTTACTATAATTCTACATCACGGAATGAATTCCTTCTACAAATTTAAAAATTTTTTAAACAAAATAAAAGAAAGGCGAATTGCCTTTCTAGCTTGAGAGCTTAAATATTTTCTTTTTGCTTGATAAGCTTCTGAGCCCTTCTAGATTATAGCCTACAACCAGCTTGTGACCATCTGTTAAAATCGGTCTCTTTAAAAGCTTTGGCTCCTGAATGATAAGATTAACAACTTCGGATAGTGATAAATCATTTACGTCCTGTTTAAGATTTTTAAAGGATTGACTCCTTGTAGCTAACAATTCATCCAGGCCTTCTGTTGTCATCGACAATAAATGAAAAAGTTCTTCAAGAGTTGGTGTTTCACGGAATAAATGACGTTCTACAAAATCAACTTCATTTGTCTTTAACCATTTTTTTGTCTTGCGGCACGATGTACAGCTCGGATAAGTAAAGAAAATCAATTCGTCCATAATTCATCCTCCTTTAAGGTAGTCATGGTTTTTTATAACCTTTTTATCATTCTGTAAGCTTTTTGTACAACTTATTATCAATATTGTATATCACTTGTATAATGTTTGTACATTTTTAAACAACAGTTTATTTGTAATTTTTAGAACGGGTCCATTTGCATTTAGATATGTCAGTTATGGAGACGATAAAAACCTATTAAATATCACGTAATCGTCACATTCAAAAGTTAATGTGTTATTTACATTCTAAGGTGGTATCCTATATAATAGGTTCGATGGATTGATCGTATAAAGGAGGGATATGGATGGACAAAATGTATAGAGTCATGGGCTTTTGGACTGGAATTTTTTCTGTTATGTTCTATCTTGGAGACATGCCTAAGACTTCATTGCTTTTCCTTGCCCAGACAGGGTTTTTCATCCTATTGGGGTATTTGAAATTATCAGAGCGTATGTATGTATATGTTTTCTTCGTATACTTGACTCTCTTCTTCGCAGGCTTTACATATTGGACAACCTTTATGATGACGCCTGGAGGCAATGCACATTAATACATAAAAACCCCTCTGGATCCCTTCCAGGGGGTTTTTAAATGGATACTAACCTGTTTGTTGTTTTCCGCTTCAGACGCTCGCTTTCCGGGGGAGGTCCGACGCCCCTCGGCGCTTTGCGCCCATGCGGTCTCCCTTTGACTCGCTTATCCCCCAATAGTCTCGTGCCTTACACTCCAATCAACATAGTGCCAAAATCAGCAACGATCTTTAACTATAGCAATTGGATTAAAAAAGTTAAAAACCATTTATAAAGGGATTATGATCCATCTCTTGCGCAATACTGGTAACACCACCATGTCCAGGTAATACATATGTGTCCTCTGGAAGCGTTAGGAGCTCATTATGAATGCTCTTTAACAGCTCCTGCTCTTTTCCCCCCGGCAGGTCTGTCCGGCCAATACTGCCCTCAAAAAGTGTATCACCAACGATAACAAAACCTTCTTTATGAAAATAAAAACTGACTCCACCGGGTGAATGACCTGGTGTTTCGAGCAGGGTAAAGGAGAAATCCCCAATTGATATTTCTCCACTCTGTGGAAATACCTTATCCGCAGAATCAACCTCAATTGGCTGAATTCCCGCAAAGAAGGTTGAACCATTCAGAGAAGGATCTGATAACCATTTTTTCTCGGCTTGATGCAAGTATACGGGAATACGGTATTCTTGTCGTATCGGATCTACTGCACCAATATGATCAAAATGAGCATGTGTTAACAAAATTGCCTGTGGCTGCAGTCCCTTTTTTTGAATAAATTGACGTATCTTTTGCGCTTCTTCACCAGGATCTATAATCAAACATTTTCGATCGCTGTTATAAATAATATATGCATTTGTTTGTAGCGGCCCGAGTGGCAGCTGAATCCATTCCATACAATCACCTCACTGTCCCATTGTATCATGATTTAATTTCTCTGTATTTGTACAAGTAAAAGAACTAATCACCAAAGTGTCACGATTAGTTCTCGACAAGGATCTAAAAAAAATATAAAATAAGTAAGAGTACGTATATACTTATCATCATTTTCGATCATACTTAAATCATCGGTTGCAGTGAAAGGGGTGTATAGATATGAATGGATTAACCATTATTTTGGCATTAGTCGTTATCTTATCTGCTATCGGTACGTTTTCTTCGTTTAAGGACAAAAACCTTATGGGGATCTTATTCGGTCTTGCTTCATTTGGCGTATTCGGCTGGTTTACAATCATGACGATTGTTGAACAAGGGTATCCAGTTTAATCGCCGACATAAAAAGAGTTGACCAAAGCGGTCAACTCTTTTTATTATTTTTTGTGTAATTTTTGTTGTACAGACGCCATTTTATTTTGCATAGAATGATCCGCCCTATCCCGGCGATCGTCAATTCGAATGTTGGTTGCTACCCGTTGAACTCCCTTTGCAAATGGGGATTCATGCATTTCCTGCACAATGGATAAAAGCGTTTGAAGCTCTCCTTCGATTAAGGTATTCATAGGAGTAAGCTCGTAACGGATATGCCCTTTTTCTTGGTGAGTTTGCAAAATACGCTGAATATCAGCAACATACTCGCTTACACTTGGTGTCTGAGTACCAATTGGTATAATTGTAACATCAATAATAGCCATTTACTGTATGTCCTCCTCATATAGTATCAATGGTTCCACATTCCCTGTATTTGCATCTATTATCGATGTTAGCTGATAGCCATACAAACACCGCTCTCCAGCAGGAGAACAGGATATAGGTTCATTTTGTAGATAATCGTTAATGACCTCTTCATGCTGATTCTTAATATCCCATTTAACGAGCTGATAGTGCATGGCTTCAGATTCATTTGATTCCTGTTTAGAAAGTTTAAAGGAAATCATTGAGTTGTCATCCTCTATGTAATCGTACTCCGGTAAATTAAAATCCGCAGCGGGTATTACAAATGAGACAATCTCATCATCATTTTCAAAATAATACAAGGCCTCGTTCTTTTCTTCAGCTAATTTTACAGTCATTCGATACGAAGAAAACTGATCAAATGCAACAATGTTATTTGAGATGATCCTGTCTTCTGATCTGTCAATAGAATATTCGTACAATGAGCCTTGTTTATTATCATCATTTGCCCTTGTTTCATCTTGGTACACTAATGTATTCTGGCTGGACCAATGTACGAAAGGAGGTACTCCCTCTATCGCTTCCCACTTATTTAATTGATAATCACCAATCCACATTTGATAAGACCAATCTTCTTCAAATGCAGTAAACAACAGCTTCGATTCGTCATACGGATTCCATTCATACATTAGCTCTGCAGACTCAATCTCATGATGCCATACAACATCCAATGTTGACAATTGAATGATTAAAACTTCTGCTTTAGTGGACGTGTCAGCATTATGTAAGAGCAAATAATCGTTCGACGGGCTAAGATCAGCTTGAATAAGAGATCCAGATTCTTCTAGCAACTCGCTGGACTCACCAGTCTTTATATTATATACCATTAATTGATATTCATCATGTTTATCTATTACATAGAGAACTTCATATTCATCTAACCAGCCGATCACACTATGAAAAGAAGATTTCGGAAGAACAAGCGGAGTAACGGACAATGATTTAGAAACTGGCTTTGAGATCTCCTCAGTTTGCTGATGTTCACCCGATGGTTCTTGATGGATTGTTGCGAGCTTCTCTTGGCTGCAGGCAGTTCCTAATAGACAGAGTAGAACTAAAAAAAACCATCCAAACTTCTTCAACCGTCTTCCTCCCTTCACACAGTATAAATTTCACCTATCTAAAACTACTTATATAAAGACATACTTATATTGACGAAAAAAAAATAAAAAAGTTTCATTAATTAACGGATTTCATAAAAAAGACCGACGCTTATTTAACAGCTGTCGGTCTTAATGGTTTATTCTTCATTCAATATAGTTTCTGTATCTTCATCACTCTTTAAACGACCATTTTCTGCATCATAGAAGCGCAAGAGATCACCATAAATGATTTCATCATTATAAGCGAGTTCCTCGTTCGCTCTTGCAATGTACGGATCACAGGCCTCTCGATCAGTGGGTTCACCCGTTTCCTTATCCCAACATGTTTCGCCTGCATATACCAGCTCATTAGTAATAAATCTTCCGTCACGTAAAATGACGAAATCTTCATTGTCCTTGGAGAAAATATCCTGACCAAATTGAATTGCTTTACCTGAATCAATACCTAGCAGGTTTTGAATCGTTGGTTTCAAGTCAACTTGACCTGCAAGTGTGTGATCCACAAATCCAGCTCCAGAGCCCGGAATATGAATAAATAATGGAACACGTTGAAGCTGTGCTGTTTCAAATGGTGTAATCTCACGTTCTAAATACTGTCCCATAGCCACATTATGATTTTCTGAAATTCCATAATGGTCACCATACATGACAATGATTGAGTTTTCATAAAGACCTGCTTCCTTAAGATCGGTAAAAAACTCTTTTATCGATTCATCTGTATAGCGCACAGCTTGGAAGTAGCGATTCAGCGTTCCTGAGTTTGAATCATACTCTTCAATAAATTTATCTTCTTCATCTAAGAAAAACGGGTGGTGATTTGTTAAAGTAATCATTTTTGTATAAAAGGGCTGTTCCATTTCTCTCATGTGTTCAACCGACTGTTCAAAAAATGGAATATCCTTCATTCCCCAGTTTACCGATTCTCCGTCTCCAACCGTGTAGTCGACAAGTGAATAGTAGCGGTCATAACCAAAGGTATCGTAAACGATATCTCTGTTCCAGAAACTTTTGTTATTTGCATGCATATTAGCTGTAAAATAGCCTTTGTTGTTTAAGCTTTCCGCCAATGTATGGTATTCATTCCCGCTATGAGTGAAAAATACTGCGCCGCGTCCAAGCGGATACAGAGAATTATCAAGGATAAACTCAGAATCTGAAGTTTTCCCCTGTTCTGTTTGATGATAAAAATTATCCATGTAGATTGTATCTTCATCCCGAGTCAATTCATTTAAAAACGGTGTAATCACTTGACCATTCATTTCATTGTTAATAACAAAATTCTGCGTAGATTCAAGGCTAACAACAATTAAGTTACGACCTTCTGCAATTCCTTTAAGTTCATCAGCAGCATCAACTTGATTTGCCTTCACATAATTATTTACATCTACCAATTCACTGCTGTCGGCCAGTGCACGCTGAGCAGATTGCCTAGATTGTAAATAGATGTCATAGATGTGGTAGTTGTATGTTCCAATATTTTTAACCAGCATTTCACGGTCAAACGTTCTCGTTAGTAGTTGCGGACGTTCTGTTTCAGCAAGTCCTAAATTAAAAAAGAACGTTGCAATTGCTACAAGAAAATAGGCTCGTCTGTTAATTTTTGATGACTCTCTAAAAATAATAAACGATGGCTTCATTTTAGCCAGCACGATTAAAAGAACAATATCAAGGAAGTAAAGCCCATCTGTCCAAAAAATATTTTCCATCACACTCGAACCAAGATCACCAAAGTTGCTTGTTTGGAACAAAACAGGCAAAGTAATGAAATCATTGAAGAAACGATAGAAAACCATGTTTGCAAATAAGATAAAAGTCAAAATAAAGCTTGTAATAATCACATAGGCATTTCTCGTATTCTCTTTTTTAATAAAAAAGCTTACACCAAAGATTAGTAATAAAAAACTTAATGGGTTAATAAACAGTATGATCGATTGCATCACATTATCAATGCTTATACTAAAGCTCGTTAAGTATGATATATACGTTTTAGCCCATAAGAACACAATGGCCAGGATGACAATGGATAGCCTTGGCATCTTCCATTTTTTGTTCATACATAAAAACCTCCTTGTTGCTAGATGTAATATTTTTATTTTTTTTGTAATTTGTGGATATTAATAATAGGTCAGTCATTATCTTAATACTTTTTAAATAAAAATGCAAATCCAACTTTACATGACAATGTTAAACTTAAACTTTTAGATCATATTATCAATTCCACTATTATAGACGTGTGAAACCTAAAAAAGTTTCGTTGTTTCCCAAATAGATAAATTCCATCCTAAAGTACGACACAAAAACGTCATACTTTATAGGATGGAAAAACCACCTGAATACCAGGTGGTTTAATGAAAAACATCATATTAATGCTTATATTTAACAAGCCATGCAGCGCCATAAACACCTGCATCATTCCCTAAAGTAGCAATCTCAATTGCTGTTGATTCTGCAACAGTCGAAAAAGCATATTGTTTAAATTTTTCACGGAGCGGGTTAAGCAGTGTTTCTCCTGCTTTTGAAACGCCACCACCTAATACAATCTTATCTGGATTAAGTGCACTGCCTAAATTGGCAAGTGACAGACCTAAGTATGTTGATAGCTTTTGAACCGTTTCATAAGCAATTGGATCGTCCGTTCTAGCTAGATCAAAGATGTCTTTTGCTGTAATATGTCCTGCATCAAGCAAAATATTTCGTAATGCCGACTCAGTATTATTGGAGGCAAGGGCGTCTGTTGCTAAACGAACGACTCCTGTAGCTGAAGCAACCGTTTCAAGGCATCCAGTTTTTCCGCAATTACACAAGTAGCCAGTCTCCTGAACTACTGTAATGTGACCAATCTCTCCAGCAGCTCCTTTGGAACCATGAACGATATCACCATTTACGATGACGCCTCCACCTACACCCGTTCCAAGCGTTACAAACACGACATCTCTTGCACCATCTCCTGCACCCTTCCACATTTCACCGAGCGCAGCAACATTTGCATCATTATCAATCACAACAGAAAGACCTGTTAGCTGCTGAAGCTCATCTCGGAGTGCTACCGGTTGGTCCCATCCTAGGTTTACAGCAGTATATAAGATGCCAGTCTGCATATTTACGGGCCCAGGTGCCCCAACACCTATGCCAAGCACATGTTCATTCGACAATTCACGCTGAACCATACTCCCTTTAATGGAGGCTGCAATATCTGGAATAATATTTGTCCCTTTATTGGTCGTATTCGTTGGAATCTCCCACTTGTCGACAATCACTGCTTTTTCTGTAATTAAAGCCATTTTAATCGTTGTTCCACCAATATCAACGCCAAACACTAAATTTTCCATCATGCTCTCACCCGTTTAATTTGATTTCTTTTGAAGTGCCTTTTGAGTCTCCTGTCTCAGTAGTAAAAGAGCAGTTTGGTAATCTCGTGTTTCAATAAGTTGTGATTGAAAGAGCTCCCGCAGCTCCAATTCCATCATTTTCAAATCTAACACACGATCTCCAATATACATTATGGTTCCAAACCTCTTCAAAAGCTGTTGAATATCATAAATTGATTTAAATTCCATCTAGGATGTCCTCCAATTGCATTTCCATATCGGCATATCCAATGACAAGTATAATAGAAAGAATACGCATTCACAAGGAGTGAAAAGTGTTTTATCCTTACATTCCCCAAAATATTCTGTATTACTAATTGCTACTAGATCGATTGTCAATTTTTTCTAAAAGTATTGTATAATTTTCATTAGTAGGCTTTAATTGAGATGCTTTTTGAGCATAGATCACAGCCTCTTCAATTTCACCAAGCTCTAATTTCACGAGCGCCAGGTTATAATGGGCTTCATGGAAAGATTTCCGCCTTTCAATTGCGAGCTCGAGATGTTGTGTAGCGTCCTCATATTGCTCCTTCTTGATTTCAACAAACGACAATAAGAAATATGTTTCCGCTGTAGCTTGTCCATCATCTTTTAAGGTCAAAAGATCCCTATAAGCAGTATCCAACTCCCCACGTTGAATGGCGTCCTGAGACAATGCATTTACTGTCATGGCTTCATTTTTGATAAATCCTCCATTGTAGCCAAGACTCAAAAACAAGGATACGAAAACAACCGAAGATAAGATAAAGCCCCCCCTTTTTATCGTTGATTTCTTCTTTGGAAAATGAATCATTCCTGCTGCAAGAAACCCACCAGCTAATCCACCCAAATGCCCTGCATTATCAATACCCGGAACGGTAAAACCAAACAGTAAATTGATGGTTATTACAACCAGCACGTTTGTCCCCATTGTTTTAAAAAACAGCTTCGGGTTAGAAAATCCAAAATAGAGCAGTGCACCAAAACAGCCAAATATTGCACCACTTGCACCCGCAGAAAGGTTAGCAGTAAATACAAAGCTCATCAATGATCCTGTAAAACCCGAAAATAAATAAATGAACAAAAAGCGCGATCTTCCAAAAATCCTTTCAATCATAGGACCAAGATAGAAAAGCGCTAATGTATTCATCAACAGATGGAGGAAACCAATATGTAGCACCATTGGTGTAAAGAAACGCCACCAATCACCCGATTCAATCAAGGGATTATATTTCGCACCGAACTCAATGAGCGTTTGGGGATTCGTGCTTCCCCCATTGGTTTCTAATAGATAAAACATGAAAAGCTGGAGTGCGATGAATACGTAAGTGAAAAATGGTGACGCCACATTAAAAGTTAATCTTTCCCTTTCCCGTTCTTCTACAACAGAAGCTAGTACCTTCTTTTTAAGCATAACGATTTCTTCATCCCTATATTCTTCACGCAAAGGCTCTTCCTTTGGAGAAGAAGCAAATGATTCGATCGGTTTAATACTCTCCCATCCATTGCTCGGTTCAATTACATAGGATTTAATGATTATTTGCTGTTTTTGACCTGATTGAATAGGTTCTTTTATACGGAAGCTATAGTCATCTACCGGTTCATAGGTAGAAAAATAGATATTTTCTAGACGGAGCCTTCTCTTTTTCAACTGCTTTCTGACTTGGTCAGCTAAAACTGCAATACGGTCAATATCCCGTTGCATTCGATTGCTCCAATCTAAGTCAACCCTGACCAGACGAACGACATGCTGTTGTTTTTTCTCGCCTCCCTCAAGCCACATTTCTCTTTGAGATTGCGATATTTTTAATAACCGGTAGCCTTTATTTACGATCAAATCGTGAGCAACTGTCCAATATAAATAATCCGTGCGAGTCGTCATCACGTTCACTTCTTTCTAAATAGTAGCTTTAAAACCTCATACTGCTACTATAGCGAATGTGTAAAACCAAAGTAAAGCTGGATGGACTATAGCCTCCCAGCGTCTCAAAAGGTCTTATACAAATCAATTACACAGAAATTTGCTAAAGATTAAACTAGCATAAGAACACTTGAGGTTCTACTGAGGAAAAAAGCACATAATTTATAGTAAGAAAAATAGTTATACCCAGCCTTCAGCTCGGTTGGTTATACATAAAAGAATAAAGTCATAGCGCCTGCAACAACCCCTGAAGCAGCGTTGACAACCTCATTGTTAATGAAAAGAATCCCTTTTTCATGGACAGTTTGAAGATGATGATGATACTTCGATTCAGTATTTATTCCACAAATAGTGCAGCGAAATTCCACCTGTACAAAAGCACCTAAAAATGTATCCAAAAAACTCCCGATAATACCTAATAATGTAATAACAACCAGAATGGAAAAATCCCATTCAAAAAAAATGACTGTACCAATAAGTGCTATAAACAATGCACCTACAATGGTAGCAAGAGTGCCAAGGACCGAAATTGCACCTGAAGTACCAGACTCAACCACTTTAAACGTGCGAATAGATAATGGTCTCCATCTACTTAACACACCAATTTCAGATGCCCAAGTATCTGCATTTGCAGCTGCAAGCGCAGCAAGAAAAGCAAGAAGCCATACTTCAGCACCATTTATGGCATAAAGCATAGAAAAAAGGCTTGCTGGTCCTCCATTTGCTGTTACTTGCTGCCAATCCCGATGAGAAGTTTTTGCTGATTTTTCTTCCACATTCATTTTTTCCTCCATCTTCCATTTGGACCAAACACTTGAAGAAACAAAAAATGAGGCCAGTACAATCAGACCTTCCCATCCTAAGCTCCAATACATAACATTAGCTACAATAACAGACGCAATGGCTCCAGATAAGGTAAGAAGTCCTGTCCTCCACCCTGTGGTGCTGATCATTAAAATACCCGTCAAAATAATGATGTGGAGGATATTCTCATACAATCTCCTTTACCCATCCCTCTCCAATAAGCGTTTTAACAGGCAGATCATAATGCTCAATTGGCAAATGATCAGTTAACTGTTCCTCAAAACAAAGTGATACGGTTTTGCCTTCATATTTTTCTAAAAACCGATCGTAATATCCACCACCAAATCCAAGACGATATCCGTTTCTTTCATATAACAATCCTGGTACGACAAGAAAATCAATATCTTGTGATAACACGGGTGTCAGCGTAGTCGTCGGTTCTAATAACCCAAAGAATGTTTCTTCTAACTGACCAAAAGAAGTAAGCTCGTAAAAAATCATTTGGCGAGATTTCGGAATACATCTTGGGACTGCCACCTTTTTCTTCTCTTCCCAGCAACGTTCGATAATCCTTCTTGTATCAACTTCCGGAAAACGAGAGACGGTAATGCCAATCGTGGAAGAATCCTGCCATTGCTTAAGGGAGAAAAGGGATTCATGTATCCTACATGATCTTTTATTGTAGCTCTCTTCACTAATTGATAATAATTGCTGTTGCTTGTCTCTTCTTAATTGTTTTTTATTCATTCTTCCGCCCCCCCTATAGGGAAATCATTTTTTCTCTATTATAATGGATGCAAAGATGGTTGATACCCCTAAAAATAAAAAACCTTCCTCTAGATCAAAGGAAGGTTTTTACAAATCACCAAAATTAATATTTACAGTTTTTTCCATAAATTGAAAATGCCAGAAACATTGTTAATCCAACATTTCTGGCTATGCTTTTAAAGCATTATTTCGTCTCGCGGTGAAGCGTCACTTTCTTCAAACGCGGACAATATTTTTTAAGTTCGATACGGTCTGGGTTGTTTCGCTTGTTTTTTGTAGTGATGTAATTACGATCACCAGTTTCAGTGCAAGCAAGTGTAATGTTTACACGCATGTCTTATCCCTCCAAACGTTCAAAAGCTATACAGCAATTCGATTCATACGACTTACCTATAATACCACTACTTATAAAAAAAATCTACAAAGAAATCATTGTTCGAAAATTTTTTAATCATTCATGTAACTGCGTTTTTTAATGACTAATTTATCATTAGTACAGCTACATTTTTCTATAAAAAGTAATCAAATGATCGATTCATTATTTCTTTTTAAGTTGTCATATATACTATTCATTTCAAACTACTTCACATGATACAATTGATACGGATATTTCTAGGAGGTGACAAGATTGGAACTCACCGCGATGATTGTTGCTGGAATCGCTGTATTATTATTTATCTTTTCTTTTTTTCTAAAAGACCGGACAAAAAAAACAGAGGAAGAGCTTGAAGAGCTCTCCATGAACCTCTACCAAGAAATGTATCAGCTAAAAAAACGCATACGTATATTAGAAGAAGAGATGATGGTGGATACAAAGTTAGTTGTCTCAAAAACGTCTTCAATGAAACAAAGGACAAATATTTCTAAACCCATAAATGAGATAATTCTGAATCAAGTGCTCGCCTTACATAAGCAAGGATTGCCCCTGGATCAGATTGTACGATTATCATCATTATCGAAGGAAGAGGTTCAAACGATAATTCAAACAAGATCGTGAGGGATAATTGTGGATAGACGCACCATACGTGCATTCGCAGCCGGAATGATAGGCTCAGTCTTAGTAATTGTTTCTGTTACCTTCTTTACAGCCTCTGAGGAATCAGCAGGTAAAATGGATGCTAGTTCTCTCGAAAATGAAGGCTATATTGTATTAACAGAAGAGGCGCATGATGCACTTCAAGCACAACTAATGCAGCTGGAAGATGAATTAGCAGTAAAAGAGACTTTGAATAAAGAGGCTGTAATTCAAGATGAAACTGACGAACCAACCACTCGCTTCATTTTAGTGATTGATTCTGGAATGATGTCCCAGGAAATAAGTGAAAGCCTTGAACGTGTCGGAATTATTGCAAATGCCACTGAGTTTAACAGCTACCTCGTAGAACATGAAATGACGAATCGTATTCAAATAGGAGAATATGAACTTACCTCTCAATTGAGCATAGAAGAAATAGCTGCACTAATAACAAGAGACTAAAAACGAGAGCGTATAAAACGCTCTCGTTTTTATATACTTATTTATTCAAATCATACCGAGTGCCTTTTACTAGATAGAAAATATTCTCGGAAATATTTGTTACATGATCAGCCGCTCGTTCCAAATAACGACAGATAAATGACAGTTGCGTAATTTGTGCAAGCTTATCAGGGCTCTTTGAACTGATACCTAACAATTCTTGAATCGTATGCCCGTACAATTCATCGATTTTATCATCAAGCTCAGCAATTTGCTTTGCTTTTACAACATCCTCTTCTGTATAAGCTTCTAAAACTAAACCGATCATTTCAGAGGTTTTCCCATGCATTAGCTTGATATTCTCGATTGATTTAACAAACGGATCATTTCCAATTCGGATTGTCGATTTTGCAATGTTAACAGCGAAATCAGCGATCCGTTCTAGATCTGCAGCAATCTTGATCGCAACAATTACACGACGTAAATCAGTTGCGACTGGCTGCTGTTTTGCGATAACTAATATTGCATGATCGTTTATATCCTCTTCCAAACGATTCGCCTTTATATCCTCATCTAAAATAGACAAGGCCAAATCCATATTCTGATTTTCAAGTGCAGCCAATGATCGATCAAGTGCATATTGCGCAAACTGACCAAGTTCAATCAATTTATTATCAAGGTTTTTTAAATCTGCTTCATATTTTTCGCGTACTGACATTTTTACACTCCTCCCGCATTATTCAAGCACAAAATAAAAGACAAATGACTTTATTATCCGAAACGACCTGAAATATAGTCCTCTGTTCTCTTATCGGATGGGTTTGAAAAGATCTTATCTGTGTCATCATATTCGATTACTTCTCCATTTAAGAAGAAAGCCGTTTTGTCAGAAATACGAGCAGCCTGCTGCATGTTATGTGTGACAATAATAATACTATATTGTGTTTTAAGCTCTTGAACAAGCTCTTCTACTTTTAGCGTAGAGATCGGATCCAATGCAGATGTAGGTTCGTCCATCAAGATTACATCCGGCTCAATTGCTAAGCATCGAGCAATACAAATACGTTGTTGCTGTCCACCGGACAGACCGTATGCATTTTCATTCAAACGGTCTTTCACTTCATCCCAAATTGCTGCGCCTCGTAAACTTTTCTCAACAATTTCATCTAGGATTTTTTTATTTTTTATTCCATGAATACGTGGTCCATAAGCAATATTGTCATAAATTGATTTTGGAAAAGGATTTGGTTTTTGAAATACCATCCCAACCTTTGTACGAAGATCTTCTACTTGATAATCCTTGGAAAAGATATTACGTCCTCGATAGATGATTTCCCCTGAGGTTTTTACCGTTGGAATGATTTCGATCATACGGTTCAACGTCTTAATATATGTTGACTTTCCACATCCTGATGGGCCAATAATTGCTGTTACTTCGTTTTCTTTAATATCCAAATCAATATTTTTCAATGCATGGTTTGATCCATACCATAAATTAAGTTGATTTGTTTTATAAACAGAGGTCTTTTCAACTATCTCATTTTTAATAGGTTGATTATTTATTTTAACTGATTTTGTAGTCGTTGTAGCCATTGTGTAATCTCCCTTCATCCTGTTAAGCAAACGTTTAGTATCGTTTTTGATACTTATTTCGAATAAATACAGCAATCGAATTCATAATGATCAAAAGTGTCATTAAGACGATAATACCTGCAGCAGCCACATCATGGAATGCAACCTGAGGGCGTTTTGTCCAATCAAATATCTGCATTGGTAAAGCTGTAAAAGTGTCTAATAGATGATTTGGTGTAAACATTAAAATTGTCGGAATCCCGATTACAACAAGCGGAGCCGTCTCACCGATCGCACGGGATAACGCTAATATACTGCCTGTTAAAACTCCTGGAACAGCAGCTGGAAGCACTACTCTTACGATAGTTTGCCATTTTGTCGCACCCATTGCAAATGATGCTTCCCGAAGTTCTCTCGGGACTGCACGAATCGCTTCCTGAGAGGCCACAATAATGACTGGAAGAATGAGCAAGCTCATCGTAAATCCTGCTGCTAGGATACTGATGCCAAGATCAAAGTTTCGCACAAAAATGGTTAAACCAAGTAGACCAAAAACAACAGATGGCACACCTGCCAAGTTGGAAATATTCACCTTGATAAAACGATTCATTTTATTCTGTTTAGCATATTCCTCTAAATAAATGGCCGTTCCTACCCCAAGAAACATGGAAACCGGCGCCACAACAAGCATTAAATAAATCGAACCAATTAAAGCAGATTTTATGCCTGCTTGTTCAGGAAAACGGGAGGCAAAATTCATGAAGAAATCCCAGTTTATATATCCACCACCTTGAGTGATGATGCGAATTAAAAGAACAGCCAGCACGATTAACCCGAACATTGTCGCTGCAAAAAATAGTCCTTTAAAGAATTTATTTTTTGTCAGCCTTGATTTCATTTTACTGGAGACAACATTATGATCCATATATTTCATTTTAATACTCCTCCCTAAAGCGCTTGGAGATGTATTGAGCTAACAGATTCATTACGAGTGTAAATAAGAATAACGTAAAACCAACAGCATAAATACTATAGTAAATCGTCGTTCCATAACCTGCATCTCCTGTAGTTACTTGAACGATATAAGCCGTCATCGTTTGGATGGATCCGGTAATGTCCCAGTTAAATCCAGGTGTTGATCCCGCTGCTACTGACACGATCATCGTTTCTCCAATTGCTCTTGAAATTGCTAATACTGTTGACGCAACAATCCCTGAAGTTGCAGCAGGCAATACAACCTTTAAAGCTACTTCAAGCCTTGTAGAACCTAGTGCATAAGCACCTTCCCGCATAGCATTTGGCACAGATGTCATTGCATCCTCTGACAAGGATGCGATCATTGGTATAATCATGATACCAACTACTATACCAGGGCTTAGCGCATTAAAAATGCTTAGCTGTGGAAAAATGGATTGTAGCACTGGCGTTACAAAGGTTAGTGCAAAAAAGCCGTAAACAATTGTTGGTACACCAGCAAGTACTTCTAGTATAGGCTTAATAAATCTTCGTGTTCGCTCACTCGCATACTCACTCAAGAATATGGCTGTTGCAATTCCAATTGGGACAGCCACTAGCACAGCAATTCCTGTGATTTTCAACGTTCCAACAATTAAAGGAAGAATCCCATAAGCAGGAGTTGTATTGGCAAACGGATACCATTCTGTACCAAAAATAAACTCCAAAGGACTCACTCTTGTAAAGAAAATAATGGTTTCAAAAATAAGTGTTAATACAATGCCAATTGTTGTTAATACCGACATAGCAGCTATTGCAAATAATATTTTCGGTACTAATTTTTCGATACGTGACAAGAGACCCCGATTGCTTTTTTGCGCTATCATTTCTTGTACCGATATCGATTTGTTTGAGTCTTTTGTTGACAACTTGAGAACCCCTTTCATCAATACATAACGATTTGAGAAGCGCGAATTTCACGCTTCTCAATCATTAGCTTCAAAGCAGCCATTTTATTTCAATGCTTCTATTGCTTCTAAATCTTCATCATAAATGTTTTGTGGAGCGCGAACATAACCTACTGCTTCTGCCATGTCTCCAGCGTTGTTAATCGTAAAAGTGATAAAATTTGCTGCAGCTGAATTTTCTGAGATCGAGCTGTTATTCACATAAGTAAATACTGGTCGAGATAGTGGCTCATACTCACCACTTTCAATTGTTTCATTCGATGGTTCAATTGGGCCGTTGCCGTTATCGATTGGAACTACTTTTAGTGTATCTTGGTTTTCCAAGTAATATGCATAGCCAAAGTATCCAATTGAGTTGGGACTACCAATAATACCTTGTACAAGTACGTTGTCGTCTTCAGACAATGTAGCTGAGCGTACGATATCTTCATCCTCAAGAATTACTTCATTAAAGTAATCATATGTTCCTGAATCTGTTCCTGGAGAGTAAAACTCGACTGGCTCTTCAGGCCATCCTTCACGAATATCTGCCCAAGTCTTTTCAGTTCCATCTTCAACCCAAAGCTTTTTCAATTCATCTAATGTCAAATAGTCGACCCAATCATTATCTTGACTGACAACTACTGATAGGCCGTCATAACCAAGAACAACTTCTGTATATTCAATGCCTGCCTCTTCAAGTGCAGCAGCTTCTTCATCTTTTATTGGACGAGAAGCATTTGAGAAATCTGTTTCACCCGCGATGAATTTTTCAAATCCGCCACCTGTTCCAGAGACTCCAGATGATACTCGCACCTCTGGTTGTTCAGCGCTATAGATCTCAACGATTGCTTCCATTATAGGGGCTACTGTCGATGAACCATCTCCACGTACTTGACCCTCCAAAGCACCAGCTTCTTCGCTTGAGCCTGTATCACCACTTGCATTGCTTTCTCCGCCCCCACATGCTGCCAAGAAAAGAGCAGATCCAAAAATGGTTCCCATTGCCAAGTACTTAATACTTTTCATTCCGTAATTCCTCCTAAATGATTGGTTGTTTTGTTCTACAGGTATAAGAATACTCTCTAACTGTTAATCTGATATAAATGAAGTGTAAAGCTTTTGTAAATCATAAAAAAGAAGCCAGATTCATAAATAGAATCTGGCTTCTTTTTTATCAATTACCGTCTTCTGCTGCCTCTTCTGCAACATCGACCTCTGTGTCTTTATCGGTACCCTCTTCATTCATTCGCTTTTGACGGAGCTCAAAATACTTTGCAAGCACTTGTGTTCCAATAATCTCATTCATATCTTCACGGTTACGGTCACTTCCATTTTCGTAAATCCATGGTGCCAGCACTGAAAAAGCAACTTCCGGCTGACTAGCAGGTGCATACCCAACAAGTGTCGAGTTGGTTGTTTCTTCTGGAGTTGTACCAGGCTCATATTTAGGACCAAAATATACAACTTCGGCGGTGCCGGTTTTACCGGCTGCTTCATAACCATTACCAATAAAATCTCTACCAGTACCATGTGCGCCGTTAAAGCTTCCCCAGAATCCGCGTTTCACTTGATCGATTTCAGCTTTCGTGTTATCGATACGATTTAAAACTTTTGGTTTCATCTCCTGTAATAAAGGACCCATCGTACCATTTTCCATGCTTGGTTCACGAATTTCTTTAACGATTCTTGGTTCAATACGGTAACCACCATTCGCAATGGTTGATACATATTGCGCCAATTGCATGGCGGTATAGGTGTCAAACTGTCCAATCGATAAATCAAGGAGCTTACCTGCGTCTACATTCATATGCGTTTGAAATCCAGTATTTTCACCCGGTAAATCTATACCTGTTTCTACACCTAATCCAAATTGGCCAAAATAGTTCCGCATTTTTGTAAAGGCTGAATACGGAATATCGATCGGTTGATTTGGAGTGTATGTAGCATTTGCCATTGCAAGAGCAATCTTAAACATGTATCCGTTGGATGAAATCTCTAAAGCGCCTGTATCAGTAAAATACTGTGGTCCCCTGCTAGCAAACCAAGAGCCCTTTGGTGGTGAATCTTTAATACGTATAACTTCATCATACAGCGTTTCGCCCGGAACAATAACCCCATCCTGGTAACCTGATAGAACAGTTGCTCCTTTCACACTTGAACCAGCTTCATAAGCAGTTGTAAATGCCCCAATATTATAATCGACCACTTCGTTTTCTTCTTCATCATACTGTTTTCCGACCATGGCTAATACTTCACCCGTATTCGGATCCATCATCACAACAAATGCACGATCAAATAGATGATGAGTACCTTTTCTCTTTAAGCGCAAGATTTCATTTTCAACAATCTTTTCGACTTCAGTTTGAAGTTCCATATCTATAGAAAGAACTAAATCCTTACCACGCTCTCCGTTTTGAATCAATTGAGATTCAATAACGTTTCCTGCTTTATCTGTCAATGTTTTTACTTTTGATTTTTGCCCCTGCAATATATCTTCATATTGCAGCTCTAAATAACTTGTCCCGACACGGTCGTTTCGAGTGTAGTCTCTTGAAAGATAATATTCGATTTTATCCTCCGGGATGGCACGTACACTGCCAAGTGCAGAACGAAAGGCTTCTCCATAAGGATAAGCACGATTCCAGTCAACCATTGTATTTACACCAGGCAAAGAGCTTAGCTGCTCACTCACTTGTGCAAATTCTTCATCCGTAACCTTATCATTTTTGATGATTTGTGGTGAAAGATTGTAGCCCGTTTGCATCTCTCGATAAATCGCTAATACTTCTAGTTCCTCGTCAGTTAAAGAATCTAGTTCCTTTTCAGTAATACGTTCACGAATAAGTGCGTCATAGTCACTTTGAGACAATTCTCCTTCTTCCAATAATTTCTTTTCTTCATCTGTTACTTTTGATTCGGCAACATCTTTGTTTAAACGAATCCAAAAATCCTGCTTGTCACGTAGTGTAACCCGGTCTGTTTCTTGTTTAATAAGAGCAGAAAGCTTTTTAGCAACAGCAAGCATATCCTCTTGCTTTGTTTGTTGAGTTTTTGTATATGTTATAGCGTTAACAGGTTGGTTATCGACCACAATGTTACCGTATCGATCAAACATTTTCCCTCGAGGAACACTCGTATTGACGAGCACTTCTTCCGTTCGCTCCAGCTGCCGTGTGTAATCCTCACCGTTTACAATCTGGACGATTCCCAAGCGTAATATTAGCAACGAAAACAAGATAAACACGCCAAAAAAGAGCATATTCATTCTTGAAGAGACATGACTTTTCTTCGCTTTCTTTCTTTTTTTCGATCTTGTAGCTTCTTTGTTCAATCGTGTCCTTCCTCTCTAACAATAGACATCGTATACTATATTTTACAGAAAAAAGACGAATGTTTCTATAGTATAATGGTTGTTTTCAGTAAATCGACAAAAAAACCTTTGCATATAAAATGCAAAGGTTTTTTAAATGGATGATTTGACTATTTTACAGCTGCGTAAAGCTTAGCCACTTCATTCCAATCAACAAGGCTCCAGAATGCGTTAATGTAGTCTGGACGTTTGTTTTGGTAATTTAAATAGTATGCATGCTCCCAAACATCAAGACCTGCAATTGGTGTTTTACCTTCTGTAAGAGGAGAATCTTGATTTGGCGTGCTTGTCACTTCAAGTTCACCATTATTTACAACGAGCCATGCCCAGCCAGAACCAAAACGATTAGCACCTGCTGCAGCAAATTCTTCTTTGAATTTTTCAAAGCTGCCAAATTTCGCATTGATTGCTTCTGCCAATTCACCAGTCGGCTCACCGCCACCGTTTGGAGAAAGAATTTTCCAGAAGAATGAGTGGTTAGCATGTCCGCCCCCATTATTGCGAACAGCAGTACGGATCGATTCAGGAACGCTGTTTAGGTCAGCTATTAGTTCATCAATTGATTTAGCTTGCAGATCATCGTGTCCAGAAATTGCATCATTCAATTTTGTAATATACGTGTTGTGATGTTTCGTATGGTGGATGTTCATGGTTTCCTTGTCAAAATGTGGTTCAAGCGCATCGTATGCGTATGGTAATTCCGGTAATGTAAAAGCCATGATTAAATTCCTCCCTATGTATAGTGTTTGAATCGATAACCGATTCATTTACCTTCCACTTAAGAGTATCAAATCATTCAAAAAGCATCAATTTTTATGCCTGATATTTTTCAAATAATTTACTCTTATCTTTTATACCCATCTAATCCATTATTAATCCATCAAAGGACAATTAGTAAAAAATAACCAATCATCACAAGCTGTATAACACCCTTGGTAATGATCGAACTGATGAATCCAATCAAGGAACCAAAACCAATTTTGACTGCCTGCTTTGGATCCGTTCTATTTACTAACAGTTCTCCAAACACTGCCCCTATAAACGGTCCTAAAATAATTCCAGCGATCGGAATGATAAACGGACCAATAAGAAGACCAATTGTACTGCCCCAAACACCTGCCTTGGAGCCACCAAACCGCTTAACACCTACAAGGTTTGACACATAATCTGCACCAAATAAAAGGGCAACAAACAGGAATTGAACAGTCCAAAACAACCAATTAAACGGCTCGAATGAATAGAATAATCCGTATAGCAAAAATCCTGCAATGATAAATAAAACACTCGGAATAATGGGATATACAAGACCAATAAAGGCAATAATCAACACAACAATAATTGCGGTCCAATATAAAAAGTCCATAATCGCTTTTGTCCTTTCTTTTTAATTATCATAGCAAAAAATAATCACTGTTACTATTTTTCATTAAAACAACGGGAGACGATATCGTCTCCCGTTGTTAAAGGTTATTTCCTTAAACCAAGTACAGCCTCCGCAATATTAACTGCGTGATCACCAATACGCTCTAAATTACTAATAATATCCACAAATACAATACCTGATTGAGCAGAACACTGTCCTTCAGTCAAACGAATGATATGTTTTTTACGGAATTTACGTTCCATTTTATCGATTAAATCTTCTTTCTCTGCTACATCACGGGCAATTGCTTGATCGTTTTGATCAAGTGCTTCAATCGACTTTGCCACCGCTTCGATCGTTAACGAGAACATTTCCTTAAGATCAGTCATTGCCTCTTCCGTAATTTTCACTTTATTCGTTTGCTGATAATCAACAAGCTCAATAATATTTTCAAAATGATCACCGATTCGTTCAATATCCCGTACTGTATCCATCAAAATCGAGTGACGCTCCGATTCAGCTGGAGAAAGCGGGGCTCTCGAAAGCAAAACAAGATAATCTGTTATTTTGCGGTCCAAATTATTAATGGCGTCTTCAATTTGATAGCCCATTTCAGCATTTTTCGAGTTCTTTGTTTTCAGGTAATCGAAGGTCTCTTCTAACCCTTGCACAGCAAATGTACCCATTCTAAGCACTTCTTCTTTTGCTTGTCCCAATGCAATGGAAGGAGATTGTTCAATAAAATTCGGATCCAAATGCTTTGGCTTAAATTCGATCACAACATCTTTACCAGGTACTAATTTCGTTACCAGAATGGCTAGAAGTGCAATAAATGGAAATTGTATAATTGTATTTGTTACGTTAAATGTTCCATGCGCAAAGGCAATTTGCATAGCAGGCTGAAGGTTGAGTACTTCGTCAATCCATGCAACAAACCAAGTAAAAGGAGTAAGGAATATCATAAAAATGACCGTTCCTATTACATTAAATAATACATGTACAGCAGCAGCCCGTTTAGCAGCAACAGAAGCTCCAATAGAAGCTAAAACAGCTGTAATTGTTGTGCCAATATTGTCACCGAACAATACTGGTATGGCTGCATTTAACGAAATTAAGTCTTCAGAATAAAGTCCTTGTAAAATGCCAATTGTCGCACTTGAACTTTGTACAATCATTGTAAATACCGTACCAATGATAACACCTAGAATCGGTACATCACTCATGCTTTGAGTTAAATCGATGAACGTTTGCAACTCACGTAGAGGTTTCATTCCATCACTCATTAAGCCCAATCCAAAGAACAATGCCCCAAAGCCAAATACAACTTGTCCAATATTTTGGACTTTAACATTTTTAAAGAAAAATAATAAGAATGACCCTACAGCAAGGATTGGCAATGCATAATCTCCTAGATTAATACCAATGATAAATGCTGTAACAGTAGTACCTATGTTCGCACCCATAATGACACCAATCGCTTGCCTTAATGTCATAAATCCGGCACTAACCAAACCGATAACAATAACAGTTGTACCAGAACTTGACTGAATAAGGCCTGTAACAAAGATCCCAGCTAAAACTCCTAAAAAGGGATTCGTAGTAAAACGATCAAGAATTTCTCTTAACCGATCACCTGCAGATTTTTGGAGTCCATCCCCCATATGCTTTATACCAAAGAGGAATATTCCAAGACCCCCAATAAATTGAAAGAGCACCTCTTGCCAGTTAACTTCCATTTTTTCAACCCCTGTAAACAAATTTAGACACAATACGGGAAAACCCTCTATAATTATTAATTCTTTCTATAGATTAAGTAAAGAGAGAAACAATAAATTTTACATTTGATTAATATTAGAGGCCTTTTATTACAATTTCATTACAAACAACTGAATTTTTCAACTTTATTCTTATATTTTTTCCTTGCTGATTATCTCATAAAGTGCGTACAATGAAGAAAATAATAATTGTTTTTGGGAGGCCCCTTTTTTTATGAATGTATTTAAACAGCTTTGGAGGAGTTTGTATTCCCCAAAAGATATCGCCCGCTTTCGATTTCAAGGGATAGGAAAAACAATTTTATTTCTATTTATCCTTAGTTTTCTTTCCCTCATTCCCTCCATTGTACAAGTAATTCAATTTGGCAACACCATTTTTAATGAGGGGGAATCATTAATTCAAAACGAGCTCCCTTACTTTGAAGTGCAAAATGACACGCTCGTATCTTCAAATGAGGATCCTTTTTCTATTACTATACCGTCATTTACGGTTATTGTAGACGATAGCGGAACTATAACGCCAGACGATTTAACAAATGATACAAATACGATGGCACTTCTTCAAAATGAAGTAGTCATTGTGACAGGAGGAGAACTGCAACAATCACCGTACTCTATGTTTACAGGGTTCTCCTTTAGTTCAGAGGGAATAGCATCATTATTGTCTTCATTAAATGATGCCAAGATCATTATTTTTTCTGTCATATTTTTTGTTATGTATGTAGTATCTTCCTCATTAATGTTCATAAAAGTGACGATTTTCGCTGCAATTGGCGTGTTATTTGCAAAAACATTGGATAAAAAGCTCAACTACCGGCATAGCTACCGATTGACTGCTTATAGCGTTGCATTACCCACCATATTTTTTACAATCGTAGCATTAATCGGTTCTAATATTCCTGCAGCAAGTTTTGTTAACTGGCTGGTAACGAGTATAATGCTTTATTTATCCATTAAAGAAATTCCTTCCCGAAAACAAAAGAAAGATATTCCGGCTTAACTCTGCGTCCCCTATTCAATATAGGGGACGTTTATCATATTTCAACGTTCTCTTCATATCATGAACGGAGGTGATATGATGAAACGGCTAGCTTTTATTCTAATCCCCATTTTGCTTTTCACCCTCTATATTGATTTAACAAAAGGAACCATTCCATCCCCTGCACAGCCATTAGTTACCTCTGAAATTAATGGTGATGCGTTGTACGTAACTGTATCTAGGGGGGATACGTTGCTTTCCATAATGGAAAAAAACGGATTATCCTCTTCCTCAATAGACATTGACGCTCTTACACATGAATTTAAACGGCTAAACAATGGAATAGAGCCAAAAGAGATGAAAGCTGGTTCCCGTTATTACATCCCACGTACTCCCTAACCTATTTCCGCTTCCTATTTCTTGTCAAGAACAATTCAACACTGTTAAAATGGATAGGAATCATATAAAATGGACAAGCAAGTACACAATGAGGGAGCGAATAACACTTGGGTGACATTATACATCGTTCAAAAACACGGCCTGTCAAGGTTGGCAATCTAACAATTGGCGGAAGTGACGAACTTTTCATTCAAAGTATGACAACAACTAAAACACATGACGTAGCAGCAACCGTAGCAGAAATTCACCGCTTAGAAGAAGCTGGATGTCAGATCGTACGAGTTGCTTGTCCTGATGAGCGTGCGGCTGATGCCATTGCTGAAATTAAGAAACAAATTAACATACCACTTGTAGTAGACATACATTTTGACTACAAGCTTGCGTTAAAAGCAATTGAGGGCGGAGCAGATAAAATCCGAATCAATCCAGGTAATATTGGGCGACGAGAAAAAGTTGAAGCTGTAGTAAAAGCAGCGAAGGCTAAAAATATCCCTATTCGCATAGGAGTTAACGCTGGCAGTTTGGAAAGAAAGATCCTTGAGAAATACGGATATCCTACCGCTGATGGAATGGTTGAAAGTGCGTTGCATCATATAAAAATTCTTGAGGATTTGGACTTTCACGATATTATTGTCTCAATGAAAGCATCCGACGTAAATTTAGCGATTGAAGCATATGAAAAAGCTTCAAGAGCTTTTGACTACCCTCTTCACCTCGGAATTACTGAGTCAGGAACATTATTTGCAGGCACAGTCAAAAGCGCTGCAGGTCTCGGTGCGATTCTTAGCCAAGGGATTGGGAACACTTTGCGAATCTCACTTAGTGCTGATCCTGTTGAAGAAGTAAAGGTAGCTAGAGAACTGCTCAAGTCATTTGGACTTTCTTCTAATGCCGCAACGTTAATTTCTTGTCCTACATGTGGACGAATTGAAATTGATCTTATCACGATTGCCAATGAAGTTGAGGAATATATTTCTACGATAAAAGCGCCAATTAAAGTTGCGGTACTTGGCTGTGCCGTAAACGGTCCTGGAGAAGCAAGAGAAGCTGATATTGGAATTGCTGGAGCACGTGGTGAAGGATTACTCTTCATGAAAGGAAAAACGGTTCGAAAAGTTCCTGAAGAAACAATGGTTGATGAACTGAAAATCGAAATTGATAAAATTGCTGAAGAATATTTCCGAAAACAAAGAGAAGAAGAAGAAAAAAAGGCTACTATTTCTTAATGGATCTTAAATAAAAATCGGACTCTTATTGAGTCCGATTTTTATTTTAAGCTATGTTAAATTCCATTGTTGATTTTAGCACAGCGTTGGTTGTAGCGGATGTGTGAGACCCCACAGGTGCATCTGTGACCTGGGAGGCTCACCGCCGCGAACGCCTGGATTGGAGAGCAACAGACACGTTTAACATAGCCTTACTTTAAAAGAATGGATAAATAAACACACCTAAAAGAACGGATACGATGCCAAGTCCGATACCCCATCCGCCAACTTTTGATTCACCTGCGTTTCTTGATATAAACCCAATTACAATGGCGACTATACCAAATAGTACAGGGAATGTAAAAAAGGCAACCAAACCAATTATTACTGCAGCATAACCAAGCCAGACTCCTCGGTTACTGTTTTCTATTTTTCCATCCCGAGCGGGCTCATCAAAACGTGCAGCTGAATTTGGAGCTACTTGAGCCAGTTCAGTGGAAACTTCTTCGTCATAGGAAGGTCTTTCACCATTCGTTTCCACATCTTTTTTAGTTTTTTCTGTCTCTGTGTCATACATTTATGTCTCCTCCTCTCTTGCCATTAAGGCACTTATAGTATGCGTTTGTGAGCCTGTTACTATTAATGGTAATTTTTTTGAGTCGACATAATATGGTATAATAGAATGAGTATTTACATAAAGGAGCACATTTACCATGACAAAGCGATTTGGAATTGACATAGATGGGACCGTAACATGTCCTACTTCATTACTCCCATACATTAATAAGGCGTTTACCCGATCATTATCACTGCAAGATATAACAGAATACGATTTAACAAAAGCATTACCTGATATTAAACCTTCTGTATTTTCTGAATGGTTTTTAGAGGCTGAGCCTGTAATCTATCAAAACTCACCCATTGCGAAGCATGTAGTCCAAATTCTTGAGGAATGGAAATCTGCGCATGAACTTTATTTTATTAGCGCTAGAAGTTCAAAACATCTAGGTCTTACAGTGGAGTGGTTTAAACAGCATAAAATTGACTATGATCACCTTGAATTAGTTGGTTCGCATGATAAAGTCACAACTGCACAAAAATACAACGTAGATTTATTTTTTGAGGATAAGCATGATAATGCCGTTATGATTCACGAACAATGCGGTATACCGGTTATTTTATTTGACACACCTTATAATCAGGACCCGATTCCAGATGGAGTTGTACGTGTAAAGGATTGGCTTCAGGCAAAAAACTGGGTTAATGAATGGCTTGAACATCAAAAATAAAAACCCCTTAGAATTTTGAAGCCGCTGAATAACTTACGTTTTTTTAATTTGTAAGGATGTTTAAATTAAAAAAGGCGACATTCCGATTCCTTCATTGTTTTGGCGCACCATATTTTTTCTGGGTCAATCATATCGTAAAGTGCCATAAACGGGCCCAGGTTTAACAATTCTTGATTAGAAATCATCTGGGCACCACCACTTATTAGTACACTTATGATACAACAAAACAAGCAATCCTTTCCTCAATAAATTGAGGAAGAGATTGCTTGTTTTGATTGGATGGACTTTTTCAGTGGCCTTGAAATTCGTTGGAGTCTTCTTTTATAGCTGTGGCTGACAGCTTGGGCAAGTTCCGTATATTTCAAACTTATGACCAGATACATCGTAGCCTTTTAAGTTCTCGTTTAATTCACTCATCGGGCATGACTGGATTTGCTTTGTCGTCCCACACTCCATACATATAAAATGATGATGATGGTGGTGACTTGAACAAGTAAAACGAAAATGACGCTCTCCAGAAAGATCCGTCTCCTCCAATATATCAAGCTCCACAAACAATGTCAGGTTGCGATAGATGGTGTCAAAGCTAATCCCCTTAAAGTCAGGACTCATTGCTTCAAGAACATCTTTTGCGGTCATATAACGATCATGACGGGAGAAAAAGTCCAGCATAAATTCACGTTTTCCTGTATGTTTATAGCCTTTATCTTTTAATAATTGCATCGCTTCTGAAAGATTCATTCCCCAATCACCTCCATTCTATTTTCTCATGGTTAACCACTTTTTAAAAGCAATGGCCATTAACAGAATCAATATAGATGATAAAACAATGGTTCCACCAGGTGCTAAATCTAAATAAAATGCACTAAACAATCCAATAATAACGGCTAATTCACCAAATAAAATTGAAAAGAAGATGGTTTGCTTAAAGCCTGTTGAGACTCTCATGGCAGCTGCTACTGGCAATGTCATTAAAGAAGACACCAAAAGAATTCCCACAATACGCATGGATGCTGCAATAACCAGCGCTACCATCACCATAAATAATAAATGAAGTGCTTTTGTTGAAAGTCCAGACGCTTTTCCGAATTCTTCATCAAATGATAATAAAAAGAGCTCTTTGTATAACAAAACTACGATTGTAACAACAACTATCGCGATTCCTAATATTAGCCATAAATCACTTCTGCTTACCGCACTGACACTGCCAAACAAATAACTAAATAAGTCCGTATTGAAGCCATCTGCTAGTGAAATAAAAATTACTCCGATTCCGATTCCACCTGACAAGATAATCGGTATAGCAAGTTCCTGATA
Source organism: Jeotgalibacillus soli (assembly GCF_000829435.1). Lineage (GTDB taxonomy): Bacteria > Bacillota > Bacilli > Bacillales > Jeotgalibacillaceae > Jeotgalibacillus > Jeotgalibacillus soli. The sequence goes on from NZ_JXRP01000019.1 coordinate 300,375, forward strand.
ATGTTTATATATTGTTCGCAACCGTTCAATAAACAAGGAGCCAATCACAGAAAATGTCATGCCTAACCATAGAGGATTTAACCCAGAAAACAGTACAAATGATTTACTTAATAACAGGCTAGCAGCAATTCCAGACAGCGTTACATGGCTGAGTGCATCCGCAATTAAAGATAGCCTGCGCACTACAATAAAAGCACCAAGGAGTGGTGCAATAATGCCGATAATTAGTCCTGTGATAAATGCATTTTGTAAAAATTGATACGTGAAAATTGCCTCGATCATCGTACTCCCTCGTTTCCATGATCGTGATCATGGTTGTGGTGGAGCATATGAACATCATGGCCATAAAATTCAGTAAGCTCCTGCCCTTTTACTTGTTCAAAATCCGCAGCACTTCCATGAAAATGCATTGATTTATTCAAACAGGCTACATGAGTCACCTTGCTTGTAATGGTTCCAATGTCATGTGTAACCAGCATAAGTGTTATCCCTAAATCCTTGTTTAATTGATCCAGCATATCGTAAAACGTCTGGACATTTTGTGTATCAACACCTACAGTCGGTTCATCCAGTATTAATACATCCGGTTCACTGACAATCGCCCTTGCAATAAAAACCCTTTGCTGCTGACCACCTGACAGCTCACCAATGTTACGATCCATAAACGCCTCCATACTGACCGCTCTGATCGCTCTTTCCACTTGTGGACGCCCTTTTTTCCCTATAAAACGAAACATGCCCGTTTTTTTCGTTAGTCCGCTAGCCACAACCTCATAAACAGTGGCAGGAAATCCAGTATTAAATGCGTTTGCTTTTTGGGACACATAGCCGATTCTTTCCCAGTCTTTAAATTTTGATTGTACTTCTCCAAACAGGGTTACCGTTCCTTCCCTGGGCTTTAGCAAACCAAGAATTACTTTTAATAAGGTTGATTTTCCAGACCCATTCGGACCAACAACGCCCAAAAAAGCCCCCTTTGGGACCGTTAAATTAATATCCGATAAGACAGATTCACGATCATAGCGATAATGAACGCCCTTTACCTCAATTACATTGGATGCAGTCATTATTCCATCCCTTTCGAACAAGAATCGTTCCGATTTACAAATATTGAGTATACACAAATTTGTTGTGAATGTAAATGATTTAAACCGAGGTTGAACCATTTAGGTTTTATGTGCATAAAGTGACGTAGGGGGCGAGCAATATGAAATGGTTACAAACCTTTATAAATGTAAAGCTGAATCAGCTTACTGCAGAAGATTTAAGAAGATATTCCATTCCGTTTGAACTTCATTTAACCAAACAGGAAAGTGAAGAACTTGCTCGAGTCATGAGGCAGGGAACAATTGATTTTTTTAACGAAACTGAACGGGCCATTCTTTTTACAAAAGTAGAACGAATTATTGGAACAGTACGTGCAAAGAAATTAAACACTATTTTTCAAACATTCGTGGAAGATAAAAAGCTGTGAGTCAGAGCTCACAGCTTTTTATGCTTGTTCAATTTCGGCCAACATACCATCATTAAAGGCTTTTTCACGAAGCATGGCGATCTCGTGCTTATATGGAGGTTTTTTATTATTTTTATCTTCTCCTACATAAGGCGTTTCCAGTATTTTAGGAATATCTTTAAATGCATCATGATGCACGATATAGGACAATGCCTCAAAACCGATATGTCCAAATCCAAGGTTTTCATGACGATCTTTTGATGCCCCTTTAACATTCTTACTATCATTCACATGAACAACTTTAATTCGGTCTAATCCAACAATGGAGTCAAACTCCTTTAGAACACCATCAAAATCGTTTACAATGTCATAGCCGGCATCGTGAACGTGGCATGTGTCGAAACAAACAGACAGCTTCTCATTATATTTAACACCATTAATAATTCTTGCGATTTCATCAAAGCTTCTGCCAATTTCAGTTCCTTTTCCTGCCATCGTTTCAAGTGCAATTTGGACCTCTTGTTCTTTCGTTATTACTTCATTTAGCCCTTCAATAATTTTATCAATGCCTTGATCGACACCCGCTCCTACATGAGCACCCGGATGAAGTACGATTTGTCTGGCACCAAGCGCTGCAGTGCGTTCTGTTTCCGATCGAAGGAATTGAACTCCCAGCTCAAAGGTTTCCGGTTTTGTTGAATTGCCAATGTTAATAATGTAGGGAGCATGTACGACAATATCCGAAATTCCATGCTCCTTCATATGAGCAAGACCTGCTTCAATGTTTAAATCCTCGATTGGCTTTCTCCTGGTATTCTGTGGTGCACCAGTATAAATCATAAATGTAGTGGATCCATACGAGACTGCTTCTTCACTAGCTGCCAATAGCATTTTCTTACCACTCATTGATACGTGAGAACCGATTTTCAACATATTGTCACTCCTCGTCATACTATAAACGTCTTTCAATTATGAATTATTTCTTCTGTTAATTCGACGCTCTCTTTTTTTAATTTTATCCATTTCCCATTTCATCTTCTTTTTATAACCAGGTTTCACTTTTTTGGGCTTACGCACAAGGGATTTTGCTTTTACATCCATTTCATTTTCTCCCGGACGACGATTTTTACGTTTATGGCGTTCAGTTAGCTCAGTCCATTCTCCATTACGTACTTCTTTGTGAGTAAAGCTAATCCCTTTTTTCTCGATCTGATTTAGCGCGTCCTCATCTGTCGGTTCATAAATCGTAACCGCTACACCAGAATGGCCTGCACGCGCTGTTCTCCCTACTCTGTGAATAAAGAAATCAAGGTCAGTTGGAATTTCATAGTTAATAATATGACTTACACCGGGAATATCAATTCCTCTTGCAGCTAGATCCGTTGCTACAATGTATTGGTAATCAAGCTCGCGAACTTGCTTCATCATTTTTGCACGTTCACGCGCAGCTAGGCCTCCGTGAACACGACCTACTTTCATTCCCTTTGATAAAAGAGCATCTGCTACTTCATCAGCCTTAGCTTTTGTATTCGTAAACACAATTGCTAAGAACGGATTAAAAGCAGTTAAGACATCATAGAGCACCTCTACCTTGCTACGGCTTTTTTTCGGCACAAGAATAAATTCAATGTTTTCAGCCTGTACCTGCTTAGGCTCGATATGTGCATATTGAGGATTCTCCATATATTTCTTCAAAAACGGTTTAAGCTTTTCAGGAATGGTAGCAGAGAAGACTAATATTTGAAGCCCTTCTTGCATCCTTGCTGCAATCTGGTCAACATCTTCAATAAAGCCCATTTCCAGCATTAAGTCTGCTTCATCAATTACAATTGCTTTCGCTGTATGGACAAACAGCGCTTGTTCTTTAACAAGGTCATTGATTCTTCCTGGTGTTCCAACAACAACCTGTGGCTGTGATTTTAACTTGTCGATGGTGCGTTGTTTATCTGTTCCGCCTACAAAGCATTTTGATGTCAATGCTTGGTCCGTATGCTCTAGAATACGTGCAACCTCGTGATGAATCTGTTTCGCCAGCTCTCTTGTCGGTGCAGTGATCACAACTTGTACCTGTTGTTTTTCCATATCTAATCCGTCAAGTAATGGCAATAAATATGAATGTGTTTTTCCTGTACCTGTTTGCGATTGACCAATCGCGCTTTGTCCCTTTTTGATCATGGGAATTATTTTTTGCTGTATAGGTGTTGGCTCATGAAATCCTAACGCCTCAATGGCTTCTTGTATAAAAGCTTTAAACTCGTATTGTTTAAATGCTGAAGACATATGTCGATCACTCCTTTTCTTTATCCTCGATCGATCAAATCTTGGACTCGTCCAAATGACTATTATAATCATTATACCGCTAAAACACCAGTGACGTTTTAGTTTTCTTCAATCTATACCCTTAACTTGCTCCCGCTTTTTTTCAAAATGCATATACTAACTTAATAAATGAAGTAAAATGAGGTGATTGCAATGAATAGAAGAAACTCCATTCCCCAGTATGGATTTAACATGCCGACATATAATAATTCTCCCGCCTTTATGGGCATGAGGCAGGGGCCTAGCCCCCTGTCCTTTCCGAGAGGATTAGGGCAAGCAGGGAGAAATCAGCCTTCTTTCCTTCCTAGGAATGTTCAATCTGCTTCGAGAGGGATTCCCCCCTTACTTCAGGGTCAAAACAGCGGTGTCAGGAATGCTGGAGGGATTCCCTCATTACTGCAGGGTCAAACCGGTGGTATCAGAAATGTCGGAGGGTTAACCCGTGGTATTACAAGTGCCTTTTCGCCACAAAACATTCAGAAATGGGTTGGCAATACCCAACAAATGATTCAAACAGCACAGCAGGCTCTACCAATGGTTCAGCAATATGGTCCTCTTATTCGGAATTTCCCTGCCATGTGGAAGCTTTACAGGAGCATGAAATCAGATGATGAATCCAGTGATAAGAAAGAAGAAGTTAAGTTAAGCGAATCACCTTCAAAAATTGACCATAAAAAAGAAGCTGCTCCCAATACGCAAAGAAAACTACAAGAAAAATCTTCTACACCGAAACTGTATGTGTAGAAAATAGCTTATATTGTTTGTGACCATAGTGATTCTCCTTTATAATGATTCTATACATGACTTTGTACATGACCGACCTTTATCTAGGAGGATTTAATCATGGATGTTATTAAAATTAACCCGAGAGGCTATTGCTATGGTGTTGTCGATGCTATGGTGATCGCACGAAATGCGGCGCTCGATAAATCTCTCCCTCGTCCTATTTATATCTTGGGAATGATTGTTCACAATAAGCACGTAACAGATGCATTCGAAGAAGAAGGGATCATCACACTTGATGGAGAAAATCGCCTTCATATTTTAGAACAGGTAACCGAAGGGACGGTTATTTTTACAGCGCATGGAGTTTCGCCAGAAGTACGAGAGCTTGCGAGAAAAAAAGGACTAGTGTCCATTGATGCTACTTGTCCTGATGTCACTCGAACGCATGACCTTATTCGTGAAAAGGAAGCGCAAGGCTATGATGTTATCTATATCGGAAAAAAAGGGCACCCTGAACCAGAAGGAGCCGTTGGTGTTGCACCGCACATTGTACATTTAGTAGAATCACAAGCAGATGTAGACGCTCTCTCCATCAAAAATGACAAAATTATTGTGACAAACCAAACAACCATGAGCCAATGGGATGTCGCTGAAATTGTCAAAAAGGTGCAGAATAAATATCCACATGCCGAAGAACATAAAGAAATTTGTTTGGCAACTCAGGTGCGTCAAGAAGCTGTTACAGAGCAAGCAGGAGCCGCAGATGTTTTAATTGTTGTTGGAGATCCAATGAGTAACAACTCAAATCGTCTTGCACAAGTTTCTGAAGAAATTGCCAGTACACCTGCACATCGTGTAGCAGATGTATCTGAAGTCAAGTCTGAATGGTTAACTGAAGCTAAAATCGTTGCCGTTACTGCAGGAGCATCTACACCTACTCCAATTGTTAAAGAAGTCATACAGTATATTACTCAGTTTGATCCAGAAGACGAGTCAACCTGGCTAAATGAAAAGAAAGTTCCGTTATCCAAGATACTTCCGCGCGTCAAAACGCCGACAAAACCAATAACGATTCTTCCTTACAGTAAACAGTCTTAAAATAGGACATAAAAGAAGCCAGCCCACCAGCTGGCTTCTTTTATTGAAATGAGAAAGGATCAGTATGAATACTTGACGGGATAAACTCAACATTAAACCCTTTATCGAGGCAGCGCTTTGCCATCTCAACTGCTGTTCCTTTTTTCATTACCTTTTCAATATTGTGGCCAGGATCTACAATCCTTAGACCCATCATGATCGCATCGTGTGCAATATGATAATCCACATCACCTGTCACATAAACGTCAGCACCACTGAATTTTGCTGCTTTGGTGTATTTATTGCCAGTCCCTCCGAGTATTGCCACTTTTTTTATACGGTCTTTTAAATTTCCTACAAACCGTACTTTAGGCACATCCAGAGATTTTTTCACATGCTCACAAAATTCCTCCAGTGTCATCGAATCCGCTAGTACACCAACACGACCAAGCCCAAGCTCTTTTCCTTTACGATCTTCTGGATACACATCATACGCCACTTCTTCATAAGGGTGAGCTTTAATCATGGCCTTAATCACACTTGATTCTATCGAAGACGTGACAACAGTCTCAATTCGAGCCTCTTCTACTACCTCAAGCTGATGATGCGCTCCAATAAATGGTGCAGTCCCTTCTTCTGGCTTAAAACGACCTTCTCCAAGAGACGTGAAGGTACAATGTGAGTAATCACCAATATATCCTGCTCCTGCTTCTGTCATCGCTTGACGTACTTGCTCAGCATGAGTTTTTGGAACAAAGACAACCAGCTTTTTAAGATGATCTTCCGTCGTAGGAACAAGGACTGTGGTATTGGTTAGCTGAAGGGCATCTGCAAGCCAGTCATTGACCCCACCTTCCGTAATATCAAGATTCGTATGAGCTACATACACGGCAATATCATGTAAAATGAGCTTTGCTATGATTTTTCCGGCTGGCTCATCTGTATGAATATACTTTAGCGGACGATAAATGATTGGGTGGTGAGCGATAATTAGCTGAGCGTTCTGTGAGATGGCTTCATCTACTACAGCCTCGGTCACATCAAGTGCAACAAGCACTCGATTGACGGGTTGATTTAGACGGCCAATTTGCAAGCCAATCGGGTCATGCTCCATTGCTAGTTTCTTTGGTGAAAATTGTTCAAATAGCTGAATGATTTGATGGCCATTTACCTGTTTTTCCATTTTAGCGCCTCCTTCACTATCGTCATCTTCTCTTCTAATTCTTTCTTTTTTTCTTTTATCCGCTCTATATTACCTGCCTCTTGCAGTTCGTTTAAAATTCGTTCCCATTGCTGATATTCCTGCTGCCACTTCTCTTTAAACACATTTGATCTATTATTCAGCAGCACAGGACCTAGTAAACGCTCAGCAGGAGAATATGGAGTGATCGGCTGGTCTGCAGGTTCTGCCACAATGATTTCGTAGATTTTACCATCTTCCATCAAAATTTGCTCGTCGATGACTTTCCATTCGTTAGGAACAAGCCAGTCACGAATTGAAATCGCATTAATATTGGGTTGGAGGATTAAACGTTTGACCCCTGGTAATTTATTTTTTCCATCCTCTAAAATTTGTGCTATTAAAGGACCACCCATACCCGCGATCGTTATGACATCGACTTCCCCAGGCTCCATTACAGCTAGCCCATTTCCTTTTCTCACATCAATAAAATCGGATAATTGATCCTCTTCTACCTGCTTTTTCGCTGACAGGAAAGGGCCTTCCACCACTTCACCTGCAATTGCTTTCTGTACGATTCCTTGCTTTACGACAAAGCAGGGCAAATAAGCATGATCAGATCCGATATCAGCCATCGTACTTCCTTTTGGTATAAAAGATGCTACTGCGTGCAAACGATCTGATAAATGGTTGCTATTCATCTATTTTTACCTCCATCATCAATTCATAGGAAAAGGGCGAACCACTTTGATGGTCGCCCTTTTGTTTTCTCGCTTCGTATTGTACGTACGTTCAATAATTATTCGATCGTAGATACCCACTCAGCCATTGCATCAAGGTTATCCGCTGGAACAAGACCTGGAGGCATATTACCTTTTCCGTTTTGCAGAATGTCTTTGATTTCTTCAACGCTTAAGCGCTCGCCAACCCCTGTTAGCGCTGGGCCAGCACCTCCGCCTTCGAATGCGTTACCATGGCAGCCAATACAAGTTTGTTGTGCGAAAGCTTCTGGATCGAATTCCTCAGAAGTTGCACCTTCTTCAGTCCCTTCCTCTTCATGGGCCACTTCTTCTGAATCATTCAGTCCTTGAATCGACATGAAGAAAACAACACCAAATCCAAGGATCATAATTAGTACGAACGGAATGATTGGATTTTTATTCACTGTTAACCCTCCCTTTACAAAAAACTATGTAGCAAACATCCTTATGAATGCAGTATTGAACACTTCATATTTTACTTTACTTTCGAACAATCGGAAAGACTTAATACTTAAGTTTTCCCTTTTTGTCGCATTTTAGACACAAAGCGTCCCTGGAATTCATTTTTTTGGAAGGAAAGATCAACCAATGTATGCGTTCTTTACATACAACCAATTTGTCTTGCAATGACGAGACGCTGAATTTCTGAAGTACCTTCGCCAATTTCCAGCAATTTTGCATCACGCAGGTATCGCTCGACATGATACTCTTTCATATACCCATATCCCCCATGGATTTGAATGGCTTCATCACATACTTCCATACATATTTTAGAAGCATAGAGCTTACACATTGAGGCTTCTTTTGTAAATGGACGTCCCTTGTCTTTAAGCCAAGCAGCCTTAAATACCATCGTTCGTGCAAGTTCGATTTTCATGGCCATATCAGCCAGCTTAAACTGAGTGGCTTGGAACGTAGAAAGCGATCTTCCAAACTGCTTACGCTCTTTTGAATAGGAGAGTGCTTTCTCATATGCCCCTTGAGCAATGCCTACAGCCATTGCTCCGATTCCAATGCGTCCGCCATCAAGCGTAATTAAAAACTGTTTAAAGCCGTCTCCTCGCTTTCCTAGCAGGTTGCTCGCTGGCACCTTCACATCAACCAGCACAAGCTCTGTTGTATTAGATGAATGCAGGCCCATCTTTTCGTAGTTATCGATTACTTTAAACCCCTCAGCATCAGTAGGTACAATAATCGCACTGATTTCTTTAATTCCCTCTTTACGGCCAGTAACAGCAGTTAATGCTAAAAATTTTGCATAGCTTGCATTTGTAATGAAGCTCTTATTTCCATTTATAATAAAATCATTTTCATCCATTTTTGCTGTTGTTTCTGTTCCGCCCGCATCAGAGCCTGCATTTGGTTCTGTCAGCCCGAATGCTCCAAAAGACTCTCCTGAACAGATTTTCGGCAGATAGGTTTCTTTTTGCTGCTTAGTACCAAACATATTAATTGGTGCTCCACCCAATGATATATGTGCAGAATAGGTTATACCTGCAGAACCGCATGCACGGCTTAATTCCTCTACAACAATTGCAAAGCTAATTGTATCAGCACCTGCCCCCCCGTACTCTTCAGGAAAAGGGAGCCCCATCATTCCTAATTCAGAAAGCTGTCGAAACTCATTCAAAGGAAACGTTTTTGTACGATCTCGTTTGAGAACACCCGGGGCCACTACATCTTGAGAAAATTCTCGAGCTGTTTGCTGGATCATTTTTTGTTCTTGAGTTAAATCAAAGTTCATCTCAATCCCCCTTAATTGTATACGCTTACATTTCTATTATAAAGAAAAGCATGAATACTCACAACTTATCTCTAAATAACTTAGCAGAAATATCCATTTCGCCATCCTTTATTTTAAGAGTAGAAAAATAGCTAGTCTTTTATAAAAACCAAGTAACAAGTAAAATAATTGTCCCCAAAAAACCTGAAACTGTGAAGTAATGCATTCGAAAAATAATACCCAATACAAACCATGCCAAGCATTGAGATCCTATCAAAAGATATAATACCTGTATATCCCCCGGTGAATAATATTCCCAAAGGTGAATAGTTTGTAAAAGTAGTAAAAAAGCTGCTGCAGAATAAAACAATGGAGCAATTAATTGCTTCTTGTCTGTCTTTAATCCAAAAACGATAAATAATATGACAAAAAACGACAGAATTGCCGTTTGCAAAGTAATTGACAATTCAGTAAAATAAAGAACAACGAAAGATGCAATTGATAATAAAATTAGAAGCGAAGCTGGCTTTAAATAAATAGAAGCTTTTTCACCTAAAACAGATGACGTTTTTTTGTTCTTTCTCTTTACATCGGGCGCCTCTTCTCCTTGATTATAAAGAGCGATTAAGTAGTCGCAATAATGCTCAGGAAGTACTTTATTTGCTTTCCAATAGAGAATTTCATTCACAATTATTTTTTTTCGCTGATCATTCATGTAGTCACATCCATTTGACCCTGGCTTCACCAGTTAATTATTATGCTGCAGATTGCTGGACTCATCTATACAAAACCATATTATATAAAAATAGTTATTTACCCATAAGAATAAATTCGGTCTTTTTTTGAAGAATCCTGCTTGTTTTTGTAAAATTTTAAATAAGAAAAACCAATTCCCTTTTTCACAAAGAGAATTGGCTTTTAATCATCCTATTCTAAAAAATCTTTTAGTCTTTTGCTTCTGCTTGGATGGCGCAGCTTGCGCAATGCTTTTGCTTCAATTTGTCGAATTCTTTCGCGTGTAACACCAAATACTTTCCCTACTTCTTCAAGCGTACGTGTACGCCCATCATCGAGTCCAAAGCGCAGTCTAAGAACATTCTCTTCACGATCAGTTAAAGTGTCTAAAACGTCCTCTAGCTGCTCTTTGAGAAGTTCATATGCTGCATGCTCGGATGGTGATTGAGCTTCAGAATCCTCGATAAAATCACCTAAATGAGAATCGTCTTCTTCGCCGATTGGGGTTTCAAGAGAAACTGGCTCTTGGGCAATTTTTAGGATTTCACGTACTTTTTCTGGTGTGAGATCCATTTCTTCAGAAATTTCTTCAGGAGAAGGCTCTCTTCCCAAGTCTTGAAGGAGTTGACGTTGAACACGAATTAATTTGTTGATTGTTTCAACCATATGAACAGGAATTCGAATGGTTCTGGCTTGATCCGCAATTGCTCGTGTAATAGCTTGACGGATCCACCAGGTAGCATACGTACTGAATTTAAAGCCTTTACGGTAGTCAAACTTTTCAACGGCTTTAATTAATCCCATATTTCCTTCTTGAATAAGATCTAAGAAGAGCATTCCGCGACCAACATATCGCTTTGCAATACTGACTACGAGACGAAGATTGGCTTCTGCCAAACGGCGTTTCGCTTCTTCATCGCCTTCTTCGATCCGAGTCGCAAGTGATATTTCTTCTTGAGCGGATAAAAGGTCAACTCGACCGATTTCTTTTAAGTACATCCGAACCGGGTCATTAATTTTTACACCAGGAGGAACACTTAAATCATTTAGGTCAAATTCTGCCTCTTCTTTTCCAAGCTCGGTCACGCTAGGATCGCTATCTGCACCCTCATCACTTTCTTTAACAATCTCTACACCTTGTTCACCAAGCTGTTCATAAAATTCATCCATTTGGTCACTATCTAATTCAAAGCTAGCTAGCTTTTCTGCAAGATCCTCATAGGTAATTTCACCATTTTTTTTGCCTGCTTCAAGTAACTGTGCTTTGACGATATCCACCGTTACGACTTCAGTTTCTGATTGTTTGGAACGCGTTGACTTTTCAGCCATATGTTCCCCTCCTTCCAGCTTCCTTATACATCTTTATCGCTTTAAAGCTTTACGAAGCTTAATAATCTCCATACCGATCTCCGCAGCTCTTCGATAATCTTTACGACGCTCAGCTTCTTTTTCTTCGGATTCTTTTTCCTTTATTTTCAACATCTTTTGATATTTTAACACTTCTAATACATAATCATTCAGTTCTTCTTTTCCAACTTCCGGATTTATCTCCATCATACTTACCTCGGTAGCAAACGCTCGAAGATGCCGATCAGGCAAAATTTGTACGAATGCTCCTGGATCTGCTTGATGTCCTGACTCATAAAATGCAAGAAGATATGTTAATATGGCCTGATGCTCATCTTTATTTAAAATCGCTCCATTTAAAAGCGCTTGAACGGTATAAGCTGTGTCTTCATTGACCATCATATGAGCAAGGAGTCTTCTTTCAGCAGTTTGATACGCTGGCATTAACATGGATCTGCGTTGAGGGATTGCTGCTGTCTGGACAGCCGGCTTTCTCAGATCCGAATTTGTCTTTGTGAAGCGGGGAGCAATATCATTTAATTGTGCTTGAAGAGATTCAAGTGAAATATCAAATTCATCGGATAACTGTTTAAGATATAATTCTTTCTCAACAGCACCTGATAAAAAGGCTATTTCTTTTAAGGCAGCAGAAATATAGTTAATTCTGCCATCTTCCGTTTGCAGATTTTTACCGAAGCGGTGATAGCGCATTTTAAAGGCCATCAGCGAAACACTCGAGTCAATCACCTCTTGGCGAAATGCTTTTCCACCATGTTTTTGAATGTAATCATCGGGATCGAGCTTACCCGGCAGAACGGCTACTTTCACGGCAAGTCCTTTAGCCGTTATCTCTTTTGACGCTCGATACGATGCTTCAACACCCGCCTGATCACCGTCATAGCAAAGAATTACCTGATTTGTTAATCGTTTAATCATTTGAATATGCTGGTCAGAAATGGAGGTTCCCATTGTCGCAATTCCATGGCCTACATACTCGTTTGATGATATAACGTCTGCAAAGCCTTCATACAATACAACGGACTGTTCACGTCTTATCGAGCCTCGAGCACGATGATAGTTAAACAGCAGCTTATTTTTTTGAAATAATGGCGTTTCCGGGCTATTTAAATATTTGGGTTCATCTGATGTCGGTTGAATGATTCTGCCTGAAAAGGCCACGACTTGCCCACGATCGTTTTCAATAGGGAACATAACACGTCCCCTGAAACGGTCAAAATATGAACCATCATCACGTTTAATAACAAGTCCCGCTTGCTCCATAGATGGCAAATCAAAACCTTTATTTTTCAGAAACTGTGCAGTGAAATCCCAGCTAGGAAGAGCCCAGCCAACCTTAAACGTTTTTAGCTGCTCTTCATTAAACCCTCTTGAATACATATATTCCAGTGCTTCTTGACCTTCAGATGTATTCAATAATAGATGATGATAAAACTTTGCAAGCAGATCATGAGCTTCAAGATGATTTTTGTAAGAAATGTCTTCCTGCTGCTCACTGCGATTGTTTTTGTCCGGTTCAACGTTAACTGAGATGCCTGTTCGTGACCCCAGCTGTAAAACAGCTTCCTGGAATGTAACACCATCATGATCCATTAAAAAGGTGTATACATTTCCACCAGCGCCACAACCAAAGCAATGAAAAATTTGTTTATCAGGTGAGACGGAAAAAGAAGGTGAATTCTCGCCATGAAAAGGGCATAAGCCGAAGTAATTTCGCCCCTGTTTCTTCAACTGGACAAAATCGCTGATAATGTCGACAATGTCTGTTTTTCGACGAATCTCTTCAACCGTCTCCTCTGGAATTCGTTCATTCACGAAAACACCACCATCTATTGTGATACTATAAAATTCGCCAAAAATCATTCATTTCCTGCATGTCTTATTAAAAATTTATTTAAGTTGACGGAAAATCGTTCAATATCTTGAGAGGTGATTTTTTTAGGGCCGCCTCCATACCTGCCTTTTTTTCGTTCTACCTGATACAAATAACGAAAGGACAAGCTGGTATCAATATTTTCTTCTCTGTATTCTGTTCCCCTTGTAGAAAAGGCATAAACACCCTTTGACAATGCTAAAGAAGCAAGTCCAATGTCCTGGGTGATCACAAGATCTCCTTTTTGTACATTGTTTAAAATAAATAAGTCCACCGCTTCTCTTCCATCGTCAATAAAGGTCCAATATCGTTTATCAGCATTCAAACTGAAATGCTGATACGATGCAACAAATTGGCAATGGATGTTGTAGGCAGCTGCAAGCCTTTCGATCACCTCTCTTATTTCCTTAGGACAAGCATCAGCATCAATAAAAAGCATTACATTTTCACTTTGTCTATCCATGACCATATTTATTCTACACAAATCGCAGAACTCCTCCTATTTACAGAAAGGAATCATTTAAAATGTCTTTTATCACAATTTTTTATTATAGTATAGAGTGCGCAATTTCGCCATCATTATGTTTCAATTTCCCCAAAACAAAAAACTCAGGGACATTTGATCGATGCACGCTGCTTTAAGAGCTGCCCCAGAGTTTTCATTATTTTCCATAAACATCATTTAGAATAAGATTGGCTGTTTCTTCAACTGCTTTATTTGTTACATCAATCACCTGGCAGTTAATTTTTTTTACGACTTCTTCAAAATGAGTAAGTTCTTCTTGAATGCGGTCCATTTGCGCATATGCTGCTCCATCACTAAGTCCAAGTGCCATCAAACGCTCTTTTCGAATATTATTTAGCTTATCAGGGCTAATTTTCAAGCCGTAGCATTTAGCCGGATTAACTTTGAACAATTCACTTGGTGGATCAATTTCCGGTACAAGCGGCACGTTTGCTACTTTAAGCCTTTTATGAGCTAAATATTGGGACAATGGTGTTTTAGACGTCCTTGAAACACCAATAAGCACAATATCTGCCTTCAAAATGCCTCTCGGATCTCTTCCATCATCGTATTTCACGGCAAATTCGATGGCTTCAATTTTTTTAAAATAATCTTCATCTAGTTTATGAACCATTCCTGGTTCATTGATTGGTTCTTCACCAGTAGCTGCTTGCAGGGAAGAAAGTATCGGACCAATTACATCATGGGCGATAATACGATGCATGGCTACCTGCTTCTCAATATATGCACGCATATCAGGCTTTACAAGTGTATAAACAATAATCGCGTTGTCTTCCTTTGCAAGTGCAATAACCTCATCAATATTTGATGGGTCCTCCATATATGGAAAACGTTTGATCGTAACTGAGTTGCGGTGCTGTCTGAATTGACTTACACACGCCTTGGTTACAAGCTCTGCTGTCTCTCCAACTGAATCTGATACAACATATAATAAAATTTCTTTCATTTTTGGCGCCACCCCTATGACTTACTACATCTCATCCTTTGATAAACTGACAAAGGCCTTTGTAATATTTGTTTTTGTAATTCTTCCAAATACCTCAAATCCACCCTCAACCTCTCTTACGACCGGAAGCGAATCAATTTGTTTATCAATCAGTTTTGAAGCTACATGCACAAGCAGATCGTCTCCCCCGCACACCGTCACATTTGGCATCCGAGTCATAATTACGTTTATAGGAAGACTTGTTAAATCCTGCTGCCCAATACTGGCACGAAGTAAATCCTTCCTCGACACAACACCAACTAATAATGATTTTTGGTCTACCACAAACATGGTCCCCACATCTTCTAAGAACATGTGACAAATTGCATCGTATACAGAAAAGTTTTCGTGTACTACAACAGGCAACGATTGATAATCTTTTACATATAATTTTTTTAAGTTTTCAGTCAATAACTGCGAACCGGATTTCCCAGTATAAAAATAGCCTACACGAGGTCTTGCATCTAAAAAACCAGCCATTGTTAAAATAGCCAAATCTGGCCTTAAGGTTGCTCTTGTTAAATTAAGCCGCTCTGCTATTTGCTCACCAGTAATCGGTCCATTTCCCTTTACAATTTGTAAAATCTCTTGTTGCCTTTTATTTAATTCGATCGGAATCACCACCTAGCAGCAATGAAAAATGTCATACTGTTTTTCAATATTATATACTAAAAGAAAGTATTCGCCTATATGTAAGTCTTTTTCGTTCGAAAACCTGCTTTTACAATGTAACGTGTATCAATTAAATGATCAAATATTTTGTTCATCCGGATTATAAAAAAGAGCATGTTGAGATTTCATAAACTTCGTGGTAGGATAATTCATATCAGCTTTAACTATATGATGCGCAATGAAGGAAAATGAGTACTTGCACAAAATAAAGCGACTAGGGATAGTGAAAGCCTAGCAAGCAAGGAAATGGCGTTCCTGAGCAATGCAATGATGAAAGTGGATGCGCCCAGCGCATCAACTAGGGTGGAACCGCGGACATGATGCTCCGTCCCTAGGCTTATAATAAGCCTAGGGACGGAGCTTTTTTATGTAAAATGAACTAAAAGGAGAGCTGTATATGTCATCAATGGAAGAAATTGTACAATTAGCAAAGCATAGAGGATTTGTGTTTCCAGGTTCTGAAATTTATGGTGGACTTGCAAACACATGGGATTACGGTCCGCTAGGGGTCGAGCTTAAAAACAATATTAAAAAAGCATGGTGGAAAAAGTTCATTCAAGAATCACCATACAATGTCGGTCTTGACGCCGCGATTTTAATGAATCCAAAAACATGGGAAGCATCTGGTCACGTTGGTAACTTCAATGACCCAATGCTTGATTGTAAACACTGTAAATCAAGACATCGTGCTGATAAATTAATTGAATCAGCCATTGAAGCCAAAGGTCAGGAATTGATTGTTGACGGTCTTCCATTCTCAAGAATGCAAGAGCTAATCATTGAACATGATATCTCTTGTCCAAACTGCGGAAGCAAAGACTTTACGGAAATCCGTCAATTTAATTTGATGTTTAAAACATTCCAAGGCGTTACCGAGGCATCGACGAACGAGATCTTTCTTCGTCCGGAAACAGCACAAGGAATCTTTGTTAACTTTAAAAATGTACAGCGTACCATGAGAAAGAAAGTTCCATTTGGAATTGGTCAAATCGGAAAAAGCTTTAGAAATGAAATAACACCAGGGAATTTTACCTTCCGTACAAGAGAATTTGAACAAATGGAGATAGAATTTTTCTGTAAGCCAGGTGAAGATCTTGAATGGCACAGCTACTGGCGTGAATTTTGTAAAAACTGGCTGCTAAACCTGGGAATGCAAGAAGACAGCATGCGCTTGCGAGACCATGATGAAGATGAGCTATCTCACTACAGCAATGCAACTACCGATATTGAATATCGCTTCCCATTTGGCTGGGGTGAGCTTTGGGGGATTGCAGATCGTACTGATTTTGATTTGAAACGGCATATGGAGCATTCAGGTGAGGATTTCACCTACATTGACCCTCAAACAAATGAGCGTTTTGTCCCTTATTGCATCGAACCATCACTGGGTGCAGACCGTGTAACACTTGCATTCTTATGTAATGCTTTTGAGCAGGAGGAGCTTGAAAACGAAAGCCGTACAGTTTTGCGTTTCCATCCTGCCATTGCACCGTTTAAAGCAGCTATACTTCCTCTGTCTAAAAAGCTTAGTGAAGAAGCCGCTAAAGTGCACCAGGAGCTGGCTGCAGACTTTATGGTTGACTTTGATGAGTCTCAGTCCATCGGGAAGCGTTACCGTCGCCAAGACGAAATTGGAACTCCATTCTGTATTACCTTTGACTTTGATTCATTAGAGGACAAACAAGTAACCGTTCGTCATCGTGATTCAATGGAGCAGGTGAGAATGCCAATCTCTGAAGTAAAAGCCTTCTTAACAAAAGAAATTCAATTTTAATCAAAAGGAGAGGAAGCTAACCATTATGGCTAGCTTCCTTTTTCATCACGTATATCATCTTCCACTTTCTTTTCTTGTAATAACTCCTTCATACGGTCAAGCTGTTCAAGAAAATATCTGGACTTAACATATACACCTACATATTCGTCATAGTATGTTCGAATAACCTGCCGCAGCTCTTGTTTCGTTTTATCCTGGACTGAAATGGTTCCCAGCCTAGACAAATCGAAAACATAAAATAGCCTCAGCAATCGAATCGTTTGTTCTGATACACGAAGCCTAAAATCATCAATGTGAGCACAACGGTGACATAATAGACCATTTTCACGAATTGAAAATCCAAACTGCCCTTCCGTTTCACCACAGTTTGCGCATTGATCTAATACAGGTTGAACACCATATACAGGGAGCAGCTTCATTTCAAAGATAAAACAAATCACTTCTTCGTCATATCCTTCATTAATAAAGGATAAGCACTGTAAAAAAAGCTCGAATAAAAAAGGGTTTATTTTATTATCCTCTACTGCTTTATCCAATAGATCGGCCATATATGATGCATGAGCAGCTTTAAACAAGTCCTCTTTAATTATTCGCCAGGATGCGATCATATCTCCCTGCTGGAGCGTTCCCATTCCTGAACCTTTTTGGAATAAAAAATGAGCATATGTAAAAAGCTGAGACACAGCAGATAATCTGCTATTCGCTTTTTTAGCTCCCCTTGCCATGACGGCTATTTTGCCAAGCTCTCTTGTATAAATGGTGACTACTTTATTTGATTCACCATAATCATTTGTTCGAATCACGATACCTTCACATTTCTGGAGCATTTGACAATCCTCCCCGCTTAAGTAGAGCGGCAAACCAAGCTAATTAATGTTGCGGGAAGGTTTGTGACTGCCATTCTTCTTCTGTTATAAGCATGTCTGACCGGATTTCGTCCTGCTCTTCTATCTCTTTCAGTAGAAGATACGTATCAATATTCCCAGTCTTACTAAATACTTTCCAGGTAAAATCAAGCATACGTCTCACGTCCTTTCATGTTTTATCCATGAATTAACTTTACGACCTGATGTACTTTATTGTTCCACCCGACAGACTCAATCATGGCACGTAACATTTACCATTCCTTCCGACAGCAACCATCGCCCTGCTACTGCATTTAACTCTTAATAGTCGTCCTCTTTGAAGCCGAAGTCTCGAAGGCTGGAAGCTTTGTTTCGCCAGTCTTTTTGAACCTTTACCCATAATTCGAGATATACTTTTGAACCTAGCAAATGCTCAATATCTTCCCGTGCTCGCTGACCAATTTCTTTTAGCATGGCTCCTCGTTTCCCAATAATTATGCCTTTTTGGGAATCTCTCTCAACAATAACAGAAGCCATGACATTGATCAGTTCTTTTCCTTCTTCTTTACTTATTTTTTCAATAGCAACAGCTATAGAGTGAGGAATTTCTTCTCTTGTAAGATGAAGAGCCTTCTCACGAATAAGCTCAGAAATGATAAATCGTTCCGGGTGATCCGTAATTTGATCCGCCGGGTAATACTGAGGTCCCTCAGGAAGATTGGCTTGAATTTGATCAAGCAGCGTCTCCACGTTGTTTCCCTCTAACGCCGATATAGGAACAATTTCTGTAAATTCCTGACGCTTGCGGTAATTATCGATCATCGGCAGGAGCTCGTCTGGATGAATTTTATCAATTTTATTCAACACCAGGAATACAGGTGTTTTAATCCCTTGGAGCAGCTCCATAATATATTGATCACCTCGACCTAACCCCTCGTCCACGTTAACCATGAATAGAATTAAATCAACTTCACGAAACGTATTCGTTGCCATTTTTATCATAAAGTCACCAAGCTTATGCTTTGGCTTATGGATGCCTGGAGTATCAATAAAAATCATTTGACTTTCGGGTAATGTTAATACCCCTTGAATTTTATTACGGGTTGTCTGTGGCTTATCGCTCATTATCGCGATCTTCTGCCCGATTACTCGATTCAGAAATGTTGATTTACCAACATTTGGTCTTCCGATAATAGATATAAATCCTGATTTATACTTTGTCTGATTCGTCATGTAAATCCTCCGGTGAAAAAGCTCCAGGTAATAACTCAGCAACTGTCAGCTCCTGGACATCCCCGTGCAAGTTTGTTAAGTATACTTTCATATCTTGATTACATAGTTCTGAAATAACCTGTCTGCAGGCTCCGCAAGGCGGTACAGGCCGCTTAGTATCTGCCACAACAGCAATAGCCTCAAAGTGGCGATCTCCCTCTGACACCGCTTTAAATAACGCTGTACGCTCTGCACAATTACACATGCTATACGCAGCATTTTCAATATTACAGCCATGATAAATCCGACCGTCTTTTGTTAGCAGGGCAGCCCCTACTTTAAATTTGGAGTAAGGTACATACGCTTTTTCACGCGCTGCTTTAGCTTCTTCCATTAACGTTTTTTTGTTCATTACTGCAGCTCTCCTTCAGGTCAGTCAATAACTCTCTGGGGATTTTCACGCCCAGCCAGTTACAACCAATGATCGCTTTTTTCTTGATTCGGAAAAAAGCTACTCAACGTATCATTTATTGTACTACATTTTATCCGAAAAGAAATGCATCGTCACAAGTTTAGCCCTAATGTAGCTGAATTAGAAAAAA
The DNA here is from genome assembly GCF_000829435.1 of Jeotgalibacillus soli. Lineage (GTDB taxonomy): Bacteria > Bacillota > Bacilli > Bacillales > Jeotgalibacillaceae > Jeotgalibacillus > Jeotgalibacillus soli. Next base: position 320,203 of record NZ_JXRP01000019.1, read on the forward strand.
ACAAGGCACCATTTGATTATTTTTGGAACAAAAATGACAATACCTACAATAAACGCCATACAAGCATAAATTAATACAGCTGCTGCTGAAGCATCCTTAGCCCGTTTAGCTAAAGGATGCTGCTCACGTGTAATAAGATCAACGCTTCGCTCTACGGCCGTGTTCATAAGCTCCGTTGATAATACACCTGTAATAGCCAATATAACAAAAAGCCATTCAATCGCATTAAGAGAGAACACAAAGCCCAGTACTACCATAGTCAATGCAACGCAGGCATGTATACGAAAATTTTGTTCATTCTGCCATACATCAACAATCCCTTGCCAAGCATATTTGAATGAAGCAACCAATCTTTCATAGTCCATGTATTATGACCTCGTTAGGCCGAATTCCTCCAGCAGTGCTGTTTGACGACCAAACATTTTCTCTTCATCCTTTTTGTCTATATGGTCATAACCCAGCAGATGAAGAAATCCATGAAGTGCTAAAAATCCAAGCTCTCTAGAAAAAGAATGATCATATTCTGTTGCTTGTTTTCTTGCTACCTCAACAGAGATAATGATATCCCCCAGCATACGCGGAATGTCTTCCCCACCAACAATCCTCACTTCTCCCTCTCCTTCTTCCTCCATAGCAAATGATATAACATCTGTAGGCTGATCTTTTTGGCGGTATTCGCGATTTATTTCTTTGATGCGTTCGCTCGTCACAAATGTCACGGAGCATTCGCTGTCTGCAGGAATACCTTCTTTATTAGCAGCAAAATTTAATAAAGCTTGAACAAGTTCAGTATCCATATCCTCCAGTTCATTCGTTTCGTCTAGAAAATCAATCTGTATCGTCATGCTTGCGCCTTCCTTTCTTGTTCTTTTTTAAATTCTGGATACTCAATTCTTGAATGGAAAATCCCATTTAATGTCTCGCAGAATACCCGTTTGATGGTTTCGATTTCTTTTAAGGTTATGTCGCATTCATTGAATTGTCCGTCTTTTAATCGATCCTGCACAATAGAATGTACTAACTCTTTAATTTTTTCCGATGTAGGATCTTTCATTGAACGAACTGCCGCTTCAACACTATCGGCTACTGAAATAACAGCTGTTTCTTTCGTTTGAGGCTTAGGTCCTGGATATCGGTAATCCTCCTCATACACATCTTCCCCATCGTTTTTTGCTTTATAATAAAAAAACTTTAAAAGCGTGGTACCGTGGTGCTGTTCTGCAATATCGACAAATTCCTTAGGCAATTTATACTTGCGAAGCATTTCAGCCCCCTCAAGGGAATGTGAGATTATAATATCTCTTGATGCTTCAGGACTGAGACGATCATGAGGGTTTTGACTATTCATTTGGTTTTCAATAAAATAATGCGGTCGTTTCGTTTTACCAATATCATGATAATAGCAGCCAACTCGAGCAAGCAAGCCATTTGCCCCAATTGCTTCACAAGCTGATTCTGCCAAATTGGCAACCATGACACTATGGTGATATGTACCTGGGGCTTCCGTCAAAATTCTTTTTAATAACGGATGATTCGGATTCGAAAGTTCAACTAACTTCATCATTGATAATATCCCAAATCCAGCTTCAAATAAAGGCAGCAAGCCGATCGTTAAAATAGATGCCATTAAGCCAGCAACACTTGCAAATAAGAAATAATAAAGAAAGTCCATAATTGTATATTGTACGTTTTCCATTAATAACATCGAAAATAAGATCAGTACATTAGCAGCTCCTACAAATAACCCTGCTCTTAAAAAATGCGTTCTCCTTGTCGCATGTGATAGAAATAAAATTCCCGCCAGTCCACTAAATAAGAAATAAAGAGCAATTTCAACATTAATCGAGCCTGTAAGACTGTCATTAAAAACAATGCTGCCGCTAGCTGCCAGCAAAATCGTGACAACAAGTGCCAGTCTTGTATTTATCATACTTCGAATAAGCATGCTGGCAATGGCTACAGGAAATATATATCCTATTTCCATCAAATCTAATTCTCTCACAAGCTCTGTTACCTTCATTAAACTAAGTGTTAACAGAAAGATCATACTAACAAGCGTTAAGTAGTTTTGCTTTTTTTCCTCTTCAATATTCCATGATGAAAAATGAAAATAAAGTACAGCAACAACAATAAAAGAAAATAACAAAACACCAAGCAATGGGGTAATCGTTTCATTATTCATTGTTAGACCGAGTGCTTCAAGCTGGCGATAGATATCGCGGTCAATTAAATAGCCTTCTTGAACAATTACTTGCCCCTCAAGGATTTGAACCGGATCGACTGCTCCTCTCGCTTGTTCTCTTATTGCCTCAGTCTGTTCTTCATCAAATATATTTGTTTCGACAATGGCAAATTGACCGAGTGCAGTTACCGCCTGTCTAAGATTTTCTTCTATGGAGAAGCTCAGCAGTTGATTTTCTATTTGGTTTCTACTTGCTGTAATTTCGTCCGCTTTAATCGGACTATCCATTGTTAAATCTATTTGATTCAACACGATATTCTTGATGTTTTCAAGCTCTGAATCAGGTGTAGCTAATAATACTTCAAATACATGATCATCAATTGCTGTCGTAACGTTCTCAGACACATCAGCTGATAAGGCATCCTTTAAGTCTTCAAGCATGTCATCCGTGACTTGATCCGATGCGGCTCGATTGTCCTCCTGTTGTAAATCTATGTTAAACTCTGTAGCAAAGTCAAAGATTGACCCAATAAGTGATGTTCTATTATCCACAATTTCTGGCCGGAAAACATAAATGTCTGCCACTTCTGCTGCTGCACGTTGCTGTTCAATTTCAGTCCTCTGTTCATCTATAATCGTCTTGGGAGATCGAATCGTTTCTTCGGACACAGAAAACAAACGGATGTTATAGGTTTCAACCCGCACATTACTAAATAACAATAAGAAAGTTAAGGCAGCTACAATTCCCAAAAGCAGCAACGTAAATAAACGATAACTAAGCAGTGTTCGTATTCGCCGAATCCAATACTCCATTTCAAATCACGCTCCAATAGATAAAGTGAGCGATAGCCCGAGGAAGCTCCCTTTAAGTAGAAATCAAGCCAATAATGTAAAATTATAGAATTTATTATCATAAATACCTACATTACTTTTGTCAGTAATCTTTCAACGTATACGGTTAGTATAGCAGATAAACTACATTGAAAAATGAAAAATCTGCCCATCTCCTGAAAGAAAATGAACAGATTTTGTCTACTACTATTTCTTTATTTTGATTCTTTTTCCTCATAGGCTCCAATTATTCGTCCAACAAGAGGATGTCGTACAACGTCCGTTTGTTCTAAATAATTGAATGCTATGCCTTTGACATCCTTTAGAATATACTGAGCGGCTATCAGACCTGATTCTACACCTTTTGGCAGATCCACTTGACTTTGATCTCCAGTAATCACCATCTTTGAACCAAATCCAAGTCTTGTTAGAAACATCTTCATCTGTGCACGAGTAGTATTCTGAGCTTCATCCAATATGACAAACGCGTCGTCAAGTGTTCGTCCACGCATATAAGCCAGCGGCGCGATTTCAATGGTTCCTCTTTCGATGAGGCGCTGTGTATGCTCTGCACCTAGAACATCATTTAGCGCATCATATAAAGGCCGCAAATAAGGATCGACCTTTTCTTTTAAGTCACCGGGCAGAAAGCCTAGGCTTTCTCCGGCTTCAACAGCTGGCCTAGTTAAAATTATTCGCTTCACCTTGTTGCTTTTTAATCCGTGAACGGCCATTACAACAGCTAAATATGTTTTACCTGTCCCAGCAGGTCCAATTCCAAATACAAGATCATGCTTTCGAATGGACGTAACATATTGACGCTGGCCCATGGTTTTCGCACGAATTGGCTTCCCATTTGCACTTTTTGTGATTTCTTCATCATACATCTCATCAAAATATTCAATGGTACCTCTTTGAGCTAGTTGGACCGCATACATAACATCTCTCTGGCTTATTTGCACACCCTTACGAATTACCTTTAACAGTTGAGTTAAAACCTGCTCGGCCAGCTCGATCTGTTCTTTAGCACCCGTAATGCGAATCGTCTCTCCTCTCGAAATAATGGACACCTGAAGTTCGTTCTCTATGGTTTTTAAGTGAGCATCTGCCGTCCCAAAAAGAGCCACAGCCTCATTTGGATCCTCTAATGGTAAATCAATGTTCATTCTTTCATCTGTCATTCGCGTGTCTCCTCGGTAAAAGGTTTTACTTCTGCAATATCCTCAATCGTTTGAAAATAGATTGTTAACTTAACTTTACCATTCTCAATTTGTTCATGCAAAATTTTTTCATTTTGAATATGACCTATTCCTCCAATCAATGAAAGCACCTCTTTTCTTGCTACCTTCAAAGCGATGTTTATGGCTTGTTTTCGATCAATCGACTCTTTTTTCCGTTCAACTTCTAAATAATGAACGTTAGAACGTCTAAAAGGAAGCTCTTTTCCAAATAATTTAAAATCATGTTCTGTTACCTCTTCAATTGATCGCTTATATGGTACAGGCTTTATGTGCAAAGGAGGAGATCTCCAATCTTGAAAATGCAGGTACATTCTTGTAGTCTCTTCACCAGTTAATTCTTCTCTGGTCAAAGTTAAGGGCATTGCAACATTAACTTCATACCATGTCTCCGCTAATACAACTCCTTTGGAAGCAACTGCTTTCTGATCTTCTTCTCTTCCTACCAGACCGGAAACAATAATTTGACCTTTTTTCACCACACTATTCACTTTTTCAATTGGCTGCCCTGCTTCAATTAACATCGATTGAATCGTACCAGTTTTGGCAGCTACAATATGAGAAGGCTGATTATTCTCTTCAAATAACATGCCTTGCTTTTCTTTTAATCGAATGATTAACGTTGTTCCTTTCCATTCCATCCCCATCCAGGAAAGCTTGTCTACATGCTTATATAAGGCAGAAGCAACATCATTTTCTTTAGGTAAAGACCGCTGCAAGCGACCAGACCGAATACCCTGTTCTTTTAATGCCTCTTTCACCTCCTGTTGTATTTCCGGGGTTGCTCCCGCCAATTCTATGGACCATAGAAACTGAGAAAGGACAATAACAATGCCGACTGCAATAAGCATCCATAATAAAAACGATCGAATAGTAAACATTTTTTTCGCAAAAAAAACCAGACCACCAGACTGTTTAAGATCGATTCGACATCCAGACCGATAAGCCGCCTTTCGAACTGCAGACAAAGATTGAATGGTAACCAAAAATTCTATTTTATTTGCCTGGATAACTTTAATTTGTCGCAGCGGTACACCAGCCTCGTGTAATCGTCGAATCACGATTGCATGAGCGTCTCCTTTGACGGTAACTAAAACGGTTCCTGGCAGTATTCTCTTCATTTAGGCTCTCCACCTTGCTGACGTCTATAGCGGACTAGATCAATCTCACCTTTGATCGTCATTTCACCTGCTACCATGGATAGTATGGTCATAGAAGTTCCCTCCACCTCGATTCGGCCTCCGTGAACTTCAATCCATATATGATCCACTTCCACTCGAAGCAAGCCTTTATGATTTTCAATATGTAAGAGGAAGGAACCAATCCATGTCATCCTAGGCAAATCAAACAATAGATCATCAGGCAGATGCAAAGATTTTCCGACCCTTTGCTTTGCTTTCATCAGCCAATCAGACATACAAAAAGAACCCCCTCTCCTCTCAACTATATGAGAAGGATTGGGGGTTCATAACTTTTTTAACGACGCATTCTCTGCGCATAGGATTTCTTTGCACGAGGAGGGCCCAGGATTTCTGATAAAATAATCCCGTTCACTAAATTTTGCTGATTTAAACCATCTTTAATGGATAAATTTTCAATATTTAATTTTTTAACAACCATTGCCGCTTGTTTACGATTTTCAAGTTCTTCTTTAAGGCGATTTTCTTCACGGGATAGAAACATTGAAGACGGTTCATCAACAGGAACTTTCTTCGGTTTTGAATTTTCTATATCTGATCGCTGTTTTTCATACTCTTTCTCCAATTCACTCGCTGAACGATCCAGCTGTTGTCCGAAATTTCTTGTGCGTTCGCGAGCAGGCCTTTGCTCAGTTTGCTTCTGTGCTGAAGGAACGGGCTTTGGTTGTGACTCTTCTACCTGCTTTTTCTTTTGATTATTGATCAAACCAACGATGGCTGCTATGACCATAAAGATTATCGCTTCCATTTAGTGATCCTCCCTTCCGGATCATCACTGCTCTTTCTTATTCTTTAAATCTTCTTTTTTTCCACCGGACGACATTTGGCCAATTGAATCTCTCATACCTGTATCGGCATCGATATTTTTATAATTCATGTAGTCCATAACACCAATGTTTCCTTCGCGAAGAGCTTCTGACATCGCTAGAGGTACTTCTGCTTCTGCTTCCACTACTTTTGCTCTCATTTCTTCTACGCGGGCCTTCATTTCTTGCTCTTGTGCTACGGCCATTGCACGACGCTCTTCCGCTTTTGCTTGAGCAATATTCTTATCAGCTTCAGCTTGTTCTTTTTGAAGCTCGGCACCGATATTTTTACCGATGTCAACATCAGCAATATCAATGGATAGAATTTCAAATGCTGTACCAGAGTCTAACCCTTTTCCTAATACGGTTTGAGAGATCATATCTGGATTTTCAAGTACTTTTTTATGGTCTAAACTTGAACCGATTGTGCTGATAATCCCCTCACCGACACGGGCTACAATGGTCTCTTCACCAGCACCACCGACAAGACGTTCGATATTAGCGCGCACTGTAATACGTGCTTTTGCCTTCACTTCAATCCCATTCATAGCAACACCCGCGATAAAGGGTGTCTCGATTACTTTTGGATTAACACTCATTTGAACGGCCTGCAGTACGTCACGACCAGCCAGGTCAATCGCAGCACAACGCTCAAAGCTAAGCTCAATATTTGCACGCTGAGCCGCAATTAGTGCGTTTATTACACGGTCAACGTTACCACCAGCAAGATAGTGACTTTCAAGCTGATTAATAGACACATTAATACCTGCTTTTGATGCTTTAATCATTGGGTTAATGACGCGGTTCGGAATAACCCTTCTTAGTCTCATTCCGATTAAGGTGAAAATACTTACCTTAACACCTGCTGCTAATGCAGAAATCCATAATGCAACAGGAACAAAGGTAAACAACACGCTTAATAGAATAATTGCTACTGCGATAATTACTACTAACATGATTGCTTCAACTGTCATTTTAATCACTCACTCCTTTTAATTAGTCAACTTCTCGAACAACAATTCGAGAACCTTCTACTTTTACTACCTTAACATTTTTTTGCCTATCAATATAGCCGCCTTCTGTGACTGCATCGATTGGTTCATCATCAATAACAATTGTTCCGGAAGGACGAAGAGGTGTTCTGGTCACACCGATTTTCCCAATAAGCTCAAGTCGGTTAACGTTGGAAACATACCCACTCTCGGTGCTAGTTGAATCACTCAGAATGAACTTTTTTAAAAGATGCAGATTTTTACCCAGGAATTTCACCATGATCACCATCCCAATTACTGCTACGAGCAGTGCAATAGAAAGGGCAATGCCCATAAACACGATACTGCTGCCCGCGAGCAAAATACTTGCCAGTACTGCAATTAAACCTATAATACCAACAATGCCACCTGGGATATAGAACTCTGCAATGATCAGCGCTACTCCAATTAAGAAAAGGAATACAACCTCAAACCCTGCTAAGCCAGCAACGAGGTGACCATAGAAAAATAGAAGCAACGACGATATTCCCATTATTCCAGGTACGCCAAATCCAGGTGAGTACAGTTCAACCACAAGTCCTAATCCCGCAATAGAAAGTAGAATAGGCACAACGACTGGATGTGTAATAAAACGAGCCAAGTTTTCAAGGAAGGTCGGCTCGATTGTACGAACTTCAGCATCTGTATAACCTAGCTGATCCAACAATGCGTCAAGGTTCGCTACTGTTCCTTCAGAATACCCCACTTCATACGCCTTCGTTGCGGTTAAGGTCAACAGCTGTCTTTGAGGAAGGTCATACTCTGACAAGTCTATCGTTTCATCCGCCATTGCCATAGCAATTTTGGGATCCCGATTACTGGATTCAGCAGCTGTTTCCATAGCAGACAGCCAGTAGCTTTGAGCTTTATTATCTGCTTCATTTCCAGCGGAATCAATGATAGAGGCCGCGCCCATTTTTCCAGATTGAGTCATGTAGATCTCATCTGCATTGAGGGCAATATATGCACCTGCAGAGATTGCATCAGGATTCACAAAAGCAATCGTTTCTAACTCTGTTTTATTGAAAATTTCTGATATTTCAGTTGCTGCAGTGACCGCACCGCCCGGCGTATTGATATCGAAAATAATCGCATCAGCATCCGCCTCTTCAGCTTCCTCTATCGATCGTTCTAAAAATGCGGCTAAGCCTCTTTCCACTTCTTTTTCCAGGGGCACTATATAAACAACTTCTTCTGCTGCTTTTACGGGTTGAAAAATCGAGGCAAAGGAAAACACGATAGCAAACATTAGAAAGAATAGTGTACCTTTACGAATCAAATAAATCCCCCCTTCTTGAACTTAAATACTCTTATTAGTATGTACGCAGGAATCTCAAGAAAGTTTCAAAAAGTTTGCAGGTTGTGCAAAAAAAAGCTGATCCCTCTACATTGTGCCTTAACATCAATCAGTAATCAAGCCGTGATAGGCAACCCATCACGGCTTGTTTATTAATTGACTGAAAACAAATGTATGTGATCAGCTATTTTATGATAATTGCTGCTGAACAAGTGCATTCACTCGTCCACCATCCGCTTTGCCTTTTACTTTCGGCATGACCGCATTCATTACCTTACCCATATCAGCCTTAGTTGATGCTTGAACTTCCTCAATCGTTTCAGCAACAATTTGAGATAGTTCCTCATCTGTCAACTGACGAGGCATATAGGTTTCAATTAGCGCAATCTCGGATACAAGCTTATCAGCTAAGTCATCACGACCAGCTTTTTTGAATTCTTGGAAAGAGTCTTTCCTCTGCTTAAGTTCACGTGAAAGAACAGTCAGTGCTTCATCTTCAGCAAGATCTTGCTTACCGAGCTTAATTGCCTCATTTTGCAAGGATGCTTTGACCATACGAATGACAGAAAGTTTATCTTTCTCTTTGTTTTTCATCGCTATTTTCATGTCTTGATTAAGACGCTCAAGAAGACTCAATTCAGGCACCCTCTATTCCAAATTAGAACTTACGCTTTCTTGCTGCTTCAGACTTTTTCTTACGCTTCACGCTTGGCTTTTCATAGAATTCGCGTTTTCTGAACTCTTGTAAAGTTCCAGCCTTTGATGTAGTCTTTTTGAAGCGGCGAAGAGCATCTTCAATCGATTCGTTTTTACGAATAACCGTTTTCGACATCTCTCTTTCCCTCCCTCCGAACACACTACACTTACAAGTTCAAGCAAAGAGAATAACAAGCAGTTATCCTTCATTGCATGCAGTAAGATAGGGATACTTACTGGCATTCATGGATGACCCATGTACTTATCTAGTATAATATAACGTCCGTTTTCGGTCAACCACATTTAAGAAGGATTAATTAATAATCGTTTTCTGAAACTAATCCCTGCAGAATTTGAACACCCGAGCTTGCACCAATTCGAGAAGCACCTGCTTCGATCATGCTGTTTGCATCATCAGTCGAACGTACGCCGCCAGATGCTTTTACACCGATGTCTGGACCTACTGTTTTTCTCATAAGACGAATGTCTTCAACCGTAGCGCCTCCTGTTGAGAACCCAGTTGATGTTTTAACAAAATCTGCACCTGCAGCAACAGCTAGCTCACACGCACGCACTTTTTCCTCTTCAGTAAGCAGGGATGCTTCAATAATTACTTTAGTAAGCGCTTTTCCTTTCGCTGCAGCAACAACAGCTTGGATATCCTGCTGTACAGCTTCGAATTTGCCACTTTTAAGTGCACCAATGTTGATCACCATATCAACTTCAGTTGCACCATCTTCGATCGCTTTCTTTGCTTCAAAAGCTTTCGTTTCTGTAGCGGATGCTCCTAAAGGAAAGCCAATTACCGTGCAAACCTTTACGTCAGATCCTGCAAGCTGTTCACTGGAAAAACGAACCCATGAAGGATTTACGCATACCGACATAAAATGGTATTCACGAGCCTCATTGCACAATAGTGCAATCTGCTCTTGTGTTGCTTCTGGTTTTAGTAATGTATGGTCAATCATCTTTGCGATAGAAGTCATATCCATTCTCCTTTGAATAAGTTGTACGTACCTATCATACCATGTGACAGAATAAATAACGAGTTGAAGATCAATATGTTGACCAAAAAGATCCGATTCTATATCGGACCCTTTTGATCATTCTTATGGCACGAACATCAAAGATGGCTAAACTGATTATTGATTAATAGCCTGAAGCTTCTGCAGCTTCCATTACGCGAACGAATTCCCCTTCGTTATATGGATAGCCAGCTTTCGTTATTTTAACTTTTACAATCTTACCAATCATTTCTTCAGTTGCAGGAAATACAACTTTTAAATAATTATCTGTATAGCCTTCATACAAACGGCCCGTTGGATCATCTTTATGAAGCTCTTCAGGAATCACATCTAATACTTCACCTTCAAATGAAGAAGCATATTCCTTAGCAAGCTGGTCTGACAGAGCAATTAGTCGATGTACGCGTTCATTTTTAACATTCTCATCAACCTGATCGTCCATTCTTGCAGCTGGTGTTCCTGTTCGTTTTGAATAAGGGAACACATGAAGCTCGGAGAATTTTTGATCTTTTATAAATTGATAGGTTTCCATAAATTCTTCTTCCGTTTCTCCAGGGAAACCAACAATTACGTCTGATGTTACCGCAAGACCTGGAAGTGCCTTTTTAAGCTTTTCCAGTCTTTCAGCAAAAAATTCCATTGTATATTTACGTCTCATACGCTTTAAAACAGTATTTGAACCAGACTGTAATGGAATGTGCAGATGACGAACAACCATACTAGAGCGATCAATTACATCGATCACTTCATCTGTCAATTGACTTGCTTCAATTGAGGATATACGAATTCTCTTTAACCCTTTTACCTGCTCTTCTAAATCCTTTAAGAGCATGGCAAGGTTATAGTCCTTCATATCTTCTCCATATCCACCTGTGTGAATTCCTGTTAACACAATTTCCTTATACCCCGCATCAACCAGCTGTTGTGCCTGTTGAATAACCTCTTTCGGATCACGGGAACGCATAAGTCCTCTTGCCCAAGGGATAATGCAAAATGTGCAAAAATTATTGCAGCCTTCTTGAATTTTAAGAGAAGCTCTTGTTCTATCTGTAAATGCTGGGACATCAAGTTCCTCGTAAACACGAGCCTTCATAATATTGGTTACACCATTAATCGGCTGTCTATCTGTTTTATATTGATCAATGTAATCAAGCATTTTCATTCGATCCTGAGTTCCTACTACAATATCCACTCCAGGGATTGCCATAATCTCTGCAGGAGAGGTTTGAGCATAGCAGCCCGTTACGGCAATGACTGCATTGGGATTTTTTCGAATGGCACGACGAATGACCTGACGGCTTTTTTTGTCTCCTGTATTGGTAACTGTACATGTATTAATGACATATACATCAGAAACATGTTCATATTCCGCACGCTCATAGCCTTTATTTTTAAAAAGTTGCCAGATGGCTTCCGTTTCATAATGGTTAACTTTACAACCAAGGGTATGAAAAGCGACAGTTGCCATTTAATTCACCTCATTAATTCAAAATGATACGAGATTGCAGCAAGCGCATAAAGCGGTGCTGTCTCTGTTCTTAATATCCTGGGCCCAAACGCACATTTAACCGCACCCTTTTCTTCAAGGCGAGTTACTTCATCAGCTGTTAGTCCGCCTTCAGGACCAATAATAATTAACATCGATTGATGATCCATGGCCGTATTGAGTGTTTTAGCAAAAAGAGATTTTTCTCCTATTTTAGCCTCTTCTTCATACGCTACTACGACAAAGTCAAAAGTCTTTACTTTCTCAAGAAGCTCTTTAAAGGATTGAGGCGTGAAAACATTAGGCTGGCGATGACGATGAGATTGTTCTGCCGCTTCTTTTGCGATTTTATTCCATCGATCGACCTTTTTATCACCTTTTTTTGTATCCCATTTCACAATCGATCGCTCTGCAATAAATGGCATGAATGAATGAGCTCCTAATTCAGTCGCTTTTTGGATGACCAATTCTAGTTTATCTGATTTTGGCAATCCATGTGCGATCGTAATTCTCAACGGAAGCTCTGTAGACTTTTCTTCGACTGATTTAATTGCACAACTTACAGCATCATCTGTCAGCTCTTCAATTATAGCGATCACACTTGTCTCATCAGGAAAAACTGCATAAAGCGTTTCTCCCTGCTTCATACGCATCACTCGTTGAATGTGGTGAACATCTTCTCCAAGGATGCTGAATCTTCCTTGGTCATCTGGTGCATGGTTGACAAAATAGCGCTGCATACAATCTTTATTCTCCCATCTCTTTTAAAAATGGCTTCTTCGCAATGATTGCCACCCAGTCTTCCATTGTGATGACCTCTTCAATGATAAAGCCGGCATGAGTCAAACCTTCTTTAACAAGCTGCTTTTTCTGCTGGATAATTCCCGAAGTAATAAACGTACCACCAGACTTTACAAGGTTGAATGCATCTTCGGTAAACAGCATAATCACTTCAGCCAATATATTAGCAACGATAATATCAGCCTGCTCGGTTTGTTCATGAAGAAGATTGCCCTGTTTCACATCAACTCGATTACTTACCTGATTAAGCTCTACATTTTCACGTGCAGCCTTAACTGCCACATCATCTAAATCAAGCGCACGAACATGGGAGGCTTTCAACAAAGCAGCTGCAATACTTAAGACTCCAGATCCAGTACCTACATCGATCACTTGGTCTCCCTCACGTACCGTTCGCTCCAGCGCCTGAATACACATAACAGTCGTTGGATGAGTACCCGTTCCAAATGCCATTCCTGGGTCAAGCTCAATAATCAATTCATCACTTGATACCGGTGTGTATTCTTCCCATGTTGGTACAATTGTAAACTTCTCAGAGATTTTCACTGGAGTGTAATATTTTTTCCATGCTGTGGCCCATTCTTCTTCGTCTACTTCACTTATCTCTACTTTATTTGCACCAATATCAATATCAAAGGTTGCAAGGTTTGTAACTGCTTGTTTAATACCGTCGATTGTTTCAGCTAAAAAACTGTTTACTGTAATATAAGCCTTGACAATAACACCTGTTTCAGGGTAGTCACCGGGATCGAGTTGGTAAATTTCACCGAATTTATCCACTCTCTCTTTTGTGAGCTCTTGTGGATCTTCAATGACAACACCACTGGCCCCCGCTTCATGCAAAATATTCGAGATTGGCTCTACCGCCTCGTTTGTTGTATGAATACTAATCTCGGACCATTTCATTTAACCAACTCCATTCCCTTTACTCACCCTTAAATGCACGTTTAAACTTTTCAAAGAAACCTTCGTCCTGCTCATCCGGGACTGTACCACTAAGATCGGCAAATTCACGCAGCAATTTTTTTTGTGCATCGGTTAATTTTTTTGGTGTTACAACCCTAACCTTAATATGCTGGTCTCCTGTACCATAACCTTGAACATTTCTCACGCCTTTTCCTTTTAAACGGAACGATGCTCCTGACTGTGTACCAGCTGGCAATTTCAACTTAACTTTGCCGTAAATAGTTGGCACTTCCAGTTCATCACCAAGTGCAGCCTGAACAAAGGTAATTGGCATGTCTAAGTGAATGTCGTCTCCACTGCGTTCAAAAATCTCATGAGCACGTACTCTAAAGGCGATATATAAATCTCCAGCAGGTCCACCGTTTATACCTGGTTCCCCCTGGCCACTTACACGCATTTGCTGTCCATCATCTACACCTGCTGGAATGTTTACGTGGATCTTTTTACGTTTTTTCACTTTACCCGCGCCGCCGCAAGTACCGCATTTTTCTTTAATCAGCTTACCTGTACCTTCGCAATAGTGACAAACTCGGCGGTTAACGATACGACCAAACGGTGTCTGCTGTTCGACATTAAGCTGCCCGGCACCTTTACAGTGGTGACAAGTTTCAGGTTTGGTTCCTGGTTTTGCTCCGCTGCCAGCACATGTATCACAGGTTTCTTCACGCGGGATCTCAATATCTGTCTCCTTACCAAATACAGCTTCATTAAAAGTAATGGTCATGGTATATTGCAGATCATTTCCTTGTCTAGGAGCATTCGGGTCTCGACGTCGCCCTCCGCCACCAAAGAAAGAACTGAAAATATCTTCGAAGCCGCCGAAGCCATCAAAACCAGCTCCTCCTCCGCCACCAAAGCCTTGATTTGGATTTGTATGACCAAACTGATCATAATGAGCACGTTTTTGGTCATCACTCAGCACTTCATATGCTTCTTTAAGTTCTTTAAATTTATCTGCAGCATCCTCTGCTTTGTTGATGTCTGGATGATACTTCTTTGAAAGACGGCGATACGCCTTTTTAATCTCTTCCTTTGAAGCTCCCTCTGATAAGCCAAGAACTTCATAGTAATCTCTTTTACTCATTCTACACACTCCCGAATCCTTTTACATGAAGGTTATTTTAACATTGAACGCAATGTGTGCGCAATGACGAATGAGAATTATCACTCATCTGACATAGAAAAAGCCAAAGCCATACGAAACCGTGACTTTGACTTTTTCTTGAACAGGTCACTCGATAGCGAGTAATTTAGTTCCTTTATTTCTTGTCATCTTCTACTTCTTCAAATTCTGCATCAATAACATCGTCTTTTTCTTTGCCTTCAGCACCTTCTGCTTGTTGCTCAGACTGTGCCTGTTGGGCAGCTTGCTCATAAAGCTTCACTGTTAATGCTTGAACAATTTCTTGAAGTGCATCTTTCTTCGTCTTCATTTCTTCAAGATCATTTTTCTCGATGGCAGTTTTTAACTCGTCACGAGCATCTTCTGCTTTTTTCTTTTCTTCTTCTTCTACTTTACCTTCAAGGTCTTTTAATGTTTTATCAGTAGAAAAAACAAGCTGATCTGCTTCATTGCGAAGTTCTGCTTCTTCTTTACGTGCTTTGTCCGCTTCAGCATTTTCTTCTGCTTCTTTTACCATACGTTCAATTTCTTCATCTGAAAGACTTGATGCTGATTGAATAGTAATACGTTGTTCTTTATTTGTACCAAGGTCTTTTGCGCTAACGTTCACAATACCATTTTTATCAATGTCAAATGTTACTTCAATTTGTGGTATACCACGTGGTGCAGGAGGAATTTCTCCAAGTTGGAAGCGGCCTAGTGTTTTATTGTCAGCTGCCATTGGACGTTCTCCTTGAAGCACATGAATATCAACTGCATTTTGGTTATCTGCAGCGGTAGAGAACACTTGTGACTTGGATGTAGGGATCGTCGTGTTGCGCTCAATTAGTTTTGTAGCAACGCCGCCCATTGTTTCAATCCCAAGAGATAACGAAGTTACGTCAAGAAGAACAACATCTTTAACATCTCCTGTTAAAACGCCCCCTTGAATGGCAGCACCCATTGCTACCACTTCATCCGGGTTAACACCTTTAGAAGGTTCTTTTCCTACTTCTTTGCGAATTGCTTCTTGAACAGCCGGAATTCGAGTAGAACCACCAACGAGAATTACTTTGTCAATTTCAGAAGCAGTCATCCCAGCATCTTTAATTGCTTGACGAGTTGGTCCCATTGTACGCTCAACAAGGTTAGCTGAAAGCTCATCAAATTTAGCACGAGTCAGCGTAATTTCTAAATGCAGAGGACCAGCATCTCCCGCTGTAATAAAAGGAAGAGAAATCTGTGTTGATGTTACACCAGACAAGTCTTTTTTTGCTTTCTCAGCAGCATCTTTTAAGCGTTGAAGCGCCATTTTATCTTTTGAAAGATCAATGCCGTTTTCTTTTTTGAATTCTGCCACTAGGTAGTCAATAACCATTTGGTCAAAGTCGTCCCCGCCAAGGCGATTGTCACCAGCAGTAGAACGCACTTCGAATACACCGTCGCCTAGTTCAAGGATCGATACATCGAATGTACCGCCACCAAGGTCATAGACAAGAATTGTTTGGTCTTGGTCCATCTTGTCAAGGCCGTATGCCAATGCAGCCGCTGTAGGCTCATTAATGATTCTCTCTACTTCAAGTCCTGCAATTTTACCAGCATCTTTAGTCGCTTGACGCTCTGCATCATTGAAGTAAGCTGGAACAGTGATAACTGCTTTCGTTACTTCTTCTCCTAAATATGCTTCTGCATATGATTTCATATATTGCAAAACCATAGCTGAAATTTCTTGAGGTGAGTATTCTTTGCCTTCTACTTCAACTTTATAGCCAGTTCCCATATGTCTTTTAATCGACATGATCGTGTTAGGGTTCGTGATCGATTGACGCTTCGCAACCTCACCTACTTGTTTTTCTCCATTTTTAAATGCAACAACAGATGGAGATGTACGATTTCCTTCTGGATTAGCAATAACTTTTGCTTCGCCGCCTTCAAGAACAGCAACACAAGAGTTCGTAGTACCTAAATCAATTCCGATAATCTTACTCATGTTCCAATACCTCCTATACAAATATGTAACGTTTATTCGTTAACTTTTACCATTGAAGGGCGAATTACTCGATCTTTCAATCGATATCCCTTTTGGAATTCCTCTACAACCGTATTTGGCTCGACACCATCTTCAGACACTTGCATCACTGCCTGATGAAGGTGCGGATCGAACGTTTTTCCAACAGCTTCGATTATTTCCAGCCCTTCTCCTTTTAATGCTTCAAGCAAGCTTGAGTGTATCATTTGCATTCCTTTAAGCAAGGATTGGGTTTGTTCGTCTGATACTTCTATATTCAGCGCACGTTCAAAATTGTCAAGTGCAGGAAGGATATCGGTGATCAATGATTGAGCACGATATTTAACCTTCGCCTCCTCTTCCTTTTGAATTCGGCGACGATAATTGTCAAAATCAGCACGAAGACGAAGATAACGGTTTTCAGCTTCTTCATACTTTGCTTCCCAGTTTTCAGAAGAAACTTCTACAGCCTCTTCAGTTTCTGCAGCCTCTGCTACCGGCTGCTCCTGTTCTGCTTTCAAATCTTCGATTGGCTCCTGAGACGTTTGTTTCTCTGACATTCGTTTCACCTCCTTGAAATGATGTACGCTCCTGCATGTCTAATTGCCACACGTTATTTTCCCCATTTTCTTAGAGACAAACCTATATTTATTCGGCCAAAAAGTCTGAAATCAAAACAAACGATTTCTGACTTTCGTTTGCTTGTTAGGATTCGTCTTTTGATTGAAAATAAAGGCTGGAAAGTGCCTTCGATAAATCCATGCTTAATACATTAAGCAAGCTGATGACACGTGAATATTCCATTCGTGTGGGACCAAGAATAGCAAGAGATCCTTTTTGTCCACCCGCAATCGGAAAAGTAGCTGTTATCAGACTGCAATTTTCCATTGCAATATTATCATTTTCTTTTCCAATTTTCACTTGAATGCCTACTCCTTGAGCCGGACGAATTAAAGGATATAAACTCTCTTCTGTTTCAATCATGTCCATTAGAAGCCGAAGCTTGTCAATATCACTAAATTCAGGCTGGTTCATCATGTTCATCTTCCCGCCAAAAAACAGCTTGTCATACACGGGAATATTCATGATTTCAGCAAATGCCTGCAGCATTAAGTCATAATTGGCGATATGACGACGCAGCAAAATGGCGATCTCTTTATAAATATGATCCTGAAGGTCCATTAACGGTACTCCAACAAGCTGATCGTTTAGGAGACGCACCATTTTTTCAAGTTCATCGGCGTTAGTTCCTTTAGGCAGAGAAAACCTTCTATTTTCAACATGGCCTGTATCTGTGACAATAATGGCAATAGCCGTGTCATCATGCAGAGGAACCACTTGAAGTTTTTTCACTCTGTTTTGCTGTGAATTTGGACCTAATATAATGGATGTATAATTTGTTAATTCTGATAAGATCTTTGCAGAGCGTTGCACAATTCTTTCCATTTCATAAATTCTGTCAGCAAAGATTGAGTGGATCAAGGAAATATCTTGCTGCTGTAATTTTTGTGGAGAAAGTAAGTGGTCAACATAAAATCGATACCCTTTCTCGGATGGAACCCGGCCTGATGAAGTGTGGGTCTTTTCTAAAAAACCCATTTCTTCAAGATCCGACATTTCGTTACGGATGGTGGCCGAGCTGTACTGTATTCCATCTTTTTTTGACAGACTTCTCGATCCGACAGGCTGAGCAGAACGGATAAAGTCGTCAATGATAACCTGCAGTATTAGCAATTGTCTATCGCTTAACAACCTTCATCACCTCTGTTAGCACTCTATTTGAACGAGTGCTAATTCTAGTAATAACTTATCAAATCAGCGAATTGCTGTCAATTAGTTAGATTACCCCGATAAATGATTGAAACACTTCATTTCCTAAATAACGTCCCTGTTTCGTTAAACGCATGCGATCGTCCTTCGTTTCAAGCCATCCCTTGGACGTCATTTCTGCTATTGATTCCCCAAAGAGATCTTGCACCGACAGATCAAAACGTTCCTTGAACCTTGAGAGTGATACGCCCTCAATTTTGCGTAACCCGAGGAACATTTCTTCTTCCATCTTTTCATTTTTAGTGACGGGATGCTCGTGCATCGTTGGCAGCTGGCCGGCATAAATAGAATCCATATATTTTTTAACTGGACCAATATTTGAATATCGTATGCCATTAACGTAACCGTGAGCTCCTCCACCAAAACCATAATATTCATCATTATCCCAATAAACAAGATTATGTTTACTCTCATAGCCAGGCCTTGCAAAATTACTAATTTCGTATTGTTTACGTCCATGAGCCTCCATCTTCTCCATTAAAAGCTCGTACATGCTCGCTTCTATATCCTCACCCGGAAGAGGCAGTTTTCCTTTCCTAAGCAAATTATAGAATACAGTCTTTGGTTCTACAATGAGTGAATAACCGGAATAATGCGGCAGATCGAGTGCCAAAGCATGATCAATTGTATGTTCAAAATCCTTCAAGGTTTGAGTGGGTAATGAATAGATCAAATCAATGCTGATATTAGTAAATCCGGCTATTTGTGCATCCTCAATTGAGCGCTTGACATCTATTGCACGATGGTTGCGCCCGATTTTCTCTAACAGTTCGTCATTAAAGGATTGAACACCAAAGCTTAATCGATTAACACCGTGGTCTTTTAATATCTTGATCTTATCCATTGATAAATCACCAGGATTGGCCTCAAAGGTATATTCGATCTCCTCATTAAAAGAAAGTGTTTCCTTAATCGACACGCACAATTGCTCCAGCTGTGCGGCACTGAGAGCTGTTGGCGTTCCTCCTCCTACAAAGATGCTGGTGAACGGCTGATCTGATTTGCTGACGCGCATCTTCATTTCCTGCGCAAGCTGTTCAATATATTGATCCACTGGCTGATTTTTTAAAAAAACCTTATTAAAATCACAATAATGACAAATGTGGTGACAGAAAGGAATATGAATATAGGCTGCTGTTGTCATTTTTAACACCTTCTTTTTTTCATGCAAAAAGGGGATGAGCGCAATGTTATGAAAAGCTCTCTCCCCTTTCACCCGGATTAGGAAAAATTCTCCTTGATCAAAGTGGCGTTTTATTTATCTGATTCGTCCATTTTCAGAAGGACCATGAACGCTTCTTGTGGGACTTCGACAGATCCAACCTGCTTCATGCGCTTTTTACCTTCTTTTTGCTTGTCAAGCAGCTTACGCTTACGGGAAATATCTCCACCATAGCATTTCGCAAGAACGTTTTTACGCATTGCTTTTATCGTTGAACGAGCCACGATTTTTTGTCCGATTGCCGCTTGAATCGGCACCTCGAATTGCTGTCTTGGAATTAATTCTTTCAGTTTTTCTACAATGATTTTACCGCGGTCGTAAGCAAAGTCGCGGTGTACAATAAAGCTAAGCGCATCAACTTTTTCATTATTGAGTAAGATCTCCATCTTTACAAGCTTGGATTCCTTATAGCCAATTAATTCATAGTCGAAAGAGGCATACCCTTTCGTGCTTGATTTTAATTGATCGAAAAAGTCATAAACAATTTCAGCTAAAGGAATCTCATACACTACATTGACACGGCTATCATCCATGTATTGCATATCAATAAAATTACCACGTTTTGCTTGGGAAAGCTCCATAACAGCACCAACGTAATCATTTGGCACCATGATCGTCGCCTTTACAAAAGGTTCTTCTACACGATTTACTTTTTGTGCATCAGGCATTAAAGATGGGTTATCAATCTTCAGAGATTCTCCATTTTCTAAATGAACATCGTAGATTACACTCGGAGCTGTTGTAATAAGATCGATTTTAAATTCACGTTCAATACGTTCCTGGATAATTTCCATGTGCAGAAGTCCAAGGAAACCGCATCGGAAGCCAAAGCCTAATGCTTGAGAGGTTTCCGGCTCAAATTGAAGTGAAGAATCGTTTAGTTCCAGTTTTTCTAATGCATCTCTAAGATCATTGTATTTTGCAGTATCAATTGGGTAAAGACCGCAATAAACCATTGGATTTAGCTTTCGGTATCCAGGAAGAGGATCGTCTGTAGGGTTTACTGCACTTGTAATCGTATCACCCACACGTGTATCACCTACGTTTTTAATCGCAGCTGTTAAATAACCTACATCTCCGACTGTCAGTTCTTCTCTTGGCGTTGACTTTGGTGTAAACACACCAATTTCATTCACTTCAAACTCTTTCCCTGTTGCGACCATACGGATTTTATCACCAAGCTTTACCGTCCCATCCATGATCCGAATATAAGCAACCACGCCGCGGTAAGGATCGTAAAGCGAGTCAAAAATCAACGCTTTTAATGGAGCTTCTGGATCTCCAGTTGGTGCTGGCACTTTTTCTACAATTTGCTCAAGTATCTCTTGTATTCCGATTCCTGCCTTTGCAGATGCCAGGACCGCTTCTGAAGCATCTAGTCCAATAACATCCTCGACTTCCTGACGTACTCGCTCTGGATCTGCTGCCGGCAAGTCTATTTTATTAATTACTGGTAATATTTCAAGGTCATTATCAAGAGCCAAATAAACATTGGCTAGCGTTTGCGCCTCAATCCCCTGAGCAGCATCAACGACGAGAATTGCCCCCTCGCATGCGGCAAGACTTCTTGATACCTCATAGGTAAAATCGACATGTCCTGGTGTATCAATTAAGTGAAAGATATATTCTTCACCATCGTTCGCTAAGTATTTAAGCTGAACCGCATTCAGTTTGATTGTTATTCCACGCTCTCTTTCAAGATCCATCGAATCCAGTAATTGAGCTTTCATTTCACGCGCACTTAACGCATTTGTTTTTTCTAATATACGGTCTGCTAAAGTTGATTTCCCGTGATCAATATGGGCAATAATAGAAAAATTCCGTATATGTTTCTGTCTATTGATTCGTTGCTCTCGATTCATTCACGTTCCACTCCTGTTTTTTCGACACAATTCTGCTAGCTTATAGTATAACAGGTTCATGTGAACGTTTCAATGCAGGTTAGATCACTACGGCTGGCTCACTGCTTCTGCTTCAAGTACGATGGCAGCGAGAATATCTGCAAATATTTCAGCAGTTCGCTGGAGCTCTTCAAACGTATTGTCAACACCGCCTAATTCAATTAATAGAGATTTTGAGGTTAAATCCTGATTATATTTCCCATTCGTTCCTGCACCTTTTTTTATAAAAACACCTCTCGATAGATTCGGAATCTTTTCATTGAGCATTTGATGGATCCGATTAGCAAGAGCCTGGTTTTGCTCATATTGAGCATGCTCTCCTCCTACTACAAAAGCAACCTTTGCGTAATCCTCACCATCATGCTTTAATGTTGTCACATCTCTTCGCACAGCGTCTCTGTGAACATCAACAAAATACCTAACCTCAGGTATATTTCCCATTACTGTCTGAACGATTTTTCTGGATTCATCATAAGCCGCCCAGTAGTCAAGACCTTGCTCCTTTAACTTTGCCATCACATCTGTATCATCTACTACTACACCTATTCCTCTTTTCTCCAATTCATTTTTCAAAAAAGGACCCATCTGTGTAATGTTCACTTTTGAGTTATGTGCCTTATTGGGATCCTTCGTTTCAGGTAAATAAGGAAGAAAGGATTCACGGGAATGAGTAAAGTAGACCAACACTCGATTTGGCAATACGTTCGAAGCAGCAGTGGCTTCCTGCAGCTCAGTTTCAGGATCAAGCGCTTCCTCTTCCTCTCCTGTTAGGAACCATTCGGTCGGCGGAACAGATTCGGACGGAGCCGGGAAGGTAGCCTGATGACCAGATTGTGCATAAGCCACAATAGATGGACTAAAAAAAACTCCTTCCATTGTTAACCAAGTAGAAGGATTTGATATATTATCTCGCCAAAGCATCGCCATTTGACTTGCAATCGAAGGATCCTGATAGATAATAGAGGAGCTCTCCATTTCTAAAAAAGCCGTTTTCCACCATTCAGGGATCTCACTTGGCCATAAAAACGCATGTTCTTTCATCCAGTTTATCGTTTGTGGCATCCATATAGCTGTGAGCAGTAACGACAAGAGCAGCAGTGTGGTTCGAATAATAGAATAAAGTGTTTTTGACCAAACAGGTTCAATTACAATAAATTTAGATCGTTTCATCGTTCTTTCTCACCTCGCATCGCAGACTTACTTCAATGCTATGCAAGGAGAAGCATTAAAGAACCCGTTCTCTTAAAAAGAAGGCTCTGTTAAACTTGCCTGTTGATTTCCGCTTCAGGCGCTCGCTTACTGCTCTAATCAACATCGTGCCAAAATCAACCATGATGTATAAAATAACCAATAAAAAAGACAGATGTTAATGTGTAACTGTATTTCCTTTTCCTTCTGAAAGAGCCGAATGAAGCGCACTATTGATGGCCATCGCTAATACATTTGCTGCTTGTTCCATAAATAAATCCGTATCTTTAGGTGTCACGATCAGGTTCTGACCGAGGGGTGAAAGTACTTCTTCCAGCAATTGCCTTTTTTCCTCTTCATTCAGCCCTCCAACAAACCCAAGATAGAGCTTGCGTTCATTTTCAGATGGCTTGTCTTCTTCCTTTAATCGGCGAGAAGCAGGAAGTGCACGGGTTAATAAAGAATTTGACGGTTTATCAATCTCCTTCTTACTTCGTCCCATCGTTTTAAGCAAATAATCCAGCGTATCATAGGTAATCGTAACCGCATCCACAACGGTTGGAATACCAATTGACAACACGGGTATCCCCAACGTTTCTTGACTAAGCTCTTTCCTTTTATTCCCCACACCTGCACCCGGCTGAATCCCAGTAGACGAAAGCTGAATGGTCGCGTGAATTCGTTCGATTGCTCTGGCAGCAAGAGCATCGATCACAATAACAGCATCCGGTTTGGCTTTTTCTACTACTCCATGCACAATATCACTCGTCTCCAACCCAGTAAGACCCATAACGCCTGGAACAATTGCCGATACTTTGCGATAGCCGTTTTCTACTGCATGCGGTTCGTGCTGAAATAAATGATTTGTAACAAATACATTTTCACAAACAAGAGGGCCAAGTGAATCCGGTGTTACTTGCCAATTCCCCAATCCAACGATTAAGATATGCCAATCCGGCTGAATGTTTAGTAAAGGAAAAAATTCCTTTAGCGCAGCTTCCAATACAGAGGACACCGTTTCTTGCCATTTTTCATGCTGAGTACGAAGCTGCGGAACAGATAAGGTCCAATAATGCCCTTCTTTTTTCCCGATCGCAGCCTCTCCCTCCTTTGACACTGTGACTTTATTGAGCAAAATCCCCTCTATATTTTCTTCTATCATCTCTACACCATTAATTGCTTGGGAGTTTTCTTCGACCGCTCGCTCCGCTATAGCTGCTTCATGTGCTTCAATCGCTAGATCTGTTCGTAAGGACCACATACTTCCATCCACCTTTCCATCATTTTCACTATAGGGTTCACGTATTGAAGCATTATCATGCAGGGAGGAAGACATGATTTTTGAAAAGCAAGATTCTCTTTACCCTTTTTATTTTGTAATAAGGCTTTCTCTTCCCTATCTTCTGTTCTAAAATTTCTTTTTGCATGGTGACTATTGCAATCTGCCATGCTGTTTGATAAAATATCCCTTGTTCTTATGTAAAAAATAAGCTATGTTTTTAACTGGTTATCCAATTGGTTCAACTAGTTCCCGTTGCTCGGGTAATGAAATGTAAAATCGAGTCATATAAAACCTCGATCCATTTTGGGAGGTGACATGAATGCCAAATATTAAATCTGCTATTAAGCGCGTTAAGACAAGTGAAGCCGCTAAAGCTAAGAATATTCAGCAGAAATCTGCTATGCGTACAGCTGTTAAACGTTTCGAAACAGCTGTTGAAACAAACGCAGAAAACAAAGCTGAACTTCTTTCAAGTGCTGTGAAACAATTGGACAAAGCTGCTCAAAAAGGCTTGATCCATAAAAACAACGCTGATCGCAAGAAAGCTAACTTGACGAAAAAAGCTAACGCATAATTTGCAAAAAAAGATCCCACATTTGATGGGATCTTTTTTTACATTTCACGTTTAATTTATTCTCTGCGGCAATCGTGTTAAAAATAATTCAATCGACATTTCTTTCTTAAATCCAGAGGATTTCATTTCGAGGTCAGCATCAGCCAGGTCCATCATGATGGTAGCCAGCTGTTTTGCTGAAAAAGCTTGAGCATGCTTTGCCGCAAGCTTTACACGAAATGGATGAACTTTTAATTGTGATGCGATCTGCTGCTGACCATGCCCTTTACTTGAGAGCTGCTTAACTTGATAAATTAAACGAAATTGTCCTGCTAACAACGCTAAAATTTTTAATGGCTCTTCATTTTGCCTCAATAGGTCATAATAGAGACGAAGCGCTTCATCCACTTTTTGATGAACAGCTCGGTCAAGTAAATCAAATACGTTTTGCTCTACAGATCGAGATGTTAAACCCTCAACCATCGATTGGGAAATTCTTTGCGAATCATACGCATACAGCGCAAGCTTGTCTATTTCACTCGCAAGCATAAAAAGATTGGTTCCTGAGAGCTCAACTAATTTCGCTATCGCATCATCATCAATTTGTACACCCGCGCTTGATACACGCTGACGAATCCATGAGGTTATATCTTGCTCATTTAGTTTTTTTGCCTCGAGCACCTTTGCTTGTTTCTTTAGAAGTTTTGTTATTTTTTTTCGTTCATCCAATTTTTCATACGGTGCAATGATCACTAATATCGTATAGGGTGCTGGCGAGAATAAATAGGCTTCAAGCGAAGAGAGATCTTGTTCTGTCTTTTCTTTTTTTTTCTCAGCGGTCAAAAAGCCAGGATTATGTATAAAAACAATTCTTCTATCACCCATAAAAGGAAAAGTCTCTGCATCCTCCATGGCCATTTCCAGCGATCCATCCTCTAAGTCGTGGGAAGAAAAATTAAAGTCCATTTCTTCCTCTTTAATTGCATGTTTTAATAAAATCTGTTGTGTTTCTTTAATTAAAAATGGTTCATCACCAAATACTAGGTATACTGGAGCAAACTGCTTTTTTTCAATTTCTCTCCATTCTTTTACAATCAACAATCATCCGCTCCATTTCTTTTGTCTATATACGTAATGGTACGGAACTTGCGTCCATTTGACAAGTGCAGGCGCAATCATTGCGTAAAAGAAAAGGAAACCCCTCGAGACAGGTATTTTTCCCATGTCGAGGGGGTATTTGAACGTCTTGTGCTCGGCCTAGGAACCCGAGCACAAAACGGAGCACACGTCTCATACACTATTATCACCCTATAATCATGAACTATTTGTGAGAACGCGTTCCATGAGAGGAAAAAAGTATTCTAAGTATGGATTTTTTTATCTTCATCCTCTATACTAAAAAGGAAATAGGAGGGGTACTTATGAACGAATTTGAAAAAAATGTTCAGTCAAAGCGAAACGATTTAATTGACTCCGGAGTTGCGTTCGTTGTATCATTCGGTTTTTTTGCGGCTATGTTCGCTATTGGCACAATTATTTATGTCGTTGGTTCTTAATGAACCCTTAAAAGGGCCCGCTGCTGCTGGCTCTTTTTTATGTCTTCATTACTCTTCTTTATCGTATGGAATCGTCAATCGAAATGTTCCATGATTACCGATATATCGGTATTCAATTCCTCCATCATCATACGTTCCAAAGATGGTCGCTCCCTCCATTTCTAGTCGCTCAATGACGTCTGGATGCGGGTGCCCGTATCGATTATTACGGCCGGCTGAAATAATTGCATAGGCCGGCTGAATCGTTTGCAAAAATAGATCAGAGGTTGATGTATTACTTCCGTGATGCCCTACCTTTAACACATCGGCCTGAATAGTATAATTCTTCATGATTTCTTCTTCTCCTTGCTCTTCCAAGTCACCGGTAAACAACCACGTAAGCCCGCCAAAGTTTCCCCATATGACAAGTGAATCATTGTTCCCTTCATAATCTCGATCGTGCGGATGCAAAAGTGTGAAAGATGCATTTTGGACTTGCCATGAAAAAGGAGCCATCATTTCAATTACATCTACTCCAGCTTCTAAAAATTCAACCAGTAGCTCTTCCATCACCTCTTTATCCTGAGAATTGGGCGTGATCCAAACCTCCTTAATTAATACTCGTTCCATTAAATCCTTTACTGCTCCAACATGGTCATAATCTCCATGGGTCAAGATTAGCTTATCAATTACAGTAATTCCTCTGCTTCTTAAAACTGGCCATACGACATCATCTCCCACCGAAAAGGGGCTGTGCTTTTCCTGCCATTCTTCTCCTCCAAAGCTTATAGCTCCTCCCGTATCAATTAAATAAGTGCCTCTTCCCCAAGGTAAATCAATCAAAATAGCGTCTCCTTGTCCTACATCAATGAAGAAAACGGATCCAAATGGGTTAAACTGGTCCATTCCAATATCCAGCGCGAGCAACAAAAAAAGAGAAAGGAGCGGTTTTTTTATGGATCCAGACTCCCATGCTATAAAGAGGACAAAAATGACGATCAAATAGGCGAAAATGAAAAGCAACGATGGTTTGCCCAGGACAAGTGTTGTGTAAGGAAAAGAAGATAGCCACAAAGACAGTTTGTTGAGCATAAGTACGATATTTTCTAAAAAAGTTAACAATTGGAATGTCAACAAAGGCACCATAAAAGACATAAGATACCCGATTACTAAAGCAGGTAAAAGGATAATTGTAAATAAAGGAATAAAGAGGAGATTCGTTACGAAGGCTGCAATGGACACTTCATGAAAATGCCATAACAAAACAGGAAATGCGGCAAGCTGTGCGATTGTTGTTACTTTTAAAACAGAAAGCAGCCAAATTTGTTTAGCTGAAAGTATAACGGAGGTAGAAAACAGTAAGGATGCGCTTACTACATAGGAAAGTTGAAACCCTGGTTTCAGAACAATAAGAGGGTTCCACAGTAATTGAATCAATAGTGTCGAGCATAGCGCTTGAAGAAGGGTAAATTTTGATGAAACCATTTGTGTTATGAGGACAACCATCACACTGCTGACTGCTCTTACAACCGGAGGAGAGGCTCCAGTCATCATCGCGTAAAAAGGTAAAAGAAATAGGAGCACCCACCTAACTTTTTCCTTGGTCATTCCAAATCTGAGCATGATCCACCATAGCATCACTACTAAGAAGCCTACATGCATGCCCGATATTGCCAAAAGATGAACGACTCCCAGTTCTTGATAAGCTGTTAAAAGATCATCATGTATTAGGCTTCGATCACCGAATATCAATGCTTGTGCTAATGGCTGAAGATCCTCAGGAAACGTTTCTTGGAGATGCTGAATCCCAGTATGACGAATTGTTTTAAGTTGTTCAACGAAGGTTAGGACAGTTGTTTCACAACGTGAAGGTTCATCGTAATTGTCAAGATTATAGATCCAATGGATATTTTGAGTGTTGAGGAAATGTTGGTAGTTAAAAGCATGGGGATTACGGGCAACGGATGGACGTTCTAGAGTTCCTTTCCAGTAACAGGTTTCCGGAGTATGAGAAATTGTTTGTAGTTCTTGCTGCATTTTCTCATCTGTTATGGAGATTCGAACGAAGACCGTTTCATTTTGATAGGTACGAGCGGTCGTTGTGGCAGATCGGCCATCTACATCGAACGAGTTAGGCATACGGAGGAGTAGCAGTTGTTCATTCCCTGTTAAATTACTTCCCTGCTGCACGATCGTGAAACGAGTATACGAAAAAAATAACAAGGAACAGATTATGAACAAGAAGGTTTTATGTGGCGAAGGCTTGTGACGCCATAACGCATAGAAATAAAAAGGAAACAATAAAGCGGCCCACTCGAAGGAAAGTGCCGCAACCACTCCCAGAAGTGCTGCAAAAGCAGCTGGAACAAGCCACTTCATTACTTTTGCTCAACCTTTATGTTTGGAGTAATAAGGTGTTCAAGCGCCTGAGAGTAAAATGGCACTCGTTCCAAAGATACACCCGCTTTTTGAAACAGCTCGAATGCATATTCGTTGTTTTTATAGTCCTCTGCGTAATATAGCTTTTGAATACCCGCCTGGATAATGGCTTTGGAGCAAGGCAAACATGGAAAATGAGTAACAAACATTTCCGCTCCTTTTGTTGGCACGCCAAACTTTGCACATTGTAGAATAGCGTTCATTTCAGCATGAATCGTTCTTACACAATGATGATCGATTACATAGCAGCCTTCATCAATACAGTGTGTCCCACCGGCTATAGAACCATTATAGCCCCCCGCCATAATTCGATTCTCTCTAACGATTGTAGCCCCTACAGCTAATCGTGTACACGTACTGCGTAAGGCAAGCAAATGGCTTTGTGCCATAAAATATTGATCCCAGGAAATTCGTTCCATATTCCCGCTCCTTTCTGGCAATCCTCTATTGTAATAATAATCATACCACTTCTGAAAATTCAAGAATTTTTACTAGTTTACGACAATTGAATCCTTAAGTTTTTCAAACGTCTTTTCTCCTATTCCTGAAATCCTCATTATGTCTTCAATTGACTGGAACGCCCCAGTTGTCTCACGATAATCAATAATCGCCTGAGCCTTTGCAGGACCGATTCCTGGAATCGTTTCAAGCATTGCTTGATCAGCAGAATTAAGGTTGATTTTAGAAGCATCTCGTTCTCCTGCTACAGGCGCTTGATTTACTGTTAATGCCTCAGGAATCTCTTCCCCAATACCCGGAATATAGACAACCATCTCATCCGTCAGTTTTTGGGCCAGGTTCACATAATTCATTTCAGCATCACTCAAAATTCCTCCTGCAAGCTCGATCAAATCCATTATACGGTCACCTCCCATCATGACATAGACACCAGGGTTTTGAACCTTTCCTTTTATATCGACATGGATACTGACAGGTTCATTAATGGATTCGGGTTCGACTCGAATTGGTTCGGCAACTTGTGCAGCAGGCATTTCAGTCTTTAATAGCAGCGGAGATTGAACATCTGCTGGATTGCTTTTAAAAGGATTAAATAGGAGAAAAACGATGAGGATAAGCAGGGGACTTCCTAATAAAATTTTTCGCTGATTGACTTGAAGCCAATGTAAAATCGCATGACACCTCCGATAGAAGATTGTACAGAAAGGGCTTATTAATATAATTCGCGATCAACATTAAAAATCCTCCTTAAAATAAAAAAAAGATGGAGCAAAAGCCCATCTTTCTAAAGTTTTCTGCAAGTGAAGAAAATACGTTCACTTGTTTCGGTTGGTGATTGTGAGGACAAAAAGTCTGCTGTTACAGTTTCCACTGTAAATCCTGCATCCTGAAGCCATTTTGTATATTGTTCAACAGAAAATGTACGCTGTTTGTGAAGTTCATCAAATCGAGCGTATAAATCCTTTTTTTCATTTTCAAGTACAAAAAAAGAGAGTTCGTGCTCCACACTGTCAGCTTCTTCTCCAGGAAAAGAGTTCCAAATATAAGCGACATCTCCATTATCAAACGTGAAGGTTTGGTCAATAAACATCTCATGTATTTTATAGAGAGAGTGTACATCAAATAGCAATAAACCACCTGGAAGCAGTTGTTCATAAACTCTTGAGAACGTGCTTCTAACTTGATCAACCTCTTCCAAATAATTCAGTGAATCACAAAAAATGGTGATCACATCAAATGGTTCAAAACCTTCAAGTTCTGCCATATCCTGCTGAAACAATTGAATAGGCACCCCTTGGCGAGCTGCTTTATCAGCTGCAACAGAAAGCATCGCATCTGAGAGGTCTATACCTGTTACTTCAAAGCCTTCCTGAGCGATTTTAATGGTACATTCGCCAGTTCCACAACCAATATCAAGCAGCCTCTTACCACTAACATTAAAAAGTGAGACTTGATCAAGGACAAAATTTATCCATTGATTGTATGGCATATCGCTCATTAGCTGGTCATAAACTTCTGCAAATCTTCCATAGCTCATCCGTTTATGCTGCTTGCCACATCTTCAATAGGTGCATCTCCCCAAAGTTTTTCTAATTTATAATAGTCGCGGTCTTCTCTATGAAAAACATGTACGACTACATCTCCAAGATCCACTAATACCCAGCGTGCTTCATCAAAGCCTTCTATTCGTTTGATCACATGCCCTTGTTCCTCTGCACGGTCCTTAACTTCTCTTGCAATGGCCTGCACCTGTTTGTCTGAGTTCCCGTGGCAAATGATAAAGTAATCAGCAATCAACGAGACTCCCTTCATATTTAGCGCTATAATATCATCTGCACGCTTATCATCCACAGCCTTATAGGCCAATTTCAATAATTCAACTTCATTCATATTTTCTTTTCTCCTTTTGCAGCATCAAATCATTGTAACACTCAAGAGTGTCTGGAAAGATACGCTGCTTTTTCTCAATTAAAAAAACGATCGATTGTGCAACAGCTCGACAAAGCGCTTTCTCAAGATCTTCATGAGCAAGCTCCCGGACTCGTTCCACACCAGAAAACTTTCTTCCCGGTTCTATATAATCAGCCACATAAATGATTTTTTCCACAAGGGTCATATTCGCACGCCCCGTAGTATGATAACGAATTGCGTCCAATATTTCCCTCTCATGAATACCAGCCAGCACGGTTGCCAAATGCGCACCTACTGGAGCATGCCATAGCTCATGATGAAACAGCAGTAGTCTAGGGTCCATCCCCTCGCTTTGAATCAACTGTTTCATTTCATCTCGATTATGATATTTCGCCATATCATGTAAAATAGCGGCCATTTCTGCATATTCTTCATTCGCTCCATAGCGTTTAGCAAGAGCAACCGCGGTTTCAACTACACCTAATGTATGTTTATATCTCTTTTCAGGTAATAAGCCTTCAACGAGCGTTAATGCTTCATAACGATTCATATAAGCCCTCCTTAGATATAAAATCACTTACGGCATCTGGCAGTAAAAATGATACATTTTTACCTTGTTTCAGTCGTTCCCTTAATAGTGTAGAAGAAACATCAACCATGGGTGACTTTACCATGTGAATTGAATAGTGCGACTCTCCCATTGCTCCTGAGCGAGGAATTCCAATAAATTTAATTTCGCGAATCAGCTCTTCAATCCGATACCACTTTGGCAGATAATCAATCATATCTCCACCAATGATAAAATAAAAATCAACATCCGGTTCCCGCTGCTTTAACAGCATCATTGTATCAAATGTATAGGATGGACCAGAACGTTCAAATTCAATTTGCTCTAAACTAAAATATGAAACATCTGCGATTGACAGTTCAATCATACGGATTCGCTGTTCACTTGTTGTGCCGCCTGCTATTTTTTTATGCGGAGGAATTTGGCTCGGCATAAACCGAACCTCATCAAGCGACATGGCATGATACACTTCGTTTGCCATAATTAAATGACCAATGTGAGGCGGGTTAAAGGTGCCTCCAAGTATCCCTACCTTTTTCTTGGGCATTACTTCACCTTTGGTAATTCCAATTTTTTATTTTCACGTGACTCTTTATAAAGAACAATGATGTTGCCAATCAACTGAACCAGCTCTGCACGTGTTCCTTTTACAATTTCTTCTGAAATCTCAAATTTATTATCTTCGCAATTTTGCAAAATGCTGATCTTTAAAAGCTCCCTTGCCTCTAAAGCTTCTGCAATCTGCTTGATCATATTATCATTCACTCCACCTTTTCCTACTTGAAAAATTGGGGAAAGATGATGTGCTTCTGATCGTAAAAATCGTTTTTGCTTACCTGTTAACATGTCGTTCCTCCTTGATTTAATTCTATCATGGTCATCGCCTTTTCTATATCAGGACGTATTCCTGTCCAATGTTCGAAGGCAAGAGCCCCCTGGTAAACAAACATCCCTACACCGTTTAGCGTTTCGGCTCCTCTTTCCTTAGCTGCTTTTAAAAATGCCGTTTCCAATGGATTGTAAATAATATCTACTGCCAGTGTTCCAGCTTTTATATTAGTAACTTCTATCGGAACGCTGTCGATTTCTGGATACATCCCAACTGAAGTTGTGTTAATAATAATATCGTATTGAGTAAGCTGTTCTGTTGCGGAATCTAAGGAAATCCCTTTAAAGTTTCCATCAGCAGCGATCTTACTGATAAGAGAAGACGCTCTTTCTACGGTACGGTTTGCTATATGAATGTTATTGACACCGGCATTAACAAGAGCGTAGTAAATCCCCTTTGCAGCTCCCCCAGCTCCTATCAGCAGGATCGATGATGTTTTTAGCTGCTCTTTTGTTCTTTTCAGCGATAAAGAAGCAACAAAACCATCACCATCCGTATTCGTTCCTACCCATTTCCCATTTTTATAGACGACAGTGTTAACGGCACCAATAGCAACTGCTGCAGCGTCTACCTCATCAAGGAACGGTATAATGGCTTCTTTATACGGAATCGTTACATTCCAACCCTTCATTTGTAAAGCTTTCATTCCTCTGATGGCATTCCCAAGCTGATTTTTTTCTATTTTAAAGGGATGATAATAGCCTTCAAAATTTTCATTTCGAAACCAAGCATTATGCATCATCGGTGATTTAGAATGCTCAATTGGATAACCAATTACGCCATATAATGATTTCACCAGGCTCACCTCCTGCAATTTAAATGAGGGATTTCCTCACCAATACGCTTACACCCTTTGGTGCATATGCTGCTATTTTCACACCAGGTTGGTTTACAGTAATCCAACCAAGACCTGAAAATACAACATCCATTTTTTCATCTTTAATGGAAAATTCGTGACGGACAAGCTCGGGAAAACTCTCCAAATCCTCTATACGCGGAGGAGACAATAAATCACCGAGATGACGCTCATATAAGTCATCCGCTTTTTCTAGCTTCGTGCGATGAATTTCCAAGTCATTAGAAAAATAACAAGTAAAGGATTTTCTGCCGCCTTTTAAGTAGTCAAAACGAGCTAAACCGCCAGCAAAAAGAGTTTGCTCTTCATTTAACTGGAAGATTACTGGCTTCATTTCTTTTCTAGCCATCACATACTTTAAATCTTTTTTATTAACAACGTGAGCCATTTGGTCACGATTAATAATACCCGGTGTATCAATAATTGCCTGGCCATCATCAAGCGGAATCTCAATCATATCTAATGTTGTCCCTGGAAAATGTGAAGTTGTAATAACATCTCCTTCTCCCGTAACTTCTTTAATAATACGATTAATAAAAGTCGATTTTCCTACATTGGTACAGCCGACAATATAGACATCTCTTCCTTTACGATGCAGCTCAATCGCTGCCAGTGCTTCTTGAATATGATGACCCTTCTCTGCACTGCTAAGCAATACATCTACTGGCTTCAAGCCAAGCTCCTTGGCCTCTTGTTTCATCCAGTTAATGAGCTTATTAGGGTTAAGAGATTTAGGAAGAATGTCACTCTTATTACCAATTAAAAGAACCGGGTTGTTTCCGACGAATCGATGCAGTCCATGTAAAAAACTACCATTAAAGTCCACAATATCCACAATTTTAACGATCAGCGCATCCACTTTTCCAAGTCCATTAAGGATTTTCAAGAAATCATCGTCTGTTAATGCAACATCCTGAACTTCATTATAATGCTTTAAACGAAAACAACGCTGACAAATTACTTGTTCTTTCTCAAGGCTCGAAGGCGGTGCATAGCCGATACCTTCCTTGTTCTCTGTCTGGATGGCAATACCACAGCCTATACATGTTACTTCCTTCTCGTTCACGGTTTATCCTCCCACTGAATCATATTTTTCCGTTTAAACCAATTCAAAATTCTTCTCTCCACTTTTCGGTTAATTCGGGTGAAGAAACCGTCTGTTTGTGCTACAGGCACCACTAAAATTGTATAAAGACGATTGCGGTTCCCACCTAAAACATCGGTTAGAAGCTGATCCCCGATTACCACCGTTTCTTCTTTTTTTACCTTCATATCACGAATGGCCTTTCTGAATGCTCGTCCCATTGGTTTTCTAGCATGATAGATAAATGGAATCTCAATTGGTTCAGAAAAAGCCCCAACACGCAGCTGATTGTTATTCGACACAATAGTTACCAGTATACCATGATTCTTCATTGATTCGAGCCATTCTAATAAACGAGGAGTAGCATTCGCGCGATCCCACTCGACTAATGTATTATCGAGATCTGTAATAATCGCCTTTATTCCTTGTTCTTTTAGTTTTGACGGAGTTATGTCAAAAATACTGTTTACGTATTCATTAGGTAAAAATAATTTCAACAATACAGATTCACCTCTTTATTCATTTTCGTTCCCATCATACAAGAATAATCATTGATTTTCAAAACGAACAGAAGTTCAAATATGATGGGAATCGTTCGACAAATTTATCCTTTTTTCTCATTTGTGGATAACTATCCCTTTTCTACATGCTAGAGTATGTATGGGTTTGACCAAGATATCTACAAGTTCTTCACAGATTATCCACCGAGTGTTGTGGATAAGAGAACGCTTGTTCTTTGGGTTTTATTCTGATATTTTTAGATTACAAATTAAGCGATCAGTATCTTTGAAAGGAGCGGTAGAGATGGAAGACCTGCCACTAACACTATTAGTTGAGGCCTTGCAAAAAGCGAAAAAACTCCAGCTATCAAGTGATTTTATTTCCTTAATTGAAAAAGAAATTGAAAGAAAAACGATTCGCAGCATGGATTCACTATACTCGTAACTGTCCTATTACCTCTCCCATTTTTACGGGTCCAAATTTCTTAGTGAGTTCGATCGATCCTTCTTCAGCGACTAAAATGACCGTTGATCCAAAACGAAAAAACCCAACTTCCTCACCTTTACGCCATTTGTCGTCTGTATTACTTAAGTGGATAGAATTAACAAACATTGCACCCACTTTTATAAACGCAAACTTCTTTTCATGCTCAGTGACTAACTCCGTAACCATTCTATAATTTTTGGATAAAGGACGATCACCATATGAAAGTCCAATGTGATTAACAGGATATGACGAACGACCAAATATCCATTGACGTCCTACAGAAGCATTGACCGGACTATGTATACGGTGATAATTTGCTGGACTCAGGTATAAAATGATCATATACCCATTTCTAAACGTCTCAGCAAATGCATTGCTCCCAAGAAGGTCCGTGATTGTGTAGGAATGACCTTTCACAATATATTGTCCGTCTGAAGCAAGGGGTCCTGCATACTCAATTTTACCGTCTACAGGACTGATCAGCGTATTTTGATCTTCAGATATCGGTCTCGCTCCTCTTTTAACTTCCCTGGTAAAAAACTCTTGCAAGGAAGAAAAACCTTTATCTGGAATTTCCCACTCCTCCATCTTTATACCAAAAGTCTTTTGATACGAAGGGATGATTTTTTTGCTATAGGCTGATCCTGTAAATGCTTTTAGTACTGACGAGGTTGTTTTTCCATTCGTTAACTCCACACATTTTTGATAAATAAAACGCTTCATAGAACACAACCTCCCTTCTTCGACAATTAATAGACTTAACAATTACGCGGAAAAAGAGTACAATATGAACCATAACCA
The DNA here is from genome assembly GCF_000829435.1 of Jeotgalibacillus soli. Lineage (GTDB taxonomy): Bacteria > Bacillota > Bacilli > Bacillales > Jeotgalibacillaceae > Jeotgalibacillus > Jeotgalibacillus soli. Next base: position 356,376 of record NZ_JXRP01000019.1, read on the forward strand.
TTATAAGGAGGACACTCGTGTCATTTTTGCAAGTAATTGACGTAACCTTAAAAAAGGTTAAATCGCAAACAGCTAATATGTTAACATTGTCCAACCTAACGCTAGGTGGATTTGCTACCCTGTTTATAACATCTGGACAATTCAACCTAGGTGCGCTGCTAATTTTTATAGCAGCATCGATGGATCGCCTCGACGGTATGGCTGCCAGAAGATTTGGCATTGAATCTGAATTCGGAAAACAACTTGATTCAATGAGTGATATGGTTTCATTCGGAATTGCCCCTGCACTGCTTATCTATCATGGAATTCTCCACGATCTTGGCATAAGTGGAATGCTTCTTGCTATCTTCTTTATTGGGTGTGGCGCCTTCCGTTTAGCCCGTTTTAACATCACTGAGTCCTCATCTTACTTTCAAGGTCTTCCCATAACGGCAGCAGGATGTTTGATCACATTGAGTTACTTTGGACAAGGATTCATTTCGTTCTCACTACACATTACAATTATGTTTGTTCTTTCTTTACTCATGGTAAGCCCAATTAAAGTAAAAAAAATGTAGTCTTTCTAATAGCCGATTCCTTTGGGATCGGCTATTTTTACGTTATTTTATCGTTTTAACTTTTTCTAAAAGATCATTCACTAAACGCCCTATAAACTATTGTACCTTTATGCTTGCAAGGAGGTTCATGCACCTCTTTTATTATATATGGAATAAAAGTATTTTTCCCATGCAAAAAAAGCATTATTTCTTTTGACGATCAATCTTTAATTTGTTAATACTAACACCTGTACTAGCGGGCCTATTCTGTATATTCACTTGTAATTTCCATTGGACTAGCAATAGAAAGCTCCCTATGTCATATAGTTTTAGTAATAACGAAATGAAGGGGGTTGAACATTGTCTAGCTTACTGCTTGCTTTATTGGCTACACTTGGAGACGGCACAGCACTATTTGGTTATTTTAAGCAAAATGCCTTTCCGCAGCCGCTATCAAAGGAAAAAGAAAAAGAAATGATTGAAAAAACGATTGCCGGAGATGACACAGCAAGAAAAACGCTGATTGAGCATAATTTACGTCTAGTCGCACATATTGTAAAAAAATTCGAAAATACCGGTGAATCAAATGAAGATTTAATATCCATAGGTACCATCGGATTGATCAAGGCTATTGAAAGCTATTCTTTTGATAAAGGTACAAAACTTGCAACATATGCGGCCCGCTGTATTGAAAATGAAATTTTAATGTTTCTTCGTTCATTAAAAAAAGTTAAAAAGGATGTGTCTCTTAACGATCCGATCGGCGAGGACAAGGATGGAAATGCCATCAGCTTGATCGATGTACTACGCGGCGAAGAGGATGAACTTGATGATCTTATTCAAAATAAGATGAATCAACGAAAGGTTAGAGAATACCTTCAATCTTTGGATGAGCGTGAACGAGATGTAATCATAAAGCGTTTTGGACTTAATGGTGAAGAAGAAAAAACTCAGCGGGAAATCGCAAAAGAGCTGGGCATATCAAGAAGCTATGTCTCAAGAATTGAAAAAAGAGCCTTGATGAAGCTCTTTCATGAATTCTCTCAACAAGAGCGAAAAGGCAACGGATGACTTGCGAACGCTTTGATCAGCATTTCCGCTCTAAAACGTTTCCTCTGCTCTCTTTTAGTCCACTTACAATAGACATAACGAGCTCTGCCGAATTAACAGCCGCTTTTTGTAAATATTGATCAAAGGATAGATGAGATTCTTTTCCTGCTATATCTGATAATGAACGAATAATAACAAAAGGTACACCGTATTGGTAAGAGACTTGCGCAATTGCTGCAGCTTCCATCTCTAATGCTTGCAGGCCAGTAAATTTATCGCGCAGTCCTTCAACTCGTACGGGATCATTCATAAATGAGTCTCCTGTAGCGATTAGCCCTGTAACAACCTGAACACCCTTAATGGCTCCTGCCTGTTTGACCGCCAGCTCCATAAGTGATTCATCGGCCAAAAATGCAGGCGGCAATTGAGGGACTTGCCCATACTCATATCCAAATGCTGTAACGTCGACATCATGGTGTCGTACTTCTGTGGAAATCACTAAATCACCCACGTTTAATGAAGAATCGAAACCACCTGCTGAGCCGGTGTTTATGATCAGATCTGGCTGATGACGTTCCAGTAAAATCGTTGTGGTCATGGCTGCATTTACTTTACCGATTCCACTTTTTAACAACACAACATCGATTCCACTCATCTTTCCTGTTGTGAACTCACTGTTAGCGACAATCTCCGTTTGTGACTGATCTATATTTGAACGCAATAATGCAACCTCTTCTTCCATTGCACCAATAATTGCTACTTTCATAAAATCCCTCATTTCAACAATTTCATCAAAACTCTCTTGACTGTATCATAACAAACTGCAAAATTCAATTCTTCATTTTGACAACACATGATAGAATGAAGTTGTAATAGCGCTATTTAGAGAGGTGATAGATGATGTCGTTTCATGTGGAAATGTTAAAAGATAAAGTGGAGTTTTATGAGGCACACAGCTTGTCTAGTCTTGAGAAGAAAATCAACGATCAAATGGAGCACAACCAGGCAATTTTACTCCGGGTACATTCTGTTTCCCACCAAGTCACGATTGATGAAAAAGGCCGCCCGTATTACACGGCAGTCGTGCATTATAAAGCAATATAAAAGGACTGGCATAGACGCCAGTCCTTTTTTATCTATTTGAACGGATAATAAATGAACTTTCCAACTGGCTATGACAGGAGACTTTTGAGGTCAATGACATATGTATTGGCAAAGACCACTATTACGCTACCTACTGCCCCTTGTGCTTGTCGCAGCTGAACGAGCTCCTTCCGCTTTTCTTATGGTGTTAGTTTTTCCATTTTTACTGGCTTCCATCCTTCTTGGTCCACCCATTCAAGATATACGCGATATTTAATGGATGCGTCATTTGAGGGTGATACTGTTCCGACCGATTTTTGTGGATGCTGTTCATGGTTTCCAATAAACCAGATGGTCATTTCTTGTTCAGAAATGCCGGTTGCGTAGGAGATTGCTTGAACCTTTTCTGACCAGTCAACAGACGATTCATCATAAATAGAAACATGCTCTCCTGTTTGGGTAGTTCCGATTGGCTTCCATCCGTCATTAACAGTTACTTCCTCTACCCCAGGTTCTGTCCCAGCAGTAGTAACAGCTGTATTACTTTCGTTATCTTCTTCATCAGCTCTATCTTCTTGTTCGTTTTGATCATTTATTGAAGTGTCGTTATTGTCTTCATCAGAAGCAGCTAAAGCTTTCTCTTCTTCATTTGTACCATCATCTTCTTTTCGATCGGATGATGATTCTTCTACAGAATCAGAATCTATATCTGTCTCCTTATCTTGTGCATTTGTTTGTTCCCCTTGCTGCTGATCAGTGGCTACGGTTGAATCATTATCTGTCGCACCGTTTAAAAAGATCATAGAGCTAACAATTAAAATTAATACCAATACTACAGCAATTGAAGAGTTTAGTAATACATTTGTTTTTCTCTTCTGACCATACATTTTTTCTCTAGAAGGCTGATTTTGTGTCATATTCATCTCTCCCGTATGAAGGTTGTCTATTCAGACAACAGAATCTTAATAAGCATATCATGTCTTTGTGACCGTTACACAAGTGACATGAAGCCCCTTTCTCAACTAGGTAAGGAGACCTATTTATGTGCGTGTATTAATATAGACGAACTAAATGAAAAAAAGTTTCGGGCAGAATCACCCGAAACTTTAGATTATTATTTTATTGAAACAATTCGAACATCCATATCTCCACCAGGTGTTTGAACCTTTACCTGGTCACCCACAACTTTTCCTAATAAGCTTTTTGCAATTGGTGAATCATTGGAGATACGTCCTTCAAAAGGATCGGCTTCAGCACTGCCCACGATTGTATACTCTTCTTCATCACCATTTGGCAACTCAACGAAAGTAACCGTTTTCCCGAGTGTGACCACCCCGTCCATCGATACATCTTCTTCAATTATCTTCGCATTGCGAATCATGGCTTCTAAAGTAGAAATACGTCCTTCTACAAAAGCCTGCTCTTCTTTCGCTGAATCATATTCTGAGTTCTCTGAAAGATCCCCAAAGCTTCGAGCGATTTTAATACGCTCAACCACTTCTTTTCGTTTAACCGATTTTAATTGTTCTAATTCTTGTTCTAGCTTTTGTTTCCCCGCTTGTGTCATAGGAAATACTTTTTCATTTGACAAAACCCTTCACTCCTTTAATTGCATGAGAGCCATATTCGCTTCTAAGTCATGCTATGTGATTGTACCCTCTTTTATGAAGTACAAGAATAAGGGATAATGATGCAATTCCCCTTTTTTAGTCTTTGCTATCATATTACACAATCGAGTTTTGTTCAAGAATCGTTTGAATTTTCGTTACCATTATATCAATTGCTACATGATTTTGTCCGCCTTCAGGAATAATGATATCAGCATATCGTTTTGTTGGTTCAATAAACTGATTATGCATCGGACGGACTACATTAATATATTGATTGACTACCGAATCAATGGTACGACCTCGTTCATTAATATCTCGAAGCAGTCGTCGAATTATGCGTAAATCTGCATCAGTATCTACGAAAAGCTTAATATCCATTAGATTACGAAGTCGTTGATCTTCCAGCACAAGAATTCCTTCCAAAATAATAACATCTTTGGGCTCTACCGGAATAATATTCACTGAGCGTGTATGAACCGTATAGTCATATACAGGCTTATTGATCGGCAAACGCTGCTGCAGTTGCTGAATATGCTCAATAAGCAAATCATTATCAAATGCTAAAGGATGATCATAGTTCGTTTTCAAACGCTCTTGATAGGGAATACCACTCTGATCTTTGTAATAATAATCCTGTTCAATCAATGCAATTGAATGGCCTTGAAAGAAATCATATATTGATTTAGTAACAGAGGTTTTCCCAGAGCCAGATCCTCCAGCAATACCTATTACAACTGGTTTTTTTATCATGAGCTTTATACAAGCTCCTTTCGCATCATGTTATTCGGACGTAGAGGCTGGTCCACTTTAAATCGAATGATTTGAAGCGGATGGCGTGCTGCATCAAGTTCATTTCCATTTTCATCCCAGATTGTTTCCACAACTTGTGTGAAATTATCCATATCTGGACCAAAAAACTCAACTTCCTGTCCTGGTTTAAAGTGATTTCTTTGCTGCATAGTTACCATTTTTGATTCACCATCATAATCCAAAACAAGTCCGGCAAAATCAAATTTCGTCTTCTTACCGTGAACACCAAACATTTGCTCTTCGTGACCTGGAACACCTTCAAAAAATGCAGTTGCCGTCTCGCGGTTTGCACATTTATCAAGCTCTTCCAACCACTCACGCTTTATTTTAAAGTTTTCTGGATCCGCGCAATACGCATCGATTACTTTACGATACACACTTACAACCGTTGCAATATAATGAATGGACTTCATGCGTCCTTCAATTTTAAGACTGTCAATTCCGACCTCGATCATACGAGGAATAGATTCAACAAGTTTTAAATCCTTTGGACTCATCGCGAATGCTGCATCATCCTCGCTGTATAGCGCCTTTTCTTTTCCATCTGTTACTTCATTCAGATCATAATCCCAACGGCATGATTGACAGCAGCCACCGCGGTTAGAATCGCGTGCCGTCATGTGGTTACTTAAGGTACAGCGTCCGCTATAAGCAATACACATGGCACCATGAATAAAGGCCTCGATTTCAATATCTACCTTTTCTTTCATTTCTTCAATTTCATCCCCGCTTGTTTCACGGGCTAAAACAACGCGATGAAGGCCTTCTTGCTTCCAAAAATCGACAGCTTTCCAGTTTGTTAAGGACTGTTGTGTGCTTAAATGAACTTCAATTTCTGGAGCTACTCGCTGGCACGTCTCAATTATAAGTGGATCCGCTACAATAATTCCTGCGACTCCTGCTGACGCGATACCTCTTAAGTATTCCTCAAGCCCATCTATATTCTCATTGTGCGCAAAGATGTTCGTGGTAACATAAATTTTCGCCCCGTATTGCTTTGCAAACTCTACGCCTTCTTTCATTTCTTCCAACGTAAAATTACCTGCATTAGAACGCAGCCCATACTCTTGACCACCAATAAATACGGCATCGGCACCGTAAAGAACTGCCACTTTCAATTTTTCAAGATTTCCGGCCGGAGCTAGCAACTCAGGTTTTTTCACAATTACTCGCTTGCCATCCACAATTGTTGAAATTTTATCGTTTATTTTCGTCGCCATGCTGATTTCCTCCTTGCTTAATAAACCGTTTCTTTAAAGAAGAATCCTGTATCTAAGGGACGATGCGGTTGCTGCATCTCTTCAATTTGCTCAAGCCACTGACTCTTTTGATCTTCATAAACCTCCGGATCTTCTGTATAACGATCAATCGCTGTTCGATAAAGCTGCGTAACAGCCGTCACATATTCTGGCGTTTGCAGAATTCCGTCGATTTTAAATGAATCTATCCCTGCATCAATCATTTCCTGCAATTCATCAATAATACAAATATCGTTCGGACTCATAATATGAGTACCATTTTCATCTTCAAAGATTGGATATTTGTTATTACGCTCCTTATCGTGGAGCAGCATATTTTTTTGTTCTTTTCGATTCTCAATTTCGAGTGCTTTTCCTTGGTATAGAAAATAATTGCCTAAAAGAGAACGTTTTGATTGGAACATACACGTCATTCCGTGTATTTGAACCTCAATTTCCACTTCAGCATTTTCTTTCATTTCGATGATCGTGTCCATGCTTAGCTCTCTTGCCAATACTGCACGTTTGGCACCTCGGCGGCCCCAATAGTTACAGGTATAATAGTTAGTGGCAGTCGTTTCAGTATTCCAATGAAGCGGCAAATCAGGTGTCGATTCCCGTGCTGCCATTAAAACAGCAGGGTCACCAAAAACAACAGCATCCGCTCCGGCATTCTGACAAAATAGAAGATAATCATTTAATTCATCTACTTTATCATTATGAAAGATAGCATTAACAGCTATATAAACTTTTTTATTATAGTCATGTGCGATCTCGATTGCTTTTTGGCAATCACCCCGATTAAATTCTCCAGCCAAACGGAGACCATAACGCTGTTCGCCGATTATAATGGCATCCGCTCCCGCTTCACACAGCTCCTTAACGTGATCAACAGACATTGGTGTAACGAGTAATTCTGGTTTCTTCATGATTTTCACCTCTTTTTACTTATAGCCAAACCGTCTCCAACAGAAATAATAACGGTATGGTAATCTGCCTTTGCCATTAACCATTGATTGTATCGATCTAATTTTCTTACTAGCTGCTTTACATTACGGCTTAATTCAGGTGTCACATCTGCAACAAGCCCTTTAAATAGTACATTGTCGGTATATATTACACCATCATTGGACAGCATTGGCTCATAAAGCTCAAAAAACCTTCCGTACTGGCTTTTTGCTGCATCAATAAAGATAGCATTAAACTCACCGTAAGAAGACACTTCATCCTTTAGATCCAATGCATCACCAGATAAAATATGAATCCGGTTTTCGTCGTTTGACCTGGAGATAAATGACCGTGCTTGTTTAATTCGACGGTCATCTCGTTCAATCGTAACGATTTCGGTATTAGGCAAAGCATCCGCCATCCTTAATGCTGAATAGCCGATTGCTGTACCAACCTCTAATATACGTTTAGGCTGCTGAAAACGGAGCCATTGAAGTAAGGTTTCCATACCATCAAGTTCCATTATGGGGACACTTTCTTGCTCTGCAAATTTCTCCATTTCTTGAAATAATGCTGGACGATCTTTATATAATGACGCTATATATCCATGAACTTTATCGTTCAACGTGAACCCCGCCTTCTTCCTCGATCTTGCGCTGACATAAAAAAGAGCGTCCACAGAATAGCCGCTTGACATGAAAAGAAGAAAGCCTATTACAGCTTTCCGCTTAAAACGACTCTGTGAAGTACGCTAAAAATACTTGTTCTATTTTAACACAAAAGCTGGAGGAAAGTGAAAAATCTTTCCTCCAGGGTGTGAAAATAAGGGCACATGATTTTATTCTTCTGTCTCTGCTTCCTCACGCTCATTGTATATATACTCTTCTGCTTTTCTTTCGTGCTCATCTAATGTTTCAGAGTAGTATACGGTTCCATCCTCTAAGCTTGCTAGGAAGTAAAAATAATTAGAGTTCTCCGGGTTTAACACCGCTTCAATGGATGAAACGCCTGATGAAGCAATCGGTCCAGGAGGCAGTCCGGTGTTTTTATACGTGTTATAAGGAGAATCCACTTCAAGATCTTCAAATAAAACACGGTCGCTCCACTCACCTAGGGCATAAAGAACCGTTGGATCTGTTTGCAATGGCATGCCTTCTTCTAAACGATTGTAAAATACACTCGCAATTAATCTTCTATCTGTATCCTCCGTTGCTTCCTCCTCTAATAAAGAAGCAAAAGTAAGAACATCATGCACTGTCAGCTCTTCATTTTGCATCGTCTCGGCATACTGCTCGATATACGGTGTAACATTTACATAGGTCGCTTCAACCATTTGCGAAATAATTTCTTCTAGCTCTTGGTCTTCATCATAAAACGGGTATGTAGCCGGAAATAAATATCCTTCTAATGGATGCTGAATTGATTCGCCAAATATAGAATCAGTAACAAGTTCGGGATATTTTTCTTTCATTGAATTGATAAATTCGGGATTGTCTACAGTCGTCATAAATTCATCTGCTGTAAAACGGGTATTTTCTTCAATAATCACTGCAATTTCTTCAAGACTTAGTCCTTCAGGAACTGTTACCATAAATAGCGGCTCGTGGTAGACTCTACCTGTTTTTAGACTTTCGGTGATTTCTCCCAATGTCATTGAAGGGGTTAAATCGTAGGTTCCTGCTTGAAAATCCGATTCATTATTAAACTTTAAATAATATTTAAAGACCGTTGCATCTCGAACAATATTATTTTCCTCTAAAATAGATACGATTGAATCCACAGATGAACCGATTGGAATTTCGACAGAAACGGCTGTGTTATCTTCTGGATCTGCTGGCTCTAAAGAAGACGATATATAGGTATATCCTCCAAACCCAACACCTACTACAACTAATAAAAACACAATCATAGATATAAAAACGATTTTTCTCACTAATTTTGCTTCCTTTTTTCTTTCTTGCAAGTTATGAATCCACTGTTCAATTTTTGACTGATTATCACTCAAAGGCTTTCCCTCCACATAAATAGCAACGCAATGCAGACAAATTTTTAAAACTTCTTATACAACAATACGCCATCTTCTGACATTCTTCAAGGAAGATCTTAAAGGAATACGCTGTTAAAACAAAAAGGTGACGGGCAAGTGTTTATCCACTCACCCGTCACCCTATACACAAGAACGGTCTATTCTTCCTCTTCTTCATCAAGGAAAGTATTCAACATTTCCTCAATCATATCCCACTCTTCTTCTGTTTCAATCGGCTTTAATTCGCCTTCTTCGCCTTCTTCATTTTGTTCAAAAGAAGAAGCATGAATTTCTATTTCCTCGTCATCTGATTCTCCAACTGGGAAGTATAATACGTATGATTTTTTGAATTCCTCAGAATCAAATGTAAATAGAACTTCACATAATATCTCATTTCCTTGCTCATCTACCACTGTAATATTCTTTTCACCGTGTTCCATCTTATTCACCTCTTCATTTCTGGCTATCTAAATAGCCTTGTAAAATAAATACTGCAGCCATTTTATCAATGACCTTTTTTCGTTTTTTACGACTAACGTCAGCTTCCAACAGGACACGCTCAGCTGCCGTTGTACTCAGACGTTCATCCCAAAGGATCACTTCAAGACCCAGCTTTTTCTTCAAGCTATCAGCATACTGAATACATGCTTCACCGCGTGGACCAATTGAATTGTTCATATTTTTAGGTAAACCGACAACTATTTTTGATACCTCATGATCGTCAACCAGCTGTTTTATTCGTTTAAAGCCAAATTGACCAGCAAGCTCATCAATTTTAATCGTCTCGATCCCTTGAGCAGTCCAGCCGAGCGCATCACTAATTGCTACACCCACTGTTTTTGTGCCAACATCTAACCCCATTACGCGCATCTTAGTTTTCCTCTTTATGTTGTTGTAGGTAAAACTTTACAAGCTCCTCTATTATTTCATCCCGTTCAAGCTTGCGAATAATATTCCGTGCATCTTGATGTCGCGGAATGTAGGCGGGATCTCCAGATAAAAGATATCCTACAATCTGATTGATTGGATTGTATCCTTTCTCTTCAAGAGCTTGAAACACTTGGATAAGAACCTTTTGTACTTCTTTATCCATAGGCTCTTCCCCATAGTCGAATCGCATCGTTTTATCAAATGAGCTCATCTTCAACACCTCACTCCGGAACAGTCTCCCTATTCCTTTTGTCCAACATATAGTTTATTGTACACCAGTTTGATCATAATCAAAAGGATTTCACCCATTCAGGTACGAATTGCAATGCTTCCTCTACTTTTGACGGATCTTTACCGCCAGCCTGGGCCATGTCAGGGCGACCACCGCCACCGCCCCCACAAAGAGTAGCAACTTCTTTTACTAATTTCCCAGCATTGAATCCTTTATCAATTAGATCTTTTGTTACACCTGCAATGATTTGAACCTTATCTCCCTGTACTGCAATCAGCACAAGAATACCAGAACCAAGCTTGTTTTTCACATCATCGGCCATTGAGCGCAGCGCATTCATGTCAGATACTTGCACTTTCTCTGCAAGGACAGTTACACCATTAACTGTTTGAACCCGATCCATGATATTGCTTGCTTCAATATTCGACATTTTCGCTTGAAGTGATTCATTTTCACGCTGCACTTCTTTAAGCTCTGACTGAACAGCTTGAATACGAGTTACAACATCTTTTGTATTTGTTTTGAGAAGCTGAGCAGCTTGCTGAAGCAAGCCAATTTGCTCATTCATGTAACGATACGCTGCTTCTCCGGTGACGGCTTCAATCCTTCTAGTACCCGCACCGATCCCTGCTTCAGATACAATGCGGAATAAACCGATCGCAGCTGTGTTTGGAACATGGCAGCCTCCGCAAAGCTCCAGACTGTAATCACCAATCGAAACAACGCGGACAACGGAGCCATATTTTTCTCCAAATAGTGCCATTGCTCCCATTGCTTTTGCTTCTTCAAGCGATTTTGCTGCCGTTTCTACTACGTAATTATTCCAAATTTTCTCATTTACAATTTCTTCAATTCTCTCAAGCTCTTCCGACTGTACTTGACTGAAGTGAGAGAAGTCAAAACGAAGTCGGTCAGGCTGGACAAGCGAGCCGGCTTGATTTACGTGATTCCCCAAAACATCCTTAAGCGCCTGATGCAGAAGGTGGGTAGCTGTATGATTTTTTGTGATTTGGCTGCGTGAGAACGGATCAACTTTAGCGGTAACCGTACCGCCTCTCAGTAAGGTGCCCTCTTTCACTATCGCCGTGTGAAGGTTTTGCCCATTCGGTGCTTTTTTTACATCTGTGATTGTAACGGTAACACCATCATGAGTAAGTGTTCCTTTATCACCAATTTGTCCTCCGCTTTCAGCATAGAAAGGTGTTTCGGCTAGGATAAGCTGAATTTCATCTCCCGCGTTTGCTTCCTCAACCAGCACTTGATCGCGCACAATCACTTCAACTGTTGATACATGAGTCAAACGGTCATAGCCCAAAAACTCGCTGGCAGTCTTGATATCACCCAATACGCCGCCCTGCACTTGCATAGATCCCGCATCTTGTCTGGCAGCACGAGCTCTTTGGCGCTGAGCATCCATTTCATGTTCAAAGCCCTTATGATCAATCGTCAAACCATTCTCTTCTGCATACTCCTCTGTTAGCTCTACAGGGAATCCAAACGTGTCATAAAGACGGAAAACATCTTCACCTGCGATTGTACCAGTGCCGTCTTCCTTCGCCTTATTCATTAAGCCAGATAGAATTTGAAGACCTTCATTTAGCGTCTCGTGGAATCTCTCTTCTTCTGTTTTAATGACTTTACGGATAAAATCTTCCTTCTCCTTCACTTCCGGATAAAAATCGATCATAATATCCGCTACAACCGGCACAAGCTCATGCATAAACGGGCGCTCGATTCCGATCTGTTTCGCATATCGGACTGCGCGGCGCAAAAGTCTTCTTAATACGTAGCCGCGTCCTTCATTTGAAGGAAGAGCACCGTCTCCAATCGCAAAAGCGACTGTTCGAACATGGTCAGCAATCACTTTAAATGCTACATCCTGTTCTGGTGATTGTTGATATCTCTTGTCTGAAATTGCTTCTGTTGATTGAATGATCGGCATGAAAAGATCCGTGTCAAAGTTTGTCGGAACGTCCTGAACTACACAAGCCATACGCTCTAGTCCCATACCGGTATCGATGTTTTTCTTTGGAAGCGGCGTATAAGTACCATCTGCATTATGGTTAAATTGGGAGAAAACAAGATTCCAGATTTCTAAGTAGCGTTCATTTTCTCCGCCTGGATACAGTTCAGGATCATTTACATCTGAACCATATTCAATCCCTCTATCATAAAAGATCTCTGAGTTTGGTCCACTCGGTCCTTCACCGATATCCCAGAAGTTTCCTTCCAAGCGAATAATTCTTTCTTCCGGTACTTTTATTTTATCTCTCCAGAGTGCATAGGCTTCATGATCCTCAGGATGAACGGTCACAGAAAGCTTGTCTGCTTCAAAACCAATCCATTTTTCAGAGGTTAAAAATTCCCAAGCCCACTCAATTGCTTCTTCTTTAAAATATTCGCCGATGGAAAAATTCCCAAGCATTTCAAAAAACGTGTGGTGGCGTGCTGTCTTTCCAACATTCTCGATATCATTAGTACGAATGGATTTTTGTGCATTTGTAATTCTTGGATTTTCCGGAATCACTCGTCCGTCAAAATATTTTTTCAGGGTAGCTACTCCGCTGTTAATCCAAAGTAATGATGGATCCTCATGAGGCACTAATGAAGCACTTGGTTCAACATCATGCCCTTTTTCTTTAAAAAAATCTAAATACATTTGTCTGATTTCTGCACCTGACCATTTTTTCATCATTGGTCCTCCTTAAATTCTTTTTCTAGCTGCGGCACCTAGATAGTCAGCCGTACTGAAGTGTGAGTCAAAAGTAACAAACTTCACCAGCATGCTAATAATAGTCGGATAAGAAATGGCTGCTTGCCCTATACAAGGATAAAATTGCACACAAAAAGCCCTCATCCCCGTACAGGGACGAGAGCTAACTCGCGGTACCACCCTGGTTATGAGTTCAATCTTGCTACCCATCACTTTGGAGCCTTAACGCGGCATACGGCAGAGTTTATCTGCACTCCGGACTAGCTTTCCATTACCCTTCATTCAAATTCTCTCTCAGCCTAGGAGAATCTCTCTTCGCAAAACGCTGAATGGTCTGTAATGTACTTGTTCCATCTTTGAGTTAGACTTTTTTTCCTAAAGAAATTATAAAAAGGATGGCTTCATTTGTCAATTCGATCAAGGCGCTTTCTTGAAAAAGAAATATGAATCATGATTGAGATTACCATGTAAAGAGGAACGGCAAGAATTAATCCGATAATCCCGGCCAGTTCACCGCCAACCAGTAATAAAATCATAATCACCAAAGGATGCACATCCATGTTTTTGCCCATAATCCACGGTGCTAATAGGTGGCTTTCAAGCATTTGGATAACAAACGCAGCGACAGCAACCCACACAACAAGGTTAAACGAAATGGTTCCTGCAATAAAAACAGCTGGCAGCGCACCAAGTATAGGGCCTATGTACGGAATGATATTAAATAAGCCCATTATACCACTAAGCGGCAAAGCGTATGGTATGTCAAGCAAATAGAGTGCAATAAATGAAACAGTCGCTACTGCGAGCACGAGCCAAAGCTGACCTCGTATATATCCCCCGAGCCTGGTATGCAGTGAATGAGAAATTGCAAGTGCGTGTTCTCTTTTATCTGATGGTATAAGAGAAATAGCCGCTTCGCCCATTCGTTCACGATCTTTCAGGACATAAAATGTCATAAATGGAACGAGTGAGATCGCAACGATCCACTTGATAGAATGATCCGCCTCCATCATCATTCCCTGCAATCTTTCTTCTGTTCGCCGTACTAATCGATCCATCGCTTCTGAGAACAACTGTGCAACAGGTTCTGGCAGCTGAGCAATCCAACCGGAAACTTGATAATTCCAGCCATCTAGTTGAGCAATTATTTGCGGCAGATGAATGGCGAGATTCTTCCATTCTTCCCATAGAGAAGGAATGCCCCATTGTACAAAGGCACCTACAAATGCCGCAAGTACAATAAATACAATCCAAACCGCCAAACGATTTGAACATTTCGCTTTGATTAAGAAATGAACAAACGGCAGCAAAAGATAGGCAAACAACGCACTTAGTAAAAGCGGAACTGCTGCCAACAATACACTATTAAAAAGCGGCTTCCAGACCGGCCATAATAACTGCGTTACCCATAGGATGAGCAGACTGAAAAAAATGAGCAGAAGCCTGTACAGCCACTTTTTTATTATTGGACCCATTCTTGAAAGCTCGGAAGCTCAGTCTCATAAAAAAGATCATTTAAGCATTCAACTGTGCCATCCTCTGCGATCTCATACAAAGTCAGTCTTCCTCTGACATTCATTAACTCTATACAACAGGATCGGCAGTAATAATGATTGGAACCAATTTTCCCTATATTACGCTGTTTACAGCATGGACATTTCATTAAGGATCCTCCTTTACACGAATGAAAATCTTCGCAGGATTTTACCTACATAATTGCCCATATTCTACTGCTTTATTCTTGATTGTGATTTGCTTCTAAAAAGTCATAAGGGGTGATTCCGTTCATCCCGATCATCGGATCAATTAATAGAAGCGTCTCTTCCGATAAGATGATCTGGTTGCCTGGAGCCTCGTGAACAGCATTTGGATGGTTCAACGTCTCTTCAAGATTACTTCGCAGCGTCGTCAAACGCTGTAAATCATCGGTCCTCTCAACACCAAATCGAAATGCCTCTTCTTCTCCGCATAAAATTAAAAAACGTTTACTTCGGGTGATTGCGGTATATAAAAGATTTCTTCTTAGCATTCGGTAATAGCTTTTCACCACAGGTAAAATGACAATTGGAAATTCACTTCCCTGAGATTTATGAATGGAGCAGCAAAAGGCGTGTGTTATCTGATTTAAATCCTGTCGAGTATAGGTCACTTCTACGCCGTCATAGGACACGAGCAGCATGTCCTGTTTTTCTGTATTTTCTTTTGCATGAAAAATAGAAATAACCTCACCCATATCACCATTAAACACATGACTCTCAGGCTGATTGACTAGCTGCAGGATTTTATCGCCAATTCGATAGGTAACCTCACCAAAATTAAGCTCTTTTCTCGTGCCATCAGGGTTCGGATTCATCAATTCCTGCAAGACCTGGTTCAAACGGTCAATTCCAGCAGGACCGCGATACATTGGGGCGAGCACTTGTATATCCTTTGTTGTATAGCCTTTTGACAAAGCATTCTTCACTATTTTGCCAACGACTTCCTCCATTTGATTCGCTCTGCAAGGAATAAAAGAGCGATCAGGCTGCTGTGTACGAATATTCTGCGGAATTCTTCCCTGCTTCATCTGGTGAGCAAGCTCGATAATGGAAGAACCCTCTTCTTGACGATAAATATCCGTCAATTGGACTGTCGGCACCACCTTTGAATCAAGTAAATCCTGCAGAACCTGCCCTGGTCCAACAGAGGGCAGCTGATCCTGGTCACCTACCAAAATAACCTGCATCGTGTCTGGAAGAGCCTGAAGCAGCTGATGAGCAAGCCAAGTATCAACCATGGACATTTCATCAATGATCAGTAGTCTGCCTTCAACTAGTCGGTCTTCATCCTCTTCCATCGATTCCTGCCCATTCCATCCAAGAAGTCTATGAATGGTCATAGCAGGAAGTCCTGTTGATTCCGACATCCTTTTTGCGGCGCGGCCAGTGGGTGCCGCAAGCACAACAGGAAACGGTTCTTCTTTACTATATTGGTCAGGATCGAGCGATATACCGTGAAGCTCCGCGTAAAGCTCAACGATTCCTTTAATAACTGTTGTTTTCCCTGTACCCGGACCTCCTGTTAAAATCATCATTGGAGACATTAATGCAGTTTGTATGGCTTCTTTTTGTGAGGATGCATAATAAACACCGAGACGTTCTTCAAGATCTCCAAGTGCAAGCAAAAACTCAGACTCTGGAAATTGGTTCTCGTATTCCGTCTGAGAAAGAATACGTTGAATATTGGTTACTAATCCTTTTTCAGAAAAATAAAGCGACGGCATATAAATTCGCTGATCTTTACCAATGATTTTACCTTTTTCATCAAGCTCCAATAGCTGAGCGGAAATATCCGTATAATCAATGTTTTCTGCCTGATGTTTTTCTAATAGTTCCTTTACCTTGCTTAAAAGTGTTGAAGCTTCAACAAATACATGTCCTTCCTGCAATGAAGCCTGTTGAAGACAATATAAGCAGCCTGCTTTAATACGGTCAGGATGTCGCCCTGATAACCCAAGATGTCTACCAAGATCATCCGCCCGGCCAAATCCAACACCATCGACTTCATAGACAAGCTGGTAGGGATTTTTCTGCAATATTTCAAGCGTCGCATCCTGATAAAGCTGATAGATTTTCATGGACAGCTGAGGACCAAACCCCCAGTCATTTAAATGCACCATTACACGCTCAAGCCCCTGATGTTCAATCAGCACATCATAAATATGCTTTGCTTTTTCAGCCGACAGCTTGGGCACTTCCTGGAGTACAGCATCATTTTCCATAATTTTCGATATCGCTTGTTCACCAAGTGTTTCTACAATTTTTTCAGCCGTTTTGAGACCGATCCCCTGGAAGAGATCACTCGATAAATAATGGATGATTCCCTGTTTCGTCTGAGGGAGATCTTTTTTAAAGTGGGTAGTATGAAACTGTTCACCAAAACGAGGATGCTCTTTAAATTGACCATAAAATATATACGTATCTTCTTCCTGCATTTTCGGAAAATGGCCAGTTACAACCGCTTCTTTTTCATCATGAGCGGTATTCGTCTCTTCTACACGGACACGGACAACGGAATATAGATTGTCTTCATTATGAAAGATCGTCACAATATGACGTCCTTTTATAAATGGCTCCTCCTCGTTAAACAGATCCATTTTAGGCTGGCTGCTCATTCCTGCTCACCCCTTTTCCCAACAAATTATGACTGGTCAAGTGCCTGCTTCATCAGTTGTCTTCCATTTAAAGCCAAGTAATGATCTGGTTGTGCTTCAATCGCCCGTTCAAAGCATTGAAGAGCTGCATGAACATCCTCTGCAAAACCTGCGTGTGCCACTCCCAAGTTGTAAAAAGCATCTGCATGTTTTGAATCAAGCGCTGTGGCTTTTTCTAATACAGCAATAGCCTCTGTTCCCAGTTCGAGCTGAGCAAGTGCCAAACCATACTGAAAATGCGCTTCAGCATCATTCTCATCAAGTTCAGTACTGCGCTGAAGGTATGGGAGTGCAAGCTTTGTTTGTTCTTCATTCATAAAGGTCATCCCAAGCATAAAATATGCATCTGCTTCCTCTACACCTTTGGCAATCGCTTTTTCATACAATGTCCGACTTTCTCCAAAACGCTCCTCATTGTAATAAAGATTCGCTAGAGAGTAATAAGCAAGCCCAGCATCTTCATCTACTGTAATGGCTTTTTGAAAAAATCGTTCAGCTTTATCCACTTCATTAAATTGAGCCAGTACATTTCCAAAGTTAATATAGGCAGCTGCATCATTAGGATTTTCTTCAATAGCTTTATTTAAAAGATCGAGAGCTTCTTCATATGCCCCCTCTTGGAGTTTTTGTATCGCTAGTTCATTATTATTTGTCATTGTAGCACCTCTACCATTCAATTCATTATCGTTTCTGCTTCACAGTATATCACAGGAAATACATCAATTAGACAGTAAAAAACCGGGATATGAAAGTTAATCCGCTGCATCTACACCCCTATCAGTTTATACTTGGGCAAAGATGTCTCAGGGAAACACTTCCACATTCCGGTCTACTTATCCTACGTATAATAATTGCTTTTGTTCTTTGAAAATAAGGTCGATTGTTGCACCGCCAAGACATTCTTCCCCATTGTAGAAAACAACTGCTTGTCCAGGGGTAACAGCTCGAAGCGGCTCATCGAAGATGACTTCTACGTGCCCATTATCTTGAATGCGAACTGTAACAGCGTGATCTGGCTGACGGTAGCGGAATTTTGCTGTACAGCGAAATTCTTGTGCAACTGCCTGATTTGATGTCCAGCTAACATCTGTTGCTGTAATTGAGCTTGAGTAAAGGGCCTCATGATCAAACCCTTGTCCGACATAAAGTACGTTTTTTTGTACATCCTTGCCAAGCACAAACCAAGGTTCACCAGAACCACCAATACCAAGACCATGACGCTGTCCGATTGTGTAATACATCAATCCGTCATGCTGTCCAACCTTCCTTCCATCCATTGTTTCCATTTCGCCAGGCTGTGCAGGAAGATACTGACCAAGAAATCCCTTGAAGTTTCGTTCACCGATAAAACATATTCCTGTGCTGTCTTTTTTCGCTGCTGTAGCTAAGCCTGCTTCTTGAGCAATTTTACGTACTTCTTTTTTGTCGATATCACCAATCGGGAACATAACTTTAGAAAGCTGTTCTTGTGACAGCTGATTCAAGAAGTACGTTTGATCTTTCTTCTCATCAATACCGCGAAGCATTTTCACTTCACCGTCACGATTTTCCACTCTTGCATAATGTCCTGTAGCAAGATAGTCTGCTCCAAGCTTCATCGCATGGTCTAAAAACGCTGCAAACTTAATTTCTTTATTGCACATTACATCAGGATTTGGTGTCCTTCCTGCGCGATACTCGTCCAAGAAGTAAGTAAATACTTTATCCCAATACTGTTTTTCAAAATTTACCGCATAATACGGAATTCCGATTTGATTGCATACGCGGATCACATCATTGTAGTCCTCTGTCGCCGTACAAACTCCATTATCATCTGTATCGTCCCAGTTTTTCATAAAAATTCCAATGACATCATATCCTTGCTGCTTCAAAAGAAGCGCCGCAACGGAAGAATCTACACCACCTGACATACCAACTACTACGCGTGTGTTTTTAGGCAATTTATTCATCTGTTTCACCACTTTCACTATAAAAATTTCAAGTACTGCTTTATGATTTAAGAGGCTAGTCGCTTAACGACCGCAACCACTTCTTGGGCAATTTTTTTTGCATCTTCAGCGGTGTTTCCCATACCGAAACTAAATCGTATTGAATTCCGCAAACGTTCATCAGCCTGACCAAACATCGCTACTAAAACATGGGATGGTTCAATGGATCCTGCTGTACAAGCAGATCCGCTCGAAACAGAAATGCCGGCTAAGTCTAGATTCACCAGCATTGCCTCAACATCCACACCAGCAATGCTCAAGTTTAGCACATGAGGAAGTGCATGTTCAAGAGATCCGTTCACTTGGTACGAAATACCAAGACGATCTAATTCTTTAAGAAGCGTTAGTTTAATTTCAATCAGTTGCTCCCGCTTTTCTTTTCTTTCTGATTGAGCCAGCTCCGCTGCTTTTGCCAGTGCAGCAATAGAAGCAATGTTTTCTGTACCTGCTCTTCTTTTCCGCTCCTGTTCACCACCGAGCAAGATAGGAGATAATGGAGTGCCATCTTTAACAAAAAGAAAACCGACCCCTTTAGGTCCGTTTATTTTATGCGCTGACACTGACAGCATATCAACTCCAAGTTCGCGTACATTAATATCTTCCAAGCCAAACGCCTGTACCGCATCTGTATGGAAAAGCGCCTGATGCTGCTGCAGTCTTTCGCTGATTTCACGAATCGGCTGAATCGTACCAACTTCATTATTTCCGTACATTACGGTTACTAAAATCGTGTTGTCCGTTAATGCCTTTTCAAAATCTTCGATTGAAATCCGGCCCGTTTCATCAACATCTAAAAAAGTCACATCAAACCCTTTTTTTATAAGAGCTTCGCATGGGTGCAATACAGCATGGTGCTCGATTTTTGTTGTAATGATATGGCGTCCGCGATCTTTCATCGCCTCTGCAGCACCCATGATGGCAAGATTATTCGCTTCCGTCCCGCCGCTAGTAAAAATGAGTTCATTAAAAGAGCCGTTAATACTTTTCGCAATTGCCGCTCTTGCATCGTCTAAAAATTGTCTTGACCTGCGTCCTACCGAGTGAATACTTGAGGCATTGCCATAGTGTGTTGACAAGACCTCCATCATCACCTCAACCACTTCCGGACGAATGGGTGTTGTCGCCGCATGGTCTGCGTATACATGATTCAACGTTGTTCCCTCCACTTGTTTATCAATTAAATGTAAAACATATAGGCATCAGATTCGCCTTCATTGGTATGATTAGCTAAATCTTCTATCGTGGTATGATCCAAAACATCTTTTACTGCATCACGAATTCGAATCCAGAGCTCACGCTGAGGCTGTGCTTCATCTTCGATTCCTTCCACCGGACTTATCGGCCCCTCAAGGACACGAATAATATCCCCTGCTGTAATATTTCCTGGCTCGTCTGCTAATACATATCCGCCGTAAGCCCCTCTAATACTTCGAACATATCCAGCATTACGGAGCGGGGAGATCAATTGCTCTAAATAATGTTCAGATAGATCATGTGTTTGAGCAATGGCTTTTAATGAAGTTGGTCCTTCACCGTGACGTTTTGCCAGTTCAATCATAATCGTTAAACCGTATCGCCCTTTTGTTGATATTTTCATTTCATCCACCTCTATCACTCGACTATTGACTTTTGCCATTATAGCATATAACCCATAAGATTGGCATTTCATTGATATCTGTACTATGGTAGATTAATATCAGCTAACGAGTTTGGAGTGATCGTATGAGCATAAAACCTTTGGCCTTTCGCATGAGACCGAGAACAATCGATGAAATTATAGGCCAGGAGCATCTTGTCGGAGAAGGAAAAATTATTCGGCGCATGGTACTCGCTAAACAGCTTTCATCCATGATTTTATATGGACCTCCAGGAATCGGGAAAACATCTATAGCCTCAGCGATCGCAGGCAGCACACAATACGCATTTCGCAGCTTAAATGCTGTAACCAATAATAAAAAAGATATGGAGATTGTGGTGCAGGAAGCAAAAATGTCTGGAAAAGTCATTTTACTTTTAGATGAGGTGCACCGACTTGATAAAACAAAGCAGGATTTCCTTCTGCCCTATTTAGAAAACGGCATGATTACATTGATTGGCGCAACGACAAGCAACCCCTACCACGCGATCAATCCTGCTATTCGCAGCAGATGCCAAATTTTCGAGCTGACTCCTCTTTCTATTCAAGACATGACAATCGCCATCAAACGAGCTTTAATCGATGAAGATAGAGGACTTGGCAAATTGAATGTCGAGCTCGGCGAGGATGCACTTATACATTTCGCTACCGGAAGCAACGGTGATGTAAGAAGCGCACTAAATGCACTAGAGCTTGCCGTTCGTTCCACTTCGTCAACCGAAGACGGTTCCATTCACATTACTGTAGACATTGCTGAGGAATGCTTGCAGAAAAAAAGCTTTGCTCATGATAAAGATGGGGATGCACATTATGATGTCATGAGCGGATTTCAAAAATCTATACGAGGCAGCGACGTAAACGCTTCTCTTCACTATTTAGGGCGTCTAATTGAAGCGGGAGACCTGCCAACCATTGCGCGCAGACTTCTTGTCATCGCTTATGAAGATATTGGGCTTGCCAGTCCGCAGGCAGGACCGAGAACGCTCGCAGCCATTGAATCCGCAGAGCGTCTCGGCTTTCCTGAAGCTCGAATTCCATTAGCGAATGCCGTAATCGAACTTTGTTTATCGCCAAAGTCCAATACGGCCATCAGTGCGATTGATGCAGCCCTTAGCGATATCCGCCAAGGGAAAAGCGGTGTTGTTCCAGATCATTTAAAGGATGCTCATTATAAAGGAGCAAAAGAGCTTGGACGTGGTGTGGAGTATAAATATCCCCACGATTATCCTAACGGCTGGGTCAAGCAGCAATATTTGCCGAACACATTAAAAAAAGCCCGCTACTATGAACCAAAAACCACCGGAAAATTCGAGCAGGCATTAAAGCAAATTTACGATAATATGAAATAAACAATGCCCCAAAACGACCTAAATCGTTTTGAGGGCATTTCATTTTATGATGCAATATCTCTCTTTGTAAAAATAGAAAACGCCAAAACTATAAAGATAGTAAAGTAGACAGCCAGCACGATAAGTGAAAAAGTCAACGTCATTCCTTCTACTAAAGGCGTACCGAGCTCATACATAACTAATCCTGTATTGGCAAAAAGGATGTATTTCGTCCAGTCGAACCACATCGCAAGAATACCCGTAACGGTTCCCCCGATAAAATAAAGGAACAAACTGATCCCGATCGCAAGTGAACTATTTCTAAAAACAGCAGAGATCATAAAGGCCATCGTTGTAAGCATAATCGCATCAACCGAGCTTAATAAATACATTCTCATTAAATATAAAATCATATTCCCTTCTTGGACGGCCCCATCTTGATAGCTAAGATGGATCATTGAAGCTGAATCAAAAAAAATAAACCCTATAATCATTGAAAGGACAAAAAGGATACCGATCATAGCAATTCCATATGATGCAACAGTAATAAATTTTGATAAAAGAATTTTCCATCTGGCAATTGGACGAATCATTAACAACTTAATGGTACCCCATGAAAATTCTCCTGCTACGACACCAGACGCTACAATGATGGCAAATAATCCAACCAAGGAAATTAAGTATGAGTTACTTTCTAAATATGACCATACAGTAGTACCTTCTGAAGGCTGAACATCATTGGCAAGGCGATACTCATTTAACGCTAGCTGCCTTTCAGATTCTTGCACATAAAAGGCATCTCCTCCCTCCTCAATACTTTGTCTAAGTCCTTCATTTTCTGCTTCAAGTGCAACACGCCAGTCTGAATCATTGGTTTCAATAGTGGAATTTGTATAAACTGAAAATGCAGTTAAAGCGGCAATTGCCAAAATCATAAGTCCAAGCATGACATACGTTCCTGGACGATTTAATAGTTTCATCCATTCATTTTGAATTAATTTAAGCACGAAGAACCTCTCCTTTTTCTGTTGTGACTTCAAGGAATCGATCCTCTAATGTTTTAGCAGCAGGAGCAATACCATACACATTCACTTCATTTTCCACACACCAGCGGACCAAAGATGGAATATCTTCTTTTGTCATGTTAATAACCAATGACCCTTGAACGGTTTCAATCGTCCAATTAGGATAATGAGCAGTCAGTTTTGTTTTAATTTCTTCCGGTTGTTCCACTTCCAGTTTATAAAGCTGTCCTTCAGTGGAAACAAAATCATTCATTGTTTGAACATCTACCAGCTTACCAGCTTGAATAATCCCAATACGATCACACATCATTTCCATTTCGGAAAGTAAATGACTGGAGACGATAACAGCCATATCCCTTTCCTTGGCCAGCCTTCTAATGTAATCCCGAATCTCCCGAATTCCTGCAGGATCAAGTCCGTTTGTCGGTTCATCCAAAATTAACACCTTTGGGTCATGCAGCAGGCTTTGAGCAATTCCTAAACGTTGTCGCATTCCAAGTGAATAGGTTTTCACTTTATCGTGAATTCTCTTCTCAAGTCCCACCAGCTTAATGACTTCATTAATTTTTTCATTCGTGATTCCTTTGTACATTCTGGCGAAATGGACTAGATTCTTGTAGCCTGAAAGAAATTGATACATTTCAGGATTTTCAACGATCGCACCCACATGCTGAATAGCACCCTCAAAATCCGTTTTAATGCTCTTTCCTTCAATCAGCACATCACCTTCAGTTAAACTCATCAGACCAACAATCATTCGAATGGTTGTCGTTTTGCCGGCACCATTCGGGCCGAGAAATCCGAAGACTTCTCCTCCATAAACGTCAAAAGAAACGTGATCGATAATCGTTCTGCCTTTAATTTTTTTGGTAACATTTTGTAGCTGCACAACGGTCTTAACTGTCATTTTTTACTCGTCCCCTTTCACGGCATTCTGTTCTAGCCATTGAAGCATAGTGAGACCTTGTTCCTCCCGCAAGGTTTCTACGTTGATCTGGTCTGTATTTCTTCCATCTTGAATAAGAATTGCTTCACCCACGAACTCTTCAATTTCGTCCAACTCGTGTGTCGAGATCATAATGATTTGGTTTGAAAAGACCAAATAGCAAAGAAGACCCTGAACAATTGATTCTCTTACCATCGGATCCAAACCAGAAAATGGATCACCTAGAAGGATTACACTAGTTGTACGAGATAATGTAAGTAAAAGTTTCACTCTTGCTCGATTTCCTTTAGATAAATCTGAAATTTTCGCATTTCGATCTAGTCCAAGAAACTTTCCAATCTCAAGAGCACGTTCAATATTAAAGTCCTGAAATTGACTAACATAATAATTGATCTATTCTTGTATCGTAAATAGTGCATTTAAATGATCCAATCCACTTAAGTATGCGATTCGGTCATCCTTTAATCTTGAAACACTATCACCATCAAGCAGCACAGTTCCTTCCGTAGGCCGAACAAGACCAGCCACCATTTTTAACAAGGTGGATTTCTCGTTTCCATTAGAACCCAATAGACCATATACTTTACCTAGCTCTAATTTTATGTCGACTGAATCCAATGCAAGCATTTTTCCTTATCGTTACGTAACAGCTTGAAGCGTCAACATCAACTTACCCCTTTTGCTTAACTTTTCTTTTATTTAAGCTAAAATTTCTTCATCACTGGAATCTATCGCCTTCATTTGATTAATGAATTGGTCGATTATTTCTTTCTGAAGCTCCTCTTTCATTTTGCTTGGAAGCAGGAAATCCTGCACAATAAAGGTTCCCTGTCCCCTTCTCGTCTCTACTACTCCCATACGTTCCAACTCCTGATAGGAGCGTTGAATTGCATTTGGATTCTCACTAGATTGAATTGCCATTTCTCTTACTGATGGTAATTGATCCCCGGGCTTCCACTCATGTTTAGCTATTTGCTGCTGAACCCTTATCGCAATTTGAAGATAAATAGGCGTTGAAGCGTGAAATTCATTCGTCATTATGACGCCTCCAATCGACGATCAATCATTTTTGCCGCAACAATAAATGCAGTACAAAAAACGATGATTTCCATCAGGAAACCAAAACTCGAAAGTGTTTCGGTATCATAAAAATATTGAGTTCCTGTTTTCTCCGACATTGAGAATCGAGTCGCGATGGTTATATCGAAAGCCTTCGCATGGTAAATGGATGAAAAGAGGGATGTGATCTCAAGAAGAAAATCCATCGATAAATAAATGTTAAACATTCAAATAATTGTCACCCAGCGGAACATTTTTAACCAATGATGCTGACCCATCCACCGGTAAATAGTCCATGCCAGAAAACAAAATTGTATAGCTAAAAAGGAAAGGGAATAAATAATCATCGTAAAGAGGACAAAAATGAAATACCCTCTTAATGAGCCAATACCAGGAATAAAGTCATTTGACATTAATGCACCTAGGACAGCAAAAAAGTGGACTAATACGAGGGAACAAAATCCAACGAGCGATGCATCAAACTTTGCCAATAAAAGTTTCCAGTCTAGCTGAGCAGAGCGAAGCCACAAATCACCTTTTTTCTTCATCTCAACCAATTGAATTCCCCAAGCAGGTATCGCGACTAGATGAAAAATTACTGACGCATATATCAATATTTCAAACACTCTAATCTGAAAGTAAAGATCAAAACCAACTACGGCCGTTAATAGAATGAACATGCCAGCCATCCAGTATTTTAATGGTCCAAAAGCCAGCTGCCAGTCTTTTTTTAACAAGCCAAAAAACGCTTTCACGAAGAATCATTACTCCTTCTGCATGATACACTAACGCAAATAAATAACAATATACGGAAACAAAAAAGCCAATCCATTTTAAGGATCAGCTTCTTTTTTTATTCAACTCGTTGTATCATAATATCTTTTAATATGGTATTAATCACATAGCTTGCGGCAAAAAGTCCTGCTACTGATGGAACAAAAGCGTTTGAAGATGGCGGCATTTTGGCTTTGCGGATCTGTGCCTGATCATTTCCAACCGTTTTACGTATATCTTCTCGAATAACAATTGGCTTTTCATCAGAAAAAATAACAGGCACTCCTTTATGAATCCCTGCTTTTCTCAACTCTTTGCGAATTACTTTTGCAATTGGATCGGTATGTGTTTTGGAAATATCCTGAATTTGAAAACGGGTAGGATCCATTTTATTTGCGGCTCCCATGCTGGAAATAATAGGTATTTCACGCATTAAACATTCTTTAATTAAATGTATTTTAAAGGAGATCGTGTCAGAAGCATCTACCACAAAGTCAGGTTTATAACTAAAAAACGTCTCATACGTTTCTGTTGTATAAAACATTTTAACTGGAATCGCTTCACAGTCCGGATTAATATCCGCTATTCTCTCCTTCATTAAATCAGCTTTAGGTTGACCGACCGTTGAAAGAAGTGCAATGATTTGGCGATTTACATTTGTAATGTCAACATCATCTTTATCTACAAGGAGCAAACGGCCAACACCGCTTCGTGCAAGTGCTTCAGCAGCAAAAGAACCGACACCGCCAACACCGAGAACAGCAACCGTTTTTCCCTTTAACAATTCAATACCTTCTTTACCTATAGCAAGCTCATTTCTTGAAAACTGATGAAGCATTGTAACCAACTCCAAATTCTAGAATGATCAATTGTAACTGCATAAGAATAGCGTATTCTTATTATAAAATCAATACACGATTCACTTGTATGAATCATCGAGGACAAGCTACTCCGTATAAAACTCCAGTATTATTCCCTTGAACATCAGGTTCTTGATCAAAAACAGCTTGGCCATTTATATAAATTCTGGATCTCCCTCTCAGCGATACTTCTTCTGTAAAATGAACCGTTCCGTTAATACATAGAACAGAAGATCCCCTAAGATTCACAGCTTGGTCAATATAATAATTACCTTGAAGAATACACTCTCTATTCCCGTAGATTCCAACAGCGCTTGAACTGTTAAATTGCCTGCATCCATTTCCTCTTCCTTCTGCTGGATTGTCATATTCTTGACCTCCGCCAGGTCCGCTCTGCTCACCATCGTTATTAATCTCAATTATTACAACATCCACATTTTCTTCAACCACACCATCTACTTCTCCAACCACACGATAGTCAATAGAAATACCGCCCTCAATCTTATTAATATCCGTATATCCTACTTGAAACTGAAATATTTTTTGAACATTCTCCATCTCAACGGTGTAGTCTGAGGGAAGTCTATTCATAAGCTCCTGCACGGTCACGCCCCCATGATTTCGATCCGCTGATGCTTCTGCCTCTAGTTCCTTCACGACTCGTTCAACATCCTTCATAAAATAGACGGAGCCCATGTCTACCATTTTATCAAGCTGAATTTGATTTTCTGTTAATTTCGTTTGGCTAGCGTTACTAATGGTCTGACTCATTAGTGGAAGAGCGAGAATTGTAATCACCACAATCATTGCAAGTACAAGGACCAGCGTATACCCCTGTTCATTTCTTAAGGCTTTCATTACTGATCCGATCCCCTCTTTATCCATATATATTTCATTCATCAACTTCTATATAATCAAAGAGTTCAGTTAAAAACTCCATTTCCCCATCCGCTTCCTTATAAACTTCTATATGAAGGAGAAATAGAGACAGCTCCATTTCCTCTTGGTGCCGACATATGGTAATGTTAGGGTAATAACGTTCATCATTAATCGACAAATAATAACCATACTCCCCTTCAATCGATCCATCTATCAGGCGGGCAGGAAGATCTATATTATGTACATCTGAACAAGTACGAACCTGATGAGCATCTATCCAGCTTTGCACTTGGTCACTTGCTTTTATATCATGCGCAATTTTATCTGCCTTATTTGAAGCAGTCATAACCGTTTCAACTTTTGTAGAAAACAAAACGGATTGAGAGAAAAAACTAATAAAACCAATGATGACGATACTAATTAACACAATGGTCACTAACAATTCCGTTAGCGTAAAACCATTTGAATTGGCACGTTCCTTACAGAAATTAACCATTTTTTCACCTTCATTTATCTAAACTACCGGGACATGGTGATTCATATGAAACAAAAAATTATACGTAATCAATATGCATTGACACTTGTTGAACTGCTTGCTGCATTAGCCATTTCAGGGGTAGTCGTCATTTTAGTAACCAATGTATTTATTACCTCATTTAAACATCAGGACATTTCACAGTCCCATCTAGATCTTCGCCAAGAAGCAAATCTTGTCATTACCGAGTTGAGAAATACACATAAAAAAGAAGAATATAATTTATGCTTTAACGATCATCAGTTAACGATTAATGGAAGACAGCTTGCTCGGAAAGATATCTTTTTCGAACAAGTTACGATTGAAGGAACAACAACAGAAGAGGACTATTTTCAGATCAACAAAGCGAATCAATGTCAAACCGTAAAGCCGAAAGTACCCCTTTCCGTTTATTTTACCTTAAACGACGAAAATGACAATCCATTCGAGCTTGAAACGGTCATCCAACGATATGACAACGACAATCGAGTGATAACAGTAAAAGCGCCTGCTGACAATGGTAAAGGGTCCTTTATTTCTTTTGATCGTATAGAAGAATTTGAACAGATTGTATTCCCAACGCAAGGCTATCAAGAGGTTGACTTCAGACGCAACCAATGTTCTTATGAAGGGAACACAATGAGTGATCAAGAAATATTTGCACCAAACTGGGGAACAAGCTGTCCGGTATCTTCCGTTATAAGAGGAAGCTTATTATTAGAAAAGGATATTACGGTATTTTCTGAAATTCATACCGATCAGATTCTTTATACTGAAGGTGATGTAACGCTTGAGAACAGCGGGAAAATAGTTTCAGGAGAAAACGCTCGAATGGAAGAGAAAGTACACTTAAAATCATCTTCAGCACTAAATATTGGTCAGAATTTGTATATTGAAGATCATTTGAGAATGGATAATGAAGCTTCGATCACAACAGGTGGAAGTGCTCGATTTGACGGGGATATTGATTTATTTTCCAACACTCGCTTAAATATCGGACATTCTCTTTTTGCCGAAGAGTCTGTCACTCTTCAAAATAACGCGCAAATCATCATTGGTCACAATGCCGAATTTGAAGATCTAACAATGTATAGCAACAGTTCAATTTATGTTGGAGGGAACTTTACTGCATTTTCAGATGTTTTTATACAAAGCGGTCAGCTTACAATAGAAGGAAACGCTGATTTTAAGGGTACTTTTCGAACAAACTCAAGCAACTTTAAAGTGTGTGTAAAAGGTCGACTTCTAACAGCGCCGAGAAGGCCGAGTCAATCATCACCCTACACAATTGAAACTAAGGATTCTTGCCTTAATCAACCTAATGGTACTTTTTATGTTTTAAATCATTCCTGATCTAAGGACCGAAACTCTATACAGAAAGTGCTTGAGTGCGCTTCATACAAAAAAGACTGACATGGAAGTGTCAGTCTTTAAAAGTTAAGTATGAGTGGCAAATCCCAATTATGCCGTCTCGGTGTACATCTATCGTTTTGAACCCGCTCTCAGCAGGTGGGTGCCCTGTTTCTTGATTGATGCGTCCTCGCAAAAGGCATGCACGATGCAGGAAAACGCAGGCTCCCTTAAATAGAATTGTTCGGTCAAAACTAATTGATTAGAAAACGTACACATCAGGACTTGCCTTGTGAATAAATAATAACACAACTAATTCAAAAGATCAATTAGGTATCATCATTAATTTATGAATTATTCTGAAGATTCAGCGATATATTTAAATCTGCTAGCTGTGCCTGACTTACTTCACTAGGTGCATCCGTCAAGACGTCGCTTGCGCTTGCCGTTTTTGGGAATGCAATGGTGTCACGAAGGTTTGTACGCCCCGCAAGCAGCATGACTAAACGGTCTAGACCAAGTGCTATTCCACCATGAGGAGGTGTTCCGTATTCAAATGCTTCTAAGAGGAATCCAAATTGACTTTGTGCCTCTTCTTGTGAAAAGCCTAAAACGCTAAACATTTTTTCCTGAATGTCACGTTCGAAAATACGCAGTGAGCCTCCACCAAGTTCATAGCCATTCAGCACGATATCATATGCTTGCGCACGAACCTTCTCAGGATGAGTGTCTAATAGCTCTAGGTCTTCACGTACCGGCATTGTAAATGGATGATGGGCAGCATAATAGCGGCCATCCTCTTCTGCATATTCCAGCAACGGCCAATCTGTTACCCACAGGAAGTTAAATAGTGATTCATCAATCAGTCCAAGATCTTTTCCAAGCTTATTGCGCAAAGCACCTAATGCATCTGCCACGACAGATTTCTTGTCAGCTACAAATAGAAGCAAGTCTCCTGGTTCAGCATTGGCAGCTTTTGTAAGCTCAGCCCGCTCCTTTTCGTTGAAGAATTTTACAATTGGTCCATTAATGCCTTCTGCAGTAATTTTAAGCCAAGCTAATCCTTTTGCACCATATCTAGAAGCAAATTCTCCTAGTGCATCAATATCTTTGCGTGAATATTTCTCGGCCGCTTGCTTGATATTAATCAGCTTAACTTGTCCTCCACTTTGAACAGCGCCGCTGAACACTTTAAAACCTGATTCGGATACTATCGAGGATATGTCCACCAGTTTCATATCAAAACGAGTATCAGGCTTATCTGATCCATAGCGCCCTATCGCATCAGCATATGTTATACGAGGAAACGGCAGTTCAATCTCGATTCCTTTTACGTCCTTCATCATCTTCGCCATCATACGCTCGTTCATACCCATGATGTCTTCTTGGCTCATAAAGCTTGTTTCAATATCAATCTGTGTGAATTCCGGCTGACGGTCAGCACGAAGATCCTCATCACGAAAGCACCGAGCGATTTGATAGTATCGATCAAATCCTCCTACCATCAGCATTTGCTTAAATAATTGAGGAGACTGTGGAAGCGCGTAGAACTCTCCCTCATGAACACGGCTTGGCACCAAATAATCACGTGCTCCTTCAGGTGTGCTTTTTGTCAGCATTGGCGTTTCTACTTCAATAAAACGTTCGTTGTCCAGGAAGCTGCGGATCGATTTCGTCACGTTATGGCGCATTTTAAATGTGTCAATCATGACAGGACGTCTAAGATCTAAATATCGATATTTCAATCGAACGTCCTCAGACACTTCTGTGTTATCCTCGATTGCAAACGGCGGGGTTTTTGCTTCACTTACGACCGTTACTGCATTTACGTATACTTCGATTGTTCCAGTAGCAACATTCGGGTTGATCGTACCTGTTTCTCTCGCTTCCACCTTTCCTTCGATGCTCAAAACATATTCACTGCGAATTTTTTCCGCTTCTCGAAGCGCATCTACAGAAGTTTCCGGGTTAAACACGATCTGTACGAGCCCTGTTCTGTCACGAAGATCGATAAAAATCAATCCGCCAAGGTCACGTCTTTTTTGTACCCATCCTTTTAATGTTACAATTTCTCCAATTGCTGATTCTGGTACTTCACCACAATAAAATGTACGACCAAACATAACATTTCCTCCTTATTGCTTCTTCAAATAATCAATTACATGATCAAGCTCAATTTTTTCCTGATTGCCGCTTTCCATTTTTTTTACAAGTATTATTCCTTCTGCCAGCTCATCTTCACCCAGGATGGCAACATATTTCGCTTGCAGACGATCTGCTGATTTAAGCTGTGCTTTCATTTTCCGACTCTTGTAATCCATTTCCACCTTTAGACCTTGCTGTCTTGCTTGATAGGTTAGTTTTACGAAATGCTCCTTCGCTTTTTCACCCATAGAAATGAAATAGCAATCAAGAACGCTTGTTACAGGCAGTTCAATGCTTTCTGCCTCTAACGCTGCAAGCAGACGTTCAATACTTAAAGCAAAGCCAATTCCTGGTGAACTTGGTCCGCCAATTTCTTCAACTAAACCGTTATAACGACCTCCGCCGCATAGTGTAGTAATCGCTCCAAAACCATCTGCACTGCTCATAATCTCAAAGGCTGTATGATTGTAGTAATCAAGCCCGCGAACGAGATTTGGGTCTAATTCATAGTCAATCCCCATCGTTGTTAAGTAGTGCTGAAGCTTTTCAAAATAGGCCGTTGATTCTTCATTTAAATAATCTTTAAGTGATGGAGCTGTTTTAATTAGCTCATGGTCACGATCTTTTTTACAATCCAATATTCGAAGCGGATTTTTTTTCAAGCGAGTTTGACAATCTGAGCAAAACTCTTCGATTCTCGGCTCAAAGTGTGAGACAAGGGCTTCCTTGTGACTGGCCCTGCTTGCCGCATCTCCCAAACTGTTTAATACGAGCTTGAATTCTTTAAGACCAAGTCTCTTATAAAGCTCCATCGCCAATGAAATAACTTCCGCATCAACAGCAGGGTCCTCACTGCCAATGGCTTCTACACCGAACTGCACAAACTGTCTGAAGCGACCTGCTTGAGGGCGCTCGTAGCGAAACATCGGACCTTGGTAAAACAGCTTTGTTGGCTGATCCGGATAACCGAACATTTTATGTTGAACATAAGAACGGACAACCGCTGCCGTGCCTTCAGGTCTTAGGGTGAGACTACGTTCTCCTCGATCTGTAAATGTGTACATTTCCTTTTGAACGATATCTGTTGTATCGCCAACGCCTCTTTCAAAAAGCTCTGTATGCTCAAAAATCGGTGTGCGAATTTCCTTGTATTGATATTGATTACAAATTTCTCTTGCAACCTGTTCAACATACTGCCATTTTTCTACAGTCCCAGGAAGGATATCTTGGGTACCTCGTGGAATATTGATGGACATGCTTATTACCTCCTAAAAATGTACAAATAAAAACTCCCGTCCCTTGTCCTAAAACAAGGGACGGGAGTTTGATCCCGTGGTGCCACCCTAATTGAAGCTAAAAAGCTTCCACTCGAGGCAGTTAACGCCTGCATACGTCAATTCCTACTAAGTGAATCACTTTTCAGAGTCGAACCTACGGGGTGTTCTTTCAAAAAGCCGTCATGTAAATCCACTTTCAGCCTAAGGTGGATTCTCTCTATCCATGCGAATCTTATTTACTGTTCCCCATCATCGGAATGATTTGCTGTTTTTTATGATGTAATCAATCATACGAATGACACAGGCGAATGTCAAGGACAATTCGATTTCATTAAAAAATAGATTTTGAGGGTGACGTTCTCATGGTCAGGTATTATGATAAGACTATACATATTTATATAGTGAGGGGATCATTATGCGATCGTATATTGTTAAAATAACTATTTTACTATTAATATTCTCATCCTTTGGAGCACCAACGATGATAACGAATGCCGAAGGTCCAATGGCTACCATTGCAGCCGATGTCGTTAATATGAGAGAGGGTCCTGGACTTTCATTCCCTACTGTAGCTACTGCCAATAACGGTGATACATATGATATTGTAGATAATGAATATGGCTGGCTCAAATTAACGGACTCAAATGGCCAAAGTGGATGGGTTGCAGAATGGCTTGTTGTTCAAGAAGAAGTAACATCAAGCAACGAAACAGCTGCTTCACAAGATTCAACGCTTGCCACCGTCTCTGTCAATGAACTGCGAGTTCGTACTGGACCTGGCATCGACCATGAAGTGATTGGATTATTAAGTGCAAACACGAATGTGAATGTGCTCGCCCGATCAGGTGAATGGGTTGAAATTTCGCTTGATAGCGGAAACAGCGGATGGGTAAATGGGGATTATCTGGAAGGATTAACAAGTACAGAACAGCGCAATTCAGATGAAACAGCTGATGTATCAAGAGGAACTGTATCCGTCGACCGTTTAAATGTTCGGTCGGATTTCTCTTCGGAAGGACAAGTAATTGGTTCTTTAAATCAGGGAGACACAGTTACGATAGAAGATGAGCAATATGGCTGGCTGCTTGTTGAAGGAAATGGTCTAAAAGGATGGGTAAGCTCTTCCTATGTACAGCGGCAGTCAACCTCTTCTGAAGAAACAGCTGCCTCATCCTCACCAGTATCATCACTTGAAGGATCAAACGTGGTTATCTTGGTTGATTCATTAAATGTAAGGGATGAACCATCTCAATTAAGCAATGTAATTGGTACATTAGCAAAAGGAGATACATATAAAATCAATCAAGTTAATGGGGACTGGTATGAGATTGAATGGGATTCAGGAAAAAAAGGATGGATCGCCAGTTGGTTTGTTGAACAAACGACCGCCGCAGCAACGGAGAGTGATTCAACATCCGATCAAGCGATTGAATCCAATGAAACGGTGACGATTTTGTATAATGGCTCCAATATTCGTGCAACGCCAAATGTAGAGTCAAAAGTAACAGCTCGTGGTCAAGCCGGGGAGCAGTATGCAGTTATCAATCAACAGGGAGATTGGTTTGAGATTGAATTAGCTGATGGCTCCACGGGATTTATTGCAAACTGGATCGTATCACCAAATGACGAGAGATTACCAGAGGAAATAGAAAATGATGAAACGGAACAAGATGAAACGGTCATCCAATCCATTGCTGATGCAACCATTGTTATTGATGCGGGTCACGGTGGCCGGGATAGTGGAGCAATTGGCGCAAGCGGCACTTTAGAAAAGATACTCACCCTTCGAACGGCTGAAATTCTTTATCACAAACTTGCAAATACAGGCGCTAATGTCATCATGACGAGGCAGGATGATCGTTATATCGATTTGCACAGCCGTGTATTTCTTTCCCAGCTACACGATGCAGACGCTTTTGTCAGTCTTCATTACGACGCGATTGATGACCGAAATATTCGAGGATTCACAACCTACTTTTACGGGGAAGGGGATCAGCCATTAGCTGAGTCTGTTCACGAAGGCTTGGAAAATCAATTAACCATACGCGATCGCGGGGTTCAATTTGGTGATTACTTAGTTATTCGTGATAACGCTGTGCCAGCTATACTACTTGAATTAGGATACATTAGCAACCCTTCAGAAGAAGCGGCCATTGCAAATGATCGATTTAGAGAATCAGCGACTACCGGGATCTATAACGGACTGGTTGAGTACTTTACACAATAGACAAAAGGGTCTGGCTACCAGCTGCCAGACCCTTTTGTTATGATTCTTTATTTTTCAATTATGAGCGTAACCGGTCCATCATTGATTAAAGAAACATCCATCATCGCACCAAACACACCTGTTTGAACATCAATTCCCTTTTCTAGAAGCAGCTGATTGAATCGATCATAAAGTGGTTCAGCAACTTCTGGCCTTGCAGCTTCCATAAAATTCGGCCTTCTGCCTTTTCGAGTATCCCCGTATAGCGTGAATTGTGAGATCGATAACACTTGTCCCTTTTGATCGAGAAGAGAATGATTCATTTTTCCTTCCTCGTCTTCAAAAATTCGAAGGTTTGCAATTTTATCTGCTACATACTTTGCTTCTTCTTCACCATCTTCATGTGTAACACCTACAAGAAGAACCACACCGTATTGAATTTGTCCTGTTATTTCTCCATTCACCGTTACGGATGCTTGTTTACTTCTTTGCACAACAACTCGCAAGAAAATGTCCCCCTATAGCTAGTTCATTACTCGCTGCACCGAGTATATATCTGAGATTTGTTTAATTCGATCCACCACTTTCTGAAGGTGGTTTACGTTTTGAATCATGATCGACATATTAATCGTCGCCATTTTATTACGGTCTGTTCGACCGCTCACTGCGGAAATATTCGTTTTCGTTTCATTCACCGCTTGCAGCACTTCATTCAATAATCCTCTGCGGTCATAACCAGAAATTTCTATGTCTACGTTATATTCCTTACGATCTTGTGCAGTACCTTCCCATTCAACCGGAATTAATCGCGCTTCCGAAGAGTCATCCTGAATGTTCGGACAATCTGTACGATGCACAGAAACTCCTCTGCCTCGTGTAATAAAACCGATAATCTCATCACCCGGCACTGGACTGCAGCATTTAGAAAGACGGACAAGTAAATTATCAATTCCTTTTACTGTCACACCAGCCTCTCTCTTTTTACGCGGCGGAGGCTTAATCTCAGATACCGCTCTTTGCATCGTATCTTCTTCATCACGCAGCTTTCTAAGCTTTTCCGTTAGTCTGTTTGCAATTTGAACAGCTGTAATACCGCCGTACCCTACAGCAGAATACATATCATCCACGTTAGTAAAATTGAACTTTTCTGATACACGCTTTATATTTTCAGCGGTTAATACATCCTTTAGGTTAAAATCCAGCGCTTTTATTTCACGCTCTACCATTTCTTTTCCCTTATCGATGTTTTCATCCCGCCGCTGTTTTTTGAAAAATTGCTTTATTTTATGCTTTGCCTGAGAGGTTTGCGCGATTTTTAACCAGTCCTGGCTTGGCCCGTATGAATGCTTTGAGGTCATAATTTCAATGATATCACCTGTATTTAACGTCGCATCCAACGGTACCATTTTCCCATTAACTTTCGCACCAATTGTTTTATTGCCAATTTCAGAATGTACTCTATACGCAAAGTCAATCGGTACAGAGCCAGCTGGCAGCTCCATTACATCACCTTTAGGCGTAAAGACATAAACCATATCAGAAAATAGATCAAATTTAAGAGACTCCATAAATTCTTCCGCATCTGAAGAATCCTGTTGGAATTCTAAAATTTCTCTAAACCAAGTGAGTTTTTTTTCAACGGAAGCTTTGTTATCTTCATTGACAAGCTTTCCTTCTTTATATGCCCAATGTGCTGCAACCCCATATTCAGCAATCCGATGCATGTCAGTTGTACGAATTTGGACCTCCAATGGATCACCTTTTGGTCCTATGACAGTCGTATGAAGGGATTGATACATATTTGGCTTTGGCATCGCAATATAATCTTTAAATCTTCCTGGCATTGGCTTCCAGCAAGTATGAATAATGCCGAGCACAGCATAACAGTCTTTAATACTATCCACAATGACCCGAACAGCAAGTAAATCATAAATTTCATTAAATTGCTTATTTTGTATGGCCATTTTTTTATAGATACTGTAGATATGCTTTGGGCGGCCATATATATCCGCTTCAATCTTTACTTCATTTACCCGTTCATTAATTTCATTGATAACGGCTTCAACATACTGCTCACGCTCGTTTCTCTTTTTCTTCATGAGGTTGACGATGCGGTAGTATTGTTGAGGATTTAAATAGCGTAATGCTGTATCTTCTAATTCCCATTTGATGGTGGAAATACCTAGTCGATGAGCGAGAGGAGCAAAAATTTCAAGTGTTTCATTTGAGATGCGAATCTGCTTTTCCACTGGCATATGCTTGAGCGTACGCATATTATGCAGTCGGTCAGCAAGCTTAATTAAGATCACGCGAATGTCCTGCGCCATCGCGATAAACATTTTGCGGTGATTTTCCGCCTGCTGCTCTTCTTTTGATTTATACTTAATTTTACCAAGCTTAGTCACACCATCTACCAGCATGGCAACCTCTTCATTGAATAATCCTGCTAAATCTTTAAATGTGCAGTCGGTATCTTCCACCACATCATGGAGAAACCCCGCCGCTACTGTCGAAGGGTCCATTTGCAGATTTGCCAGAATACCCGCCACCTGTATCGGGTGGATAATATAGGGCTCACCAGATTTTCGAAATTGTTCCTTATGGGCTTCAGCAGCGAAGTCAAAGGCTCTCTTCACCAAATCCACTTGTTTGCTATTCATGTAGCTTGCTGTGATCCCGAACACTTCTTCGGCGGTAAGCACTCGATCATTCGCCATACGATTTATCACCTTTATCATCTGAAATATATTCTAATGTGTATTGTATCTATTATTAAAAAAAATAGTCCGTATGTAAAGTCATTGTGCAGTATTTCATAAAAAAACCACGAATTCTTGCGGAGAATAGCGAGGAATGTCATGGTGGGGTAAAACTAGAAAGAGAGTCCCTGCTCATGGGACTCTCGATTTTATATTAATATTGCATTAATGTAAGCACATCATAACCATCTAGTTTTTCACGGCCATCTAAATAAGTAAGCTCAATTAAGAATGCAATACCAGCTACAATACCTCCTAGTTCTTCCACTAGCTTAATTGTCGCTTCGATCGTTCCACCCGTAGCAAGAAGATCGTCTGTAATAAGTACACGCTGACCAGGCTTGATGGCATCACGGTGAATCGTCAATACGTCCTTGCCGTATTCTAAGCCGTAATCGACTTTAACCGTTTCACGAGGAAGCTTTCCATCTTTACGAACAGGCGCAAAGCCTACTCCAAGTGCATATGCTACTGGGCATCCAATGATAAAGCCCCGAGCTTCTGGTCCAACGATAAGATCAATATCTTTATCTTGCGCGTAGCTTACAATCTGATCGGTTGCATATCGATAAGCTTCTCCGTTATCCATAAGCGTTGTGATGTCTTTAAAACGAATTCCTTCTTTAGGCCAGTTTTCTACGATGGTTACATATTGCTTTAAATCCATACCTTTTCCTCCTCAAGTCGCTTCGACCATTTCGCATGCTGATCGAACCAAGTCTTCAGCTGCTGAAATGACGAATATAGCAAATCCTGCTCCATTTCAGACAATTTCTGTTTTGCCTGGTAAGCGGGAGAATGAGAGAGATCACGTTTTTGAACAGACTCGTTCATGATAATCACTCCATCCTTTATTCTAACAAACTCAAGTTCAAAAAACACCTTCGACATAAAATTTATTGTCTCTCGTGTCCATCCTTTATGATTTGCTAATGCATCTCCATTTTTCCGAAGATCAAATTCGCTTCTTTTTAACAAAAATCCATAGTACCACCCGAAATGCTCTCTGGTTGGAATCGTCGTGAAGAATTGTGGATCCTGTTGGTAAAAATGAGCATATATTCGGTTTGGCTGCTCTTTAGATAGTAATGATGTCAGCGCCTCAACATCATTAGGTAAATCAAGCAGGACGATATTCTTGTTTTCGATGGAATGTTTCTTTGCCTGCTCTGCATTTTCAATAAAAAGAATACGGTCAGGTGCCGTTTCCTGTTCAAAATACTCCATCGTTGATGTATGAAAAGCAATAAATTCTTTTTGAGGAGGTAAAGATGCCAGCCATCTTTTTGGCTGCCGTATTCCCCGCACATCAAATAATTGCCAATGTTTCACCTTAATGTCTTTAATAAAGAGCTGTGGTTTTCTTGTGTTATTCCATTCATTGACTGAAAGTTCTCCTAGGACGTCAACGCGCGCGATTGGTGATAAATGATCAGCAATCTCTCCTAGGTGAAAACCGATTCCATCCAGAGTAAACTGGTTTTGTTCCAGCGTAATCTTTAGATGGTTCTGATTCGCACCTATTTTACGGATTGAAGCAATGGATGCTTCTTCAATCACAACCTTAGGCTTAGGGTTCTTCATTCCAAAAGGTGCAAGCATCTGAACCTGAATAATAGCATCCAAATCAACATCTTCTAACATTGTGACTGTGTCTACATTCGTAACAGGTATGAAGTCCTCTGGAGACATTTTTAATGCTTGTTCATTCAACCGGTTCCGCAACTCATCAACATCCTCTGTTAATAGCGTCATCCCTGCAGCCATTGGATGACCTCCGAAATGAGGCAGGATATCCCTGCATTCGGATAATTCTTCAAACATATTAAAACCAGCAATACTTCTCGCAGAACCCTTTGTTTTTCCTGTTATCGGATCAGAACAAAGGATAATGACAGGACGATAATATCGGTCCACAAGTCTAGAAGCAACGATTCCTACAACCCCTGGATTCCAGCCTTCCTTGACTAAAACCAATACACGGTTTTCATTCGGAGAGAAAGTCGACTCGACCTTTGCAATCGCCTCTTCAGTGATACTGCTAACGATCGCTTGACGTTCTTTATTCATCGCATCGATTTCAATCGCAAGCGCTTCTGCTTCCTCTGGGTCTGCTGTCATCATTAATTCCACTGCGGGGTCGGCGTCAGATAACCGCCCTACTGCATTAATACGCGGACCCAGTACAAAGCCTACCCCTTCTTCATCGAGCTCCGCTACAGCGGAACCAGCAATCTTGCAAAGCGCGTGTATTCCTGTACGAGTTGTTTGTCTTAGTACCTTAAGCCCTTTTTTGACTAAAAGGCGATTTTCTCCTTGCAATGGAACGAGATCTGCGATCGTACCAATGGCTACTAAATCTAGCAAATCCAAAGGCGCTTTCCCAAGAAGTGCATGGGCAAGCTTAAACGCAACCCCTACACCAGCAAGCTCCCGAAAAGGATAATCTCCATTTGGATGATTAGGATGAATGATTGCGAATGCATCAGGCAGCTCAGGACCAGGTTCATGATGATCTGTCACAATAAGATCAACGCCAAGCTCTCTCATCACAGCTGCTTCATGAATACTTGAGATTCCGTTATCTACGGTGATAATTAGTGACGTTCCTTGCTCGACTGCAAAACGAAATGCTTCCTCGTTTGGTCCATACCCCTCTGTAAAGCGATTCGGTATATAAAATTCAACATTTGCCCCCAAACGCTGCAGGGTACTTAGTATGACCGAGGTACTTGTTACTCCATCCGCGTCATAATCTCCATATACTAAAATCATTTCCTCATTTTCAATTGCTTGTTTGATTCGATGAACCGCTTTGTCCATATCCAGCAATAAAAAAGGATCGTGAAAATCTTCATTTTCTATCTGTAAGAAAGAACGGGCAGAATCAATTTGATCCATTCCTCTCTGAACTAACAGGGTTGCTACAATCTTTGGAATTTGCAAACCTGCTATCAAGTTTTGTATCTTCTGTTCATCCGATGGTTTAACCATCCAGCGTGTTTTTGGCTGTAACATCCTCTCACCTCTTTAGCGATTCTCATTATACATGAGCATGCTACTGCTTTCAATGAAGCTTATAGCAGTCAAAAAGAAAAGCGATGAAAAAAT
The DNA here is from genome assembly GCF_000829435.1 of Jeotgalibacillus soli. GTDB lineage: Bacteria > Bacillota > Bacilli > Bacillales > Jeotgalibacillaceae > Jeotgalibacillus > Jeotgalibacillus soli. Next base: position 397,601 of record NZ_JXRP01000019.1, read on the forward strand.
CTCCATCGCTTTTCTATTCTATATTAGCTTCCTTCTGTAATGGTTCAGGAGCAGTTTTATTCGGTTTATTATTCTCTATATTTATTGTGCTAGACGATGTTTTTTTCATCTCAGCAAGCTGATGATTCAAGCTTTCATTTTCCTGCTCCAGTTTCTTCACCTTACGCTGAGTAACAAATAGTCTAAAAAGACCGACCGAACCAACAATTAAGCCTCCCATTAATACTGAGCCTACTATAACAATAATAAGCGGAAGCTCCGGTGCAGCAAATCCAAAGTTAACCGTTACTGCATCAACATTAATCACTGCAAAAATTGTCACAATAAGTGTAAAAATAATACCGACAATCAATGTCCATTGATACTTCATAATAGATACCTCCTTCTAATTACCCATAAAAAGCAGTTTCTTTTTTAGTACCCTTTACGTAATAGCTGTAATCCTTCATTTATTTTTCGCTCTTTTAATCCTGCCTGTTGATTTCCGCTACAGGTGTTCGCTTTCCGCCGGCTGTCCGACGCTCCTCGGCTCATGACACGCCAGTGAGGTCTCCCTTTGACTCACTTTTAACGAGGAAGTCTCACGCCCTACATTCAATCAACATCGTGTCAAAAACGGCAAATATCTTTAACATAGCTTTCATATATAAAAAAGCCAGCAGCTGAAATCTTAGCTTGCTGGCAATAGAAAAACAATTAAATTACACAACGGGTTCGTCCGTCCATTCTTTCTTTTCTTTATACGTTATAAGCGTGCCTTTTTTCTTCAACTCGCGTTTTTTCAACACATACCAAAGCTGAGCTGCAATGAAGATGGAAGAATACGTACCTGCGATTAACCCGATCAATAAAGCGATTGAGAAATTCAAAATAGAAGTTGCACCGAATAAGATCATGGCAACTACTACGAACACTACCGTTATCACTGTATTAACGGAACGGCCAAGTGTTTGACGAAGTGACTTATTAACAATTGTCGCAATTTGTTCACTTGTCTCGATTTTACGTAGTTTTCTAAGATTTTCACGTATACGGTCAAAAGTAACGATTGTATCATTAATCGAATATCCGATGATGGTCAGTACAGCAGCAATAAACGTAATGTCTACCTCAAGCCTTAGTATACTAAATACTGCAACGATGAAAAACGCATCGTGTAATAGAGCCAAAACGGCTGTTAAGGCCATATATATTTCAAAACGAATTGTTACATATAAGATGATCCCAAGGGATGCAATCGCCAGAGCATACAATGCATTTTTGGCAAGCTCTTCACCAATGATTGGATCTACAGTCGAAATGGTTGGTTCTGTCCCATATTCTTCTTGGAAATAGGCCTGTAACCCAGCAACCTCACCTTGATCAAGCGCTTCCGTGAAACGAGCCACACCAATCTGCTGATTATCACCAGAAATCACAATATTGTTTGAGGATAGACCAACAGCTTGAAGATCTTCCTGTATTTGCTCTTCAGTGATCGATGTATCCATCACTACTTCCATTCGAGAACCACTTGTAAAATCAATCCCTAGGTTCAAACGGAAAATCATTATAATACTTAAACCGGCTACTATTAACGCCGTAGACAGGATAAAGAATTTCTTGCGGCTTCTAACAAAATCAAAACGATCAAACCTTGTAGGTAATTCAAGCGTATCCATTTGATCTGCCGATTTATTGATTTGAGAAGTTTTGACGCCAAACCAGCCTGGTTTATTATCTAAGAACCCACTGTACACCCATAGATTCATAAACAATCGTGTGCCATAAACCGCTGTGATGAAACTTACCGCAATACTGATAAGCAGCGTTGTGGCAAAGCCTTTAACAGAGCTTGTACCAAAGGCAAATAAAACGACCCCAACAAGCATGGTGGTAATATTTGCATCAAAAATTGTCCATAAAGATGAACGACTTCCTTCTTTATACGCTTCACGTACTGTTTTCCCTACCTTCAATTCCTCTTTAATCCGTTCGTACGTAATAATGTTGGCATCAATCGCCATCCCTACACCGAGAATAATCGCCGCAATCCCAGGCAGCGTAAGGACGCCATTTAACCAATCAAATACTAGAAGAACAAGGTAAACATAAACCGAAAGCGTTAGGACCGCAATAATACCTGGGAAACGATAAACCAGAATCATAAACAAGAAGACAAGTGCACTTCCAATAATTCCAGCGAAAACGGTCTGATCCATCGCCGTTAACCCAAAAGATGCACCTACAGAAGTCGAATACACCTCTTCAAGCTCAACAGGAAGAGCACCTGCATTTAATAAGTTGGCTAAATTTTGTGCTTCTTCAATTGTAAACGAACCCGTAATGGTTGCAGTATTTGTATTTAATACTTGTGTCACTTCCGGAGCTGAAATGTATTTAGGGTTTTCTTTTAGCATTTCTTCACGATAAGAGTCCCCTTCTTCATAATCCAGCCATATGACAAGACGGTTGTCAGGACGCCCTTTTGATATGATTTCTTGGGTTACTTTACCAAACTGTCCTGCATCTTGAAGCTCAAGCTGAACAATAGGACGGTTGTTACTATCAAACGTCTGGCTGGCTCCTCCTTCTACCAGATCAGAACCGCTCAATTTGCTATTATCATCCACGTCCCGAAACGTCAGATTGGCTTCGGTTGATAAAATCTCACGTGCCTGATTTTGATCCTCTACACCAGCTAGCTGGACGCGTATGCGATCTCCATTCTCCACTTGAATAATTGGTTCACTTACACCAAGAACGTTTACACGCCGGTCCAGCGCTTCAGCAGTATCAGCTACAACCGATGGTGTGATTTCCTGACCTTCTTCAGCTGGTTTTACTTGATATAAGACTTCAAAGCCACCTTGAAGATCTAGACCGAGCTTAATATTACCCAGTATTGTTTGAGTCGTGAGCCCCGTGGCGCCACCGATTAAAATAAGCAATAGAAAAAAGGTGACTAACCGACTACGTTTTACCATTATGTATATATCCTCCTTGGAAACTTAGAAGCATTTTGTAGATAATGAATGATTTTTGGAAAAGCGTTTAATTCCAAATTCATTATGAATCAGTTAGAAATAAGTGTCAACGAGTTACTTGCACAGGGATTTCATTCATTTGAATTTTTTTTGTCGTTCAGTTGACCATGCAACAGTAATTGAAGCTCTTCATCATTCAAATCAAGTGACATGGAAGAAGTTTTATATTCTTTTTGTGTTGTATAGTTCATAAAATCTCCCGGCTTAATAGATAAAATATCACTTACCATTTCATGCAACAAAAAATCGCCTGTTCTTTTTTTCCATTTCTTACTGACTAAATAATCCCATAATTCATTCATTGTCACCGTGTCATAGCCCAGAAGAAGAAGCTCTTGCTCTTTACTTTCAAGTGCAGGACCTACCTCCCGCAAAGCCTCATTCAACGACATATTCTTATTCATCATTTTCCCCCTACGGCAGGTAAGCCTAATATTTTCGTCATAGGCTTGCCAATATCATGCATATGGTTAATTGTACCGAATAAAGTTAGATTTGAGAAGGTGGAGAGTCAAATGTCTGCATTTATTAAAGGAACATTGATCCTCATTATAGCGGCAATGATCACAAAGGTTCTTGGCTTCGTCCACCGAATGGTGCTAGCAAGACTTGTCGGTGAAGAGGGTGTAGGCCTCTATATGATGACATTTCCCACATTAATGCTCGTTATCACCATCACCCAGCTAGGTCTGCCGATTGCCATCGCAAAGTATGTATCAGAAGCTACAGCCAAAAAAGACGAAAAATTTGTTCAGCGTATACTTACTGTTTCACTGTTAATTACAGGGTCTCTCGCTGTGATTTTCACACCTATAATGTATGGGCTTGCCCCTTATTTGACCAGTACTCTTTTCGCAGATGAACGCACCTTCTGGCCGTTCATTGCCATTTTACCGATCGTTCCCATTGCCGCATTGTCTGCTGTATTAAGAGGCTATTTTCAAGGAAGGCAGCAAATGGGCGTTACAGCCGTCGGACAAATTATTGAACAGCTAGTCAGGCTTGTACTCTTATATGCATTCGTAGGTATGCTGCTGCCAATGGGGATTGAATTCGCAGCAGCAGGAGCCATGCTTGCATCAATTGCTGGAGAACTGCTATCTCTCGGTTATTTATATTTTCACTTTAACCATTCAAAAAGAAAAGCAAAACGAAAGAGTCTCTCGACAGGAGAGCTCCCAAGTTTTAGTCACACAGCCAAGCTGCTGCTGAGTATAGCCCTTCCATCCACTGGCAGCAGAATGGTCGGTTCCATTGCATGGTTTCTGGAACCAATTGTCGTCATGAAATGCTTAACAATTGTTGGTTTTACAGCCGTCATGGCAACAAAGGAATATGGGGTGTTAACCGGATTTGTACTGCCAATCTTGTTGCTTCCCTCTTTTATTACCGTATCATTAAGCACAGCTCTCGTCCCTGCAATCAGTGAAGCAAAGGCAAAAAAACAATTTACCACAGTCGAGCATCGAATACAGCAAGCGTTGAGGATATCTCTCGTAACAGGCGGACTTTTTTCTATTTTGCTATTTTCACATGCCTCTGTACTGCTGGAGTTATTGTATCACTCTACAAAAGGGACAAACCTGCTGCAATTTATGGCGTTACTCTTTCTCTTTTATTATTATCAAGGTCCGCTTCACGCCGTTCTCCAAGCTTATGAAGCCGCTGGTGCCGCCATGATCAATAGCATTATTGGCGCTGTAGTAAAGCTTGCTGCCATGACCTTTTTCATGTTGCAGCCTGGGTATGGGATTACGGGAGCTGCCATTGGCATCATGATCGGGTTAGTTGTCGTGACATTGTTACATTTTTTCACGATGTTAAAACTCGTACCCATCAAGATTCCTTTTATACAATATATGGCTGTGATCATTATTATGGTATGTACCTATTTTATACACACCACTCTTTTTCCTTCATTACTTCCAGAAGAGTGGCAAAACCCATTAATCTCCATAGTGGTTCTTATAATAAGCTACGTCATTCTAGGACGTATTTGTCAGGTAATAAAACGTGAAGACTGGGCATTTGCTTCTAAGTGGCGGACAAGGTCATGACGACTTGGTTGAGCCGCTTATGTACCATTTACCATCTTCAAACGAGCAGAAAAAAAGCTTTTCAGGATTCGGGTATCCTTGATTCAACAATTCTTTTCTAAGCCACGGCTCATCCTTTTGAATTCTTGCTAAATGGTCATACTGAATTTCACCATCCATAATGAGAGGCAGTGAGAGTTCACCTTCTCTCCTTCCCTTTTTTAATACTGTTAAAATCCCTGAGGGCTCAAGGATGGCAAAATCAATTTCCTGCAAATCAAAAATATTTTTTTCTCGAAGCTGCTGCATTAAATCATCAATATTATAACGATTTCGTTTCATTTCCTTTTTGATGATTTCACCATGACGAATTAATACAGAGGGGGTACCATCAACTAAATCACGAAATGGTTTGTATTTAAGGGAAATAAAAGACAAAAAAACCTGCACCCCCATCAATAGCATCATTGGGTAGATGGCATCAAACATCTTCATATAGGGGTCTTCTATCGCAAAGACAGCGACCTCAGCAATCATCATAAAGACGATAAGATCAAGTAAGCTTAATTCACCGACTTCCCGCTTTCCCATTAAGCGAAATATAAGCAAAATGATCCCATAAAGTACCAATGTCCTAAACCCAGTGACAAGATAAATGTCTAGCAATTCATTCATTCCTTTCTTCACCGTTTTCTAAAGTAGTATGACCTTTCTAGTGATTGATTACCCGTTGAGAAAACAGTGCCTTGGCTAAAAAAGGAGGAGTACGATGTCTGCTTGGTATCAAGTTGGAAAAGGAATTGCATTTGGATTGTTGATCATCATGATGACGGTTTTGGTCACTTCTTTTGCTGCTGCAACGATCCTGTCTCTTACCCCCATCAAGGAACTCGATATGGCTCACTGGCTTGAAGGAGTGACATTTATCATTTTGTTAATCGGCGGAATGGTAGGAGGGGCTGTATCAAAAAGAAAGGGATTAATCGTGGGATTAGTTATTGGCCTCACTTTTTTTAGTGTCTCATTGCTGCTATCAAAAGAACAGGGAATAGATATCTGGCTTTCTTCTTGGCTGAGGGGCGTACTGATCCTCTTTATCAGTATGGTTGGGGGAATTGTCGGCATTAATTTATTTGGCGGACAAAAAGAGAAAAAGGGATAATCATAAATGATTATCCCTTTGTTTTTATTAAAGTGATTTTTCTAAAACTTCACGCACTGCGTTACGGTCAAATGTTAGACGAGTTCCGTCGCCACATTTCAAAATGACCTTACCTTCGTCAATGCCATCGATAATGCCGTGAAGGCCACCAATCGTTACAACTTTATCACCTTTTGCCAAACCTGTTTGCATTTCTACTACTTTCTTTTGACGCTTTTGCTGTGGACGAATTAAAAATAAGTACATCAATCCGAACATCAAAATAAGTGGTAGTAAAGTAACTAACGTTTCCATATTGTTCTATTTCCTCCTTCCTGCCGTTCCATCTATTAAAAGTTTTTTGCATTCGGCTGGTTAAAACCGTATTGTTCAAAAAACTCTTCCCGGAAATCTCCAAGACGATCTTCTTTGATCGCTTGTCGGACTTGCCCCATTAAGTTTATCAGAAAATGAAGATTATGATAAGTAGTAAGTCTAATTCCGAACGTTTCTTCACATTTTATTAAATGGCGAATATACGCACGACTATAATTTTTACACACATAACAGTCACAATTCGGATCAAGAGGTCCAAAATCCCTTGCATACGCTGCATTTTTCACAACAAGTCTTCCTTCACTTGTCATTAACGTCCCGTTTCTTGCTATACGGGTTGGAAGTACGCAATCAAACATATCGATTCCTCTGATCGCACCATCAATGAGTGAATCTGGAGATCCAACACCCATTAAGTAACGTGGCTTATCTGCAGGCAGCCAAGGTGTAGTAAATTCAAGAACGCGATTCATTACGTCCTTAGGTTCTCCTACTGAAAGGCCTCCCACCGCATAGCCTGGGAAGTCCATAGCCACTAAATCCTGTGCACTTTGTTTTCTCAGCGCTTCATATTCACCGCCCTGAACAATGCCAAACAAGCCTTGATCATGCGGGCGGGCATGTGCGGCAATACAGCGTTCTGCCCAACGTGTTGTGCGTTCCACAGAATCTCTCATGTATTTTTCTTCCGCTGGGTATGGTGGACACTCATCAAATGCCATCATAATATCTGATCCGAGTGCGTTTTGAATTTCCATTGCTTTTTCCGGACTTAAGAACAGCTTATCTCCATTAATGTGATTACGGAAATAAACACCCTCTTCTTCAATTCGTCGGAATTTACTTAACGAAAATACTTGAAAACCACCTGAATCAGTCAGGATTGGTCGATCCCAATTCATAAATTTATGCAAACCGCCTGCTTCTTTTATAATGTCATGTCCTGGACGAAGCCAAAGGTGATACGTATTACTTAAAATGATTCCTGCTTCCAGTTCTTTTAGATCTTCAGGTGACATTGTTTTAACCGTTGCCATCGTTCCTACAGGCATAAAAGTAGGCGTTTCAAATGAACCGTGCGGTGTATGGACAATTCCAAGTCTCGCACCGGTTTGTTTACATGATTTAATATGCTCATATCGAATTGCGCTCACGATAGAGTCTCCCTTCTATTTGATCAGCATGGCATCGCCAAAGCTGAAAAAGCGATAGTTTTTTTCCACAGCTTCCCGATAAGCGGAAAGTGTGGCTTCTCTTCCTGCCAGTGCACTAACCAGCATAATCAGTGTTGACTTCGGCAGATGAAAATTCGTAATTAAAGCGTCAACAGCTTTAAATGTATATCCTGGATAAATAAATATACTTGTCCACCCGTTTGCTTCTGCAAAATGTCCATTCTCGGTAGCGATCGTTTCAAGTGTACGTGTAGAGGTTGTCCCAACAGTGATGATTCGCCCGCCTTGAGCTTTTGTATTATTTAATAGTTCGGCTGTCTCTTTTGACATCTGATAGTATTCACTGTGCATATCATGATCTTCAATAGAGTTCACGGATACAGGGCGAAACGTTCCTAGCCCAACATGGAGAGTGACAAAAGCAATTCTTACTCCTTTGGCGTGAATGCGTTCGAGCAGCTCCTCCGTAAAATGAAGACCTGCTGTCGGAGCTGCTGCTGAACCACGCTCTTTTGCAAATACTGTTTGATAACGATCTCGATCATCAAGTTTCTCTTTAATGTAAGGCGGAAGTGGCATATCTCCAAGCTGGTCTAACAGCTCATAGAAAATGCCCTCATATGAAAACTCCACTACCCTGGCTCCCTGCTCTCCAATGGATTTACAGGTTGCCTTTAAACGACCATCACCGAAGCTGATCACTGTGCCAACCTTTAAACGTTTCGCAGGCTTTACAAGTGTTTCCCATTGATCTCCTTCACGCTGCTTCAAAAGAAGCAGCTCAATGGTCGCACCTGTATCCTCTTTCTGCCCAATTAAACGAGCAGGCAGAACTTTTGTGTCGTTTAGAACGAGGCAGTCTCCATCATTTAAATAGTCGATTATTTCAATGAAAGACTGGTGTGACACAGCTCCTGTATGCTTGTCCACAATCATCAGCCTGCTTGACGTTCGGTCCTCTAAAGGAACCTGTGCAATCAGTTCATCAGGTAAATAAAAATCAAAATCCTCTATCTTCACTGCATTCACCCTTATTCTTTCTTTATAATTCGATTACAACTATCGAAAACGTCCAATCACAAAAAAGATACCCGTTAAAATAAGACTAACGACAATCGATGTCACGATTGGAAAATAAACCGTCATATTTTCTCTTTTCACTACAATATCCCCAGGCAGCTTGCCCAATTTAACAAACTGCATCACAAAGCCAATGATCAGGATAACCGCTCCTATGATCATTAACGTTTTTGGTAAACTGGTCAATTATTTGGCACCTCCAACTGAAAGTGATGATACACTAGATCGGTTACCACTCTTCCCCTCGGTGTACGCTGCAGAAAACCAATTTGCAGCAAATATGGTTCATATACATCTTCAATTGTTGAGGACTCCTCACCTATACTTGCAGCAATCGTATCAAGTCCAACAGGACCGCCTCTAAATCGTTCAATTATGCCCAGTAAGAGCTTATGGTCAATATGATCAAGTCCAAGCTGGTCAACCTGTAATAGTTCAAGCGACTCCTGTGCTAAAGAGAAGGAAATCTCTCCGTCCGCCCTTACCTGCACATAATCCCGAACGCGTCGCAGAAGACGATTGGCAATTCGAGGTGTTCCTCGAGAGCGTCTTGCAATTTCACAAGCACCTGCAGCATCAATTTCAGTATTAAAAATTTGTGCTGTTCTTTTGATGATTTCGACTAGATGATGCTCCTGATAGTATTCAAGGCGGCTTAATACACCAAAACGGTCACGGAGCGGTGCCGATATTGCTCCTGCTCTGGTCGTCGCACCTACCAATGTAAAAGGAGGCAGGTCCAGCCGAACGGATCTGGCACTTGGACCTTTTCCGATAACTATATCTAAGCAAAAATCTTCCATCGCAGGATAAAGCACCTCTTCTATCGCACGCGGAAGACGATGAATTTCATCAATGAATAATACATCTCCTGGCTCTAATCCAGATAATATAGCCGCCAGATCACCAGGTCTTTCAATTGCAGGGCCTGAAGTAGTCCGCATGTTTACTCCCATCTCATTTGCAATAACTGCAGCAAGAGTTGTCTTCCCAAGACCGGGTGGACCGTAAAGCAATACGTGATCCAATGTTTCTTTTCTTTTCAGCGCCGCTTCAATAAAGATTTCCAGATTATTTTTTACCTGATCTTGGCCAATATAAGATTTGAGGGTTTGAGGTCGAAGGGACTGCTCAAGGGATTGCTCATCCATATTTTCTGATTCACCTGATACAATACGGTCTTCCATGAGATCCCTCCTTTTAAATGGTGCCGTTTTTCACTACGAAAGCTTCAGCATCAGCTGCAAGCCTTTTTTTATATATTCGTCTGTAGAAAGGGACTCTTTCTTCAAAACAGGCTCAATTTTTTTCAATTCTCTCTCAGAATAGCCTAGTGCTTTTAATGCTAGCAGCGCTTCTTCCATTTCATGCCATTCGGAAAGATTCGCTTTATTTGGATCCGCAAATAAATTCGGAAAATAATCCGGTACAACATCCTGAAGCTTGCCCTTTAGGTCAAGAATCATTTGTCTAGCCGTCTTCTTGCCAACCCCAGGGAACTTCGTTAAAAACGTATCGTTTTCGTTTTCAATCGCCTGAATTACCTGCTCTGGTGCACCAGCAGCCAGGATGGCAAGTGCTCCTTTTGGTCCAATTCCCGATACACTTAAAAGCTTCATAAAAAGAAGCTTTTCTTCCATGGTCGGAAAACCAAATAACGTTAACTGATCCTCACGTACATATTGATAGGTGTATATGGTGACCAATTCACCTTGCTTTGAAGACATTACAAAAGGATTAGGCATAAATAATTGATAGCCTATTCCTTGATGATCAACCACTACATACTCTGTCGATATTTGTGCAATCTGACCTTTTATGTATTCGTACATTAATTTCTTCCTTTCAAGTCCAAACTCCATTGTATCATATTATGCATGAGTAAAGACATTCATACAACGAAGTTAAGGAGAATCATACAGCAAAAAATAAATAGAAACGTCCGTTCTTATTTTAACATAAATCCGTTGTATCTTCTTAAAAATTGGCTATCTTAAAGATAATGGTTAATTTTTGCACGATATTGATTGGAGCGGAAGGTGCGAGACTGTTGTGTGGAAAAGCGAATCAAAGGGAGACCCTGCAGGCGCATAGCTAGGCTGCTGAAAAAGTCGCTCATTTTCAAACTCGTAAAATCAATTCCCGAAATAACATTAATTTTACAATTGATTGCGGAATATAACCACTACATTATTATGAAAAAAGGGAGATAAAGCGGGGATTAATTTTTCGCTGTTTTTGAAAACCTTACTTTTTCAGTGCCCTCCGCACAGCGCCGAGGAGCGTCGGACCGCCCGCGTAAAGAGAACACCTGAAGCGGAAATCAACAGGTGATTTTAACAGAGTAAAGAAATAAAAACAACCGATCCGTTTGTCGGTTGTTAATAGAAAGATGAGCTATAACCGCTTAGTTCTAACAGTGGTGACCATTCTTCTGTTTTGGTACGAAATATTACCTTGCCTTTAGACATATCTACAAGCTGCCAGTCTTGATATTTAGCCCAGAAATCCTCCATTGCTAGTATCTCTTCATTGTTCACTTCAAAGGCCTTATCACCGTCCTCATAATAGGTAATTAAGGTTACTTCAACGGTCTGTGGCCCAGTTGGCACTGCCGCTTTTATTAGAAACGCAGTACTGCTAAACAATATACAGGCTGCTAGTATACAGGCTCTGAAGATTATTGTACTATTCATGAGCATCACACCTCCCTCTACCGGGTAGTGTGGTTTTATTTTGAGAAGTTATTCATAAAAAAATGATTAGCTAAATATTGTTATCTACATGTAAATCAAATTTTGATGCCTTTTATTATCTTATCTTCAATGTGATAATAAGCTGGCATAGATGATTACGACAGCTTTTTCACTATTAACAAAAGCATATACTCTTGACTAGACTTCTGTCATCAGCGCCTTTAAATATTCCATATTTTCATGCTCCCATTTTTCATCATATCCTGAGCGAAGACCGTTATCTAATGACTGGGCAACTCGATACGCGGCTTTATCATCGGATACAAAAATCTTATAGTCACCGCCAACCCGATCTTTTAGAACCTGTATCATTTCATTTTGAATGGAACTAGTATGATTACGAAGGACAGATGCAGCAACCTCCTTATTATGAACAATTACTTTCGCATCCTTTACTCCATCTATTTGATTTAATGCCTCCGTTAATTCGTCTGAAAATTCACCTTGATGGATTTCATTTCTAGCGTTCGATTCATCAGCCATAAAGCCGTCCATTTCCGTAAGATCTTGTTTAGAATTTTCATTATATCGTTCATCATTCCAATTTAAAAGGGGTGTTGCTTGATTGTCTCCCGAGACTCCGACATCCGCATTATCTGATTGATCCGCACAGCCTAACAGCAACAGGCCAACCATAAAAAACATCATCCACGCATATATTTTCATTCATTTTCCTCCTAAGTGGGTTGTCTCTAGCGTGTGAGGAAAACGGGTTATTCATTCAAACAGAAAGCTTTCTAATTCTTGTCAACACATCCATAACAAATTTTTTTCTCTGGTGGATCTGCTTTACACTTAAATTGTTTAGATAGGATAGGAAACGGAGGTCATTCTTTTCCTTTGATTCGATAAAACGGTTCCATTCTCGGTAAACATCCCCAGGATAAAGTAAACCCGTTAAAAAGACCGGACAATCTTTAAAATCAGCAATGATCGCATGGTCAAATAACAGATCGATTTGCCATCCAATTGATGGAAGCACTCGATTAGCCCATTGTACATACTCAATGATGGGATGAGAACGGCTAGCAAGATCAAAATCAATTAACGCAACTCTTGATTTATTAATAATAAAATTATGATGTGCAACATCCCCATGAACAAGATAACCATGTTGAAGGCCGGTGTTTTTCTCCAATAGAGATAAACGAGTTAGTGATTCAACCCCAAGGCTGGTATAGTACTGAATGATTGAAGATGGAAGAAATTGCATTAAAGATGCCTTATGGGACTGCCACTGATTAAACCTTCTCTGCCATCGCTCGATCCATCTTTCCTCAGGAAATTGAATCAATATTTTTTTCGGCAATAATTGAGATAATTGGTGAAACTGGTGAAGCATTTGTAACACTTGATTTCGTTGTACACTCATACGATAGTTAACTGCATCACCTTCCATAAATAGGAAAATTAAATAATACTTTGAATCAATTTCGATTAACTCTTTTCGATTCCACCTATGTAGATATGGTGCGTTTTGAAAAGAGTTCTTTTCTAATTGGAAATGAAGATCACGGATGCGAGCTGCAAGCTTTCTATCCGTATACCCCTTAACAATCCACTTCTCTTCCCCTGTCATCCATTTATAGACATTTTTCTTAATTGGATAAAGTTCATTATTCTTTATAGAGTTCTTTGTTAAAAACGAAAGAAGACGAGACATCTCGTCTTCTTTTGATTGATTATTCCAGTCCATCTTCATCTAACCGCGGAACCATATATGGCATTTGTCCAAATGGCTGCTGCATATAACCTGGACCCATTCCCGGCTGGCCATACATTGGCATATACCCTTGACCTGGACCCGTTCCTGGTTGCCCATACATTGGCGTATATCCTTGACCTAGACCCATTCCTGGTTGGCCATACATTGGCGTATATCCTTGACCTAGACCCATTCCTGGTTGGCCATAGGAATGGGACATATACCCATGATCCATTCCTGTTCCGTACATTGGCTGCATGTATGCATGCTCCATATCTGAGCTATCCATTGCATGCATATGGTGTGCCATTTCCGGATTAGCATGAAATGGCTGTGGTTTTACATATGGAACGGGCTGCATATATTGTTGTTGTCCCCCGCATCCACAAGATTTTTTTGGCGGTATTCCCATTGCGTTCGGCTGTTGAGGATAAGCGGTTGGATGTTGGTATGCATGGTGTTCTGGTGATTCATCATAGTGTGCCGGCATTGGCATATACTGCGCCCCCTGCACTTGTGGAGCGTACATTCCTGGACCCATTGATGCAGGAGCTGCAGGAAAAGGAAAAGGTCCCCACCCCGCTCCAGGCATCACTGGTGTAACTGGAATACACGATGGATCCATCATTGGCATCATTCCTTCTTGTAAATATTGTACTGATGGACCTTCTTCCATCATAGGTAAAACAGGCGGCTCTTCCACACCTTTTACTGGAGCTTCTGGCATTGGTGGTGCTGGAGGTGGTGGTGGTGTTAGTGCTGGCTGCGGCTGCGGCTGCGCCTGCAAGAGATGAAGATTATACGTTTGATAAATATCCACCTCCGGTTGCATCATGATTGGCTGAGGTGCTGGCTGCGGCTGGAAATGAGGCATTATTATTTGCGGCATTGGCTGCGGCACGGGTTGCGACTGCGGTACTTGTGGTGCTGGCTGCATTTTCGGCAATATATATTCTGGGTAAGCTACTGGAGGCATAACTGAAGGTTTGTGTTCTTTGAAGGGATGAGAAATTGTCGTTTCCTTTACCATCACTCCCTTATTCCCTTTACCTTCTGACGGCACTTTTATTTTCATTCCTGGCATGATCATATCCGGATTAGATAATTGTGTATTTACAGCCTTTAACTCTTCAAAGGATACATTATATTTCTTGGCGATTGTCCAAAGTGAATCACCTTTTTGGACGATATGGATTTTCACATATTTCCCTCCTTCATGGCTCATTCCCTATATCCTATGAATGGCTTTTCTTTTTGCCACGATTAATTACAAATGGGCTCATCAGCTGCTCTATGATACAATAGCGACAAACTGTGAATGAAAGAGGTAGAGAGATTAATGCCAAGGAATAAAAAAATAAACGGAGAAAGTAGAAGAGAAGAGATTTTAAAAACATTAAAAGAATCCCAAAATCCCATTACAGGCAGCGAGCTTGCGCGCCAAACAAATGTTAGCCGCCAGGTAATTGTAAGTGATATAACCTTATTAAAGGCGCGAGATGAACCGATCCTTGCCACCAGCCAAGGATATCTTTTTATGCCAGCAGGGCCACAAACTAAAATCAGCCGAACGATCGTGTGCCGCCACACGCCAGAGCAAAGTGAAACCGAAATGATGATCATTGTCGAAGCAGGAGCCTTAATAAAGAATGTTTCGATTGAACATCCGGTGTATGGGGATCTGACTGCATCTATGATGCTCTCTTCAAAAGAGGAGGTTCAATCATTTTTAAAGAAAATCTCTGATACTGATGCTTCATTTTTATCAGAGCTAACTGGAGGGATTCACCTTCATGAAATCGTGGCAGATCAAGAAGAGACCATTCAAAGAATAGAGGATCGTTTATTTAAAGAAGGGATTTTGATTCGTGACTAAAAAAAGCATTCGAACTCGCCACTTCGGCTACTTCGAATGCTTTTTACCTTACTAGATATAAAGTTTAATTGGTTGGAACCGTATATTTATGATAGCTTCCAAGTAATTTTACAGTACAGCCTAGAGCTTCAAGCTCATCCACTGCGCCTTTCATCAGCACACCGTCCATTGATTGCTCTACATCAATAATGAAAAAATAATTGCCAAGCCCTGTTTTTAAAGGGCGAGATTCAATTTTACTAAGGCTTAGCTGACGCCATGAAAAGGCTGAAAGCACTTGATGCAGAGCACCAGGTCGATCATCTGAAGGAAGTGTGATCATCAGTGTAGATTTATGAGACGTTTCTTCCAGCAACAGTATATCAGTTGCCTTATCTCGTGAAAGAACGGCAAAACGAGTATGATTAAAGTGAAAATCGTGAATATTTTCTTCAACCATTTTCAAACCATATTTCCCCGCAGCCATAGAGTTGCCGATTGCAGCAACGTTTTCCTCCGGATGCTCACTTACATAACGTGCTGCGGCAGAAGTAGAGGTTGACTGCTCTAACGAAATCCCGCGAAAACGATAATAAAGATATTTGTGACACTGCGCTAATGCATGGGAATGTGACATAATTTTCGTCAGATTTTCCCAGTCATTTCCATTATGAGGATGTACCATTAAATGCTGTTCAATTGGGGACACAAGTTCCGCCGTAATATGAACATCCACCTCATGAAATAAATAGTCCACTGTAATGGGCACAGATCCTTCCAACGCATTTTCCAAAGGCACTACCGTACGATCAACCTCACCTGTAGTCAATGCTTCAATGCAATCAGGGATTGTGGTAAAAGGGATTAATTGACCATTTTCAAAAGCCTTTTGCACTGCGTGGTGGGTAAAAGAGGCTTCCGGACCTAAGTATGCAATTTTCATGATATCACCTTTCTGACCATGGCTCCTATTTACGCACCAGAACCAAGTACTTCAACTTTCTCTACGAATTCCAATCGCTTTAACCGTGACATCATCTCATCCAGCGTGACACTCATATCCGTCACATTCAACGACAAGGTTACGTTCGCTCTCCCTTGTAGAGGAATCGTTTGATGTATGGTTAATATATTACATTGACATGTAGCCACAAGCCCAAGCAGCTGGGATAGGGTACCTGATCGATCTTCCAGATGGAAAAAGAGGGTGATAATTCTCTCCTTAACCACAGTATGAAAAGGGAAGACAGTGTCTCGATATTTATAAAAAGCACTTCGACTTAGGTCTACCTGTCTCACTGCCTCCCAAACGGAATCAGCTTTTCCCCTTTCTAACAGCTCTTTTGCTTCAAGAGTTTTTTTCATGGCTTCAGGCAGAATATCCTCCCTTACAAGGTAAAATTTTTCATCTAGATGATTCTTCGCCACCCTATTTCCTCCCATTTCCTTGGCCTAAAAACACTTTAATTAGTCAATAAAGTCGAATTCAAACTCAACAATTTTTACTGTATCTCCGTTCTCAGCACCGCGTTCTCTTAGTGCATCATCGATTCCCATTGCACGCAGCTGACGGGCAAAACGGCGAATCGATTCTTCTCGACTGAAGTCCGTCATCTTAAACAGACGTTCAATTGAATCCCCTGTAATAACAAAGCTTCCATCAGATTCACGCGTAATTTCAAAATCTTCCTGAATACCTTCGTGTTTATAAAGTACACGATTAATGGTTTCATCCACTTGTACTTCATCAAGCGGGAATTCGGGTGTCTGTTCAATTAAATCAGCAACCGTGTAAACAAGATCTTTAAGACCCTGTCTTGAGATCGCAGAGATTGGAAACACCTGAATATCTTCTCCTACTTTTTCACGGAATGCTTTAAGATTTTCTTCTGCTTCTGGCATATCCATTTTATTCGCAACAACGACCTGCGGACGCTCAGTTAAACGTAAATTATACTCTTTTAATTCGTTATTAATGGTTACATAATCTTCGTATGGATCTCTTGCCTCAAGGGCAGACATGTCGATTACATGAATGATAACACGTGTACGTTCGATATGACGCAAGAATTGATGCCCTAGTCCCACTCCTGAGTGAGCTCCTTCAATAAGCCCGGGTAAATCGGCCATCACAAAGCTTCGACCATCCTCCGTCTCAACCATACCTAGATTCGGTACGATCGTTGTAAAATGGTATTCAGCAATTTTGGGTTTTGCAGATGAAACAACTGAAAGCAGTGTCGATTTTCCTACGCTTGGAAATCCAACAAGCCCGACATCAGCCAAAAGCTTTAGCTCCATTACAACATCTCGTTCTTGACCTGGTTCACCTTTTTCGGAAAGTTCGGGAGCAGGATTCGCTGGTGTTGCAAATCTTGAATTACCACGTCCGCCACGTCCGCCTTTTGCGATCACTGACCGCTGTCCATGCTCTGTTAAATCAGCAATTACTTCACCGGTTGCATCATCCTTTACAACTGTTCCAGGTGGAACCTTTACAACCATATCCTGGGCACCGCGTCCATGCTGATTCTTAGTCATTCCGTTCTCGCCTTTAGGCGCTTTAAAATGACGCTGATAGCGAAAGTCCATAAGTGTCCGCAAACCTTCGTCCACTACAAAGATGACATTCGCACCTTTTCCTCCGTCACCACCAGCAGGTCCGCCCATCGGTACATACTTTTCCCGGCGAAAAGCAACCATTCCGTCACCACCGTCGCCGCCTTTTACATAAATCTTGACCTGATCAACAAACATATGTGATCCTCCTAATTTTCTCCGGCATTACCGTGACACTGGAAACAGCTCGAACGACGCCTTTACAGCGAACTGTGTAGATGTTGAACCATACCAGGTTAATGCGGGTTCAACTCGCTTACAGTTAATGTCCTTCAGCCAGTTCTTTGGAGAGTCTTTAAGTTCTCCACCCTCGTATTCGATTGTCACGTGAAATGCGGATTGTTCTTGATCTATTTCCATTATAAAGTATAGCTCATTATCAACACCATCACACACCGATTGTTCAAGCTTGTCCACAACACCTTTTAACCATTCATAAAGCGTGGGGTCCATTTCTATCGGAAGCCGGCCGTCAGTTAGAACCTCAAACTTAACCATCAGACGGGCGCGTCTTACCCAATTGTAGGTTAAAAGCCATTCTGACAGATGGGGGACCCCGAGAGCGGAGAGCTGAGCTTCTTGACGCATTTCTATGACGATCTCCTCAATCACTTCTCTCGCACGTTCAACGTTGGCTAATTCCAGATTACCCTTGATAATTTGCAGCCGATTCATCCAATCATGACGGCTATGCTGCAGCAAATCAAGCGCTCCAATTTTCTCCTTCATCGAAATCCTCCTATCAAGGCTTCTTTATCATGTACATAAGTATAGCAAAAAGGTAGAGGTTACGCCGAAAAAAAAGGAAACTCTAACCGAAAACGGCCAGAGTTTCCTTTTGTCTTATGCTTCCTGTACTACAGGATACACGCTGACTTTTTTCTTATCACGGCCAAGACGCTCAAAGCGTACTACGCCGTCAGTTTTTGCGAATAGAGTATCATCTCCACCGCGACCAACGTTTGTACCAGGATAAATCTTAGTACCGCGTTGACGGTAAAGAATTGAACCACCGCTTACGAACTGACCATCCGCACGCTTAGCACCAAGGCGCTTAGAATGTGAATCACGTCCGTTTTTAGTAGAACCTACTCCCTTTTTCGATGCGAAAAATTGAAGATCTAATCTTAACATATATTCCACCTCCAACTTATTTGAAAGTTATTTTAATGTGCTGCCCATATTCACGTTCAATTGTTTGCAACGATACGACCATTCCTTGGAGCAATAGCTGAACTCGCTCGTAATCGGCAGGTTCAATGCTTTCTGGAAGATCGATCCGTAAAAAACCTCCATTGGATCCCTGATCTATAATGGGTTCAATCGAAGTTAACGCGAAAATCGCATTAACAGCACCAAACGATACGGCAGAAGCTCCGGCACAAACCAAATCTTTTCCGTGCTCATCATAATCAGCATGTCCATCCATTTGAAAAGCTAGTATACGATCGTCACGGTCTCGTTCTATGATCACTTGTATCATATTCCCCAACCTTACGCGTTGATTTTGCCAATCACAACTTTCGTGTATGGTTGACGATGACCTAGCTTACGGTGTTGGTTTTTCTTTGCTTTGTATTTGAAAACAGTGATCTTTTTAGCACGGCCTTGTTTTTCAACAGTACCAGTAACGGTAGCGCCTTCCACCAATGGGCTTCCAACTTTAACGTCACTTCCGCCTACGAAAAGAACTTTTTCAAATGTAACATCAGCACCTGCTTCTACATCCAATTTCTCGATATAAACAACTTGACCTTCAGTTACTTTAATTTGCTTGCCGCCAGTTTCAATAATTGCGTACATTCCTATTGCACCTCCTTATTCACTCAGACTCGCCATCTAACCAGGTGGCTTTTCGGCTCTTAAACCTGTAATGTGCGGTTGTAGCACGGGTGCTACAAACAACATTAAAATTTTAACACAAATCAAAAGGCTGAGTCAATGTAATTATTACCTAACTTTTTTCTAAATGATAATCAGAGTCGTAATATGTGATAAAAAGGATGTTGATGACCAGCAGATACCCATTCAATTGAGGTACCCATTTGATTTTCAATATGCGCTTGAAACTGCCCGCCTTCACCCCTGAACATATCCATCACATCTTTTGTCGCTTCTATTTGTATACAGTCACGGATGGAACGCCTATGCTCAAACAGCTCTCGTTCCAAACGAAAGGCCAGTGTCTCAGCGGATGCAACCAGGCCCTTCCCATCACAAACCGGACAACGTACAAAAAGACTTTCTTCAAGAGAAGGTCTTGTTTTCTTTCTTGTAAGCTGCAGCAGACTTAACGAAGTAAAACCGACAACTTCGACATGCTTATGATCATGCTGGCACAATCTTTTCATCATATTTTCAATAAACTGCTGATCTTGACTACTAGACATATTAATAAAATCAACAATAATGATCCCGCTAATATCTCGAAGCTTCAGCTGTCTTGCTATTTCTTTTCCTGCAGCCTCATTAATCTTTCTTATTGACTGCCGAACCTGCCCTTGCTTGGCAAGCTTTCCAGAGTTCACATCAATTACTGTTAATGCCTCTGTTGCCTCAATCACAATAGAAATACCGCCGTTAAGCCAAACAACATTTTTTGTTGCTTTTTCTTCAATACCAGAAAATCCATTTCTTGAGAATATATCTGTATCGGCATGCTCGAAATCTACTTGCCAATCAAGCTCCTCTCGATTCGATAGAAATGTTTGAATCTCTTCTTTGATAGTCTGCTCATCCGTAAGAATCAGTCCTGAACGCTCTTTTTCCATTAGTGTATACAAACTCTTGACAAACGGATCAAGCACTTCAACGGGTGATGGAGCCTTTTTTTTGATTAGCGCCTGCTGCCAGCCTGTCACCGTTCTTCTAAGGCTCTCTAATTCCTCCTGGAGCTTCTCAAGAGACTTCTCTTTTGCTTCAGTTCGTAATAACAAGCCTTCCTGTTCCTTTAGGATCAGATTCCCCCAATCCTTTAGTTCATTTCTTTTAGCACTTTCCAAGATTTTTTTTGAGACCGTTACAATACGTCCAAATGGAAAATAGACGAGGCTTCTACTACCACACTCAAGGTTTGCTGTCAGCACAGCTCCTTTCATAGAAGACTCGTCCTTTTTCACCTGCACAAGAATTCTCTGCCCTTGATGAAGCAAAGATTGGATGGATTGTACTGTTTGATGGCTAGGTACGTCTTTAAATGAAAGAAATCCATTTTTCCCTTTATCAAAGGATACGAATGCAGCATTTAGCGATGGTTTAATACTCTCTACAACCCCCACATAAACATTGCCGACCTTTGAATGCTCAGCGGGTTGGTGAACCTCCAAACGAGAGACTACGTTATCCTCTGCTAATAGCCACCTTTTTTCACGTCCTCTTGCATTTATTATTATTTTTTTCATCATGGTTACGTTCACCTTTTCTATACAATCTGCTTCTATGTAGTATACCATGATTAATTTTGCAATAAGGTAATGACCGGCTTTTGTCGCCAGCCTTTTTTAAAGAAACCCTGCAAGGCGAGCTGGTCCGTTAACACACCAACCGTTTTTTCTTGCTGCTTTATAACAATTATGATAGAAGATCCTTTTTTTATCTTTTTTAACACCTCATAAAGGGCGTCGTGGCTATTGACCGTAAGGGTGATGACATCATCATGCTGCTTTTTCATCTTCCAACGCTCCAGCCAAAACTGCTCCTGAAGGATAAATCGCGTTTTCCACTGTACATAACAAGATAGAGCTACGTAACTCAGGACAAACATGAACTGAAGGTTAAATGTAAACCACACCGTCATCACGAAAAAGGAAACAGCCAGTCCCATTGCACTAATCAACAGCACTTGCTCCATCGCAGAAAGAAAAGGAAGAAACTTCCCAAATAAAAGAAAGATACATCGACCTCCATCGAGCGGCCATAATGGCAATAGGTTAAAAAGCAGCAGCTGAATATTCAAATGCATCAGCAGCGGATAATAAATCCACTCTTTTAAAAATAAAAAAGCGATCATTCCCATCACAAGATGCTGGAACGGACCAGCTAATGTGACAATCAACTCTTCTCTAAAAGGCCGATCAAGACACTCTTCAAACTCCAGCTTTCCGCCAAAGGGGAGAAGTGTGACAGAACGAAATTTCCATCCAAACAACCTTGCCGCAGCAGCATGTCCTGCTTCATGAAGAATAATAAGGGAAAACAATATAAAAAAAGGAAGGAATTGACCTGTCAAAAACGATACACCAGCAAGGCCCCATGTAAGTGGATGGATACGGAGCGATACAAATCTTTTACTCATCATCAACTAAGAATAAATAAGAAGGATCTAAAAAGCCCGTCTCATCTTGAATCGAAAAATAAAATCCTTCATTTTCCTTCACATACCCAATGTTTTCTCCCCGCTCTACATAATCAAAGGTACGCAACGATCCCAGGGTTACATTTCGATAATAGGACTGTCTTTGATCTGGGTGTTGAATGATCACCGTTTCACCGTTTTGTCTTTCACCTACAAAAAGAACAATTCCTGCTTCTGCTGCAACGATATTTTCACCTTTTACTGCTGTGACAAGGAGCTCGTCCCCATGACGTGTAATTTTTGAAGACACCGTTGATGAAACAGGTAAAGCGTACATCCCCCCTTCCTCAGCTGTGATATTGCTAATACCGCTCTCTGAGGCGGGAATCTTAAATCCTACATATCCCCCCCACTCCTCGTAAAGCCAAGCAAAAGGCAAAGAATCATTCATTAGATTTCCAAGATCAGCTTTTATCGGTTCAGGCATCGGGATTTTTTGCTGCTGAATCCCGATGGTTGTAAAAACAATCAACAGTGCTACGATCGACTTAACGACCAATTTTTGAAACAAGGAAGGATGCTGGTCAACTGGTGAAGCTGAAATTCTTCTACTTGATCTTTTGGCTCGTCGAGAACGAGAATGCTGCTTTAATAAAGATGGATGTCTCACAGGCTCACTCCTTTTTCAATAAACCTCCTTTTACTCTATGATTAAAAAAGTCGGGGTATGAATACACAAAAGGACTTATTGCTGCGCAGTGATAGCGCAGCAATAAGTCCTTTATAGATGAATTATTTTTTACCGAAGAAACCAATCAGCTTTTGCATTACACTTTTCTTATCTGGTGTAAGTGACATCAGAGGAATGGATTCTCCTAAAATACGCTTGGCAATATTACGATAGGCAATGGAAGCTTTATTATCAGGATTCAGCGCGATCGGTTCGCCTTTGTTAGAAGCTGTAATAACCTGATCATCATCTATTACAATTCCTAGTAAATCAATAGATAAGTGCGTTGTAACTTCATCAATATCCAGCATATCACCTGATTCCATCATATGGTTTCGAATACGATTGATAATAAGCATTGGCGGCTCGATAGCCTCTTTTTCTAGTAGACCAACAATACGGTCAGCATCTCGTACAGCTGATTTTTCTGGCGTGGTTACGACAATGGCTTTATTAGCACCCGCGATTGCATTTTTGTATCCCTGTTCAATACCTGCAGGACAATCGATTAAGATATAATCATAGTCCTGTTTAAGCTGCTCAACAAGCTCTTTCATTTGCTTCGGTTCTACTGCCGATTTATCACTTGTTTGTGCTGCTGGCAATAAATACAGCAAATCATCAAAGCGTTTATCTTTTACTAGCGCCTGCTGGATTTTACATCTTCCTTCTACTACATCTACAAGATCGTAGATGATACGGTTTTCAAGACCAAGTACAACATCCAAATTTCTCAAACCGATATCAGTATCGATTAAACAAACTTTTTTCCCCTGCATTGCAAGAGCAGTACCTAAATTTGCAGTTGTTGTGGTTTTCCCTACTCCACCTTTTCCGGAGGTAATGACAATGGCATCGCCCATCTTACCTTCCCCCTTCATGCTTAGTTATCATCGGCCGAACGTGGCGAAGCACTTGAAGGCGATCCACCACGATCTGATCAGATTCATCTATGTATGCACATTCCATTTCATGACTCTCCTGGTCATTCTTGTCCGTATCTGGTGCTCGATTTAAATGCTTTGAAATCCGAAGCTGTGATGGCCTCATTTGTGAAGCGACAATAACAGCCTGCTCATTCCCATAACAGCCGGCATGGGCAATACCCTTTAATGTCCCTAAAATATAGATATTGCCGCCTGCCATAATCATCCCACCTGGGTTCACATCCCCGATCAGGAGAAAATCACCTTCTACTTCAATGACTTGACCAGATCGAATAATCCCCGCCATAGAGGACATTTCATGCTGCCGTTTTAACATATCCGCTTCTTCAAGCGTCATCACATTACTATGAATCTCTTCAACTACTAAGCTCTTTTGGCTGCGTACAATCTCTCTTAACTCTTCTTTTTGTTCATTCGTTAGGTAACGGTTTCCAGCCTGGATTTTTGCAGAGATGAGCGGCTGATCGTCTAATGCCTTATACTGGACAGAAAGCTTTTCCATCAGTTCATACTTTAGAGTGTCGTATCCGCATTGGTCATCGAGCTGTAGAATAAATCCGTCTTTCGTCCCTTTTATCATAACATTTTGGCGATTTCCCATCATTTGTTCACCTCTATTACTTTCCATTCACATACTATTATTCTTCAAAATGCGCTTGTCGTAATGTCGTCATCCACTTTTTAAACGGATAAGCTAAAATTGCAATAAAAAGTCCATTATAAACAAGTGTAGACCATAGTCGCTGCTGTACAAAGGTTTTAAAATCTATGCCAGCAACCCCAATTAATAGATTAAATTGATATACGACCCATTCTAATCCAGCAATTAACAAAATCCCAAGAACGGCAACCACAATAATATGATTGTGTATCACTTTTAATATATTTAAAGCAATATATACGATTAATGGGAATAAAAACATGTAAACACCGATAATTCCAGTGAAAAACAAATCATATAGAAGCCCAAAAACAAAGCCATAAATATAAGCTGTTTTCGGTCTGTAAAAAACACTGATAAATAATATGAATAAAAGCAAAAAACGCGGCACTAAATAGCGCGTATCACCAAGTAATTCAATTGGAGAAAAGGTAGCAAATATACTTTCGCTATAAAATATTACAATACCAAGAAGCGGGAGAATTAGACGGTTCATTCGTCATCCTCCCCACCCTCAGCCTCTTGAGCTGTTGCCACTCGTTCAATGACCATAACATGCTCAATGTCGTAAAAATTAGATGAGGGCTTAATGAAAGCTGTTTGTGTCAGGCCATACTCATCAGGGGTTACTTCGGTCACTTCACCAATTAGCAATCCTTTGGGAAATACGCCTCCAAGTCCGGATGTAATAACCTTAGAGCCTATGCCTACCTCTTGATCAAAAGGAATTTTCTTAACCATTAATTCTTTACGCTCGATATCATATCCTTCTACGAGACCAAACACATTTGTTTCCGATTGTATTAATGCAGAAACACGGTTATTTGGATTCCGAGCACTCAGAAGTTCAACGGTGGAAGTAAATTGTCCTGTATCTTTAATACGTCCAATCATACCACTGGAGGTTTCAACAGCCATATCTGTTTCAATGCCGTTTACCTGTCCTTTATCGATAATAATTGTTTCCTGCCATTGATCAGGATTTCGGGCAATCACTGTTGCATTTACGACATTATAACTTCGTAAATTCTCTTCCATGCCAATGATGCTGCGAAGCTCTTCATTATCCCGCTGAAGATCCGTGACCTGTGTCTCAAGTAAAGCCAGTTGCTCTAAACGAGCCTTTAATTTTTGGTTTTCAGAATAAGTATTCACTAAATCCTGTACGTTTTCTATTACATTCTCTGTGTAACCAGTTGGTTTCGATACAATATTTTGTCCGAATCCGACCATATCTTTGGCAAATTGCTCTGGCCAAGATATATTTTCTCGCTCACGTAGTGAAAAACCAATCAACGCCACAAGCAGAATGATGCTGACTAGAAGCACTATGAGCCGCTTATTCATAAAAAATGGGGGCATGATCTGAACACCTCAATCGTATTTAGCGCGACGGTTATTTCTGTTTTTTAAAGTAGTCTATATTATCTAATGCCTTACCTGTGCCAATCGCCACGCAATCCAACGGTTCTTCCGCAATATGGACAGGCATAGAAGTTTCCTCTGTAATCACTTTATCCAGGTTGCGCAGCAATGCACCGCCTCCGGTCAATACGATTCCACGATCCATTATATCCGCTGAAAGCTCAGGAGGCGTTTTCTCCAGCGTATTTTTAACAGATTCTACAATCGTTGAAACGGTATCGGATAGTGCATTTGCAATCTCTGTTTCCGTAATTTCAATCGTTTTTGGCAATCCAGTTAAAAGATCACGACCTCGAATATCCAGTGTTGCCTGGTCATCAGAAGCCATTGCTGATCCAATTTCGATTTTAATTGTTTCAGCGGTACGTTCACCGATCATCAAATTATATTGCTTGCGGATATAGGAGATAATAGCATCATCCATTTCATCACCAGCAACGCGGATCGATTCGCTTGTAACAATGCCACCGAGTGAAATGACCGCAACCTCAGTTGTTCCTCCCCCGATGTCCACAACCATACTGCCTGTTGGTTCCCAGACAGGTAAATTTGCACCAATCGCAGCAGCAAAAGGCTCTTCAATAGGAAATGCATCTCTGGCGCCTGCCATTTTAGCTGCATCAATTACGGCTCTTCTTTCTACAGAGGTAATTCCAGACGGTACACAAACCATTACATATGACTTGCGTGTAAACGACCCTGTGTTTTTTAGTGCTTGGTTCATATAATATTTCATCATCGTTGATGTCGTTTCAAAATCTGCAATTACTCCATCTTTCATCGGACGCATTGCCACGATATTTCCTGGTGTGCGGCCGATCATATTTTTTGCTTCATTTCCTACCGCTACAATTTCTTTCGTATCCTGGCGCATAGCAACCACAGAAGGCTCTCTGACAACAATGCCCTTACCTTTTATGTAAACTAATGTATTAGCCGTTCCTAAGTCAATTCCAATATCTTTTGATCCAAACATGGAGTATCTCCCTTTCTAATTCCACTACTGAGTATTCTTACTGCAGATTAATTCCATACTTATACCTCCGAGCAAAAACCATAGCTTTTATTATATCCTACCCCTCTTTAAAATCATAGAGTTACATATACCCTTTTTCCTTTAAGCTTACAAACTTCTTATCACCAATGATTAAATGATCGAGTACATCAATACCCAGCATCTTGCCGCATTCAACCAGTCTTCTTGTCACATCAATATCTTCTCTTGATGGAGATGGATCACCTGAGGGGTGATTATGTGCGCAAACAATCGAAGCGGCCGATCTTCTGAAAGCTTCTCGAAAGTGGGATGAGAACCCAGCGCCTTACTTATTCACCTAAGCAGGTTTCCAAGAACTCCCCCCCAAACCGTACGTACTCCTCTCAGAGTATACGGCTTTCCATTTACCTAATCTAACTTCCCGTTATGCAAGTTATGGTGACACGGCACACACATCGCAATGGTTTTTCGATGTCGCGCAATCATCATTTGTTCCCATCGCTTCTTACCCTTTAAGTCTTTCAGCTTTTTTACGTGATGCATCTCTAACAGGACACCTTTTGCACCACACCATTCTCACATTTCAGCTAAAAGACGGGCAATTAGGCTTGTCCTGCCGCCATAGATTAGTGTATTTTCGACTGTATCTACCGAAGCTCGCTTTATTTCCGAATTTTTCTCCATTCGCTGTTCCGTAAAATAGGCAATTTTCTGACCGTCCTTCGTTTCGTACCGTACGCCAAATTTCCCGTTGATCTTGTGTTTTATAATCATTTTACTAACGGTGCTTTTGTATTTATTGGCATACGTTTTAATCATGCTATACTTCATTGTTTGCCGGAAAGATTGAAGGACATGCACATTACTTGCTAAGTGATAGTAATTATAAAGTCCCTCAATTTCTGCGTTGTAAGTGCGAAGGATTTCAAGGTCATCATTATGCACTAAATAAGAACGATGCATGGGTTTCCAGCCATTGTTATTGCCTATTTTTAATGCACCTAAATTGATGAGCTTGTTGATATACTTTTCATGAGGAACGAACAGTTTCGTCTGAAAGTTAAACTTTCGTTTCTTTGTACCATTTGGCATTTTCATTCTATGCCAGTCCCTCACTACCCGTATATCATAACCGAGAAATCGAGCGTTCTTTTTGCTGTGTGTAATCAGCGTTTTTTCAGCACTGAGTTCCAGCTTTAATTCGTATGCTAAGAACGTCGTTAAATTTTGTTTTATTTGTTCGGCTTCTTTTTTGCTTCCGATCGCGCCGATAATAAAATCATCTGCGTATCTTACATACTTCATTCTCCGGTAATTGGGGTCGAAAAGGTCTTTGCTGTCATGGCTTTGAAGTTCTTTGTATAGATTCTTTAACTCTTTCAGCCTTTTGCTTTTCTCTTCATCTGATAACACTGCCCATTCTTTTCTGTTTTTCCCTTTGCGATGGTTTATTTTCGAAGCCAGGTTATAATACACGAGATTATGTGTACGCTTTTCCCCTTTGTTATAACGTAATGTATATCTTTCTACATATTTATCTAATTCATGAAGATAAATGTTCGAAAGCAGCGGACTTATGATCCCACCTTGTGGTGTGCCACTGTACGTTTTGTGAAAAGCCCATTCCTCTACATATCCTGCCCGAAGGAATTTCCAAATTAAGTTGATTAATTTTTCATCCCGAATCCTCTTACGCAACAGGGCAATCAAAACATGATGGTCAATATGATCAAAGAACCCTTTTATATCCCCTTCAATAAACCATCTCGTTCCCGTAAATGTTTTACGGATTTCTTTTAACGCTGTATGACAGCTTCGATTTGGTCTAAAGCCGTGTGAATGGTTAGAGAATTGTGTTTCATAGATGCTCTCCAGTATGCGTCGGACAGCTTCCTGTACTAATTTATCCTCAAATGTTGGAATCCCTAAAGGTCTTGGTTTCCCATTTTTCTTTGGGATATACGTTCTTCTTGCCGGTTTGGGCTGATACGTTTGATTTTTTAATGTTTCAATCAGGCGCTCGATTCTTTTTAGGCTCATCCCGTCGATTGTTTCTTCATTTATACCTTTTGTATTGCTTCCTTTGTTCGGGTATATCTTGGCATAGGCTTCTAAATAAAATTCGGGATTGTACAGGTTTCGGTACAGCCTTTCAAATACGTATTGTTCCGATTTCGCTTTGGAAGTTAAATGGTTTAATACTACTTTTGGATTTCTCATAGAGCCGTCCGCTCCTTTGCAATTTGATATTAAACACGGTAAACTGCTCTCCTTCGCCATGTGACAGGCTTTCCCTATCTCGGACTACTACGAGAGCTCCGTTGCCTTATCAGATATTCAGACACAATTTGTCATAGCCATATAAGGCATTCTGACTTAGGCAATCCCCATTTAGACTTTTAGAAACATCGCATTCATGATGTCGGATGTGACTTTCGCTCGTTTCTTTCAAATAGAAGTTGGCTGAAATGGTATCACATCATGTTTCTCGAAGTGTTTTAAGAAACATGCACATTTCAAACAGCGTATATCATTGCCTCCCGCTGATGGTCCCCGTCGTCCACCTTGAGCTGTCATTCAGGCAGTTTAGCTTTCATCCTCATTCATGATTTCATCTCGCCATTCAGTCGTGCTTTGGCAATTAAGCAACTTATGGCTTTTCCAACATGCTACACTCCCCGTCCGGTTTCCCTTTCGGATAAGTTGGCTGATGATAGAGTTTGACCTTGTGATATTCCTCTACTGTTTTGCGAAACCAGATTTCCTAAAAGCCCTTATGGGCGCACAACCTCCCTCGGATGCACAATAGATGCGTTTAAGCTCCCAATAAAAATAGTCTGTTGATGCAACACTTGATTTTTTGTATTGAGATACAAGCAAACAAAATGCTCTTGATTTAAAAATCTCATATCGTTCATTAAATAATTTGCCCCATCTTCTGGGGAGCGAATTACATAGCGATCATGAAAGGCTAAATTGCCAATTCTTCTGCCGATTTCAATTGCCGCCATAATTTGTACAGCCTTCGCTTCCCCAATTCCTTTGATTAACATAATTTCATCTAAAGAAGCCTCTTTTAATAGACGTAATCCATCGAACTGATGTAACAGATGATTGGAAAGTTTTAAAACAGATTCTTCTTTCGAACCGGTACGCAAAAGGATCGCAATCAATTCTTGGTTGGATAAACTTTGGGGGCCTTGGCGAATAAGGCGTTCACGAGGTCTGTCTTCTTCTGCATAATCTCGGATCAATAATTGGGCGTCTGGTTTCTTGGTCATGTCATTCCTCCTGTATTTAAATACGAAGAAGTAACGCGAAGAAGACCCTCTCTTACAAGGATTGAAATTGTTTAAGCTCTCTAGCTAGGCGGGAAATAGGGAGACCAACAACCGCATAGTAATCACCATCGATTTTCTTTACAAATAAAGCGCCTCCCGTTTGGATTCCGTAGCTGCCTGCTTTATCAAATGGGTCACCTGAAGCAATATAATGTTGAATTTGTTCCTCTGTTAAAGACCAGAACGTCACATCTACACGTTCGTAAAAACAATGCTTTCTTTCTCCTTTAACCAGAGCCACTCCAGTATATACTGCATGTGTTTGACCTGAGAGCCGGCGCAACATCTCCGCTGCTTCCTCCGTGTCTTTCGGCTTACCTAAAATTGAGTTTGCAACGACAATCGTATCGCAGCCGATGACAATTTTATCAGGATACAGCACAGCTACATCCTTCGCTTTAGCAAGCGCAAGCCTCGTTACAGCTACTTCGGGTTGTTCGTCTTTCGAGAAATTTTCTTCAAATGAGCTTGGATGAACAATAAAGGGGATTTCTAAATAGGAGAGCAGCTCTCTTCTTCTTGGGGATGCCGAAGCAAGTACGATATCAGTCATTAACCTTTCACCTCAGTTGATGGATTATAAGGGAGATACACTAATTGTAGCATATTCTCCCATACAATCACTACCCGTCTTTTATTCTTTACGATTCTATCGGAGTCAGTTCCCAAACAGATCGAATAAGTTCTAGAAAAGCCTGGTTCCTACCAGCATCTTCTGCTGCATCATTAAGTTCTGTCAGCTTAGTAGAGATAGGCTGAAGAGATTTATTTTCCGGTGCAGTAATCACAAGCTCTTCTGGTACTGCTAAATCATTGCTTTCACTCCACCCAGCGGAAATAAAAGCAGTTAGACTCTGCAGCCATGCAGTATCTGCCGGTGTGAGCACAAGATCAATCTGAGGACGGCTTACCTCTTTGACATAAAGGGAAAGATTCTCAGATGCATATTGGTTTGCGATTACCTTTGCCTCAGCTTCTCCCCCAGTTGCCCCAACCCAAATCGCCACTTTGTCCTCTTGCTTAATTTGAACGACAGGCATTTCTGCCTTCAGTTGATTGACAATCGCTTCAGCCGAAGAGGCTTCTTTATAAACACCTGCTTGCACGATCCACATGGACATTGCGGGGATTGTCACTTTGGCTGCAGCCTGCTGGGCGGGAAGCGTGTCTGGCTGATTTTCCTGCTGATCTCTTAGGACTGGCTCAGTATATCCCGAAAACGAAGGATCCATTACACTAAATGCCAAAGACGCAAAAATAGTACTGACTGCTGCAGCTATAAGGATTGGGCGAGAACGCTTCAACAATCCTTTGCCAATGATCCAACTTGTTCGAAAATCAGAAACTTTCACGGAGGTTTTTAGTTTTTTCATCTTAGGAAAATAAATGATTTCTTCTCCTTCTTTTCTTTTTCCACCAGACGATGGTTCATTTAATTTGTCCGCAGGGGCAGGCTGGTTTTCTCCCTGCTTCGAATGATCGGATTGCCGATGCTCCACTATGACTCCCCCTTGCCTATATGGATCTTGTGACAAAGATTACCACGTTCAAAATGAAAAAGAACAGGACTCATGTCGCCCTGTTCGAGAAAAAAAATGACATCTTTCGCTTACCGTTATCACATAATACAAAGGAAAAAATTGACATAAAACTTCTATTTTATGAGCAATCAGTATAAGAGCCAATTAACGTAACCATTAATAAGCTCCGCACCAAAGAAATAAGTAATGACAGAGGCAGCTGCTATAAACGGTCCAAAAGGAATGGGTTCTTTCCGCTTCCGAATTTTCATTGAAATAGCCGTCATGCCCACGATCGATCCTAATAAAGCGGCAATAAAAAAAGATAATAGTGTGAGCTTAACCCCCAGCACTAAGCCAACTACTGCATACAGCTTTATATCGCCTCCACCCATTCCTCCTTTTGATACAACAGCAATGAGCAAAAGCAAGCAGAATCCTGCTGCTGCTCCTGCAAATGAATCCCACCAAGGAGAAAGCGGCTCAATGATTCGTAAAAGAAGAAGAATAGACCCGAACAAAATTAAAATCGAATCGGGGATAAGCATATAAGCAATATCTGAGACAACAATGATGATAAGCAAAGATATAAAAACAAGTGCCACAAGAAACTCTAGCGAAAAACCTAATAGGTAAAAAGAAAAAGCAAATAAAAGCCCTGTCAGCATTTCGATAACCGGGTAGATGAGAGAAACCCCCTGCCCACACTTTCTACACTTGCCTTTTAGTATGATATAAGACACAACAGGGATTAATTCAAACCATTTTAATTCATGCTGACAGCTCGCACAGTGAGAACCCGGGTGAACAATCGATTCTTTTTTGGGCACGCGAAGTCCAACTACATTATAAAAGGAACCCATCACTGTTCCTAGTATAAGAAAATAAATAATGTACAAGTTTGTCATGATTATTTTTCATAGCAGTCCTTTACGGAGCTGCTACATCCTCCTCTGTATAATAGAAAGTTGTCACTTGAATATTCATAAAAACCGATTCGTCCTCGGAGTCAGAAAAAACACGATCATCCTCTGTGCTTTGTGTAAAATGAAGTGAATCAACACGGCTAATACGTTCAAGCTTTTCTATTTCACGAAGGAATTGCATAGCTTGATTAAAGTTCGGTGCCATGATATCAGCACTAAAGGTAATCAGCTTTAATTCCTCTGGCATGTCTATATCATTAGAAATAGGGGAAGAAGACGGGACCTCAAGTTCCTCCTCTGTTCTCCCATCATTGCCGATCATATCACTTTCTTCCGTACTTTGACCGCTAAGTAAATTATTAATCGTGAGCCCAGTGTCGACTATCGATCCGTCATAATGATTAAATGTGATCGATTCAATCCGTACACCACTAATAAGCTCTGCTTCTTGTATCGCTAACAGCAATTGATCAACCTGTCGCTCGTTCGGTACCTTTCGTTCATACACCCTCCTATTTTCTTGATCAACCTCGGATTCAGTTATTGGCGTTACACGAAGAATTTCGCTCGCTGTCTCCAAATCTAAAACACGCTCTTCCATCAACTGAGCTTCGGTCACAACAGACCGGACAACAAAAAGGTAAAAAAAGAGTAGAATAAATAAAAGAAGCGAGAAGAGAACAATGAAGGCGATTTGTTTTTTTGTTAATTTATTCAACATCATTGTACTCACTACCTATCGCAATCGTTTTTTTATCTACTTCCAATAAAATCATTGTTACATAACGGGGAATAACCATGAATTGCTCTTCCGTTGTATCCATTTCTTCAAGCGTATAAGCTCGGATCTCTTCCACTTTAACATCTGTAAAATAGCTAGAGGCACCTAGCCTCTCAATATAAAGAGAAACTTCTGTCATTGTTTCAAATTGAATCTCGACCGCTACATTGTCTTCCAAAAAATCATAGCTTGTTAAATAGGCATTATCAGGCAATAAATTTGTCAGCTCAGCAATTAAAAGGGATGTCTCAAAACTTAAGCCTTCTGCATAACTTACAATCGATTCGAGCGATGATCCAGTTGATTCTGCCCCAGCATTGTTTTCAAGCTGCAAAAGTCCCGCTCTTAGCTGCTGTTCTGAAACCCGAAGGGCATCAATCTGATGCTGTGAGGAGATATATTCATAAATCATGAATAAACAAAGTAAAATCAAAACCAATCCAGTCAGAAAGGCTACAATCGTTGCAGTCTTCCTTCTTTTTTCTATTTTTGGAAGTAAATTGACCTGATACAACACTTACAATTTTGCCTCCTTTAATGACACTCCTGCTAACGATACATGTCGTGAATCTAGATTAGGGTAGTGCGGCGCGCTTTCCTCCGAGCCAATCAAACGAACTGGAACGGAATAACTATTTTTCACCTTAGAAGCAATCTCAGACAAATATGGATTATCTCCCATTAACAAGAGCTCATCGATTTCTTTCTCACCTTTATGTAAAGAAAACCGATAAAAATTGATGATTCGATCCAGTTCATTAATTTTATCATCAATCTGTTCTTCATAATTCCAAGTATCACCGGATAATTGATATTGGATATACCCTGTATTATCTAAAAAATATTCCCACCTTTCTAATGACGTCTCGATTTGCTGATATCTCATGAAATCAATGACATCGTCTGAAAAGATACTTAATGTTAATGAATTGATCGTCCAATCACAAAGCATATATGTCCCTTTTTGCTTAATGATTTTTAACGACTGCAGCAAACGATAATTTCCAAGCGTTCGAATATCTGCTGTGACCGGTTTTAACTGAACATCTTCAAATATCTCTGTGTATCTTCTTACTTCTTCTTCCGGTGTCGCAAATAAAATACCCTGTAACGTCGCAGGCTCATTTCGCTCTGTGCGGGTTTCTGCCGAAGAGATTTTGACGATATCAATAATCGGATCCTCAAATGGAAAGTGAATGGATTGCCCGATCTCCATTCTAAAATACTCTGTTATTTCTGCCCCCTTTAACATTGAGGGAAACGTTACTGGTCTCATCAACACGGAGGATTCCGGTACATAAAATCGAACATCACGCTTCTTAATCTCCCATTCCGCAACAAGTAATTTCATGAATTCATAAAAACCAAGATCATCTATAATTTGACCTTCTTTAATTAGGCCAAATGGAATCGGTCTCTCCTTAATTTTTATTGAATTCCCTATTGCTCGATCATCTATTTCAGCCATTCGTATTATATAATCCTGTATGACAAGATTGATCGCTTTTTTCTTTTGAAACAGCCCCATCCCTACACGCCTCCCGCATCTTCTCGTAATCCAATGGAGTAATGGGACACAGCAAGTGTCCCATTACTCCATCATACTACTATAATTATAAAGGGAAAGATGTTATCTTTCCCTTTATAATTGATGAGATTATTCCTGTGCGCTGTCTACGAAATTGATAATTCCCGCTTCTGTTCCATCAATACCATCAATTTCATTAACCTCATGCCCATCGATTGTCCATCCTTGAGCACCTCTAGTAACCGTTTCAAATGCAGCTCTGGATTCAATAAAGTCTGCTAATTCAGCTGAATCGCAGCCTGCTGAACAATCTATAGTTCCAGTCGCCTCTCCAAGTTTAGCCGCACTAATAATATTCAGCGCTTCTGCTGCTGTTGCACGGTCTCTTGAATCACTAATTAAATTTGATACCACAGGCACAGCGATCGCTGCGATAATGGCTAAAATGACAAGCACCGCAAGTAACTCAACAAGTGTTAAACCTTTTTGATTCTTCATTATATTTTTCATTTCTTTATCCCCCTTATACTTTATCGACAAGGCATTTCATTAAAGAAAAGCCAGTTAAATCCCGGTAAGCTGGTTCACCTCCTTATAAGATTGGTCACTTTTAGATCTGAGTATAAATACTTAATAGAGGCATCATGACTGCTAGGACTATAGTTCCCACTACCACTGCCAAGAAGACAATCATCAAAGGCTCAATAAGTGACTTTAATGTATCAACAGTTCGGTCAACCTCTGCTTCATAAAAATCCGCAATATTTGCCAGCATGGAATCAAGAGACCCTGTTTTTTCACCGATGGCTGTCATTTGGGCTACAAGTGGAGGAAATAACCAGCTTTCTTCAAAAGGCTCAGATAATCTGTTGCCTGATTCCAGACTCGTTTTTGCCTTTTGCAGCACCTTCCCCATCAATGGGTGATCGACTACTTTCTCTACGATGACTAACGCCTGTAAAATAGGGACTGAGCTTGAAAATAATGAAGAAAGTGTTCTTGTCATTCTCGCGATTAGTACTTTTTGCAGCACCTTTCCAAATACAGGTGTTTTTAATAGCACCGTTGCAACGGCATCCCGGAATATATGACTTTTTTGATGCAAGACTCGAAAGCTGATCACAACCGCAACTAGGATAATAAGGAGAAGCCACCAATAACCTTGTATGACATTGCCAAGCGACAAAATAACCACTGTAAGGGATGGAAGCTCAGCCCCCAATTGTTCAAACATCGCAGTAAAGCGCGGCAGGATCACCGTCATCATAAAGATGACAACAACCATCGTAATTGCAAGAATAATAATTGGATAGGCTAGAACAGACTGAATTTTCTTTTTTATCGTATATTGCTTTTCAAAATACATAGCCAGCCTTTCGAGTGTTTCATCCAGGTTACCCGTTGCTTCTCCCGCTTTAATCATGTTGCTGAAAAGAACGGGAAAAACTTTTGGCTGCTGTGCAATCGTAGCTGAAAAAGAATTCCCTTCTTTAATGTCTTCCATTACCTTTTCAAGTGCTTGGCGAAGTCCTTGGCTCTCTGTTTGATTCGCCAAAATGGAAGTCGCTTCAACAATGGAGATGCCTGCCTGTATTAATGTTGAAAACTGCCGACAGTACATAACAAAATCTTGCTGTTTTACCGGAGAGCCAATAGAGATCTCTTTATGTAAAATACTCTGGGACTCTGTGACTTCACGAGGGTTAATCCCCTGATCACGAAGCTTTAATATGGCGTGCCTTTCACTTACTGCATCTACTGTTCCTTTTTTTAAGATTCCTTTCGCTGTTCTGCCAATATATTTATAGATGGTCATTCAAAGCCACCGTTATTTAAATAGAATTTCACATCGTCCATTGCAACCTCTCTTGCCGCTAGCAAGACTTGTATAGACATCGACAAAGTATGCATGCCATCAGCTCGGCTCATTTGAAGAACATTTGGAATTTGATATGTTTTTCCACTTCTTATTAAATTTGCAATGGATGGTGTATTCATCAAGACCTCTGTTGCAGCGACTCTCCCCTTACCATTTAGTTTTGGAAATAGCCGCTGTGAAACAACTCCTTGCAATACCGATGCAAGTTGTACACGAATTTGCCCCTGTTGATGCGGCTCAAAAACATCGATAATGCGATCAACCGTTTGTGCTGCTCCGCTCGTGTGCAACGTTGCTAAAACAAGATGACCAGTTTCTGCTGCCGTAATAGCAGTGGAAATGGTCTCTAAATCTCGCATTTCTCCTACTAGAATAATATCTGGATCCTGCCGCAGAGCCGCTCTAAGACCACTTGAGAAGCTATGTGTGTCAAGCCCAATCTCTCTTTGATTGACGATCGAACGTTCATGCTGATGTAAATATTCAATGGGGTCTTCAAGTGTAATGATATGCTTTGCTTGACGATGATTGATGAAGTCAATCATCGCTGCAAGTGTTGTTGATTTCCCCGATCCCGTAGGACCTGTCACTAGAATCAGTCCTTGCGGCTTCAAAACGAGATCTCTAACAATTAGGGGCATTTTCAACTCTTCAAAGGATGGAATTTTATCCGTAATAATCCTGATTGCTATTCCCACCGAATTACGCTGATGGTATGCATTAACACGATAGCGGGAAACATTCGGAATGCTGTAGCTGCAATCAATCTCCCCTTTTTCAATGAATTCATTTAAACGATGCTCAGGAATTATTTTTTCTGCCATTAGCATCAATTCGGCTGGTGTAAATTGTTCTTGCCCTATAACTTCTAAATCTCCATTCACCCGACAAATGGGGGGAGAAGCAACCGTTAAGTGCAGATCGGATGCATTTTTTTGGTGCGCCTGCATTAGAAGTTCATTTACATCATACCCACTCAACCATCATCCCACCTTAATCTAATGTAGCGACGCGAAAAACTTCCTCTGTTGTTGTCAGCCCTTCTTTTACCTTCTGTAGACCATCATCAAGAAGCATTTTCATATCATTCTTTCGTAGATACGCTCGAGTTTCACTTACACTTGCACGCTGTAAAATAAATTGTTTTATTTGTTCATCTACGAGCAATACCTCATGAATGGCCATCCTCCCGCGGTAGCCCGTATTGTCACATACTGGACAGCCCTTGCCTCTTTGAATAAATTCTACCGTTAACCCTCTTGCTAAAAATAACTCTTTTTCACGATCAGTTGGTGGATGCTGCTCTGTACAACTTGTACAAATTCTTCTAACAAGCCGCTGCGCCACAACCCCTATAACAGAAGAAGAGACAAGAAATGGCTCAACTCCCATGTCATTTAAACGAGCAATCGATTCCATTGCACTATTTGTATGCAGTGTACTAACAACAAGGTGTCCGGTTAATGATGCCCGAATGGAGATTTGAGCCGTTTCTAAGTCGCGAATCTCACCGATCATGACAATATCTGGATCTTGCCTTAGGATGGACCGAAGCCCACTCGCAAAGGTCAGCCCCACATCCTCATTCACCTGAATTTGATTAATTCCTTTCACCTGATACTCGACTGGATCCTCAACTGTAATAATGTTCACATCATCAGAGTTTAATTCGGTAAGTGCAGCATATAAAGTGGAGGATTTTCCTGATCCTGTTGGGCCCGTAATTAATACCATTCCATTAGGCTGCTTAATCATTTTTTTGAATTTCTCCAAATTACTCTTTGTAAAGCCAAGCTGACTAATATCATTTAACGTACTGTTTAAATCCAACAGTCTCATCACTACTTTTTCACCGTAAATCGTCGGTAAGGTAGATACACGAATATCCACTTGATTAAAATTAATGACGGAATTAATACGGCCGTCTTGAGGCACACGATTTTCAGTAATATTTAAATTCCCCATGATTTTTATTCTGGCAGTCACTACACTTTGCATGTGCTTAGGCAATGTTCGCTCTGTCCGCAGAATTCCGTCTACTCTGTAGCGAACCTTAACCTCTGTTTCGTGAGGATCTAAATGAATATCGCTTGCTCTTTGGGCAACGCCAGCGGCAATAATTTGATTCACAAGATGGACCATCGGCGAGTCTTCGTCTGTAATGTCCGTATCTTTTGCTAAATCATTTACATTAAAGTTGCTCATTGCGGCTTCCACCGAATCATTTAAATCAAAATACTTCGTTATCGTTCGATACAGCTCTTCCTTTGTCGTGATGCTAGGTTCTATTTGACAACCGGTAGCCATTCTAAGCTCTTCAATCGCAAAAAAGTCCATCGGATCAGCCATGGCAACAAAAAGGCGATTTTTTTCTCTCCGATAAGGCATGATCTGATGTCGTTTTGCTAATTCCTTGGGAACGAGCTGAACAAGCTCCAAATCAATAGTAAATTGGTTAAGATGCACGTAAGGAATACCAAGCTGAATCTCGAGCACTTTAATCAGCTGCTGCTCTGTTAAAAATTCTTCTTTAATTAAAAAATCTCCTAATTTTTCATCAGTGCTTTTTTCCTCTAGGGCATACCGAAGCTGTTGATCATTTATCAAGCCAGATTCTACAAGCAAATCCCCTATCCGCTTTCGTTTTAGCATACTCATCACCTTCCTCCAAATCTTACTTACTGTCAGAAGAAATAACGCGATCAGGCGTTTCCTTTGTCCCAGGACCGACTTCCTGGTCATTAAAAGCCTTGTCAGATGGTATCTCCATATTTTCCGAATCCACCAACTCATTTGATTGATCAGAGAGTACACGAATCTCCTGTTCGAGTTCTTGCTCCTTCGTATAGGAAGAAACCTCGATAACGGTTGGAACCGGAGCATAAAAATCACGACTTATTCGATCAGAGGACAGTGTTTCTCCATTTGATGAAACCATCAGGCGGATCGTTTCTACTCTCTGTCCATTAACGCCCTGTTGTATAAGCTGTTCTTCCCCAGCTTGAAGGTTATTTGTAAATCGCCGAATAATTCTTGGTTCAACTTCTGTATCTTCAACCACTTTGACTTGATAGGCTGCATCTAAAGGAAGACTAGAAAATGTCATTACCAATCGAGAATCGTTGATCACAGCCTGAATGGTCAGCGGAAATGGATTAGGGTTATGTAACCGCAAATCCCTTTGTGTAATTGGACTAATTTCAGCTTCCATTCCAGGATCAGTATAAGAAGGAATTGCACTTTGGGCATGGCGCTCTAAAATTTTAAGATTTGTTTGAAGAGCTCCCCCATACAATCCAGAAGCCAATATATTCAAAATACTTGAATCATCTCCATTTTCCTTCAGCCATTCTAGCATTGAAAAATTACTTCTCGCATGAATCTGGACACCATCAAATAATGAAACGAGCTTAATTAGGGCCGGGTCATCATATGGTACATCCACTGAATGCGTTGCAACGATCTCTCCCACGGAAGAAGCATTCTTTTTTTCGACTGCTTGTATTGTTTCGTTACTTAAAGATCCAGCTGCAAACTCCAGCTGAGCTATTGTTTTTTTTATTTCAATAATAGAAAAAAGCGGCTCTAGCATTTTTGTATCATCTAAATACACAGTGAGCATTATTTTCTTTTCTTCGTTTCTCGACTTGAACGAATACCATGGCGCTTCTATTTTATCCTTATTCATTTGTATAGTTTGCTCCAGATCAAAGACAAACACTTCTCTTGGAATGGTTACATCGCCTCCAGAATATGAAAGCTCTAAGTCTCTGCCGGATTGCCATGCGGAAATCTCAGACATTAAGTAACTCCTTACTTCGTCCACTGAACTGGCAGGAATAATAACCCCTCCATTTATATATGTAAAATCCGATTCTGTTGCACTTACAGGAAACACAGCCACTAATTTTATCACAGCCACATAGGAAAGTGTTAAAAGTAACATTAATACAACAGCTAATTTATACCATTTTTTCACTCTATATCCCCCTATGCATTCTATACCCATTTAATAGTCATTTTGACTCTTTTTTTGTGAAATTTAGTTACTAATGAATTAAAAACCAAAGCACTAAAATATATAAGGCTTTCTGCTTGACTAAGAAAAAAGCTTATATACCAATATATTATAATTATAGTTATATTTTTTTATAAAACAACAATATACAACTTTTTGAACTTTTCATTTAATATGGCACAAAAGATACATAGTCATTTGGTGATTATTTTATGAAAAATATAGTGATTTACAGAAGTGATAAATCATCCGAAAATGATTTGAGGGTGCTTTTTGCACTATGCTGTTTAAGGAAAAGGATTACACATTAGATGTAATACCACCTGTTTAGGTGAAAAATCGGAGTGAATGATTATAATAGAGAATTTTTAGCAATGTTAACTAACTGAAGAATGAATCATAGATCGATTCATTGTTTTATAATAGGTAATAATTTCATTTATTCAAGCTATAGTCGTAAAGTGCAGCTAGCATGCTAACTCACTGCACTAGTATTATTTCATATATTGAGCTACACGATTGCGTCCTGCTCTTTTAGCACCTACATATAATGCACGATCCGCATTTCGAAGAAGGGTGAGGGCAGAGTCGGTATCCTCAGGTGCAGTGGAAATTCCCATACTTACCGTTATTCTAACCTGTATTTCCTGCCTTACTTCACTTAAATCATTTAGCGTTTTAAATACACAATCTTCAATTTTTCTGCGAATTTGTTCAGCTAACTCGATTGTTTGATTTTTAGAAATATTGTCTAAAAGAATAACGAATTCCTCTCCCCCATATCGTGCAACTACTCCTTCATTGCCAATGACATTTGATAAGATGCGAGCAATATCCTGTAAGATGTCATTCCCGCTTTGATGACCATATGTATCATTGATATTTTTAAAGTGGTCAATATCTAACAGGATTAGTGACAGCTGTCGAACACTGCCATTCATAAGCTCATCAAATTTGTCGTGAAGCAACTCATCAAAACGGCGGTAATTGTATAGACCCGTTAACGCGCAGTGTTCACTCTTTATAATTGCAGTCTGGTAATTGCGTGCATTTTGGATTGCGACTGCTAGGTGGGAGCATAGCAAATCAACTATCGGTAAAATATGTGGTTTATAGGCATTTTTCCTCTTAGAAGCTACCATCAAAACAGCCACTGTTCTTTGGTTTCGCTGTATTGGAACTGATAGGACACTCTCAACATCTGAAGGAATATATTCTTTGACAGCGTCTCCCCAGCTTCTTTTTTTATTTAGAAACGCAGCTTGTCCACTATGCCAAACTTTCCCGCTAATTCCTTCATTACGCTGAATCGAACGAAGAGTATTATCCATCCTTTTTCCATTTTCAACCCTCTTTATAAGAACAAGTTCATTCTCATTTGTGGATACATCCAAGATATAAGCATAATCAACCTGCATTAGGTCAGACAGCTTATCAATAAACAAATCTAATACTTCGTCTACTTTCAGCTGCGAAGTTAACTGATGTCCAATTTCTCCCGCTCGCACTAAATCTTCCTTCAAACTTTCAGAATGGTTATAAAGTCTTAAAATAATTGTCAGAGCAATAAAAGGAAGACCGATAAACAGTGTTGATGCGAAACCGATTGCACTTTGCAAAAAATATAGAGAAACTCCATATGGAAGACTCAGGAGCATTGCAAGGTAATCCAGCTTTGAATCCTGGTTAATGAAAGAATACCGATTCCCTTTAAAATGATTGAAAATATAAAGAAATACATCATTTACTAACACTTGTAAGAACATATACAAAAATGAGGCTAAAGTCAGTGATATCAATGAACTTTCTTCTTGTACAATCCCTATTCCATAAAAGGTTAATCCAGCAATAAAACTGCTTATCATAAACATGATTGAGTTTAAAGGGTATCGATAAATATTTTCTAATGTCATTTTGGATCTGAATAGTAAAAACAACACAGCAATTTGCATTAATAATAATTCAAAAAACAAACCATACGTTAAGAATGCCGCTAAACTTACCCAACGAATAATAAAGATCTTACTTTCTCTTATCTGATAAGGAATGACCGAAATCAGAATGGCTAAGATTATAAGACTAACCGGTTCCCACAAGGAACTGAATGATGGTGGATAGCTCACATAAGAGTACCATAGACCTAAAGGTAAAAATACAATCCACATATACCATAGGACTCTTTTAATCGAAATAGATAATTCCACCATCCTATCCCAACTCCATTTTCATATGATAATAGTCATAATATTTATAATTTTATCAAATCCTCCTTTTTCTGTCACTTATTATTTCGAATTCGAAGCATTATTCGTAAATCTGCTGATATAGATGAAAGAAAATAAAGAGACCCTGTGATTACAAGCAGTTCATCAGAAGGATCTTTTAGAAGATGATTCTCTACCCATTTTTGCCAATTTACGATTGATTTTTGCTGATGGCTGCTAATCTCATACAGCGCTTCAGCAGCTGCAGCTCTCGGCAAATCAAATGATGTAAAAGCGATGCTAGTTCCCGCTTCATCCAACATTGAAACCATTTTGCTTAAATCCTTATCCGCAACAGCAGCAAATAAAATATGAGCTTTTTTACCAGGAAAGATGCGATGTAATGTATGAACTAATGCTTCAATCCCTTCGACATTATGTGCACCGTCCATAACCACGATAGGAGATTGATTGACGATCTCCATTCTACCAGGCCAAAGTGCTTTTTTCATTCCAGTTCGTATCATATCCTCATTGAATAAAACACCCAGCTCTTCATGAATAAGTTGAAAGGTTTTAATCGCAAGGGAGGCATTTTCGATTTGATGCTCACCAACCATCTGAATTTCTGCTTGTAAGGACTCCTCACCTTCCAAGTAAACAAATCGTTCACCAAGCTGCTCGAAAGGCTGAATGACTGCGTGAAAATTTTCCGAGTAAAAAAGGACAGGTGCATGCTGTTTCTTCGCAACCTCTTTAATGACCTCTTTTGCATCCTCTCGCTTAATATTCGCAACGACTGGAACAGACGTCTTTATAATCCCTGCCTTTTCAA
The DNA here is from genome assembly GCF_000829435.1 of Jeotgalibacillus soli. Lineage (GTDB taxonomy): Bacteria > Bacillota > Bacilli > Bacillales > Jeotgalibacillaceae > Jeotgalibacillus > Jeotgalibacillus soli. The sequence continues at coordinate 441,416 of NZ_JXRP01000019.1, forward strand.
AAGCAATTTGCGTGTATGTATCACCGAGAATCGCCACATGATCTAAACCGATCGAAGTAATCACAGAAGCAATCGGGGATATAATATTGGTCGAATCCAATCTCCCACCCAGCCCCACTTCAATTAACACAATATCTACCGGGTTGATGTCTCCAAAATAAACAAACATCATCGCTGTGATCACTTCAAATTCTGTTGGGCTTCCTAGCTCACTTTCTTCCATTTGATTCGCCAGCGGTTCAATCATTTGAACAAGCTTTAGCCACTCTTCATCTGTTATGGGCAATCCATTTACAGAAATTCGTTCATTAAACGTTTCAAAATATGGGGAAGTAAAGGTACCTACTGTTAATTTAGACGCTTGTAGAATCGAGCGAAGAAAGGTAACGGTCGAACCTTTTCCATTTGTCCCCCCAATATGGACTGCTTTCATCTTTTGTTCAGGATTTCCAAGCTGCTCCATCATCCATTCCATACGCTTTAATCCTGGTTTAACACCTAATCTCAATCTTCCATGAATCCAGCTAATGGCTTCATCATATGTTTCAATCATAGTCTTCTTCCTCTCTTCACTTAAAACTTGATTTTGTAAAACGTGTCTGTTAATTCCCACTCCATCCAGACGCTCGCTTTCCGCGGGGCGGGCGGTACGCCTCCCAGGTCTCAGCCCAGTCTCACCTGTCCTGATTTAGCCCGCAAGAGTCTCGCTTATCCGTTCCAATCAATGCTGTAAAAACATCAACAATGGACTTTAACATAACTTAAAACTTAAATCAGGCTGTATTTCTAAAAAAGCGGACAGAGCGTTTGCCCGTCCGCTTATATCTTATACTTGCTTTAATTCTTGAATACGTTGTTTTACAGCTGCCTGCTTTTCCAGGTAATCCTTTTGTTTTGCTTTTTCTTCATCCACGACTGCTTGAGGAGCTTTGCTTACAAAACGCTCATTTCCTAGCTTGCTTTCTACCCGTTCTACTTCTTTTGTCCATTTAACAAGTTCTTTTTCAAGACGGACAATTTCTTCTTCAAGATTAATTAATCCTTCGAGCGGCAAAAATAGCTCTGCACCGGTCACAACTGCTGTCATGGCTTTCTCTGGCGCTTCAATTGCCATTCCAAGCTCAAGTGTTTCAGGGTGACAAAAACGATCCAAATACGCTTCATTTTTTTGCAAACGATCTAAAATGATCGTATCCTTTGCCTTAATCATCAGCTTGATTGGCTTACTCATTGGCGTATTCACTTCAGCCCGTATATTACGCACCGCGCGAATAATTTCCATGAGGAGCTTCATCTCTTCTTCCGCTTCACGATCAGTGAATTGCGCGTTGACAACAGGCCATGCTGCTTCTGTAATTGAATCCCCTTCATGAGGAAGGTTTTGCCATATTTCTTCTGTAATAAACGGCATAAATGGATGCAGCAGACGCATGGTCTGGTCTAAAACATACGCAAGAATGGAGCGAGTTGTTTTCTTTGCCTCCTCATCATCCCCGTTTAATGGCAGCTTCGACATTTCGATATACCAGTCACAGAAATCGTCCCAAATGAAATTGTATAAAGCTCGTCCAACTTCCCCAAACTCATATCGATCGGCAAGCTTCGTTACATTATCAATTGTATCGTTCAAACGAGTTAATATCCATTTGTCAGCGACAGATTTCTTACCGGTTAAATCGATTTCATCATAGGGAAGACCATCCATATTCATCAAAGCAAAGCGAGATGCGTTCCAAATTTTGTTAGCAAAATTCCAAACCGCTTCTACCTTCTCCATGGAGAACCTGAGATCTTGCCCTGGTGATGAACCTGTTGAAAGGAAATAACGCAGCGAATCCGCTCCGTACTGTTCGATTACATCCATCGGATCTACGCCATTGCCAAGCGATTTTGACATTTTGCGTCCTTCAGCATCGCGTACCAAACCGTGGATCAGCACATCATTAAATGGGCGAGTTCCTGTAAATTCTATCCCTTGGAAAATCATCCGGGATACCCAGAAAAAGATGATATCATAACCTGTTACTAGAGCAGCAGTCGGGTAATAGCGCTGGAAGTCACTTGATTCTTTATCCGGCCATCCCATTGTTGAAAACGGCCATAATGCAGAAGAAAACCATGTGTCAAGTACATCCTCATCCTGCTTCCAATTCTCGATATCAGCTGGCGCGTCTTCTCCAACGTAAATTTCTCCTGTCTCTTTATGGTACCAGGCAGGAATACGGTGTCCCCACCAAAGCTGGCGAGAGATACACCAATCACGGATATTTTCCATCCAGCGTAAATACGTGTTTTCGAAACGGTTTGGTACAAAGTTTACTTTTTCATCGCCTTGCTGAAGCTTAACTGCCTCGTCCGCCAACGGCTGCATTTTTACAAACCATTGTGTTGATAAGTAAGGCTCAACAACAGCGCCGCTTCGCTCAGAGTGACCAACGGAATGAAGATGCTCTTCAATGTTAAATAAAATGCCCGCTTCCTGCAGGTCCTTTACAATCTGTTTACGGCAATCAAAACGATCCATTCCCTCATACTTACCTGCTTTTTCATTCATAGTGCCGTCTTCATTCATAACAAGAACGCGTTCTAAGTGATGACGATTGCCTAGTTCAAAGTCATTCGGATCATGAGCTGGTGTAATTTTTACGGCTCCTGATCCAAACTCCATATCTACATAGTCATCTGCCACGATCGGAATCATGCGTCCAGTTATTGGAAGCTCCACTTTTTTACCTATTAAATGCTTATAGCGATCATCCTCAGGATGAACGGCAACAGCCGTATCACCAAGCATTGTTTCCGGACGTGTGGTCGCTACTTCAATATGCCCGCTGCCATCTTCCAATGGATAACGCATATGATAAAAGGCACCTTGAATATCCTTGTGAATGACTTCAATATCAGATAATGCCGTCTTCGTTGCCGGATCCCAATTGATAATATACTCTCCTCGATAGATGAGCCCTTTATTATAAAGAGAAACAAAGACCTCACGTACTGCTTTTGAAAGACCTTCGTCAAGTGTAAATCGCTCACGTGAATAATCCAGGCCCAGACCAAGCTTCGACCACTGCTCACGAATATGCCCTGCATACTCCTCTTTCCATTTCCACGTTTCTTCAACGAACGCTTCTCGACCTAGATCATAACGCGATTTCCCTTGTTCTTTTAGCTTTTGTTCCACTTTTGCTTGTGTCGCGATCCCGGCATGGTCCATTCCAGGAAGCCATAGTACATCATAGCCCTGCATACGCTTCATGCGCGTTAAAATGTCCTGTAGGGTTGTATCCCATGCATGTCCTAAATGAAGCCTTCCCGTTACGTTCGGGGGAGGGATCACAATTGTATAAGGTTCCTTTTCTTTATCCTTTTTGGCTTCAAAAACCTTCTCCTTCAACCACCAATCGTAGCGGCCTTTTTCAATTGTGTTGGGATCATATTTTGTTGGCATTGTTAGATCCTTTGACTCCATGTGAAATTCCTCCTTTTACTATTTAAAAAAACAAAAAAGCTCCCTTCGTCTATAAAAGGACGAAAGGAGCGACATTCGCGGTACCACCTTTTTACACAAGAAAAAAACCTGTGCACTTCATTCCAATAACGGTGTTTAGCCGGCTAATAATTACTAAGTCCTGTAAGACCTTTCACCATAGCTGCTCATGGGGGACTTCCAGCGGTTCGGAATCGGGTTCTCTCAGCAAACAAACCCTTCTCTGAAGACCGAATTATCGTGTACTCTTCCCAATCATAGCATAATCAATATGTACATCTATAGTAGCGGAAAAGCAAGGTATTCGTCAATCCCTATTACGATCAGGCGCATCTCTACCTGTTTTTTCATACGATAATGAAAGCAAATCTTTTCAAGAAAGGATGAGTACATTGGGAAAACGATTATTCCCTAAACCGCTGCCGCCGTGGTGGAAGAAATGCAGATTGGTTTGTTCGACACTAATTGTTCCATTTTGTATATTCCAAGCTGTACGGTTAATCCTGCTTCCAACCACTTTTGATGTAATATTGCTCGGAATCCTTATAGGAATAGCGGTCGTTCTTCAATTTGAATGGATTTAAAATTTACGGAATCCAAACAACCTTCCCTTTGTCAAATGGAGCTCGGGACTCAAATTTATTTCTCTTCATCAGATTTGGGACCGAGACGCCATGACGCTCAGCAATCATCTCGGGAGTTTCATCCTGTTGTGTTATATGAATCGTAACTGTCGTCATGCGATCTTCCAATGCGGAGACAAAACTCATTAGACCTTGGTGAGAAGCAGCTTGCTGGGAATCATCACCTGATGGAAATACTTCTTCTACAGAACCCTCCAGCACGACTACAAGTTCTTCTGATGGATGGTCTTCGCTTCGTTGTTCATACAGCACTGGATCATAATTAGCATGTACCATACTATGAGGAATCTCTTCACTATAGGATTCTTGATCAGCATGGTTTACGATCTTTTCTTCATGGTTTCCCTCAACCTCTTCCTCTCCATCAACAGTCTGTATTTCTTCATTTTCTGCTGAAAAAGATTCTACTTGATCACTCATTTGATTCCATTCCTTAAACGGATTCGGCAGTACTCGAATCGGAAGTTCGTAAACCTCTTCACTTTTTTCTTGGTAAGGTTGGTTATATTCTACACTTTCTGAAACCACAACGTCTTTCTGCACATTCACTGCATTTTGCTGTTCCAATATTGTTGCTAAACCTACTTCTTCCGTTTCTATTCCTTCCTCTCTTTCATTTTTCTCCATCGTATCTTCCATTTCCAAGACTTCGGTCCTCTCAGCCTCATTACTTCCCTCATTCACTAAAGCTGCCTCATCAATTAATAGGTTCTCAGCTTGTTCTGACTCATCGAATTCTTTCTCAATCTCTCTTTCTTTTGATACCCCATCTATCATGATATCAGCATGAATGATGAGTGATTGTTCATTAATTAATTCGTAATCAATATGATCAATAAAAACGTCCAACTGATGGATATTGCTTATTCTTGCAGAAGCTACGCTCACCGTTAAAGGGAAATAATGCTCAAATTCCAAAATATCGTCTTCTCCCCGGTTCAAAATATGCACTCGCTGAAAATGCCCTTCCATTTTAATGGCCCGTTCTCCCACTTCCACAGCAACGCCTTCTCCTACTAAATGAAGATTCCCTTCAATCAGTACTTGATGCGGCTGTTCTGTAATTGATACACTTGGCTCAAACGAAAGCGAGCGAAGTTCTTTAAGACCATATGCTCCATCGAACGCAATCGTTTCTTTTAATAGCAGCGGCATTTGATTTTTCTTCAAATTTTCTTCCCCCGTTTCCTCTACTACATACACCCTCTATATAAACGATATGCACAATGAGAAGAGACTATTACAATTCAGGAGAAGTTTGAAGCCTTTTTTTCAACAAATAAACGGTCAATGGAGCTGCTAAAAAAAGGATGAAGAAAATACGAAATAAGTGAAAGCTTGTGACCGTTGAAGCATCTGCCCCCACCGCGTACGCAGTAATCGCCATTTCTGCTACACCACCAGGGGCTGCACTTAAAAACATATCCAACAATGGAAAAGAGAAAAATCTATTTAAACCATAGGATAGCGCGATACAAAAAGCAATAAGCGCTAAATTACTGATTACCACAAGCGCAATAGAGCGTGCAGACAGCAGAGCGCGCATTCCTTTCATTTGCAGACCTAAATGAGCACCTAGCGTAATTTGTGCAGAAGCTACTAACGCAACTGGCAAGTGAAAGGGATTCCCTGTTAATACATTAAATACTAATACACTTATTAAAGGAGCAAGCATATAAGGGATCGGCATTTGGATTTTTCGGATTATAAATAATAGAAAAATAATCCCGCTTGCTAAAAGAAATAGATAAAAAAGGGGAATCTCTAAAATAGGCGTTTGAATAACCTGCAGAAATCCATTTGTATCTCTCGGGAAAAAGTAAGTCACTAATAATGGCACCACTGTGATGACTAACAGAATTCGAATCGTTTGCATAAGCGCAACAGCAGATTGATCTGCACCCTTTACTTCCTCACTTAACAGCACCATCTGTGATAGTCCTCCAGGAAAGCTTCCAAGTAACGCAGTTGAAAAACGGTAGTTGGTGCTTTTAGATAGCCCCCAAGCAGTGAGCATGGAAAAAAGCACCACTAAAAATGTAATGACGAGCATAATCGGCAAGTATAGCACCATAAACGTTAGTGCTTCGCTTGTAAAAGATGTGCCCATCTGAATTCCGATAATAAGCAGGCCTGCATTCCTTAACCACCCAGGCCAATAAAAAGGCCATTTTACCGTGTTTTTTAAAATCATCATAATAAATAGCGGACCAAGCAGCCACGGTAAAAACAGCGACAGCTCATAAAACAGCCAGCCTCCACTGGTTGCAATGATGGCTGTGATAAAAAGTCCTGTTCATTGAGTTTTTGTCACTCGCCATGCACCTTCTTCCTTTTCTTACTATCATATACGAAAGTTTTTAACGAAAAAAGGCTGACTTACCACAATGTAGGTAATCAGCCTTTTCTTTATTATGCAGTAATTGCTTTAAATGAAGCCTCCACAGCATGCAATGTTTTTTCAACATCTTCTTTCGTATGAGCAGTTGACAGGAACCAGCCCTCAAATTGAGAAGGCGGCAAAAAGACACCATAATTTGCCATTTGACGATAAAACTCAGAAAATAGTTTAAGATCAGATGTTTTCGCTTTCTCAAAGTTGGTCACTCTTTCATTTGTAAAGAAGAAACCAAGCATTGAACCCGCGCGATTTACCGTGTGAGGAATGTCATACTTCTTCGCAAGCATTGTAAATCCTTCCTCCAGTAAATCTCCAAGCTCGACAAAATGATCATACGATTCTGGTGTTAATTGTGATAACGTCTCATAACCAGCGGTCATGGCAAGCGGGTTTCCTGAGAGCGTACCTGCCTGATAAATAGGGCCTGCTGGCGCAATTTGATCCATAATTTCTGCCTTCCCACCGAACGCACCTACAGGCAGTCCTCCACCTATCACTTTTCCAAGACAGGTCAGATCAGGCGTTACGCCAAGATGACCTTGCGCACAGTTAAAGCCTACTCGGAATCCTGTCATCACTTCATCAAAAATTAAAAGTGTCCCATTTTGTTCAGTAACTTCGCGTAATCCTTCCAGGAAACCAGGCTCTGGAGGAACAACCCCCATATTTCCAGCAACTGGTTCGACAATTACAGCCGCAATATCGGATCCAAATTCATTAAACACATACTTGATTGATTCCAGATCATTATAAGGAACCGTTATCGTGTTTTTTGCCACACTTTTGGGAACCCCTGGACTATCTGGTAAACCAAGCGTCGCTACGCCTGAGCCGGCTTTAATCAACAGACTGTCTCCATGTCCATGATAGCAGCCTTCAAATTTCACAATTTTGTCCCGTCCCGTGTATCCACGTGCAAGGCGCAGCGCACTCATCGTCGCCTCAGTTCCTGATGATACCATACGAATTTTTTCAATAGATGGTACACGCTCAATTACTAAATTGGCAAGCTTGTTTTCCACCGTTGTAGGAGCGCCAAAGCTTGTTCCGCTTTCTGCTACCTGCTGAATAGCCGAAACAACGCGATCCTGTGCATGACCTAAAATAAGCGGCCCCCATGATAACACATAATCGATATATTCATTGCCGTCAATATCGTGAATTTTAGAGCCTTTTCCTTTTTCCATGAAAATAGGATTCATGTTGACCGATTTAAATGCTCGGACTGGGCTATTAACTCCGCCTGGCATTAGCTCGACGGCCTCTTTAAATGCTTCTTTTGATTTTTCATATGAACGCATGACGCTGCCTCCTCTTTCTTATCCTTCATGTATTGGTGTAAAATTTGCTACGATAACATTTTCGCGACATCTTTTGCAAAATACGTAATGATAAGATCCGCACCGGCACGTTTCATACTAATTAGTTTTTCCATCACAATCTCTTGCTCGTTAATCCAACCGTTTTGAGCAGCTGCTTTGATCATAGAATACTCACCGCTTACATTGTAGGCAACGACAGGCAGCAGAAAATTATCTTTTACTTCACGCATGATATCCAAATAAGAAAGTGCAGGCTTTACAATTAGGAAGTCCGCTCCTTCTTCTACATCAGATGCTGCTTCTCGCAATGCTTCCATTCGGTTCGCAGGATCCATTTGGTAGGTTTTGCGGTCTCCAAACTGCGGAGTGCTGTGCGCAGCATCGCGGAATGGACCGTAAAAGCTGGAAGAATATTTTACCGCGTAGGACATAATCGGCACATCCACAAAGCCAGCTTCATCAAGTCCTCGGCGAATGGCAGCCACAAAGCCATCCATCATGTTAGAAGGTGCAATAATATCTGCGCCAGCTCTCGCCTGACTGACAGCTGTTCTTGCAAGCAAATCCAGTGTAGGATCGTTTAGGATTTTGCCTTCTTCCACGATCCCACAGTGTCCGTGATCTGTATACTGGCACAAGCATGTATCTGCAATAATCACAAGCTCAGGAAATTTTTCTTTAATTAATCTAGTGGCTTCCTGTACAATTCCGTGATCGTGATAGGCTTGTGAACCCAGCGCATCCTTCTCAGCTGGAACACCAAAAAGAATAATAGATTTGATTCCAAGATCCACGATTTCCTGTACTTCAGCTTCAACATAGTCAAGTGATATATGGAATACTCCTGGCATAGAAGCCACTTCGCTATGTACGTTGCTGCCTTCGACAACAAATAATGGATAGATTAGATCTTCTTTGCGCAGCCATGTTTCTTTTACCATTGAACGCAGATTGTCTGATGTACGCAGACGTCGATGACGATTGAATTGAAGGTCTGTCATTATTATTCCTCCTTAACATTTTTCATATAAATTGAGACAATATCTTCTAGCATTGCACTCATGGTGTATACTGCAGGCTGAATATGGACAGGAAGCTCATACGCTAAAGCAGCTTGTTTTGTTGTGGGTCCAATACAGGCAACAGTCCAATGGCCACTCGTTAATTGTTCCTTAATGTACGGCTGGTCTTGAATAGCGAGCATAAAATTCATGACAGCTGATGGGCTTGCAAAAGTAAGAATATCGAGCTTATCATGCATTAGATGATTTATTAATCGCTCACAACTCCCAGACGGCATCGTTGTTTCATACAAAATCCATTTCGTACATGGAATTCCACGTTCACGAAATGAAGCTGAAATGATATCTCTTGCAAGATTTCCTTGAGGAAATAATATACTAGAAGCCTTCAAGGTATGAAATGGAAATTCGTTTACAAACTCATCTGCTTGGAAAGTAGATGGCATAAAGCTAGCTGTAAATCCATGTTCTTGCAAACGTTCTTCCGTTTTTTGACCGATAGCAGCAATGTTCACTTGATGCAGCCACTCTGCTCGCCCATATCTTTCAAGTACTTGCATCATATATTCAACCGTGTTTTGACTTGTAAACACGATCCAATCGTATTGCTCCAAACGCTGCAAGATCTCATTTTCAAGTTCACTATATACATAAGAAGTTTGGATTAACGGAATAGAAATAGGAACTCCATTTCGCCTCTTAATCAGCTGTTCGTCTTTCGCTGCTGACTGGGAGGGGCGAGTTAATAGAATACGCAGCCCTTGAAGCAAATGCTCGTTGCCCATCGGATTAGTGCCCTGCTTCCTGCTCAGCCTTTACTTGATCCACTAATGCTTTAGCACCTTGTGCTGTTAATAAAGCAGCAGCTTTTTCGCCAACCTCCTGAGGATTTTTACCCGTAATGGTTTCTTTATACACCGTCGTTCCATCAGGAGAAGCTACGAGTGCAGTTAATGACACTTCAGTGCCATTAAGCGTAGCGAAGCCTGCTATCGGCACTTGACAGCCTCCTTCCATTTTATGAAGGAATGCTCGTTCTGCTGTAACTGTAACCTTCGTTTCATGATCAGTAAATTGATCAAGAAGCTCCCGCAGTTCATGATCATCCTCACGGCATTCAATCGACAGCGCTCCCTGACCGATTGCTGGGAGACATGCTTCCGGTTCAAGAAACTCCGTCACAACATCCTTTGCCCATCCCATTCTTGAAAGTCCTGCTGCAGCTAAAATTATGGCATCATAATTCTCTTCTTTCAGTTTTGATAGACGAGTATCGATATTGCCTCTAATCCATTTAATTTCCAAATCCGGTCGACTAATTAGGATTTGAGCACTTCTACGAAGACTGCTTGTGCCAATAATTGCGCCAGCAGGAAGCTCTGAAAGCGTTTTGCCATCTTTGGATATAAATGCGTCCCGAACATCCTCACGCACTGGAATACTCCCAATTGTCAATCCTTCTGGAAGCTCTGCAGGCATATCCTTCATGCTATGCACTGCCATATCAATTTCACCGTCAAGCATCGCCTGCTCGATCTCTTTAACAAATAATCCTTTACCGCCTACTTTAGACAGCATGACATTTTGAATTTGATCCCCTTTTGTTACGATTTCCTTTATCTCAAATTCAACGTTTGAATCGAGTTTTTTCAGCTGCTCGATCACCCATCTAGTTTGTGTCATAGCTAGGTTGCTGCGTCTTGAACCTACAATAATTTTTCTCATATACTTCTGCTCCTTCCACTTCAATTATGCCTTATTTTTACATCAGGAATACCAGAAATGGAATGAAGACCATCTGCTACCCAATAAAAAATTGATAATGAGGAAAAGGAAAGCAGCTAAATTTAACAGGGCCAGTGATTTACCTGCCATTCCTTTACTCACTTTCAAAAATAAAAATACACCATAAATTCCTAGCATCAAAAATGAACCAAAAATCTTAGCATCGTACCAAATCATTGATGGTAACGTAATAATTGCCCATTGTACACCTAAAATCAAACTCAGCATCAGCATCGGAAAACCAATCATATTTAAAATAAATGATCCTTTTTCCAATTTGGTTAAATCACTGATTCGCTGCAGCTTCTGACTCCATTTTTTTTGTTTTAACATTCGATATTGCAGTAAATACAAGATCGAAAAAACGACAGAAAGAGAGAACGCAGCGTATGATAGAATCGCCATTGTGATATGTATTAACAGCAATTCTGACATTAATTGTTCAGCTGCTGCTTCATTTGGTGCCTGTACTGGCGCAAACGTGTGAATAGCCATAAAAATAAACCCGATTATATTGACAAAAAAAACGGTGAAGTCCACACGCATCAGACGATTGATCGCCAATGACAGTGTGACCAACACCCACGCATAAAAATAAATCCCTTCAAAAAGGGTCAGTACAGGAAATCGCCCCGTCCTTGTCATGTATAGAAATAAAAAGATTGTTTGAAGAACCCAAACAATCCCTAAAAGCCAGAAGGCATAACGATTTGCCTTCTGGTTCTTTTGTAAATAATCCATAAAGTAAAGCAGCACGCTTAACGCATACAAGACAACCATGACCTCATGAAGCCGAGTCATTGATAGTTCAAACATCGTTGTGTACCTCGCTTAAGGCTGTAAGGAGAGCGCGGGATGCTGTTTAGAAGACCATTCAGTTTTATTGGAAGAAGCTTGACCTTTATCAGGTTTAACGTCTTGTGTCCCATTAATCTGTTCTTCAATATTAAAGATTTTCATAAACAGATCCAGCTTTTCTTCCGCATCCGGCAATGAAGCAAGCTCTTTTGCCTGCAAAATTGGATCCTTTAACAGCTGATTAATAATACTTTTTGTATGCTTGTTTAGGATCTTTCTCTCACGATCAGAGAGGTTAGGCATTTTCCGTTCAATGCTTTGCATCGTTTCAGCTTGTACAACAAGCGCTTTATCACGAAGTGCAGAAATTACTGGAACAACTCCCAGCATGTTCAACCATTCTTTAAAGCTCATGATCGTTTCCTCTACCATGATTTCAATTGCCTGAGCTGCACTTCTGCGCTCAGCCAGATTCGCTTGAACAATGCCCTCAAGATCATCAATGTCATATAAGAACACACTGTCAAGCTCATTGATAGCAGGATCTAAATCACGCGGAACAGCAATATCCACCATAAAGAACGGACGGCCTTTTCTCATTCGTTCAACGTGAAGCATCATTTCCTTCTCAATGACGGCATCCTTTGAACCTGTAGACGTGATTAAAATATCTGCCTCAACAAGGGCGCATTGCAGTTCACTAAGCTGTTTCGCTTTCCCATTGAATTTTTCAGCAAGTGCAACAGCTTTTTCAAAGGTTCGGTTAATGACAGTAATCTTGTCCGCTCCGCTTCCTTGAAGGTTTTGGATCGCAAGCTCTCCCATTTTACCTGCACCTAAAATCAGTACATGCTTTTTATTTAAATCTCCAAAGATCTTTTTCGCAAGCTCTACTGCTGCATAAGAAACAGAGACTGCATTTGATGCAATATCCGTTTCCGCGTGCGCTTTTTTAGCAAGTGTTATAGACTGTTTAAAAAGCTCATTAAAGACTGTACCTGTAGCTCCCACTTCTTGTGAAGTTAAAAAGCTTTTACGTACTTGTCCTAGAATTTGCGTTTCACCCAATACCATTGAGTCCAGTCCACATGTAACTTTAAAAAGATGCTCCATTGCACCATCTTTTTCATAACCGAATAAATACGGGCTAAATACTTCTTTCTCTAACTGAAACCAGTCAGCTAAAAATTCTTTTATATAGTAACGACCTGTATGAAGCTGATCTACGACAGCGTATATTTCCGTTCGATTACAAGTCGAAACAATCACATTTTCCAGTATGCTTTTTTTCTTCTGTAACGAAGCCATTGCATTCTGAAGATCTGCTTCTTGGAAAGAAAGACGCTCTCTTATCTCAACAGGGGCCGTTTTGTAATTCAATCCTACCACGAGTATGTGCATGTTTTGAAAGACACCCCCACATTATAATCATTATAATCTAATCTATTATAGCATGACACGTTCAGTGCCATGACAGCAATTGTGAACATCCATTGAAACCTTTTTCACTTCGTTCGACAAAGTTCCTTTTTATGTATGGTTTTCCGAGAATCTCCCCGAATCGCACAACCATATGGTAAAACACCTGTGTCTAGATTACCAAAGATACAAGGAGCTTTCAAGGTTCTAGCTTATAAAGTCATTCATACATTCTTCGATAAAAACGGAACATCTAACTTATTTTATTTTCACAATTCCTTTCCAGCATCCTATCCTTACTATTTACTAGTATTTGCTTATAAAGAAAAGCCTAACCATATTTGGTTAGGCTTCCTGCATTTTTTCCATGATAAAATCCCACGCTTCTTTTTTCCCAAGTCCCGTCTCTGACGAAAAAATGATTAAATCATCACCGTCTTCAATTTGAAGTGCGCGTCTAGTCACGCTCATATGCTTTTGCCATTTGCCTTTGGGGATCTTGTCAGCCTTTGTGGCAACAACCAGACACGGAATATCAAAGTGCTTCAAAAAATCATACATCATAATGTCATCATTTGTAGGGGGATGACGCAAATCGACAATCAAAACTACTGCCTTAAGCGGCACGCGTCCCGTCATATAGGTTTCGATCATTTTCCCCCATGCTGCACGTTCTGATTTGGACACTTTTGCATACCCATAGCCCGGAACGTCCACAAAATAGAGTGCTTCATTCAATATATAAAAGTTGAGCGTCTGCGTTTTTCCAGGCTTTGAAGAGATACGCGCGAGGGCTCTCCGATTAATCATCTTATTGATAAATGAAGATTTCCCTACATTTGAACGTCCAGCCAGCGCAAATTCCGGAAGTCCATCATCAGGGTATTGATCAGGCTTAACAGCACTGATCACGATTTCTGATTGCGTAATTTTCATAATGGATCACCTAACGCTTGTTTTAATACTTCATCTACATGTGACACAGGAATAAAGGTTAATTCGTTACGTACGGTTTCAGGAATGTCATCAATATCACGTTCATTTTCTTTTGGTAAGATGATGGTTGTTAATCCAGCACGATGCGCGCTTAAGGTTTTTTCCTTCAAACCTCCAATTGGCAGTACTCGACCGCGAAGCGTTACCTCACCTGTCATGCCGATCGCCCGCTTTATTGGGCGATTGGTCAATGCAGACATAAGCGCTGTAACAATCGTAATACCGGCAGATGGGCCATCCTTAGGTACTGCACCTTCAGGAACGTGTATGTGAATGTCGAATTTCTCATGAAATTTTTCATCTATATTCCATTCAGTTGCTTTTGACCGGACAAAAGAGAAAGCCGTTTGAGCTGATTCTTTCATCACATCACCAAGTTTACCCGTTAAAACAAGCTTGCCTTTGCCAGGTGATAAAGAAACTTCAATTTGAAGTGTATCCCCTCCAACTGTCGTGTAGGCAAGTCCCGTAGCAACGCCAATTTGATCTTCTGTTTCAGCCAGGCCATAACGGAATTTACGTTTACCCAAAAAGTCGGATAAATTGTTAGCCGTTACGATAACACGCTTCTTTTCTCCGCTTACAATAATTTTAGCTGTTTTCCTGCAGACGGCTGCTAGCTGTCTTTCTAAGCCCCTTACACCAGCTTCACGTGTGTGATAACGGACCATTTCCTGAATAGCGTCATCCCGTATTTGCAGTTTGCTTTTTGAAAGTCCATGATCCTTCAGCTGCTTTGATAAAAGATGATCTTTTGCGATATTAATTTTTTCGATTTCTGTATATCCAGCAATCGTAATAATTTCCATACGATCACGAAGTGGTCCAGGAATAGTAGCAAGATTATTTGCTGTAGCAATAAACATGACTTTTGACAGATCGTACTGCTCCTCAATGTAATGATCACTGAACGAGTTATTTTGTTCAGGATCTAGTACTTCAAGCATTGCTGCAGACGGATCACCACGAAAATCATTCGACATTTTATCTATTTCATCTAATAAAAATACTGGGTTTACAGTTGTCGCTTTCTTCATTCCCTGGATGATTCGGCCAGGCATTGCACCTACATATGTTCTGCGGTGTCCTCTGATTTCAGATTCATCTCTTACCCCGCCTAATGACACACGTACAAATTTACGTCCGATTGATTCGGCTATCGAGCGGGCCAAGCTTGTTTTACCAACACCCGGAGGTCCTGCCAAACAAAGAATTGGACCCTTTAGAGATTCTGATAATTGCTGTACCGCTAAGTATTCAAGCACACGTTCCTTTACTTTTTCCAAACCAAAGTGATCACGGTCAAGAATCTCTTCCGCACGATGAATGTCCAAGTCATCCTCTGTTGCTTCTGTCCATGGAATCGTCACTAGCCATTCCAAATAATTTCGAATGACTGAGCTTTCAGCAGAAGTAGACGGTACCTTTTCATAACGATCCAATTCTTTCATTGCAATCTTAAGGACGGATTCAGGCATGTTAGCGGCTTGAATCCGCTCAGTCAAGTCA
This sequence comes from Jeotgalibacillus soli, assembly GCF_000829435.1. Taxonomy (GTDB): domain Bacteria; phylum Bacillota; class Bacilli; order Bacillales; family Jeotgalibacillaceae; genus Jeotgalibacillus; species Jeotgalibacillus soli. Next base: position 456,802 of record NZ_JXRP01000019.1, read on the forward strand.
GATACTTCACCTGTCTTACCTTCTTTATCTCCAAGCTCTTTTTGAATAGCTTTCATTTGCTCACGAAGATAATATTCCTTTTGAGTGCGTTCCATCGATTTTTTTACACGCTGTCCGATTTTCTTTTCAAGACTCAGGACTTCTTTTTCGTTATTTATGGTCTCAATCACCCTTGACAAACGTTCTTTTACGTCAACAGTATTTAGGATTTCCTGTTTGATTTTTAGCTTTAGCGGCAAGTGAGACGCCACAATATCAGCTAAACGACCCGGTTCTTCAATATCTGTTACGGTTGATAAGGTTTCATTTGAGACCTTCTTGGAAAGATTAATATATTGTTCGAAATATTCAACAAGTGTTCTCATCATTGCTTCAAGTTCTGCATTTTTTTCATAATCATCTGGTAAAGACTTAACATTTACCGTATAAAAGGGATTAACATCAACAAAAGAGGATATTTCCGCTCTTTCAACCCCTTCAACCAGAACACGGATGGTGCCGTTTGGAAGCTTTAACATTTGTTTCACTTTCGTTAATGTTCCCATTTGGTATAAATCATCTTGTTCGGGCTGATCAACCGCCATATCTTTTTGTGTAGATAAAAAGATAAGATGGTCATCCATCATGGCTTGTTCAAGCGCTTGAACAGAGCGCTCGCGACCAACATCCAAATGAAGGACCATGGTTGGATAAACCAATAGACCTCTTAATGGAAGTAGAGGGACGATGTGGTTATTATTTTCTGACATGAACTGCACCTCCATACAATATCCGCCTGTTTAAATCGTAACTCTCGTTTCAATCAAACAGACCTTCGCTACCTTTATTATAAGTAATACGCAACCACTTTCAACAAACCAGTAATATAATCGAATAGATGCTCTTACTGTACCCTTTTCATATTGACTACATCCACTTTAAAGCTCAAGAATGGCAAAAAAAGCTGACTCGATAGATGGTCTAACGAGTCAGCCTCTCTTTGTACGATCAATTAAGCAGAAGTTTTTTGCTCATCCGTTGGATCAAGAACTGTTCCATCTTCTAGCATTAGAACCGGACGCCCATTATGCTCAACCGCTTCTTTCGTAATCACACATTTTTTAATATCATCACGGGAAGGAAGGTCAAACATAACATCTAGCATAATGCTTTCAATGATCGATCGAAGTCCCCGAGCCCCTGTTTTACGCTCGATAGCATTTTTTGCAATTTCAAGAAGAGCTCCTTCTTCAAATTCAAGTTCAACATCGTCTAATTCAAGCATTTTTTGGTATTGTTTTACTAATGCATTTTTAGGCTTCGTCAAAATTGATACAAGCGCTTCTTCATCCAACTGCTCTAGAGTAGCAGTGACAGGAAGTCGACCAATAAACTCTGGAATTAAACCAAATTTCAACAAATCTTCAGGAACAAGCTTCGACAGCAATTCCTTTTCCTTTACGTCGCCTTTATTTGGATCGGAGCCAAAGCCGATCACTTTTTGCCCTAGACGACGTTTAATAATTTGCTCAACGCCATCAAAAGCACCACCGCAGATGAAAAGGATATTCGTTGTATCGATTTGAATAAATTCCTGATGAGGATGCTTACGTCCACCTTGTGGAGGAACACTTGCTGTTGTTCCTTCAAGAATTTTTAACAACGCCTGCTGTACACCTTCACCTGAAACATCTCTTGTAATGGAAGGATTTTCAGATTTACGTGCAACCTTATCGATCTCATCAATATAAATAATCCCTTTTTCAGCACGCTCTACATCATAATCCGCAGATTGAATTAGCTTCAATAGGATATTTTCAACATCCTCACCAACATAACCTGCCTCTGTAAGTGATGTCGCATCTGCAATTGCAAAAGGCACATTAAGTATGCGAGCCAATGTTTGCGCAAGAAGTGTTTTACCTGATCCTGTTGGACCAATCAAGCAAATATTACTCTTTGAAAGCTCCACATCGTCTACTTTGCTGTTCGAATTAATTCGCTTGTAATGATTATAAACAGCTACAGATAGGGATTTTTTCGCTTTCTCTTGACCAATTACATATTCATCCAAAATATTCAAAATCTCTTTCGGCTTAGGTACATCTTTGAATTCAACTTCTTCTTCCGTACCAAGCTCTTCTTCTACAATCTCTGTGCATAGCTCGATGCACTCGTCACATATATAGACACCCGGTCCAGCAACCAGCTTACGTACTTGCTCCTGAGTCTTACCACAAAAAGAACATTTTAATTGTCCTTTTTCATCATTAAATTTAAACATGTATGTCACCCCTTATTTCAAACTATCATCATACCTGTAACGTATGAAATTGACAACAAATAAGCTTTCAATTGTTCATTATATTGCCAACTGGCACCTTTGATACGAATTGTAACACAGCCAAAGCACAGACGGAAATCACAACGACTTAAGAAAAGCGCAAGCGGCTCGTTCAGACCCGACAAGCATAAGACGCAACGCACTAGTTGGCGTTCTTTGCCAACTTGGGTGGCGGGGCTTATGCTCCCGAGGGGCTAGCCGCTTGCAGCTGAATCCCAGGATAAGAGGAAACTCCCCGTTTAGTCCCAAAAAGGACTAGACACACCGACAAAAATACACAAAAGCCTTTTTCCTTCTACAGCACTTGAACAACAAGACAACAATATTAAATCCATATGTATTATGTATGTAACTAACTTTAGGTAGAAAACAAGGCACGAATTTATTCGCGCCTTGCTCTTCCTTACTTACTTACTATTATGCACTAGTCTTGCTGTTTTCCACAAGAAAATCGATTGCTTTTTGGATACGAAGATCATTTTCGAGAACTTCAGTTGATCCACCAAGCGCTGCTTTGATTTGGTCTACTGTCATGTTGAACTGCTCAGTCATGTTGCCAAGCTCTTGATCAACATCTTCTTCTGTTACTGTGACATTCTCAGCATTTGCAACAGCTTCAAGCACAAGGTTATTTCGAACGCGATTTGATGCATCCTCTTTCATTTGTCCACGAAGAGCCGCTTCATCCTGTCCGCTGAATTGGAAGTACAACTCAAGGTTCATGCCTTGAGCAGACAAGCGCTGTTCGAATTCTTGCAGCATACGGTCTGTTTCAGTGTCAATCATGGCTTCAGGGATATCGACTTCAGCATTGTCTGAAACTTGCTTAAGAAGAGATTCACGGACAGCTGCTTCAGCTGCTGATTTCTTCTCTTCTTCTAAACGGCTTTGAATTTTTTCTTTTAAAGCATCAAGTGTTTCCACTTCCTCGTCTACATCCTGTGCAAATTCGTCATCAAGCGCAGGAAGTTCCTTTGCTTTGATCTCATGGATTTTCACTTTAAATACTGCAGGCTTGCCAGCAAGCTCTTCTGCATGATATTCCTCAGGGAATGTTACTTCAACATCCTTCTCTTCTCCAGCAGCAAGACCTACAAGCTGCTCTTCGAAGCCAGGAATGAATGATCCAGAACCGATTTCAAGTGAGTAATTATCAGCTTGTCCGCCGTCAAATGCTTCCCCGTCAACAAACCCATCAAAATCAAGTGTAACAGAGTCGCCTTCAGCAATCGTACCTTCTTCTTTTACAACAAGCTCAGCTTGACGCTCTTGCATTGAAGCTAGTTCGTTATTAACATCTTCTTCTGTAACTTCTGTTTCTAGTTTTTCCACTTCAAGGCCTTTGTATTCACCTAGTTTCACTTCAGGTTTTACCGTTACTTTTGCAGTGAAAATAAGCTCTTTTCCTTTTTCCATTTGTTCTACATCAATTTCAGGACGGTCAACCGGCAGGATTCCTGCTTCTTCAACCGCGTTAGCGTATGCATCCGGTAAAATTAGATCCAAAGCATCTTGGTATAGAGACTCAACGCCAAAGCGCTTTTCGAACATTTGACGAGGCATTTTCCCTTTACGGAAACCAGGTACATTCACTTGTTTAACGACTTTTTTGAATGCTTCATCAAGACCTTGCTTAACTGTGTCTGCATCGACTTCAACAGTCAGAACGCCTACATTACCTTCTTGTTTTTCCCATTTAGCTGACATACTAAATTCCCTCCAACACATCTATAGTAATTATTGGTTTCACGCTAGTTAGCAGTGAAGACTTTGATTCTGTGAATATTGCCATCACGAACCCATTATACAACCATTTTATTATAACATATGATGACTTGCTTTCAACAGCTATACATTACATCATATAATTGAAGCTTTTTCAAGTATCTCTAGTTCTTTTGTGATTGGACTATCAGCCAAATCACCCCAGCCCTCTTGTTGACCCATATATTGATAGGCAAGCTGAATATACGCTTTGGCTAGTAATGCTTCGTCTTTGTGCTGCCATGTTAAAGGATAAAGAAGAAAAACATGACGTTTTACAATTTCTGTTGTCAGGTCAACAAGGTAAGGATCCGCATGCCCAATCTTTGAGTCAATCTCTTGTTGAACCTTTAAATATGATAAGGATTGAAAAGGATCTTCAAGTTCAGCAGGAATCACCTGCAGCTTCTTATTCCATTTTTCAATAGCGGCGAAATCTTGTATACCCTGCTCTCTCAACACATTCAGTACCATTGATTTAATAAATGGGTGTACCTCCTTTTCCTTTAATGAAGAAATAAGGTCATTACGAATAGGATAGATATTTTGCTTTGACAAATTTGCCACTTGAATCATTTGCTGTTCAAGCTCTTGTTCAAGTACAAATGCTTGAAGCGCTTTATCTTCCTCTTGCTGTTCCTGCCGCTTACTCATGGATAGTAATTGTAGAAACTGCTCTTCTCTATCAGGAGATAAAACCCTTTCCTCCATCACAGTCTCAATGGTTGCTGCAATCCGATCATACTCTTTTAGTTGAATCAAGTTTAATATATACAGCTCCAATACTTCTTCATAGTTCCCGAACCCCTCATGCAGCATCCGTTCACATAATGTTTTTGCAAGGCTCCATTGTCTATTCTCATAATAAGCAACCGCAAGCGTCAGATTAACGACGGCATCTTCTTCAGCAATTTTATATGCCTCAAGGAGCAGTTCAATTGCCTCTTCGTGCTGCTGATCCTGAAGCCTTGCCAATCCCTTTTCGACTAAACGATCCTTTAATCCTGGAAAAGGAATGACCTTTCTTTCACGAGATCCTTTATTTCCGGGTCGATTTGGCACGCACGATTCTTCCTCTCATTCAAATAATGTGTTTTGAGTGTAGCATTATCGTGCATTAATTTCCAAACAAAAGTAGGAGTTGTTTCAAACCGAGGAAGCACAATGATACACAAAAACCAAAATAAACGCTGTATCCCAAATTTAGTGGTACAGGGTTCATCGATGTAGCTTTATTTCTCATCTTAATAATGAAGCTGTTTTTGTAAAAAAACTTTTGAAGAAATTTCAGATGGTTAATTCAAAAAAAACCAACTTTTCGCTGAACATAAATCTCGTCGAACTCCTAACCCTATCTATGAATCATATAATAGATAGAGTTTTTCTGTTATAAAACTCTATACTGTTTTTCTTATTTTTTCACCCTGTACATGGCTTGATCTGCCTCTCTCATTAACGTTTTAAGCCCTTTATCATTACTTGTTAATAAACTGGACACCCATACTAAAAATCATGACCTTCAATGGTAACAGGATGAGCTGAAAGTGTGTGTAAAAGCCGGTCTCCAAATGCTTTCGCTTCTAATTGTTCCGCTGAATCTTCGGGTACTAAAAGGATTAATTCATCTCCTCCAATACGAGCAGCAATACTGTTATGACTCAATTGCACAAAGAGTACTGTATATGTCTCTATTCCCTTTAAAAATAGGTACACCAAGAAAGCAGCCATTACCGATTTTCATCGTAACTGGATGATTAAAGGTTAAAGGATTCTCTCTCAAATTCGGAATGACAAGAGGCTCACTTTCATTTTCTACTACGAGGCGACCAAGTACATCACTAAAAGGTGTATGGTCGCCCTCCTTTAGCAAAAGAGACTGCCGGTTAAAAGCTTTTATAATAAAGTTGTTTATTTTACTAGCAAGAAAAATGGTGTTTACATCAATCGTTTCACTTGATAGCTCCAAGACATCTTTTGCCACGGTGTCTAGTTTACTGTAGTACCCTTCTCCATCAAGCATTTTCATTTAAGACGATCTCCTATGCGAAATTCAATCCAATTGCTTTCTTTCTGACCAACACTTCATTTTTTTAAAATTGTTGGCTCAGATATTTCTAGGTATTGCAGTACTTTCGGACCGCCAAACGTATTAAAAATTAATGCTTTCATTTTTCAATCTCTTTTTCTAAAAATATGAGCCTCATGTTAACGGAATCTTAGTTATTCCAAAAGTTCATATTACATGTTTGATTGATTTCTTTACTATACAAAACCACCTTTATTTATAAATAAAATGTCCGTTTTTTTTTGAGTATCCTCCGCTTACAACAAATCCATATACCCGTCCAAGGATACGATGTTGTATTGTAAATATATGTTTGTGGATTTTTTCACGTTCCAGGTGTATCATGTCACTATCGATTTAGGAGGAATAACGTGGAAAAGAGACGTGTCAAAATACTAATCGTTCTATTTTTTTCAGTTTTTATTCTGTCTGATTATCTTGACACAATACAAGGTGCTCATCCTTTTCAATCAACGGATACATTTTCCAAATATGATAATGGATTAGAACCAGCTTTGAATAAAGATGGCGAACATATCCTAAAGTTTTTCACGGCTGTACCTGCAGAAGCAACCATCTTAATCCTATTAGTTTTGTTTTATTACCAATTTCCGATATGGTATTTAAGCAGGAAAATGATCTTCCTCCAGCCCATTTACTTTGGGTCTAAGTTTTTAAATAAACCTATTTGATTGTCTTATAAAATCAAAATCAAGGAGGAAATGAATCATGATGTTATTGAGATTTGCAGTTATTGGGATGTTTTCATTTACAGCAATCAGCATATTAGCTTTTCAAAGCATTGAAGCCATTCAAGCTTTTATAGATCTTGCAAAAAAGAAATAATAACGATGGAGTGAATGGGCAAATGTCCATTCACTCCTTTTAATGTATTCTCAAGCTTACACACCCCTCCTCATTGTTCTCTCCCGTTTTTTCTCTTTCTGCGACTTCTATACTAAAATTCTTTAAAATTCCGTTATATTTTTTAGATTACATGTGTCTATAGTGGCGGGTACCAGATATAGCACATGCGTTTATACTTGTTTCCTTTACCGGTTTATTAATGATTGAATATGGTCATATTGATTATTTTTTAGCAGCAAACCTACTATGTAATCCGTCCCCGGTTCCGTGTTGGGCAGTAAACTAGCAAAAGAGTTTCTTTGTTTTTTCTTCAAATATTAATCGTTGTCATGATTTTTATAAGTGGTATTAAAATTATTTTTATGTAGTTTTTGATAAGGTGAGCTTTTTATAAATGGACGATACATACCAAAACTGAACATGAATATAATCTTAGAATTAATAATTTGTGAGGTGAATAAATATATGCAAAACCAGCCTAAAACGTTCTCGAACATAAAATCCTACACACCTTTTCATAGCACCCTTGATCCTTGCCCTCCAATTGGCCAAAAATATTATCGCACCCCCCCTAACTTATATTTGGGAGTTCAGCCGTCTAATCTTCAGCAATTCACCCCATTGGAAGCACTAAAAAAAGGAACTTTATGGCCTGTATTTTATGATTTTTATGAAAACCCCTACAAAAAAAGAGGTGGATAACACAATGATTAAGGCATTACCAAATGAGTACTATCAACAATTGGAGGAGATTCAGGCAGTTGACTTTGTATTAATGGAGTTAACCTTATATTTGGATACACATCCCGCTGATTCTCATGCTATTCAGCAATATAATCATTTTGCTCACAATAGTCTACTGCTCAAGCAAAAATTCGAGGCTAAATTCGGACCACTGCAACAAAGAAGCATAAATCAGAAAAATGATTTTTGGATGTGGAAAAGCGGGCCATGGCCATGGCAAATTTAAAAAATAATGAGGTGAAAGCTAAATGTGGTCATACGAAAAAAAATTGCAATATCCTGTAAAAGTAAGTACCTGTAATCCTACACTGGCAAGATACTTAATGGAGCAATATGGAGGAGCAGATGGAGAATTGGCGGCAGCTCTTCGCTATCTGAACCAGCGCTACACAATCCCTGATAAAGTAATCGGTTTGTTAACAGACATCGGAACGGAAGAATTTGCTCACCTTGAAATGATTGCAACAATGATTTATAAATTAACAAAAGACGCAACACCACAGCAATTGCGAGATGCTGGACTTGGAGACCATTATGTAAGTCATGATAGCGCATTATTTTATAATAATGCATCTGGTGTTCCATTTACTGCTGCATATATTCAGGCAAAGGGCGATCCAATTGCCGATCTATATGAAGATATCGCAGCAGAAGAAAAAGCACGTGCAACCTATCAATGGATTATTGATATTTCAGATGATCCAGATTTAAATGATTCTTTGCGTTTCTTAAGAGAAAGAGAAATTGTGCATTCACAACGTTTTAGAGAAGCTGTGGAAATGCTCAAAGAAGATCGCGATCAAAAGAAGGTTTTTTAAGTTAGTTCTTACTATTTATTCTCCATATAAATAAAAAAATAAGCCCTTGTACATGTGTAAATCATTGCACAGGAGCTTATTTTATTTCTAGATTGCTGGTACGTACAGTCTTAGCATTACCAAACTATTCTCTTTTATTGAATAAATCATTAAAACACTTCTGTCATAGCGTGAGAGGTAAATGGTTCATGATCACTTCTGACGAGCATGTAATCAGTAGTGATGTGGATGAAAAACTATTTATTCTCTTTATTATACTCTCTAGATAAACGCTGAATAATTTTTGCAAGCATATGGGTTCTCTCTGTTAACGTATCAAGCTCCAAATATTCATTTTCGCTATGAGGATCCCCGCCAACTGGTCCAAGTCCATCGATCGTTGCTACTCCTGCAGCCGAGGTATAAGAAGCATCAGAGCCTCCTCCAGTGAAGGTATCTTTCACTTCCACTCCAACCTCTTTTCCAACTTTCTTTATGATGGCTAGAAGTTCTTTTGTTTGTTCATTCTTTTCCATCGGAAGCCTGGTAATCTCACCGCTTACTTCAACCTTTGTTCCAGGTACATCCGTGTGAGAGCAAATCTCTTCAATTTCTTTTCTTACCTGGTCCGCTTGTTTTGCTTTAGATATCCGAATATCCACCTCTGCAACTGCATGCGGTGAAATCGTATTAACGGACGAGCCTCCTTCAATGATCCCAACATTGACTGTGATCCCGCTCTCATGATCATTCAACTCATGCAATTGAATAATTTTGTGGGCAAGCTCTTCAATGGCACTTCTTCCTTTTTCAGGTTCAATTCCAGAATGGGCTGCAATTCCTTCTACTGTCAGCGTAAAACGTCCTCCTCCTTTTCGAGCGGACACGAGCGATCCATCCTTGCGCGCTGGCTCCATTATAAGAGCATATTCCTTCCCCTTGGCGTGTTTCTCAATTAGAGACCGCGATGTAATGGAACCGATCTCTTCATCTCCATTCAAGATGATTTGAACGTTTTGATAGGATTTATCATTTTTTTCTTTTAAAGCTTTGATGGCATAAAGCAGTTCAACCTGACTCCCCTTCATATCCACAACACCAGGGCCGTAAGCTCGATTTCCATCAATATGAAAAGGTCTTTCATCTGCTGTGCCTTTAGGAAAGACAGTATCCATATGAGCAACGAGAATAATCTTCGGATTAACGGCCTCTTTATGTTGGATAATTAAGTGATTTCCATATTCTTCTTGCTTGTCAACTACAATTTCAAAACCCAATTCTTTATATTTCTCACTTAAGATTGTACCGATTCGGTCAACCCCTTTTTTAATATAAGTACCACTATCAATATTCACGATCTTTTCCAATAGGCTAATCATTTCTTCATTCTTCTGTTTTATATAACGTTCCATTTTTATCTCCTTTCTGCCAAAACTGGCTTTTCAGCAATAATACCTTTTCCATTATTTAATGGATAATGACAAGCAACAAAATGCCCCTCTTCTTTTTCCTCAAATATGGGTGTTTCTTTTTTACATGTTTCATCTGCATACGCACAGCGCGTATGGAAACGGCATCCTGACGGAGGGTTTGTTGGACTTGGGATATCCCCTTTTACGATTATTTTCCCATCAGGATTTCTAAGCGTAGGATCAGGAATTGGAATGGCCGCGACTAGCCCTTCCGTGTAGGGATGCATTGGCTTTTGAAACAATTTTTCCTTCGTGGTGAGTTCAACAATCTTGCCTAAATACATGACTGCGATTCGATCACTAATATACTTAACCGCAGGTAAACCATGGGCAATAAAGATAAAGGTAAGATCAAATTCTTTCTGAAGCTTCGCCATCAGGTTCAAAATTTGAGATTGAATGGAAACATCCAGTGCTGAAACAGGCTCATCACATATAATTAATTTAGGTTTTAATGCAATAGCTCTTGCAATACCAATTCGCTGGCGTTGTCCACCGCTGAATTCATGCGGGTATCTTTTAGAATAGGAGCGATCGAGCCCAACTGCATCCATTAAATCAAAGACTTGCTCCTTTAGTTGTTTTCCTTTTGCCGCTCCATGCGTTACAAGCGGTTCGGCAATGATATCAAATACTCTCATTCGGGGGTTTAATGAAGAAAAAGGATCTTGAAAGATCATTTGAATATTCTCTCTCTTTTTTCTTAATTCTTCTCCTTTTATCTTTGTCAAATCTGTCCCTTCAAAAAGTATTTCTCCCTCTGTCGCATCAAGCAGCCTCATAATGAGATTTCCAGTCGTTGATTTCCCACATCCCGACTCACCGACTATGCCAAGTGTCTCTCCGTGTTTTACGTGTAAATCAATTCCATCCACTGCTTTTAATAGAACTTTTTTTCGAGAAAACCATCCTTCAGAAAGATCAAAATGCTTTTTGAGATTTCTCACTTCCAACAAATAAGGTGTTTCTTTATGATTTAACGAGGTCATGAAGATTCACCTCCTTTTCTTCATGCAGCCAGCATCTGACTTTGTGGTTGTCGTTCAGCTCCATTAACTCCGGCTGCTCTGATACACATTTGTCCATCGCAAACTGACATCTAGGATGAAACCTGCATCCTTTAGGCATTGAAAGCGGGTTTGGAACCGTCCCTTCAATAGAGACTAATTCTTCATCCAGCATATGTACTTTTGGCGTGCTATCCATTAATCCCTTCGTATAAGGATGCTTTGGCTCTCTGAATAGGGTGTATACATCCGTATGTTCAACTATTTGTCCAGCATACATCACCATAACCGTATCAACCATCTCTGCCACAACACCAAGATCATGTGTTATAAGAAGAATAGAGGTTTCTAACTCTTCATTTAAATCTTTCATCAGTTCTAAAATTTGCGCTTGTATCGTGACATCCAATGCCGTCGTCGGTTCGTCTGCGATCAGCAATTTTGGATTACATGACAAAGCCATCGCAATCATAACACGCTGTCTCATACCTCCGCTAAGAGAATGGGGGTAGGAAGAAAAAATTTTATCTGGACGCGGTATACCAACCTTCTCTAACATTTCAATACTTTTTTGTTTGGCAACTTTACTTGTTACCTTTTGATGAAGTTTAATCGATTCAGAAATCTGGTTTCCTACAGTAAATAATGGGTTAAGGGAAGTTAAAGGCTCCTGAAAAATCATGGCAATCTCATTCCCTCGAAGCTTTCTCATCTCTTTTTTCGACAATTTCGTAAGATCTTTGCCTTCAAATGCTAGTTTCCCATCTTCAATTCTCCCAGGTGATCCAACCAGTCCCATAATCGAAAGAGAAGTAACACTTTTTCCGGAACCTGACTCCCCAACAATGGCGATCTTTTCCCCTTTTTTAATATCAAATGATACACCGTCAACGGAAGGAACAACACCGCTTCCTGTATGAAAATGCGTTTTTAAATCCATCACTTCAAGTAATTTTGTCATTTCAAACCTCCGTTCCTTCATTCTCCTCCACTGATTTAGATAAAAAATCACGATCTCCCCTGCGAATGAGGATCAAGGACATCACGCAGCCAGTCACCCAGAAAAATAATCCCAAGAACCGTAATCGTAATCGTTACTCCAGGAAATGTTGCGAGCCACCAGCTTGTAGCTAAGTAATCCCTTCCATCACTTAAAATACCACCCCATGAGACTGTCGGAGGCTGTATACCCAACCCAAGAAAGCTTAATGAAGCCTCTAGTATAATGGTTGTAGCAACACTTAATGTCGAGATCACAATAAAAGAAGAAATTACATTAGGCAGCAAGTGCCTCAAGATAATTTTATTGTTTTTCACCCCTATTGATCTTGCTGCTTTAACAAACTCTCTTTCTTTAATAGAAAGTACCTCTCCCCGCACAAGTCGAGCATAACTCACCCAGTTGGTTACACCAAGCACAACAATTAGGGTTATAACACTTGGACCAAAAATAGTTAGAATAACAAGTGCAAATAAAATATTTGGTATAGCTAAAAATGAATCTACCAGTCTCATCAGTATATTATCAATAATTCCTCCGTAAAATCCGGAGATCAATCCGATAAACACTCCGATGATTCCTGCTAGAATAACTGAAGTAACACCAACCATTAACGACACCTGTGAACCGTAGATAATCCTGCTTAAAATATCTCTTCCCAAGTTATCCGTCCCCAAAAGGTGAGCAGCTGTACCACCGTCCATCCAAAAAGGAGGAAGCAGCATATTAGCCGGATTAATTGCTGCCGGATCATGCGGTGCTATCCACTTTGCCGTTAATGAAACCAATACGATTAAAAAAACAATTAAAAAACCGACTGTTCCCGTTTTACTTTTTAACAGTAAGCGAGCCCATTTAAGAAAAGGTTTTGCCTCTTTGTTTATTATTTCTCCATTTTCCGCAGCCACATTTACTTGCGCACTAGACATCTCATGACCTCCTTCTCATTAGTTGTATTTAATTCGTGGATCCAGTAGCCGATACAGTAAATCCGCGAATAAATTCATCAAAATGACGAGAATCGCGATGACAAACACACAAGCTTGAACGACTGCCATGTCTCGAGTATTTACAGCTTGAATCAGAAGCTGTCCAAGCCCAGGCCACGAAAACACAGTCTCTGTAATCAACGCTCCACCGACTACTGTAGAAGTCTGCAATGCCGTGATCGTCACAACCGGAATTAATGAATTTCGAAAGGCATGCTTATATACAACAAAAAAATCATGGATCCCCTTACTTTTTGCGGTTCGCACGTAATCTTGGTTTAAAATATCAATCATGCTCGATCGGATAAGCCGTGTCATTTCTGCAGCGATTCCGGTCCCAAGAGTAATGGCGGGCAAAACTAAATGCAGCATTGTCCCTCGACCGGATACCGGAAACCATCCCAAAGTGACGGAAAATAACAGAATCAGCATGATCCCCAGCCAAAAATTCGGCATTGCTTTTCCGATAACGGCACCGCCTGTTGCCAGCAAGTCAAGACTTGAATTGCGTTTAGTTGCAGACCAAATACCTAAAGGAATCGAAATGACAATTGCCACAAGCATGGCCGCTACTGCAAGCTCAATCGTTGCAGGGAGCCTATCAAGCACTATAGGCAAGGCACTTTGATTAAATCGGAAGGATTCTCCAAAATCACCTTGCAATAAGTTCACAACATAGGAGCCATATTGAACAAGAAACGGACGGTCAAGACCAAGCGCTTCTCTTAAATTTTCAACATCCTCGAAGCTTGCATCCTCTGGAAGCATTAAGGCAACTGGATCTCCTGCAACAAAAACAAGTGAAAAGATAATAAACGAGATAATTAACAGGACAGGGATCGTTTGCAGCACTCTGCGAATGAAGTATTTGACCATAGTTCCACTCCTTATAACAATGACTAGGAAGAAAAATCCTCCCTAGTCATCACTAAACGCTATTTATTTTTTTGTAATAGAAGGTGCATATAACATTTCATCCATTGTTGGAACGAAATTAATACGATCACTAACACCATGGTTAATGGTTTCTTGATGCAACATGATGAATGGAAGATCTTCCGCTGCTATTTCTTGGATTTCTTGAATTTGCTGCTCTCTCTCCGCACTATCCATATTTTGTGCAGAAGCTGCTAATAACTCTTCAATTCGATCATTCTTATAATCTGTTTCTCCTGCAAAACGCTCAGCACGATACCAATCGACAGAATAAGCACCATCAAACATAGAGTTACCTAATCCTAATAGATAAGCATCTTTATTTTCTTTTGCAGCTCTCATTTCTACGAAGTTACTCCACTCCATAAATTCGATATTCACTGTAATGCCGATTTGTGATAACATGCCTGCTATCATTTCAGTTACCTCGACATCTTGAAGATATCTTCCTCTTGGTGAATGGAGCGTCATTTCAAATCCGTCTTCATACCCTGCTTCTGCCATTAATTCTTTTGCTTTTTCAAGGTCGTATACATAGGAATCATACAGTTCTTCGTTCGCACCAAAGTTACCAGGAGCGACCATGGTTTGTGTCGGGATTCCTGCACCTTGTAAAACATTTTCTGTTATAGCTGCGTTATCGATCGCTAAGTTCATTGCTTGTCTAACACGTACATCAGAAGTAGGATATCCTTCTGTTGAACGAAGAACGAGAAGGATATTACGGTTTGATGTTTCACGAACCATGGAGGTTGAATCCCCAGAATCAACGCGCTCCCAATCTGCTGGCGGAACATTCACCGCAATATCAACTCCGCCAGTCAAAAGTTCAGATACGCGTGTAGAATTTTCAGGAATGATACGAAACACAACTTCATCCCATTCTTCTACCTTTCCTAGATAATAGTCTTCAAATGGAGTAAACACGATACGATCATCCGTTACCCACTCTTCAAACTGGTAAGGACCTGTTCCGATGGGATTTGAAAGGAAATAATCCCAGCCATTCTCCTCAATATAATTTTTAGGAAGCATTCCTGAACCAAGGCGAGAAAGTCTTGGAAGTAAAGAAGGCTCTGGAGAATGCGTAATAATTCGCACTGTATGTTCATCTACAACTTGTACTTCTTTAATCTGGTTATAGTTCGGGTATTCACGGAGCGTGTCATCTTTCGCTACTCTCTCAAGCGTGAATTTTACATCCTCAGCAGTAAAGTCATCACCATTGTGAAATTTAACCCCTTCTACGAGTTTTACTTCTAAGGTAAGATCATCAATTTGCTCATAGCTCTCAGCTAGCTCAGGTTGAATTTCCTGATTTGAATCTTTCTTAAATAGATAGTTGAACATGTTGTCGTGAACTGCTTCCGTTGACGTATTGTTGTGGTTATGAATGTCAAAACCAACAATATCTGTCCCCAAAGCAATTGTAAGCGTGCCCCCGGAAGCTTCTGTCTCCTCAGAACTATCCGTCGTAGTACCCGTGTCACTGTCACTGCTGCAAGCAGCAAGCAGCAAAGCAAATAGTACGACGATTGACCCTAAAAACTTGTTCGCCTTCTTCAAGTAAACTCCCCTTTTCTTTATGTATTTTTCTATAAAAAGCCAAAACGGCTATTTATATTATAAATATACAATATTCTTATTAATTTGAATACTTAGTAATTATTACACTCACTGACATTACATTTCAATATATTTTATAAATATTTGAAAAAAAATTTTAAATCACGTTTTATGCTTCAATCAACATCGTGCAAAAATCAATCATTATCGTTAACATAATCAAAAAAATAAAAAAAGACAGATTCTCTATTTGAAAGAGAATTTGCCTTACTATCTATGCTATCGTATATCATGCATAAAGTCTTTTAATGAATAAAGGGTATTTCCATTTCTCCCTGTGGTTGTCTCTGCTGTAATTAGTGAATTTAAGATGGCTTCCTCTGTCGTTTCGGCAGCAGCAATAAATGCTTGGTCAATATCCTCTTCGTGAATAGCATAAGATGGAACTAACTGATTGGGATTATCATGACTAATTTTATTAGCAGTTGAAAAGCCGATAAAAATATCTCCGCTCCCGTTTCCAATATAGGAGCCCGTCCTGCTGAGCCCGACACTTGCTCTTTTTATGATTCGCTTGAGCTGACGGGAGGTGACGGGTAAATCTGTCGCAATCACAATAATAATGGAGCCTTTATCACCCTCAGCCTGATTGTACAGAAGCTTCTCCTGAATTTTTTCTCCGGCTCTTTTACCGTCTAGTAGAAAGTTATGTATTTCTCCAAAATTTGAAAGCACAAGTGCTCCAAGCATATATGTACCATGCGGATATTGAAGTATTCTTGATGAGGAGCCAATTCCCCCTTTTAACCCAAAAGACTTCATTCCGGTTCCAGCTCCCACAGCTCCTTCTAAAAATTCTCTGTCACTCGTTTTTAATGCTTCATATACATGCTCTTTTTTTACAGCCTGCGCACGAATATTATTTAAGAACATATCATTGCATTCTCCTACGATAGGATTTACAGTTCCGGTCGTATTCCCAATCTCTTCGTTTTGTTCGATCATATAAGTCAGCAAGCTGTTTGTGCATTCTCCGATGCTTAAAGTATTCGTTAATAGAATTGGCGTTTCAATTGTTCCAAGCTCTTCAATCTGTATCGTCCCTACGGTTTTTCCAAAGCCGTTCATGACATATGCTGCACCAATCACCTTTTCCTTAAAGAGATTTCGATCATGTGGATGAATAGCTGTTACGCCTGTTTTTAGATCCCCATCATCGATTGTAGCGTGTCCCACCGAAACCCCCATTACATCAGTAATTTTATTTAGTACGCCCGTCTTTAGCTTGCCAATCTCGACCCCATAATCCCTTATTCTTTTTTGCATAAAATGTACCTCCAATGCCGCATTCTATTAATTATTTTAATATTATACAAAATTAGTCATTTTATAAGATCTTTATGCAGGGATTTCCCTGAATCACGTCGAATAACATCCTTGTCAAGGAATTGCTGATTATCATTAATTGATCAAATACCATTAACTTATCTTATAAATATCTTCACCTTAATTATTATAATTATCCATAATCTCATCTTCTATTTACTGTCGCTATAACTGTATTTTCAACTTTAGAGAATGATTAGCAAGGAGCGGATAAAGTGAAAAGTAAAAACTACAATGGATTCTACAAAACAATCATTGAAGATGAAACAATCTATCGACAAATCATTGAATATTCTGTGGAAACAATCGTGATACATGCTGGTCACAAGGTTTTATATATAAATGAATCCGGAGCAAAATTTTTAAGAGGGACAAAAGAAGCACTTTTAGGTGCGAATGTGCTCGATATATTTCTAGAGGACTCGCAGCCAATGATCATTGAACGAATTCATAAAGGAATGACAGGAACCGAACCAGCCGAGCTAGTTGAACAAACTATACGCCGATTAGATGGAACACTTGTTGATGTGGAGCTATATTGCCATCCCGTTATTTTTGGTGATCAAAAAGCGATTCAATCCATATTTCGAGATATTACAAAACGCAAACAATCCGAGAGGCGTTTGAATGATAAAGAAAAATTAGCTTCAATTGGACAAATAGCAGCGGGTATTGCTCATGAGGTGAAAAACCCTCTAACATCGGTAAAGGGTTTTCTTCAATTATTAAAAGAGACGCAATCACATCCCTATTTAGATACAATGGAAGCCGAATTGAATAAAGCGCTCGATACATTACAAAACTTACTGCAAGTAGCAAAGCCCGACTTACTTGAGGAACCAATCGTTCCAATTGATTTTTGTAAGGAATTAACCTCCTTAATGCTCTTATTCCAGGAAAGACTTTATAATGTGGAAGTAGAATTGCTTTTAACAGACTCAAATATGATCATTCTTGGAAAGAAAAATTTATTTCTAAAGGCGTTTTTCAATCTCTTAAAAAATGCTCTTGAAGCGATGAATAATAATGGGATCATTCGAGTTGAGCATTACTATGAAGATAACATGATTCATATAAAAGTGAGTGACACGGGTATAGGAATTCCAAAAAATAAGATCAAAATGCTGGGGACACCTTTCTTTTCCAGTAAAAGTGATGGAACTGGTATGGGACTGACCCAAGTATTTACCACGATTGAGGATCATGGGGGAATGATTAGAGTCCATAGTGAAGTTGGAAAAGGTACAACCTTTCATGTTCAGCTGCCTATAAATGTCGAACAAAAGGTTACCGATTAATTGAAAATCGCAGGCCTTTTATGTTTGAAATTAGGGTGGATTGTAAATTCAGCAATTCACTCATACTATTCAACTTTTGTAGAAAAACTATTTTTTAAAAGATAGATTTAAAGCTAAAATAAGGTATTAATTCTCAAATTTTATCGATATACCCTGAAAAAATGACTTGTTCCTAAAATGGTCAGTACAATAATTAAATACAACTGTAAAAAGTCTGAAATATGTATTGGCATAGTTTTCTTTTTTAAAACTTGTATAATTTAATTCAATATCCATTAATCTCAGGAATCTTCCTGCTGATAAAAAATCCCCACTTTATAAGCAGGGATTTATATTTCCATACAACTTAACTATCTATTTTTTAACCAAGCTTCACTCGATTTTGCTCTTCACTAACCCGATTTTTAAATGTTGGAATATAAGTACAGCCAGCCCAATAAAGAAAAGTACTGATCGGCAAACTAACCATCCAAGAAATTGGCAAGAAGATGACGCCTATAATTCCTCCAATAAAAAGAGAGCCTAATCCTAGCCAACTATATTTTACCGTATTTTCGTACATAGCATCGATATTAACCTTTTGTCTGCGAACAAAATAATAATCAGAAATTAAAATACCTAAGAGCGGTCCTAGAAAGGCTGAATAAAAGGCTATGAAGGTAGAAAAAGATGAACTTGTGATGAGCAGCCAAGGAAAAGTAACTATACTTAATATCCCTACAATAATAACTGAATGGCCCCACTTTAAATTAAAGATTTCCATTAATACAAGTGCAGGCGGTTCGATGTTAATAGTTAAGTTACTTGTAAATTGTGCAACCACAATGAATATCATCATAGCCACAGCAACAGCCGGATTTGGGATAACGGATACGAGGGCTTGAACAGGGTCCCAAATTCCAGTAGCAGCTGCTGACAATACTCCAATTGCAAGCATGATGATAAACATAGGAACGATTCCAACAATATGCCCTACCCAGTTGTGTTTTGCGTCATTTTTTAAGTAACGGCTTAAGTCTCCGTTGTTGATGGCAGCTGTAATTAAAATACCTACGGAAGCTGTAATCGCTGCAAAGAACGGCATACCCCAGTCCGGAGCAGTATTCCAGCTTGTGGCCATATTTATGTTACCTACACTGATAAGCTGATAAACAATATAGCCTAAAAACCCAAGAACGACCACTGACAAAAGTGAATCAAACCATTTAATGCTTTTTATTCCAAAGTATCCAATAATCGTTTGCAGTACTTGGAATAGGATGAAATACAACCATATATTGCTATATCCCCAGATCGTTTGTGTCACATAATTTATGGCACTTGCTCCTATCCAGGAACCAATCCCGTACCAGAAAATAGCTGGAATGACTCTGATTAACGAAACAATTCTTGCACCATGATACCCAAATGGCAAACGAGCTTGAACAATGAATGGTATTCCATGTACCATTCCTGGCTTTGAATTCACAACAAAGAAAATACCAATAATAAATGCTGATATAATGGTTACTAGAGCTGCTTGAATTATATTTAAATTTCCAACAGGAGGCAGGAATGACTGCCCAATCATAAATAGTTGGATAACAACCATTGAAGATATCCAAAGAGTGATGTACGTTGTCATTCCAAAAATACGGTTTTGATTTGGTACAGGCCTTAAAGAATCACGTCTTGAATTTTTATTTAGTTCTGTTGTGTCATAACCCATTTTTAGCACCCTCTCACTCATGATTAATATAATTTCTAAATTTTCAGTCTTTGTTATAAACAATAGAAGTGCCGCCCAAAAATTGATTGGGTTACACTTCTACCCAAAAAGCTTGTTTTAACCATATTGCTTTTCTTTCTCTAAATCTCTTCTTGTGTGTATTCGTTAGAGATCTACTTAACTGCTGCTTGATCTCCAAATGTATCCAAAAGACCGGTATACTCTTTTTTCTCCGGGTATTTATAAGTTTTAAGTTTGCTAGTTTTCTTTCCTAAATCCACAATAGATTCAGCAAATTTCACTCCGGCTACCACACCATCAATAACAGGAACTCCCAGCTTCTCTTCTAACTTGTCTGCAAAGTCTGCCATGCCAGCACATCCCAGCAAGATAGCCTCTGCATTATCTTCAGAAACAGCTTTTTCTCCTTCTTCTTCCAACATTTTCATTCCTCTTTCAGGATCTTTTTCAAAATCAAGAACTGATAATGGTGTAGTTCTGATGTTTACTACTCGTCTGCTCATTCCATATGAATCAACAAGCTCCTCCAGCATTGTTTTAATTCTTGGCAAAACCGTTACAACGGAAAATCTTGCGGCAAGCATTGAAGCTAAATAAAGAGACGCTTCCGCAATACCCACAACTGGTTTATCCGTTACTTCTCTTGCAGCCTGCAGCCCCGGATCACCATAACATGCAATGACGTAAGCATCTACCCCTTCTTTTTCTCCCTTTATGATCTCTTCAATAACACCTGGTATACTTAGATATTCATCATAATAGGATTCTATTGAAATCGGCCCCATTTTTGGGCTTACTGCAAGGATTTGAGTATCTGGCCTTGCTGCGGATTTAGCTGCATGCTCAATACCCTCTGTCATTTCCAACGTCGTATTCGGATTAATTACTTTAATTTTCATAAAAAATTCCTCCTCAGATTTGTCAATTCTTTTGGTAAATTAACTTTTAAGCAGGCTTTCAAATTCGAACTCTAATAATTTCTACGAAACGAACTTTGTTAGACTGTGCTTTCAAGAGAGATCCTATTACAGTTGCCAAATCTTCTATTGTTTCTTAATAAATCAAACTTCCTTTTTAATTTGTTGATTTTCAATTACAAAATCTTTATTTGTAATTTCTGGCTGATTATATATTTTGCAAATCCAATATTTCATCAGTACGTAATACAGTACCATTGAAATTATTAACGCTGAAAAAAAGCCATAGTCTGGGGACAGAAACACAGATAACCCAGCAGGAATATACGCAATAACAGCAGCAGGATTTATATTATGCCAGTATTTGTATTGACCATCCACTTTATATAGTTCTTCTATATTTAGTCTGCGCTTTCTAAGTAAATAGTAATCTGAGAACATAATACCGACTATTGGTGCTAATGTTGCTGTAATAAACATTAAAATTTCCGGGATATATTCAGCGTAATTCCATGGTTGTATGAGTAGTCCAATAACTCCTGCCGTAATTGAACCAGCCACAAATGTAATTTTACGCGGAAAAAGATTGACTATTATATATCCCGGAGGAAGAAGGTTTGCACTTATGTTTGTAGACCATTGAGCTAAGATAACAAAGGCTAGGCAAATAAATAAAAGTAATGGATTATCCTCTCCCATTGTTTGAACTAGGACATCAATAGGATTCCAGTTCCCTGTTGCTACTCCACTTGTTAGCCCAATGACCGTAAATAGTAGCATCGACCCTACTAAGCCTACTGTATGTCCTAAAAAGCTCCCTTTGTTCATTTTCCACCAATTGGTTTCATTTTTATCGTTGTTAATTTTTAAAAACCGGGTAAAATCAGGAGCATTTAACGCCATTGTAATATAAGTACCCATCATGACTACAATCGCGTATCCCATAGAGATGCCGCCTTCTCCTCCCCTAGAAAAAATATCATTAATACTTAACTCGTATTGCTGCATTATAAACACCTGCATGATCAAACCAATTATTAAAATACTGGGAGCTGCCAACCATCCAAAATTTGTTATGGCTTTTATCCCCATTGCCGTATTAATAATTTGTAAGGCCCCGAATAAAATGATTAATAATGTTAGGTTCGAATAGCCGATTAGCATTTCCATAATGACATCTAAGGCATATGCACCCATCCAGGTTTGGAAACCAAACCAAAATATCGCTGGAATCGCACGAATCACAGCAGGTATATGTGCACCTAAGTATCCAAAGCAGGCTCTAATGACAACTGCGTAAGGGATACCGTATTTAATCCCTATATCGCCTAACATAGTCAAAAGAAGAGCTACAATTAAATTCCCCAGGAAACAGGCAATAACGATCTGTAATGGCGATAGAGCAGGATAAAGCTGAGCCGCTGCAATAAAAGTTACTAGCTGGACCGCTATGCCTATCCACAAAACTAAAAAGCCTAATGTAGAAACTTTTCTATCATTCTCTGATGTAGGCATGATATCTTTCCCGGTCAAACTAATACCTTTACCTGTATCCTTATTCAAATGCATTACCTCCTAATATTTAAGTCTATCCAAAATTTCATTAAAATCATCTTACAATCTCTATTTTTTTCTTTGCGGCTGTATTTAATTCGATTCCCAATAGATAAATGATACTGTGATGATAATCCAGGAAGAATATTAATACTTAGAGATTTTTCTAGATGAGAGATAAAATTTTTTCATGTACATGTGATAGCATGAAGACCCTGGAGGTAATGGCCCATATGGATTTTATCTATTATTTAATATTAGTGTTCACCTCTTTTCACTTTCAAATTATTTTTAGTGAATCAACAAAAGATCTATAAATACTTTAAAACTGTTTTATACAACACTTTAGTGCCAAGTAGGATATCAGCTATTTCTGCCCATTCTTTTGGCTGATGACTTATTCCATCCCGGCATCGAACAAATACCATTCCTATATCTGTTATCTTCGCTAATAGCATCGCATCATGCCCTGCTCCGCTGACCATTACCGGAGCCGCTATTCCTATACTAGAAGCGGCTTCCCGCAAACTATCAACTAAATTTTCCGAACATTTTACAGGTTTTTCGTCTACAAATCTTTCAATCTCATACTCAAGTCCTCTCGATTTACAAACATGTTTAATTTTTTCTTCTATTTTTTGAATTACGTTGTTCCTTCTCACTAATTCAATGTCCCTAATATCAAGTGTAAACTCAACAGATTCAGGAATAATATTATTTCCTCCGGGGAAAACAGCCATTTTTCCAATTGTTCCTACTGTAGGAGCGTTGGGATCTGCCATACATAGGCTTTCAACTTCAATTACTACTTCTGCAGTTCCTATGAGTGGATCCCTGCGTAAATTCATTGGCACAGTTCCTGCATGGCCCGCTTCACCTTTCAATCTTACTTTTAGCCATGATGGACCAGCGATGCCGCTTACAATTCCTACCGGATAGTCATTAGCATCTAAATATGGCCCTTGTTCAATATGCATTTCCAAATACATCTTAATATCACCAGCCTTACGGACAGACTGCTCAATAAGGTCAGGATCAATGCCAAATCCAAAAGATTTTAACGCATCATATCGAGAGATGCCATCCTCATCTTTTAAACCTAAGTGTTCACGTTTAATTTTACCGACCATACCTCTGCTTCCAAAGAGACCATCTGAAAATCGGGAACCTTCTTCTTCACAAAATGCGACCACTTCAATAGGATGATCATGCGAGATATCGGCATCATATATGGATTGTACTATTTCCAGTCCTCCGATAACTCCGATGATCCCGTCAAATCGGCCGCCATTACGAACAGAGTCAATATGGGATCCAATCATTACAGATGGTAAAGAGGGGGATTTCCCCTCCTTCCGTCCGATTAAATTCCCAAAGTGATCATGTGAAACAATCATTCCCGCTTCTTTCATCCATTCTATTACAAGCACCTGCGCGTCTTTATCTTCCTCACTTAAAGCTACTCGCTGAACCCCTGTATCATTAACTTTCCCAATTTTAGCAAGGCGCATAATACGGTTATACATTCTTTCACTATTGATCTGACAAATTGTCTGCATCCAATCATCCTTTGTATTAATACATTCAAAACTAGTAATAAAATTATTTAGCCATAAGCACTCGTTGATTATTTGTTTTTACATGATCAACCATATTTAAATCCGTTATTATTACTCCATAGTCATCAAAAGCTTTTTCTTTATTAATATATCCATCAAGCACATCCGATAATACTTGCTCTGGATCTCTTTCAAGAGGATTCCCATATCCGCCGCCACAAGGTCCAACCAATTGAAGTGAATCCCCTGTTTTAGTTGGCCGATTTGGTAATTTAGAAGGAAGCTTATGTCCTTCTTTATTCTTGCCATCACGAATTGTAAGACTTCCAACTGAACCTTCATTTCCGCCATCAAATCCCCAAGGCTTGAATTTATGTCCGTCTCCCTCTACAGAGACACTTGCGTCTGACAGGAATGAGATTTCACGGATAGAACCAATTCCTCCGCGCCATTTACCTGCGGCCGCTTCATTATCTCTTAATTCATATCGGTTCACTCTGAGCGGATAATGGGATTCAATGTCTTCAATTGGGTTATTTCTCGTATTCGCATAGAGAGTATCAACTGTATCCATTCCATCTTTTCCGCTGCGACCGCCATAACTCCCTTCCATAATATCCATGTATACCCAATAGTCATTTCCCTTTTTACCACTAAAAGCAACGACTTGAAGGTTTCCAACTCCTGCACTGATTTGATGAGGCACTACCTGACCTAAGGCCTTCATTAACGTGTCTGCAATAATGTTCCCTGAACAAAAACGAGCAATGGTTGGAGCGGGAAAAATCGGATTGCAAATTGCTCCTTCAGGCGAAATGATTGAGATTGGACGCACCAATCCAGAATTTTGCGGGAAATTACCATACTCGGTTGAATCCAAAAGTATCGAACGCAGTGTTAAATAAATCGCGATGTCAACCGTTCCGATTAAGGGCATATTTATTGGTTTATCTGGAATTTGTGGCGATGATCCAGTTAAATCAACAGTGATATCACTATCTTGAACCTTTACAGTAACGACAATTTTTATATCTTTATGTGTACTGTCATCACTATCCAGGTAGCCATCCAAATAGCCTTCCGCCACATACTCACCATCCGGAAGCTGTTTAATGGCATTTCTCATCATCGTTTCCGAGTACCTCATTAATTCATCAGTAGCGGCTTGAATCGTTTCTAACCCATATTTTTCTACAATTTCCACATAGCGATTAGAACCAATTTTTGCTGCTGCAATCTGCGCCTCCATATCCCCGACAACCATATCCGCTGCTCTAATATTGTCACGCAGCATATCCCAGATATATTTGTTCTTAACACCTTTTTCATAAACTTTAATTGCTTTAAATTGAAGACCTTCTGCGTAAGCATCAACTGCATCGACAATTCCACAGCTTCCTGGTGTTGAAGCACCAATATCGAGGTGGTGTGCGGTTGTTACTGAAAAACCGATGAGTGAATCTTCATGAAAGACCGGTACACAAAAACCAACATCTGGTCCATGGGAGGCTCCATGGTATGGAGAATTATGCATAATGATATCTCCTGGAAAGAAGGTATCTCCCCGCTCTTCCATAATTTCTCGAATTCCTTTTACATAACCCGGAATCGGTCCAGATTGAAGGGGGGTACTGTGCGATGACTCACAAAGCTGCTGACCATTAATATCAACCAATGCACAACCAAAATCTTCCGACTCACGGATAATACTGGAGTAGGACATTCTAGCCAGCTTATGTCCCATTTCAATTGCCACATTTTCTAATGCACCTAGAATAACTTGAACGGTAATCGGATCTGCTTTTATTACATCAGTATTTGTGTTCGTCATCCTACACACCAACCTTTATAATCATATTTCCATACTTTTCGATATGCGCAGTACAGTTAGGCGGAATCACTGTTGTCGTATCCTTTTGGAGAACGATTGCAGGTCCTTTAAACTCTACACCCACAGGGATTTTGTCTCTTTTATAGAATTTTGTCGGTACATTTTGAAGTTCCCCATCGAGATTAAAAATACTTTCTCCCGTCTTCACTAATGCATCCTCGAGACTATACGCAGGCTCATTCGCTTGTTTTTCAATTTTTGGCATTACACCAATGCCCGTAACCCGAATGTTTACGATCTCGATCGGTCTTTCCTCAAAGTGGTGCCCATACTCATTTTTGTGATTTTCATGGAATTCATCAAAGGTTTTTTGAAGCTTTTCATTATTTAATACACCGGAGGATAAATCGACTCGAAGCTCGTACCCTTGTCCTGCATAACGGCAATCTGCACTCCGATGGATTTGAATAAGCTCATCAGAAATCCCATCCTCTTTTAACTGAGCAATTAATTTTTCTTCAAGAGTAGAAAAGTCTTCATTTAGCTTATCAAATTTTAGATTTGTACTCATTAGAAATGCTGTTTTGATCACATCGTATTTTAAATCTGTTGTTAATAAGCCTGTAGCGGAATTGATGCCTGGGTATTTAGGAACAAGAACCTCTGGAATATTGAGAATTTGTGCCACTTCAACAGCATGCAACGGACCTGCTCCACCAAATGCCACTAATGAAAACTCCCGTGGATCTTCTCCTTTTTGAATCGTTTTTTCACGAATGGCGTTGGCCATATTGTTATTCATAATTTGCAGAACACCTTCAGCTGTCTTTTCTCTGCTCAAATTTAATTCTTCTGCTAATTCATCAATTACTTTATATCCTGCATTTGGATAGATCTTCATTTCTCCACCAAGAAAATTGTTTTCATCAATTCTGCCCAGTACAATATTGGCATCACTAACTGTTGGTTTTTGCCCTCCATGTCCATAACATGCAGGTCCCGGACGTGAGCCGGCACTTCTAGGCCCAACCTTAAATGCTCCACCTTTATCAATATGAGCAATACTTCCGCCGCCTGCACCGATTGTATGAATATCAATCATCGGCACCATGACTGGATAACCGGCTATAGATGTATCTCGTGCAGAGGATTCTGTATATCCATCGTTTGTTATTATCGCGATATCTGCACTTGTACCTCCTACATCAAAGGTAATGAGTTTTTTGCGATCCGATAATCCCCCTGCCCATGCACCGCCAAGCACACCTGCAGCTGGTCCGGATAACAGGGTATTGATAGGTTTTTCTGATACCGTCTTTGGAGTTGCCACTCCCCCGTTTGACAGCATGATATGTAGTTCAGCGGAAATGCCCGTGTCTTTTAATCGTTTTTCAAGATTATTAATATAATATTTCACTTTTGGTCCCACAAATCCGTTGATCGAAGCTGTGGTAAACCGTTCAAACTCACGAAATTGAGGCGATACTCCTGAAGAAGTCGTTACAAATGCTTCTGGATATTCTTCTTCAATAATTTCCTTCACTCGTTCCTCGTGACCCGGATTAATATAGGAGAATAAGAAGTTGACAATAATGGATTCAACCTTGTTTTCTTTTAACGTTGCAACTGCCTTTCTTACTTCTCCTTCATCAAGCGGTGTAATGATTTCGTCCTTGGCCGGCCCCATTCTTTCCGTCACAGCAAGACGATTTCTGCGCTGCACTAAAGGACGATCCTGCCATGGAATTTCTTGCATGATCGAGTAATTTTCCGGACGCTGATGCCGTCCGATATGAATGATATCTCGGTATCCTTTCGTCGTTAACATCCCGGTTTTCGCGCCATCATACTCCAAAATGGCGTTGGTCGCTATCGTTGTCCCATGAAATACGTGATCAATTTCTGATTTATTGATATTATAACGTTCACATAATTCCAATATCCCTCTAACAACACCATCTGAAGGGTCTTCAAGTGATGTAGGCACTTTATGGATCTCAGTTATACCACTCTCTGTATCACTTAAAATTACATCTGTAAAAGTTCCGCCAACATCTATTCCGAATAGTTTCATAAAAATACCTCCTCTTTTGCTATACCTTTTATTATGCAAGAAGCGTGCCAACTTTAATCGCTAATAAAAATGGGAAAAATCAGATAAATAAAATAATAGACTTGCATTATTGCAAGTCTATAAAAACGCTTTCAATTAAACAAACGATTATTCTATATATTCTGAAAACTAATTGCAGAATTGCAATACCTATTGCATTTTTGCAAAGTCAATTTCATATTTCTTAATTTTCCTGCTGATAGTAGATAAATCAACACCTAGCTTTTCACTTACTTCTTTCATAGTTTTAGATTCTTTAAGTGTTTGCAAGATGATCTTCTTCTCAAAATGATTCATTGCATCCTTTAAATTTAACGTTGTAGGGGCTTCTGTATTTCTTATCATTTTTTCTGGAAGATGTTTTATTTGTATTTGTTCATTCGGTACGGTAAGAATAAGACGCTCAATTGTATTTTGAAGCTCCCGCACATTGCCTTTCCACTCATGATCCATAAACAGTTGAACCACGTCTTTATCTATACTTTTAGCTGTCTTATATTTTTCATTATAAAAATCGACAAAGTGTTCAACTAAAAATGGGATATCTTGTTTTCTTTCGGCTAATGGCGGTATGGTAATGGGTATCACAAACAAACGGTAATAGAGATCCTCTCGAAAGGTTCCTTCCCTTACCATTTCCTCCAGATCTCGATTAGTAGCCGTTATAAAACGAACATCTACTTTAACTGGTGTTGTATTGCCAAGTGGTGTAAATTCCTTTTCTTGCAGAACCTGAAGCAGTTTAGCCTGTAGATTAAGAGGCAGCTCTCCTATCTCATCCAGAAATAACATGCCTTTGTTCGCTGCAACGACCAGGCCTTTCTTCCCTTCTTTACTTCCACCGGTAAAAGTGCCCTTTGAGTAACCAAAAAACTCTGATTCCATTAGGCTCTCAGGAATTGCTCCACAGTTCACTTTAATAAACGGGGCATTTTTCCTTGAGCTTAGCTGATGAATAGTTCTCGCCAGCACTTCTTTTCCTACACCTGTTTCACCTTGAATAAAAATTGTCGCATCGAAATCTGCAACCCTGTTTACTAGATCATATACCTTTTCCATTGCCTTGGATTTTACAACAATGTCCTTTGCTTTCTTTTGTACTTTATTAAGCTCCTGCTGATAATAGCGAAGTGTATTTTTCACTTCCTCCAGCTTATTTTTTAAATCATCAACCTCTGTTACATCCTTCGATATATTCACTACTTTGCTTAATGTTCCGTCTTCATTAAAGATCGGGTGGCCATCAACAAGTAATTTCCTTCCTGATTGCGTCACTTGTTCAAGCCGGATAGGCTGCTTTGTATCAATTACTTTTCTAGTCGAAGAAAAGTTGATAACACCTTTTTTTTCTAATTGAAATGCTGATTTCCCGACAAATTCATGTTCTTTTAATCCCATGATACGTTCACAATTACTGCTTACTCTTAATATCAATCCATCAGATTCTGTAATGGTAACCAGTTCTCCTGTTAAATTCATAATAGATTCTATTTCTTTCTTTAAATTCGACATAGCAGGGGATTTAACAATAAAACTTTGCAGAAAATCATTCGGAAACTTAATAATAATTCCTAGTTTACTTAGTTTAATTGGAAATTCTATTAAATTAGCATATTGAGAATTACCATATGTCGTAATGTCTGCATTTCCTTCTTTTATTACTTTAATAATGTTGCTTTTAGGAATGATGTGCTGGATCATTTTTTCTTTGATTTGTTTCGCAGAAAGGTTTAGCATCTTTTCAAAATAGTCATTAGTATATAGTATCCTGCCCTTATAATTTACGAGGAGAATACCAAAAGAAAGAGACTGTTCGTAAATGTTCTTTTCAATCAATGCTAAAAACTCCTTCTATAAAAAATTTACCGGTTTTCGTGATTCCACTTATAGGAAAATTAATAGTGGCCTGATGAAATGATTATGATCTGCTATACCAATTCCCCCATCATATCATCGCTCCTTTTCCAAGTTCATATGAAAAGATCATCTCCAAATCATTTCTGCTTAAATCATAGTTCTACACATGAGTTTCCATAAAAATTCTTTTTTTACTATATTGGTCCATCTCTTTTTTAACCACAGACCATTTTTTCACCTCATATAATCCGAAACCAGGTTTTTCTAGCTCAAAATTCTTGTGATCTTCCAGAACAACATGCAAGCGTTCCATCATTTCATCTGCAACACTGATGCCTGCTTTTATTGACCAAACAATGGAAAAAAATAAAGTCATTGCCACATAAATCGCATAAAGCCTCCAAAAATCTTCCGGGATTTTTTGATTGAAATACCCAATTATTTGTCCAATCGAAAAAGGAATACTGATCTCTCTTCTAAACAGAGCGATCTTAACAATATCATGATTTGGATCCCCCCAATCATAACCATTAAAATCAATGACTCCATTATATCGCTTATCCTTCACGATGATATTTTCCAGGTGGAAATCATCGTGCTGCAATTGATTTGGACGATTTTTTATAATCCCTAAATTTCCATCGATAAATTGAAAAATTTTATCATTACTGCTAATTTTCACTTCGCAGGTTTGGTATGCTTTTACATATTGTTCGTGTTTTTTTAGTGCTCGCTCATACCAGGGTTTAATTATTTTTGGTGCCTGGTACAAATGCATTCTGGCATGATCTTTTCCTGCTTCTAGCCCAATCATATATTGTACCTCTTTTGTCCATTCCGGCATTAGCGTTTTTGCATCTTCTCCTTCAATAAAAGAAAAAATACTATAACATAGAGCCAATTCCTTTACCGCCCCAATTTCCATTGGCTACGGAGAGCGAACTTTACACTTTTGCATTTCTTGGAGTATTTGAAACTCCATTTTCTTTCTTTCATGCTCCGCAGCAGAACCTTTTCGTTATTGTTTAAAAATACAATATACTTTCTATCACTTGAAAATCATTTGGTAATTTCTATTATGCGAGTCGCAGACGTTAAAGAGTATATTCGATTTTGAAGCAATTCTAAATAATCCATAAATCTTTCCTCTCATGTACATTTTGAAGACATTTTCTTTTATCAATTGAAAATTCATTCACAACCGTAACGACTGTATTTCTGGAACTCTAATTTAATAATTTATTAAAAAAAGCCCAACAATACGGTTAGGCTCATGACGAAAATTTATAATTCTATGTCTACTCCAATGCTGTCCACACGTCCAACTTCTCTAATAAAAGCAGCGACCGCTTGATGCTCTTCATTCGCAACATATGCGTCAAGTGCAGCCTGATCTTCAAATCGAACGGTTAGTACAATTTGATACTCTTTACTTTTTTCTGCTACGTTTAGACCAGCTTGAAGATCCACAATTCCTGTAAGATGGTTTTTCAACGCCTTGAATCGATCAACTACTTCCTGCAGTTGTTCTTGTGTTGTGCTTTCTGAAAACTTAACTAGTACGGTGCGATTAATCATATGTATTCCTCTTCTCTCTATATTTTTCATCCCCATTGTTCATCGTAACGAATATCGATAGAGAGAGCAATAGATTAATCTCCTGCGCTTATTATCTTTTTCCCGGCCATGTACAATCAATGCCTATTTATTTTTTATCGAATAAATATAATGGTTTTTCTTAAAAATAAAAACTTCTTTTTCTTTTGTAAAACCATTTTTCTCTGCAACACGAACTGAGGCAGCATTGTGGGGATCAATAATGCTGATCAATTTTTTTAAGCTCCATTCATTAAAGCCAAATTGCATACAAGCGCTGACTGTTTCAGATCCGAACCCCTGCGACCAATAGTCTCTATTAATGTGATAGCCGACTTCAACTTCTTGAGTATCATCTATTACCTGTTTAATAAGACCGCAGTCACCAATTAGCTCACCTTTTTCCTTTAAACAAACAGCCCAGAGCCCAAACCCATTTTTCTTATATCTGTCTTGATTTCTTTTAATCCACTCTTTCGTTTGCTCGAAGTTCAAGGGGGCTGGGTAAAACTTCATCGTTTCTTCGTCAGAAAAGACAGGATGAAGTGAACGAGCATCCTCTTCATTGAATTCTCTTAAAATAAGCCTTTCCGTGCTAAGAATTTTCATGTTACACAGCTCCTTTCACACTCAAACTAAGCTTTCGTGAAAAAAGGCTCCTTAGGCAACCCTTCATTAAATAAATTGTATTTTCACTGCACACCCGTTAGCTCAATAAGACTTAAAAAAGAATTCCTGGAGCAGCCTTATATAATACAATTAGTTTTTCCTGTTCAAACATCGCTTTTTCAATCATTTTATTCCTTGAAGAAAAAACTACAGGGGCCCCTGTTCGAACAAATATTTTGTCCAGCTTACTTCCTCTAGTTGTTCTTCGTACGTTTTGTAATTAATTATACGCACAAAAAAATCATTTACATGATCACTGAACCGAAACATTTCATTTGTAATTTGCTCGACTTTGTTTATCATAACTGGATAAATTTTGTTTATTGCTTCTTTAATAATAACCTCAACTTAATCCTTTATTGACAAGCCTCCACCGTGGCGAAGGATTGTTATGCTGCCACTCCTTCTGATAGCCGGAGGATGAATGTTGAAGAATCGATTTGCCAGCTTTAGCGGATAAGATATGCTCCCACATCCACGTCGTATTATCTTAATATTTCCCTCGTAAATCGATAAGATTCGTTCCATGAGCAGTCGCAATACCGGTTTTTTAGCGTAATAGCTAATAACAAAAGACTTATATCAGAGTATCCTAAAACCTATTTGTTTTTTAGATTTTCAAAATCAACATATTCAAGCATTTCTATTAAGATCTCTCCACCCCAAGGAGGAACAATGAGTTCAATTTGATCGTCCTGCATCATGATATTAAACTCTTCTGCACGTTTTTTTGCAGGTGCTGATTTTGCTTTATACTACGTCCAAACTGTCTCACCGCAATCAACGAGGTATCCTTTTTCTTCCATACGATCACAGGTTTGCTTTAACAGATCATGCAATTTTGTTGATATTCCCGATGAAGGTGCCGTAACACCGATTAATGCTCCTTTTTGTAAAAATGGATAGTTAACCATAAGAATCACTCCAGACTTATGTTTTCATAAGATGATCAATTTCAATTTTATCTTGAGTTTTTTATCTATTACTTTATAAATCCAGCTTCATCGTCCATGAAGTGCCAGACTCTCCAACCTTCACAAAGCCAAATTTTTTATAGAGATTCATTGCTTTATTCTCAGGGTCTACACTTAAGGAAATGGCGTTATACCCATCTGTGCTTGCTTGATCTAGCAGCTTCTCAAGCAGCATTGTTCCGATTCCAAGACCCGTATAGTGCTGAAGAAGTGCAATATCCAATTCTGGGATCTTATGATCGATAAACCCATAGCCTTTATTTTGTTCATCAAATAATCGATACCAGGCTGCACCAACCGGCTGATTAAGCTCATTAAAAGCCACAAAGCCTTTGTCCCCTTGTCTTCCCCACCCATCAAGAAGGTTTCTGATTTCAGGTCTTGAAAGTAACTCCTCTTTCAATGGTTTATCCTTTGGCATATAAATCATTTCATACAGCATATCCCATAAAAAAGGCATATCTTTATTTTGAATAAACTCAATACGAATCGTCATCATTTCTCCTCGCTTAACTCGTTTGTTTACATGTTGTATGACTACTTCAACAAAAAGCGTGCTTTATCCTTTTCTTGCAAATGCACTGCTTTCGTCCTGCCACTAAAACGTAACGTCAGGAATATTAAATATTTTATATTCACGCGAACAAGGAGGAGAATGAATTCATCACAACCACATTAACTGGAGCTCTTCTCCAATATTGAGGAGATGATTTCACTGTCTCGCAACAAACTATTTTTACTAACGTTTAGAAGGAAAAATCGATAATAAGTTATAAAATTCAAGTATATAAGGTTAATAGGATTAATTTTACTTGGAGGGGTTATTGCAGCATATGGAGAAGTGTTGATAAAGTAACTACTGCTACTTTGGTTGGATGATGTGTTCCAGCCGAGACGGTAACTGAAACGTTCTTTGTTATTGATGTAACTTTTTCAAAACTATTAAAATAAGGCAAACACGGTTATTTAGCAGCTTCATGAAATGATACACGGTGAACCAACATTTGAGTCTCATCCAATGCCCGATATAAGTGCAAAACAAGGTGAAGATAGCATGATTCAAAACACCTTCTTCTTATAGGAAGTAAGTTCTGGATCAGTGTCTAGCGGCAAAATGGTATTTGATATAAATGACGAAGCTGCAAATGTTGAAGTTCTTTCATTACATAATCAAACAGGCATTTTTGGTAGAGAAACCAGTATATTTAATTTCCATAAACAGAAAAAAAATTTTTCTGTTCACATAATAGTCAGAACACGAATAGCCCCTTCATCATCAGGGGCATTTCATTCATGCTAACTATTTTTTTGTTTTATATTCTGATCTATTTTTTGATGAGTATTTAAGAGAATGTCTAGCTCTTGACTGCATTGAACGGTAGTTTGATTTGTTAAGCCACCTTTTTTTGCTATCTGTGAAAGTTTATTTTTTTTCAGTTCGATCAACCGTATTAATTCTTCCACCTCATTCAAGATACTTCTCCCCTATCTTATTATTTTGCTCTATTTATATTATGCAAAATTTTAAATAAATAGTGAAGGCTTTCGACAAAATTTGTGCTATTGTTACAAAAAATTATATTTATGTAATAAATATGGAATGTTTGATACATAAAATAGTGAAAGCAAAGAAATGAAAATTCTTTAAAGGTTGCTTTTATAATAATTGAAGATGTTTTTGCTGATGGATAAGGATTCTTGCTGTATTAGACAAGATCTCTTATTCTTCAGATACTCAATTGCTATTTAATCCGGTTTACACAGTTCAAATTACACATTTCATTTTTTACAATATTTTCTTTTTTTCACTCCATAATGTTATATGCTTATAGATGAAAAAGGAACAATTAAGATTGCTTTAATCCTTTAACGATTAAAATAAAGCGATAAATCTATGAAACCGTTAAAATTCAGAGGAGTAAGGTTATCTTAATTTCAGCACACCAATTTTAATCATAAGGAACCTATTGTTTTAAGCTTATAGATCCGAAATTTGGGTGCTTAAATGATTTTTTTGTTAAAAAGTGATTCTCCTCGGCTTCAACCACTTTTGTGAATTCTTTCCGAGATTGTTGAATTTTTCCCTTTATTTCTTCGGGCGTCATAAACTCTTCGGAAGGAATTACATAAGATGAGCCTCAACCTTGGTCATGCGATCCGTTGTTAAATGGATAGGTTGTTACTCAGCAGCAACGCTATCTTCCTTTGCTAATTGCTGTGAAATAGAATGTGTAATTACACGCTTCATTAAATATAGATGATGCAAAACTTGAATAATTGTCCAGGTTCGATGATAACGCGTTCATTCAGTTGTTGATCAGATAACTCATTCACGCTTAGTAAAATTTCTGTTCTTATTTTATTATTTTATTATTTTCTTCCATCAACTATCAACCTCTCTTTCTAACTATTGTATCAAAATAAACCTAATAATGGTAATAGGTACTAGTTTTAAAACGACATATTCTTCCCCGATTACTTCAACTAAAGCGTGCTGACAAGTGCTTCGTATTATAAGATCAAACAGTAAAATTTTGCAAACCTTATAATACAAACGCACCCTCCAATTTACCGTTTAGAAGCGTTACTTTTTCAACAAATTAGTTCAAAATGCTTCTAACACCTTCTATATCATCAATATTTCCCGAATATCCTCTTCAGTAAGAGCAGATGACGCTTTCTTCTCAGAATCGATGATTTCTTCAATCAGATGTCTCTTCTTTTCTTGCAGTTCATTCATTTTTTCTTCGATTGTGCCGCTGGCAACGAGCTTAATCACCTGTACAACATTTGTCTGACCCATACGATGGGCACGGTCGGCTGCTTGTTCCTCGACTGCAGGATTCCACCATGTGTCATAGAGGATAACGGTATCAGCACCTGTCAGATTGAGGCCTGTACCGCCTGCTTTCAAGGAAATGAGAAATAAATCACGTTGGCCTGCATTAAATCGATTGCAGATTTCCACTCGTTCTTCAGATGGGGTTTGTCCATCAAGATAGAAAAAAGGCAACCCTTGAATCGCTAGATCTCGACTGATGAGCTTAAGCATTTTCGTAAACTGTGAAAAAATCAACACCCTTCTTCCGGAAACCTTTGATTCCTCTACAATCTGCATCAGCTGTTCATATTTTGCCGAGCTTCCTTTGTATCCGTCCACAAACAAGGCTGGGTGACTACAAATCTGACGCAACCGTGTCAAACCAGCCAGAATTTTGATGCGATTTTTCCGGAGTGTATCCTTGTCCAGATGCTTCAGCGTGTCGTGCCTCAGCTTCGCCAAATAGGCAGCGTAAAGCTTCTTTTGATCTGGAAGCAGCTCCATTGATTCCAGCGATTCGATTTTTTCAGGAAGCTCTGATAGTACATCCTCTTTCATCCTGCGAAGCAAAAACGGACGGATCCTTCGGGCTATCGTTTTCCTTGAGAGGTTACTGTACTCTTTTAACCCCAGGAATAGTTCAGGAAAGACAACATGAAAAATGGACCACAGCTCCTCTAGTGAATTCTCCACTGGTGTACCAGTGAGGGCGAAGCGATAATTGGCCGATATCCTTTTCACCGCTCTTGCTGTTTGGGTTATCGGATTTTTAAATGCCTGTGCCTCATCAAAAAACACCGTGTGAAAGGCTTGTTTCTCAAACCACTTTATGTCGCTGCGTACTAACGGATAGGAGGTAATGACAACATCTATATCCGTTAAATCCTTCTGTATCTTGAACCTCTCTGTTTTATTTCCATCAACGACAATGGCTTGTATATCAGGTGCAAATTTGGTGATTTCACTAAGCCAGTTATACGTCAAAGATGACGGGCAAACAATCAGGACCGGGAGCTTTTTTTTTCGGATGTCAGGAAGCTCTGATAGAATGAACGTGATGCTTTGCAGCGTTTTTCCCAGTCCCATATCATCTGCGAGAATCCCTCCAAAGCCATAGCCGGCAAGTGTTTTCATCCATTTGTATCCGCTTTTTTGATAGTCTCGCAATATCAGCCCTAAGCTTTTCGGCACCTCGAATTTCAGACTGTCCGGATTACGGATATTTTCCAAGAACTGACGGAACGATTCCTCTAACGTGAATGCACTGCGATCATCAACAGAATCAAGAAGCCGAAGCCCCTGGACGATTGGTAAATTCAAGCCGCTTTCCAGATCTTCATTTTGAACCGGAAGTGCATTCAGAAAACGATGAATCTCTTCAAATTCCTTTGTCTCCAGCGAGAGGAGTGAACCGTTCCGCAAACGATAATACTTCCTTTTTTCCTCTAGTGCCAAAAGAACCTCCCGTATCTGTTTTTCAGGAATGCCGTCCATTTCAAATTTGAATTCCAGCCAGTTGGTCCGTTCTTTTTTAACCCTCACCCTAACCTGCGGATGAGCATTGCCTCTAAAAATCCGGTTTCTCACTGCCGTAGTTGCATAGATCTGTACAATCGTTTGAAGCTTCGGCAGGACATGATACAAGAACTCATACTCAAGCTGTTCATTATGAAAAAAATATCCCCCGTCCGTCTTGGCAAACGAGCTATCCTCCATCAGCTGCAGGATTTCGTTCTCCTTCTCCGCATCCCTTATCACTTTTGATCCTGCCCAGAGTTCTCTACCTTCCAATGGATTAATCACCATATTTTCATAGTGAAACTCCAGACCAGCAAGCAGGCGATCTTTCACACGATCCAAGTATAGCTTGGCGATCAACGGCGTCTTCACAAACTGCTCCACAACAGCACCAGATAGTTGGACATCTCCTAATTTTTTCAAACCTGGAACTACTTTTTCCAGGAAAAAATCGAGTTGCTCGTGAGAAATCGGAATTTGGTTCGTTTCTGAAGCATCTAACATCTGTTTTAAGTCAGACAGACGTTTGAAATCCTCATGTTTCAACTGAATTAATTTCCCTCCAGATAAAACAGACCGATATGTGTTCAGTACAATCAGATGATTCAAGCCTTTGATCTTCAGTTGATAGCCCTTGCCCTCAGCCTCTCCAAAGTTAAACTGTAAAGGAATCAGTTCGTCCGAAAAATGAAGACCGTCATACGTAATCCCGTTGTACTCCAGATTCACCAATGGTGCTTTTGTAAGTAAAGGAATCAGTGGTTTCCAAGAAGATGGCGGGATGAGTAACATGTGATTGCTAATTGGTTCTTCAGATTTGTCCGGTAGTGCGTCAACATACACTTTTTCATCATGGATTACTTGGATAAGCTGCTGAATAACAGCATCTGTTTCTTTATCAAAGCAGTGAAGGCTTGGGTCGTACGTCAATGAAACGGAAAGCAAGCTCGGCTTGCCTTCTCTCACTTGCTCCAAAAAATCCCGGATACTTAGCACTTTAGTCTTACCTATTGCAACTTCTATACCGAATATAAACGTATCCTTGCCTATGTTGACCGGTTTTAACGTAAACGCTGGATCAAGCAGCTGTCTATTTTCAAAGTGAAGCTGATGGCCGCTTGATCGTATTGGCTGATCATTGAAAAGCGTCAATAAGCCTTTTGTCAGCTCGAGATTGGTTGAAGAGCCAGATTGACGTTCCATTTCCATTGCCTCAATAGGAATTGTTCCTTGACGCTGATGTTCGTAAATCGACAGTAAAACCGCTGCGATATGCTGACAATCCTTTTGAAAGGAAGCTAGCTTAGGGCAGCTGCATTTCGTGTGAAACCCTCCGCCCGCATCCTTTTCAATGATGACATGGGAATCCTCCATTCCTGCAACCCTTGCTTCACAACGATCGGAACTGTAATTTTCAAATGTTATTTTATTCGCGCGGTTAAAAGCGGCTCCTCTATTGAAGGAGACTGTACCGCACAGTTCTTTAATGATTTTTTGATTTAGTTTTATATTCAAGTGACGTGCTCCCTCCTGAGGGATATTAGCTTCTTAACAAACTCTTTACATGGATTGATTGTCTCCAATTCATACGTACAATTTTTCCATGAACATCTCCTACTGCTATCAAGCATCTACAGTAGCGTTACTCTTATTTATAGTATTCAGCACCTCTCCATGCCTTCATGTAAAGAGAAACGCTCTTGTCATATTATGACCTTACGACATTATAATTGTAAATGAAGGCACCCGAAATGAAGCCATATTTACAAAAAACGGTCAAAGAGCTGTCCTGCGGCTCCAGAAAACAACAAAAAAAGCCGATATGCCTCGGACACTAATGATTAGATTATTTCTAATCGTTAGAACCGTGATATATCCGCCTTTTCTTTCGTTAGCGTCCCAGGAGAGATTCGAACTCCCGACCGACGCCTTAGAAGGGCGTTGCTCTATCCAGCTGAGCTACTGGGACATTGTATGTATTTGCTTTAGGACAATTATTATTATATGAATAAAGCATCATAAAGTCAACATTTTTTTATAAAAAAGAGGCGCACATTGTTTTACGCCTCTTTTTTCTTCAGAGCTTGCCGCTCCATGAGGTTATCTCTTCGTGATCCTCTTTTAGAAATACAACGGATACGTCTTGACCGTTTTTCTCAACAATTGCATAGGAGGATTCGTTTCTGTCTCTTGGCAGCAGGATGCTTCCAGGATTGACGTAGAGGCATCCGTCAATCACTTCAGCTCCGAGCTGGTGCGAGTGCCCGAAGAAGATGAGGTTCGCTTCTACTTCCTTCGCCTTATAATGGATGCGCTGCAGTGATTCTTTAATGCCGTATAAATGACCATGGGTGATAAAGACCGTAGTATCATCATCCATCTTCTCGATATGTTCAGTAAGATAGGTATGATCTCCATCACAGTTCCCTCGAACCTTGATAAAATCCTTCATTTCTACAGAATCATACGGAAGCTCTGAATCACCGCAGTGAAACATCGCATCTACCTTACCCTCGTAATGCTTTTTTACATTCATGATTCGGCTGCGATCACTATGGTTATCGCTTATAACAAGAATTTTCATCGTTACACCTCATTTCACAAGAGTTGGAAGCATTATAGCAAGTAATTTTATCGCATTTCCTCGGTGACTGATTTCATTTTTTTCATCTTGATCTAGCTGTGCCAGCGTACGCTTTTTATCCTCCACCCAAAAAATCGGGTCGTAGCCAAAGCCGTTCGTACCGATTCTTTCCTTTGTAATCGTACCTTCACATTGTCCAGTGACGGTAATGGTTTTATCACCGGGTCTTGCGACAGCAAGCGTACAGTGAAAATGCGCCGTTCGTTTGTCTTTAGGCACATCCTTGAGCTTTTCAAGCACCTTATCAATATTGGCTTCATCGTCTTTTTCTTCCCCTGCGTAGCGGGCAGAATAGACCCCAGGCTCACCGTTCAGTGCATCAACGATTAAACCGCTGTCGTCTGCAATGGTCATCACGTTATACTGCTTAGAAATGGTCTCCGCCTTCAGGACTGCATTTTCTTCAAATGTCGTGCCTGTTTCCTCTACATCAATCGCGTCCGGATAATCAAGCAATGTCTTAATCTGATAGCCTAATGGCGTAAAAAGCGTCTCAAATTCACGCGCTTTCCCTTTATTGGCCGTTGCGATTAGGACCGTATTCATATAGGATTCACCTCGCCTAGCGCAGGAAGCTTACGAGCTATTTCTCCAAGAGCTTCCTTTTGTGCCTTCATGATTGATTTAAGACCCTGATCTGAAACAGCAATCATATCAAGCAGCTGCTGATGAGTAAATGTTGCTTCTTCTCCTGTGCCTTGAAGCTCAACAAATTCTCCTGCTCCTGTCATCACCATATTCATATCAACAAGTGCTGCGCTGTCTTCTGCATAGTTTAAATCAAGCACAACTCCATGCTCTTCCACCATCCCTACACTGATGGCAGCTAAGTAGTCTTTAACAGGAAACAAGGGAAGAGATTTTTCTTCTGCAAGCTTTGCAATGGCCAGTGTCATTGCGACAAACGCACCTGTGATGGAGGCTGTCCGGGTGCCGCCATCCGCTTGAATGACGTCACAATCAATCCAGACCGTGCGTTCACCAAGTGCATCCAAATTAACAACAGATCGAAGAGCACGCCCGATCAGACGCTGTATTTCCATTGTGCGTCCGGCAATCTTTCCTTTAGAGGATTCACGAATATTACGCTGTCCTGTTGCTCTTGGAAGCATCGAATATTCCGCTGTGATCCAGCCCTTCCCCTGCCCTCTCATAAATGGAGGAACACGCTCGTCGATACTTGCTGTACAAATTACTTTCGTATTTCCGACAGAGATTAATACCGAACCTTCCGGGTGCATTAAATAATCTGTATCTATTGTCATTGGGCGAAGGTCCGCCACCGATCTTTCATCTATTCTCATACCTATTGTCCTCCTTGTAATCCTCTTCAGCCCATTAATACGATAAATGTTATTCCTTTCCGTCTTCACCAGTATAACAAACTCAGCCTGTTATGAAACGTTAAAGGATAGAATCAACTTTGTAAAAATGCAAATGAAAAAGCCGAGGTTTTATCCCCTCGGCAAACGAATCATTTCAACACGAAGCTTATCATTTTTAAGCCATTCTTTTGCAACTCGTCCAAAAATAGTCGTTGAACCAGTCGTATAAAAATGATGGCGCGGTTCTACATTATGCCCATTGAGATCATTCCGATAGGCTAAAATTGCACTTACTTCACGTGCTGTCTCATCACCAGAGCTGATCACACTTACAGATGGTCCCATGAATTGCTCGATAAGGGGCTGCAGCAGCGGATAATGTGTACAGCCTAATATTAGGGTATCTAAGTGTTTTGATTTTAGCGGTTGTAGTGTTTCAGCGACAATTTTTTTTGCCATGGAGCCGGCATGCTCTCCACTCTCTACAAGCGGCACAAATTTTGGGCAAGCAAGCGGATACGTTTCAATCGTTGGTCTAAGATCGTGAAGTGAATGCTCGTAAGCTTTACTTCTCACTGTTCCAATCGTACCTAGAATTCCGATATGATCATTT
Source organism: Jeotgalibacillus soli (assembly GCF_000829435.1). Taxonomy (GTDB): domain Bacteria; phylum Bacillota; class Bacilli; order Bacillales; family Jeotgalibacillaceae; genus Jeotgalibacillus; species Jeotgalibacillus soli. The sequence continues at coordinate 498,736 of NZ_JXRP01000019.1, forward strand.
TTTGTGTGTTTAATAGCCGCTCTTGCACCTGGAGCAATGACACCAATCACAGGAATATCAAATGCTTCTTGAATTTCCTCTAATGCTACGGCTGTCGCAGTATTACAGGCAATAATCAGCATTTTAAGATCGTGATGGTATAAAAACTTTGCCATTTCCCATGTGAATTCTTTTACTTCTTGACTGGGTCTTGGTCCGTACGGACAGCGTGCCGTATCGCCAACATAGACGATTCTTTCATTCGGGAGCTGACGCATGATTTCTTTTGCGACTGTCAGTCCGCCAATCCCAGAGTCCATTACACCAATTGCTTTATCCAAGGAAACTTACCTCACTCTGATTTCATTTCATTATGCAGCTTACGTAAATGGTTTGACAGCGACCTCACTTCTTCTTCTGTGGAATCCATCAATACCTCTTGTAAATAATGCTGACGCTTTTTGATTACATCTTCAATAATACGCTCGCCTTCTTGTAAAAGATGAATTCTGACAACGCGTCGATCGTTTTCATCCTTCACCCTCATGACAAGTTCATTTTTCTCCATACGATCAACAAGATCTGTTGTCGTACTGCATGCTAAATACATTTTATTTGATAGCTCTCCTATGGTCATATCTCCCACTTCAAAAAGCCATTGCAGTGCAATAAACTGTGGAGGGGTAATCGTATATTGACTTAATATCTCGCGGCCCTTTTGTTTAATGATACCAGAAATATAGCGGAGATCTTTTTCGATGTCTGCCATTACTCCTGCCGGGTGAAGCTCACGCGTTCCCTTCGTTTCCATCAGCTTTCGACACTCCTCACGTATTCATTCTATTTGCATTGTCGCCCTTTTTCAAAAAAATATCAAGAATCTTTTTCTGAAATTGAGCATATGTATAGCCATGAAAAGGGGGAAATCCCCTTTTCACTAACCTTACAGTGAGAGTTCACCCATTCGTAAAAGCTCAACAATCGCTTGCGATCTCCCTTTTACTCCTAGCTTCTGTATCGCATTGGAAATATGGTTACGCACTGTTTTTTCGCTAATAAAAAGCTCACCAGCAATGTCTTTCGTCGTTTTATCCTGTAGCAACAGAGTGAAAACTTCTCTTTCCCGCTTCGTCAAAATTGACGACCTTCCGTGATGTTGCCTATTCATGCTCCATGACCCTCCTCACATAACTCCACTGGAACGGCTTATTCCATTTTATGTGTATGGAGTGCAAGGAGTGCATTACTAGTTATAAATTCTACATTATGTATGTTGAATATCAGACGTGATTAACCGCGCTTTTTGTTCTTCAGTCCATGCGTGTCCCTTTCCTGTTTTTTTGGACATTTGCACCACTGTTCCACGGCCGACAAATACGGTTGCCCCTTTTTCGTTTACAGCTTTGTAGTGAACATCTGCCGAGGATTTCCCTACAGACGCCATTTTTACATATACTTTAAGCTTCTGGTCAAAGTATACCTGCTGCAGATAATCACATTGTAAATTCGCAACCACCGGAATCGTTTCATGCTCTGGGCGAACCCATTCCTGCATAAATCCAATGGCTTTAAAAAATTCAATTCTCGCTTGTTCAAAATAGACAAACGTAACGGTGTTATTTAAGTGGCCAAATAGATCTGTTTCTGAAAATCTTACCGACACTTCATGATAGTAAATAAATTCTTTTTCCCATTTTTCAATATCCTGAATATAAGCTACCCTCATTATGTGAGCCTCCTAAAAATATGAACAGTCATTCATTTTTATATTATAGCTTATAAATTATTGATTTTACAGAATTTTATGTTTTTAAGGCTGAAAAGGATGAAACGAAAATATTGTAGCTATTTTATTTTTCATAGAGTTTGTTAAACGTGTACGCTCATTTCCGCTACAGGCGCTCTCTTTCCGTGGGGATGTGAGCCTCGCAGGTCGCAGTTGCACCTGAATAAGTCTCGCCTGTCCCGATTCAGCCCGCTGGAGTCTCTCGCCTTCCCCTTCAATCAACTTCGTGCAAAAAATGAATGAAGACCTTTTTATTTGAAAGGGTAAATTAAATTCATTTGTAGTTTCTGCTTCGGTCGTTCGCTTTCCGCGGGCTGTCCCATAGCCTTCACGGCTCATGACGCGCCTCTGGGGTTTTGCTTTGATGCGCTTTTCTAAGCAGGCGTTTCACGCACCCGCTCCAAACAATATAATATGAAAATAAACACTTATCTATAGCATAGCTTTTCCATAAAAAAACTGCAGGTGCAAAGCACACCTGCAGTTTGATTTATTAAGCTTCCTTATCGCTTCCGAAGAAGCCTCTGAACATTTGGAAGCTTGTATCACGGTTTAGTGCTGCAATGGACGTTGTCAAAGGAATTCCTTTTGGACAAGCCTGAACACAGTTTTGAGAGTTTCCGCAGCTTGCAAGGCCCCCGTCACCCATGATCGATTCAAGACGCTCGCTTTTATTCATTGCACCTGTTGGATGTGCGTTAAATAAACGGACTTGTGATAAAGGTGCCGGACCGATAAAGTCTGATTTGCTGTTCACATTTGGACATGCCTCTAAACACACACCGCATGTCATACATTTTGACAGTTCATAGGCCCACTGGCGTTTTTTCTCCGGCATCCGCGGTCCAGGACCTAGATCATACGTACCATCGATTGGGATCCATGCTTTTACCTTTTTTAAGGAATCAAACATACGGCTGCGGTCTACTTGAAGGTCTCGCACTACCGGGAATGTTTTCATTGGCTCAAGACGAATGGGCTGTTCCAGCTGATCGATCAGTGCCGTACATGATTGACGCGGTTTGCCGTTGATTACCATTGAACAGGCGCCGCATACCTCTTCCAAACATCCCATATCCCATGAAATCGGCGTAGTTTTTTCCCCTCTGGCATTGTAAGGATTACGGCGAATTTCCATAAGAGCAGAAATCACATTCATATTTGGCCGATAGGGAATTTTAAACTCTTCCGTGTAAGACTCGGAGTTAAGTTCATCTTGTCTGGAAATAATAAATGTAATCGTTTTTTGTTCTGTCATTGTTTCCTTTACAGTCATGTCTACTTATCCCCTTTCTTCTTGGAGTAGTCACGTTTTCTTGGTGGTATCAATGATACATCCACTTCTTCGTAGAAAAGCTCAGGTGAATTTGTAGCTGTGTTGAACTTCGCCATTGTTGTTTTAAGGAAGTCTTCATCGTTACGATCCGGGAATTCAGGTTTGTAATGCGCCCCGCGGCTTTCATTACGATTTAATGCACCAAGCGTTACAACGCGTGATAAGTGAAGCATATGTTTAAGCTGACGAGTAAACACAGCCCCTTGATTGCTCCATTTAGCTGTGTCGTTAATATTAATATTTTCATAACGCTCTAGAAGCTCTTGAATTTTTTCATCCGTTTGCTGAAGCTTGTCATTATAACGAACTACTGTTACATTGTCCGTCATCCACTCCCCAAGCTCTTTATGCAATACGTAGGCATTTTCTTCTCCATCCATCGTCATCACATGATCATATTTAGCCTGTTCTTCCTGAACGTGGCGTTCAAAAACAGTTGAAGAAATATCCTCTGCTGTTTTTTCAAGTCCATTGATGTATTTCACAGCATTTGGTCCAGCGACCATTCCACCATAAATAGAGGATAGAAGTGAGTTTGCTCCAAGGCGGTTTGCACCGTGAATAGAATAATCACATTCTCCTGCAGCAAATAGACCAGGTATATTGGTCATTTGATCATAATCTACCCAAAGCCCGCCCATTGAATAGTGAACTGCCGGGAAGATCTTCATTGGCATCTTGCGGGGATCATCTCCCATGAATTTCTCATAAATCTCGATAATTCCGCCAAGTTTAATATCTAGTTCCTTTGGATCCTTATGCGAAAGATCCAAATACACCATATTTTCACCATTTATACCAAGCTTCTGCCGCACACATACGTCAAAGATTTCACGTGTTGCGATATCGCGCGGCACAAGATTTCCATACGCAGGATATTTCTCTTCAAGGAAGTACCATGGCTTCCCATCTTTATACGTCCAAACACGGCCGCCCTCACCGCGAGCTGATTCACTCATAAGACGAAGCTTATCGTCTCCAGGAATGGCTGTAGGGTGAATTTGAATGAACTCGGCATTTGAATAATAAGCACCCTGCTGATACACAATGGAGGCTGCTGCACCAGTATTAATAACAGAATTTGTTGATTTCCCGAAAATAATGCCAGGCCCGCCCGTCGCCATGATTACCGCATCGCCAGGGAATGAGTGAATTTCCATTGTTTTAAGGTCCTGTGCTACAACCCCGCGGCATACACCATCGTCATCCAGTACAGAGCCAAGGAACTCCCAGCCCTCATACTTCGTTACAAGTCCTGACACCTCGTAGCGGCGAACCTGCTCGTCCAATGCATACAGCAATTGCTGTCCAGTTGTCGCTCCTGCAAAGGCAGTACGGTGATGCTGTGTTCCACCAAAGCGTCTAAAGTCTAGCAAGCCTTCAGGCGTACGGTTGAACATTACACCCATACGGTCAAGTAAGTGAATAATGCCAGGTGCTGCATCACACATTGCTTTAACCGGAGGCTGGTTTGCTAAAAAGTCTCCCCCGTATACAGAATCATCAAAGTGTTCCCAAGGAGAGTCTCCCTCTCCTTTTGTATTTACAGCCCCGTTAATGCCGCCTTGCGCACAAACAGAGTGAGATCGTTTAACCGGAACAAGTGAAAACAAGTCTACTGACATCCCAGCTTCTGCTGCCTTAATGGTCGCCATTAATCCGGCAAGACCTCCACCGACAACAATAATTTTCCCTTTACCCATCATGTCACACTCCTTACTGTAATCCGTGACTGAATGACATCAGTCCTCACAACACTATTAATCATTAATCTTGCTTTTATATGTTTATACGAATGCGAATATAGCTTGAATACCGACGATGGAAAGTGCGATAAAAACGATCATCGTCACATAAGTGGAAATCAACTGTGAACGAGGTGAAACTGTAATTCCCCATGTTACAAAGAATGACCATAGTCCATTCGCAAAGTGGAACACAGTAGAAATTACACCAGCTATGTAAAATGCAAGCATGAATGGATCAGCCAATATCGATTCCATCATGTGGAAGTTAACCTCTGCTCCAAGCGCTGCTTGAATACGTGTTTCCCAAATATGCCATGTAACAAAAATTAGTGTAAATATGCCGGTAAAACGTTGAAGAATGAACATCCAATTTCTAAAAGTCCCGTATCGTCTTGCATTGTTTTTAGCTGTAAATGCAATATAGACTCCATAGATTGCGTGGAAATACAGCGGTACGAAAATAATAAAAATTTCAAGAAATAGTCTGAAAGGCAAGCTTTCCATGAAGTGAGATGCATCGTTAAAGGCCTGTTCGCCGCGAGTAGCGAAGTGGTTAACGACCAAATGCTGGATGAGGAAAATTCCAACTGGAATGACGCCCACTAAAGAATGCAGTCTCCTCAGGTAAAACTCTCGATTTTCTGCCATTGAATGTTACCCCCTCTAAAAATAAATACAAGCTGTATGCAGTCGAAAAATAATGAATATTTTGACGAACAGCATTGCTTAACCGCACAATATAACATTTATGTGACAAATCAATTGTACTCCCATAAGATAGGAGCGTCAAGAAAACGTATACATAAAAACGATTCAGTATTTTCGTTTATTCATGTAAGCAATTCACATAAAAAATGCCTAAATACTGCAATACTTCAACAATCTTCAGACAATTAACGTTAATTATTTTCACGGAAATAAAATGTCAAGTTTATACATAAAATATTAATTTTAAGTTAGTTGATTTCACAAAATATTCACAATTAATTATGTTAGGAAAATTTCATCTGTCAACTGTGCATTTTCTCGTTCAATATTCCCTGTTTTTAAAAACGAGATCCGACAAATCCTTCAAATCTTCAAAGCTACCTTACACTTTTTATCAGATCGCAGTATAATGGAACCGTGGAAAGAGAGGTACATATTATGTCTGAATCAAGTGAAACACCAAAACAAATCAGCCTGTTTGGCTATTCATTAATCCGGGACGTTCTTGTACCCGAGCTGCTTGGTACGCATACAAACGAAATTCTGTATTGGGCTGGAAAGAACTTGGCACGAAAGTACGCTGTACAAAATGAAGAAGAACTTATTCATTTTTTTAAAAAGGCTGATTGGGGAAACCTTCAGCTTGTTAAACAAAGAAAAGAAGAAATCATTTTAGAATTAACGGGACCCTTTCTTGAAGAACGCATGAAAATGAACCAGGCTGAGTATTTTACATTGGAAGCCGGTTTTCTTGCAGAGCAGTATGCCATGTTAAAGCAATATCAAACAGAGGCGATCTATGAGCCTCAAAAAAGAAAAGCTACTGTTCAGTTTGTTATTAAATGGGATAGCCGAGATCCGTATGAACTGCCCTCTCGCAAAGTAAAATAGTTTAGGCTGAATGAAATGAAACGCCGAGCAGTTTATCATTGCTCGGCGTTTCTCGTTCCAATTAAGCCTTGGCTGCAAGCGCTGCTACAGGCTGCAGCTCTTCAAGTGAAAAGCTTTCGTGAACGATTTGAGCAGCTTTTAGCATATCTCTTTGATCTACTACAGTGGATACTTTGATTTCGGATGTACTCACCATTTTGATTGCAATATCATTGGTTGATAATGCTTCAAACATTTGGGCAGCAACACCAGGGTTTGACACCATCCCAGAGCCAACAATTGAAACCTTTGCTAGGCCTAGCTCATATTCAATTCGTTTAAAACCAAGCTTGTCCTGATTGTCGCTAAGTACTTGAAGTGCTTCTTCAAGCTCTCCTCCCTTGATCGAAAAAGAAAGATTTGTTAACGCAACCTCAGATCTGCTCTGAATGATAATATCTACATTGACATGATTTGATGCCAGCGTACTGAAAATATTCGCCAGTCCCGTTACTTCATTTTCAAGACCAAGAATGGTCACCCTGGCAATATCCTCTTCAAATGCGACACCGCGCACGACTAAATTTTGTTCCAAATTAGAAACCTCCTCAATCAATGTTCCTTCGGTTTGTTCAATACTGGATCGCACTGTAAGCGTGATTGAATAGTTTTTTGCAAATTCAACCGCTCTTGGGTGTAGTACGCCCGCTCCAAGATTTGCAAGCTCCAGCATTTCATCATAGGAAATACCCGCTAGTTTTCTTGCCCCCTTTATGTAACGAGGATCTGAAGTATATACACCATCCACATCTGTATAAATATCACACCGGTCTGCTTTAAGTGCAGCTGCAAGCGCAACTGCCGTCGTATCCGATCCGCCGCGTCCAAGCGTTGTAATTTCATGGTTGATATCCATGCCCTGGAAGCCTGCTACAATCACAACATTTCCTTGTCCTAGCTCTACATGCAGTTTTGTCGGGTCTATATGTGTAATACGTGCTTTACTGTGAACAGACTCGGTTTGAATTCCGGCCTGCCAGCCTGTCATCGAAATGGCCGGCTGTCCTATTTCCTGCAGTGCAATTGAAAGCAATGCAATAGTTGTTTGTTCACCTGTTGTCAGCAGCATATCCATTTCTCTTTTGCTTGGTTTTAAACTTAATTCTGATGCCAATTTAATTAAATGATCCGTTGATTTTCCCATTGCCGATACAACGACAACAACTTGATGCCCATTTTGCACCTCCTGTACGACTCGATTCGCCACATTTTGAATGCGCTCGACCGATCCGACAGAGGTTCCTCCAAATTTTTGTACGATGATCCCCATGGTATTCCCTTCTTTCTCCTTGTATTTCTCACCAACAGGTATATCGAAAAATGTCCATAAAAAAAAAGCAATAGGATATGCTATCCCATTGCTTTTGAACAGATAAGTTCAACGCTGCCACAGGTGAGATAGCTCTCCAAGATGATTAAACATCTTGACAGCTCTGCATTTCTTCAATGCAGAACCAGCGAATGACTGGATGAACAGGTCATTTACTTCGGCGATCGTCCCTTTCACGCTGCATCAGTGGAATTCATCTTCCTCCGCAGTGCTACTTTTGAGTCTCGCACCTCTATCACCACTTCATAAATAAAAGTGATTGTGTATAAAACTAGTTTAGATTATAGCATGATACGCCCATGCAATCAATGCTATTCTTGCAATGTTTTTACAATTTCTTCTGCTGTAGCTGCTGGAATACCTGCATTCATTACTTCAGCAACGGTAGCTTCCCGCAATTTTTTAATTGACCCAAAATGCTTGAGTAATAGTTTCTTGCGTTTAGGACCGATGCCAGGAATGCCGTCAAGCACCGATTGAATCGAATTTTTCCCGCGGAGCTGCCGATGAAACGTAATGGCGAATCGGTGAACTTCATCCTGAATACGTTGAAGTAAATAAAACTCCTGACTCGTTCTCCCAAGCGGTACAATCTCTAACGGATTGCCAAAAAGAAGCTGAGATGTCCGGTGACGTTCATCCTTTGCCAATCCGGCTAGCGGAATCTCAAGCCCCAGCTCATCCTCTAAAATCTCACGCGCTGCTTCAATCTGTCCTTTTCCTCCATCAATTAAAATCAAATCAGGTAAGGGAAGTCCGTCTCTCAATACGCGAGTGTAACGTCTTCTGATAACTTCACGCATAGATTCATAGTCATCAGGCCCTTGTACTGTTTTAATTTTATATTTACGATAATCTTTTTTTTCAGGACGACCATCAATAAAAACAACCATTGCTGAGACAGCATCACTACCCTGAGTATTAGAGTTATCAAACGCTTCGATTCGCAGCGGCGGATGAATGTTCATCGCAAGACCAAGCTGATCGACAGCATTAATGGTTCGATTTTCGTCCCGCTCTATTAATGAGAACTTTTCTTGCAGTGCAATAGTCGCATTTTTTTCTGCAAGTTTTAACAGGTCCTTTTTCTGCCCACGAACAGGCTGTCTAACGCTTACGTCCAGCAATGCTTCGGCCATTTCACTATTCACCTCTGCAGGCACAAGCACCTCTCTTGGTTTGAAATGATTAGGCTTCATATAAAATTGACCCAGATAGGTTAAAAATTCTTCTTCTGGCTCAGCATAGATCGGAAATAACGAGACATCGCGCTCAATCAGCTTTCCTTGACGCACGAAAAACACCTGGACGCACATCCAGCCTTTATCCACCGCATAACCAAATATATCGCGGTTGGTAAAATCATTCATCGCCATTTTTTGTTTTTCCATTGTTGCTTCAATATGCGAAATTTGATCACGATATTCCTTTGCTCGCTCAAATTCAAGGTTATCTGCAGCTTCCATCATTTTTTGGTGGAGAGACGCTTTCACTTCCTTATATCCCCCATTTAAAAAACGGCTAATATCCTCCGTCATTTGACGATACGTAGACTCTTCTACATTAAATTCGCATGGCGCCAAACATTGACCTAGATGATAATACAGGCACACCTTGTCTGGAAGAGAGGTACATTTTCGCAATGGATACATCCTGTCAAGCAGCTTCTTTGTTTCGTTCGCTGCCTGCGCGTTAGGATATGGCCCAAAATACTTTCCTTTATCTTTATTTACCTTACGCGTAATTAAAAGCCTTGGATGTCGTTCAGCCGTTATCTTTAAAAACGGATAGGTTTTGTCGTCCTTAAGCATGACGTTATATTTAGGATCGTGCTTTTTAATTAAATTGAGTTCTAAAATGAGCGCTTCCATATCGGAGGAAGTCACGATATATTCAAAATCCTCTATCTCAGAAACCAGCCTTTGCGTTTTACCATCATGAGAACCAGTAAAATAGGATCTCACCCGATTCTTTAATACTTTTGCCTTTCCCACGTAGATAATCGTGTTTTGGCGATCCTTCATTAAATAACAGCCGGGCTGGTCAGGTAAAACCGCAAGCTTGTGCTTCAATAATTCATTCATTTCGATTGCCCCCCGTTACTGTTAAAGTAGTGTAAATCCATCATAAACAATCCATCTGTGAAACGCAAAAATCGAGCCGTTTGGACCCGGCTCGATTGACAATAGATCAAAGATTATATAAAAAAACCGAGCCTTTGCGGCTCGATTTTTCTATTACGCGTGCTTGTTTAGCAATTCTTCAAGCGCTTCTTTCGGTTGGAAACCAACTACTTTATCCACAACTTCTCCGTTTTTGAAAACGACTAGTGTAGGGATACTCATAACGCCGAATTTGCTTGCTGTTTCTTGATTTTCATCAACATCCAGCTTAACGATTTTTACTTTGTCACCCATATCTGCATCAAGCTCTTCAAGAACTGGAGCAATCATCTTACAAGGTCCGCACCAAGGTGCCCAAAAATCTGCTAATACTAGACCATCATTTGTTTCAGTTGAAAATGTTTGATCTGTTACATGAGAAATAGCCATAATAATTTCCTCCTTTAATACCGAATATAGCAAAATTATAGCACCGACAATCTAGTTACGCGAGTTTTTTGCTTATCATGCGTGCTGCAATTCTTTTACCTGCTCGTGAGCTTGGATTTCATTCGCTGGGTCAGGAAGAAAATAATAATCCTCAAATGAGAAGCGCACTTTTTCACCAATGTCCGGAATGTTGAAGAACGGGTCACTCGTGAAGAAAGATAGCTTCGTTTTCTCATAAGAAATCACAATTTCTTTATATTCCCCTTCAAAGGCAACCTGACGGACAGTTCCTTCATAGTCGCCTGTTGGAGATAAAGCGATACTGTCCCTGCGCACAACTAGAAATCCTGAACCACCAGGTTTCCCCGAAGGATCATACAGCTTACCGAGCTGGGTATGAATATAATCCCCCACTTTTTTTGCTTCTATAAGGTTGGAACGAGAAAGAAATCTGGCGACAAATGGTGTCACAGGTGTGTGATACACCTCTTGAGGAGTTCCAAACTGTTCAATCTTACCTTTATTCATCACAAGTATTTTATCTGCAATAGCAAGTGCATCCTTTTGGTCGTGGGTAACAAAGACCGTCGTAATTTTCGCCTGTTTCAGGATGCGTTTGACTTCAAATCGCATCGTGTATTTTAATTCAGCATCAAGATTAGAAAAAGGCTCATCCATTAACAATACCTTTGGTGAAGGAGCAAGTGCCCGCGCCAGCGCCACACGCTGTTTTTGTCCGCCTGAAAGCTCATGCGGGAAGCGCTTATTCATTCCCTTTAGCCCAACAAGATCGAGCATTGTTTCAACTAACGTAGCGCATTCCTTTGTTGGCTTTTTTACACCAAAGCGAATATTTTGTTCTACATTTAAGTGAGGGAAAAGCGCGTAATCCTGAAACACCATCCCGACCTTCCGTTTGTTAACCGGAACCCATTGGTGTCTTGAATCGATTGGCTGGTCACTTAACAGAAGGGTCCCTTCCGACTGCATTTCAAAGCCCGCAATGACACGCAGCGTCGTTGTCTTGCCACATCCACTCGGACCTAAGATCGCAACGATCTCCCCTTCATTTGCTTGGAAGTTAACGTCATTTAATACTTGTTCACCTTTATTAAATGATTTACAGATATTCTGCAGTTGAATGGATGCCACACTCACCATCTCCTAATATTTGTTCATAACCCATCTAATTGGCAGTATCGATATAATAATAATCAGCAATGCGCTCGGTGCCGCCATTGCATAAAAGCCATCTGATGTTTCAATCCATACTCGAACAGAAAGCGTATCAAAACCAGCGGGGCGCAGCAATAGCGTTGCCGGCAGTTCCTTGATAACACTGACAAAAACGAGCGAGAAGCTGGCGATCATTCCAGGCTGTATTAATCGTAAGATAACCTGATTCAACACTTGCACTGGTCTTCTCCCTAAGCTTAACGCGGCTTCATCAATTTTTGGTGAAACCTGCCCCATGGACGATTCTGTTGACTGGAGTGATTGAGGTAAAAATCTCATCATATAAGCCATAATCAACATGGCGATGGTCCCGTACATGAATGGAAGATAATTGATAAAAATAAAAATCACACCTAATGCCACAATAACACCCGGAAGCGCATAACTCAAATAACTTATGACATCCACCATCCGTGAAAGTACACTGCTAAAACGTGTTTTCACATAAATTAACGGCAGGGCGAATACGAGACAGAGCGCTGAGGTAATGGCTGCTGCTGTAAAGCTGTTCATTGTAAACTGGAAAAACCTCGAATCAATGACACCGGAAGCCACTGCAATGCCGCTCCAATAAAGGAGCACAGCGATTGGTATCGCAGCAAACAAACCAAAAACGGTGCCAACAAATAGCAGCGCTGGCGTTTTCCATTTTCCAAGATCAATCAGTACCGGTTCCTTGCTCGTTCCATCAATTTGATAAAATTTCATTCTTCTTTTGGACAAATACTGCAGATATAAAAATACCAGGGTAATCAAAATAAGAATTAAACTGAAAATTGATGCACCAACTCGATCAAAGCTTCCCATTTGGAAATAGATTGCCTGCGTAAATGTTGGATACCTTAGCATGGCTACAGCACCAAAATCACTGACAATATAGAGCGCTACTAAAATTGCTCCCGATCCAATAGCCGGCCGGACCATTGGAATGGTTACTTTACGAATTACACCTAATGGAGATAACCCGCTTATATACCCCGCCTCTTCAAAGGAAGGGTTAATTTTTTGTAAGGATGCGCTGACAATTAAATAAATATACGGATATGTAAATCCAGTAAGAATTAATACGACGATTGGGAAAGAAAAAACATCAATCGTTGAACCGAACCATCCTTCAACCCAACCACTGGGTCCCAAAAGGATAATATATGAAACTGCTCCTACATACGGAGGAATCGTGAGCGGGATAACCAGCAGCCATCTCCAAATTCTTCTTCCCGGCAAATTGGTATTAACTACAAGTATTGCAAGTATTACACCAATCAGTAAACCTAATAGCGTGACAGCCAGTGTTAGGCTCAGTGTTTTTTCTAATAAGAAGGGTATACGAGTGTCTAGCAATTCCAACCAGCGTTGACTACCATTATCAAATGAACGGACAGCGATATAAATGACAGGAATCACCATTAAAATCCCCGTTAAGACAACCATTGCACTTAACGCGAGACCTGGTGATTGCGAGGAACTAAAAATACGACTAAAAGTTCGAGAGAAAAACCCTCGAACCTTCAGACCTATTTTATTATTGGACTTCAAGCGGAAGACCCGACTGTTCGATTAATTGTTTGGCATCATTCCAAACTGGGCCTAGCTCACTTAATGGTATGTCCATCGTTTTATACTCGCTGATTGGCAGTGCTTCAGGTACTGCTTCCACATCAGGATGAAGTGGAACTTCCTTGCTGTTGAACGCAAAATCTTTCATATTGTCTTCTTCAAGCATAAATGAGATAAATGCTTCAGCATTCTCTGGATTTGGTGCACCATTGATAAAGCCGATTCCTGCAGCATTAACAAAAGCGCCCATTTCATCTTCACCTTGGTCAGGATAGATGAAGCCTACATTGTTTCCTTCTGCTTCAGCTAGCTGCTGATGGTAATAATAGTTATTTACTAAGCCAAACTTAAACTCACCAGCGCCGACAGCTTTACGAATATCTCCATGTCCTGATAAAACAGCACCTGCGTTTTTGCCGCTTTCCTGCAGCCACTCAGCTGTTTTGTCATCTCCCCACTCAGCGCGAAGAGCCGCTACGTGAGCAATCATCGATCCGTTGCCGCCACGAGTGATCGCATATTGGCCATCCCATTTTGGATCTGCAAGCTCTTCAATCGTTTGAGGCATTTCCTCTTCCGAAATCAAATCCTTGTTATAGATAAAGCCGCGTGTACGTGCAGATAACCCAATCCAAGAATTATCACTTGCACGATATTTCTCATCAATCACTTTCGCATCTTCACCTTCATACGGCTGTAAAATCCCTTCTAAATGAAGGTACTCCATCGCTGCAGTGTCATTTGAAAAGAAAATGTCTGCCTGTGGGTTCACTTGCTCTTCCACAATACGATTTACTACCGTTTCATCTGTTGCAAGCAAATGAACCTCTACCCCTGTTTGCTCTGTAAACTTATCCAAAATCGGCTGGACAAATTCTTCTTTTCTAGATGAATAAATAACTAGCTCACCTTCTAACTCCTCGCTCGCTTTTACTGCTTCGTCTGAGTTGGTATCAACGGAACCTGATGCAGCTTCATCAGCTGAATCTGAACCGCACGCCACCATAACTACAGCAAGAAGCGCTAGAATGGCGATAAGCCAAAGCTTCCTAACATTCATATTCCTACCTCCTGTGATCTATGTATACTATCAATGACAAATATTCTCATATAATTGAGAATGATTATCGTTGATAATATTCAGTCTACTTTAGTTGAGAATGGTTGTCAATAAGCTTTTAAAAAATATTGAGAATGATTTTCATTTTTAATTACCAATGGATAAACTCGCAAAAAACCACCCAGTTTAGGAAAGTGAATCTCCAAACTGAATGGCTTTTCCATTCGTGCTATTAAGATGTTGCTACCTTTAACTTCTTAAACTCTTCTGTCAGCAGCGGGATAACCTCAAATAGGTCACCTACGATCCCATAGTCTGCTACTTTGAAAATATTTGCTTCAGGATCTTTATTGATCGCTACAATCACTTTCGAGTTGGACATACCCGCTAAATGCTGAATGGCTCCCGAGATACCGCAAGCGATATAAAGGTCTGGTGTAACGACCTTTCCGGTTTGACCAATTTGCAGTGAGTAATCGCAGTATTCCGCATCACATGCACCTCGGGAAGCTCCGACTGCTCCACCAAGCACATCTGCAAGCTCTTGAAGCGGCTTGAAGCCGTCTTCGCTTTTCACTCCGCGCCCGCCTGCTATAACGACCTTAGCTTCAGATAAATCGACTCCTTCTGTAGCCTTTCTTACAACATCTTTAATAATTGTACGAAGGTCTTTTATCTCTGCAGAAAGCGTTATTACCTTTCCGCTGCGTGAAGCATCTTTCTCTAATGGAGCAATGTTGTTCGGGCGAATTGTCGCAAAAACAATTCCTTCCTTGACCATTTTTTTCTCAAATGCTTTTCCGCTATAGATTGGACGGACAAACACCACGTCGTCTCCTTCTCCTTCCAATGAAGTCACATCGGAGATCAAGCCGCTTCCCAGCTTCCCTGCAATACGCGGTGACAAATCTTTCCCTAGTGCCGTATGTCCAAAAACAATTCCTTCAGGACCTTCAGCTTCAACTACAGCCAAAAATGCTTGAGCAAAACCATCAGAAGAATAGTGCTTCAGCTTCTCATCTTCCACCACCACAACACGATCTGCACCGTACGCAATTAGCTCTTGACCCTGCGAAGCTACTGTTTCTCCAATAAGTACCCCTACTACTTCACCGTCGTTAGCAATGGTTCTTCCTGCTGCTAGCGCTTCAAATGACACGTTACGCAGTGCACCATCTCTCATTTCTCCTAATACTAAAACCTTTTTCCCCATTTTCGTTAACCTCCTGAAAAGTGATGATGTTGTATTTATTTCGTCTGCTGAAATCTTCCTTTATACGACTTTATTATTCTTGTGAAGCAGATCGACAAGCTCTTTTACCTGCTGATCAATTTCACCTTCAAGGACTCTTCCTGCTTCCTTCTTAGGCGGAAGGTAGATTTCAATCGTTTTCGTTTTTGCTTCAACATCGTCTTCCTCTAAATCCAAATCATCGAGTTCCAGCTCTTCAAGAGGTTTTTTCTTCGCTTTCATGATCCCTGGAAGAGATGGGTAACGCGGTTCATTTAAGCCTTGCTGTGCCGTTACAAGAAGCGGAAGGGATGTCTCAAGCGTTTCTGAATCCCCTTCTACATCACGTACAATTGTGACGGTTTCCCCATCGATCTTGATACTCGTAATTGTGGTAACGTACGGGATATTCAGCTGTTCAGCAACGCGCGGTCCTACTTGACCCGACCCGCCATCAATGGCTACATTTCCTGCAAGGATCAGATCAGCTTCCTTATCCTTCAGATATTCTGCTAGAATACGAGCTGTTGTGAATTGATCTGTTTCCTCCACATCGTCCTCGATATTAATAAGAACCGCCTTGTCTGCACCCATCGCAAGAGCTGTTCTTAGCTGTTTTTCGGCTTCTTCTGAGCCTACAGAAACAACTGTCACCTCTCCGTCATGCTCGTCCCGCAATTGTATCGCTTCCTCAATCGCATACTCATCGTATGGATTGATAATGAACTCTGCACCATCTTCCGCAATCTGTCCCCCGTTTATTGCAATCTTTTCCTCAGTATCAAATGTTCGCTTCATTAAAACGTAAAAGTTCATCCTTGTTCCCTCCGTTTGTATCGTGAATTATTCTCCCTTAAATACCGGTGTTCTTTTTTGAATAAAGGCTTCTATTCCTTCTTTTGCATCTTTTGATGAAAATACTTCACCAAACCATTCCGCTTCTTTGTCTACCCCTTGCTGAAAATCAGCGGTTTTTGCATACTGCAATAGATCAAGGGCTGCTTTAACTGAGACCGGGCTTTTCTTCGCAATTTTTCTTGCAAGCGCTTTCGATTTTTCGAATACTTCTTCCTCTGGGAACGCTTGGTTTACAAGTCCCCATTGAACCGCTTCAGCACCCGAGATCGGTTCGCTGGTTAATAGCATCTCAGTTGCTTTTGGAATCCCAACATATCTTGGCAGCCGCTGCGAGCCCGCAAAGCCGGGAACAAGCCCCAGCTGAAGCTCTGGCAGCCCAAGTTTTGCCGTTTCACTTACATAGCGGATATGACAGGACATTGCAAGCTCCAGCCCGCCTCCTAATGCAGCACCATGAATAGAAGCAATGATAGGCTTACTAAATGTTTCGATACGTTCAAATACACGCTGTCCTTTTTTTGCATGCTCTCCAAACGCCTTGCCATCTTTAATTTCGGTGAATTCTTTTATATCTGCTCCAGCTGAAAAGAAGCGCCCTTCACCATGGATAAGCAGTACACGTACATCGGCATCATGTTCAACACTCGTTAGCCACTCATCAATTTCAGCAACAAGCTCGCTTGATAGTGCATTGGCCGGCGGGCGCTGAATGGCAGCGAGCGCAATCTGGTTTTCGATCTTGCATGATAAGAAGCCCATCCTCTTCCCCCCTATTCTATGGTCTTAAGCCTTTTGCAATTAATGAGTGGACACCCGGAGCAAGCTTATTAATATCATATTTTTGCTCATTTATCACCCAGGTGGTCGCTACTTCATCTATTGTACCAAAAACCATCTGTCTTGCTAGCCGGATATCCAAATCTTCGGAAAAATCACCAGACTCAACTCCGCTATGTAATACCTCATCAACCAATAAAAGATATTCCTTTAAAACCTTATTTATTTTTAAGCGAATATCTTTATTTGATTGACGTAATTCCAGCTGTGTGACAATTGCCAGATGTTGATCTTCAGACAGCATTAAAAAGTGGTTCTCTACTAAAACATATAATTGATCGACTGCACTTTCCTTGCGTGCCATTTTGTTCCGGATCTTTTCAACGAATTGACCCATCTTCTCTTCAAACAATGAGATTAAAATATCCTCTTTGTTTTTAAAATAAAGATAGATCGTTCCGTCTGCAACACCTGCTTGTTTCGCAATTTTTGACACTTGTGCTTGATGGTAGCCTTTTTCAGCAATGACCACTACTGCAGCATCTATAATTTGTTTGAACTTTGGTTTATCTCGTTTCATCGGGTCATCGCCTTTCGTTACATAATCAATGATTTATTCAGAAGACTTTGTTAAACTTGTCTGTTGATTGGAGCGAAAGGCCTTCGCCTTCCGCTCCAATCAACAAAGTACAAAAATTAACAATTACCTTTAAAATAGTCATTAAAAAGAAAAATAAAAATATGAATGATTATTCATTCATATTTTTATCTTACTAAGTAATTATACTCTCGTCAAGTATAATCCTACAATAGAATAATTGGAAAGAGTCAAATAGTTGCCCTCTTTCCCGTCTTATTATCCAAGCTTTTTATTGGCCTGTTGTTTTTCTTTTTCTTCTTCAACAAGCTTTCTTCTAAGAATTTTACCAACAGCCGTTTTGGGCAGCTCATCTCTGAATTCATAGATTCTTGGTACCTTGTATGATGCAAGGTGCTGACGGGCATATTCATCAAGTTCTTCTTCTGTTGTATGATGTCCTTGCTTTAACACAATAAAAGCTTTAACTGTTTCACCGCGGTACGTATCTGGCACACCGACGGTTACAATTTCCTGGACAGCTGGGTGCTCATACATCACTTCTTCAATCTCGCGTGGATAAATATTAAACCCACCCGCAATGATCATATCCTTCTTGCGGTCCACCACATAAAAGAATCCTTGCTCATCCATGTAGCCTAAATCCCCTGTATGCAGCCATCCATCTCGTATAGTTGCCGCGGTTTCTTCCGGCTGATTCCAGTATCCCTTCATAATTTGCGGACCTTTGACAATAATTTCTCCGATTTCTCCAGGGGGAAGCGGTTCACCTGTTTCCATGGATAAAATCCGCGAATCCGTATCAGGCCACGGTACGCCAACACTCCCTTTAATTCTCTTTTGATCCCATATAAAGTTCGCATGTGTAACGGGAGATGACTCAGTTAATCCATAGCCTTCAACCAGCTTGCCTCCTGTTACCTGTTCAAATTTTTCCTGAACCTCAACAGGAAGCGGTGCTGAACCGCTAAGACAAGATTCAACGGAAGATAAATCATATTTACTTAGCTCTGGATGATTTAAGATGCCAATATAGATCGTTGGCGCACCCGGGAAAATGGTTGGGCGTTGCTTGTGGATCGTTTTTAATGTAGTTTCGACGTCAAATTTCGGAAGCAGTATCATTTTGTAGCCTTGCATAACAGAAAGAATCATAACTGTTGTCATACCGTACACATGGAAAAATGGGAGAATGCCAAGAATGCTTTCTTCTCCTTTTTTGTTTTTATAAAGCCAGGCATCACACATTGAAGCATTGGCAATCAAATTTTTGTGCGTCAGCATCACGCCTTTTGGAAATCCAGTAGTGCCGCCTGTATACTGAATAATAGCAATATCTTCCTCAAAATTAAATGATTGCTCTTTTGGAGTCGGTGATGAAATTTTCAAGATTTCTGTTAGCAGGTGATTGCTGCCGCTGTGCTCCACCTTCACCGTAATTCCATACTGCTTTTTTTGAATAAAAGGATAGATAAAATTTTTAGGAAACGGCAGAAAATCCTTTATCCCTGTGATAATCATATGCTCTAAACTAGTGTTTTTAAAAACTTTTGATACACGCGGAAATAAAATATCAAGCGTAATAATGACCTTTGCACCCGAGTCCTTCATCTGGTATTCAATTTCACGTTCTGTGTAAAGTGGATTGGTTTGAACCACAACACCACCGGCAAACAGGATACCATAATAGGCAATAACGGAAGCTGGCGTATTCGGCAGCATAATTGCTACACGGTCACCCTTTTCCACACCAATGTCCTGTAGATACTTCGCCATTTTCAGCGAGCTTTCGTTCACTTCTTTATACGAAAATTCTTTCCCCATGAAGTGAATGGCCATCTTTTCTGGATAATTCTTTGCTGCCTCCGTCAAATATGCGTGAACCTGCTTTTGCTCATACGTTAGCTGTGTAGGAATTGTGTCGGGATAAAGCGCAAGCCAAGGCTGTTCTGACATGTAAATCCCCCCTTAAAACTTAATAAATTAATTGAAAATTCCCATTACTATATTTATTATAATCGAAATAGAAAGCGGTTACAATTTAACATATGAAAAAAGACACAGAAATCATGATAATTTTCTGTGCCTTCTCTGTTCAAGAGATAAACAAATAAACGATTCCCAATACCATAAATGCTGCGCAGCAAACAATAAGCACCTTTGCGAGCGTCTCCATTTCAGTTCCCCCTATTAGATACTTGCCCCAATCACGTAGGATAGCCCCACTGAAATCACCATTGAAATCAATCCGACCGCTCGATTATTATTCTTTATTTCCTCATCTACACGAAACTTTGGAGTTAGAAACTCAAACATAAAATAAGCAATGAGCAACAGCATAAATCCGAACATCCCCCAGCCAATCATCGCTAATAATGAATCATGCTGATCGATTGAATAACGAAAAATATTGGCAATACCAAAAATTTTACCGCCTGTAGCCATCGCTACAGCCAGATTTCCCTTCTTGATTTCTTCCCAATTCTCATACTTCGTAACAGCCTCAAAAATAGCTAAAAATACGATAATACAAAGCACGACTACACTATAATATCCTGCTGTTTCAACCAAGGGGTACTGCCAAAATCCGCTCATGTACAAATGCCACCTTTGTTCATTATTTACATCACTTACTTAAATTCTACCACGGTAATCCCGCTGCCGCCTTCACCCGCTTCACCAAGACGCACATTTTTGACAGACCGATGATTTTTAAGCTTCTCCTGAACACCCTGTCGTAATGCACCCGTCCCTTTTCCATGAATAATTGAAACACGCGGATATCCTGCAAGCAAGGCATCGTCAATGTATTTATCAACTCGCATGAGGGCATTTTCAAACCTTTCCCCCCGAAGATCAAGCTCCAAACCGACATGAAAATCTTTCCCTCTTACTGTTGCGAGCGGCTTTGGCTCAGCTTTTTTCTCTGATTTCATAAATTCCATATCCGCTTCATTTACCTTCATTTTTAAAATACCAATTTGAACACTCCACTCCTTCTCAGCGGTCTGTTCAATTAAATAACCCTTCTGACCAAACGTAAGAACCTTAACTTCATCTCCAGGCTGAAGGATTCTTGCTACAGATGAAGATGAAGGAGATTTTGATTTACCCGTTTTCTTTGATTGTATAGGAGCCGCATCCTCAAGTCGCTTTCTTGCATCAATGAGCTCGTGTTCTTTTACTTCTGCGTTTTTTTCCAATCTTAGTTTTCGCAAGTCAGTCATAATTTCTTCTGATTTTATTTTCGCCTGCTCAACTATTTCGCTCGCTTTTCCACGTGCTTTTTCATATAATTCATCTCTTTTTTCATAAAACTCGATCATTTGCTTCTGGATGTCTTTATGAAGCTTTTCAGCTTGTTTTAAATAATCATGTGCATCTTCATAATCTCGCTCTGCCTGCTTACGGCTAGATTCTAATGATGCAATCATGCTTTCTACTGCTTTGCTGTCCGTTCCAACAAATGATTTAGCATGGTCAATCACCGATTGCTCTAAACCAAGACGCTTTGATATTTCAAACGCATTGCTCCGACCCGGTACACCAATTAATAGACGGTATGTCGGACTTAAAGTGTCCACGTCAAATTCTACACTGGCGTTTACGACTCCGTCGCGATTATAGCCATAGGCTTTTAATTCAGGATAATGGGTTGTCGCTACGACGCGCGCGCCTTTATTGTGCACCTCATCCAAAATAGAAATGGCAAGCGCCGCCCCTTCCTGAGGATCAGTTCCTGCACCAAGCTCATCAAACAAAACAAGACTGCCGCTATCCATTTGTTTTAGGATGTCTACTATATTTACCATATGTGATGAAAAGGTACTTAAGCTTTGTTCAATGGACTGCTCGTCCCCAATATCTGCATAAACAGATTCGAAAACCGCGATTTTTGAACCGTCTAAAACAGGAAGGGGTAATCCGGCTTGCGCCATTAACGTACAAAGACCGATCGTCTTTAACGTAACTGTTTTCCCTCCGGTATTGGGACCTGTAATAACAATCGTCGTAAAATCCTCACCGAGAAAAATATCATTGGCTACGGCTTCATCAATTGGCAAAAGAGGATGTCTTGCCTTATTTAATTTAATAATACCCTGATCATTCACTTCGGGCTTTGTGGCCTTGATCACACGCCCGTATTTTGCTTTTGCAAACATGTAATCGATCTCTCCAAGAACATCCACTGTTAATAACAGATCGTATGCTTCCTCACTAACAGCTGCACTTAGCCCGATTAAAATCCTTTCGATCTCTTCCTGTTCTTTTAAGCGGATTTCTCTCAACTGATTGTTTAAATTCACAACTGCTTCAGGTTCAATAAAAAGTGTTTGCCCTGATGAAGACTGATCATGAATAATCCCGCCGTAATGACCGCGATATTCTTGCTTCACAGGAATAACATAGCGGTCATTTCGAATCGTAATAATTGCATCCGAGAGCATCGTCTGTGCATTTCTAGAACGGATCGTTCCTTCCAGTCTTTCACGAATCCTGCTCTCACTTGAACGAATTCGCTGTCTGATGCTTCTAAGTTCTGCACTCGCTGAGTCCAATACCTCTCCGCTTTCATCAATTGCCTCAAAAATGGCATGTTCAAGCGGGGTTAAAATCGCCATGGTATCTTTTTTATTCTTTAATATTGGAAGAGATAATTCATCCTCATCCACCAGCTTTTCAATAAATAAACGAATGGTTTTGCTCGCGCGAATTGTACTCGCTACCTGCACCAATTCATGCGGACTTAGCGTGCCTCCAATTTCCGCACGCTTTATATGTGCCCAAATATCATGCATCCCCCCGAGCGGCATACCCCCTCTTAAACGGAGAACAGTTGCCGCTTCATCTGTTTCATCCTGCCACTGAATCACTTCTTCTAAATTTGTGGATGGTGCCATTTTATCTATTCTTGCTGCACCAAGCGCAGAAGCAGCATGTTCCATTACTTGCTGCTTAATTTTATTAAACTCTAGCGTTCTAATCGCTTTATCATTCATAACGTTCCTCCTTATAAAAAGCGCAAAGCGGTCGTTCAGCTGCGATTGGCATATATAATGCTGGTGTTGTCAGTGCTTCTCGCCGACAGAACGGTAGTGCACGATGCCAGGGCGCTTTCTGCCATTCATGTTCTTATCGATTTAAAAACTCCGATAACGCTGACCATGATTTGGTATTTAACACATCTTCCTTCTTAAGCCATCCTTTTTTTGCTACCCGGACGCCCAAATCCATAAAATTCAAATGGCTAATGTCGTGGGCATCTGTGTTGATAACGATCGGTACCTTAAGCGATTTTGCGAGTGCCACATTTTCCGCATTCAAATCAAAACGATGCGGGTTAGCATTTAGCTCTAACGCAGTCTTTGTTTTTGCTGCTTGTTTAATTAGCTCTTCCATATCTACATCGTAGCCTTTTCTTTCACCAACGATTCGGCCGGTTGGGTGCGCAATAATATCGACATGCGGATTATCTAATGCCGTTTGCAGCCTCTCCATGATCTGTTCTCTTGATTGCGAAAAGCTTGAGTGAATTGAAGCGATCACTATATCAAGCTCCGCCAATAGCTCATCATCAAAGTCAAGTGATCCGTCAGGCAGTATATCCATCTCAACACCTGCTAGAATTTCAATATCATCATAACGGGCATTCAGTTTTTTAATTTCAGTGATTTGTTTGCGAAGCCGCTCAGCAGAAAGTCCATTGGCAACCTTTAAATAATGAGAGTGATCTGTGATAGCCATATATTCGTAGCCCTTTGCACGACACGCCTCTATCATTTCTTCAAGTGAATAGGCACCATCTGACCACGTTGTGTGCATATGAAGATCACCTTTCATATCCTCTCGTTCAAGCAACGGCTCTGCATTAGAGTAGCGTTCCACCTCCGTTCCATCCTCTCTAACCTCAGGTGGAATAAACGGCAGATCAAAATGCTGATAAAAATCGATTTCTGAATGAAAGTGAGTAACTTCTCCAGTCTCAATGGATTCTACTCCATATTCACTAATTTTTTCGCCTCGCTCCTTCGCTAACTGTCTCATTTTCACATTGTGATCCTTGGATCCAGTAAAATGATGAAGCGTTGTTGCAAACGATTCTTCCTTCACTAAACGAAAATCCACTGATACGTCATAATCCCGGTCCAAAATGATTGAGACCTTTGTATCACCATTTGAAATAATTTCCTTCACTCCTTTAATAGAAATGAGCGCATCTCGAACAGCAGAAGGGTTTTTCGTTGAAATAATATAATCGAGATCTTTTATCGTTTCACGAGTGCGGCGGAGACTTCCTGCACGAGAGTACTGCTCAGCTTCAGGAATTCCAGAGAGAACAACATCGATTTCATCTGCAATCGGCAGCATAAAAGCGATCGGTAATCGATCCGGGCGGCTTCCCACCTCCTGAATGGCAGCAAGAATTTTCTCTTCCGTTTTTTTGCCAAACCCAGCTAGTCCTTGGACAAGATGCTGTTCACATACATTCTTTAAATCATCGATGCTTTGTACATTAAGCTCCTGATAAAGCTTTGCAATTTTCTTTCCGCCAAGGCCGGGCAGCTTCAATAATGGCACAAGTTCTTCAGGTACTTCTTCCTTCAATGATTTCAACACACTTGATTCACCGGTTTCAATGAACTCGGTAATGACGGAGGCTGTCCCTTTTCCTACACCTTTCATCTGCGTCAGATCATCTATTTGTGATAGACTTCGGTCATCTGTTTCAATGGCCTGTGCGGCTTTACGAAACGCAGATATTTTAAACGGATTTTCACCTTTAAGCTCCATATATAAAGCAATCATTTCCAACAGCTTGATAATATCTTTTTTATTCAACATACAGTCCTCCACTCTTAGCATTATGGTACTTCTAATGGTAGCAAATTAATGAACAAAAGAAAAAGCCTGGCCTCCGCCACGCGGGAGATACAGGCTGTATTTACCTATTCCAAAACAAACATGCCATTATGCTTCGCTTAAGAGGGGCGTGACTCAAGCCACCATTCCTTTACCTGCTCGGAAAAAATGGGTGTGTTTGTCAAAATAAATTTTGCAATCCAGGAACCGTCCAAGGCGCTCTGAACCGATGCAATTGGAAGCATCGCTGCTATGTATAAAAGGATAAAGAAGATAAAATACACTTCCAAAACCCCCAGAATACCTCCTCCAAATACGTTTAACGGACGCAGAATAGGAAATTGTGAAATGGAGTCAAACATAGAGCCAATTAGCTGCATCAACAGCTTTACTGCAAAGAAAATGATTGAAAAAGCAATAATCCGGTAATAAGATTCTTCAAAATTAATTGATTCTGTAATCATTCGCAGCTCAGAATGACTATCAAAAGCTGGATATGGAACCCATAGTGTAAGCTTTGGTGCAAGGACATCATAATATAAATAGGCAACGAAAAATGCGACGAAAAACCCAATCATATGAATAAGCTGAAGGATAAATCCACGGCGCAGTCCAACGAAAAAGCCTATTATCATTAAAATAAACAATGCCAAATCTAACATCAAATATTCAACCCTTTAGTCGTTTTAATTCATTCTCTAACTCTTCTAATTCTTCTTTAAGTTTTAAATAGTCATGAACAGCATTTACAGCTGTAAGTACGGCAAGCTTTGCTGTATCAAGTGAAGGATTAATCGTATTAATCTCTCTCATTTTATCATCTACCATTGAGGCGACGAGTCTGATATGCGACGTGGACTCTCTGCCAACAATGGAGTATGATTGTCCATAGATATCAACGCTTATGCGGTTTTTTTCATCATGAGACAACGTATAAGCCCCCATTCTCGAGAATCCTAATCACTATCATAACATGATACTTTTCAAGATGAAAAGAAAAGATACAATCCTGTCGAAAAATAGTAAAGATTATACAAAAAGGGGTCACTCATTTGTCAAATACTGTTCTGCAAGTATCAGCTGAAACGATTAACAAAATGAAAAATTTTTATCATTCTTCCATTACTTCCACCATACCGGCGGGCGCTATTTTTGCAGCGAAAACAGCCGGATGCGCCATTACTGCATACAGGTCAGGAAAAGTCCTTTTCCAAGGGAAGGAAGCGCGTATAGAAGCAGCTCGCTGGGGCTCATCCCCTTCCATTCCAACACAGAAATCCTCCTCTACAGGTACAGCTGTTTTGCCAGCCAACATCTCTGTAATGTCGCTCATTGGGACGGACGAAGTAGGAACAGGAGATTATTTTGGTCCGATTACTGTCGTTGCTTCCTATGTTAGAGGGGATCAGCTCGAGCTATTAAAAGAATACGGCGTAAAAGACTCCAAGAATTTAACGGATCCAATGATCATCATCATTGCAAAAAAATTACTGCAGACCATTCCATATAGCCTGCTAACACTGCCAAACGAGAAATATAACGAACGTCAGGGTCAGGGTTGGTCCCAAGGAAAAATAAAAGCGGTCTTACATAACCAAGCCATTCTGCATCTGCTTGAGAAAATCAAGCCAGAGCAGCCAGAAGGCATTCTGATTGATCAATTTGCCGAAAAAAGTATTTATTACAGACATCTTCAAGGCCAAAAAAAGATTGTTCGTGACAATGTCTACTTCAGCACAAAAGCAGAAGGGATTCACCTCTCTGTGGCCGCAGCATCTATTATTGCACGCTACGCCTTTTTGCGTGCAATGGACCAGCTAAGTGACGAAGCAGGCTTTCAGCTGCCAAAAGGAGCCGGAGCAAAAGTCGACATCGCAGCAGGAAAGCTAATCAATAAAATGGGCGCGGATGCACTCAACCACTACGTGAAGCTTCACTTTGCCAATACACAGAAAGCGAAGAAGCACAGTTCGCTTTAGTTCGTTGAAGGGGTCTGACCCCTTTGAACTGCCCCCTGTCAAGTAGACAGTGGAAATAATAAAAAAGATTTAAGCGGCTTTAGCTCTATATTCCATGGAGCTAAAGCCGCTTAGTCGTTTCTGGTATCGATCATGGTTATAGAATTGAATGTATTTATCATTCGCCTTCGAAAGCTCTTCAAACGTATCATACTTATGTAAAGAATACTTTTCACACTTGAGGGTACCCCAGA
>NZ_JXRP01000020.1 GCF_000829435.1 Jeotgalibacillus soli
CATAATGCTAGATCTATGCACCTTGTACATTTGGGTGATTTCATTGATTGAATAGGTTCCAATCTCACATGCATTCAGGATTTCTAATTTATCCTCCGCAGAGTAAGTTCTTTTAGGCAAAAAAAATACGCCCCTTTAAAGTAGCAGATTTTATTTTTAAATCTGTCTACCTAAAGGGGAGCATATCATTCCGAGGTGGGTTTTTTATTCGTAACGATTATTTTGTTTATCCTCTTAGTTCAGCGTTTACTTGTTCTTTTACAGCTGATAGGACTTTATCATGCGTTTTGACAACTTCTTCATCTGTAAGTGTTCTTTCCGGATCCATATATATGAGTGAGAAGGCTAGGGACTTCTTGTCGTTTTCCATATGTTCACCCTCATATAAATCAAACAGCTTCACGGATTTTAATAAAGATCCACCCGCTTCTTTAATGATTGATTCCAGTGTTCCTCCAAGAACTTCACGATCCACCACAAGGGCAATATCTCGCGTTACAGAAGGGAAACGCGGGATGGTTTGATATCTCAATTCACCTATCTCGGTATTAAATACAGGCTCTAGATTCACTTCAAACACATATGTTTCTTTTAAATCGAGCTCTTTTTGTTTAAATGGGTGCACTTGACCGACAAAGCCAATTTTCTTTCCATTTAACATAATTGCGGCCGTACGCCCTGGATGCAGATTTTCTTCTGTGCTTTTTTCGTAGCGAATATGATCTGCCAGATCTAATCGTTCCCACAGCGCATCTAAAAGTCCTTTTGCCACGTAAAAATCAACTGGCTTTTTCTCCCCCTGCCAAGCATGGTACTGCCAAAGGCCGGTTAGTGCTCCTGCCAGATGTTCTTCTTCTCTTGGAAGAACCACACCTTCCTCCTGCAAAAAGACAGATCCTGTTTCATAATAAGCAACGGAATCAAGCTGTCTAGCTGCATTATAAGTAACGCTCTCCAATAGCTGCGGAACAATGCTTAGACGAAGGTTGCTGCGCTCTTCACTCATTGGCATTAACAGCTTAACCGGTTCGCGCACATCCAGCGCAAACTCTTTTGCTTTTGCATCATTAGTCAGTGAATACGTGATCGTTTGCATCATGCCTGCACCTTCAAGCACCTGACGTACAAGACGTCGTTTTTGCTGATGAGGTGTTAACCCCCCAGGATTGCTGGAATGGACAGGAAGAGTCATTGGGATGTGATCATAGCCATAAAGACGTGCCACCTCTTCAATTAGATCCTCTTCAATCACAAGATCACCGCGGCGTGTCGGTGCAGAGACCGTAATCATTTCATCTTTTGCTTTAGCATCAAATTGTAAACGTCGGAATAAATCAAGAACTTCATCCGTTGTTAACGACATGCCGAGCACACGATTAATCTTTTCAAGCTCAATGGAGATTGATTTCTCATTTTTATCTAGCTGATCAAATGCAACCGTTCCGTTTAGCACTTCGCCATCAGCATACAATGCAAGAAGCTGTGCTGCACGCTCTGCTGCAAGCTTCACCCGATTTGGGTCGACACCTTTTTCAAAGCGTGAGCTTGCTTCACTCCGTAAGCCATGATCTTTTGATGTTTGACGAACAGAGGATGGTAAAAAGTATGCGGACTCGAG
Source organism: Jeotgalibacillus soli (assembly GCF_000829435.1). GTDB lineage: Bacteria > Bacillota > Bacilli > Bacillales > Jeotgalibacillaceae > Jeotgalibacillus > Jeotgalibacillus soli. The sequence continues at coordinate 1,619 of NZ_JXRP01000020.1, forward strand.
TATGACATTTGTTGTTTGATCTGTCACTTCACTGTTGGCACCACCCATTACACCTGCAAGTGCGACTGGTGTTTTTCCATTTGTGATCACAAGCTGATGAGGTTCTAGCACTCTCTTCGCATCATCAAGTGTTTCGATTGTTTCTCCTTCATTCGCTAAACGAATCACGAGCTTATTCGTTTCCAATCGGTCCAAATCAAATGCATGAAGCGGCTGTCCGTATTCAAGCAATACATAATTTGTAATATCGACTACATTATTATGAGGTCGAATACCAGCAGCCATTAATCGGTTTTGTATCCAAAGAGGTGAATGAGCAATGCGCACATTACGAATCACCTTTGCAAGATAAAGCGGATTTTCTTCCTTTGCCTCAACATCAACAGATACTACGCTTGATGCTTCCTCTGAAACTGTTTTGTACTCCAGCTCCGGAAGCTTCACTTCACGATCAAGAATGGCTGCTACCTCATACGCAACGCCTAGCATACTCATCGCATCAGAGCGGTTAGGTGTTAAACTTAGCTCCAGAATGGAATCATCCAAATTTAACGCTTCAATCGCACTTGTCCCTACAATGGCATTGTTCGGGAAGTTATAAATGCCATCAGCGAATTCCTTCGGCACAAGCTTGCCTTCAACTCCAATTTCCTGCAAGGAGCAAATCATGCCCATCGAAACCTCGCCGCGAAGCTTCGCTTTTTTTATTTTAAAATTGCCAGGAAGCACCGCTCCTACCTTTGCAACAGCTACCTTTTGACCTTTTGCAACATTGGCCGCACCACAAATAATTTGAACCGGCTCTTCTTCACCAACGTCCACAAGGCATTTATTTAGTTTATCCGCTTCCGGATGCTTTTCACATGACAATACATGGCCAACTACTACATTTTCAAGGCCTTTTCCCGGAACTTCAACGCCTTCAACCTCAATTCCGGAGCGTGTAATTTTTTCTGCCAGCTCTTCAGGAGTGATGCCGGATAAATCAACATAATCCTGAAGCCATTTATAAGATACAAACATCTTTTTACCTCCCTAAACTTAGTTAATTTCGCTTCGGTTAAATTGGTTTAAGAAACGGTGGTCATTCGTATAGAAATGGCGGATATCATCAACACCATACTTCAGCATAGCAATCCGCTCAACTCCCATGCCAAAAGCAAAGCCTGTATATTTTTTAGAATCAAAGCCAGCCATTTCAAGAACGTTAGGATGAACCATTCCCGCTCCTAAAATCTCAATCCAGCCAGTTGCTTTACATACATTACAGCCTTTTCCTCCACAAATTTTACATGAAAGATCCATCTCTACTGAAGGCTCTGTAAACGGGAAGAAGCTAGGACGAAGACGAATTTCTCTGTCCGCACCGAACATTTTCTTCGCAAAAATATCAAGCGTTCCTTTTAGATCACTCATACGGATATTTTCATCGACAACCAATCCTTCAATTTGCATAAACTGATGGGAATGCGTCGCATCATCATTGTCACGGCGATATACTTTTCCCGGGCAAATAATTTTAACCGGTCCATTCCCGGCATGACGCTCCATCGTTCTTACTTGCACTGGAGAGGTTTGCGTACGCAATAAAATTTCTTCTGTTATATAAAACGAATCCTGCATATCTCTAGCAGGGTGCCCCTTTGGAAGGTTCAGCGCCTCAAAATTATAATAATCCTGCTCTACCTCAGGACCCTCTTCCACTTTATAACCCATACTGATAAACAGATTTTCTATTTCTTCAACTACATTTGTCAGCGGATGATGGTTTCCTGCTTTAACAGAACGTCCAGGGAGCGTTACGTCGATTCCTTCTTCAGCCAGCTGCGCTTGAATCGCTTCTGCCTCAAGCTTTTGCTGTTTTTCTTCAATCGCAGAAGCAATAGCGTCACGCACGTCATTTGCCATTGCGCCTATTTTTGGCCGTTCCTCAGCTGAAAGCTTACCCATTCCTTTTAATACCTCAGTGATCGGACCTTTTTTCCCAAGATACGCTACGCGTACTTCATTCAACGCTTTAAGCGCTTGTGCATCTTCAACACGCCCGATTGCTTCCTGCTGCAGTTGTTTGAGTCTCTCTTCCATATTGGAATTCCTCCTTTATCTTCTCTTTCTTACAAAACGGTTCGATAGATCGATTTGAACACAAAAAAGCGCCCTCCCTATACATAGGGACGAAGCGCTGGAATCCGTGGTACCACCCTAGTTAGCAAGGACATAATTGTCCCTAGCTCACTCATGAAATCGATAACGGCTTATAACACCGATGCATCTTTACACCAATTGTGGTCCCGATGCCAACTCAGGAGGTGAACTTCATTTGTATTTACCAAAAGTATGTTTTCAGTCTAAGACATACTCTCCCTAATTGGCTTGTACAAGTTACTTTTCTCCGTCAATGTTTTTAATTATGCGTTATTATTATAAACTACTTTGACAAGGTTTTAAACCTTTTTTCAATGAATCAGCCTTTTAAATGATACAGCAGGACACCTGTTGCAACTGCTACGTTAAGCGATTCACTTTTACCATAGATCGGGATATAGAGATTTTGATCCGATTGCTTGAGCCATTCATCCTGCACCCCTGCCCCTTCATTGCCCATGATGAGTGCAAAGGACCCGCCAGACGGCACGTCCTTAAAGGGCTTTCCTCCTTCAAGAGCAGTCCCATAGACTGGTATATCTCGCTCCTTTAATTCTGTCAGCACCTCTTGAATCGCTGCTTTTATGATTGGCAGATGAAAATGGCTGCCCTGAGCAGAACGCAGAACCTTCGCATTGTATGGATCGGCGGAACCTTTCCCAAGAACGACTGCATCCATCCCAACAGCATCAGCCGTACGAATCATGGTGCCAATATTTCCCGGATCCTGAACGGAATCGATAATAAGAACCCGTTCAAAGCCAGCCGTCGTGATTTCTTTATTCTCCTGTTTACATACAGCAAAAATCCCTTGGGAATACTCCGTTTCAGCAATAATATCAACAATTTCACGCGTTACCATCGTGATGTCGACCTCATCTGTTTGAAAGCTATGCGGAATGTCCACACCTTCTTGAATGATCACTTCTTCTACAATAAACAGTGTACGCAATGCTTCCTCCACAAGATGAAAGCCTTCCACCAAAAATAAACCGGATTGATCTCTCCCTTTTTTAGTGGATAGCTTTTTCCATTGCTTCACCTGGACGTTTTGTGTTGACTGCAAAAACTTCATGAAACTTCATCTCTCCTTCAAACTCGATTCTTTCATTATATAGAAGGTTCATCGGATAAAAAAGAATTTACAGGGAAAAATAAACGTATTCTATTTTTAAGGAGGAATAAAAATGAATCTAAACATACGAGGAACTGTCATTCAAAATGTGAAAGAAAATACTCCTGCCCAGCTGGAGGCAACCATTGAAGACGCAATTGAAGGGAAAGAAGAAACACTTCTTCCAGGGCTGGGTGTTTTATTTGAAATGATTTGGCAAAAGAGCTCACGTGAAGATCGCGATCAAATGATTAAAACACTTGAGAGCGGTTTGACAACTGCTTAAATTAAAGGCTTTGTTAAACGTGTCTGTTGATTGCAGCACGCAGGAGTCTCGCGCCTTCCGCTACAATCAACAATGTACTTTAGCATAGCTAAATTAAATGAATTATAAATGGCTGTCGACGAATTCGTTGACAGCCATTTTGCATGATGTAATAGCATGGAAAACAGTATGTGAAATCCATCCTTCGTCATAAACTGTGGAACAAACCAACGACTGCTGCATACAATATGGCAGGATTTTTGCTTAAATCCTCTGGAAAAAGGAGTGTTTTTTTTTGAGACAATTTGAAGCTTGGCTGCCAGTTACAACATACTTGTCCTATAGCTTATATGCAGAACAAATGGTTTGTTCCATGAGCACACAACTGTACTACATTCCTGAAACAAAAAATTAAAAAGGAAATAACGAAATGCATGCCGCGCTCGTTCCAGCGTCCTATCACCGTGTAACAGCAAACGGCTCAGCCATAAGGCTATTACACGGCGAGAACGCACCTTCCATTATCGAAGCACTTGTTTACTGCATCCAAAAAGCTGATGGCAAAGATAAAGATGTTACGGCTGGCTTACAGCTAATGAGAGATGAAGCAACAGCTTCATATAAACCGTTTATGGAAAATATTTTACGCTGGCAGGAGCATGCTGTGATGAATTTACAAAATGCCAAGCAGAGAATACCGCAAATGACAAAGCCTGCACCTACACAGGGATCTGCACTATTCTCTTATTGATACGGTCTGTGATCGAAAGAAGATCGCTCTTGTAAATCTTCTTTCGATCACAATTAAAAGCAGATAGCCATTCTAGCTTAAATAACCAAGTACCAAATAGTGAGTCAGCTAACGAGCTCCTGATTTGAGTTTACAAATTCTTTACTTAAGAAGCACTAGGATCGTATCTTATTTTAATTCAGCTCTTCGTCAGCTGCATTTTGAACGATAAAATCAAAGCCCATCATTGTACCGATGCCAAAGACCAGCGTCCATAGTGCAATACTGATTGTTAACCAAGCGAGAGTCCATGTTTTATTTGCTCCAAGGCTCATCCCAATAAAAGCAGCAATATGTGTACCAATTAGAATAGGTCCGAGCAATGCAAGCCCAGGCATCCCATATTTATTCATTATTCTCTTTGCTCGCTCCTGCCGCTTGCCTTCCTTCTTTTCTTTATTTGATCGTTTAGCAAAGTACTCCTTCACTTTCTGGAACATAACAATTAACAAAACTACTGTAACCATATTTCCAATAAAAGCAACTAGCATTACAAGAAACGGTGAATGTCCGCGAATGATCCCCAGCGGTATAACAAGCCCAATTTCAAGCCAAGGAATTGCAGCCGCTAAAAAAATAAGAAAATATTCCAAAAAAATCATATATAAATCCTCCCGTTTATCCTGTTATTCAATAGAAAATAAATATGCACTTAATTCGTACCAATAAAACCATGTTTCCATAATTGATAATCCGACTCTTTAATCTATATATATTAGAGTAATAGATTAACACCCATCCCAAAAAACGGCTCAGCACCGTCCTATGAAGACGGCACCTGAGCCGCAAATACTGATGCTATTCAAACGTAATCTTATTTACTTGATCACGATCCAGCTTTTTAATGACCTCTACAATTAATTTAACAGCATTTTCGTAATCATCTTTATGAATCATCGCTGCGTGAGAATGGATGTATCTTGATGCCACTGTAATGGCGATGGACGGGGCACCGTTTGCGGCCAAATGAATGGACCCTGCATCCGTTCCTCCACCGGCAATCGCATCAAACTGATACGGAATTCCATGTTCATCGGCAATGCCGGTAATAAAGTCGCGAAGGCCTTTATGAGAAACCATCGATGCATCATACAAAATAATTTGCGGGCCATCACCCATTTTACTGTTTGCCTCACGGGATGTAATGCCTGGCGTATCGCCTGCAATGCCAACATCAACAGCGATGCCGATATCCGGCTTGATTGTTGCAGCAGCTGTTTTTGCTCCGCGAAGGCCTACCTCTTCCTGCACGGTACCGACGCCATAAACCTCATTTGGATGAGCCTGTCCTTTCAGTTCTTTCATTACATCGATGGCAATCGCACAGCCAATACGGTTATCCCACGCTTTCGCAAGCAGCATTTTATCATTGTTCATCACGGTAAACTCAAAGTAAGGTACTGCCATATCACCAGGCAGTATGCCCCACTCCATTGCCTCTTCTTTTGAGGAAGCGCCGATATCAATAAACATATCCTTAATATCAACCGGTTTTTTTCTCGCTTCAGGAGGCAGAATATGCGGCGGCTTAGAGCCAATGACACCAATAATATCTCCTTTTTTGGTCACGATGGTCACGCGCTGAGCAAGCATTACTTGAGACCACCAGCCCCCAACTGTTTGAAAGCGTAAAAATCCTTTATCGTCAATCCTTGTAATCATGAATCCAACTTCATCCAAGTGGCCAGCCACCATTACTCGAGGCCCGCCTTCTTGACCTGTTTTTTTGGCAATTAGACTGCCAATCCCGTCTGTCGTAATTTCGTCTGCAAATGGGCTTATGTATTTTTTCATAACTTCTCTCGGCTCGCGCTCGTTGCCGGGAATTCCTTTAGCATCCGTCAAATCCTTTAGCATCGTCAATTGTTCATTTAGTGCTGTCATTCGCTTCGCCTCCCTAGATTAGGTCCTTTAAATTATATCATCTCGTTTTCTTATTCACAAAAATTGGATTAATATCCTTGTTCCTGGCGCTGAACATTGACTTTATTTTTTTCAATATAAGCATTCATAATGTCCTCACCTGAAAAACCTAAGCTTTTTCCGATTGCTAAATAAGCATCCCATAACTTTTCATAGTTGTCTTTCGTTGGATGCTGCGCAAAGTTATGAATCAAGCCATAGGTTTGTAGAAATTGTTCTGTTAAATCAGCTTCAGGATTAATGGATGATTGAGGAATATACTTTAATTCTCTTTCAAGTCCAAGAGATAGAATAAAATGAATACCATCCACGTATTCCTCCAGAATCACCTCGTTAGCTGATGGACCTTTGCCGCTCCAAAATTTAAAGCAGCGCGTTTCATTTGCCAGCTCTCCCAGTTCAACAAGAAGTGCCATAATTTTGCGTGAAAAGAGGGATTCGCCTTTCACATTTTTTTCTTTTTCAATAAATCGATCAAGTTTTTCCTGCATGAAATAAAGTGTTTCCCATTGTAACAAATTGCTCACTTCCTTCCTGATTCATTGTAGCAAAAAATAATTAAAAAAGTGAAACCTTTATATAAACCAATACGTAAAGCATGAAAGGACGGATATTTTTCTAGGAGGGAGAAGCCTTGGTACTAATCATTCTTCGATTCGTGATTACAGCACTTATCATCTATTTGCTCTATCGAGGAGTAAAATATTTATTTGATCCAAAACGCAAGCTCGAGCTTGCCCACGAAAAAGAAGAATATTTTTTTTATGATGATGCAAAAAATGTTCGAAAGAATTTTTTCTTAACGTATAAAGGAGTCCTGTTTCAAGGGGAAAAGTATTTGGGAGAGTCCGAACGGTCATTTGAAGTTGTCTCCATTTTTGTGTGGACAAAGGATCCTTCAAAGCTTCAAGGCTTCTCCGTGAATGATTTTCGTTTTATTGAAACCGATATCAAAAGCAGCTATCCGAAGGCTCATATTGACTGGAAAAGTCCGATCAAGGAACTGATGTCTAAAGCCAAAAAAGAGGAAGTGCACACTTGATACGAGCGACACTTCCTTTTTTTGTATTTTCCATAGTGTTTTTTATGCAGGGTGACCTTAACTGTAATGGTGTGCATACAATTGTAACCCCAAAAATCGAAATTACCTTGTCCATAGAATAATTACAATAACAAGGTAAATGATCGCTAACAAGGGCAAGCCCTCACGAAAGGAAGTATGCTTCGTTTTATGACGAAAGTGCTTCATCCCCCAGTAGGTTCCCATTGCGCCTCCTAAAAATGATAGTATCCAAAGTGTTTTTTCAGATATTCTGTATTCATTTTTTCGGGCTTTCTTTTTGTCTAACCCCATTACGTAAAACCCAATGATCGAGATGATTCCAATATAAATTAATCCCCATTGTTCAAGGCTCATGGTTTTCCTCCTTATATGCAAAAAGCTGTCCTATAGAGGACAGCCTGTATAACTTACTTGTTTAGTTGAGCTTTTGCTGCATCTGCCAATTGAGCAAATGCTTGATCATCAGAAACTGCAAGGTCAGCAAGCATTTTGCGGTTTACTTCGATACCCGCAAGCTTAAGTCCGTGCATTAAACGGCTGTAAGAAAGACCGTTAATACGAGCAGCTGCGTTGATACGAGTGATCCAAAGCTTACGGAAATCACGTTTCTTTTGACGACGGTCACGGAAAGCATAGTTTCCTGACTTCATTACTTGTTGGTTCGCTACCTTGTAAAGAGTATGTTTTGAACCATAATAACCTTTTGCTAGTTTAAGAACTCTTTTTCTACGTTTACGTGAAACGATTCCACCTTTAACACGTGGCATATTCATTACCTCCTAATAAATCGTTGTTCGAAATAGTTTTGTTTGATTAGATCATGTGTTTGATGCGTTTGTAATCACCAGAAGAAACCAAAGATGCTTTGCGTAGTTTACGCTTTCCTTTAGTTGATTTGTTAGCGAAAAGGTGACTTGTGAATGCGCGTGAACGCTTAAGCTTTCCAGAACCTGTCTTTTTGAAACGCTTAGCTGAACCGCGGTGAGTTTTCATTTTTGGCATGAGTTTTGTCCTCCTTAAAACGTTACTTTTCGTTAGTTGGTGCTAGCATGAGAAACATGCTGCGTCCATCCATCTTCGGCTTCGTCTCAACCGTGGAAACGTCTTTGCATGCTTCAGCAAAACGCTCAAGCACACGCTGTCCAATTTCCTTATGCGTGATGGCACGTCCGCGGAAGCGAATGGATGCTTTCACTTTATCTCCTTTTTCAAGGAACTTAATCGCATTGCGAAGCTTTGTATTGAAATCATGTTCTTCGATAGTCGGGCTAAGTCGCACTTCCTTCAAATTGATGATTTTTTGATTCTTACGCGCTTCTTTGTCTTTCTTTTGTTGCTCAAATCGAAACTTACCATAGTCCATAATACGAGCGACTGGTGGTTTTGCAGTCGGAGCAACAAGAACTACATCAAGGTTCGCACGAGCTGCAATTTCCAACGCTTCAACCTTGGTTTTAATACCAAGCTGTTCACCGTTTTGATCGATCAGACGTACTTCACGCGCACGAATACCTTCATTTAATAACATGTCTTTGCTAATAGTAATCCACCTCCGGATTGATGTCGCGAATACACGATTTGGGCTCAAGTTATTGATTACCCGCAACAAGTGATATAAAAGAAAAGAGTGCCGGAAACTGAAAGTCTCCCGCACTCTTGTGTCAACATACATAGATGTATATCTGGATCACGTGTTACCTGTCAGCTACAGTTGCGCCAATCAGGTGAGAAGCGGGTGCCTCTTCTTTCACCTCAAACTTGTATTCAATTCACTCTTGCTATTGTATCACTCTAACAATAGTTTGTCAATCCCTCTGGTTTAACTAACATGGTTGATGATATCAGAACCACTTGTCGAATGCAAGAACATTTTGTTTAATCGTATAAAATTATGGATATACCTAAACTAGAATCATAATTGCAAGGGAGGAATTCACATGAATAAATGGTTAGCAGCATTAATTGCTGCCTCAATCGTTCTAACCGCTGCATGCGGCAATGATGACACAGTAACAGAAACAGAATCGGCACCTGACACTGCAAATCAAGATTCAGAAGCTGTTGGAACACCGACAAACAGTGCATCTGATAATACTGCTGTTTCCTACTTGGAATTTGACTTGGATGTGGATTACGAAGGAGATAATAATGACGTTGACGTGTCCTATGAGTCAGAAGAAAACATTGAGGCATCGTATGAAGATGAACGCGAAGGCATAAATTTAACTGGTAATGATGCCTACAGCGAACTGGAGCCAATCTTGACTGGATTTGATTTCACAGCCGACACGCCTGATGACGAAGTCGTTCAAGTCGTAATGGACGCTTTTAGCTTAGAAGAAAACTATCAGTCGTTTGAATTAGAAGTAAAATATCCAGACGGAACCGAAAAAGTATACACACGATAATAGAAAGAGGGTGTCCCAAAAGTATAAAGCTTTTGGGCACCCTCTTTTTTCCAAGAAAATAGCTCTATAAAGTTGGCCTGTTGATTTCCGCTCCAGGGACTCGCTTTCCGCGGGCGGTCCGGGAGCCGCCTCGGCGCATTTGCGCCTGCGGGGTCTCCCGTTGACTCGCTTCTCCCGCAGGAGTCTCGCCCCTTCCACTTCAATCAACAGGGTGCAAGAATCAATATCAGCATAGATATGACCGTCCAAAGCCTAAGTCTGTTATGGCTGATTCTGGTTATGGCAGTGAGGAAAACTACGTCTTCCGTGAAAAGGAAGAAATCAAGGCCTATATTAAGCACAGCACGTTTGATAAAGAATCCACGAAGAAATGGAAAGAGCAAGTCCGACGAGTTGATAACATGAGTTACGATGATGAGCTTGATGAATGAATTTGTAAGAATGGCAAGCGCCTAACTTTTCAATATGCTTCCCGAAGAAAATCTGACAATGGGTATGAATCAATTAAAAGAACCTATATCTGTATGGAGTGTCAAGGCTGTCCGTTTCAAATGGGATGGACATAGACAAAACAAAGTTAAGATAGTGAAAGTTTGAGGGGAATCTCTCCTCAAACTTTCTATAAATAACCTGAAAACAGAAAAAATGCTTACAAGACAAAAAAACTGATTCAAAAGAGTCGTCGTTCAACGATCTTTTGAGTCAGCCTCTTTGATTTGATTATTTTTTCACTTCTGCTTTAATCTGTTCAATAAATTGTTCAAGTGAAATGGTTTCTGATTTCTGTTCACCGTATTTCCGAACGTTGACCCCTTTATCTTCAACCTCTTGATCTCCAACGACAAGCATATACGGAATTTTCTTCATTTGAGCTTCACGGATTTTATAGCCCATTTTTTCATCGCGAAGGTCGACCTCAACACGGACGCCGTTTGCACGAAGAAGCTCCTGTACTTCTTTTGCATAGTCAAGGTGAATTGATGGTGATACAGGAATTACTTGTACCTGCACTGGTGCTAACCATGTTGGAAGCGCCCCTTTATATTCCTCGATCAAGAAAGCAACAAAACGCTCCATTGTTGATACAATACCACGGTGAATAACAACTGGGCGATGCTGTTTGCCGTCTTCTCCAATATAGTTCAAATCAAATCGCTCAGGAAGCAAGAAATCAAGCTGAACAGTGGAGAGTGTTTCTTCTTTTCCGATGGCTGTTTTCACTTGTACGTCAAGCTTCGGACCGTAAAACGCGGCTTCACCGTCTGCTTCAAAATAGTCATGACCCATTTCATCCATTGCTTCTTTCAACATAGACTGAGCCCTGTTCCACATTTCATCGTCATCAAAATATTTCTCTGTATCCTGTGGATCACGGTAGGAAAGACGAAATTTGTAATCTTCTATTCCAAAGTCTTTATAGACTTCAAGCATAAGCTTAACAACGCGCTTAAACTCCTCTTTAATCTGGTCTGGACGAACAAAGATGTGCGCATCATTTAATGTCATGCCTCGCACACGCTGAAGTCCAGACAATGCTCCGGACATTTCGTAGCGATGCATTAATCCAAGCTCAGCAATTCTGATTGGCAGCTCGCGATAGCTGTGAATATCCTGCTTGTAGATCATCATATGATGCGGGCAGTTCATTGGACGCAGAACCAATGTTTCGTTGTCCATTTCCATAGGCGGGAACATGCCATCCTGATAGTGCTCCCAATGTCCGCTTGTTTTGTAAAGGTCAACACTTCCCATAACAGGTGTATAAACATGGTCGTAGCCCATGGAGATTTCCTTATCTACAATATATCGCTCAATCGTCCGGCGAATCGTTGCACCCTTTGGCAGCCATAGCGGTAAACCTTGCCCAACGAGCTGAGAGTTTGCAAAAAGATCTAATTCTTTCCCAATTTTACGGTGATCACGCTCTTTCGCTTCTTCGATCATTTTAAGATGATGATCAAGATCTTCTTTTTTGAAGAAGGCCGTACCGTAAATTCGCTGAAGCATTTTGTTATCGCTATTTCCTCTCCAATAGGCACCCGCTACGCTTAACAGCTTAAATTCTTTTATATGCTTAGTGGATGGAACGTGAATACCACGGCAAAGGTCAAAAAAATCACCCTGCGTATAAATAGTTACATTCTCATGTTCAGGAATCGCATCAATCAATTCAAGCTTATATTCGTCATCAATTGCCTTAAAGCGCGCAATTGCCTCATCACGACTGACAACCTCACGTACAACGTTGATATTGTCGCCGATAATTTTTTTCATTTCTTTTTCAATTCTCGGAAGATCTTCTGTTGAAATCGATGAAGCTGTATCAATATCGTAGTAGAAACCACCTTCAATAACCGGACCAACTCCAAGCTTTGCATCTGGGTATAGACGTTTGATCGCCTGGGCAAGAAGATGGGCAGTACTGTGGCGCATAATCTCAAGGGATTCATTGCTTTCAGGTGTCAAAATTTCAATGGCACCGTCTGCCTCAAGCGGCGTACGAAGATCAATCGCATCTCCGTTCCATTTTCCAGCAATCGCTTTTTTCTTTAATCCAGGGCTAATGGATTGAGCAATCTCTTCAATGGAAATTCCTTTTGGATATTCTTTTGATGCACCGTCTGGAAAAGTAATTTGAATAACTTCTGACATAGCTCTCACTCCTTAAATGTACGCGTATCGTGTACCTAATGCGCAAAATAAATACAAAAAAGCCCCATCCCTAGGAAAGGGACGAGGCTTAGTAAGCAAACTCGTGGTTCCACCCTTCTTTCTGATTAAAAAAGATAATCAGAATCTCTGGTTCAGCTAACGGGCTGCATCCGATACGCGCTACTGCTATTTCACGCATACAGTTCAAAGGGGGTAAATGCATTATTCGTAATAAAAGGCTTGCAGCCAAGGCCCTTCTCTCTAAAATCCGTAATAATGATCCATGTCCTTATCGACACTATTCTGCTTTATTCAGATATGGGTGGTTCGTTACGAGTCATTATAAATTGTATATATAACAAAAGCAAGCTGATTTTTTAAATTATGAATTTCTTTTATTTTCCCCTTCCATTTTTACTGGAAGTGTTAAATAGCGGATTCGCTCCATGATTCTTGCTGCTTTAATGGGTTCTTCTTCTCCACGCTGTGAGTAGGTGAGATGATGTTCCAATCCATCATAGTCAAAATTTGAAGTGAAAAATGTTGGCAGCTCTTCTGCCATGCGATATTGCAGAATGGTTCCGAGCACCTCATCACGTGCCCAGCTCGATAAAGTTTCTGCTCCAATATCATCAATCATTAATATGGACGCTTTCTTGGCGGCTTCGATTTTACCATGGAACGATTGATCACCAAGCGACTGTTTCATTTCACGCAAAAATTCAGGAAAATAGAGAATAAAAACAGCCATATTTTTTTCTTTCAGTTCATTGGCTATCGCACCAAGTATATAGGATTTCCCAACTCCAAAATCCCCATGGATGAATAATCCTTTGTAAAAGTTCTTTTCTTCAACTAGTCTGTCGACAATATCAGTAGCCATATCTACAACGTGAACTCGATTTGATAATTTATCAAGATCAACGTCTGCCAAAGTAGCACGAAGAACGTCTTTCGGTACGTAAACACTTTGAATCAGTTTCTCAGTACGCTGCTTTTCATCGTAGACTACCTTACGCGGACAACGGTGATATTCTATATCCATTAATGCACCTGACAGCAAAAGCTCCGGCTCATATCCTTGCATGATATTAATACACCCTTCAAGACTCGGACAGCTATCACATGACTTTGATTGAGTGGTGTATTCATACAGCTTCATAAGACCTTGATCAATAGCATTGGATGCCAGTTCTTCTTTATGCTCTTGTATAAATGCTTGCACATCTTGATTGTTCATTATTTCTTTTTTCATCATTTCATATCGTTCTTGAAAACGTCCGGATCCTGAAAGCTGTTTAAGCGTCCGATTAATCCGCTCCATCATTATTCACCTGCCTCAAGCTTCTTTTTCTTAGCTTCTCTTGCAATTTTCGTTTCTTCTCTTCAAATTCAAGATCATCACCTTTTTCAGTTTCTGAAGGCTTTGCTGTATTTTTCGCTTCCTGCCTTGCTTTAAACCAGTCAGGGAGCTTTTCTTTACGAATCGTCTTATTTGTACGGCGCTTCTTCGTACCGTTGTTCGTTTCTTCTTTCCACTCGCTATATTGCTTGTGTTCGTTTTTGGCGAGCTCCATCGCATCTTTTGCAGTGGTGATCTTTTTTCTTGCCCAGTGTGCTGCAATTTTCTCAACATACCCCTTTGTCAGCTTCATATCAGTCCGAAGCAGAACATACTGCAGCAGGACGTTGACAACACCAGCAGGTAGCTTTTGATGATACAAAAGCTCCTCTATCATGGCAAGCTCAGATTTTGTAGGCTCACCGCCGTTAGAAGCATCTTTTAACACTTGTACAGGAGATGAAGATTCAAGGTAAGTTAATAATTCCTGCTCATTTGATTGCTCAATTGTTGGCGCCATTTGTTCATCTGCTGTAATCCGTACATGCTGAATTTTCGGTAATGATGGACTGCGATGAAGCTGGTAATAGTCACGTGCTGCTTTTCGCAGTGCATCAATTTCAATCGTATTTTCTTCATTGACCGCACTTAGTACGACGCTCTTCATATCAAGAACATTTAATCCATAGAGAATGGACAGCTTCGCAATCATATTTTTCACATGATAAGTGAATGCACTTCTTGGTACCATCGCCTCTGACAGCCCCGCGAGAAGCAGGTGAAAATCAAATGACGCGAAATCCGTCGTAATCCCTTCATTTTGAGACTCGAACAGTATTTTCCCATCATTTGGCGCCTTTGCAGATGGTGGCATTGAAGCATTTGTCAGCGCCTCAGAGGAATATACGTCTTGAAAAGAGCGTGTGACCTCACGATACGTATCGTTCGTTGAAAAACGTACAGCATAACGCTGTTTTAATCGTTGAAATTGTCCGCTTCCAACCTGTCGATACAAAAAAACGCTGAGCATGGGGTCCTCGAAGAATTCATTGGGCCGTAAAGGAGGCTGTAATTGATAAAGAAATTCTTTCTTATCAGTTCCTCTCACAAAGGTCTTTAACAATCCCATCCCTTCAAGACGAAGCCTGGCTTCAAAAAGCTGGTTAACATTTGTGGACAGCATGGAGAGCAAGGAGGCATGCATAAAGTTTTCACTTTCAAGCTGATGCCGCTCCACCTCCCCCCACAGTAATGAATAAAGGCTGATAGAAGAGGAGCCTACAAGCGGCTGATACAAAAACTGAAGCACATCCCGATCCGCCTCATGCAGCAGTCCGTTTAACTGAACAATATATTCATCTGTCGGCTGTACTTCCTTCCACATATTCGTCATAACCAATCTACCCTTCCATTCCAATGCTGTTTCAGCGTTATTCGACAAAAAAAGAGCTAAGGTATCCCCTGGCTCCCTTATGCTCGTTCCTTGTTCATTAATTCTTTTAGTTCATCGATAAAAACATTGATATCTTTAAATTGCCGATAAACGGAAGCAAATCGAACATACGCCACTTCATCCACAGCAGATAAGCGATTCATCACCATTTCACCGATATCCACAGACAGTACTTCAGATACGCCTTGATTACGAAGCTCTCGTTCGATCGATGAAGCAATTTTCTCAAGTTCTTCAAATGGGACCGGCCGTTTTTCACATGCTCTAATTAAACCGCGCAAAATTTTATCTCTACTAAATTCCTCACGAATCCCGTCTTTTTTCACGACAATCAGTGGAATTTCTTCAATTTTTTCAAACGTAGTGAAACGATAATTGCAGGATTCGCATTCTCTCCGTCTACGAATGGCTTTCCCTTCATCGATTTGCCTGGAATCAATGACTCTGGTCGTATTTTCATGACAGGACGGACATTTCATTTAACCAGCTCCACAATGTTTTATTTCTTTCATCATATAAAAAATGGACCAAAAGCACAAGCTGACATTACTTATCAGCGCGTCTCAAATGCTGATCTAATCCTTTATAGTTGGAAACGATTTCTTTTTTCAGTATAGGATAAGCCCCGCTTATAACCGAATGATCAGTCGACATTTTAAAATCGACCGCTGTCTGAAATGGTCGGACTGTAAGGATTGTTGCAATAATAAATATTCCAGGCTTCCCTTTTTTTTGCACCATTATTTCACCGTGTTCCTTTGAAGCAGACGATATTGTATAGGAGGACGAAGAAAAAAGCTGTTCTACTTCATCAAATACTTTATCAAAGGATGTTTTATAATAATGCGTTTGCAGTTCTTCATCCAGATGATCGTCTTTCGTTTCGCATTCTGAACTAAATCGTTTAAACATTGTACGTAAACCTGCCACTGCTATCTCCCCCAGAACCTTTTTCTCTATTCTATCAATATTTTAAACAAATGAAAAAGGGATGCTTGTCGCATCCCTCTTTTTCTTTTATTATAGCGCACTCACAGTAGATTGCCCAACTCTGACAGGACCCATACCACGCGGAACCTCAATAGTTTCGCGCGTTTTAGCGCCAAGCGATTCAGCTATATAATTGGCAGCAATTGTTGGATCTAAATCACCGCATGTATATACATCTATACTTGCATAACCGTGCTCTGGAAAACTGTGAATAGTTAAATGTGATTCAGAGATAATCACTACCCCACTCACACCCTGCGGCGCAAATTTATGAAACGCTACTTCTCTTACCTCTGCTCCAGACTTAAGGGCTGCATCCACAAACACTTGTTCAATCAGTTCCATACTGTTTAATTTATCAAAGTCACAACCCCATAATTCCGCAATTACATGACGACCCATTGTTTCCATTGATCGTTTCCCCCTTTAAGTAAAATTTGTTAAGCAAATCAAATTGTACGATGTACATCTACCACGGGGGAAAGTTAGTCCGATGAGGTCCTAACCCTTTAAGTAGATATATGTGATACTCAATATTAAAGTAAGATCACGAAAAAAAGTATACGTTCTTTTTACACGTTTGGCAACAAAGTAATATAAAAATAATCAACATTGTTCGTACAATTTTTTTATACCCTTTAAAAACGTAATTTTTAGTCTATCACATTCTTTTCAATTCTTCAAATACAAAGAACAAATTTAATAAAAAAAGTTGATCCATTTCATATTTTATTCAAACCGAAAACGGCTGCGCTAATTAAACGCAGCCGTTTTCTTGATTAAGATACAGTTGTTAAGTTGGAGGGCGCCACCTGTAGCTTGTTTGCTACGTGCTGAACCAGATCCACTACTCGACAAGAATATCCCCACTCATTATCATACCAAGCTAGTACTTTTACTTTTGTTGCTCCCATCACCATTGTAGATAATCCATCAATGATGGCAGAATGCGGATTGGTATTAAAATCGATCGAAACGAGCGGATCTGTTGTAAAGGACAAAATTCCTTGAAGAGATTGCTTAGACGCTTGCTTAAACACTTCATTCACTTCATCAATGGTGACTTCCCTCTTTACATCAACCACCAGGTCAACAAGGGATACATTCGGTGTAGGCACTCGAAGTGCAATTCCATGGAGCTTTCCTTGCAGATTTGGAAGCACCTTCCCTAAGGCTTTAGCAGCTCCTGTTGAAGTCGGAATGATAGACTGTCCGCAAGAACGTGCTCTGCGAAGATCCTTATGAGGATTATCTATATTTTTTTGATCATTTGTATAGGCGTGTACCGTTGTCATTAAACCGTTGACAATCCCGAAGGACTCATCAAGAATTTTTGCCACTGGAGCTAGGCAATTCGTTGTGCAGGAAGCGTTGGAAATGATATCATGCTTTTCAATGTCTAAAGCGTTTTCATTTACACCCATAACGATCATGACGTCTTCTTGCTTGCCAGGAGCTGTTAGAATTACTTTCTTTGCACCGGCATCTAAATGCAGTGCTGCACCAGCACGAGCATTAAATTTCCCGGTAGCCTCTATCACGATATCTATATTCATTAATTTCCATGGAAGTTTGCTTGGATCTCTTTCGCTCACAAGGGCAATCCGATGTCCATTGACAATCAAAGCATTCTCTTCTGTTTGGATATCGGCGTCAAAAATGCCATGAGTTGAATCGTATTTTATCAGATGAGCTAATGTTTCAGCTGGATAGCTCGCATTCACAGCAACAATATTTAAGCTGGGCTGCATTACCGCTTTTCTGAATACCATTCTACCAATTCGACCAAAACCGTTAATAGCAATGTTTGTTCGTTTCATACGGATCCCCCTAATAATGTTATACTTATGATATGGATATCTAAAAATAGTATAACACATACTATCGATAATGAAACCCCATAATTGTTACTTTTACATAATTACTTGATTTATCATATACAGGCTTTGTTTAAACGTGTCTATTGATTGCAGCAACCAGGCAATCAACGCTGTACAAAAGCAACAATGGACTATAACAAAGCTTTTACAGATAAAAAAAACAGCCAAAAGCACGACAGATATACATTCTGTCCTTTTGACTGTTTTTTAACACTATTTGTTTATGGTTTTGCTTTCCATTCTTTCAATAGCTTTATAAGCTGTTCAATTGATTCCTCAATGGTTCCACCATTATTTATAACAGCATCTCCTTGCTTGGCTTTTTCAGCGAGAGAAAGTTGTGAAGAAATTCTTGCCTGCGCTTCTTCCTCTGTATATTGATTTCGTTTCATCAATCTCTCTTTTTGTGTTTCAGCCTCAACGAATACTACGATGATCTTATCGACCATCCATTGCAGCTTGCTTTCAAAAAGTAAAGGGATGTCCATGATAATGGTCTGTTTGCCGGCATTCAATAACTGTTCCTTTTGAGCAAGCATGTCTGCTCGTACGGCAGGATGGACAATTTCATTCAGCTGCTTTCTTTTATCCTCATCATTAAAGATCACGGCACCAAGCTTTGCCCGGTCAAGACCACCTTCAGCAGAAAGAATATCTTGACCAAAGGTTTTAATAATTTGATTAAAAGCAGGCTTCCCTGGTTCGACCACTGTCCGGGCAGAGATGTCTGCATCAATAACCGTATATTGTTGCTCCTTCAACCAATTCGCTACAGTGCTTTTACCACTCGCAATTCCACCTGTTAAACCAATAATCATAAATGAACAATCCCTTTCCTCTCTTAATGCTGGCATGTCGTACAGTAATGAGAATTCCTTCCGCCAATAACCGCCTGTTTGATCGCCGAGCCGCAAGCAGGACAAACTTTTCTTCCGTACATTTGCAGACGATCCTGCATTTCTCCTGCCTGCCCATTTACATTGCGGTAGTCGGATATACTGCTGCCGCCTTTTTCAATCCCTTCTCGTAAAACTTCAACAATATGGTGAAAAAGCTCCTTCCTTTTCTGAAGACTCATCCGATTCACCCGGCGCTTTGGATGAATCTTGCCTCTAAACAAAGCCTCAGTCGCATAGATATTGCCGCAGCCAGCAATCACCTGATGATTCATAATGACTTCCTTAATAGGTTTTTGCAAAAATCGCGGGGCATCTAATGCCGCTAAAAACAGTTCCTCTGCCCCTTCATCGAATGGTTCTGGACCAATTAGTCCAAGGGGCGGATGATCTTCGATATGATGGAGTAATCTAAGCTCTCCAAAACGTCGTATGTCGGCATATACAAGCATGCGGCCGCTTTCCATTTGAAAGATCACATGAATATGGGCTCTGAATTTTGGTTCAGCGATTGTGTCGACTGTATCGACTGCAAACCAAGCTCCCGACATCCCCAAATGAGACAGCATCAAAAATTCTCGATGATCATCTGACAATGTAAATAGAAGATATTTACTTCTTCGGCCAATACGCTGAATGGTCAGCCCTCTTATTTCATAGCTGAATTGTTCAATTGACATTCCTTTTAAAATGGCTTGCCGCCCATTTTCGTGCGAAACATGGATTGTCTCTGAAAACGTTACTGATTCTATTGTTTCACTTAATACAAACGGTTCTAATCCTCTTTTTACATGTTCAACTTCCGGTAATTCAGGCATTACAGACACCCCTAACTTCACTCGCACCTAATGGTTGATTATTTTGCATCATACCATGTATTGCCGTATGAATAATCCACCTTCAAGGGAACAACAAGCTCAAGCGCATGCTCCATTACATCTGGAACGATTTTCTCTAGACGCTCTACCTCATCTTTTGGACATTCAAAAATTAATTCATCGTGCACCTGCAGCAGCATTCTTGCTTGCAAGCCTTCTTCCTGAAGACGAATCGCCATTTCAATCATTGCTTTTTTAATAATATCAGCTGCAGATCCTTGGATTGGGGTATTCATGGCTGTACGTTCAGCAAATCCGCGAACATTAAAATTCCGGCTCGTAATTTCTGGAATATAACGGCGGCGCTGGAGAAGTGTCGTCACATATCCCTTTTGCTTTGCTTCCTGAATAATATCATCCATATATTCCTTAACCTTCGGAAAGCTCTTAAGGTAGGTATCAATAAATGCGGCAGCTTCCTTACGAGTAATATCAAGACTTTGTGACAGCCCGTAATCACTAATGCCATAAACAATACCAAAGTTTACTGCTTTCGCATGTCTTCTCATCGCTGATGTAACCTCATCCTTATTGACGCCAAACACGTCCATGGCTGTTTTCGTATGGATGTCCAGGTCCTGACGGAATGCCTCGATTAACCCTTCATCTCCTGATATATGAGCAAGTACTCGGAGTTCAATTTGGGAATAATCCGCTGCAAACATGACCCAATCTTTTTGAGATGGAACAAACGCCTGTCTTATTTTCCGTCCCTCTTCAAGACGGACCGGAATATTTTGCAGATTGGGATCGATCGAGCTAAGCCTTCCCGTTTGAGTCAAAACCTGATTATAACGGGTATGAACTTTATTCGTATTTTCATGAACAACCTTAAGAAGACCTTCAATATAGGTTGATTGAAGCTTTCCAAGCTGCCGGTAATGTAAAATATAATCAATGATTTCGTGTTCCGGCTGCAGCTTTTCTAGCACATCTGCAGAAGTGGAATAGCCAGTCTTTGTTTTCTTTAAAGCAGGTAAACCTAACTTTTCAAATAAAATAACACCAAGCTGCTTTGGCGAGTTAATATTGAATTTTTCATCAGCTAGCCGGTGAATATTTTCTTCGATTTCATTAAGCTTTGCCGCAAGCTCAGCTCCCATTTCCTTTAAGCGGTTTGTGTTTACAACAATCCCTTTGATCTCCATGTCTGCCAGTACTTGCGCTAATGGAAGCTCAAGGTCTTCAAATAACTGCAGCTGTTCATTCTTATTAAGTTCTTCAATACAGGTTACCTTAATTTTGCGGATTGCCGCAGCCTTTCTCGCAATATGCTCCCCAAGAATAGCGGAAGAAGGGATGCTCTTTTTCACCCCTTTTCCAAACACCTCTTCATCCGATTTTACGGCATCTGCTCCGTAACGCTTGGCGATGGAAGCAAAATCATCTGCTGCTTCTGACGCATTGATCACATAGGATGCAATCAATAGGTCAAAATCAATTCCTTTCAGCTCCATGCCCAATCGGTTAAATGCCACAATGGATTGCTTAGCATCGTAAACAGACTTCAGCTTGGTTTCGTCCTCAATCCATTCTTTAAACCGCTTTGATGCAGAGGCCACTTCAATCGGAACAAAGTAGGTGGTGTCGTTATGATGAAGACCAATCCCCAAAATTTCAGCTGTATGATAGTTTACATCGAACAGCTCTACATATACCTCAGCGCTTGACGGAAGCATGTCATCCGTTATTTCACTAACCTCTTCCCATTCAAGATTCTTCAGTTCAATCGCTTCAGCCTCCTGTGTACTGTCCCCTAATTTTTCAAGCAAGGTGTTAAAAGCAAGTTCTTTATATAGTGTGCGAAGCTGTTCTTCATTTGGATCATTACGAGTAAGGTCTTCGAGTTTGAGATCAACCGGCGCTTCCCTCGTAATCGTCGCCAGTTCCTTGCTCATTTTAGCCTGATCCGCGAATTCAATAAGCTTTTCTTTAAGTTTTGCCCCGCTAACCTCGCCCGCTGAAGCTAAAATGGCTTCGAGTGAACCAAATTGCTTCAATAATTTTATCGCTGTTTTCTCTCCCACTCCCGGTACACCCGGAATATTATCAGATGAATCCCCCATAAGCCCCTTCATATCAATAATTTGATCCGGTGTCAGTCCATACTTTTCATTAATATGTTCAGGTGTGTAGGATTCCATATCTGTAATTCCTTTTCGCGTAATCTCTACACGCGTTTTCTCAGAAGATAGCTGGGTCATATCTTTATCACCGGAGATGATAACCACTTCAAATCCTTCTTCCTCCGCTTTTTTTGAAAGAGTGCCAATAATATCATCGGCTTCATACTGATCAAGCTCAAACCGCTTGATGGCATAGGCATCCAGAAGTTCTCGAATAAAAGGGAATTGCTCCGAAAGCTCTGAAGGGGTTTTTTGACGTCCTCCTTTATATTCAGAGAAGGTTTTATGCCTAAAGGTTGTTTTACCTGCATCAAACGCAACAAGCACATGTGTTGGCGCTTCGTCCTCCAACATCTTCATCAGCATTGTCGTAAAGCCATAGATGGCATTTGTATGTATCCCTTTTTCATTATTTAATAATGGCAAGGCAAAAAAAGCGCGATAGGCAATACTGTTCCCATCGATTAGCATGAGTTTTTGACTCATAATTATAACCTCCTATTTATTCACCAGCAGCTGGTGCTGTCTTCTCGCACAAAAAACCGCTATTCTCTCCTTATTTTAGCATGACCAAAATAAAAGAGAAAACAACGGCATTCATTAGCAGTTATGAAGATTCAATAAACTACTCTAAGTAACCTGACAACAAACTTGCATATGGTGAGTCTGATGGTAAAATAATCATCGTTTTCTCATCAATGGTTTTCTTATAGGATTCTAGCGTACGGAATAGCTCATAAAATTCTGAATCCTTTGAAAACGACTCGTTATAAGTACGTGCAGCTGATGCTTCACCGTCTGCTCGAATCACATCCGCATCTGCTCTCGCTGTTGCAAGAAGCTCACTTACTTCTCTGTCTGTTTGAGCTTCGATCCGATTTTTGTCCGCATCACCCTTGGATAAATACTCTTGTGCGGTTGACTGTCGCTCAGATACCATTCTTGTAAACACCGACTGCTCGTTTTCCTCAGGCAGGTCTGTCTGTTTCATACGTACATCAACTACTTCGATTCCAAATTCCTCTTGATCCAAAAGAGCATTCACCCGTTCCGTGACACGATCATTTAAGCTTCCACGTGATGATTTTTCATCATTGATGATCTCATCATAATTAAGCTGACCAAGCTCTGTTCGAACCACTGAGTATATATATTCTTCCATTCTGGATTCTGCGTTCACAAGCGTACCTGCATTTGAAATCAGGCTGATTGGACTGGTGATTCTCCATACAGCAAAATTATCAATAATAATTCTCTTTTTATCCTGCGTATTAATTTCTGCTTCAGACACATCGTAGGTCATTTGGTATTTTGGGAGGGTACTAACTGTTTGAATGAAAGGTATTCTAGCATTTAAGCCCGGTTCATCAATAATTCGAACCACCTCTCCAAATTGACGAACCACTCTGTATTCACCCTCTTTTGTGACAAAAACACTCATTAGCGCAACAATCAGCAATACAATGAGGACAATTAGCAATAGGCCTGCACGTTTATATTTTCTCCATGCAAAATCAGGCTTTTTGCTTTTTTCAAACTCAAATATTTTTCCTTCGCTCATTACTGACCGCCTCCACTCTCTTGATCTGCTTCAGGAACAGACTGCTGACGATCAAGCGGCTGCAGCGGCAAATATTTTACTGTTCCCCCATCATCATTCATGATATAGATTTCAGCTCCAGGCAATACTTCTTCAAGCGTCTCAAGAATTAAGCGCTGCCGGGTTACTTCTGGATTCGATTGATACTCGGTATACAACTTATCAAAAATAGCCACATCACCACGAGCTTGTTCAATTCTTGCTGCCCGTTCCCCTTCTGCACGTGAAATAATCGCATCTTTTTCACCTTGTGCTTCATTGATCATCTGATTACGATATTTATTTGCTTCATTTCTTTTTGTATTCATCGTTTCACGCGCATCGGTTACTTCGGTAAACGCTTGTCGCACCTCTTGATTTGGAAGCTCGACATCCTGCAGCTGGACTGCTTGAATGGACATCCCGATGTTATATTTTTCGATAAGTGAAGATAAAAGCTCTCTCACTTCCGCTTCGATCTCTGCTTTACCTGATGTTAACGCATCATCGATATTGGAACTTCCAATAATACTGCGAATGGAAGCAGCTGTGGCATCATATAGAATTTTCCGAGGATCTTCTGCGTTAAATAAATAAT
The DNA here is from genome assembly GCF_000829435.1 of Jeotgalibacillus soli. Classification (GTDB taxonomy): domain Bacteria; phylum Bacillota; class Bacilli; order Bacillales; family Jeotgalibacillaceae; genus Jeotgalibacillus; species Jeotgalibacillus soli. The sequence goes on from NZ_JXRP01000020.1 coordinate 25,721, forward strand.
CTCTTGGCTCTGTAATCTTCCATTGGACAACAAGATCTGCTAACACAATGTTCTCGTCACCGGTGATCATCTTTGTTTCTTCAGGAAAGGATTGCACTTCTCCCCCTTCCTGTTCATAGCCAAATTGAAGACTGAATGTTTCTTTTGATAACTTCTCTACTTTCTGAATCGGCCAAGGCATCTTTAATTTCAAACCAGCATCCACAACAGTTTCACTCGCTTCACCGAATGTAATAACGAGCGCTTGTTCTGATTCGTCTACTGTATACCAGGAAGTGAACAATACTAATAATAAAATAGCTGAACCAAGTACGATCCCGATACCAGATAGTATCCTTTTAATGCTCAAGTAAACCATCCTTTCTCTTTTCATTCTTTACTTTATGTACGTTCACATTATGTTAAAAGTATCATTAAATGAAAGACTCTGTTAAAATTGCCTGTTGATTTCCGATTCAGGCTTTCGCTTTCCGCGAGCGGTTCGACGCTCCTCGGCTCATGACTCGCCTGCGGGGTCTCCCTTTGACTCGCTATTCTAAGCAGGAGTGTCACACATCCGCTCCAATCAACATCGTGCCGAAATCAACAATGATCTTTACATAACCAAACGAAAAAAAACGTGAACGGGGTCTGTTCACGTCTTTTTTCTGGCTCCTTGGATGAAGGGGTTTACACTATGTATATTACCACCACTATTTTAAGTTAATATATAGTAATTGTAAAAATAATGTAAAGATCCCTTTCACATCCGATCCAGGTGTTTTTTAGGTAAAATAATGGTAAAGGTTGTGCCTTCATTCACAGAGCTTTGAACTTGTACTTCACCGTGGTGAACTTCGATAATATGTTTAACGATTGCAAGCCCGAGCCCTGTTCCTCCTGAATTACGACTCCTCGCTTTATCTATACGATAAAATCGTTCAAATATACGCGGAATTTCTGTCTCCTCCATACCAATACCATCATCTTCAATTTTCACCCGTGTTTCTTGAGGTGTGTCTTCTAACACGATTCTTAGCTCACCGCCAGGCTGCGAATACGTGATTCCATTACTCATTAAGTTAATAAAAACTTGCTTGAGGCGGTTATAGTCCCCTTCTAGGAAGCTGGCATCACTTCCGTTCAAAGAAATCTTCATCTCTTTTTGAGCTGCTTTTTGTTCGACCATCACAATTACATCCTCAAGGAGCTGTTTCATATCCATCTTAGCAAGCTGAAGCTGAAATCCTTGCTGCTCTACTTTAGAAAGATCAAGTAAGTCTTGTATTAATGCCTGAAGACGATCACTTTCTGTTAAAATAATCCTCAAAAAGGACTCCAATGCCTCCTGGTCATGCATTGCTCCATCTAAAAGCGTTTCCGAAAAACCCTTGATGGAGGTAATAGGCGTTTTCACTTCATGAGATACATTTGCTACAAAATCTTTTCTCATTTGCTCTAGTTTTTTTAACTCTGTAATATCGTGAAACACAAGAACGATTCCTTGCCACGCACTTCCTTCTCCTATAATCGGAGCTCCATACACATCCAAATGACGCTTCTCCTGGTTTATTGAGAGATGCAGCTGCTTACGCACTCTGCGCTCTGTCATAAAAACCTCTTCTGCAATCATTCTTATTTTCTTTTCTTGAAAAACATCCATATAACGCCGATTTAAAATTTTTTCTTCTTCCTGGTAGAAAAATTCATGGTACGTGCGGTTAACAAGAACAATATATCCTTGCTTATCAATCATAACGAGACCGCTACCCATATTTTCAATCAAGGTTTGAAGACGGTCCCGCTGAATTTCTTGGTGCGCCACCATTTCCTGAAGATTTCGAGCCAGAACATTGATCGCATTGCTTAACATTCCCGTTTCATCCACACGATCCTCAAAAGTTCTGGCACGATAGTTACCTTTAGCAAGCTCAATTGCTACCTTTGTTGCCGATTCAATTGGACGAGTGTATCGGCTTGTAATACGATAACCAAGCAGAATAATGATCACAAGAGCAAGGCCTAAAGAAATCGATAATATCAGCCAAATCTGCTGATGTACATTTTCAAGCTCTGTATATTCAGTACTTAAAACAATGATACCTGATGATGAGCCTGCTGATACTGGATAGGAATAATACATTCTGTTTCCTTCGCCCTGATAACGAGTTTTCGCTTTACCATGCTGCAGGTATTCTGATAGCAGTGTACTCATTACCTGTTCATATTCTTCATCATGATTTACATCATCATTCTCAAAAATCGTTGAGCCATCATCTGATAAAATTGAAATCCTTACATCCAGGATATTGCTTGTTTCGTTCAGTAATAATTCATTAATTGATCTAAAGGAAGGAAGTGTTTCTACCTGATTCGCTACAATCGCTACTTCTTTTTCCAACCTGGAGTGAAGAGTGTTTAAATAATAGGATTTAAATAATTCACCGAGCAGTACCCCTAATCCAACCAGCACGATCGCAATAAGCGAGATTAAGGCAAATAGCAGACGACTTCTAAAGCTAGTCATCCTCACTCTCCTTTAGGCTCTTCCAACTTATAGCCAAGTCCGCGAATCGTTTTAATATAGACCGGCTTTTTTGTATTCTCTTCAATTTTTTCACGAAGATGGCTAATATGAACATCTACAATTCTCGTATCACCAGCAAAATCATAGTTCCATACCGCACTTAAAAGCTGGTCACGTGTTAATACGCGGCTTTTATTTTCTATTAAGTATACTAGCAGTTCAAATTCTTTTGGTGTAAGCTCTAACCGCTTATCTTGAAAGTAAGCTTCATATTGTTCAGGGTACACCTTTACTTCTCCTACAATAAATTGCATCTCGTCTATTGCAGATGTTGCCCTTATTTCAATCTGACGTGTTCTTCTTAAAATCGCTTTAACTCTTGCCACTACCTCACGAGGGCTGAATGGCTTTGTCATATAGTCATCTGCACCTAATTCAAGGCCCAGTACCTTATCGAATTCATCGTCTTTCGCCGTCAGCATGATAATAGGTGTCTGTACTTGTTCCTGACGAAGCTGCTTGCACACTTCAATACCATCCATTTTGGGCAGCATTAAATCAAGAACGATCAAATCAGGATGTTCTGTAATTGCTTTATACTTTCCCTCTTCTCCATCAAGTGCAGTTATTACCTTGTAACCAGCCTGTTCCAAATTGTATTTCAATAATGTGACGATCGATTGTTCGTCATCTACAACCAATATTTTTTTACTCATGTTGTACCTCCAAGCTCAAATTACCCCATGTTCATCCATATCGCCATTTTTGTTATAAGTATAGTGTATCTCAAGTGACGGTTGATAACATTAAAAAAAGCGCGCCTGGGCACGCTTTCATAAAATTAAAAGTTTTCTAAAGCTGTACTATCTAATTTCTCCAGCTTATGAGGTGGACAAACCGTTACGTGCCCTATCACAATCTCTGCTCCATCTTCATCTGTTGCCGTTACTGCAATATCAACCTCTGCTTTACGCTGATCAATCGAGGTGACCTCAAATAAGAATTCTACTGTCGCATAGTGTGGCAAGGCTTTAGGAAACGATAGCTGCTGGGCGATGATATGTGAGCCAGGTCCCGGTAAGTATTTGGATATTGCGGCCGTCACAATTCCAGTCAGCATGATCGTGGGGACGATTGGACGTTTATGCGGTGTTTGAGCAGCATAATCATGTTGAATATAAAGCGGATTTGCGTCGTTTGTTAATCCCAAAAACAACAGTAAATCTTTATCTTCAATCTTTTCAGTCAAGGTAAGCTTTTCACCAATTGTCATATCTTCAATGTTTCGGCCTAATTTTCGTTTTTTCCATAGTAACATTGATTTTACCCCCTCACTGATCAGTTGATTAATGTTTTTCATTTATTTTAGTTAAGGTCAGCGCTTTCATCAGCAGAAAAAGGAATCGCCACCAAATAGGCGATTCCTTATAAAATCAGTTCGAAAGTGCACCCATCACACTCTTCACTGAATCTGCTGATTTTTGAAGCTGTTCTTTTTCATCGCTTGTCAATTCAAGTTCAACAATCTTTTCGATTCCGCCACCGCCAAGCACTGTTGGGACACCAAGGTAAATACCTTCAAAGCCGTACTCACCCTCAAGGTACGCAACAGTAGGAAGGACACGCTTTTGATCGTTTAGAATTGCTTCTGTCATTTCCATTAAAGAAGCTGCAGGCGCATAATAAGCAGAACCGTTACCAAGCAGGTTTACAATCTCACCGCCGCCTTTACGAGTGCGTTCAATAATGGCATCAAGACGATCTTTCGGAATCAGTGTTTCAAGCGGAATACCGCCTGCATTAGAATAGCGAGTTAACGGAACCATATCATCTCCGTGACCACCAAGCACAAATCCTTGAATATCCTTTACAGAAAGGTTAAGCTCCTGTGCAACAAATGTACAGAATCTTGCCGTATCAAGTACACCTGATTGTCCAATAACTCGTTCTTTCGGAAAACCGGATTCCTTAAATACTGTATAGGTCATTGCGTCAACTGGGTTTGACAATACGATAATTGTACTATTCGGAGAGTATTCCGCGATTTCTTTTGTTACGGATTTCATGATTTTTTCATTTGTTTGAACAAGATCATCGCGGCTCATTCCCGGTTTACGAGGAAGACCAGCAGTAATAATCACCACATCTGAATCGCGGGTATCTGCATAGTCAGAAGTACCTGTTATATTGACATCAAATTTCAACACAGGTCCAGCTTCAAGCATATCAAGTGCTTTTCCTTTTGTTGGGTTTTCATTTTGGGGAATGTCCACCAATACGATATCACCAAGCTCTTTTTGTGCAAGAAATAACGCTGTTGTGGCTCCAGTAAAACCTGAACCAATAATTGAAATTTTATTGCGTTTGAATCCCATTTTTATTCCTCCTCATCATTTATAATAATGAAAACGATTTATGTAAAGAAGGAGCCAGTCCACTTTGCATACTGACTCCTAAAAGGAAAGCTAATTACATGTTTTCAATCAATGCAGATCCAAACTCAGAGCATTTTACTTCTGTCGCACCGTCCATTAGACGAGCAAAGTCATATGTCACCACTTTGGAAGCAATTGTTTTTTCCATTGAAGTCAAAACAAGCTTTGCAGCTTCATGCCAGCCTAGGTGCTCAAGTAAAAGAACGCCTGAGAGGATAACAGATGAAGGATTTACCTTATCTTGCCCAGCGTATTTCGGTGCGGTACCGTGTGTTGCTTCAAAGATGGCATGTCCTGTTTCGTAATTAATGTTAGCTCCAGGGGCAATTCCAATACCGCCAACTTGAGCAGCAAGTGCATCTGAAATATAGTCACCGTTTAAGTTCATTGTAGCCACTACATCAAATTCAGCAGGACGAGTAAGAATTTGCTGCAAGAAAATATCGGCAATTGAATCCTTGATGATGATCTTGCCAGCAACTTCTGCATCCGCTTGTGCTTTGTTTGCAGCTTCTGCGCCTTGCTCATCTTTAATTTTGTCATATTGTGCCCAAGTAAATACTTTATCGCCGAATTCTTGCTCGGCTAATTCATATCCCCAGTTTTTAAATGCACCTTCAGTAAATTTCATAATATTCCCTTTGTGTACAAGCGTTACAGACTTTCTGCCTTCTGTAATTGCATAATTGATTGCAGAACGTACTAGACGATTAGTACCTTCTTTTGAGACAGGTTTAATACCAATACCAGAAGTTTCAGGGAAACGAATGTTTTTAACGCCCATTACATTTTTAAGGAAGTCGATTAGCTTATTGACTTCATCGGTACCTTCAGCATACTCGATTCCCGCATAAATATCTTCAGTATTCTCACGGAAGATAACCATATCAGTATCTTCTGGACGTTTTACTGGTGATGGAACACCTTCGAAGTAACGTACTGGACGCAAGCAAGTGAAGAGATCCAACTGCTGGCGAAGCGCTACGTTAAGTGAACGAATTCCTCCTCCTACAGGAGTAGTTAATGGGCCTTTAATGGCAATGAAGTATTCATTAATATCATCAAGCGTTGCTTGAGGAAGCCACTCTCCCGTTTCGTTGAATGCTTTTTCACCTGCAAGAACTTCTTTCCAAACAACTTTTTTCTCTCCGTTGTAAGCTTTATCAACGGCAGCATCCAACACACGGGATGCTGATGCCCAGATGTCCGGGCCAGTTCCGTCACCTTCAATAAAAGGTATGATCGGATTGTTTGGTACATTAAGTACTCCATTGCTAACAGTAATTTTTTCACCTTGCGACATTATGTATTCCCTCCAAATTCAGTATCGAGGGACTGACTTCCTATACTGGGTCAGACCCCGTTCATTAGTTCTATCTAATTACAGCAGTTATTGTGAAATTTGTAAACCTGTAGCAGTTAATTATCTACGTTCATTTACCGGCACATACTGCTGCATGCCAGGTCCAACGTAATCTGCTCTAGGACGGATCAGACGATTGTTTGAATACTGCTCAAGAATATGAGCCAGCCAGCCTGATACTCGGCTTACAGCAAAAATTGGTGTGAATAGGTCATGGTCGATTCCAAGACTGTGGTATACAGAAGCAGAATAGAAATCAACATTTGGCGGAAGCTGCTTCTCGGAAGTCACGATATCCTCAATCTTGATTGACATATCATACCATTCGGATTCTCCGCTGAGTTCCGTCAATTTTTTCGACATTTCTCTTAAATGTTTCGCACGCGGGTCTCCTTTACGATAAACACGGTGGCCAAAGCCCATAATTTTTTCTTTATTAGCGAGTTTTTCTCTAATGATGGATTCTGCTTTTTCGGGCGAACCAATCTCAGTAAGCATTTTCATCACTTGTTCATTTGCACCACCGTGAAGCGGTCCCTTAAGTGCACCAATTGCCGCCGTAACACCAGAATAGACATCTGACAACGTGGCAACACATACACGTGCTGTAAACGTTGAAGCGTTTAACTCATGGTCAGCATGTAAAACCAATGCCTTATTAAATGCTTCTTCTTCGATTGGTTCAGGTTCTTTACCTGTCAGCATATACATGAAGTTCGCTGCAAAGCTTAAGTCAGTTCTAGGAGCAATCGGTTCTTTGCCCTGACGAATACGTGAAAAAGCTGTCACAATAGAAGGCATCTTTGCTTGAAGACGAATGGCTTTGCGATAATTTGCATCATCTTCCATTACATCTGCCTCATCATCAAAAAGACCTAGCAGCGAAACAGCAGAACGCAGAGCAGCCATTGGATGCACTTTTTTAATTGGAATTGCTTTTAATTCGTTAATAACCTCATCAGGTAAAGACATATTTTCAGCTAACTGAGTTTTCAGCTCCTGCAATTCATCTTTTGTTGGCAAACGCAAATGCCATAATAAGTAAATAACTTCCTCGAAACTTGCATTTTCTGTTAGATCGTCAATATCATATCCAACATATGTAAGCGTGTCGTCAATGATTGAACTAATAGAAGAAGTTGTCGCAACCACGCCTTCTAGTCCTCTTGTTGCTGTCATACCTATCTCTCCTTTGTTCGTGTATTTTCTGCTCCATCATAAGCTTGATATGCCTAATCAAGATAAATTCACTATTTCATGATCTGCTCCCCTGTGTGCTGAGCGCTTGCTCAGATTGGTGACAATAAAAAAAGTCGAGCTTATTCATCAAAACGCCGCAAAGGATGCGCTTACATCTCTCATTATAATCAATAATCTGAACTTTGTGAATGAAAACGCATAAAATTACTATGATTTTTTTCCAGAAACTTTAAATCGCGCTAATCCATTCGTAAATCTTCATGGCCATAAAGGCAATTCCTGCTCCAACCAGCGGCCCTACTGCAATCCCCTTGAATAAGGCAACTGCTATTACAGTCCCTAAAACTAGAGCCGTCGTTATATGGGGATCATCCTGTAAGAGCGTGATCCCGCCCTTTGCAATCAAAGCAACCAGCATCCCAGCTATAAGCGCAATCCAAGCATAAGGAGACTTCATGGCATCCAATAAATCCTTAAAGCCAATTGCACCACTGGCGATGGGGGCAAGAACGGCAATGGTGATAATTGTAACCCCCCAATTAATTCCCTTTGACTGAATGATGTCAAAAATTTTTTCGTCGAGACCTGCCAGTTTCATAACAAGCAATACAGCCACTGCCAAAAGAAGTGAACTGTTTTTTGCCAATATACCAATTGTCAATAAAAGTAATAAAAAAAAGAATGATTGATCAAACAAAGATTTTCTCTCCTTATTGAAATGTTTTAAGCCTGTCCATCATTCAACTGTTGAGCTCATCATATACATAAGTCACGATACGTTAAAAAGATGGTGAAAAAATGGATGAACTAAAATCAATCGCGGCAAGACTTGTTCTTGTACTTGGAATCATAACGCTTTCAGTCATCGCTGTAATCCTTATTGTCCGTTTCATTTTCCCCGTTGTGATCGGGTGGGTTATTTCCCTTATCTTTTATCGACCTTCAAGAATAATTGAACGGGTGGCTAAGATACCATTTTCCGTCAGTATTATTGCTTCTATGGCAGCTTTCTTTACTCTTTTATCTGGCACAGCCATAGGATGTGGAATCCTCTTTTGGCCAGATATTCAAAGGATTTTAAGAGCACTGCCTGCTTATTCTGCCCAACTTGCCGAAGCACTTCAATCTTTTTTTTCGACAATCATCGTTGAAAACGTTGATAATGCCGAGAACTGGCTTATAAGCAAAGGTCTTTTGAATAAGGAAACGGCTCTAACCATTGTAGCATCTATCGAACAACAGGCTGTTTCCTTTATTGAAGGAGTAGGAAAAACAGTGATGATCGAGCTCTCTACTATCGTTGGACTTTTGCCCAACACCTTAATTTCTACAGTCATCACCTTGCTGTCTGCTTATTTTTTCGTTAAAGAAAAAACGTTCATCGATCAAAAATTAAAATCATGGTTTCCCCAAAAAACAATTCGCTACTGTAAACGCCTAAAAAGGTCGTTAAAGCATTATATCTGGTCTTATATACAAGCACAGATGCTTCTTCTATTAGTCACAGTTGTTATTGTTTTAATCGGCTTATTACAACTAAACGTTGAAGGAGCTCCTGCACTCGCTCTGATCGCCGGACTATTGGATTTAATCCCTCTTATAGGAACTGGAATATTATTTATCCCCTGGATTTTTTACAGCTGGATAAATGGCTTTAATAAGCTTGCTTTAGGATTAGCAATTATACAGATTATGATTATCTTGCTTAGGCAGCTGCTCGAACCTCGTGTTCTTGGAACAAAACTCGGGCTGCATCCTTTTCTCACATTTCTTTTGATGTATGTATGCTTCCAGTTATTCGGTTTCGCAGGGGTTGTTTTGACGCCGATCCTATTGTTAAGTATCAGTGCACTAAAGCGTGCAGAAGCGTTTCAGCTCCTATGGATCTATATAAAAAAAGGAACTATTTCCTGAATCCAGTCCATAGTCCCTCCAGATTATTCATATTAACTAACCCTTAACGATAAATGATGACACTGCCATTATTCATTCGTCGGCGAATCCAGCGATAAATAAGCGGCTTTATCCACTTTCTTGTAAAAGGAAGCAGCAGAACAAGTCCTAGCAGATCTGTAAAAAATCCAGGTATCAAAAGGAAAATACCACCAATTAGAATACATACACCATCTACAACTGCATCTCCCGGCGGCTGTTGGCTCCCCATTTGAGTTTGAAGATTTCGCAATGTACGAAGTCCTTGTTTTTTAGCAAAAAAAGCCCCCAAAATCCCTGTAAGGAAAATAAAGAAAATGGTAGGTACAATTCCGATCGCTTGACCCGACAGGATGATTAAAGCAATCTCAAGCGCTGGAATAGCAATGAGAAAAAGCAAAATCCATCTCAATAGTGGATATCCTCCCTTATTTCTTGGCATTGTTAAACGTGTCTGTTGATTGCAGCACCCAGGTGCTCGCTGCAATCAACGCTGTGCAAAATCAACAATGAATTTTAATATAGCTTTTTTCTAAATAATAGCTTTATTATATCATAAGAATAATTTAGCTCATAAAAAAAGAGACTGCATTATCTCAAGCACTTTGCCCCCCTATTTAATGCATGCATAAGGAGAGGAAAATAAGCTAAGTATAATGCAGTCTCTTATTTTTTATTTATAGTACACTTGCATGTCCGTTATACACGACTCCACGCTCAGCATCTACCGTTACTTCCTGTCCTTCTTCGAATAGAGAAGTAGCATTGTCAACACCTACAATAACCGGAAGGCCAAGATTTAATCCAACTACTGCCGCATGGCTTGTTAGACCGCCTTCTTCAACGATCAGCGCAGAACATTTTTCAAGCGCAGAAATCATATCTTTGTCTGTGCCAATAGTAACGAGTACAGCACCATCTGTTACCTTTGTATTTGCTTCTGCAGCATCAGACGCCAACACTACGCGGCCAAAGCCTGATTTACGTCCAATTCCTTGACCCTTCGCTAACACATCACCAACAATATGAACTTTCATCATATTGGTTGTACCTGATTCTCCAACCGGTACTCCTGCTGTAATTACTACAAGGTCACCATGTTTTACACAACCGCTGTTTAAGCTTTCAGATACAGCCATGTCCAGCATTTCGTCCGTAGTAGACGTTTGGTGCCCGCCTTGAGGATATACGCCCCATACTAGTGCTAGACGACGTGAAACTCCCTCATTTGCTGTCACAGCAACAATCGGTGCCTCTGGACGATATTTCGAGATCACACGCGCAGTATGTCCACTTTCCGTTGGAGCAATAATCGCATTCACTTCCAAATTGAGTGCTGTATGTGCTACTGCTTGTCCAATGGCATCCGTCATGTTTTTATCTGATTTTTTGCTGTGCTTTGAAAGAATTGCTTTAAAGTCTAGCGCTTCTTCTGCACGTGAAGCAATATTGTTCATTGTTTGAACAGCTTCTACTGGGTATGTTCCAGCCGCTGTTTCTCCTGATAGCATGATCGCGTCTGTACCATCAAAGATTGCATTAGCTACGTCACTCGCTTCAGCACGGGTTGGACGAGGGTTGCGCTGCATAGAATCAAGCATTTGTGTTGCTGTAATAACAGGCAGACCCAATGCATTACATTTTTTAATCAACTCTTTTTGAACAAGTGGAACCTCTTCAGCTGGAATTTCCACACCAAGGTCACCGCGTGCTACCATTAATCCATCTGATACAGCTAAAATTTCGTCGATATTATCGACACCCTCTTGATTTTCAATCTTAGGAATAATATGAATATGATTTGCATTATTTTTTTCTAAAAGCTCACGAATTTCAAGCACATCTGATGCACGTCTTACGAACGATGCCGCGATAAAGTCTACTCCTTGTTCAATACCAAAAAGAATATCATTGGCATCTTTTTCTGTAATACCAGGAAGTTTCACAGAAACACCAGGCACGTTTACGCCCTTTTTGTTTTTCAGTGTTCCACTGTTTAAAATTTTCGTTTCAATCTCACCAGCCGCTTTATCAATAGACAGAACCTCAAGACCAATTAGTCCATCATCAAGCAGAATTCTAGAACCCGTTTCTACATCATCAATAAGACCTTCATACGTAATGGAAAATTTTTCAGTTGTTCCAATTACTTCTTCTACTGAAAGTGTAATGGTGTTTCCAGCTACTAACTCAATTGCACCATTTTCCATTGTATTTGTACGGATTTCAGGTCCTTTCGTATCAAGAAGAATCCCTACATTTTTACCAAGTTTACCAGCAGCTTCACGAATGTTAGTAATACGAGCACCATGCTCATCAAAATCTCCGTGAGAAAAGTTCAAGCGCGCAACATTCATACCTGCTTCCATAAGCTGCGTTAATTTTTCAACACTCTCACTTGCCGGTCCAATCGTACAAACAATTTTCGTTTTTCTCATATTTTCTAAATACCTCCAATAGGCTATTTTATAAATGAAAATTAAATAGATAGTTCCTGTGACAAACGATACAAGTCCAAATCACATTTATGAGGCTTTTTCAGGATTTCTATGATGTCATAATCAACAAGTACATTCTTTTCAATCCCTACAGAACGTCCGCCTTTTCCATCCATCAAGAGTTCAACTGCTCTTGCTCCTAAGCGACTCGCTAATACACGGTCTGCTGCAGTCGGTGAACCTCCGCGCTGCATGTGACCCAAAACAGAAACTCTTGTTTCAATGGACGTTTTCTCTTTTAGCAAATTCGAAAAGTCTGTTCCAGACATAACGCCTTCAGCTACGATAATAATGCTGTGTTTCTTTCCTCGTGCATGACCTTTTTTAATTCTCTCTGCAATTAAATCAATATCGTAAGGATCTTCTGGGATTAGGATTGTTTCCGCTCCGCCAGATAGTCCTGCCCATAAAGCAAGATCACCAGCATCGCGTCCCATTACTTCTATAATAAATGTGCGTTCATGTGAGGTTGCTGTGTCACGAATTTTATCGATTGCATGAATAACAGTATTTAACGCTGTATCGAAACCGATCGTAAAATCCGTTCCGGGAATATCATTATCGATCGTACCAGGAACCCCAATACAAGGAAAGCCTTGTTCAGTCAATGCTTTGGCTCCCATGTAAGAACCGTCTCCTCCAATGACAACCAGCCCTTCAATTCCATGCCTCTTTAATTGCTCAATTCCTTTTTGCTGACCTTCTTTTGTCTTAAATTCTTCACAGCGGGCAGAATAAAGAGTTGTTCCACCACGATGAATAATGTCACCTACAGAGCCAAGCTCTAATTTTTTAATATTTCCAGAGATTAAGCCTTGGTAGCCTTGGTAAATTCCATATACCTCTAATCCATGAAAAATTGCTTTTCTAACTACCGCACGAACCGCAGGGTTCATACCAGGTGCGTCGCCGCCACTTGTTAAAACACCAATTCGTTTCATCTAAGTATTCCCACCTTTTATCAAAATGTAAAATATGTTAAGAATTTCACACAGCTTTTGTCTATTTAGCAAAATCCTATTTCATTGTAAATCATCAAACCGTAACTCTATCTTATTAAAAATACCATGAAGAGTGTTTGTTCTCAACTGGTATAAGGAAGGTTCATCAATAGACGAAATAATCCGCATAGTGAAACCGTTTTATTTTACAATAAACTATCAAAATGGATTATATAGGTATTATTACAAAAAAACGTGCACCATAAACGAGTACACGTTCTTATCCCCTATAGCGTTTCACTTAAAAGGGTATGAGATCCAATTTGTTGGAATTTTTCATGCCGATGCTGCACAAGTTCCTCGGCAGACATTTTTGAAAGCTCCTTTAATGATTGAAGCAGCACCTTATCAATAAAAGCAGCTTGGGCTTTGACATCATGGTGAGCGCCGCCCTTCACTTCAGTCACGATATGATCGATTATTCCCAGCTCTTTTAAATCCGGAGCGGTAATTTTCATTGATTCAGCTGCTTTTTTTGCAAGACTCGCATCTTTCCATAGAATCGATGCAGCTCCTTCTGGAGAAATAACGGAATAAGTAGCGTTTTCAAGCATATGCATATAGTTTCCAATTCCAAGAGCCAATGCTCCGCCACTTCCTCCTTCTCCGATCACGATACACACCACAGGGACCGTTAAGCCCGCCATTTCAAATAAATTTCTTGCAATGGCTTCGCTTTGTCCGCGCTCCTCAGCAGCTTTCCCAGGATAAGCACCTTTTGTATCAATAAAGCAAATGATCGGACGGTTAAATTTTTCAGCCTGTTTCATTAAACGTAAAGCCTTCCGATACCCTTCTGGATGAGGCATTCCAAAATTCCGTCGAATGTTTTCCTTTGTATCTTTACCTCTTTGGTGTCCAATAACCGTTACAGGCTTGCCGTGATAAAAAGCGATTCCTCCGACAATTGCGTGGTCATCACCGTAAAGACGATCACCATGCATTTCGATAAACTGATCAAATAGCTCGCCAATATAATCTAAAGTAGTTGGTCTCGCTGGGTGTCTTGCTACTTGAACGCGATCCCATGGCTTCATATTTAAATAGATATCATCTTCAAGGCGAGCCAGTCTTTGCTCAAGCTTATCAATTTCGATTGACAAATCAACCTCAGAGGCTGCTGTAAAAGCTTTTAGTTCGTTAATTTTTTCTTTTAATTGAATAAGCGGCTTTTCAAACTCTAGTTCATTTACCATGTCGCAGCCCCCTATCATGAATGGAAAGAATGATCGCAAGCTGCTGTCTCAGCGCAGTTCTAGGAATAACCGCATCAAGCTGGCCATGTTCAAGCAGGAATTCGGCTGTTTGAAAGTCATCTGGCAGCTTTTCTCGAATCGTCTGCTCAATAATTCTTCTTCCTGCAAAACCAATAAGAGCTCCCGGCTCTGCAAAATTATAATCGCCTAAAGATGCGAAGCTGGCTGAAACCCCACCAGTCGTTGGGTGAGTCATAACAGATATAATAAGTCCTCCTGTATTGCTGAACTTTTTTAAGGCCGTACTAGTCTTAGCCATCTGCATTAATGAGAGAACCCCTTCTTGCATGCGGGCACCTCCGCTTGCCGTGAAAATTAAAAATGGCACATCCAATTCCTCTGCCCGGGCAATAGCTCTTGAAATTTTTTCTCCTACTACCGAGCCCATACTCCCCATTCTGAAATTGGAATCCATAATGGCCAAGACGACACTATGACCTTCTATCGTCGCAGTGCCAGTAACGATCGCTTCATTCATGCCTGTTTTCTTTCTATCCTTTTCAACTTTTTCCATATAATCTGGAAAGTTAAGCGGATTAACAGAGCGCATTTCCTGATTGAATTCAATAAAAGATCCAGGATCAGCTATGCTTTTAACACGTTCAGCGGAGTTCATTGTATGATGAAAACCGCAATGGGAACACACTTTTTCGTTTTTAACTAGTTCTTTTGTATACATGATTTTTTTACAATTAGGACACTTTGTCATTATTCCTTCTGGGACATCATGTTTGGCATTCTCAGAAGGGATCGTTGCATATTTTTTTTTCTTAGATTTTGTAAATATGTCTTTTAGCAACGTTAAACCTCCCTTATTAGCAGGAACAAGCTGTAATTTCTACGCTTGCTCGTAGATTACGCCACCATTTTATTCGTATTGTGGCTTTTTGCATAAAGTATGAATCAGCTGGTGATTTTTCGATATTATCGCCTGCTGAATTGATCGAATGGTCATTTCGTCAAATGGCATGTTAGCCGGCTGTTGTGTGTTGGAATCAAATTCATGCAGCACAAGCCATACTTTGTAGGACAACCGATTTCCAGAGGCTTGAACCAATTCCGCCATAACATCGCTAATTGATGTTAAATCACCATTATTAAAACGTGAAATAATGTCTTCAAACAGCAAATTTAATTTCTCCTCTGAATGAATAAACATCCGATGAATACTTTCTGATTCAATCCAGCTCTTCAGCTCCATAATATCATGCTCGGCCTGTCTGTCTTGAATCACAAACATCCCTAGAAGCTCTACAAGGCGATGGTCTCTGAAGTCTCTCAAAAAAGTTCCTTCACCGTGTCTGGTTTCAATCAAACCAAGCAGCTCAAGGGCACGAAATGCTTCTCGGACAGAAGAGCGTCCAACACCAAGACGCTCCGAGAGCTCTCGCTCCGAAGGTAAACGATCCCCGGTCGAAAGCCCGTCGCGTAAAATCATTTCATTTAATTGATGGACAATTGAAATATAAATCTTCGAATGTGGCTTAGAGCGCTCCACAGATGCATCACTCACTTTTTCCAATTAATGAAAGACGTTCAGTTTTTGCCCGTATCTCTTCAGGATCTACTTTACGTCTTGCAACGCCAGTTTCCATTGCAGCCTTCGCAACTGCAGCAGCTACAGCAGGGGCGACACGCGGATCAAAAGGTGCCGGAATGACATAACTCGCATCCAGTTCATCATCATGAATAAGTGAAGCAATCGCCTCCACGGCAGCACGCTTCATTCTTTCATTGATGTGCGTAGCGCGAACATCCAATGCACCACGAAAAATCCCCGGGAAGGCTAATACATTATTAACCTGGTTTGGATAATCAGATCGACCCGTTCCAATCACTTTAGCTCCCGCAAGCTTGGCGATCTCGGGCATAATTTCTGGCACTGGATTTGCCATTGCAAAAATAATAGCATCCTCATTCATTGTACGAACCATTTCTTCTGTTAATGCGCCCGCTACTGATACACCTATAAATACATCTGCTCCTTGAATGGCATCGGCAAGAGTGCCATCAATACGCTCTTTGTTCGTGATTTTTGCTACTTCATTTTTAATAGCATTCATGCCTTTAGGACGACCTTCATAAATAGCACCTTTTGAATCACACATAATGATATCGCGAACACCATAGCTATATAGCAATTTAATAATGGCGATTCCAGCAGCACCCGCTCCATTCATCACAACTTTAATGCTTGAGATTTCTTTATTTACAAGCTTCAGTGCATTCACTAATCCTGCTACAGTAACAATAGCTGTTCCGTGCTGGTCATCGTGAAAGACTGGGATATTGGTTTCTTTTTTTAATCTTTCTTCAATCTCAAAGCAGTTAGGGGCAGCAATATCTTCTAAGTTCACTCCGCCAAATGTCGGCTCCATAAGCTTAACCGTTTCAACAATTTTATCGATATCTGTTGTATTTAAACAGATTGGAAATGCATCGACTCCCGCAAAGCTCTTAAACAATACAGCTTTTCCTTCCATAACAGGAAGTGCGGCTTCAGGTCCAATATTCCCCAGACCAAGTACAGCCGTTCCGTCCGATACGACTGCAACCATATTTCCTTTCATCGTATAATCATAGACAGTCTCGGGCTTGTCGTAGATTTCTTTACACGGTTCAGCAACCCCAGGTGAATAAGCTAAACTCAAATCCTCTGCATTTCGAACTGAAACCTTGGATGTTGTTTCTAATTTCCCTTGATTAACTTTGTGCATATGTAGTGCTTCATCACGTAATGACAAATCGTTTCACTCCTTGATTAAATTAAGGATTGCCCCTTTTTAACAATTGGTCAGACCACATAAATCTCTTTTCCACTATATCACAAAGAAAACCTGCATAAAAGATTTTCATTGAATGATCACATTCTTATCACCGAGCAGCCTTTTGAGCTGAGAAGGCAGTACAGCATGCGGGTTGACCCATTCCGAACGCTGAAGCTGAAGCGTCCGGCCTGATTCTTCTATGTGAATAATGACCGCCGTTTCACCTTTGTGCTTTCGGCACAATTCCCTGACCGACCGTATTGTTGCTTCTTGATCTACCTGACTCGGAATCCTGATAAATAGCTTGCTGTTACTTTCGTTATTTATCCAATCTTCTGGTAGCTTTATTTCCTGAATGACTAGCTGATGCTTCCCATTTCTCTCTTCAATCTTGCCTCGGAAAATTACAAGCAGGCCTTCCTTTAAAATCCCTGAAGCGTGACGGTATGTTTCAGGAAAAGCAACTGCATCCAAATCTCCTGTATCATCACTGCAAACAACAAATGCCATAGACTCTCCCTTTTTTGTTCGTATCATGCGAATATCAGTAATAAGAGCTCCTATAATAACCGACCTTTGCCCCGCTTTTAGCTGGTCAATCGAAGTGGCGCCAATACTATTCAGTTTTTCTTGGATCGAGGTAACAGGATGAGCGGTTAAATACACCCCCAGCACTTCCTTTTCATAGGTCAGCTTTACTTCTGTTGGCATTGGGGCTTTTTCAATATATTTGGGACTAATATTAAAGATATCATCGAAAAAGCTTTCTTCAGAGGGGTTCATAAGCGAGGCGTGTTCAATGGCAACATCGATCGTGGCCAATAATGTCGCCCTATCCTTTGAAAAATCATCGAGCGCTCCTGAAAGCACAAGCGATTCCAAGATTTTACGATTCATTGATTTGGCCGGAACACGTACACAAAGGTCAAACAGATCTTTAAACGGACCTTTTTTCCTTGCTTCGAGGAGGTCCCTCGCAGTAGCCGCTCCAATGCCTTTAATCGCACTAATGCTAAAACGGACACTGTCCTTCTCGACAGCAAAATACCGGTGACTGGACTGAATAGACGGCGGCAGTATGTTTAGCCCTAGCCGCTTGGATTCTCTTATGTACAATCGAAGCTTATCTTCATTTCCGGTTACGGAGGTCATAAGTGCAGCCATAAAGTGTGTTGGATAATGTGTCTTTAAAAAGGCAAGCTGATAACCTATTAAGCTATAAGCTACCGCATGACTGCGGTTAAAACCGTAATCAGCAAAGCGAACAATTAAGTCATACACAATGTGAGCGGTTTTTTCATCGTATCCTCTTTCGATTGAGCCTTCAACAAACCTTGCACGCTCACGATCCAGATCTTCTTTTTTCTTTTTGCTCACCGCTCGCCTCAGTAAGTCTGCCTGACCAAGTGAAAAGCCGGCCATAACTGCAGCAATCTCCATAATTTGCTCCTGATAAACCAAAATACCGTATGTTCTTGAGAGAATCGGACGCAAATCCTCATGAATGTAATTCACTTTTTCTTTACCATGCTTACGGTTAACAAATGAAGGAATGTGATCCATTGGTCCTGGACGATATAACGCATTAACCGCCACGATATCCTCAAAAGAAGTTGGTTTTAGCGTAGAAAGAACATTTTTCATACCATCAGATTCCAGCTGAAAGACACCTGTTGTCCAGCCTTTGCTTAAAAGCTCAAAGGTTTTCGAATCATTACTTGGCATGTCTTCGAGCTGAAAATTTCTATTTTCTTTCTGTTTGACAGATTGGACAATTCTTTCTAAAATCGTCAAATTTCTCAAACCAAGAAAATCCATTTTCAACAAACCAATTGCTTCAAGAATATCCATCGGCCATTGTGTCATATGGACTTGATCATGTCCTTTTTGCAGCGGTACGATCTCAATTAATGGTCGATCGCTAATAATGACTCCAGCAGCATGAGTAGAAGTGTGGCGCGGCAATCCCTCAAGCTTTTGTGCAACCTCAAACCACAGCTGGTGTCTTGCAGATTGCTCAACAAACTGACGCAGCTTGCTTGATTCCTTCAATGCATCTCCTAATACAATGCCAGTGCGTCCAGGGATGGAACGGGAAATGACTTCAAGCTCTCCATTCGAGAATCCAAATACACGCGCAGTATCTCTGGCAACCGCTTTTGCAGAGAGTGTCCCAAATGTAAGAATTTGTGCCACATGCAGCGCTCCATACTTTTCTGCTACATAATGTATGACTTCATCACGTCTATGATCTGGAAAATCGATGTCAATATCCGGCATCGTCACACGTTCTGGATTTAAGAACCGCTCGAATAGTAGATCATGTTCAATCGGGTCTACCTGTGTAATAAATAACGCATAGGCAACGAGGGAACCAGCTGCAGACCCTCTCCCAGGGCCTGTCAGAATCTTATTCTCTCTGGCAAACTTCATGAAATCCCAGACAATTAAGAAATAATCGCTAAATGACATGCGGTCAATAATGGTAAGCTCATGCACTATCCGCTGTTCATAGGCAGGTGGTACTTGCCCCAATCGCTTCTGCAGTCCTTCCCGGCAAAGATGCTCCAGCACTTCACCTGCTGATACATCATCAGGAACAGGGAATTTAGGCAGCTGCATCTCTCCAAACGCAAGCTCAACTTGACAGCGCTCAGCAATTTCTATCGTCGTTTGAAGAGCTTCCGGAATAGAGGAAAAGCGCTCAACCATTTGGCCTTTTGAAGCAAAGGAATATATTCCCCCATCCGAATCATCATCTTCAATTTTTTCACCGTCACGTATAGCTGTTGCAACACGATATGGAAATGCATCATCTTCTTCTAGATAACGGACATCATGTGTCGCGACGACTCGAAGATTATATTCATTCGCAAAAACGGTCAGCTGTTCCATCCGTTCACGCTCACGTTGAAGTCCATGATTCTGCAGAGATAGAAAAAAGGAATCATCTCCAAACATTTGCTGGTACACTCTCACACACTGAATGGCCTGATCGACAAGGCCTTTCTCAATCAGCTGTTCAATCTCCCCATTTACACCGGGCGTAAGAGCGATTAAGCCGTTCGCATATGATTTCAGCCATTTATGAGGGATCCCCTCCGTTGATTTTGTCTGCAGTACGCTGGATATTTTAATTAAATTTTTATATCCCTGTTGATTTCGCGCCAGCAAAACGAGTGGAAATGCCTTCTCATCTTCTTCAATCCGTACATCTGCGGTCATGCCGATGATAGGCTTAATTCCAGCTTTTTTACATGCCTTGTAAAACGGAACAACGCCATATAAAACGTTGCGGTCTGTAAGCGCAACCGCTTCATATCTTTCTTTCTGAGCTTTATCCATGAGGGCAGAAAGCGTGATCGTGCTAGATAAAAGATCAAATGAGCTCGTTAACTGCAGATGAACAAACGACATTCTGCTTTCCTCCTTTATAGAAATTCTACTTACCTATACATCCTTGCAAAGTAATTGAAGCTTCTCGATTACTTCACTCGATTTTACCCAATCCTTGATGGAAGCACCAGCTGCCATTGGATGACCGCCGCCATTATATTGCTTGGCTAGTTCATTCACAATCGGTCCTTTTGAACGTAATCTAACGCGAATTTCTTCCTCTTCTTCAATGAAAAAGACCCATGCTTTCATTCCTTTTACGCTTCCTAGTGTTCCAACAAGGAGTGATGCTTCAGAGGCTGTGACGTTAAATTCATCTAACACACTAAGAGGAAGCTTCATATAGGCAGCACCATCCTCGTTTATTGAAAAATTCTGCAAAACATAGCCTTGTAGCTTTAACAACGGTTTCTCCATCTCGTAAAGTGAGTTAAATAGCTCGGTGCGATCAAAGTTATAGCGGATTAATTCTCCTGCAAAATCAAATGTCTTTTGTGAGGTGCTAGGAAAGATAAATCTTCCTGTATCTCCTACAATTCCTGCGAAAATTAATTTTGCTGCTTCATCATTCATCTTTAAACCGTGATCTTTCCCTTCCAGATAAAGCTCATAGATCATTTCACTGACCGAGCTTGCAGAAGTGTCAACCCACAAAAGATCACCGTATGGATCTTCGTTCGGATGGTGATCAATCTTAATCAGTCGATCTCCCTGCGTATACCTTTTATCGTCCACTCTTTCCTGGTTTGCTGTGTCGCATACGATGACAAGGGCACCCTTATAGGTTTCATCTGAAATTTCGTCTAATGTACGTAAAAAAGTCAATGAAGCTTCAGGCTCTCCAACGGTATAGACATTTTTATCAGGGAACGAGCATTTAATGATTTCAGCCAATCCGCCTTGAGAACCGTAAGCATCTGGATCTGGTCGAATGTGGCGATGCAGGATGATTGTATTGTATTGTTTAATTGTGTCGATTATTTGAAGTTTCATTATACTCTTCCCTTTCGTTATCAAGTGGTGGCATTTCCCCTTATTTATCGTTACAATAAGATGATATTT
Organism: Jeotgalibacillus soli; assembly: GCF_000829435.1. Classification (GTDB taxonomy): domain Bacteria; phylum Bacillota; class Bacilli; order Bacillales; family Jeotgalibacillaceae; genus Jeotgalibacillus; species Jeotgalibacillus soli. The sequence goes on from NZ_JXRP01000020.1 coordinate 47,138, forward strand.
GATCGTTTGATCAATGATATAGGAGGAGTAGAAATGCCAATTTTAGTCTTTTTGATTATCTTATCTGGAGTTGCTTATTTATATTTTAAAACGAAACAAATACGTACCCCGAGAGTGGTTGAAAAACAATGGCAGGCAAGCCGTGCCGGAATCGCACTCGGGTTAGGTATGGGCTTCTTTGGGCTTAATCAGTTTTTTCTTTTTAATTTTGAAATGTCATCAGACCTTATCATTACCTATATCATCGCTGCAGCCTTTGTATTGGTCGGCTTTATCAGCGGCTGGATAAGATGGAAGGCTTATAAACACTTTACTCTCCTTCTTGAAAAGGAAGCAGTTGAATGGGATAAATTTAAAAAAGATCAATCTAATCCAAAGTAGTAGACTGGCTGGCCGCCAGTCATTTTTTTATCGGTCAAGAAGCTGACACATCATCATCGCTTTACCAACAAGGTTGCCCTCGCTGTATACCTCAACATCCACTTTCCCAAATTTCCGACCTACATCGAGGAGTCTCGGACAAATCTCAATCATGCTTTCCATTTGTACAGGCTTGATAAAATAGATCGTAATATTTTCAATAACAAGATCTCCGCGCTTAAAATCGCGCAATGTGCGATTCGCCGCCTCCGTGACAAGCGATGTGAATACCCCGTATGAGATCGCCCCAAGCTGGTTCGTCATTTGTGGTGTTACATGAAAGGTATAGGTTGGTGAGGAAGAAGATTCTACCGTCATCTCCTTAAAAACAAGGTCATCAATGGTTTCTCCTACCTGGGGCTGACGCTGAATCATTTGCAATGCTTTCAGCACATCCTGACGGCTTATAACCCCTTCCAGACGATGCTGATCATTTACAACTGGCAACAGTTCAATGCCTTCCCAGATCATAATATGTGCAGCAGAAGCCACACTTGTTTTGATACTGACTGTCAGCGGAGATTTCGTCATGACTCTCTCTAAAAGCTCCGACTCACTTTTTCCTAATATATCCTTCGACGTTACCATCCCAACAACCTTTAATGAGTGGGGATCAACGACCGGAAAACGACTATGCTGTGTTTCCCCGTTTAATAAAGACCATTCACGAACCGTATCTCTTGAGGTTAAAAAGTGAGTGTTGCTAAATGGGATTAAAATATCCTCTACAAGCACAATTTCTTTTTTAATCAACTGGTCATAAATCGCCCGATTGATCATAGCGGCTACGGTAAATGTATCATAACTTGTTGAAATAACAGGTAATTCAAGTTCGTCAGCTAATTTTTTTACAGATTCATCTGCATCGAACCCTCCTGTAATTAAAACAGCCGCCCCTGTTTGAAGTGCATATTCGTGGGCTTTTGTTCGATTACCAACGATCAATAGGTTACCCGCTTCCGTATAGCGCATCATCGCTTCTAGCTGCATAGCCCCGATCACAAATTTATTTAGTGTTTTATGTAAACCGGCTCGACCTCCCACAACCTGCCCATCAACAATATTAACCACTTCCGCATATGTAAGGCGTTCAATATTTTCTTTCTTCTTTTTCTCAATACGAATGGTTCCGACTCTCTCAATCGTGCTGACCAATCCTTGATTTTCTGCCTCTTTAATGGCGCGATAGGCTGTTCCTTCGCTTACATCAAGAGCTTTTGCAATTTGCCGTACAGATATTTTATCTCCAACGGGCAATGCTTCGATATATTTTAATATAAGCTCGTGCTTTGTAGCCACCGTTTGTCCCTCTCTTTCGGTCCGATCATGTATTCGCTCTATCATTATACGCGTTAACTGCCTCTCCGTTCAATCCATCACATCCTGACGCTAAACATTAATGTATACTAAAGAATGACTAATTCAACAGAGGGAACCACGTTAACAATAGGAAAGGACCTTCAATATTGAAGGTCCCACCAGTTAATGCCTTTTGTTTAGATCAAACATCTGCGTTTATTGATTATAAAAATTCTCTGTATAATATGGCTGCGATTCTGCATTAAAGGCAACTCCAATACCTAAAAAGCGAAAATCCGACTTAAGAATGTTTTCTCTATGCCCAAGGGAATTCATAAGTCCTTCATGGGCAAAAATACTGCTAGATTGACCATAAGCAAGATTTTCTCCCGCAACGGTAAATCGGACACCATCCTCCTCCATACGATCAAAAGGAGACTGTCCTTCTAGATTTGTATGATCAAAGTAAAGGTTTTCTGCCATATCCAAGCTATGCTCACGTGCTGTTTCCCGCACATGATCATCCCAGTTTAGAATAGGTAAGCCGTGATTCACTCGAGACGCATTTGTAAAATCAAACAATTGATATTCAAAACCTTCTTTCAATGCCCTGCTTTCTTCTGCATAAAGATGGTTTTTGTTTTTCTCTAATTCTTCACTGATGATCTGAAGAGCAGTCACACTATTTTCTTCGTGAATATCATAGAAAATCGTTGCATAGCTTCCGTCCAATTGGTACACGTCATATTCTTCGTTACTCTGAATTTGATACACAATCATTCCTTTACGAATACCTGTTAAAGGCTCTCCAAGCTGCTCGCGAACAGCTTCTTTAGAACTGTTTAGCTCAATGCCAACAGATGAAGAGATCAGTTCCTGATTAGTATAAAGACCATTCACCAAATTACCTTCATCATAAGAGACCATCATAAAATTTTGATAGTTTTCATGATAGGTGTACCAATCTACTCCATATTCATTTTGCGACTGACGCACAGGTTCGCCAAGCTGCTGTTCTACATGTTCTTTTGAATCCCCCACTTGAATGTTATAAACAGAAAAGGTTTGATCTGTCGGTGGGGATAAATCCGGTCTTTCTATCTCTTCACTCTCTTGTGTTTGCAGTACAGGGGTTTGTTCAATGGCTTGATCTATTTGGACAAATAAAGAATGTAAGGTATCCTGTGCTGTGTCTATAGCTACAATAACAGCAGGGTTTTCTTTTACTGAATCAACGCTCGAGGAAATTGAATCCATGAAGGATAAATCTACATAATCATTCAAATATCCCTCCCACATCGGCCTTGAAATAAATACACCAACGAGCAGCAATATAAAAAGAAATAATCGTCTCAACATTTCACACTCCTCCTGCTACCATTGTAGCCTAATCTTCCATACAGGAAAAAGTAATATGGTTTAATGGCACTGAATCCCGCTTTTTATGGAAGAATTTAAGATAGAAGGAAAAAACAAAGCCGTTTATCGGATGAACCAATAAACGGCAATCATATCCATTACAGCTTGATCACTTCACCTGCTTGCATCACTTTTCCTTCTCCTGTCGTTAACAGATTAACAAATGCTTCAGGGTCCTGCTTGATTGGGGGAAACGTATTATAATGGATTGGCACGACCATTTTTGGCTTTAACAGCTCTGCTGCATAAGCGGCATCCTCTGGTCCCATCGTAAAATTATCTCCAATTGGCAAAAAGGCAAGATCGATCGGATGACGTTCACCGATTAGTTTCATATCACCAAATAGCGCTGTATCTCCTGCATGATAAATGGTTTTCCCTTCCACCATTAAGAGAACTCCTGCTGGCATTCCTGTATAAATAATCTGCTGATCATTCGTTGTATAGGCGGATCCATGAAAAGCCTGTGTAAGCTTCACTCTGCCAAAATCAAACTCGTATGCCCCGCCAATATGCATGGGATGTGTATTAAGTCCCTGCCATCCTAAATAGACAGCCAGCTCGTTTGGAGCAATCACAAGTGCATCGCTTTGCTTCGCAATCTCAACCGTATCTCCTACGTGATCATTGTGCCCATGAGTTAAAATAATCACATCTGGTTTTTCGTCCGCTGCAACAAGATCCGTCAGTTCATTTCCGTTAATAAAAGGATCAAATAAAATTGTTTTTCCATTTGTCTCGATTTTGACAATAGAATGACCGTGATACGAAACTTTCATAATATAAATTCCTCCTTAATAATAAGTTCATACGCTAAAAATTCGATATCTTCATACTATTTCCCTTCACAAATAAAATAAAAACGTCTTTATTTCCTTTATATTCGCTATATATCATATAATCCGTTTTACAAGCAATTTAAAAATTGCTACGATCTAATAAATAGCTAGAGCACATTTCAAGGGGGAAAGAAATTGAATACAAATATCCAAAACATCCAAGGGTGGTTATCAGCTCAGAATGCAGATGCCGCATTATTAACATCAACTGAAAATATTTTTTATGTGACTGGGTTTAGAAGCAACCCTCACGAGAGATGGCTCGCTGTCTATATCCCCATTCAAGGAGAAGCGGTGTTAATTTGTCCAGGAATGGAAAAAGAAGATGCCGTTCACTCCGGATGGAATGGCCCGATTATCGGATACACTGATATTGAATTGCCGATGGAGTTACTGCACTCATATATAGAAGAACATAAATATCCAAACCGTATGCTAGCTATCGAAACAGCCCATTTAACCGTTGATCGCCTGCATATTCTACAACATACATTTGGAAAAATTGAAACAAAGTCGATTGAGCAAAAAATGCACGATCTTCGGATCATCAAGTCAAAAGAAGAGCTGACGCATTTAAAGGCCGCAGCCAAGCTCGCTGATTTTGCTATTGAAGTAGGCTGCGCGGAGTTAGCAGAGGGAAAAACAGAGCTGGACATTCTTGCAGCCATTGAGTTTGAATTAAAACGAAAAGGCATTACTGAAATGTCTTTTTCAACGATGGTGTTAACGGGTAAAAATGCCGCTTCCCCTCACGGAACTCCGGGCTTAACAAAAATCCAAAAAGGTGATTTAGTTTTATTCGACCTGGGTGTTGTTTGCCACGGATACTGTTCAGACATTACAAGAACTGTTGCTTTCGGAGAGATCAGCGCCGAACAGCAAAAAATCTATGAGACAGTTCTTGAGGCTGAACAAGCTGCTCTCCAATTAGTAAAACCTGGTGCAATTGCTGGTACATTAGACCAAACGGCACGTAAAATTATCAAGAATGCTGGATATGGAGAATTTTTTCCTCATCGGTTAGGACATGGGCTTGGTTTAAATGTGCATGAATATCCATCCATTACCTCAACGAGTGATCTAGTATTGCAAGAAGGCATGACCTTTACCATTGAGCCTGGGATTTATGTACCGAATGTAGCAGGTGTAAGAATCGAGGATGATGTCCTTGTAACTGCAAATGGTTTTGAAACGTTGACAACTTTTCCAAAAACACTGCAGATAATCAAATAACTATTTTAAGTGAGAGGCTTAATGTCTCTCACTTTTTTCACACTATTAAGAGCCTTTTTGTGAATTTGGAATAAAGTTTGATCAAAAACCCTTTATCAAATAGAAAATGAACAACTGATGAAAATTACTATAAGAATCGTTCATATGGTGAATTAGAGCAAAATTTACAAACAAGTATGGAGTCGGTTTTAAACGTATCGAGTACTACTCTTAGACATGTTTTGGCTTGTCCAAATTATACTTACAAAGAGCGAATTAATATTTTTTGGGGAAGTATTTATACCTACCAGCCATGAGGTCATGTTATAGCAGCGACTGATTTAGTAGAGCTTGTACCATCAATCAACCTCCCAGTTTTTAGACTTCATGGACAGCATGATTTCCAAACAACATACAGTCTAGCTAAACGCTTTTTCGAATCAATAAAGCTTCTTTCATAAAAATGGATATCCTCAGCAATTCCTCCCATACTCCCTATATTGAAGAACCAGAACTTTTTTATAAAATGATACACGATGAAATTTTGGAAAATGTTAAAGACACGACTAACAGGTATATTTGAGAAGATTATTGTAGAAAAATCTTCTTTAAGTAATGCCAGTTCAATAAGGGGAACAAAAATGATCAATATTTTTTCAAAACACGCTCTTTTTTTGTTCGTTTTTCAAGATTAATAGCTTCAATTTAATCAAACTTTATTGACATCTACACCTTTTGTCCGAGTCAAAATTCTCTGCTCAAAAAAGACAGTTAAGATCAACGTCTCAACTGTCTTATCATTTAATTTATCGAACAAGCAAATCCAGCACATCGGCATACTCAAGACTGTGTGCTTCCGCTACAGCACTGTAAGTAACATAGCCATCCAAACAGTTAATGCCTTTTCTCAATGCTTCGTTATCCAAACAAGCTTGACGGTACCCTTTATTCGCAATTTGTACTGCGTATGGAACTGTAACATTCGTTAACGCTAGAGTAGATGTACGAGGAACGGCTCCTGGCATATTTGCTACTGCATAATGCACCACTCCATGTTTGGTGTAGGTTGGGGCATCATGTGTGGTAATACGATCGGTTGTTTCAAAAATTCCGCCTTGATCGATCGCAATATCCACCACGACAGCACCCGGCTTCATCGATTGAATCATGGCTTCCGTTACAAGCTTTGGTGCTTTTGCACCTGGAATCAATACAGCACCGATGACCAAATCGGCTTCTGCCACACTTTCTGCTAGATTTAATGGGTTGGACATCAGGGTAGTAACATCCTTTCCAAAAAGATCGTCAAGCTGGCGCAAGCGGTCAGGATTTAAATCCAAAATCGTCACATCCGCCCCTAGACCAATGGCCATCTTCGCGGCATTGGTTCCAGCAACTCCGCCTCCAACGACCGTAACTTTACCTCGCGCAACGCCGGGAACACCTGCAAGGAGGATCCCCATTCCACCATGAATTTTTTCTAAAAACTGTGCTCCGATTTGTGTTGCCATTCGGCCTGCAACTTCGCTCATTGGTGTAAGAAGCGGCAAAGAACCATTCGGTAATTGTACTGTTTCATAAGCAATCGCAATCACCTTGCTATCAATGAGCGCCTTTGTTAATTCAGGTTCAGGTGCTAAATGAAGATATGTAAATAAAATGAGTCCTTCACGAAAAAAAGGATATTCGCTTGCAATCGGCTCTTTCACCTTCATGACCATATCATATGACCATGCTTCAGCAGCGGAATCAGCCATTTTTGCCCCTGCGTTTATGTAATCCTGGTTTGTAAACCCAGATCCAATCCCCGCATCGACCTCAACAAACACCTCGTGCCCGTTATTCACTAAGTGATATACTCCGGATGGTGTAATCGCAACACGGTTTTCATTATTCTTTATTTCTCTCGGAATCCCAATTTGCATCGTAAAGCCCCTCCTAATAAAGTCTCCTTACCGTCAGCAAAGCTTTGTTACGAAAACCGATATCCTTAGGCTGGAATGGTTGTCATAATCAGTTCTATTTTACCAAATGAAAGAACTACTGTCTTAACTATTTCCTTAAATGTAAAAATTCTGATTATTCTTATTTTTGTTTTCGCTATTTTTCTCTTTATATAATCTATTGTTTATGTCTATTCAAACTCACGACGTTTGTATAACAGCTGATTACATACTTCGCTTAAATAGCTCTATTATAATCTTCTTCATTACAGCAATTTTCAGACAATAAGTGTACAATGAACAGAAGGAGGGGATAGATGATGGCACTAAGCTACGATCACATATTAGTCGCAGTTGACGGTTCAAAAGAGGCAGAATGGGCATTTAAAAAATCGATTGATATTGCGAAAAGGAATGATGCGACGCTCAATTTGCTGCATGTCATTGACACCCGTTCATTTGCCGTTGTTGAAGCGTACGATCGAAGTGTAGCCAAGCGTGCCCAGACATTCGCTGAAGAAATGCTGGAAGAGTACAAAAAGGAAGCTGAACAGCAAGGCGTGAACAAGGTAAATACCTTCGTTGAATATGGCTCTCCAAAGGTTCTTGTACCAAAAGAAATGGCTAGAAAGGTAGAAGCTGATCTGATTATTTGCGGTGCTACAGGATTAAATGCTATGGAACGATTTTTAATCGGCAGCATTTCAGAGCATATCGTCCGAGCAGCAAAGTGTGATGTACTGGTTGTAAGAACAGATCATATTCCAGATAAAAAACAGAAGCCAGTTGAAGCTGAACAAAAAAATGAGGATCATAACTTTACAATTTAATCGGATAACAACAAAGAGAGAAGGCTGAAAAATTAAGCCTTCTCTCTTATTTATTATTATTCTACAGACACAGCGGAAAGGATCTCCTGTGCCTTATCAAGCTGCTTTTTCACTTGCGTAAAACCTGTACCTCCCGCTGATTCACGGCGTTTTACTGCTTGGAATGGAGTCAGCACTTCGTATATATCCGCTTCAATGACGGATGCAGCTTCCTGTAATTCGTCTAATGAAAGGTCTTTTAGATAGATTCCTTTGTTAATGCAAGCCAATACGAGCTTCCCAACAATTTCATGTGCTTGACGGAATGGCACACCCTTTGCTGCTAAATAATCCGCAAGTTCTGTCGCATTTGAAAAATCCTCATTTACCGCCTGTTCCAGTCGCTCCGTTTTTATCTTCATGGTATCGACCATGCCTGCAAAAATCTTCAGTGATCCTAAAAGGGTATGCACTGTATCAAACATACCTTCCTTGTCTTCCTGCATGTCTTTGTTATAGGCAAGCGGAAGTCCTTTTAATACCGTTAACAGCGACATTAAATGGCCAAATACACGTCCCGTTTTCCCACGCACCAGCTCTGCCATATCTGGATTTTTCTTTTGCGGCATAATACTGCTGCCCGTGGAGAAAGCATCGGCCAATTCAATAAATTGAAACTCTTGGCTAGACCAAATAATCATTTCTTCAGCAAATCGAGATAAATGCATGATCGTCATGGATGCATTTGACAGAAATTCGATGATAAAATCACGATCACTCACTGCATCCATGCTATTTTCATAGATATTAGCGAATCCTAGAAGCTCTGCTGAACGATAGCGATCGATTGGAAATGTTGTTCCAGCAAGCGCACCGGCACCGAGTGGTGAGAGATCGATACGTTTCATGGAATCTTCAAAACGTCCATAATCTCGTTCAAGCATCCAGAAATAGGCTAACAGGTGATGAGCGAAAGAGATGGGCTGTGCACGCTGCAAATGAGTGTAGCCTGGTGCAACTGTTTCAATGTGCTCAGAGGCTTGCTTCAAAAGTGCTTTTTGCACAGATCGAATTAATAATTGGATCTCTTCCACTCTTTTTTTTAAATAAAGATGCATATCCGTTGCAACCTGGTCGTTTCGGCTTCTTCCCGTATGAAGCTTTCCACCCACCTGACCGATTTCTTGTATCAGCATATGTTCAAGATTTAAATGAATATCCTCATTTGCGACTGAAAAAGATAATTCTCCTTTAATCGCTTTTTCTGTTAAGCCTGCAAGTCCCTCTTGAATCTGGGCAACCTCATCAGCTGTTAAAATCCCGCATTCGCCAAGCATTGTCACATGTGCGATTGAGCCTTGTAAATCCTCCATCACAAGTTCCTGATCAAAGCCGATTGAAGCGTTAAATTCATCTACCCATTCTTCAGGGGACTGAGCAAAGCGTCCTCCCCAGAGCTTACTCATGACACAGGCTCGCCTTTTTTATTTTGAACCATTGAGTGAACTTTAGTTGGAAGACCCCAAAGCTTGATAAATCCTACTGCTGCACTGTGATCAAATTCGTCATCAGATGTATAGGTTGCAAGCTTTTCATCGTAAAGTGAGTTAGGAGATTTTCTTCCTTCTACAATCGCATGGCCCTTGAAAAGTTTTACGCGAACAACACCATTTACATATTGCTGTGTTTCTTTTAAGAATGCTTGAAGGGCAGGAGTTAATGGTGAGAACCATAAACCTTCATAAATCATTTCTGTTATTTTCTTTTCGATGACTGGTTTGAAATGAGCCATTTCTTTAACCAATGTTAAATCTTCAAGTTCTTTGTGCGCTTTAATTAACGTCATAGCACCTGGGCACTCGTAAACTTCTCTTGATTTAATTCCTACAAGACGATTTTCAACGTGATCGATTCTGCCGACACCATGTTTACCAGCTACTTCATTCAGTGTCAAGATCATCGTTGATAATTTCATCGTTTGGCCATTAAGGGCAACAGGAACCCCTTGTTCAAAGGTAATCTCAATCGTTTCCGGCACATCAGGAGTTGCTTCAAGCGGCGCAGTTAGATCATAAGCACCCTCTGGCGGCGCTGCCCATGGATCTTCCAAGATTCCGCACTCATTACTTCTTCCCCATAGATTTTGGTCAATCGAGTATGGGCTGTCTAAATTGATCGGAATCGGGATATTATGCTGTTTCGCATATTCGATTTCTTGTTCTCTGGACCATCCCCACTCACGAACCGGTGCTAGGACTTCCAAATCCGGATTAAGTGCTTGGATCGCCACTTCAAAGCGAACTTGGTCGTTTCCTTTACCAGTACAGCCGTGAGCAACAGCGGTTGCACCTGTTTTTCCCGCTACTTCAACAAGCTTCTTTGCAATTAAAGGACGAGATAATGCAGAAATTAATGGATATTTACCTTCGTAAAGCGTATGTGCTTGAAGTGCAATAAGAGCAAAATCTTCAGCATACTCATCTTTCGCATCAATCACGTGACTTTCAATCGCTCCCACTGTTAGGGCTTTTTCTTTGATGAACGCTAGATCTTTTCCTTCACCAACATCTAAGCAGCATGCAACGACTGCATATCCTTTATCTTTTAGCCATTGAATGGCAACGGATGTATCAAGTCCACCTGAATATGCAAGTACAACTTTCTTTTGATGATTTGTCATGAGTATAACCTCTTTCGTATTTTTATTTATATACATGTATATTTATTCTTATATAATGTATACATACTAACAGGATTTAAATCACGTTTCAATACTTATTCACTAAAATATTTATAGTTTAAATATTCTATCTATTTAGTTCGCAATATAGCCATATTTTCTGTACAATGCATTATGAGGTGAAACGAATGCGAACCAGTTTTTTTCATTGGGATGACCGCCTACAAATTGAGTTGCCTGGAAGTATCAGAGAATGGGAAGCTCGTTCACAGGAAGAAAAGCAACTGATTCTTTTTCATTGGGAAAAAACAAGAGGACGTATACCGGATAAAATTATGGAGTTAGATCAGCAAATTATGAAAAAGCAGCGAGACCTTTCCGACGAAAGCGACTTTGATAAATCATGCAGGCTTAACGAAGAAATTGCGGATTTAGCCTCCATCATAAACGATTTGTGGATCTGGTATCGAATTCCTTGGCAATTGCACCCCGCCATGTAAAACACCCCCTTCTAGCCTATGAAGGGGTGTTTGCTCTATTATTGTTTATCGAGCAAATAGCGATATTGATAAAAACGTTCAGCAAATTCTGTTACTCGTCTTGTCAGCAGATAATTTACGCCAGCACCTATTGCCATTGAAAGAATGGGCAGATCGGAGACTTTCTTTTTTCTGAAAATGCTGATTGCATAGGACTTCATTAACTGCTTGATTAGTTCCTCCAGCCATTTTTCGTCGGTTAATCGATCATCACCACTATAAAAATAATTAAGCTCCTGACGATCGAGTGCTTGAACCAGATCGTCCCACGCCTTTGCTTGAAACCGCGGAGGCATCGTAGCAGCGTGAAAAACTTTTAGCGATAATGTCATTTCATACGGCATTTGAACATCCCTTCCATAAGCAGCCGCGATAAATTGAATCGCTCGTATATTTAACAGCGCCATTGCAAGAAAATCCGTACTAAAAGCAAGTAAGCCGCCTGTACCTGCAATCCCACCTTGTACAAATGAATAAAGCTTATGCCTTCCACTTTGCTGTAGAGCCATATAATGAAGCTGATCGATACGCAGCTGATGAAAATCCTGAAGCGTGGCGATCGACTCCTCGAATGTTTTAGCAGTTGTGATCAGCCGCTCCCTCGCATCACGATGAAGATGAGTGTCTTGAATAACATTATGCAGATGAAACAGACTGATATCTAGACGGGAGAAGAATTCTTCCTTCACCTGCTCCGGAATAGCCAAGAATGATGAATCTAACCATCTAGAAAAAGTGTGAGCAACATCATGTCCCCCGTAGTTTCCTATTTCAGCCCTCCACTCCTTAATTTGGTTATGTACTACCACATCACGTGCTGTCCATGCCATCATGCATCACCCCAGCTACTTTTTTCATTAGTATAGCACATTTCCTAAATATCCCTTGTTTGCTTTTGGAATTAAAAAGCACGAATTTTCAAGCAGATTTCAATATAAAAAGACTTGGCAGAACCATCATCAATAGAACGGCTCAGCAAGTCTTTTTGGTTTATTTAAAGGGGTAGCATGTAACACGAAGCTGGACCACTGTTTTTGCAATCGAAGGATAGAAATATCATTTATGATTAATACGCTATAATTATACGTCCTCATTTAGAGCTCCCCTATTTCACGGGCAAATAATTTGCTGAACCAAATCAAATAAACTTATTCTTGGAAAAGTTGATAATTATTCTTTCCTTTTTCCTTTGCTTGATAAAGAGCAATATCGGCATGCCGTAATATTACACTTAAATCTTCTTCACTATTTATATTTATAACTATTCCTATACTTGCAGTAATTGATACATTCGTATTCGGAACACTTACAGACATTATCCCGTATAATAGCTGCTCTGCCATTTCGTTAATTTTTTCCATTGAATATACGTTAGAGAAAAATATTACAAATTCATCCCCGCCCATTCTAATGGCATAATCATCTTCAAAGACGATCTTTTTAATGCAATCAGCAACTTTTTTGATCACTTCATCACCAGTTTCATGTCCATATTGGTCATTAACGCTTTTAAAACCATCTAAATCGAGCAACATGATTGTTCCATATTGAATTGATTGTGCTATCACTGATTCAAAAAAGTTTCGATTATATAACTCTGTTAATCCATCATGCATGGCGAGTTTTTCTAACTCTAAAACATAGGAAAAAAAATAAGCAAGTTTTTCAAGTATTTGAACATCTTTTTCACTAAAACTCGATAATTTTGAATCTACAGCACAAAGCGTACCAAATAATTCACCATCTTTTAGAAAAATAGGGACACCAAGATATGAGCGAATATTTGCTTCTGAAACGACAGGTATTTGTTTTGCTGCCTCATCCTTGTCTATATCATTAAGGATTACAGGTTTTTTACTATTGAAGATAAGGTGACATAATGAATCGGTTAAATCAATTTTTATTCCCTCACCTAGTTCACAATCCACATCGTTTTTTTGTATTTTTAGAATAGAGAAGGTGGTTTCAGTCGTTCTTCCTAAAAAGACGAATTTTTCTTCTAAATACGAACTTGTAAGTTCAATTAAATCCTTAGCAGCTTTTTCAAATTCATGGCTGGATAACGAAATCATAATGTTTTTCACCCCTATAAATACTTCTATCCCCATTTGATCTAACCAACACCTCGTCTTAATGAGTCTTTAACAGTGTATTGCGGGCTATTCCCCGATTTGTATAATGGTTTTTTTCAGCTTTGACTTTTTCAAAATTACTAAAAAAAGAAACGATCACTGAGTATTGCTCGATCATACTTCTTCACGTGCTGACTTATTATAGAACAAGTATATTTATTTTTACAATATAAAAAATATGACATCAATTCAAATTGTTTTACAAGTAACCCCTTCTTTTTTTCCTTTAATAAAGGGATGATTAAGAATAAATCTTTAAATCCCTCTGAGACATATTATAATCTCAAACGATGGAGGGAACTGCGGAATTTTTCAGTCTTATCTTATGCGAAGATAAGCGTTGGCTGAAAGAGTATTGGAGCACAGCGCGAACAAAATTGAACACTATGTATGACAGTAAAGCGGGTCCATTCTACGTGGGCGACCCCGCTATGGTATAACCTATTTGGATCGATCTGCTTTTGCATATGAACTGAAAACACATGTTAGTAAACATCCTATCCATAATTTCGAGAAACTGTTAGTCACCGAAACCATAGTTGTTATTCATTCTTCTGTGCTTGCACTGAAGTTATGGCAATCTTTAATCCTTCATTCTATTCTTCGATTCGATTTTGATCTTGCTGATTCAAAGCATCATCCACAATAGATTGTGTTTTTAATTGATAATTCGTATAGCTCAAACTAATAAAAACAACCGTCAGTATTATTGCCACGATTGCTAATACCTTGATTTTTTTCTCCATTCTATTTTCACCTCCCCATAATATCAGTCATTAAGACTATTATTTTACCATTTTTTAATAGTAATCAATACTTTGGATACATAATGTTTCTTATTTCCTGTTTTTCATTATGTACTATTAAATTCTTTCTATAAAACAACAAACAACCTCTTTCCATGTGTTATTACCATAGAAAAAGGTTGTTGTTTTCGTATTATTTTCTCTGCTATGTTGATGTTAGGCTAAACGCGTAACGTCACGTGCAATCATTACTTCTTCATCAGTTGGGATAACCATTACTTTCACTGGAGAATGCGGATAGTTAATGAACGCTTCTTCTCCACGTGTTTTGTTTAATGCAGGGTCCCAGTATACGCCCATAAACTCAAGACCTTTAAGAACTTCTGCACGAATTACATCGCTATTTTCACCAATACCTGCTGTGAAAATAATCGCATCTACACCGTTCATACGAGCAGCATAAGATCCGATATATTTATGGATGCGGTTGGCGAATAAGTCCAATGCTAATTGTGCACGCTCATTTCCTTCGTCTGATTGTTGTACAATATCACGCAGATCACTTGAAAAACCGGATACACCAAGCATACCAGACTGCTTGTTCAACACATCAAGCACTTCGTCAGCTGTTTTACCTGTTTTCTCCATGATGAAAGGCATCAAAGCAGGGTCAATGTTTCCGCTTCGAGTCCCCATCGTTACACCAGCAAGCGGTGTAAAGCCCATTGATGTATCAATTGAACATCCGCCTTCAATTGCCGCGATACTGGCTCCATTGCCTAAATGACATGAGATCAGACGAAGCTGTTCTAATGGACGCCCCAGCATATCTGAAGCACGCTGTGATACATATTTATGAGAAGTACCATGGAAACCGTATTTACGAATCCCATAATCTTTGTAATACTCGTACGGCAGACTGTATAAATACGAACTTTCTGGCATCGTTTGGTGGAACGCAGTATCAAAAACGGCAACTGCAGGTACGTTAGGCAGTACGCTTTGGAAAGCACGGATTCCGGTAATGTTCGCCGGATTATGAAGCGGAGCAAGTTCTGAGAGTTCTTCAAACTTAGCAATCGTTTCTTCATTAATCAGCACAGAATCATTAAACACTTCTCCCCCATGAACAACACGGTGTCCAATTCCATCAATCTCATCTAATGAAGAAATAATTCCAGCAGATGTTAGTTTGCCAAGCAATAATTTTACTGCAACATCATGATTGGGAATATCGGTTACTTCTGTTTGTTTTTCTCCGTTTACCGTAATCATAAAGACTGAATCTTTTAAACCAATGCGTTCAATAATTCCTTTTGTAATGACTGTTTCTTCTGGCATTTCAAACAGCTGGAATTTTAAAGACGAGCTGCCCGCATTAATAGCAATAACTTTAGTCACTGGTACCGCTCCTTTTATATTCTTTATTCTCTAGAAAATGGATTAACGTACTAAGAAGCAAACCCATGGTTAAATTCGTAATAAATCACATTCATTTCTCATTTAATCACTGAATACTTTACACTTCAAGAGAAAGCTTATCGTGGTAACGTTTACATCAAGAAGTGTTTATTTTCAGAAAAAGCGTGTATCGATTTCAATTTCGATACACGCTTTCTTTACTTATTTTCTTGCATCCATAATTGAATTTTTGCCATCATGGATTCAACTGCCTGTCCATTACTGAGTTTTGGCATCTCTGCAAGGAGTACTTGTTTCGGAGGTTTAACATCCTGATGCTGACGCTGCAGAATCAACACACTTTTACCTGATTGCTCATTTTTAAACAAGGAGGTTGGCAGCTTTAAAAGTCCTTGTATATGAACATGCTTTTGTAAATACTCATGCAGTTGGCTTGACAAAGGAGATTCAAACAGTCCATTCGGCACAAGGAAAAACAGGTAGCCGCCTTCCCTTACGTGCTGAATGCTTTGCTCAATAAACAAATGATGGGCATAGGAATGACCAACAGATGCCTTCAAATCATAATCTGCTGCACGTACATCATTGGGATAATAGCCTACTGGTAAATCACTCACCACCGCATCGACAGGATCAATAAACAGCGGCTCCAGTGCGTCCTGGGTATAAAGATGAAGAGGCTGTTCCGTTAAATTTGCTCCTACATAAGCAAGGCGAACGAGTACCTCGTCAATCTCAACTCCATGTGTAACGACCACTTTTCCAGCAAGCTGATTCATGATGGCAAGCGCAAGATTTCCTGTTCCAAGCGCTGGATCGAGCAGCGTAAGCTCATTTTCCTTCGACGTAAACTTATCAAGTAGAAATCCAATAACCATTGCAATGGAGTCAGGCGTCATTTGATGGTTTGGCTGAATATGCTCTTTCATACCTTTTAAAATAGAAAGCTGATAGGCTTTTCGAATATCTTCTTTCTCGTACTTCTCAAGCGGATGCTCGCCATACCATTTCAATAAACGCTTCTTTAATAGAACATCGACATCCTGGCCAACTTCATCACGAAACCAGTTTTCACCGCTTTCTGCAAGCGCCTCTAAATAAGTAGACGCCACTGCATCCTGAAGAGCAGTTGTCGTTTCATTCAACATCGTAAAAATCGATTCAACGGGAGAATGATTCATCACTAGTATTCCTCCTGTCCATAATATCAACAACCCATTTTACCCTTATACATAAAAAAAGAAAAGAAAAGACCACCGCGATGGACACTTTCGTTCCAACACAAAAACCGCGTATATGGACGCGGTTTTTGTCGATACTGTCTGTTCGTTATTCTGCTGCTTTAGCTGCTTCGATTGCCGCTGCGTAGTCAGGATGATCTGTTGCCTCACTTACATATTCAGTATATGTAACGACATCATTGCTATCAACGACGAATACTGCACGAGCAAGCAATCGAAGTTCTTCAATAGCAACTCCAAATGCTTTTCCGAATGATAGATCACGGTGATCGGAAAGTGTCTGAACGTTTTCAATTCCGTTCGCTCCACACCAGCGGCGCTGAGCAAATGGAAGATCTACAGAAATAGTAAGAATCTTTACATTTCCAAGTTCTGCTGCTTCTTCGTTAAAGCGACGAGTTTGTGCATCACAAACCCCCGTATCTAGGGATGGAACAACACTGATTAAACGAACGGTTCCTTTTGAATCACCCAGTGTGACTGAAGATAGATCGTTGGCCAGTACTGTAAAATCAGGGGCTTTATCCCCTACTTTTACTTCTGATCCAAGAAGTGTTACTTGGTTTTCTTTAAACGTAATTACTGCCATTATGCTTCCTCCTCAAATATGTATAAAACGTTTATTCACTATTTATCATACTGAAAGGAAGCATGAAAGAGCAACTGTTTCGATGTATAAGGATTTTATTAAATTGGGGGTTCCCCTGTATTTTTTGATCCTTGCTGATTAGGATTGTTGTTTGAAGAAGACCATTGCTCTTTAACACGATTAAATGCAGCAGGAGCAAGATCCATCAGTTTTTCAAGCAAATGAGTTTGTTCATTCATATGATGCATTTTAACACCATCTTTTCCAACAATTAAAAAAGCAATCGGTGTGATGGAGACGCCTCCACCGCTTCCTCCACCAAATGGGTGACCTGTTTGTCCTTCCCCTACGTGATGATAGTCTGAATGAAATTCGCTTCCCCCGGTGGCAAAGCCGAATCGTACTTTGGAGACTGTCATGATCATGCTGCCGTCTGGTGTCTCAACTGGATCTCCTATTATCGTATTTACATCGACCATTTCCTTTAACTGTTCCATAGCTGTTGACATAAGCCCTTCAATTGGATGTTCCATAAACGCCGCCTGCCTTTCGATGGTTTGACACCCTTTTTTCGATTAAATACAGAATGCCGATTTTTATAAGATGTCCTAAACGAATTGAAAACATACATGATAGCTGCATCTGAAAAACACTTCCTCCAAACAGTGGATATACAGAATGCTGCGGCGTGCATGTCATGATCATTTTTTTTTCGAAAAACAATCTTAACCAACTGTGAAACGTCCATATAAAGGAAGTGATATAAGCTGTCCAATCTGCCTCATTAACACCAAAACGAATCTCTGTTTGAAGCTTATCCACTGAAACCTTCCGAATGAGCGTTTCCATAAGCCTCCTGCCATTTTTCATTATTTGTAAATATTCCTCGTACTTTGATTGGATATGCTGAACATCATCATAAGTAAACTTTTTATTTTCTTCCCCTTTGTCACTCCGTTTTTCATATGACAATGAAATCCTTTTGCTTTTTATTAGCGGGATCTCTACTCGCTTGCGGTATAACCCATTAAAAAGCTTTAGCTTTATTTTAAGAAAATCTTTTTCTCCTGTTTTATTAAAACGAATATGTACAACCATTTTTGAAAAGCAACAATATATGATCAGGAAAATGATGATCAGGATGCTGATAATTAACCACACGGATATTCCCCTTTACTGTTTTCCCTATTATCCCCCAACATGAACAAAAAAAATCTGCCTCTCTAAAAAGAGGCAGATTTGGTGACAGCCGTTCTTTCATGCACTACAGTTGTATCTGCAAAAAGGTCATGAATCCCTTGTTTTCTGGGTGTAAAAGCAACGACTATATATAAAATATAAAGCAAAGGAATGGCAAAAATCACAAGTGCACCATGAATATAACGCCCGATTAACTCCCGGAATAGCACCTGCATCCAACCAAGGGATTTATCTTTTAATGAAATTACTTTTAGTCCAAATACCATTTTACCAAGTGTTTGACCAAAGAATTTTGTCATCAAAACAAAGTAGGTAAAGTACGTAATTCCCGTTACAATGCCAAGTACACTGAACCAACCATCATTTGAGGCCCACCCAGCCATACGGAATACAGGATATACAAGAATACCGTTTACAGCTGCGATAACAAGGGCATCAAACAAATATGCCCATAAGCGCATCCAAAATCCTCCGTAATGAGGCGTATAGGTTTGGGCTCTTTCTTGAAAAACAGAAAAATCGCTGTCCACTATACTCTCACTATTGCCGGATGGGACGTGCTTTTCATGCTCATACAATAATTCTTGTTCACTGGAACTCGACGTTTTCTGCTGCTCATTTGAACCGAGTAAATTCTCATCTTTTCTATCCATGTCTCCACCCCCTATTCAGCGTATAAGTACATCGGACGTGGTCCACCGACACGATTGATTACTTGTGACAATACATCTCCCTCAAGTCCGCCAAAAACTTTATGCGCTTGTAAAGATAATAACGACGAAAAATCAGATGGTGTTGTGTATTCAATTACACTTGCTCCCTGCAAATCATAATCTTCTTTTACTGCGTTAATGACATCCTCTTCGTATCCGTAGTCATCAATTAAGCCTAACTCAAGCGCCTGTATTCCATTATAAATACGACCATCAGCGATCTCGCGGACTCGTTCCTCCGGCATTTCACGCCCATTTGCGATAACGTCTACAAACCCTTGGTAAGAATCTTCTAACATACTTTGAATAATGGCAAGATCTGCTTCAGATACCTCTTCAGCAGGATTAAGCATATCCTTAAACTCTCCAGATGTAATCGTGACAAATTCAACCCCGTATCTTTCTGCCAGCTCGCTAAAATTGATGCTTTGCATAATAACGCCCAGCGACCCGGTTAATGTTTCTTTGCTGGCGAAAATTTTATCTGCTGGAGCTGATACATAATAGCCTCCCGAAGTTGCCTGTGCTCCCATCGAAACATACACTGGTTTTCTAGCTTCCTCTTTGATTTCAACAATTTTATCGTGGATTTGTGCGCTTTCTACCACGCCTCCACCAGGTGTATTCACACTTAAAACGATTGCTTTAACCGTATCATCATCTTTTACCTGGTCCAGCTGATTCATAAATTGTGAATGATTGTAGCCAACCCCTCCCAGTAAGCTGCCTTGCTCACCGGTATCTTGAATTGTTCCGTGCAGATCAAGCACAGCAATTCTTTCCATTGCACTGCCTTCCTCAATAATAGCCTCAGGAAGTCCTTCTGTTGTACCAAAACCACTTAGACTTTCTTCAATATTCGTCGAAAACATAAACGTTGCAGCATTAATTACAGTAGATACGACTAAAAGTGCTGCCGCAACACCCAATGCTATCCATCTTTTTACTGTCATTCGCTGTTCCCTCCTTCGAAGCCTATCCTTTACTTACGGTGGAGCTTCAGAAATGTTTCATTTCATGATACAATTTATATTGTATCCCTTGTATGTACAGATGATGAATGAAGAAAGACAGCTTCTTCTTCCCTGTTGCTTTTATACAAGATGAACCTTACATATTGTACCAAACTAAACAGCTTCAGGACAATGAAAATGGAGGGAATAGTAGTGGACAACCGTCGAAACATGTATTTTTATGCTCGTAAAGATGATCAAACAAAGGAACAGATAAGTACGCTTAGTGATTTAGCAGAGCGCTACGGTTTTACGATTGTTAGGGATTCATCGGCTGCTAATATTATTGTTAGTGTTGGAGGGGATGGGGCTTTCTTGCAGGCTGTTCGCAAAACAGGCTTCCGCCAAGATTGTTTGTATGCGGGTGTATCAACTTCCGGCAGACGCAGCCTTTATTGCGATTTTCACATTGATGATCTCTCTAGCATGATTGAAGCAATGACAAAGGAAAAAATTGAAGTTAGACGCTTTCCAACTATTCAGGTATCTGTCGATAACGAAGCAAGCTTTCTTTGCTTGAATGAATTCAGTATCCGTTCCGGTATCATTAAAACATTTGTTATGGATGTCTATATCGACGAACTTCATTTCGAGGCGTTTCGTGGTGACGGCATGATTATTTCCACTCCAACAGGGAGTACAGCCTACAATAAATCTGTTGGCGGTGCAGTTGTTGATCCGATGCTGTCATGTATGCAGGTAAGCGAACTGGCATCATTAAATAATAACCGCTTCCGAACTCTTGGTTCTTCCTTTATCTTAAGCGAAGAGCGTAAATTGCGATTGGAAATTACACAGGATGGAAACGACTATCCTGTTATGGGTCTAGATAACGAAGCACTAGGAGTCAGTCATGTTAAAACAGTGGATTTAATGATGAGCGACCAGGTTGTCAAGACTGTAAAGCTTAAGGATAATTCCTTCTGGGAAAAAGTAAAACGAAGCTTTTTATAACCAGCATATATACCTAAAAGCTGCATGGACATGAACGTCCATGCAGCTTTTTACATTGCATTGCGCTGTACCCTTTTAACATACCACTTTGATCTGGATACACTAAACAGTGTCAAGCCTGACCAAATAAAGAAAAAGGATATAAAATCAATAAAGGTAAAAGCTTCTTGATATACTAAAACGCCAAGTATCAACATAATGGTCGGAGCGATATATTGTAAAAAGCCCATCATGTAAAGCGGTATTCGCTGTGCTCCTTTTGCAAAAAACAGCAGCGGCAATGCAGTAGCAGCACCTGCTCCAATAAGGAGTAGATCAATTTGTATGTCACCCGAAAACAATACAGATGTCCCATTAATAAATAAATACGTTATATAAATAAGTGCAATAGGCATGGTTACGAGGGTTTCCAGCGTCAGTCCAATCGCTGCATCAACTTGAAGCATTTTTTTAACAAGTCCATAAAGGCCGAATGACAGTGCTAACGTAAAGGCAATCCAAGGAAAGTTTCCATATGAAATGGTAATAATCATTACGCCAATTAATGCCAAAATAAACGACACAATCTGTGCGCGAGAAAGTGTTTCTTTTAAAACCACTACACCAAGCAGCACCGAAACAAGTGGGTTAATGTAATATCCGAGACTCGCTTCAACAATCTGGTTTGAATTTACTGCCCATATGTAAAGAAACCAGTTTCCTGTTATTAAAAGTGATGCAGCAACTAATGCAGCCAATCGTTTTTTATTTTTTTGAAGGGTAAGTCCTTCTCTTTTCAGTGCCCGTAAATTCCCGGTAGCTAAAAGCAAAACAAACATAAACCAAAATGACCAAAATATTCGATTTGCGAGGATTTCCTCTGCACTTATATGGTGCAGGAATTTCCAGTATATTGGGAGTAACCCCCAAATTAAATAAGCTGATATTGCATACAGCATCCCTTGTCTTTCTTGTCTTTCTTCTCTTTCCATATAAATCTCCAATCTTTTGAGAATCGAAACAAAATTTATTATACTCCCGCTTATTGGAAGCGGCAACTCCTTTTAAACAAAATAAAGAAGCAGGTTTCTCCTACTTCTCATAAACGATTTTGCCATTAACAACCGTCTTTGTTACATTCATAGTTAAGAGCTGATCGATAGGTTCATTAAAAGGATTCTTTTCTAGAATCGTAAAATCTGCTGCAAAGCCTTTCTCAATTATTCCTCTATCGTGTTCATGATGACAAGCAAATGCACTTCCTTTTGTAAAAAGGGCTATAGCCTCATACAAGGTTAAGCATTGACCTGCTCCATAAACAGTCTTTTCGGAATCATCCGGTTTTCTTCTAGTAACCGCAGCATGAATACCTAGCAGCGGCCCAAGTGGTTCAATCGGTGCATCCGAGCCGCCCGCACAGGCAATCCCTCTGTCAAGCAGTGTTTTCCATGCATAATTCCATTTCATTCTGTCTTTGCCAATTCGCTCCTCCACCCATGGAAAATCCGACACGACAAAACGAGGCTGTATATCCAGAACAACAGGGAGCTTTTCAGAACGTTCAACCAAATCCTTCTCTAAAATTTGTGCGTGAATTAAACGGTCTCTTTGTCCATTTTCCGCAGGATATTGTTCTATCGCATCCAACACATACTCATACGCTAAATCTCCTATGGTGTGAACCGCAATGGGCATTTCATATTGTCGTGCCTTATATACTAGCTGCTTTAACTTGTTATAGCTGTGGATCGCTACTCCTTGTGTTGATGGTTCATCCGCATACGGCTGACGCAGCAATGCTGTTCGTCCGCCTAACGCACCGTCAGCAAAGATTTTCATTGCACCGAACTCCACATAACGCGAGCCGGATAAAAATGAATGTCCCTGACGATACCAATCCTCAATCACTGCATGATGAACAAGCAAATGGGCTCTGAAGAGATGGCCTTCCTCTTCGATCACCTTTTGAAAAGCCCGATATGTACGTGTAAAATCTCCATAATAACTTAAATCTTCTGTATGACCTCCTGTTAAACCAAGGGACCATGCATAGCGGACACCTTCACGAAGCGCTCGCTGAATATATTCATCTTCAATAGGTGGAAGCGCAGGAATCATCAAATCCTGCGCCTGGTCCTTTAGCAAACCCGTTAGCGATCCGCTTTCATCACGTTCAAGCACGCCGCCCTCGGGATTCGGTGTCAATTCGTTAATTTTCGCTTTTTCAAGTCCCAATGAGTTGACCGCCGTTACATGCCGGCAAATTCTTTTTAATAGTACTGGGTGATGAGGTGCAATTTGATCCAGCTCCGAAGCGGTTATGACCTCTGATTCATGCCATTGATTTTCATTCCAGCCATCCCCTAAGATCCACTTGCCCTTTGGCAGATGATCAGCCTTCTGTTTTACTGCCCTGAGCACCTCATTCTTAGAGGTCATAAATGATAAATCTAATTGCATTAAGGTTTCTCCAACGCCGATCAAATGTAGATGGCTGTCAACAAAGCCAGGAAATAATATTTGTCCTTTTAGATCTATGATTTCGTCTACTGTCTCAGCTAAACGCTGCTCGATCTCTTCTTTCCTTCCCACATCAATAATTTTCCCATGTTGTGTTAAGATTGCTTCTACTGTATGATTTTCCTTTTGCATCGTGTATATGGTGCCATTTGTCCAAAGCCTTCTCATTCATTATTCCCTCCTACATTTAACCCCAAATAAAAAGCCAGACGTCCAAAGAGGATTCTTCTGAATAATTTTCTTTCTTTATTCAGAAGAATCGATTCGTCAGCGTCAGGCATTTATTTTATAAAACACATCTATACAAATTATAACAGAGATGAATTCTCCTGTTCTTTCTTCCTTAATTCAACACGTCGTATTTTACCTGAAGGAGTCTTTGGAAGCTCTTGTACGAACTCGATCTTCCGTGGATATTTATAAGGAGCGGTTAGCTGCTTCACATGTTCTTGAAGCACAGTCACTAACTCCTCGTTTTTATCCCGCGACTCTTCTCTAAGAATAACAAACGCTTTAACAACATTGCCTCTGATTTCATCAGGGCTTGCCACTACTGCACACTCGCGTACAAGCGGATGCTTGATTAGCGCATCCTCAACTTCAAAAGGTCCAATTGTGTAGCCAGAGCTAATGATAATGTCATCTGCACGACCTTCAAACCAAAAATATCCGTCTTCATCTTTTTTTGCCCTATCACCAGTTATATAGTATTCCCCCCTAAATTGCATAGATGTTCGTTCAGGATCCTTAAAATACGCTTTAAATAAAGCTGGCGTATCAACATGTACAGCAATTTCTCCAACGACTCCGGGTTCACATGGCTGCCCTTCATCATCAATAATTTCCACACGATTTCCCGGGGTGGGTTTCCCCATAGATCCCGGTCTTAGCTCCATGCCATTCATAATACCTACGAGCAGTGTATTTTCGGTTTGTCCATACCCATCTCTTACATTGATATTAAAATAACGCTGGAACGTCTCTATCACTTCACGGTTTAACGGTTCGCCCGCTGATACAGCATTTCTGAGTGAAGACAAATCAAATTTTTCAAGCTCATTTACTTTTGCCATAATGCGATATTCTGTCGGTGTACAGCAAAGCACATTGACTTGGTATTTTTTCAGCAGATGCAAATAGGTTTCCGGATCAAACTTGCCCGTATAAACCAAGCCTGCAGCACCTGAACCTAAAACAGATAAAAAGGGACTCCAAATCCATTTTTGCCACCCTGGTGCTGCAGTAGCCCATACAACATCCCCATCCTGGATGCCCAACCAGTTTGGGGCTGTTGTACGAAGATGAGCATAGGCCCATCCGTGCGTGTGTACAACCCCTTTCGGAAGTCCCGTTGTACCTGAAGTATAGGATAAAAACGCCATATCATCCTGTCTGGTTGCGGCTGCCTGCAACAAATTCGTTTCTTCTGACATCGCCTCTTCTATATTCACCCATCCATCGTAATTCGCTCCAATAATAAATTTGTGAAGATTTTTCATTTCATCAATATGATCGAACTGAGAAATAAACGGTGCAAAGGAAACCACGGCTCTCACTTCTCCATGGGTAAGTCGATAAATGATATCCTTTGGTCTTAGCATTTCGGAGCTTGGAATTACAACCAATCCAATTTTCAGTGCAGCCAAATAAACCTCATAGGCTTCTATCAATCGAGGAATCATAATTAAAACCACATCCCCTTGATTTAACCCTGCATGTTTAAACACATTCCCAATTTTATTTACATTTGAAAGGAGCTGATCATATGTAATTTCTTTTGTATTTCCTGCTTCATCCTCCCAATATAATGCCGTTCTTTGCTGCCCTGTGTATTTTTCTATTTCTTCAATGACATTATATTGAACGGGTGCAAGTAAATCTTCACGTTTCATCGTATCCCCCTTTTCTTCCTTCAGTCATACCCATTATACAAAATGTTCTGAATAAAATAAATCAAGGAAGGTCCGATTATTCTTTCATGCTGTTTGCTAATCAATAAAAAACCGGCTCCCAGCTAATGCTGGCAGCCGATCTTATATAAATTAAGATTGTTGTGAGTAACCGCCTAGTTGCTGTTCAGCCATCTGAACAAGACGTTTAGTGATTTCCCCACCTACAGAGCCGTTAGAGCGAGAAGTAGAATCAGCTCCTAGCTGCACTCCAAATTCTGTAGCGATTTCGTATTTCATTTGATCCAATGCTTGTTCTACTCCAGGTACAAGTAGTTGATTACGTGAGTTGCTTCTGTTACTTGGCATGTGTTTCTCACCTCCTTGTGACTATAGATTGTGCAAAAACACATGGCTTAACACTGGTAATTGTTCCTAATTCAAATTACCAATTTCTAAGGGTTGATTAGAAAAGATGAGAAAGCTCGTCGTCTTTCTTTTGATCAACTGAATCCGGCGTTAAATCAATCACCTCTACCCCTTCAACTGCTTCAGTAATCATGGTATCAAAATCCAAAAAGCTTTCATAAAAAGCTACTTTTTCTAGCTTAGGCTTTGTTTTTGGAGCAGTTGGAGTAAAGATTGTACAGCAATCCTCATATGGCAAAATCGAGACATCATATGTATCGATTTTTTTTGCTACTTCAATAATGTCTGTTTTATCCATCGCAATGAGTGGACGAAGCACAGGTGTACTTGTCACAGCGTTAATAGCCTGCATACTTTCAAGCGTTTGGCTTGCTACCTGCCCCAGGCTTTCACCTGTAATAATTGCACGAGCTCCTATTTTCTCTACGATCTGATCGGCTATTTTCAGCATCATTCGTCTTGTTGAGGTCATCGTATAATTCTCTGGAACCTGTTGATGAATGGCTTGTTGAATAGCAGTAAACGGGACTATATGCAGTCTTACCATCCCAGAGAAGCAAGCTAGCTTTGAAGCAAGACGCATGACCTTTTCTTTTGCCTGGACACTTGTATAAGGTGGACTATGAAAATGAATGGCTTCTATTTGAACACCTCTTTTTAACATATAATAACCGGCGACCGGACTATCTAATCCTCCTGATAGCATTAACACCGCCTTGTTACCTGTTCCAATCGGCATACCGCCTGCTCCTTGAATAGTTTCCGCTGAGAGGTAGACACCCTCTTCTCGTACTTCTACCGTCAGCTCAATGGTTGGTTTTTTCATTTCGATAATCAACTGATCTACCGTCTGCATTACATGAGAACCGACTTCTCGATTTAACTCATTTGTCTCTAAAGGAAATGATTTATCCGCTCTTCTGGCTGCGATCTTAAATGTCGTTGGTCCATCAACCAGCTCAGCTACAAGAACTGTTGAAGCTGATTTAATCTCATCCAGATCCTTCGAGGTTTTTACAACAGGACTAAATGATTGGATACCAAAAATAGGCTCAATTCTTTTTAATACTTGTTCAGCTTCTGAATGATTCTCAAGTACTAAATGCATTCGGTCTCTTCCTGCTTCTATATGAACAGGCGACAGTCCGCTTAACGATTGTTTTATATTTCGCTTCAGCTGATCAATAAATCGATGTCGGTTTTTTCCCTTTGTCGATATTTCTCCATAACGAATTAAAATACGTTCATACTGTATCATGATGATTTAATAACCTCCATTAATGGTAAAATCGTCCGGTTCCAGGCTTCCATTAACATTTCTATCTCCTTGGCTGTTGTGGATAAAGAGAAGCTAATGCGAACTGAGCCCTTTCCAGTTGGCGATGGACATGCCATCGCTTCAATTGTCCGGCTAATTGTCTGTTTTTTGGAAGAGCATGCACTTGTCGTGGAAAGATAAATACTTTCCTTTTGAAGTGCTTGAACAATTACCTCTCCCCGGAGTCCCGGGACCGATACACAGATAATATGCGGCGCTCCATTTTCCATTGGGCTTACTAATGTTACCTTTTTATGGGACGTCAGCGTTTTTATAAGCTGTTGTCTTAAAGCAGATAGTGCAGGAATGCGATGAGCCTGTTCCACCGTCATACGCATTGCTTTAGCCATTGAAACAATGCCTGCTACATTCTCAGTTCCGCTTCTCTTAGCAGCTTCCTGATCACCGCCCGCAAGCTCTTCTCGTAACAACAACCCTTTTTTTATAAATAACAGGCCCGTCCCCTTCAATCCGTGAAATTTATGAGCAGATAGGGAAAGAAGATCGATTTTCGCTTGGCGTATATTTAATGGTACTTTACCAAACCCTTGAATATGATCCACATGAAAAAATGCACGGGAGTATTCCTTTATGATCGCACCTGCTTCTTTAATCGGCTGCACGGTTCCAACCTCGTTGTTCACATGCATAATCGAAACAAGAATTGTTTTCTGTGTCAGTGCATTTTTTAAATATTCCGTGTCGATCATTCCATTGCGATCAACCGGTAAAATGGTAATGTCAAACCCTTCATCTTTAAGCTGCAAAACTGCATTATAGACAGATGGATGTTCAACAGCAGTTGTAATAATATGGTTCCCACGATGACGATTTGCACGTGCAATTCCTTTGATCGCTAAATTATTTGATTCTGTTCCACCAGATGTAAAGAGGATTTCTTCACGATCTACTTCTAAAATGGAAGCCGCCTGCTCTCTTGATTTTTCCAGCAGAGATGATGCTTTTTCTCCTAATTGATGTAAAGAGGAAGGGTTGCCAAAAAACTCCTGACTAACCGTTAAAAAGGAAGAGAGTACTTCCTCATAGGGTCTCGTCGTTGCACTATTATCTAAATAAATCATGTTAGCCACCCTTTTATGCATAATTCAATTTCTATGATCGCTAATAATTAATTCAAAACACGTTAATCATAACATAAAATGCTCATTTGTTTTAAAAATGCAATCCCTTGTTTTTATCATTCGGCTTTGTTAAAAGTGTTTGTTGATTGCTGCACGCAGGCGCTCGCTTTCCGCTTCAGTCAGCAGGAGTCTCGCACATTCGCTCCAATCAACGCTGTGCAAAAATCAACAATGGGCTATAACATAGCTTATCAAATAAAAATAATTCCATATAATTAGCTCAAAACTACGTATTAAATTTTCTTTATATTTAAACTATTTCAATTTTCGACAATTTTCGCGAAAACTGTGTTAAGATATCTCATAGCCATTTTTGGTTAAAGTTTAGTTGGAGGGTTTAATAGATATGAAACAGCAACCATTATCATTTGGGAGCATTTTTGCGATTGGATTAATGCTCTTTGCACTTTTCTTCGGGGCAGGAAACATGATTTTTCCTCCGTTGCTTGGACAACAAGCTGGAGAACATATGTGGATTGCCATTTTTGGGTTTTTATTGACAGGCGTAGGCTTACCATTGCTAGGCGTTATCGCGATCGCTTACACTGGCGGGGATCCGCAAAAATTGGCAAGTCGTGCGCACCCAATTTTCGGAATAATCTTTACAATCACACTTTATTTAGCTATCGGACCATTTTTTGCACTTCCTAGAACGGGCACCGTAACTTATGAAATAGGGATTTTACCGTTCTTACCAGAAAATTTAATTTCATCCGATTGGCCACTGCTTTTATTCTCAATTTTGTTTTTCACCATTTCAGCATGGCTATCTCTTAATCCGTCTAAAATTGTTGATCGAGTTGGGAAGCTTTTAACACCAGCGCTATTGGTAGTGCTGGCCGCACTAATTGCAGGAGCATTTATTACGCCTATGGGAGAACCAGCTGCGCCAATTGGTGATTTTGAAAACAGTTCATTTTTCAAAGGATTTATTGAAGGGTATTTGACGCTTGATGCCCTTGCGGCACTCGTATTTGCTATTGTCGTCATATCAGCTGTAAAAGAGAGGGGCATCACGGACCGAACTACTATTGTGAAAATAACGATCTATTCCAGTTTGATTGCTGTAACATGCTTAGCATTGGTTTATATAGGGCTAAGCTATCTTGGAGCAACAAGTATAGATGCAGTCGGTGTACATGAAAATGGCGGGGGATTGTTATCGGCAGCTTCTGCTTACATGTTTGGTTCTGGCGGTGCCATCATTTTAGGACTAGCCATTGCAGCCGCTTGTTTAACAACGGCGATCGGATTGATCGTTTCAACTTCAAGTTATTTTGCTCAGTTAGTACCGTCTATATCATACAAGTCATTTGTTATCATTTTCTCAGGCTTCAGTATGCTAGTGTCAAACCTAGGTTTAACCCAGTTGATTTCGATCTCAGTACCAGTACTTGTGATCATCTATCCACTCGCGATTGTGCTTATATTATTGTCATTCCTTGACTCATTGTTCTCAGGCTATCGTGCCGTATATGTTGGTTCGCTTATTCCTACGTTTTTTATAGGAATCGTTGATGGACTTACAGCTGCCGGGCTGGATATCAGTGGTTTAGCTTCCTCCCTTCACTTCCTTCCACTTATGGAACAAGGTGTAGGATGGATCGTACCTGCGATTATCGGTGGAATGATTGGATATGGAATAGCTTCTATATTTAAGCATGTTCCAAATGCATCCAATGTTTCCTCATAATGCATAAAAAAAGTTTGGCTCCGTTTTCCGGAGCCAAACTTTTTATTATTCAGTAACTTAAGCATACTGATTTTCTGTTGAGCGTTCTTGTGACAGTTCTTCGATTTTTTTCAGTGCGCCTGGCTCAACAGATTCAATTGCTTCTGCAGCCTCTTCTAAAGCTTTTTGATAATGACCTTTTCTAAACAGTAACTCCGCTTCATTTAATCCAATATAAACGGTTTCGTGTTTGCTTCGGTAACGATTTCCATATTGAATGACACGTTCCACGGATCGGGCAGTTTGAATCATGTTCTCAGTGTCATTGTACACCAACTGAACCATGGCGTCTGCTGAATCTGCGTGCTGTTGAATGGTCACGATATTCAATGGCTTTTCACGCAAGCTTTGCTCAAGCTGTTCCAGCTGATCCTGCGCTTCCTCTGTTTGCGCTTTTATATAGTCAGGAATGACAGGCAGGTTTGCATGACGCAGCATACGTTTTTGATCTTTAAGTGTCTGCTTTAAGGCAAGTCCAGACTCTTGTACCTCTACTTCTTCCTGCCTCAAACGCTGAAGCTGTTCTTTAAACGCTTGCTGTGCAGGTACAATAGCATCCAACTCATCCCGAATCGCCCGCAAATCCTCCCAAAGGGTAGAAAAAGCAACATCATTAGCCGCGATTCTTTCTTTTAGCGCGGAATATTTTTTAGCTGCTTGATTCAGTTTGTTATCAAGCTCTTTCGGAATGTTTAAATCTTCTTGATCCAATTGATAGCTTTGTCGGACAAATTCTGTTTCTATTTGAAGATTGATATTCTGTTCCTGTACTTCATCAAGCCAAACATCCGTATGTTCATAGTGTTCTTTAAGATGGGTTCTTGCCTCGACTTCTGTTTCAAGCAAATCATAAAGTACATCCAGATGTTCATGAATTAATTTGACCTGTCCCTCTGCTTCATCCATTTCCAGATGATTTGTATGGGTCCTGGCCAGTTCGATTGATTCATGAAGCAGCTCCATTTCCTCTTCCATCTTGATATGAGTCAATGGATAACCGCTTTGATTCATTTCCTCAAAGCCTTCCTTTACCTCCATTAACTGTGCCGGGAGCGAATAGTATGCTTCATTATAAGTTTCAGGGACAGTATCAAGAAGTGTTGTGATATGTTCAATTTCATTGGATAGCTTCATCACCAGCTCACGAGCTTCCAGATAATCCCCCTGCTTTGTCATTTCCTCGTATTGCATCAATTTAGGTGCTAAGGCTTCAATTTTTAGATCGATTCCCTCCGCAGCCTTTCCATATGTGTGACGTTGAGCAAATAATGTCTGCTTAGCCTCCTTATATTGCCCTTGAATAACTTCCATTTCAGAGCGGTTTTTTTCATCACTGCCCATTAATTCTTCAAGTTCAACAAGGATTTTATTCATTTCTTCTTCAGCCTGCTTTAACATAACTTTAATAGTTGCTTGTATTTCAATAGATTTGCGAAACCTAAGCTTGTCAATGTATTCCTCCGCATCAAATAACAGAGAATCTACTTGAGGAAGCTTAACATCAACAATCCCCGTCCAGGCTTGACGCCATCTTTCAAATAATTCTTCCGTTTGTCCGTTCATGTTTAGCTGTTTAACTTTTGTCATTTCCTCTAAAATAGGACGGTGCTGAATCTCAAGCTTCAAAGTCTCGAGCCGATCTATTTCTTTGTAATGTTTTTTACGCCAATAAAAAGCAATGGCTACAATAATAATGATCAATATGACGGAACCGATTATGTACTCCATCTTACGCCCCCTGTCCAAGCAGCCCACCCCTATGATTAACAATCATTGGATGTAAACGATATTGACTTTATGATACCATGTTATCAGCGATTTTTCTTGATTTTTTCTATTTTTTTTGACATGTTTGTCTAACATTCTACGAAAGTCCTTTTTTTTCTTGCAAAAGACAGTAATTATGCATTTTGAAAGGAGTTTATATATGAAGAGAGATGGACACATCCATACACCTTATTGTCCACACGGGTCAAAAGATACATTCGAACAATATATTGAAAAAGCAATTGCATTGGGCTATGAAGAGATTACATTTACCGAGCACGCTCCATTGCCGGAGGGGTTTATTGATCCTACTCCAGATCAAGACAGCGGAATGGAACTTGGTCATTTGGAACAATATCTTTACGACCTTCAGAAGGTAAAAAAGATCTATGAAAATGAACTGGTTATAAAGATAGGGCTTGAAGTCGACTTTATTGAGGGATATGAGAACGAGACGGCTAAATTTTTGAATCAATATGGACCAGCATTAGACGATGCCATTCTATCTGTTCATTTCTTGCTGCATAAAGGAGAATATGAATGCATTGATTTTAGTCACGAGGTTTTTAGTCGGATGGCCGCTCGTTATGGAACTGTTGACCACGTCCATTCTCATTACTACCAAACAGTATTAAAGTCCATCACTTCAGACCTGGGCAAAGAAAAGCCTGAACGAATTGGCCACATAACTCTTGCCCGTAAATTCCAAAAAAGATATCCATGGACTCTTTCTCATGAGGAAGAAATTGACGCTATTTTGCGCGCTATTAATGAACGAGGGTATGAGCTGGATTATAATGGGGCCGGCTCTGTTAAACCAGATTGCGGGGAAGTGTATCCACCTGAGGACATTGCCAAAAAAGCGCAATTCCTTGGAATTCCGCTTATTTATGGCTCTGACGCCCATCAAGCAAAAGACTTAGCGCAAGGACACTCACAGCTGATTTTTCTATAGCATGGAATAAATTAACTTAGCATGGTTGAAGATTCACACGTAATGCTGCGAAACCATTCCATCATAATGGAGCTATAATTACGTGTGAATAGCTTCTCTCCTGGATTCATATTCCAAATTTCCCTTAGCGATTGACTTTGTAAGAATGGCATAGAAATCATAAAGGTCAGCTGCATCAGAAAAAAGGATGGAGATATTTTCAATGAAATACCTTTTTCGATGTCCTGGGCTAAAAGCACTTTCCATAAATACTGTTCTTTTCTTAAATAGCAGGTCATCATCTCTCTTACCATCTGACTGTCCATTGTTACCTCTCTCCACGCAAAACGTGCAAAGCGATGGTGCTT
Organism: Jeotgalibacillus soli; assembly: GCF_000829435.1. Classification (GTDB taxonomy): domain Bacteria; phylum Bacillota; class Bacilli; order Bacillales; family Jeotgalibacillaceae; genus Jeotgalibacillus; species Jeotgalibacillus soli. The sequence continues at coordinate 80,386 of NZ_JXRP01000020.1, forward strand.
CTGCTGATATTCTAGTGCTGCAAGTGCTGCTTTCATCGTACTGGATGATTCTGAAGGTCCCACCAGACGAACAGGCTGCACTTCCTTTTCCAGTACATTTAAATACGGTTCAAAAAAGGCAATCAAGCACTCCTCCAACAATCCTTGCTTACCTGAAAAATAATAAGAAACGGTCGCGATATTTACTCCCGCTTTTGCAGATATTTCCCGAATACTTGTTGCGTGATATCCCTTCGTATAAAACAAGTCAACTGCCGCTACCATTACTTCTGATTTCGTCTCACGTTGTTCTTTGATGGCCATTTTATTTGCCCCTTCCATAATGGTTGCTTACATGATTCTTTTATGCTAAAACTAATTTACTGTCATTTACTACATTCGCATTTTATACCTGTGATCCCTGCATAAACTTGTCCTCAAATATCGAGTGGCAAAACAAACCTGACAGAATATTAACTCACAAAGAAGGTGAACAGCTTGTTTAGTGTCGAATCCTATAAAGGGACAAAAGAAGAAAAGTATGCGCTTCTTCATAAACAGCTCCGTGCTCTGTTAGATGGAGAAACCAATCAAGTTGCCAACCTGAGCAACGCTTCATCATTACTGAATCAATTTCTTGACCGTGTAAACTGGGTAGGTTTTTACTTAAACGTTGAAGAAGAGCTCGTACTGGGACCGTTCCAAGGACTTCCTGCATGTGTGCGCATTCCTTTTGGCAAAGGAGTATGCGGTGCGGCAGTTCAAAGAAAAGAAACAATGCTCGTTGAAAATGTGCATCAGTTTCCTGGCCATATCGCGTGTGATGCAGCATCCCGCTCCGAGATCGTGGTACCTATAATTAAAGACGATAAGATCATTGGTGTGCTTGATATTGATAGCCCTGAATTAGCACGATTTGATCGTGTTGATCAGGAGCAGCTAGAAACATTTGTCCACATATTGACCGAATTCTTGTAATAAAAAGGAGGACGCATATGCGCCCTCCTTTTTATTGACTTAAAACACGGCCATCGTATCGATTTTCTTCAATGCCTGGTCAATGTCCTCACAAACATCTTCCCAAGCCTCTAATCCTACTGACAATCTCAGCAGCGTGTCACTAATCCCCATTTGTTCTTTCACTTTTTTTGGCACGATGGCATGTGTCATACTGGCGGGGTGCTGAATAAGCGTTTCCGCATCCCCAAGGCTCACCGCAATTTTTATAAGCTTGAGCTCATTCATAAACGCTTGAGCCGTTTCTTTTGTTCCGTTCATCTCAAAGGAAATCATTCCACCGTAGTTTTTCATTTGCGAAGCAGCGATTGGATGACTTGGATGGTCTTTTAATCCAGGGAAATATATATTTTTTATTAAAGACTGATCACGGAGATAAGAAGCGATCTTCTCTGCATTTAGACAGTGCCGGTCCATACGAATCGCAAGCGTTTTTAATCCCCGATTCAGGAGCCAGGCGTCAAATGGAGACATAATACCTCCAATATCTTTTTGGGTGGACATACTGATCAGCTTGATCTGTTCCTGTGAATCCCCAACAATTAACCCGCCGACTACGTCTCCATGCCCTCCGATATATTTGGTTGCACTATGAACAATATAGTTTGCACCCAGCGTTAAGGGCTGCTGCAAATACGGAGTACAAAAGGTGTTATCAACCACCACCGGAATGGCATATTCCTTTGCTACCCGGGTAACAAGCGCAAGATCGATTAGCTCCATCGTGGGATTAATCGGCGATTCTACGTATATACAAGCTGTATCATTTGTAATGGCGTGACGAATCCCTTCCTCTGTGGACATATCCACAAAGTTATGTGAAATATGAAATTTCTCATCAAGTATTTCAAGCAGTCCAAACGTACATCCATATACACCCCTTGAACAAATGATATGATCACCGGTCTTTACCAAATGTAAAAGTACAGCAGATACCGCCGCCATTCCTGAACCAAACGCCAGAGCAGCCTTACCATTTTCAAGGGAGGTCATTTTTTCTTCTAGAATCCGAACAGTTGGATTACCTAACCTTGAATAAATATTCCCTTCCTCTTCACCTGCAAACCTTGCTTCTCCTTGCTCGGCACTGCTAAAAGTAAAAGTCGATGTTTGATATAATGGCGGTGCAAGGGCACCAAAGTGTTGTTGTGCATCATACCCGTCATGGATCACACGCGTCTCAAAGCGCTTTTTTCCATTCCCCATAAAAGTCCCCCCTTAAAATGTAATCGCTTTCATTAATATTCTATGCTATTTATCCAGCCAAGAAAAGGGAATCACTTATTCTTTAGGCTCTGTTAAACTTGCCTGTTGATTGCAGCGAAGGGCGTTCACTCCAATCAACATCGTGCAATAATCAACCATGATCTTGACTCTTACGCAAAGTAAGTGAAGTCATAAAAAACATTCATCACTTCCATTTATTTGTAATGAATTTCATTTTATAATTCTTTACTAACAATAGAATTGGAACAAATACTTCTTCATTCTGGGTAATCATCTGCCTTTTCACCCATAGAAAGTAAGAGCCATGATCTTTAACATAGCCATTCTTTAAAATAACGTAACGTCAATCGTCCACCTCTTTTAACAGGTTTATTTTATTGAGCAAAAATGATACATCAGCCGAAGATCATTCCCTTAACATTATTCATTTGGCGGTAAAAAAAGTTGACATCGCTGCCTTAGCATTATATGATGATAGTTGTGTAAAATAATGCAGCCTAAGTGAACGCATTGATTGCTTCATATTGTTCCTTAATTTATAGGTGTATCGAGTAACCCTTTGCTGCAGGGCGATGGTACAGGACAACAATATGACAATAAATGATTTATCACGTTTACTGTTTTTATTTTACAACAAAATAAAAACACGAGGAGGAGTCAATTATGGCTCGTTATACAGGTCCATCTTGGAAAGTTTCCCGTCGTTTAGGTATTTCCCTAAGCGGTACTGGTAAAGAATTAGAAAAGCGTCCTTACGCTCCAGGTCAACACGGCCCAAATCAGCGTAAAAAATTATCTGAATATGGTTTACAGTTGCAAGAAAAGCAAAAGCTTCGTCATTCTTATGGCGTAACTGAGCGTCAATTCCGCAACTTGTTCGACAAAGCAGGTAAACTAAAAGGTAAACACGGTGATAACTTCATTATCCTTCTTGAAACTCGCCTTGACAATCTTGTTTACCGCCTTGGTCTTGCTCGTACTCGTCGCCAAGCTCGTCAGCTTGTAAACCACGGTCACGTTACTGTAAATGGTTCTCGCGTTGATATCCCTTCTTTCAGCGTAAAACCAGGACAAGTAATCGCTGTTCGCGAAAAGTCTCGTAACCTAAGCATCGTGAAAGAAGCTACTGAGCTAAGCAGCTTCGTACCTGATTACTTAACATTTGATGCTGAGAAGCTTGAAGGAACGTTCACTCGTCTTCCAGAGCGCGCTGAAGTATCTGCTGAAATTAATGAATCACTTATCGTTGAGTTCTACTCTCGTTAATTTTAACAGAGATCAGAGTTCAATCAAAAGTCCAGAAACCCTGATATATCAAGGTTTCTGGACTTTTCTTTTTTTACTGGTTTCTCGATTTAGTCAAGATAATCATTAATTTTGGGGCAGGTTTTTATTCAATAGAGAAAACAAATGAATAATTTAAAGGGCAAAATTTATTTGTTATTCTAGTAAAGATGCAAATCAGGGCAGCTTAGGAGCGGATTTAACCATGAACAAAAAAGACATAGCACATATTCGAAAACAATTTAAATTAGGTAACGATTTACTCAAAATCTCCGACATCTTTAATGTCTATATTATGAAGGAATCAAGTGACATCTATCATCATCAAAGTCAACCTTTTGAAATGCTTGACCAAGATCAGCAGGAGTTATTTATGAATAACTTCAAAAAATTACTTGCCGGCCAATTGGATGAGAAGCTCTTTGAGTTAAAGTTTCAACGGGAAGCTGAAAATAATAGTCAGCTCATTTTGCATCAAGGATTACTAAGCAGTGATGTAGAAGGCTGGAAAGAGCAAATGCTTCAAATCGTCAGCAAAATGCTTGTACTTCGGCAATATGAGAAGGATATTGTCGTATCATTCATTCGTGGAGAATATTTTAAGCCATTGAAACGCCGAAATGAAGAGGCTGAAGAAAGCGGGCGGGATAAAGTTTATTCTTATTCGTTTATTTTATGCAGCATAAATAACACACAAGAGCCGAAAAAAGAACTGCTTTTTGACTATGTCGAAAAAGAATTTAAATATCATTTTGTCGTTGATCCAATTATCAACCTCCAGGCTCCTATTTCAGGGTTTCTGTTTCCCTGCTTCACCGAAAATGCAGCAGATGTCAATCACATTCTATATTCAGCAGGAAAGGTTCATGAGCCCGATCACCAGTTCATAGAAGAAGTATTAAATGGGGAAGAAACGTTGACTGCTCAAGATGATAAAATCATTTTTGAGGAAATTATTAAAGACGTAACAGGAGATCAGCTAAGCACGTCTACACTCTCCAATGTATATGAAGAGATTAACCGAATGATCGAGGAAAATGAAGAGGAAGAACCGCCAAAATTAGATTCCAAAGACGTAGAACGGGTTTTAAAGATGAGCGGCCTTGAAGATATAAATTCGGAAAAGATTGAATCAGCTTACCAAAAAATAATTGATGATGACAAATATGAGATCAAAGCCAGCAGCATTCTGCCGAAATATACTTCAAAATCGATTAAAATCAATACGAAAGCAGCTAACATTTCTATTAGTCCACAAGATTTAAGATATGTGAAACAAATTCTTTTTAACGGTAAACGCTACCTCATGATCGAAGTGGAAGAAGATACCGTGATCGAAGGCTTCACGATGATTCCAGAAGCTTTGGGCGGCGCTCCAGATAAATAATAAAAAATGTGTCAGTTATCACATTAATGATAACACCACATTTTGAGTACCTAATAAGCATAGGACGGGTCTGATACTTCTTAAAATAGGAAGGTATTGGAACCGTCCTTTATATAGAAAAGATTTTAATTGCTGTTTCATGATAAGCTGCTATCAGAAATAAGTTTTTCACCCTACTCACCGCTTGTATCTAAATAACTGTTAGAATTATTTCGGAGCAGGACAATGTAGTTTTGGTAGGTCTCATCCAAAGGAACTGAAAAAAGCCTCTCACAAATTGGGCCAACTTATGATAGGCTTCTGTTTGAAAAAATTTTTGGGGTGTTAATCAGATCTCCCCGGGTAAGATTGCAATCTTTCCTTCCATCTATCAACTTCATTTACTCAGTATCACCTTCGGCAGAAAGGACTTCGTTTTGTTATGGAAATTCATCCAATGATACCTAACCTCATATGAAGTTCGTGTTCCTCAGACCGAAAGTTTGCCGCTCGCTTCCTTCAAATTCCACGTCACCTCGGACACCCTTACGTTAAGCTAACTGTTACTTCTGTCTTCATCGATCGGGACTTATATCCTAGAGATTGCACCCATGTCGGGCGCACATAAAAAAAGAGAAGCCCACTCCAAAAGAGCGCGCTTCTCTTAAATAATATCCATATTAATTCATTACACAGACGTACCCGTTTTTTTGTAGTTCTTCTCGCGGTGCTTGATACCAAGAAATGCAGGCGTTTTTTTAGGTAACTTACCGAACAAAAGCCCTGATAACGGGAAGTAACGGTGAGTCAACCAAATGGTCAGGTAACATAAAGCCAAAGTGCTTACGAACCTAAGGAGTATCCCTACATGGAACCAATATCCTCCAGGAACAGGGATGAATTGTGCGACCACTCTCAAAATGAATGGATGCAACAAATAAAAACCGAAAGAATAAATAGCTACATTCTGTACATAAGGGATAATTCCCGGCCACTTATTACAGATGATCTCCGTTAAACGGAACATCGCATAACTGCCAATTATAATATAAAGTATATTGACGATCAAATAAACCCATCCTGGCAATTGCATCGACGGAATCGTATACAAGTGATAGTGCAAATAAACAGTAGATATTCCAGAAACCACCGCTAAACTAGCCCAAGTCATGGTTGATTTATTAAAGATTTTACCTTTTTGTTCATTATAATACGTCCCAATCCATGCCCCTAATAAATACGGTCCCATACTGCTCAAGAAAGCATTGAATGGAATCAATTGCAATTCACGATTCAAGAAGTAATAGGCGATTTCGATTCCAATACCGAATAACCACATATGCTTTTTGAAGAATGAAAATTTCTGGGCAATAAATAGAATAATAGGGAAAAACAAATAAAATTGCACAATCAAAAAGATAAAATGAAGTTGATAAAATGATTGCCCCTGCAAAATACGCAAACCTATCTCATTGAAATTCAGAGAAACAGCTCCCGTGTATATGGAAAAAGCCTCGTAGAATAGCGCCCAGACAAGATAAGGCATTACAATATACATCGCTCGTTTTTTATAATAAACCTTTAGTTCTGCCCCATCCATCTTTTGCTCGATATACTTATAGAAAAATACCATGGCAGTGAGCATGAGGAAGATGCCAGCTTCTACTCTGATGATTCGATTAATAAAATGGTAAGCAGTAAAAGCATCGCTTCCCTTAGGAAGGACAGAATTAAAAGCTGCTGTTACGTGAACCAATACGACCATCATCATGGCGAAAAGTCGCAAAAAGTATATAGACTCTATCCTTTCTCTATCCATTTTTATCAGTCCTTAACATTAAAATATTTTCTACCCATTATAGCATAGTTATTCCTTATAGTGTAAAATTTACCTATTCTTCCTTTCACACAAAAAAACCCCCTAGGATTGCAGACTAGAATCGTCTACATCTCCTGGGGATCGCTCGTCTATATCTCTCATTAAATTTAAGATTCATATCCATTTTAATTTTCTGTGATCGTTTTTATCTAGTTATGTTCTTATGGCTGGAAACTTCCGCCCTTGACTTGTCTTCTTCCGTTTATACCGGTTGTACAATCTCATCGCTAAAAGGGAAGTAGTCGTTAAGTTCAAATGCGGCAAATCCCTGAGTGATAAACAGTTCGAGAAACTTGACGCTGAAGCGTTAGAGGAAAGTGAGGTCGCAGATTCAAAGGTCAAAGTACTTAAGATTGGAAACGCTGAAGCAGTTGTAAAAGCTCTAAAATAACAACCCTAATGTAGAATATGCAGAGCTGAACTACCTTTTCGACGCTAGCTACATGGACGCCAAATGATCCTTACTATAATACCAATCCGGCCCACAGAACACCAATACAGAAGCTGTATGGGACATTACGCGTGGCGGCAGCCAGGAGATCGCCATCATTAATTCTGGTGTCGACTATAACCACCCTGACTTGAATGACAAATGGAGAGATTTTTTTTTCATCTCATTCACTTATATAAATAATAAGCATTTACTTGCCTTGCGATTTGGAGAATACATAGAATAATCATTTACTGGCGGTGGATGAACATTTGCAGGCCGTCAAAATAATTTACAAGCCATGCTTAAACATTTACAAGAAATTCCCCTTTATTCTCTCCTGCATCAGAAAATATAAAGGCTTGCCCCGTAAGTCATAAGATCATTTACTTACGGGGCAAGCTCCTATATAAACAAAAACTTATGCATACTGAATCATAAAGTATTTCTTTTTCCCTCTTCGTATAATGGTAAACGCACCTTCAATTCGGTCTTCGCCTTCTAATACGTGGGTTAAATCCGTCACGCGATCTCCATTTACATAAACGGCACCATTTTGGATATCTTCTCTAGCCTGTCGTTTTGAGGGAGCGATTTTAGCTGCAACAAGCACGTCTACTAATGAAACCGACTCCCCTTCCTCCACTTTATACGCTGACACATCCTTGAAGCCTTGTTTGATTTCACTCGCGCTCAACGCCTTAATGTCTCCAGTGAAAAGAGCAGCTGTGATTTTTTGAGCTTGCTGAAGAGCTTTTTCTCCATGAATCATTTTCGTCATTTCTTCCGCTAGTGCTTTCTGAGCTTCACGTAAATGAGGCGCTTCTTCTACTGCCTTTTCAAAATGAATGATTGTATCTTGCTCTAAGAAAGTGAAGAACTTTAAGTATTTCACAACGTCCGCATCTGCTGTGTTGATCCAGAACTGGTAGAAATCATACGGTGACGTTTTTTCAGGATCTAACCAAATCGCTCCGCTTTCCGTTTTACCAAATTTTGTTCCATCCGCTTTGGTTACAAGTGGAATGGTCAGACCGTATGCTTTTGCATCTTCATTCATTTTTCTGATCAGCTCAAGCCCTGTGGTGATATTTCCCCACTGATCGCTTCCGCCTATTTGCATTTTGCAATTGTAATGATTATATAAATGATTAAAATCCATTGCTTGTAAAATGGTGTACGTAAACTCTGTGTAGGAAATCCCTGTTTCAAGCCGTGAGGAGATGGTATCCTTTGCAAGCATGTAATTCACACCAATATACTTTCCGTAGTCACGCAGGAAGGTTACCATATCAATGGCTCCGATCCAGTCATAATTATTGACCATGACCGCACCATTTTTACCGTCAAAATCAAAAATTCTTTCCAGCTGGCCCTGGATCGAGCGAACATTATGCTGTACCTGCTCCATCGTCTGTAAAGAACGCTCTTCCTTTTTACCGCTTGGGTCACCGATTAACCCTGTAGCTCCACCTACTAAAACCACCGGACGATGCCCATGCTCCTGAAAGCGTCTTAATGTCAAAAACGGGAGCAAGTGGCCAATATGCATACTATCAGCAGTCGGATCTACACCGCAGTATAGAGAAATAGATTCTTTATCAAGAAGCTCTTTCGTACCCTCTTCATCCGTTTGCTGATAAATAATGCCTCTCCATGCCAAATCCTTTAATAAATCCATTGCTATTCCTCCTTATAATAAAAGCTTTGTAAAAATTGATTATAGATTTTCACACAGCGTTGATTGCAGCGGATACGGGAGACTCCTGCGGGCTGAAGCGGGACAGATGAGACTCAAGCAGGTACATCTGCTACCTGTGAGGTTCACCGCCCCGCGGAAAGCGAGCGCCTGTGTGCTGCAATCAACAGAGACGCTTAACTGAGTCATAATAAAAAAGCGCATAAAAAAAGCCCCTATCAATTGCAGGGACGCTTTTATGCGCGGTACCACCCAGCTTAAGAGAATGTAATCTCTTCGCCTTCATTTACTAACGGATTGCTCCGATTCTCCACTTATACTCATGCAGAGAACAGCTCCAGGAGTGTAATTCGAATGGCCCTTTGTGTCAGTTTCCAGCAGCCACTGACTCTCTACAAAACAGGGAGGACCCTCTACTTATTCCTTTCAATGCTTTTAACCTATTCACTTTAAGTTAAGATTATTTTTATCATATGACATATATCCCTGTCAAGCATCTATTAAAAGAGGAAATTTCCCCAAGAAGTACATATCATTTTGTGCTATAATAAGAACGATGTTCTAAGGAGGCTGATACTTATTGAATGAACGTATAAAAGACTTACGAAAGCGTGCAACTTCCTTTTTTACTAGATTTAATTCTGGCAGCTGGAGAAAAAACACACGAATTTCTTATCAAGTATTTTGGAATATATGTTTAATTCTCATTATATTAGGTGTGATGGGCGGTGCTTTTGCAGGCGGTGTTGGAGCAGGTTATTTTGCTTCACTTGTAAAAGATGAAGAAATCATTCCATTTGAAATGATGGAAAGCAATATTTATGACTACACAGAAACGTCAGATCTATACTTCGCAAATGATGTATACCTCGGGAAATTAAGAACTGACCTTGAGCGTGAAGAAGTTGTGCTAGAAAACGTCTCCCCTTATTTAATTAATGCTGTCATTGCAACAGAAGATGAATATTTCATGGAACATGATGGCGTGGTGCCAAAAGCAATTATGCGGGCGTTATTTCAAGAGGTGACCAATTCTGCTGTTCAAACTGGGGGAAGTACGCTTACACAGCAATTAATTAAAAATCAGATTTTGACGAATGAAGTTTCCTTTGACCGAAAGGCAAAAGAAATTTTACTCGCACTTCGTTTAGAGCGATTTTTTGAAAAAGATGAAATTATAGAAGCTTATTTAAATGTCGCCGATATGGGAAGAAACTCCTCAGGACGTAATATTGCGGGAGTTCAAACCGCTGCAAAGGGGATTTTTGGTGTGGAGGCAAAGGATTTAACACTGCCTCAAGCAGCATTTATTGCCGGCCTGCCTCAAGCCCCTTTTGGTTATACTCCATTCACGAACGTAGGTGAACGCAAAGATGAAGCTGGACTTCAGCCTGGGCTTCAGCGCATGCAGGAAGTATTATCACGCATGCTTCGTGAAGAGAGCATAACACAAGAAGAATACGACCAAGCGCTGGCTTATGATATTACAGCTGATTTTATTCCTGCTTCTTCAAGTTCGATTGATGAATACCCGTGGGTTACACGAGAGCTTGAAAGCCGTGCGACTGAAATTATAGCGGTTGTACTTGCAGAGCGGGATGGCTATAGTGAGCAGCAATTAGAAGACAGTAAGCCATTAAAAGACGAGTATGAGCAATTGGCAGATCGAGACATTCGCCAAAACGGATATAAAATCCATTCAACTATTGATAAAGAATTATATGATGCAATGGAAGAAGTGAAAAATAACTTTAATGACTTCGGTCCAAACCATAACGTAACCAGAACAAATTTAGAAACGGAAGAAGAAGTAATTGTCTCTGAGCCTGTTCAAGTAGGAGGTATCCTTCTAGAAAATGGTACTGGGCGTATTATAAGCTTTACTGGTGGAAGAGATTTTGATCAGGAGCAGCTTAACCATGCTACTCAATCCTACCGCTCTTCCGGGTCAACCATTAAGCCAATCGCAGTGTACGCCCCTGCAATTGAATTTGGTCTAATCGGTGCAGGTACGCCTCTTGCAGATGTAAAGTTCTCTTACCGTGGATGGAATCCAGATAACTACTCATATCGGGAATACGGGCTTGTCCCTGCAAGAACAGCTTTAGCTGCATCTCATAATCTATCAGCTGCACGTCTATATGGGAAAATGCAGAGCCAAGGACTAAATCCTGGAGAGTTTTTAGAAAAGATGAACCCGGAAAAAATTTCTAGTGCTGAATATGAGAACCCATCCTTTTCGCTTGGAGGAATGGCAACAGGGATCTCTGTAGAAGAAAATACAGCAGCTTACGCGACACTCGGTAATATGGGTCAATATGTTGAACCTTACATGATTGAGAAAATTGTGGATAAAAATGGCGAAGTAATTTATGAACATAAGACTGAGTCTATCCAAGTATACTCTCCTGCAACGGCTTATATTACGCTTGATATGATGCGGGATACAATGACACCAATTGGGACAGGACGTTCAGCTCCCCGTTTCTTAAACTTTACGACGGACTGGGCAGCAAAATCAGGAACATCCCAAGATTTCCATGATAACTGGTTTATTGCAACGAATCCAAATATTACATTTGGTATGTGGTTTGGCTATGGTGAACCTGAATCACTTTATGATAATGGACAATACAATACACGCACGATTAATCTATGGGCAAATATGATGAACCGGGCAAATGAGCTTCGGCCAGAACTCATCGATCCGCCGAATTCATTTCAGCAGCCTGATGGAGTTGTAAATCGCGCATTCTGTTCATTTACTGGACAAGCAGCAACCGATGCATGTTCACAAGCAGGGCTTGTTACTTCTGACTTGTTCCCTAGCAGCTTTGCATTCTCTGGTGCAAGTGATGCGTTATTGGTCAGCAGATATGTAACTCTTAACGGTGTACGTTATGTGGCTCTTGATTCAACACCAGCTGAATTTTCATCAAACGGGGCACTGCTCAGTCCTGATTATGCGGAGCAGATGCTGGCTCCATATGGTGGAAACGCGGCAGGACTTTTCCCTGAAGGAAATTCATTCTTTGATAATTTACTTGTCGCTCAAAATCGTTTAGAGGATGATGGAAGCAATCCAGCAGGGGTTACAGCAACAGCTACTGGCAGCGGTATTACATGGACGCCTTCCGGCAGCGGTGATGTTGTAGGCTACCGTGTTAAAAATACTGGCGGCAGTACGATCGTCTCTCGTAAAGCAGACGAGAATTTAACAGCCTCCCTTCCAAACGGTACTTATTATGTTGTGGCAGTTGATGTAGCAGGAAAAGAATCGACGCCATCAAATGAAATTCAAATTGGAGCCCCCACTCTTCCTCCTCCTGCCCAGGAAAAGGAAGAAAATGATGCACCTGCGACACCAGTTCCTCCAACCACACCGCCACCATCAAGTGGCAATGGAGGAAATGAAGAAGATCCTCCTGAAGAAACGGAGCCTCCTGAAGTAACAGAGCCTGCAGAGGAAGAGCAGCCTGCAGAGGAAACGCCACCGGAAGAAACTCCTCCTCCAGATGAAGGAAATGGAGAATAAAAATAGATACAAAAAAACGTGCCGGAATCCGGCACGTTTTTACTTTATTAATCTTCCATTGTTGACAAGTCACCAGTTGGCAGATCAAGTTCCCATGCTTTCAACACTCGGCGCATAATTTTTCCGCTGCGTGTTTTTGGAAGCTTGTCTCTAAATTCAATTTCTCTAGGAGCTGCGTGAGCCGCTAAGCCTTTCTTCACATGCTGACGAATTGCCTCTTTTAGTTCATCTGATTGTTCATAGCCTTCACGCAGAGCGATAAACGCTTTAATAATTTCTCCTCTTACTGGATCCGGCTTCCCGATGACGCCAGCTTCTGCAACGGCAGGATGCTCTACCAATTTACTTTCTACTTCAAAAGGTCCGACACGCTCACCAGATGTCATGATTACATCGTCAATTCTTCCTTGGAACCAGTAATACCCATCTTCATCTTTATAAGCAGAATCTCCTGATACATACCAGTCGTTTGGCATAAAGTAGGATTCGTATTTTTGTTCATTATTCCAAATCGTCTGCATCATAGACGGCCATCCCTTTTTCAATGCGAGATTTCCCATTCGATTTGCAGGAAGCTCATTTCCTTGATCATCGACAATGGCTGCTTCCACTCCAGGGAAAGGCTTACCCATTGATCCAGGACGGATTTCCAAGCTAGGATAGTTACAGATCATTTGCCCGCCTGTTTCCGTCATCCACCATGTATCATGGATGCGGTGCCCGAACACTTTCATTCCCCATCGAATAACCTCTGGATTTAATGGTTCTCCTACACTCAATACGTGACGAAGAGAAGAAAGGTCATATTGCTTTACAAGCTCATCTCCGGCTCCCATCAGCATTCTAAAGGCTGTAGGTGCACTATACCAAACCGTAACATTATAGTCTTGTATCGTTTTATACCAAGCCTCTGGGCTAAAACGACCCCCCACAATAACTGACGATGTCCCTGTAAGCCACGGACCAAAGATTCCATATGACGTACCTGTAACCCATCCAGGATCGGCCGTGCACCAATAAACATCATTATCTTGCAGATCCAGTACCCATTTGGCCGTTTGATAGTGTTGCAGCATCGCATTTTGCACATGCAATACTCCTTTTGGCTTACCTGTTGATCCGGATGTATAGTGTAGGATCAAGCCATCATCACGTTCGAGCCATTCAACAGAAAATGAACGATCGGCCATTTCAAAATGCTTTAAGAAATCAATATTCTTCCCATTCTCTTCGATGTTTTTACCGATAAGAAAAACATGTTTTAAATGCGGAAGTTCATTTACAGGTATACGTTCCAGCAAGTCCGGTGTAGTGATGATCACCTTGGCTTCACTATCTTCCAGCCGGTCTCTGACAGCACCTTCCATAAACGCTTCAAATAAAGGTCCAACAATGGCACCAATTTTTAGAGCGCCCAGAAGTGCAAAATACAGCTCAGGTGAACGAGGCATAAAGATGAAGACGCGGTCCCCTTTTTCAACGTCCCCATGGCTTTTAAGTACATTAGCTGCTTTGTTCGTTAGTTCTTTCATTTCTTTAAACGTGTATTTTTCATTTCTCTCCGCATCGCGGTAGTATAATGCGACTTTGTTCTTTTTGTCTGACTCTGCATGACGATCAATCGCCTCATAAGCCATATTCACTTTTCCAGTTTCATGCCATGAAAAGTTTTTTTCAGCTTCTTTCCAATCAAATGAGGCTGCTGTTTCCTCATAGCTTTCTAGATTGTACTTCCCTTTAATCGATGGTAACGCTTCCAATTTCATGCCGTTGTCCCCCTTATGTAAGAAATGTCTTCTCTATTATAGTACAACTTTTAATTTTTCTCAATTTTTTAAAAATACTAATACAGATAGCTTGTAAAATTTGTCTCTCTTATAATTTCATTCTATTTTTAGTTGAAAGCGCTTTACAATTTCCATTATGCTATATAATAGAACTACTAAGGAAATGTGGGTGATAAAGAAAATGGAGCACAAAAAAATATACAATGCAAAAGAACTAAGAACCACGGAAGGTTCGATCGTCATAGAAGGTCCCATTTCATCCAGCCAGCTCGCTTCTCTTGAATTTCATGAACATTTAGTTGCGTTTCGTCCGCCTGAACAGCAACACAAAGCACTTATTGAAATCGCTGCGCTGCCAGAAGGACGCATTATTATCGCAAGAGAGCATAATACTGTAGTTGGATATGTTACTTATTTATATCCTGATCCTTTAGAACGCTGGTCTCAGGGAAACATGGAAAATTTAATTGAATTAGGTGCAATTGAAGTCATACCTCGTTTCCGGGGTGCCTCTGTTGGAAAGAATCTCCTTCGTGTATCGATGATGGATGACGCTGTTGAGGATTACATTATTATTACAACAGAATACTATTGGCACTGGGACTTAAAAGGAACAGGCTTAAATGTATGGGAGTATCGAAAGGTAATGGAAAAAATGATGAATGCAGGGAGCTTAGAATACTTCGCTACTGACGATCCAGAGATCAGCTCTCACCCGGCAAACTGTTTAATGGCTAGAATAGGAAGCCGAATTACACCTGAATCCATTCAAAAGTTTGACCAATTGCGTTTTATGAACCGGTTTATGTACTAGATCTATGCGGGAGGTACTTTCATGATCATAGAAGAAATGATGAAGACTGACGTTCATACCTTATTGCCTGAAGCTACACTTGCTGATTCAATCGAAACGATGAGAGTGCATCGCATCAGACACATCCCCATCGTCGATGCTAAACGAAAAGTGGTAGGAATTATTACAGATCGAGATATTAAAGAAGTTTCCCCCTCCCCTTTTCAAACTCAGCCATCTGCAAAATTATTTACAACAAAACTAAAAGACATAATGAAAACCCCTGTTATTACGGGACATCCATTAGACTTTGTAGAAGAGGTGGCAGTACTCTTTATGGACCATCGAATCGGCTGTCTTCCCATTGTCAGTAACGATAAGCTGATTGGCATGATTACTGAAACCGACCTGCTTTACACACTGACACAGCTTACTGGAGTTAGACAGCCAGGATCACAGATTGAAGTAAAGGTACCTAACCGTGCTGGCATGCTTTATGAGGTGGCAGGGATTATTCGAAAAAATCACTCAAATATTCACAGTGTTCTCGTGTATCCTTATAAAAAAGATGATCGTTATAAAATTCTAGTATTCCGCGTCCAAACCATGAACCCGATGACTGTGATTCGAGACTTACGTGAGGAAGGGCATGATGTCCTATGGCCGAATTTGCCAACACATCAGTTATGACAAAAGAAGCAGTATTTATTTTTTCAGAAGAACTATTAAACTATCGATTTTCTAACGATCA
Source organism: Jeotgalibacillus soli (assembly GCF_000829435.1). Taxonomy (GTDB): domain Bacteria; phylum Bacillota; class Bacilli; order Bacillales; family Jeotgalibacillaceae; genus Jeotgalibacillus; species Jeotgalibacillus soli. The sequence continues at coordinate 96,133 of NZ_JXRP01000020.1, forward strand.
TCCGTTTAATCAAAAACGTTTGCAATTAACAGTGGATTTATTAACAAAAATGAATGCGGTTACATACGAGGATATCATTCCACCTCGCATTGCTACAGATGAGGAGCTTCAGCTTGTTCATGATCCCGCCTATATAAACGCGGTGAAACAAGCTGGATCAGGAACTCTTTCTCAAAGTAAAGCAGAAAGCTACGGACTCGGCACTGAAGATACACCGATTTTTAAAGGAATGCATGAAGCGAGTGCACGTTTAGTTGGCGGTACATTAACTGCAGTGGATTGGGTGATGTCCGGAAAGGCAAAACATGCTGTAAACCTTGGTGGTGGTTTACATCACGGCTTTCGAGGGAAAGCTTCTGGCTTCTGCATCTATAATGACAGCTCTGTAGCCATCAAATATATCCAGGAAAAATACGGGGGAAAAGTATTGTATGTCGACACAGACGCTCACCATGGAGACGGTGTCCAGTGGTCCTTTTACGACGATCCAGATGTATGTACACTCTCTATCCATGAGACCGGCCGATACCTATTTCCCGGGACAGGGGCAGTCAATGAACGTGGCCATGGAAAAGGATACGGGTTTTCCTTTAATATTCCCTTAGATGCATTTACAGAGGATGAATCTTTTCTCGAAGCGTACGAACTGTCTTTACGTGAAGTCATTGCTTTTTTTAAGCCCGACGTGATCTTGACACAAAATGGCGCTGACGCTCATTGCCTGGATCCATTAACTCATTTATCCTCTACCATCAATATATACAGGGAGATTCCAAAGCTTGCCCACAAATTGGCCCATGAATATTGTGAAGGCCGCTGGATCGCTGTCGGGGGTGGAGGCTATGATATATGGAGAGTTGTACCAAGAGCATGGTCGCATATTTGGATGGAAATGACTAATTTTCAGCTAACAGATCTTAAGCTGCCTAAGGAATGGCTTGAGCGTTGGCAGCCGGAATCACCTGTTCCGCTTATTGAAACATGGGATGACCCTGCTGCGCTATATGAAAAAATACCGAGAAAAAAAGATATTACAGAAAAAAATAGGCAGACGCTTGAAAAAGCACTTTATCCTATTCTTTCAAAGAATAAAAAGTAAGGCGTTTCTTTAATTCTGATTTTCATCATCTATATAAAAAAAGAGTGAATCCTTTTAAATTAAGGGTTCACTCCTGTTTTTAGCTATGTTAAAGTCCATTGTTGATTATTGCACTGCATTGATTGGAGCGGGTGTGCTGCAATCAACAGACACATTTAACAAAGTCAAATTATTATTTTTTTGTAGACTGTCTTTCCTCAATGCGATGCGGAAGGACGACCGTTTGATCATCAATCGATTCTTTATTCATGAGCTTTGTCAAGAGACGCATAGCAACTGCGCCTATATCGTATAAAGGCTGAACAACTGCTGTCAGCTGTGGACGAACCATAAGCGCAAGCTTTGTGCTGTCAAAGCTGATCACTTCCAATTCTTCAGGCAGTGCCAAGCCTTGATCTAGCGCACCGTGTACAACTCCCAATGACATTTCATCGTTTCCTACAAATACAGCTGTTGGCTTAGAAGCCAGCTCACTAAGACGTGACCATGCTTCAAGACCGCTATCATATGTGTAATCCCCTTCGATCACCAATTCTTCTCTGTAATCGATACCAGCCTGCTTTAGCGCCTCTCTGTATCCCTCAAGCTTTAACGTACGGTTAATAGTATCATGGAACGGACCGCTAACAAAAGCGATATCCTTGTGACCTTTTTCAATTAAACAGTTCACCGCATCAACTGAGGCCTGAAAATAGTTGATGTTAACTGAAGGAGTTTGATTTGTCTCCTCCACTGACCCTGCAATAACAATCGGTACAGGAGATCGTTTAAATTCAGTTACGAGTGTTTCGTTAATATTCCCGCCCATAAAAACAATTCCATCTACTTGTTTACCAAGCATTGTGTTAAGTAAATGAAGTTCCTTTTCCTCATTTTGATCAGAGTTACTTAAAATAATATTATATTTGTACATTGTAGCGATATCTTCAATTCCACGTGCTAATTCAGCAAAAAAGATATTTGAAATATCAGGGATTACAACGCCAACAGTAGTTGTTTTTTTACTTGCTAGCCCTCTTGCCACGGCATTTGGTCGATAACCTAATCGTTCGATTACCTCGAGCACCTTTTTTCTGGTAGCTGGTTTTACATTTGGGTTTCCGTTCACTACACGAGAAACCGTTGCCATGGATACATTCGCTTCTCTGGCCACGTCATAAATTGTGATATTCAACGCTGACACTCCTTCAGTCATTCTTGTTTTCATTTATTTTCATTTTACACTAACATGTTCATTCTAAAAAGAAAATCATTGTCCACTTTTGAATGTTTTGCTCACATATGTACATAATCATACGCTAGTGTTCTACTGCTTTCAACGTTTTCATCAGGATCCACACAAAAGTTTCTTTTTTCCTGACTAAAAAAGCTTCCCGGATTCTTTTCACTGTCAAAAAGCAACAGCGAAAGACCCGAGAAGCTCTATATTAAGTGCTTAATTATTTCGCGTGAACATTCAGGAATCCCTGAATCGCATCGTAAAATGCATCAAATTGCTGGAAGTCCATTTGCTGTGCTGAATCAGACAAAGCAACGGCAGGATCCGGATGTACCTCTGCCATAACACCATCAGCACCGATTGCTAGTGCAGCTTTTGCTGTTGGAAGCAATAGGTCTCTGCGGCCTGTTGAGTGTGTGACATCAACGAATACAGGCAAATGCGTTTCCTGCTTAAGGATCGGAACAGCTGAGATATCAAGTGTGTTACGTGTAGCTCTTTCGTACGTACGAATTCCCCGCTCACATAAGATAATTTGACCGTTTCCTTGTGCCATAATGTATTCTGCTGCATTGATAAACTCATCAATCGTTGCAGCTAATCCTCTTTTTAAAAGAACTGGCTTATTAGCAGACCCAGCTGCTTTTAATAATTCAAAGTTCTGCATATTACGTGCACCAATTTGAATCACATCGATGTAATCAACCGCTTCTTCAATATGTGCGGGATTTACGATTTCACTAATAACAGCAAGACCGTATTCATCCGCTACTCGTTTCAATATTTGAAGACCCTCCAATCCAAGACCTTGGAAATCATAAGGAGAGGTTCTTGGCTTATAAGCTCCGCCACGCATAAGTTTTAATCCTTTTGCCTGAATCTGCTCAGCTACTGCAGCAACCTGCTCGTAAGATTCAACTGCACAAGGCCCGAAAATGAATTGTGGCTTACTATTGCCAATCTTCTCACCATTTAATTCGATAATTGTATCTTCTGCCTTTTTCTTACGCGATACAAGCAGTGCTTTACGGTGATCATCTTTTTGCAGTTCAAGTCCTGCTTTAAAGACTTCTTTAAAAATATGCTCAATCGTGGAATTGAGAAAAGGTCCATTATTATGTTCCTTCAATAAATCCAGCATCGCTCTTTCCCTAACTGGCTCATAGCGATTAACGCCTTGTTTTTCCTTCACTCGGCCAATCTCTTGAACTAACTCAGCACGCTTATTAATAATATCAAGCAGCTGCAAGTTCATCTCGTCTACTTGCTTTCTCAACTGATCCAATTCCACATTGCTCATTCAAAACATTCCTTTCCTTTTCAGAAATCGTATTCATCTGTAATTGAATTCAACTTTTAACGTAAGTATGATACATTTTGAATAAGAGAATCCATGATACCATTAACGGTTGAAATGAATTTAATCATCCCCTTCAACTGGTTAACTCATTTTCTATTTTATTGATTATTCATTATTATAATAGAACATAAACTAAATGTCACTAAAAAACTTTATTTATTAAACGCTTTTAAGCGTTAAAGCCTTAAAACATTGAAAGACGGTGAATATTTCTATGGATCATGAAAAAATTTTTGCGCTGGACATTGGTACACGATCCATTGTTGGTTTAATTCTTTCCAAACAAGAAGATCATTTTCATGTAGAAGATTTAATACAGCGTGAACATACTGAACGCTCTATGCTGGATGGACAAATTCATAACGTTCCGGCTGTCGCCGCTCTAATTACGAAGATAAAACTTGAACTGGAGAAAAAACATGGAAAATTGAAGTATGTATCTGTAGCTGCTGCGGGCAGAGCATTAAAAACACAGCAGGCAAGCTTCGAGTTGCCCATAGCCGGGAGGCCAAAGCTCACAAAGCAGGATATTCTTCATATGGAACTAAGTGCTGTTCAGCAAGCTCAATCAGACACTGCAGAAAGCGATGAGAAAAGTCATTACTATCACTGTGTCGGTTATTCTGTTCTTCGTTATACACTTGATGGACAAGCAATCGGCAGTTTAGAAGATCAGCAAAGTGAAGTGGCAGCTGTGGAGATCATCGCTACCTTCCTTCCAAGAATCGTTATAGAATCACTTATCTCATCACTTAACCGGGCTGGACTTGAAATGGGCGCCCTAACGTTAGAACCGATAGCCGCTATAAATGTCTTAATCCCTGCCTCCATGCGACGCCTGAATGTTGCCCTTGTAGATATTGGAGCTGGCACTTCTGATATTGCTATTACCAATCATGGCACCGTTATCGCATATGGTATGGTTCCTTTTGCAGGCGACGAAATAACGGAATGCCTAAGTGATCATTATTTGCTGGATTTTCATCAGGCAGAAACGGCAAAAAGAGCCGTTCAATTTTCCTCGGTTATTACAATTGCTGATATCCTTGGAATTGAAACCGAAATTCCACAGGAGGAAATAGTAGAAGTATTATCCCCTTCAGTTCAGCAATTAGCTGCCTCCATTTCCGAGGAAATATTACGTTTAAACAATGGAAGCCCTCCGAAAGCAATCATGCTGGTAGGGGGTGGCAGTCAAACGCCTTTATTGCCTGAAATGCTTGCAAAAGAACTGGAGCTTCCACCTAACCGAGTAGCCGTTAGAGGAATTGATGCTATTCAAAAAATGACGATTGATGAATCGATCCATCAAGGTCCTGAGCTCGTAACACCAATTGGCATTGCCATCGCTGCAGATCAATCTCCTGTAAATTATGTAACCGCTAAGGTGAATGAACGTGACATTCAATTATTTGACGTGAAAAACCTATCTGTTGGCGATGCACTTATAACTGCTGGTATAAAGCTTTCTAAACTCTATGGCAGGCCTGGCTTAGCCATTATAACCACCATTAACGGAAAAATGGTGACCATCCCTGGAAAGCATGGGGAGCCACCCATTTTACAAAAGAACAATACGGTCTGTACTTTGGACGATCCGCTCCTCCCAGGGGATACCATAACGATTATACCAGGTATAGAGGGGCAGTCTTCTTCAGTTGCCATTCAAGATATGATTGAAGAAGGGCTGCAAATAACGGTCTATATAAATGATGAGCCGGTTCAGTTAACGAAATCCTTGCTTCAAAATGGAAAACCTGCCTTTCCAGATGCGAAAATATGTGATCGTGATACAATTGAAGTACAACATTCATATACGGTAGATGATCTTTGCAAGAAATATAGCCTAATCAACGATCTTCAGCAATTGCGTCCATTTATGATTCAGCTAGATGGAAAAAGAACCTTTTATCCTCAATGGTCAGGACAAGTAAAATTAAATGGGCGAAGCTTAAAAATAGAAAATTTCACTACCCTTTTAAAAGATGGTGACCGCCTGACGGTCCAACAAGGCGTTGTGCCAACTGCAGCCATGCTGCTGGAGCAAACAGAAAAACATATCAATCTAAAAGCCGAGGTTACGTTTAACCATAAAACAGTAAAATTAGAGGATTCAAGATATTCACTGCGGCGCAACAACGATCTCTTATCCATTGACAGTATAATCCACTTTGAAGATGAACTAACCAGCGTACAAAATAAGACAAATTCCTACACCTTTCAAGACGTTTTTAGGTTTGTTGATTGGGAGCTGCCCAATGTGCAGTCCGGGGAAATTATTATTTTGAAAAACGGAGAAAAGTCTTCTCTTAATGAGACCATCCAAACAGGCGATCAACTGGAGTTGTATATAAAATAAAAAAAGGACATCTGATCTTAAATCTGCCTCTGCAGACAAAAAATCCGGTGTCTTATTTTAAATCCATATCTTATAGCTGAGATTGCAGTGATTCTTCTGAAATTTTGGAGTGAGAAGCATGCCATACAGGCTTACCATTTTGAATAAAGAAGGCTTGTGGAGACTCATGACGTACATTAAATGTTTCCGCAATATGGCTAGATAGTTCACGGGAATCCTGTACTGCCAAATAGTAGCCCTTTGCATTCCCATTATTCACAAACCCTTCGAATTCTTGATAGGCTGCTGCACTGATTGGACAGGTTAAACTATGCTTCAAGAAGAAAAAAGACTCCTCAGAAGATGCCAGCTCTTTAAATTGATCAATTGAATGAATTTTTTTCATTGTTATTCTCCTTTTTTGGTAAAAAAATTTTCTTATATTCTCAAAAACGATGAAGAAATTCCTTCATCGTTTTTTGAGGACAATCATTTAGTTTTTTGTCACTGGTTCTTCTTTAGGCGCATTTTCGCTAATCGTTTTCTCAGTAGAATCAATGGCTTCTTCTACCTCGTTTAGTTTAGCCGCCGCAATGTCCGTAGCTTTTTCAACTGTATCAGCAGTTTGATCAACCGCGTCCTCTAGTGCTGGAGTCGCCGCCTCTCCTTTAATAGATTTAACCTTTTCAACAAGACCAGAAGACTGATCTTGAACAGTTTGTGACAACACAGCTGTCTTTTCTTTTGCCGCATTCGCAAGCTCTGAACTTTTATCAATTGCTTGCTCTTTCCACTCTGCTGAGCGTTCCTTCAGCAGTTCTGCCTGTAAAGTTAGATCATCTCTAAACTCTTTACCTGATTTCGGTGCTAAAAATAGTGCAGTTGCTGCACCAACCGCTCCTCCTATTAATGCTCCTAAAACAAAATCCCTTGTACTTGTCGTTGTTTCTTGCTTATCGATTTGAGCCACTACATTTCCTCCTCTATATTATAAACATTTTTTTGTTCTCTATTAATATAAAGACTCCCCAACTATTCCACTGGAGGCAGCGCTCTCTGCGGTTCTGGATAGGATGTTGTTTCCTTTGCTTTGCGCGCCTTCCACTTATCACGAATTTCCATGGCTACATTACTCCATTGCACCACTTGAGCAATTTTTTCTTCATTATTTTCAACAGATCGGCTGATAGAATGAGTGATTTTACCAATTGAGTGATTAAGCTGCTGTACATTTGTTCCAACACCCTTAACCGCATCAACAACAGAGTTTAGTTTTTCTGACTTGTCTTGAATATCTTCAGCAAGATTATTGGTTTTATGTAATAAATCTGTTGTCTCCTTCGTAACACCGTCCAGTTGCTTTTGCAGACCATCCACCGTTCCAGCAACATTATCCAGTGTTGTACGCAATGATTTCAATGTTGCTGCAAGACTGATGCACAGGATTAGAAATCCAATTGCTGCAAGAGCTGCACTAATATACAAAATAATTTCCATAAGCTCGACTCCCTTCTATAATTTCATATAATGAATTTACCCTTTAGAAATACTTATTAAACGCATAACCTCATATTTCGATATGATACACGAAAACTCCTTTATTTCAAAATGAATAATCTCAATATTGTTTTTTATAAATTCACTTAAATCATGTACAATAAAAAAGGTACATAATGCAAAATGAAAGGGGATTTTTTAATGAAAGATCCACGAATTGAAAAGCTTGCATATAACTTGATTAATTACTCAGTTGATCTGCAGCCGGGAGAAAAAGTTTTAATTGAAAACTTTGGTTTGCAGCGCGAGCTTGTGAACGCTCTTGTCAAAGCCGCTTATGATGCAGGAGGTAAGCCTTTTGTTTCGTTAAAGGATCATCAGATAGAGCGTGCTTTATTGCTTGGGGCTACGGAAGATCATTTCAGCTTGATCGCTGATTTTGAAGCACAGGTAATGAGTAAAATGGATGCTTATATCGGTTTGCGTGCTGGCGATAACATAAACGAACATGCTGACGTCCCTGCAAACAAAATGAATATTCATGGTTCGACAATCGGTAAAAAGGTGCATCGTGATATTCGAGTACCAAAAACAAAATGGTGTGTATTGCGCTACCCATCCTCTTCGATGGCTCAGCTCGCTAAAATGAGTACTGAAGCCTTTGAAGACTTCTATTTTGATGTCTGCAACTTGGATTATGGAAAAATGGACAAAGCGATGGATTCGCTCGTCTCGCTGATGGACCGTACAGATAAAGTAAGACTGGTAGGAGAAGGCACCGATTTATCCTTTTCAATCAAAGATATTCCGTCCATTAAGTGTGCAGGAAATAAAAATATTCCTGACGGAGAAGTATTTACTGCGCCAGTACGTGATTCAGTTAATGGCACCATTACATACAACACGCCATCACCCTACCAGGGCTTTACCTTTGAGCATGTATCTCTGACATTTGAAAATGGGAAAATTGTCAATGCAGCCGCAAATGATACAGAGCGAATAAATCGTGTATTTGATACAGATGAAGGAGCACGTTATGTAGGAGAATTCGCTATCGGTGTTAACCCCTATATCCTGCATCCAATGCAGGATATACTTTTCGATGAAAAGATTGATGGCAGCTTCCACTTCACGCCAGGCCAATGCTATGAAGAGGCATCAAACGGAAATGATTCAACTATTCACTGGGATATGGTCTGCATTCAGCGTCCGGAGTATGGCGGAGGAGAAATTTACTTTGATGACGTTTTAATTCGTAAAGATGGACGTTTTGTGTTGTCAGAGCTTGAAGTACTAAATCCAGAAAATCTGAAATAAGTATCAAAAGAGGCAGCCTAGACCTAGGCTGCCTCTTTTATTTTATTCACTTTTTAACAATAGCCATTGCTCATAGGATTCCTGGAATTTTTGAACATCTCCAGCACCCATAAAGATAAGAACTGCATTTGAATGCTGAGCAAGCGCTGATGGATCCTCAGGATTTAATAATTCTGCCCCATCAATTTTGTCCTGCAGATCACGAATCGACAGCTTACCGTGATTCTCACGAGCAGATCCGAAAATGTCGCATAAATACACTTTATCAGCCATTTTCAAACAATCTGCAAATTCTTCTAAAAACGCTTGTGTCCTTGAAAATGTATGCGGCTGAAAGATGGCCACGATTTCCCGGTTTGGATATTTCTTAGCAGCTGAATCAAGCGTTGCTCTAATTTCTGTCGGGTGATGAGCATAATCATCAATTAATACCTGCTTACTCACCACTTTTTCTGTAAAGCGTCTTTTCACGCCTGTAAAGGTCTTAAGCTGCGCCTGAATGATGTCCGTGCTAAAGCCTTCATAGTGACAAAGAGCAATAACAGCCAATGAATTTAAAATTGTATGATCGCCAAACATTGGAATGGAAAACGTCGCATAATATTCATTGCGTACATGCACATCAAATGTTGTTCCATCCGTACCTGTCACAACATTGCGGGCTTGAAAATCGTTCTCTTCATTAAAACCATAAAATAATACGGGCACTTTTGCCTGTATCTTTTGAAGCTGTTCATCATCACCGCATGCAATGATCCCTTTATTGACCTGCATGGCCATTTCTTGAAAAGCAGAAAAAACATCATCAATATCCGTAAAATAATCTGGATGATCAAAATCAATGTTTGTCATAATTGCATAGTCAGGAGAGTAGGACAGAAAATGTCGGCGATATTCACATGCCTCAAAAACAAAATATTTACTGCCTTCTACACCTTGACCCGTACCGTCCCCAATTAAATAGGATGTACGGTCTCCACCCTGCATAACATGGGCAAGCAACCCAGTGGTGGATGTCTTTCCATGAGCACCAGAAATCCCAATGGAAATATAGCGCTGCATGAAGGCACCAAGAAATTTGTGATATCGTATTACCTCGAGGCCTTGTTTTATTGCCTCATCAATTTCTTCATGTGTATCAGGAAACGCATTGCCGGCAATGATCGTAAGTCCCGGACGAATATTATTTCGATCAAAGGGTAAGATCTTTATTCCTCTCTCTTCAAGAGCGGTTTGAGTAAAAAAACGCTTTTCTATGTCTGAACCTTGTACTTCAAAATTCATATCATGAAGGATCTGTGCAAGAGAGCTCATACCAGAACCCTTAATTCCAACAAAATGATAACTTGTCATAATTGAACCTCCAACGATTCTCTGTCTGTTTGCATTATATGATAGGCAGATGATAGTGTGTAATGAACATCTTTTGTACACAAATATTTTTTGATTATATCATGAAATCTTACTTGGACAAAATGAAATAATTCAAGGCAGAGCCATTTGTGCTGCTTAAAGGCTTGTCCCTGTCTCCTGCATGGATTGTAATTCATCTGATGTCATTAAAACATCTCTTGGTTTACTTCCTTTTGCCTCTGAAATCCACCCTTGCTGTTCCATCATATCAATCAGTCGTGCCGCCCTGTTGTAGCCAATTCGAAATTTACGCTGCAGCAAAGAGGTAGATGCTCCACCTTGTGACATAACAAATTCACAGGCTTCTAAGAGGAGCTCATCTTCCTCATCCTGAAGTTCTACCTTCGCCAAAAGCTCTTCCTGATGGAAAAGATACTTGACCTCTCGTTCTTGTCTGACATGCGAAACAACTGCGTCGATTTCCTCATCTGACACAAAGGTTCCTTGAAGACGAACAGGCTTGGAAGCCCCATTTCCTAAAAATAGCATGTCCCCTCTTCCTAATAAACGATCGGCACCAGAAGTATCAATAATTGTACGTGAATCCACTTGGGAGCTCACAGCAAAAGCCACTCGTGTCGGTACATTCGCTTTGATGAGACCCGTGATCACATCAACGGAAGGACGCTGTGTGGCAATAAGCAAATGAATACCGCATGCACGGGCTTTTTGAGCAATCCTGCAGATCGCTTCTTCCACATCTGCCGGTGACATCATCATTAAATCTGCTAATTCATCGATTACGATAACCAGATAAGGCAGCTTTTGAGCAAATTGGCGTGCTTCAGTCGCTTTTTGATTGTAGCGTCCAATATCACGAACACCCGCGTGGGCAAAAAGCTGATAACGTCTTTCCATTTCCTCCACCGCCCATTTTAATGCAGCGGTCGCAGCCTTTACATTTGTTATTACAGGACTGACAAGATGAGGAATATGATTATATGGAGCAAGCTCAACCATCTTCGGATCGATTAGAAGCAGCCTTAATTCGTCAGGTGTTGAATGATAAAGCAGACTCACCAGTATTGAGTTTATACAAACGCTTTTCCCCGAGCCTGTGGCACCAGCGATCAATCCGTGAGGCATTTTGCCAATATCCGTTACCACGGGGTTTCCTTCAATATCAAGACCAAGTGCAACCGGTAATGTAGCCGTTGACTCCTTAAAGGATGGATGATCCAAAATTTCCTTTATCCCAACTGGACGGCTCATCGGATTCGGGATCTCAATTCCAATGGCATTCTTACCTGGAATAGGAGCCTCCATGCGAATATCACGAGCAGCAAGACTTAGCTTAATATCATCCGTCAGGCTCGTAATTTTACTGACCTTTACACCTTTTTCAGGCAACAGCTCAAAACGGGTTACAGAAGGCCCTTGTGTAACATGTTTCACCTTTGCATTTACGTTAAAGTGAAACAATGTTTCATTTAGCAGTTCAGCCTGTTCCTCCAACCAGTGATGATCAGGCTCTGCATGCACCGGCGCGTTCAACAGGTTCATAGATGGAAAAGCATAATAAGGAGGCTCTTCCTCCCCTGAAATGAGTGTTACAGCAGGCGGCTCTATGCTGTCGGAAACAGATGCCTTGATTTGTTCCGATTGATTTACTCTCTTAGGAGACACGTCAGTTTTTTTCAAATTCCGACGATCCTGCTTTAGCATCATCACATTGAACGGAATTTGTCTTGGCTTTCGCTCGGCAACTTGTTCTGGTTCTATTCGCTGCTCTTCTTTAATACTCGCTTCTGCAATTTCCTCTATTAAACCTTCATCATTTTGATCGCTATTACTATTCTGGTCAATTTGTATTGTCTGTAAATCATCAGAAGCATCCATTTTTCCACTAAATTGTTCGACTTCTGTTGATGGAGACATCAATCCCTCCACTGCAATCGGCATTTCTTCTGACTCAGTCTCTTTGAATGGAACGATTTGTAATAAAGTTTCTTCTTCGACTAGTTCTTGAGTTCGAATCGAAATTACTTCTGGAGCTTGGTTGGCTTCATCCTGAGATAGCGTTTGTTGATCATTGATTACATCACTTTGACTCAATGACTGTAAAATAGATGGTTGACCCGTTTTCTTCTCAGTTGCCTTATCCTCACCAACAGAAATACCCTGCATGAGATCTTTTTTCTTAGATTCATTTTTTAAGAGAGAGGAAACTTCAACAAGTGAATTGACTTCTTCTTTCAATACTATTTGCTCAGTCGTATTTCCTTCATACTCGCTCATTCGAATCACATTTATTTTTTGCTCAATTTCAGGCTGTTCGATTTTTACTGCTAATTGATCCTGATCAGAAGCAATGTTCTCTAAAAAGCTTTCTTTATCATTTTTAGTTATAGTTAAATTATTATAAGCGGAAACGGCTTCTTGCTCTGTCACATTTCCATTATCCTTGCTAAATTGAATCGGGTGATCCGTTTCTTGCTCTGCTGACTGCTTATGTGAAAGCTCATCTATACTTACGAGAGAGGTAATTCCTCCAAATTGGGTATATACTTTTTTAGTAGAATTGCTTGTTAATTCATATTCAACTTTTTCTATCCGATCTACTGAATTTTCCACTGTATTTGGCTTTGGCCGGTTAAAGCCGTATATAGGCGATGGCACCTCAGTCGGTGTAAATGGACGATTAGACATCTGTGGTTTATAGGACGGTTTGTCTTTTGTTTTAGTGTGACTTTCATTCGAATGCGTATGATTTTTAGGCTTGGTGCTTTCTTGCCGTTCCTTTGTATACTTTGGCTTTGGATCTTCCTTTTGATCTTGCTCTTGATCTAGTCGTTCATCAGGAATTAGCGGAAATCGAAATTCTACTTTAGGGTAGTGATAGATCATTTTCGTATCCAAATCACTTTTTCTATGTACGGGTACAGGTTTTTGCTGTAATGGTTTAGGCTCATCTTTTGTTTCATCTTCCGTTTTTAAAAAAGCCAATGCTTTTTTAATCCAACTCATTATAATCACTCATTTCTGTATGTTCCTCTTCATTTTATCAGTTTTTTATGTAATATCGAGTAAAAACCGTGAAATGGTTATATGGTCCAGGGAATGAATTCACCCATAAAAAAAGACTGCCCCTCTTATTTCCCATTTTTAATAAGAAATAAACGGAGCAACCTATCATAATAAACCTTTTATGAAAGAGGAAATGCATCCCCTGCTTCAAAAGAATCCTCAAGTATTAAAATTCCTTTTTCTTGCGGCGCATTTGGCAGCGCAAGTTCTCTTGCCGAACAGATCATTCCGCTGGATGCAACGCCTCTTAGTTCTGCATCTTTTATAAGCAGACCGCTTGGCATCACCGCACCTACCTTCGCCACAACCACCTTTTGATCCGCAGCAATATTCGGCGCACCACAAACAATTTGTACTATTTCTTGTCCAACATCAACCTGACATACATTCAGTTTGTCCGCATTTGGATGCTTCTCCATTGACTTGACATAGCCCACTACAAATTTAGGTGAAAAATCAGCGTTAATGACATCATCAAATCCATTTTGATGCAGCGCTTCATTGATTTTTGTCAAACGATCTTCATCCATGCTAACAACACCATTTTCACTAAGATCAAGATAATTTGATGCATTAAATAGGTTATATCCCGCTGCTTCGCGTGTTTCACTGTTGATAATTTTTGCCACATCACCTTTTCTTTCAAACGTGCGCTGTTCAAAGCTGACACCCTGAAGTGTAATTAACAGCGTATCACCTACGCCTTGACGGTTGTAAAATACGTTCATTCTTTATTCTCCTTATTCTCTTCTTTTATTTTTACCAAGGATAAAGACAGGTTCAAGCTCTCCATCTTCATAAATAAACGATAGTGCCGTGATCGGGACTTTACCATTCGCAAAGAACTCCATGGCCATTTGGGCTAAAATATCATAGCCTGTTTCATTGCGGATATCCCCAATAATTAATACATCCTGATGAGGAACTGCTATCGTCATTTCCCCTTCGACTTTCGCATTTATTTCCTGTAAAAATGATTCGTTTAAGATGCGGCTTGCATCGTAGCCATCGTTTGAATTTAAGAAATAAAAGACGTTTCCGGCAACTTCATCCGCTTTTACCCTCGTAGAGAGTGAGCGTACATTAAATAAGGCCATCTCTTTAACCTGGACCTTTGTCCACTTTTGTTTTTCAAGAAAAGCAGTATCAATAAGGCGATAGGTTGTACCAAGGTCAACAGCGTAATAAATTCTTGTTTCCGCCGTGTGGTCATCAAAAATAAATGGTATGCCTTCTTGTGCTTCTGAAGGAAAGGATGTCGAACGAATAACAGGAAATACTTGCTTCTCAGGGGCTTCAACCACTGTCTCTGTCCCCATAACCGAAAGAGCTTCCTCTACATAATACACAACTTCATCAATTGCTTCATCCTTCTTATTACTCCACTTGCCGATGATGCTTGGGACTGATACCTCTATCCCTTTGCCCGTGTCACTATTTTCAAAACGAAGCTGATCTTTTTTCTTATCATAGCTGATTTTGCGATTAGGAGCGCTTAGCCTCTCCTCTAATAATCGCTTCATTTTTATCGAATCCATATTCATTTTTTTACTCATTTTTTTCCTCCTGACCAGGAGTGTCCTGAAATATCTCCGACTCTATTGTACATGAAAATGACCTGGTCCTAAAGGTTAACCTTTTCCCCTCGGCCAGGTCATTGCTATTCCCCATAAATGATTATTTTAAATAGAAGAAATTAGGCTGGCAGTTTAGTCATAAACGCTTCAATTTCCTCTTGCGTTTTACGATCCTTGCTGACAAATCGACCGGCCTCTTCACCGCTATGGTAGGCCAAAAAGCTTGGGATACCAAATACATTCAGTTCAATGCAAAGATCTAAAAATTCATCACGGTCCACATGAATAAATGTATAGTTGGAAAATTTTTTTTCAACTTCCGGCATAAATGGTTCGATTACACGGCAATCTGGACACCAGCCTGCAGAGAACATAAAAACATAGTTACCTTCATTTTTAAATGAATGAAACTGTTCGACTGATTCAAGGTTTTTCATGATTTACTTTCCTCCTGTATGAATAAGCATTTGGCCATTTTTAATCAAGCCTATTTTTCTCATATAAGAAGATAGTAACAGTGTAATGACTGCCGGTCCAATGAAATGCAACACGGCCATCTTAATTAAAACATCCATTGTGAATCCCATCGTTTGAAAGGTCATAATTTGACCAACTAATCCACTCGTCCCCATTCCTGCTCCAGCAGCATTATTTTCCATTGCCCAGATCGTTGTACCAATTGGAGCTAATAACATACCGGCTAACGTAGGCGGGATTAAGATAAGCGGATTTCGTAATATGTTGGGAACCTGCAGCATGGACGTGCCAATCCCTTGAGCGATCAGCCCGCCAAATTTATTTTCGCGGTAGCTCGCCACGGCAAAGCCAACCATTTGAGCACTGCATCCAATGGTTGCGGCACCTGCAGCGACACCGTTTAAATCGAGCATTAACGCAATCGCCAGACTGGAAATGGGTGCTGTCAAAGCCAGCCCCATAAGCGCGGCAACGAGCATCCCCATCACAACCGGTTGCTGTTCTGTCGCCCAGCCAATCCAGCTGCCAAACATGGTCATAAATTCTGCCATATATGGTCCAATGAATGCTGCAACACCGTAGCCTGCAGCAATTGTCACAAACGGTGTGATGATAATATCCACCCTTGTAGATTGACTAACCATTTTTCCGATCTCTGTTGAAATAAGAGCTGCGATATAAGCTCCAGCAGGACCGCCAAGAGCTGCTCCGGCCGCCCCTGTTACAGCTGCCGCAAATAATACAAGCGGCGGTGCCTTCAATCCATATGCAATTGCGACACCAATTGCCGGACCCATTAAACTCATTGATAAAGTTCCCATTTCAATAAAAAACCCCATATTAATTGAAAAGAAAATTTCAATTTGCTCCCCAAGTGTTTTAATAATCAAACCAATAATTAAAGAGCCAAAAAGTCCTAAAGCCATAAAACTGAGTGCGTCAATGAAATAAGATTTTAGAGACGGTGCAATTCCTTTTTTTTTAAGCCAATTCATCGAATGATCCTCCTCATCGCAGTCAATATTACTAGCGTAAAGACAGGTGACAAAAAAGTAAACAATAAAAAAAAGTTTTCATAGTTTGAAAACTTTTTTTATTTAGCTTCGTTAAACAGGTCTGTTGATTGCAGCACGCAGGAGTCTCGCACACCCGCTACAATCAACGCTGTGCGAAAATTTTAACATAGCTTTTTATTTAGAAATTATTCTGTTGTATCTTCCCATTTTACAGAGCTAACCGTTTCCATCATCCATTTTGCATTACTGGATAATGAATCAAGATCCGAGATGGTTGTTATTTTCGCATGATTGATTCCTGTCACTAGCTCATAATGCTCTTCATCCATTTGACGAACGAGTACATAGCCGAAACGGTCATCCTCTTCAAACGTTTCATTAATAAGCCATGGATCATCTACATGATTCACTGTCATCGTATAAATTACATCATTTCCTGCTTGTTCATTGAAATGGTGAAACAGCACAAACGTAGCATTGCTTTTTTCAAGAATGATATTGTGATCTGATTCTTCCACCATGGATACACCAAAAGGCAATCGCAGCGATAATGCTTCAGTATCTTCATTTGTTCGCTTCGGTTCATCAGTAAATAGCTGTTCAACCTCTTCCAATGTTTTCTCTTTTTCATCTTCGATTGTCGTACTGCATGCAAACAAGAATGTACACAATAGTAGAAACACTGGAAAAAGACTTGCTTTCTTCATGATACTTCCCCCTAAATTATGAAAGAACGTTCAGATTTCATGATACCTGTACATCCATCAATTTGACAACCCTTTTAATAGACGTGGTTTTTTAAGTTTGACTCTACTAAGTGCTATACTACCAATAATTAAACTTTTTAAAGGAGGTATTATAATGGAGCTAATCATTTATTTAGCAGGTGAAATTCACAGTAATTGGCGGCAAACAATAAAAGAACAGGCTAATTCCCTGCCCTTTCATTTGAACTTTGTAGGGCCCATGGAAAACCACGAACGCTCTGATAACATTGGAGAAGAAATTCTCGGAAATCAGCCCAATACTATATTTAAAGACGATGCAGCTTCTGCAATGAATAATTTGCGTACACAGGTGCTGATGCAAAAGTCTGATGTAGTTATCGCACTTTTTGGAGAAAAATACAAACAATGGAATACGGCAATGGATGCAAGCACAGCCATCACACTGAATAAGCCGCTCATTCTTGTTCGACCTGAAAAGCTGCACCATGCTTTAAAAGAACTCTCTAGAAAAGCAAACGTAACAGTCGAAACAACTGAACAAGCACTCCAAGTAATATCCTATATTTTTGAAGAGGAATAAAAAGAATCGGCACCGCAACAATTGAAGGTGCCGATTCTTTTATTTGTTCCGAAATTCCCATTGTCCAATTAACAACTGGACAACATGAGTAAACATTTGAATACGGTTAATTCGACCATTTGTAAAGATCCCAACCGCTCCTTCATGATGGCGTATATTTTGCCGCTGACGAACGTCATCCATCACCGGACCGAGCTCTTCTCCATTACGCAGACGATCTGCAATGGCTTGCGGCAATAAAATACGCGCGCCGCCCGCCACAAAGGGTTCATCATTTCTATCAAGAAGCGCTCCCCAATTGCAGATAAACAAGCCAGCAGAAGTATCCGTCACTCCTCCCTCAAGACCAATGCCTATAGACGCTTGTAAAGCATCCTTTGCTGCTCTCGCACGATGAATAGCGCCGCTTATGGTCTCTTCATCAGAAAAAGGCTGTTCCGCTACTCCAGAAGCAACACTCATGCCCTCAATATGAACTGAATACTCAGGAGAAGCAGAAAAAGCTTCCTTCACTGCTTGAATCTTTGCTTTATTATGGGTCCCAACAGCAATATGAACTACATGATCCATTTTCTCACCTTATGATTGCTGACGAATAGATTCAACCGTAGAACGGTCGCTTGCTTTTACCAGCTTCACAAGCAGTTCTTTCGCCGCTGCATAGTCTTCAATATGAATCATGGATGCGTGTGTATGAATATAGCGTGAGCAAATGCCCACCACTGCACTAGGAACCCCTTCATTGGACATATGAACACGGCCGGCATCCGTACCGCCTTGTGAAACAAAATATTGGTAAGGAATGTTGTTTGATTCAGCTGTATCCAGTATAAATTCTCTCATTCCGCGGTGCGTTACCATGCTTCGGTCCAGAATTCGAAGAAGGGTACCCTGTCCAAGCTGGCCAAATTCATTTTTGTCACCGGACATGTCATTTGCGGGACTTGCATCCATCGCAAAGAAAATATCTGGTTTTATAAGATTTGCTGCCGTCTGTGCTCCTCTTAGGCCCACTTCTTCCTGTACGGTCGCCCCGCTATATAATGTATTGCCTAACGTTTCTCCCTGCAGCTCCTTTAACAGCTCAATGGATAAACCGCAGCCATAACGATTGTCCCATGCCTTTGCAAGAATTTTCTTTTCATTCGCCATTGGTGTAAATGGACAGATCGGAACCACCTGCTGCCCAGGCTTAATGCCGATTGATACAGCGTCGCTTCGATCATCTGCCCCAATATCAATGAGCATATTTTTAATATCCATCGGCTTTGCTCGTTTTTCTTCACTAAGCAAATGCGGAGGAATCGAGCCAATCACACCCATCACTGATCCCTTTTCTGTGATAATTTCAACGCGCTGGGCAAGAAGCACCTGGCTCCACCAGCCGCCAAGCGTTTGAAAGCGCAGCATGCCGTTTTCAGTGATGCCCGTAACCATGAACCCTACTTCGTCCATATGACCTGCAGCCATGACAACTGGACCATCCTGCGGACCCTTTTTCAAGCCAAAAATACTCCCTAATCCATCTTGAATAATCTCATCTGAATATTTTTGAAGCTCATTTTTCATGAATTTTCGAACCGCATGCTCATTGCCAGGTGCTCCAGGGAGCTCTGTTAATGTTTTAAATAAAGTAAGTGTTTCCTGGTTCATCTTAATATTCTCCTTTCTTTCGTTAAACCATCAATTTCATTTGTATGTAAATTTTTTGTAAAATCGCTCTCAACCTTTCTATATTTTACAGAACTTTCATTCCACTTACCACCAATAACAGGAGCTCGAAAAAAAGATAGATGATAAAAATTGGATCTTTCTGTATACTGAAAATAGTTTGAGTCATTCGGAGGTGATAGGGAATGAATTGGAAGGACATTACGATTGGCGCGGCGATTGGACTGGCTGCCGGAATCGCTATCAGTCAAAGTACAACACGTGCAGTCTCTGTCTCAGCGGATAAAGTATTGAAAGATGTGAAAAATGCATTTAAACAGCATGGGGCTATTGACGGATCATGGATTCAAATGAAACCAGAAGAATACGAAATTCATGCTGTTAAAAATCAGGTCTACCGTGGAGGCATCTCCCGTCATAAAGGAAACGAGCTTGAGCAGTTTGAATTTATTGCTGATGCAAAAACTGGAACCGTTATGGATGTCTACAAGACTACATCATAATGATTAGGTTGATTCTTACAGTTGTCATTGTAAGAATCAACCTTTTCTATTATAAAGGGTTTATTAAACGTGTCTGTTGATTGCTGCACCCAGACGCTCGCTTTCCGCTACAATCAACGCTGAGCAAACATCAACAATGGACTTTAACATTGCTTTTATATAAAAGGAGTTCTTTCCACAACATGATGAATTGAGTTACCTGTCTTATCCCATTTAAGTGCACGGTAATATGAATCATGATAGAAAGTAAACCACCAGCCGTTTTCAATTCCTTCCTTTATCCATTTCTCTTTTGCAGTGATCGACGTCATTGGATAGTCATCATAAGCAAGCACCCAAAGAGAGTTTTGGTGAGCATGCGTTGGCATTAAATCTCCCATATGAATAAGTCGCTCTTCTCCCTGCTCCATGATAATGATGGAGTGTCCATCACTATGTCCGCCAGTGTGAACCATGTGAAGGGTCGGAAATATCTCAATTTCCTCATCAAAAGTGATGATTTGATCCTGAATTGGCTGCCAGTTCTCTTCCCAATATGTATTTCTTGAACGAATATTCGGCTCTTTCATCTCAGCCCATTCAATGGCTGACACATGAATTTTTGCGTTAGGAAACGAAGAAACGAGCTGACCTTCACGTACTTCAGTTAATCCACACGCATGATCAAAGTGAAGATGTGTCATTAAGATAAGATTAATATCCTCTTTTTTGAGATCCAGTTCAGCTAAAGAATGTTCAATATTCGACTCGCGGGTTACACCATAATTTTTTTTCTTTTTATCTGACAGCTTGCCAAAGCCTATTCCTGATTCAATTAAAATATTGTGATTTTTCACCTGCAGCAATATCGGTTCTGTTGGAAGCTCGATTTGATTCGCTTCATTATGTGGATATTTTTTGGACCAGAGTGGTCTTGGAACGACACCAAACATACCGCCCCCATCCAAATTTGTAATGCCCCCATCGAGCCACGTTAGCTTCATCTCACCAAACGTTAATGTATCCATACAATATTATTCCTCCTTTAAATGAATCCGCTTTCATTTTATCATACTAGCTCATACAAAAAAAAAGCAGAAAGCACATTTACTTCCTGCTGAAAATAATACCAATCTTGTTGTTAAAATTTCAATAAATGATCCCTTACGCAAGATAAAAGACCTCTTACTTTCGAAATACTCGTAAAGAAAATTACGTAAGTTAAACCTGCATTTTACTCATGAATTTGCTGGATATCGAACTTCGCATCGATAAATACGCTGTCCTTTTCTTGAAAACTTCTCTTCATACTCTGTCATGATGTTTCCTTCAAAGTCACTTTTATGAAGATCAAGACTAACATAGGTTAACAGCAATCCATAGGCTGAAAAGCTTTGCAGCGAATATTCAAATAAGCCCTGGTTATCTGTTTTAAAGTGTATTTCACCCTCATCCATTAACAAGCCCTTATACAAATCAAGAAACATTGAAAAGGTTAATCGACGTTTTTCATGACGATTTTTGGGCCATGGATCAGAGAAATTAAGATAAACTCGGCTGACATCGCCTTTTTCAAAAAAATTAGCTAGATCTGCTGCGTTAATATTAAGCAGCTTAACGTTAGGAAGATCAGCGTCAATTAATCGATCAAGTGCCATGACAATAACACTTTCTGATAACTCGATGCCAATATAGTTGATGGTAGGATTTTCCTGTGCCATCCCAGTTACAAAACGGCCTTTTCCCGTCCCCACCTCAATATGGATGGGATGATCATTACCAAAAACCTCATGCCACTTACCTTTTTTTAATTCCGGATCGTGGACAAAATATTGCGGATATTCCATCATTTTTTCCTTTGCCCACGGTTTATTTCTCGTTCTCATCTAGTTGTACACCTCATTATCTATTATTCTAGTCATTTTATCAGCAGGGATTATTCATTGAAAACCCTAACATGTTCTCTATTCAGTATTTCTAAGAACCTCTTCAACAAAAAAAGCCTGTATGCTTTTCTCCTGAAATAACACGAGAAAATCCATCAGGCTATTACTTATCTATATTTTTTTTGGTCTATGTTTGAAAGCATCGTTGTAAAAAGTTCATCCATTTCGTCACTTCATGCAGACGGCTTTTATCCTTATGCCATTGCAGCATAATAAGTGCCTGACAAACCACGTACCACTTCATACGCAGACGGAACTCATCCGTTAATGATTGTCCATATTGCCCCATCCACTCTTCCCAGTCAGCCTCAGGTATATACCAATATAAAAGCATACCAATATCGACGGCAGGATCAGCCAGCATGGCACCATCCCAGTCTATTAAAAACAGTTCGTCCTGATCCGATAAGAGCCAATTGTTATGATTAACATCACCGTGGCATACAGCATAATCTTCGGTTTCAATTTCATCTATATGCTCCTGCAAAAACGTAATCGCATCCCGCACTGGCTTTAGAAGTATCAGATCTGTATCCAATATGGTCTCCACTTCCGTTAACATAAGAGCCGCTTCGTAGGGTTCTTTCCCTAATCGTTGCAGCATGGAGGTGAGGGGTTTGGAGCTATGAATTTTATTTAACAGCTTTGCTACACGTACACTTATCATCTCAGTTGCTTTAAGCTCCCGGCCGTTTAACCAGTGCTGTGCTGTGATGACATCTCCATTTTCTAATCGCTTTGTCCATTTCAGTCTAGGAACTATTCCTTCTGCTGAAAGCACAGCAATAAACGGAGAGGAATTACGTTTTAAGAACAGCTTTTGTTCATGGTACCGAGCAAAAAACGCTTCACCCGTGGCGCCACCGGCGGACATGATCTCCCAGTCCTGATCAAATAAGTGTTCCAAGTCCATTCACCTTCTATGTTATCAGTCTACTAGTAATAAATAAAAAGATAGCTATCTACGCTTTGATCAGCAATAGCTATCCTATATGGATTTTATCGTCTATCAGGGTTATTCGTCAAGACCCTTCATTTTTGGAAGAAACAATTTCCACTTGTGCTGGTGGACGGTAATATGAATGATTTGCTGGTGTGCTAGTTCCCCAGCATCTTCTCCATCTGCATGAACACGTACGAATTCATCCGATTTAACCTGTAAAACGCGCCCTCTTTTTATCGCTACTTCTTTGTATTTTAAATGAGAACCTTTAAAAACGCTCAAAAAAACCGCTAACAATTTCCACCTAGATAGATTATGAACAATCGTTAGATCGAGCAGACCATCCTGTGGGATTGCTTTTGGTGAAATTTTCATTCCTCCCCCGTAATAGGGCTGATTCGATACAGAAATAAACCATACATTTGAGTATTGTTCCATTATCCCATCCACTTCAATTTCCAGCATAGTTGGACGGTAGGTAAAAAGGTGCCTGAGCAAGTAAAAAACATAAATCAATTTACCAGCCCCTACTAGGTTAAGCCATTTCTTTAAAAGTGAGCGATTAGATGAAAAAGCAACCAGCGCGTCAAACCCGATCCCAAGATTGTTTACAAACCATCCAGTATTATTTTCACTTTGATAATGTGCTGCATCAAAGCTTTCCGATTTTCCATTTAATAAAGAAAGGTCCTTAATGGAACGAGCCGTGAGTTGAAATGATGGAAACGCACGAGCAAAATCATTTCCTGAGCCCGCCGGTATGCAGGCTACCATCACATTTTCACCTTCCGCCGCCACTACACCATTGATGATTTCATGCATAGTGCCGTCTCCACCCATACCGATAAATAGCACTTTTTCCTCCGGATTCTGTTCACACCACGCACGTATTTTCTCAGAAGCATCCCCCGGAGACTCCGTAATCCATGTCTCAATTCCTTCTTTTTTGCAAATCGATTCGATAGAATGAAAATATTGAAGGGCTTTTCCGTTCTTCGCTTTTGGGTTAATCACCAGGATTTTCTTCATTCAAGAGGCTCCTGAAGCACTGCTTGATCATCGTCTTTCATGTTCCATTGCATCTGACTTACAGACGTTGTTTGTGTACGAGACAAGATCGCTTTCGCAGCTTTAATTTGCATATGCTTTAAGGGTGATCTTGATGAACGCTGCTGCATAAACCATTCAGGGTATGACTTTCGATCAAGTAAAGTAAGACCGTAAGGATAGTCTGGAAAATCAATATATCCATCACGTGAAATTAATGCTTTTTTAATAGGAAAATCTACTTCATCCTGTTGAAATATTTGCTTTAAAATACTTTCCATTCGATCGAGCGAAATAGAAGGATTAAGAATACGCTTTTCCTGTTCTCCTGACTTTACCGTCCAAAAGCGGTCCATAGAGCCGATATAGGCAGCCTGATCAGATTCCTCAAGAAACATCAGGCACCAAATATGTGTAGGTGTTAGCAGCAGGATTTCCAATTCGATCGGCGCTTTTTTTAGCTTTACGATCGGTTCATACAGGACAAGATACGTATCTGGAAATCGCTGCAATAGGTAGCGCAGCGTCTCTTCCCGTAAAAATTTCGAGTCAACGTAGGATTTTTCTGTTAATGTCGAACTAGCCCATTTCAATTGAAATTGATAAAGCTGATCGAGATACATATGCTTAAGTTCATCTAATGTTTCTGGACGGTAATACACCTGAGGTTCAAAGTCAAATTGCGGCTCTTCTAGAGACATTTCCTGATCTCCCTCAAAGTCAACTTCCTGCTCCTCTCTTGCATGGTCACGTGTCAAAATTTTTCGAAAGCGGGTAAAAAGACCTTCTTTCCCTTCAATTTCCTCTTTAAAATGTTGAACTTCATCCGTGTTCATGAAAACGGAGCCTTCGTCCCACTGTTTTTTGATTTTCTCCCATTGTTGTTTCTTAAGTCTAACAAATTGAGATGGATAACGTACCATGTCTTTCTCATAGCGTGATACGTAGTCCTGAAGCTTAATAAGCTGTGCCACTGGGTTAACCCCCTCCTCCTGCTTTTATTCTATGGCTGTCAATGGCCATCGATAAACAGCTTCGTATTTTGAAAGCCTGTCCATATGTATTTTATATAGGGTTATATGGGTTGCTTTAAAGTAATGAGATGCCGAAATTTCTGGTAAAACAAACTCATCTTTTCCTTGCCACCTCTTGGCCAACGTAACATGGGGTGTAAAAGGACGAGGATCGACTTTTCCTCCTAGTTTCGCTACAGCTTGCTGTACACTTTTTTGTATACGATTTAATGAGCCATTTAATTCCGGGCCAATCCAAAGAATACGAGGCGACTCTTTTTTTCCAAAATACCCGCTATGATCAAGTGAAAGATTAAATTGAAAATACATTGCAGCCATTTCCTTAAGCAGCTTGTCATACCGAATAAAAGCAGTATTTTTCACTTCACCTAAAAAAGCAAGTGTAATATGTAAATCGTCCTGATGCGTCCATTGTTTAAAAGTCATAAATTGCTGCCAGTCTTCAATGATGCCGTTTATCGCCTCTTTCATCATGTCAGGTAGCTCAAGGGCAATAAAGTAATGTGGTGTTTTCACCGCATTCTCCTCCAGTTTACTATTTCTTCATATTATACCCCCTCCCCAAGAAGAAGGCATCCTATTTTCATATAAGCAATGATCATTGAATGAAAACGCCATTACAGGTAAAATAATGAGATGAATGATAGATGACCATTTATTTTTATTCATAATTTCAGCCAGGGGTAAGTAGAAAGGATGAGCAAAATGAAGGTAGTAAATAATGTATCCGAATTAATAGGAGATACACCGCTTGTAAAACTAAATCACCTACAGCCGGAAAATGGTGCTACGGTGTATGCAAAGCTTGAATATTTCAATCCAAGCAAAAGTGTAAAAGACCGTGCTGCCTATAACATGATCATCGAAGCGGAGAGGGCTGGGCTGTTAAAGCCAGGGGCAACAATTATTGAGCCGACAAGCGGGAATACTGGCATAGGGATTGCTATGAATGCAGCAGCACGCGGGTATCGTTCCATTATCGTTATGCCAGATACAATGACGGCAGAGCGTATTAATATTTTGAAGGCATATGGAGCAGAGGTCGTGTTAACACCAGGTGATGATAAAATGCCCGGGTCGATTGAAAAGGCGAAGGAGCTTGCAGCAAACATTCCTAACAGTTTTGTGCCCATGCAGTTTGAAAATGCTGCAAACCCTGATGCCCATCGCTATTCCACAGCTGTTGAAATTATCGATGCAGTTGAGCAGATTGGACAAAAGCTCGGTGCTTTTGTTGCTACAGCTGGAACTGGCGGAACCATAACAGGTACGGGTGAGGTACTAAAAGAAAAATATCCTGACGTTGAAGTACATGTTGTAGAGCCTGCAGGGTCACCGGTATTATCTGGTGGGAAGCCTGGAAAGCATAAGCTAGTTGGTACAAGTCCCGGCTTTATCCCTTCTATACTAAACCAAGATGTATATGATGAAATTCATAAAATTGAAGATGAGGATGCATACAATATCACTCGCCGTATGGCAAGAGAAGAAGGAATTTTAGTAGGTCCGTCTTCTGGAGCAGC
Source organism: Jeotgalibacillus soli (assembly GCF_000829435.1). GTDB lineage: Bacteria > Bacillota > Bacilli > Bacillales > Jeotgalibacillaceae > Jeotgalibacillus > Jeotgalibacillus soli. Next base: position 122,427 of record NZ_JXRP01000020.1, read on the forward strand.
CGGATATGCAGCTCTGAAGGTTGCCGAGCGTTTACCATCCGATCAAATTGTTATTTTTATTGTTTGTGACACTGGGGAACGTTATTTATCCAGTGACCTTTTTCGTTACGAGGATTAAATAGATAAAAGTTGGCTCCTTCTCGTCATAAGGAGCCAACTTTTTGGTTATACGTTCGTTTTAATAAGCTCACCGCACTGCTGCTGAATAGCGCCAAGAAAAGCTTTCTGCAATTCCTTTGTCCATTTTCCAGGTGTCCGGTCCCCAACTACTGTATCTCCAACCTGTACGAGCGGCATAACCTCTGCTGTTGTGCTTGCCATAAATACTTCATCTGCCTTGTACATCTCATCAAGCGTAAATGCTTCCTCTTTATAAGACAATCCAATGTCGCTGCAAAGACGCAAGATCTCGCGTCTTGTAATTCCATTAAGAATTAAATTTGTAGCTGGATGTGTACGAAGTTCATCATTCTTAATAATAAAAATGTTTGATGATGATCCTTCTGTCACCGTACTATCTCTGTGAAGTACGGCTTCATAGCTTCCTTTTGACATCGCCTCTTGCTTAGCAAGAAGATTCCCCAGCAGGTTTAAGCTTTTAATATCACAGCGAAGCCAGCGGATATCATCAGCTACAATGGCAGTTACACCTTCTGTCATTTGTTTTTCAGGACGAGGTACTTCTTTTGTATAAGCTGTAAACACAGCTTTCACATCATTATCAGGAAAATGATGCTGTCTTGGAGAAGCTCCTCTTGTCACCTGAAGATAAATAATTCCTGTCTGAAGCTGATTTACTTCCATAAGCTCCTGCAGCTTTTTTGTTAAAATCTCTTCTGAAAAAGGCAATTCAAGATGAATTTTTTTTGCAGATTCGAACAAACGGTCAATATGCTCTTTCCCTGTGAACATGCTGCCGCTGTATATTCGAATAACTTCATATATACCGTCACCAAACTGGTAGCCTCTATCTTCAATATCAACTTTTGCTTCCTGACGTTCCATCAATTGATCATTTACAAGTACTTTATTCATCGTTGTCTCCCCTTTTCATTCGACCCTTACAGGCAATAATTATTTTTTACAGGCAATTTCATAAATGGTCTGGGCATAAATGGCTGTTGCTCTAATCAAATCTTCAATTTCCATGTACTCATCTTTTTGGTGAGCGACATCAACACGTCCCGGCATTAAAGCGCCAAATGCTACTCCCTTTGTTAAAGACCTCGCATAGGTTCCTCCACCAATCGCGAGCAACTCACCCTTACTGTTTGTCTGTTCTTCGTATACACGCAGCAATGTTTGGACAAATGGATCGTCACCATCCACATGGTGCGGCTCAGAATTGTCTACATTCGCAATTGAAAAACCATTAGAAGCCATCAACGATTCCAGCTTTTCAAGTCTTTGCGCCATGTCATATGTCACTGGATAGCGTACATTCAACCCGAAATAGGATTCTTCATCATTATAACGAATTTTCCCAACATTCATCGTTAAATCTCCGCTAATTTCATCCCATCCTGCTAATTCAAGCGCATTAGCACGGGAATCCTGGTAGAGATACTTTACTGCAAACTGGCTAAACACCTTACCTTTTGCATCGAACTCAAAATTAGTTAAAAAAGATAGTAACGCAAGGCCGGCATTTACACCATCATCCGGCTCCATTGCATGTGCTGATTTTCCGGTTAGCTGCAGCGTTAAATTACCGCCATCAATGAAGTAGTCTCCCGTTAATTGATGTGTGGTTAAAAATTCATCATACTCCTGCAATAAGTAGGTTTGATCCTGATGAGCGATCAAAACAGCTTCTGCATGATCTGGAACCATGTTATACCGCTGACCCGAAACAAATGAACGAAGCTCCATTTTGGGTGCTACCTCATCAATCGTTTCCTTTTTCAACTGCAGATCAAAATCAATAATTCCTTTCTCTGCATGAATGACCGGAAAGTCTGCATCTGGAGCAAAGCCGATTGATGGCATTTCTTCCTGCTCAAAATAACGATCTACACAGCGCCACTTGCTCTCCTCATCTGTCCCCACAATCATTCGGACACGTTTATGGAATGGATGCCCCATTTCTTTTACAATCTTCATGGCAAAAAAGGCCGCCATAGTTGGTCCTTTATCATCAATGGCTCCTCTTGCATAAATACGATTGTCTTTAATAACCCCTTCAAAAGGAGGAACAGACCAGCCGTCACCAGCGGGAACTACATCCACATGACACAAAATTCCCAATATCTCTTCTCCTTGACCCATTTCAAGATGGCCGGCTAAATTATCTACGTTTTTTGCAATGAATCCGTCCTTTTCTCCTAGATCAAGCATAAACTGCAAAGCATCTTTTACTGCTTCACCGAGAGGGGCCTCTTCTGTAGCTTTTTCTTCATCCAATACGCTTGGAATTCGCAGCAGCTCCATTAGTTTATCCAGTAGTTGTTCCTGGTGTTTTTTTACTTCCTCATTCCATTGAATGGGCACAGGCGCCACACTCCTTCTATGTAATGCTCCCATTATAATCGATTATAAATGTACAGGCACTCCTTTAATATATAAATGATTCATTTGTACGAAAAGCAGCCTGTTTTTCATCTGTTTTATCCAGCTAAGAAGATAAAAATAAGATGGATGGAGACAACGGGGAAAAGCATGAAACCGATCGTCCACTTTTTCGCATGAATATAGCCGGTTGATTGAGCATACTTTACACCAATTGAGTGCTTTTCAACAAGTAGCCGCCACATTCGATCGTGCAGCGACATGCATGCAATACATAGCACTGCAGCTATGAGAATCATCAGCCAAGTCGCCGGTACCAGAATCCCCACAGCAATACTAAAGCTTAATAGACGCAGATACTGATAGAAATAGGTTTTGTTTCGCAAATGAGATTTAATAAACAATTCCATATTCCCTGCATAAGGAATATGTAAACGAAAAAATTTTTTTGGATTTCTTGAAAAGCCTTGATCTTTTATTCGTTGTTGTTTGAAAAGGCGTCTCAATTTCTTTTGACATGGAAAATATTAAGCGGATCCATTAAACTTTCCACTCTGCTTCCTTTAATGCATGGTAAGGAAGCCAGACCGGATTTGTCAATGTTCTTTTAAAAACCAAAATGAATATGCTCCAACATCAAAAAGCAATAATGAACACCAGCCACCAGACATAAGCTAAACCCCCAAAAACAGCGATCCATATCATTGCATGCACAAGGAGGGTAGCAGCAGCCATGGTTCCTAATTGAAAACCGCTCTAGCGAATAGTCAGCCAATAATACATCAGTTTGAAACCGCTATGGACTACCGCAAAAACAATCCCTAATGCGATTCATTGTCCAATCGAAGCACTAGCTGTTCTAATTGCATAAGGTAAGAATAAAACCATGATGAAGATGAAATAAAGAATGGAAGCTGCCGTATTGTAAAGTAAGCTAAAGGAAGGAATGCTTTTTAGCCATTCAGGTCGCCTTACTAAAAAAATCCGATCAGCCTCGAATAAATATGTACGCCATTTTCCAATAGAAGATAAAATGAGTATGACCGCCATCGAAACAAGCCACGAAATGCGGTCAAACAATGGCGATGAATTCAACCACAACGACCGGTTAATTAAACCTAAAAAAATGAGTGCCGATATTAACAAATAAACAAAGGTAGTCCAATCGAGAACACTCTTCCAAACCCCAATCTGATAGGACCAATCTTTCTTAAGCCGTGTAATGAAAAGGGATCATCCCACCTATCGATCCTCCTCTGGAATACAGCCATAAGACGTACCATCTTCAACATTGCATTTGTTCATCACTTCTTGAAGTGTACCTTTTACATACAAGGTACCGTTATTCATAACAATAAAACGATCCGCGATTCGCTGCGTGGTGTCCAGTATATGTGTAATCATTAATATACCAGCTCCTCGTTTTCGCTGATCCTTCAAGCAGCCAAGAAGAAGCTGTGTGGCAGAGGGATCCAATCCCATAAACGGTTCATCAATAATCCAAAGCTGTGGACGCGACATCAGTGCAAAAAGGATTATGGATTTTTGCTGCATCCCTTTCGAAAACGAGTTAAGTAAATCATGAATAACCTGGGTTAATCGCACCTTATTTAACCATACAGAAACAAGCGGCTCCCATTCGGTTTCTCTTAGCTCTTCAATTGCTGCTACAAACTGTATATGCTCCCAAAGCGTCAAATCAGCATAAAATGTTGGCCGCTCCGGTAAAAATGAATAACGGATTCCATCCTGAATGAAAGCTGATCCTTCTATAGAAAGGGGGCTAGTTCATTATAGCTTTGATCGTTGTACTTTCCCCCGCTCCATTTGATCCAATCATGGCAACCAATTCTCCTGAACCAACAAAAAATGTATTTTGGTGAATAATCGGTTGGTCCGTTTCATTTCCTGTGTGATTTATATCGACTGTAAGTAAAAAACCTCCTCCTGCACCATTCATTTCTTCATTTATTTAGTTCATTTTACAAAAAAGATTCTATAAAATTTTTATTTTGATAAAAATAGGTTAAATAACTAACTTATATACGATGTTAGCTAAGTGTTTGATCCACCTTCACTTTTATCCATGCTTATATTTGTTAATTATTCGTTAAATGTGTCGTTTTCCTAGAAAAACAGTTAAAATAATTGTACAATGTAATTGTCAGACAATCTATTTGTCGAACTTTATGTAAAGGAGATGTCGTGAGGCAACCAAATGTAAAGGTCGTTGAGCGATACTCAACATACAAGTCCACCGTAGTCTTTGCCCATGGAAAAAAGATGAGGGAGTGGTTTTTTGAAACCAACAACGAACCGAATGCTTACTCGTATCAAATCTGTTTACATGTTCATTAAAGAAAACGGGACAGTAACAACGAAGGATTTGGTTGATGAGTTTGGCATCACACCTCGCACCATTCAAAGAGATTTGAATGTGTTAGCCTATAACGACCTGGTCATCAGTCCAAGTCGCGGCAAATGGACGACGACACAAAAAAAAGTGAAAATATCATAATATTAAGCGTTTGATCCCGCCTTTTCTCAATTAGGCGGGATCCTTTTTGCCAAAATAACGTAAAAAGCGAGAAGCATATGAACATCGTATGCTTCTCGCTTTTTGTCTTATTGAGCTTTCGTTAATGCGGCAAGCTCTTCTTCAGTCAGCTCTCTATATTCGCCAAGAGAAAGAGCTGGATCCAACAAAAGTGAGCCCATGGAAATTCGCTTCAAATAGGTCACTTCTTTCCCTACTGCCTCAAACATACGCTTCACCTGATGAAACTTGCCTTCTGTGATGGTCAATTCAATTTCAGATATTTCATCAGAAGACAAGATCACTAACTCTCCAGGCTTTGTTTCATAACCGTCATCAAGTGTTACACCTTTTTTAAACGCAGCCCGATCTTCGTCGGTAACGACCCCAGAAATTCGCGCAAAATACGTTTTTGGTACATGCTTCTTTGGAGACAAAAGCTCATGCGCAAGCTGGCCATCATTTGTTAACACCAGTAGCCCTTCTGTATCTTTATCCAACCGTCCGACTGGAAAAGGCTTGAATACTTGATAATCAGGCGCCAATAAATCAATTACCGTTTCTAGCAGCCGATCCTCCGTTGCCGAAATAATCCCCTGTGGCTTATTCATCAGTAAATAAATAAAATCCCTGTACTCTACCTTTTCGCCAAGCACAAAAACATCCTCATTCTCAGGGACCACTTGCGTTTTCCCATCCTTAACTGTCGAGCCATTAACCGTAACGGCACCAGACCTCAACAGTTTTTTCATTTCCTTTCGGCTGCCATATCCCATATTCGCTAAAAGTTTATCAAGTCGCATGAACGTACCTCCTTAAGGCTACTAATCTTCAGCAGCCTTCTATTAGATCTATATATAAACAAAAGCCGGTTTTTCAACCGGCTTAGCTCTATTTGTTATTACGATGTGAATCGTTTTCTTAATCGCGTAATCCGATCTCCAAATAGCTTATCCGCAAGTCTCGTTTTTAAACTTAATACAAAGTATACAAATGCACCAATACCGCCGCATACTACAAGAATAATGAAGGATGACAAGCGGGTAGCTGAATCGAGGAATAATGTTAACAGCCAGTATAGAAGCAATACCGGCACGGCCATAATAACATTAAAAATAATCATCAGCATGGTGCGTTTTACAACCACTCTATACTTATAAGCCGCAAAATGGCGGATGACAAGCAAATTGATTACTATTGCCGTGACATAACCAACAGATGTCGCTATTACTGCGCCTTGCACCTCAAATGCGGTGATAAGCGGGATATTAATCGACAGCTTCACTAAAAGACCGACTAAAAGGCTTAATATACTCCAGCGCTGTTCGTTAATTCCCTGCAGCATGGCGGCTGTCACTGTATAAAGAGCAAATAATATAGCAACTGGCGAATACGTTCGGAGCACCTCTGTTCCAAGCTCACTATGACCATAAAAAACGGTGTATGCCGGCTCTGCCAATAAAGACAGACCGATTGCAGCCGGCATCGTAAGGAAAAGCAAAATTTGAAATGTCTGATCAAGCTGGCTATTAAGAGCATTCCAATTTCCTTTTGAAAAAGTATTTGTAATGACAGGGATTAACGTCATGGCAAATGCTGTAGCAAGTGATACAGGTATAATAACGAGTTTATGAGTAGTAAAACCTAAGATCTCCAGCTGAGCATCAGATACAGCTGCTAATCCAATCGATACCATCGCTCTATTAAAGGTCACTGTATCAATTAACTGAAAAAGGGGATTGGATACTCCGACTAAAACAAAAGGAATCGAGTATAGTACAATTTCTTTATACATGTCTTTAATTGAAATTTGTATGTTCCCTCGGCTTTTCTCAAGCATTTTGTCTAAATGAGGTTTTCGCTTGAAATAGTACCATAAAAGCAGAAGTAAACTCGCCACCCCGCCAACGAAGGCGGCAAAGGTTGCAACAGCAATGGCCGTCGTTACGGATCCATTCATAATAAAAAGTACAACATAAACACCAACAAGAAGAAAAGCGATACGGACAATTTGCTCAACCACATTTGAAACCGCCGTTGGTCCCATTGATTGGTGTCCCTGGAAAAACCCCCGAATAATACTCATAAATGGAATAACGATCAGCGCAAAGCTGACTGCCCGAATAATCGTTGTAACTTGTTCAACAGTAACCTTCTGTTCATCTGACGCGATGACCATTCCTGCAAAAATCGGTGCAAAAGCATACATAACGATAAATGCCAGGAATCCTGTCAATGTCATAAGCCACAAACCGGATCGAAACAGCCTTCGCCCGATTTCATATTCTTCTAAAGCGTTATATTTTGCTATAAACTTCGAAACAGCAAGCGGTACACCTGCTGTAGCAATGGATAAAAATATCGTATATGGAAGATATCCATAATTATAAAGAGCCATAGACCCCGGTTCCTCACTTAATAGTGCGGCAAAGGGAATCACATAAAACAATCCTAGAAACTTTGAAATAAATGTTCCAAGCGTTAATATAAACGTTCCTCTAACTAATGTAGATGATGACATAGCTTCTCTTTCACTTCCCAATCCTAGGAAATCTGTCTTTTAGACACTATTGGTAGTGTACTACTCCGTGCAATGAATGACAATTGATTTCATGTGTTATTTCAAGACAAATCATTGAACATCACTTGCCTTAGAGATAAAATAGATAGATGTTTAATTAGTACGAATTCATTTTAAGTTGGTGAAATAATGAAATATGATGTAATTGTAGTGGGCGGCGGACCATCCGGATTAATGGCTGCCATTGCAGCCGGTGAACAGAAAAAACAAGTATTGCTTGTTGATAAAGGAAATAAGCTTGGAAGAAAGCTTGCCATCTCTGGCGGAGGAAGGTGTAATGTAACCAATCGTTTACCTATTGATGAAATTATTAAGCATATCCCGGGAAACGGCCGCTTTTTATATAGCGCTTTTTCCGTTTTCAGCAATGAAGATATCATTCGATTTTTTGAAGATCTGGGCGTTTCCTTAAAAGAAGAGGATCACGGCAGAATGTTTCCGGTTTCTGACAAAGCACAGTCTGTTGTTGATGCATTGCTGCTCAGACTCAGTGAACTGATGGTTGAGATCAGAACAAACGTCACAGTAGCGGAATTATTGGTTAGTGAGGAGCATGTTCAAGGCATCGAACTTGCAGACGGCCAGCAGATCTTTTCGAATGCCGTGGTGCTTGCCGTCGGTGGGAAATCCGTTCCCCAAACAGGTTCAACTGGAGACGGCTACCCTTGGGCTGAAAAGGCCGGTCACACGGTTACCGAGCTGTTCCCTACAGAAGTGCCTTTGCTGTCGAACGAACCGTTTATTAAAAACCGCGAGCTGCAGGGACTTGCTCTTCGAGGTGCGGCTGTGAGTGTGCTAAACAAAAAAGGAAAACCAATTATTACACATGAAATGGATATGCTGTTTACGCATTTTGGACTGTCAGGACCTGCCATTCTTCGATGCAGCCAGTTTGTGGTAAAAGAAATGAAAAAACAAAAATCAAATGAAGTGATGGTCAGAATTGATGCTGTCCCTTCTATCAACCAGGAATCGCTTTTCCAGCAGCTACATGGTGAAGCGAAAAATGATGCGAAAAAAGCCATTAAAAATGTGTGGAAGGGACTCGTTCCCGAACGCTATCTGCATTTCTTGTTTGAACGCGCCGACATCGACCCAGATCAGCAGGCAGGAATAATTGCGGCCGAAAAAATCCGTATGCTCACGCAGCTTTTGAAAGCTTTTGAGCTTCGCATTAACGGAACCCAGTCAATCGAGAAAGCCTTCGTTACAGGCGGGGGGGTTTCCATCAAAGAAATTGACCCAAAAACAATGGAGTCCAAAAAGAGAAAAGGTCTATTTTTCTGCGGCGAGCTATTAGATATTCATGGCTACACAGGAGGATATAATATCACCTCAGCACTTGTTACAGGGAGACTAGCGGGAGTGAACGCGGGATTGCTTTAATCTTAGAAATGAATCACCAACGGGCATGATAAGAATTAGTGGTTCTTTTTTAAAAAGGTCGATTAACAATTAGTTGGAATGTGAGTCAAAACAAATTCCAAAATAAATATGAGGTTATAAAAAGGATCCTTGGCTCAATTAAACCAAGGATCCTTTTTAATTATGCCTTCGGCTGTGTTTCGCCTGTCCATTCAAGCATTCCGCCAGTCATGTTAACTACATTGAAGCCATGATCATGTAGGAACCATCCTACGTTTTCGCTTCGTTTGCTTGAGCGGCAGATTAAAATATATTCCTTATCCTCGTCCAGTTCATCAAGGCGCGTTGGGATTTCACCCATTTTAATATGTGTTGCCTGGGGAATCATACCTTCTGCTACTTCTTCGTCTTCGCGCACGTCGATCAAATGAAGCTCTTCACCCTGTGCTAATTTATTTTTCACTTCTTCAGGTGTAATCGTTTTTAATTCACTCATCTTTATCTTCCTTTCCTTTATGTAGGTGCTTTTATTATAACAAAGAATTCATCAGTTCTAACAGCAAAGGGCTTAGTAAAAATTTTTCCCAAGTGAGAAGCCGCCGAAATAACGTCCTCCGTAATGTTTTAATATCCTTTCAACGAGCTCAACAACGCTAGTCTTCACACCTTTATTGTAAAAAAATCAAATGCTTCTACAAATTCATTTGCTAACTCCGTATCATACTGATTGAACGAACGGACAACCCATTTTGAAGAACCGGTCCAACACTCATTTGTTCTTAAAATAAATTCATAAACAAGCTGCGCAAGCGTATTGGCAGCAAAGATTTCTTCTCCTCTGTTTGTACACCCAATAAAATCATCTAATGCATCCGTAATAAAATATCGTTTTGTACGGATGGTCTCTTCTGACCACTTATCAGGTCCTTTTTTTAAAAGTTCATTCGCCTCTTTTTTGAATGTTTTAAGGATCCCTTTATCCTTAATGTTCAAACCTTCAGCAACCATTCTAGGCATCGAAGGAATGCCTCGTTCACAGTCGCTTTCGAAAAAATCTTCGCAGGAAGAAAGGTTATAGGCAAAAACCTCCATTGACCAGCCATTTTCATAAAAAAATTCCCAAAAAGACGATGGAATGCTTGCATCAAACACGACAATATCAAGGCCAGAGGTAGCCGTTTCCTCTCCTCTTACCGCATTTCCAGCAAAAGCTGCCCCATCGCATTCCAGAAAGTTTTCTTCTATAAACTTTTCCGCCACTTCCTGAGGTAACATTCTCATTTATTCATCGTCCCTGTCATTGTTCGTTTTTAAACAAAGCTATGTTAAAGTCCATTGTTGATGTTTGCACAGCGTTGATTGGAACGGATACGTGACGGGCTGAAGCGAGACTCACCGCCCGCCCCTTGGAAAGCGAACGCCTGTATGCCGCAATCAACAGACACGTTTAACAAAGCCTTAAACAAAAGAGACCTATTCGAACTTGAATAGGTCTCTTTTTACACTCTTTAGTTGGCAACGATATTGACAAGCTTACCTGGAACAGCGATTACTTTGCGTATCGTTTTTCCTTCGATGGATGACTGAACAGATTCATCTTTCATTGCCAATTCTTCCATTTGCTCGCGTGTTGCTTCTTTATCGATCATAACTTTCGCTCTCATTTTGCCGTTTACTTGAATGACAATTTCAACTTCAGCGTCTACTAGCTTGGACTCATCAAAAGCCGGCCACTGTGAATACGTGATAGTGTCTGTTTCACCAAGCTTTTCCCATAGTTCCTCTGCAATATGTGGTGCAAATGGAGCTACTAGCTGTACGAAGCCCTTCGCATATTCAACAGGGATCACATCCGCTTTATTTGCTTCGTTCACAAAGACCATCATTTGAGAAATAGCCGTATTAAAACGAAGTCCTTCAGTATCCTCTGTTACTTTTTTCACCGTTTGATGATAAACCTTTTCCAATCCTTCATTTGGCGCATCCTGAATGCTTGCGGATAGCTTTCCTTCATCCGCTACAAACAGACGCCAAATTCGATCAAGGAAACGGCGTGAACCATCTAGACCATTTGTTGACCAGGCGATTGATGCATCAAGAGGTCCCATAAACATTTCGTAAACGCGAAGCGTATCAGCACCATGGCTTGAAACGATATCATCCGGATTTACAACATTCCCTTTTGACTTACTCATCTTCTCATTGTTTTCACCCAAAATCATTCCTTGGTTGAATAGCTTTTGGAATGGTTCTTTCGTTGGAACTACGTCAATATCATAAAGCACCTTGTGCCAGAATCGTGCGTAAAGAAGGTGTAGCACGGCATGCTCTGCTCCGCCAATATAAATATCAACCGGAAGCCAGTGATTAATTTTTTCTTGAGAAGCTAGAGCTTCGTTGTTATCAGGATCTAGGAAACGAAGATAGTACCAGCAGCTTCCTGCCCACTGCGGCATGGTATTCGTTTCGCGGCGGCCCTTTTTGCCTGTTGCAGGATCAACAACATTTACCCACTCTGCTATGTTGGCAAGTGGAGATTCTCCTGTACCTGAAGGCTTAATCTCATCAGTTATTGGCAGCATTAGTGGAAGCTCACTCTCAGGAACGCCTGTCATCGTGCCATCTTCCCAATGAATAATTGGAATTGGCTCACCCCAATAACGCTGGCGGCTAAACAGCCAGTCACGCAGACGATACGTGATTTTTTTCGTACCAAGCCCTTTTTCTTCAAGCCATTCAATCGCTTTTTGAATCCCATCCACTTTTCCAAGACCGTCAAGGAATCCAGAATTAATATGCTCACCGTCTCCAGTGTATGCTTCTTTTGTGATATCGCCGCCTTTGACAACTTCAATAATTGGCAAATCAAATTTAACCGCAAATTCGTAATCACGTTCATCGTGAGCGGGTACAGCCATAATGGCGCCGCTTCCGTAGCTCATCAATACGTAATCTGCAATCCAGATTGGCATTTTCTCACCATTTACTGGATTGATTGCATGAGCCCCTGTAAAGACGCCTGTTTTATCCTTTGCAAGATCCGTACGTTCAAGATCGCTCTTTGATTTGATTTGGTCAATATACGCAGCAACCTCTTCTTTTTGCTCCGGTGATGTGATGCGGTCAACAAATGGATGTTCTGGTGCAAGGACTGCGTACGTTGCCCCAAATAATGTATCTGGACGAGTCGTGAACACATCAAAGGATTCATCTGTATCCGCAATCTTGAACGTAATTTCTGCCCCTTCGGATTTCCCAACCCAGTTGCGCTGCATATCTTTAATGCTCTCAGGCCAGTCAAGCTCCTCAAGATCATCGATTAAACGTTCAGCATATGCAGTAATTTTCAAAACCCATTGCTTCATTGGACGGCGTTCAACCGGATGCCCTCCACGCTCACTCTTACCGTCGATAACTTCCTCGTTGGCTAGAACAGTGCCAAGTGCCGGGCACCAGTTTACTGCCACTTCGTCCACATATGCCAGACCTTTTTCATAAAGCTTCAAAAAGATCCACTGTGTCCATTTATAATAGCTTGGATCCGTTGTGCTAATTTCGCGATCCCAGTCATAGGAGAAGCCAAGCTCTTGGATTTGGCGGCGGAACGTATCGATGTTCTTTTTAGTAAACTCCGCTGGGTCATTTCCTGTATCAAGTGCATACTGCTCTGCTGGCAAACCGAATGCATCCCAGCCCATCGGATGTAATACATTGTAGCCCTGCATACGCTTATAACGCGCCAATATATCCGTCGCTGTATAGCCTTCTGGGTGTCCCACATGAAGACCTGCTCCAGAAGGATACGGGAACATATCCAATGCATAAAATTTCTGTTTCCCTATTTCATCTTTCGTTTTGAAGGTTTTATTATCAGCCCAATACTGCTGCCATTTTTTCTCGATCTTTTGATGATCAAAGCTCATGAAAATTCCTCCTTAGTTGTCTTCAGTAAGCCTGCGGGTCTGAGCAAGCCGCCTGCGCTTCTTTTCTTTGTCCAGCTCCAGCGGCTAGACCCTCGAGGTCATAAGCCACCATACCCTTATTGGCAAAGAGCACCAACACGTGCATCGCGTCTTATGCTTGTCAGGTCTGAGCAAGCCGCCTGCGCTTCTTTTCTTTGTCCAGCTCCAGCGGCTAGACCCTCGAGGTCATAAGCCGCCATACCCTTATTGGCAAAGAGCACCAACACGTGCATCACGTCTTATGCTTGTCGGGTCTGAGCAAGCCGCCTGCACTTTTCAAATAAAAAAATCCCTCGCCCCTATAATGGGACGAGAGATGATTGATTATCTCCCGCGGTACCACCCAAATTCGTGTACACGCACTCAAAAAAGTTATCATCCTTATCGCGGAAAACGGACAATACTACTTGTTTTTTCGCATTGTCGACTCAGAGGCGAGTTCATGATGATTTCGGCTAACTTTCACCACCCGTTAGCTCTCTACTACTCGAAAGGTCATCTCTACTATTCCTCTTCAACGTCATCTTTATAGAAGTAATTAATATTTTAGACAAAGGCTGGCGCAGTTGCAAGCCTTTTCTATATTTTGATTGGTTCACGTTATTTGTCCAGGTGCCTTGTCTGCTGCCCTTTTTGTAAGATAATCATAAAATACCGTTGTAACCATTCCTATGACAAGCAATGCAATGATAAATATAAATAGTACACTCATACCATAATAGTCTACAAGGACCCCGCCCATAACCGGGCCAATCATCCTTCCTGCTGTACCCGTACTATTCACAACACCTTGATAGAACCCTTCTCTTCCTTTAGGCGCTAATTGATCGGCAATCGTCGGAACAACCGGCCAAATGAGCATTTCACCAATGGTTAAAATAATCATTGCGGCTAAAAACCCCTGAAAAGACCCTGCATAGGCAGCGACAGCAAAGGATCCCATAAAGATGACGAGACCAATCAGCATCTGTTTTTTTAAATTGTTCTCAAAACGCTTTACAATCGGCTTGATTAACGGTTGACCAAGCACAATTAATGCACCATTAATCGTCCACAGCAAGCTGTACTGATTAAGAGTGATATTAATTTGCTGGGTGTAAGCTGAAATCGTCGACATCCATTGAACATATCCTACCCAACAAAGCATATAACCGATACACAAAATGAGCAGTGACACAAAGGCAGATTTATTTTTAATCTGCTTGCTTTCCTGCAGTACGCTTGTCTGTATATTCGGTTGAATAGAAATCCCCCGATACGTGATGAGTGCCAGCAAAAAGAATAAAGCATACATGAGCATATTGGCTAAAAAGATATAGTCAAATGACACCGCAGCCACAACTCCACCTAATGCAGCTCCAACAGCTACTCCAAGGTTTTGCGCCAAATAAACGGCATTGAAGGCTTTACGTCCTCCTTCGGGCCATACAGATCCAGCCATCGCATACATTGATGGGAAAACAATTCCCGAACCAAAGCCAATGATAATCAAAAAGATGACATAATGCGGCCATCCATGCCAGAAATTAAGTCCGATCAGCGCTGAAAGAGAAATCACAATCCCGAGCATAATGGATCGATAACCACCCAGACGATCAAACAGCGTTCCCCCTAATAAATTTCCAACGACACTCGCTCCCGCATTGGCCATCAAGACAAGCCCTGCCACAGATAAAGATTTCCCGAGATGCTCGTGAATATAAATTGTATTTAACGGCCACAAAAATGAAGAAGCCGTGACATTAATCATCATTCCAATTACAAGAACCCACAACGAACGTGGCATATTTACAGCTTCCTTCCTCATAAACTTCCTATTTCGATCAGTTTCTATTTCAAGCACAAAACTATTTTAGTCTTTTCTTGCTGATCGTTCAAGGGAAGGGGATTTATATGCTTATTTTTCAACTATAGGAATGAAGGTCATTGGAATGGAGCGACTATTCATGATAGAATGCGCTATAGAAGCGAGCCATGTTTTTTATCATTATTCTAACCTCAAAAAAACACTGGTATACCGTTCACTTTATACAAGGAGGATTGAATCCTTGACTCAATCAAACCCATTTCCATTTGCAATGGATAACAAGCGATACCATACATGGAATTATCATTTACGAAATCATTTTGGCCATAAAGTGTTTAAAGTAGCACTAGACGGAGGTTTTGACTGTCCGAATCGCGACGGGACAGTTGCACACGGCGGCTGTACGTTTTGCAGCGCTGCCGGCTCCGGTGATTTTTCGGGAAATCGTGTTGATCCGCTTGAAAAACAATTTAATGATATTAAGGAACGAATGCACCGAAAATGGAAAGATGGCAAATATATGGCGTATTTTCAGGCATTTACGAACACGCATGCTCCCGTTGAAGTCCTGCGTGAAAAATATGAAGCCGTACTCAAGCTAGATGATGTGGTCGGTTTATCGATTGCGACCCGTCCGGATTGTTTACCGAATGATGTGGTGGACTACTTAGCAGAACTGAACGAACGTACATATCTATGGGTGGAGCTTGGTCTTCAAACCGTTCATGAGTCTACCGCGACGATGATCAATCGGGCACATGATTTTGAGTGCTATAAAGAGGGAGTTCAAAAGCTTCGCGAACGCGGTATTCGTGTTTGCTCCCACATCATAAACGGCCTTCCAAAGGAAGATTACGGCATGATGATGGAGACAGCGAAAGCCGTTGCAGCCCTGGACGTTCAGGGGATAAAAATCCATTTGCTCCATTTACTTAAAGGAACACCGATGGTTAAGCAATATGAAAAAGGCATGCTCGAATTTTTATCCCAGGACGATTATGTGAAGCTCGTTTGCGACCAGCTTGAAATCCTTCCGCAAGAAATGATTATTCACCGCATTACAGGGGATGGTCCGATCAATTTAATGGTAGGACCGATGTGGAGCGTGAATAAGTGGGAAGTGCTGACAGATATCGACCGCGAGCTGATTCGCCGTGAATCCTATCAAGGAAAGCTATACAACCGTAAAGAGGTGACAACGAATCCATGAAACTAGACCGCATATTGCCCTATGCTCGCAGCCTTCTTGAACGTTCTGTTTCTAAAGGCGATGTAGTTGTAGATGCCACCATTGGAAACGGAAACGATACCTTATTTTTGGCACAGCTTGTTGGCGAACACGGCAGAGTATACGGCTTCGATATTCAGCAGGAAGCGATTGATGAGACAACCTTAAAGCTTGAAGAGCATAACATGCGCAGCCAGGTCACCTTGTTCAAGCAAGGGCACGAAACGCTGTCGCAGGTTATTCCGCCCGTCCATCACGGCTCGATTACTGGCGCCGTTTTTAATCTCGGCTATTTGCCTGGCGGTGATCATACTATTGTAACGCGCCCTCGCACAACCATTGCGGCCATTGAACAGCTTCTTGATTTAATGGCTCCTGGAGGCATGATTATTCTTGTAATCTACCACGGCCACCCGGAAGGCGCGGTCGAAAGAGAATATTTACTTCGTTTTGTCCAAAAAATTGATCAGCAAGAAGCACATGTGCTCCGCTATCAATTTATGAACCAGCAAAATCATCCGCCTTTTATTGTGGCGATTGAGAAAAGATAATGCAAAAAGAAGCTAGCCCAACGATTCGGGACTAGCTTCTTTTTATAGCATGCGCTCGGCAATCCGCTCAATTGATTTTATTTTATCCTGAAAGTCATATGTAATGGCTGTCAGAATGATTTCTTCCGTTTGATATTCCTCGCTAAGACGATGCAGTTCGGCTTCTACATGATCGACATCTCCGACAATCATGCGTTTCCGATTTTCCAATACTCTCGCCCACTCATATTTGCTGTATGGATATGCTGCAGCCTTTTCCGGACTCGGCGTTCCATTTGAAGGCATTCCTTGCTCCATCATGATCATGGAAAGATCAAGACTTGAAGCAATTCTCTCTGCATCCTCCATTGTTTCTCCGCAAATCGTAAACACAGCTAGATTATTTTTCGGTTCACTGTAATAATCAGAAGGCTTAAACTGATCTAGGTACTGCTTCATATATTCTGAACCGACTTCACCATTAATAAAGAGTGCAAAGGTATATGGCAGCCCTTTTTCAGCGGCTAAAGCTGCTGATGATGGACTAGAGCCAAGCATCCAAACATCCGGCACCGTTTTTGTGACGGGAGTTGCCTTTAGTCCTTCATATGGATGATCCTCAGGCAGCCTGTCATGTAAATAGTAAAGCAGTTCATCCACCTGCTCGGGGTAGCGATTTAAATCACGAAACTTCCCTTCACGAAGCGCCAATGAAGCGCGCGGCATCCCGCCAGGTGCCCTGCCAATTCCTAGGTCGATTCTTTTCGGAGTCAGTCCTTCCAAAAGCTTAAAATTTTCCGCAACCTTGTAAGAGCTATAATGAGGCAGCATCACGCCGCCAGAACCAACACGAATCCGCTCTGTTTTCGAGGCTAAATGCGAAATAAGCACTTCAGGCGAAGAGCCTGCCAATGTTGTAGCATCATGATGCTCCGATACCCAAAAACGGTGAAAGCCAAGCTGATCCGCCCGCTGCGCAAGCTTGACGGTTTGACGAAGAGCTTCCTCCGCACTGGTTCCCTCTGAAATTGCCGATTGATCTAATATACTCAAGGTCAATGCCATAATGTTTCCTCCTTTATTACACACACTTATTATTATAGAATTCCTCTAAAAAGTCGAAAAATCCGCTTGCATGCAAGCGGATGGGTTTACATCATTCGCTAAATCCTCCTCCTGGTCGATTAAATAATCCAGCAAAATATGTAAGCCTTGAATATAAAGAAAATAGCCATTTGGATCACAGCCGAAAAGGATGAATCAAAATCAGGACGAAAGGTGTAGGACACAAGACAAAAAATACCAAGTGTTGATCCCGTACATGCCGAGACTTGATACCATGCTATTTGAGGGAAAGTGGCCTTATGAGTCTCAAACCACTGCTTCAGGCGTTCAACCCGCTCTTTTTCATGAACATGCATATGAAATTGCAGACGACAACAATATCGGCAAGCTCAATCAGCTCATTTTTAATGTAAGGATAATTTTGAAGACCTTTGAGCGTTTGCTAACAGGATACAACAAGAGACGCAAGATACCCTCCATCCTCCTGTTCCTTGCTAAGTTTCACTAGTACTTGTTCAGTTATAAAGATCGAATGTTGTTTCTGTAACCTGCTTGACACTAACCATTATCTACAAATGAATGTAGTCTCTCCACATAACAACCAGAATAAATATAGAATACATAGGGGATTATTTTATTCAATCCTCTTCCCAATCAGCATCGAACAAACATTTAATATAATCAATTTACGGCACAGAAAGGTTTTTAATGAAAAGAGCAAGAATGATTAATTACTTTATTGGTTTATACAACCAAGTCCGCATCCTACGAACCTCCAATATGAGCAACACTCGTTTGTTTAAATTTATGCCAAACCCATATAAGTCGGATAACCATTAATATTGTGGCAAAAGCAAGGAGCAAGAAAAAACTATTAAACCCTAATATCACCAAGTGCATTTGTTCTTTTTCCTTAGACAGTATCCAGTCTGTAATTGACCCGCTTACCCACAAGCTCATAAACGTTATCCCTAAAGCCGTTCCAATTATATTTTCCAATTTCATATCATGTGCCGGTCGTGAATAAGAAGCTGTACAGTCTGAAAGAAATACAATATTATAATCAAGCATAAAGCCGTCACGAGCCGTTGACTCTACACATACATTTGTGGCAATACCTGTCATAATCAATGTTTTTACACTCAGAGTTCGCAAAACAGAATCGAGTCTGGTGTTAATAAACGCACTATATCGATGCTTGATAACGATGATATCTTCTTGAGGAATAATTTCATAGAAATCACTTCCCCATGTATCTTTTCTGTATACCCCGTTATGCTCTGTTTTTCGTAAATTCCCACGACCTGCCCAAGCCGCAGAATCCGTCGCTTTTTCGTGGATAGTTTGGATCAGGATAACCGGTACTTGTGATCCCTTGCTTCTGAAATCAATTCGGTTAGATTAGGCATCATTGTTTTAACCATCCCTACATCTGCACCTTGTATCCCCAGCGCCCCTTCTTCAGAACAAAAATCATTCTGTACATCAACCACAATTAATGCTGTACTAGCTGGATCAATCTTATTTATAAATGACATCAAACATCTTCCTCTCTTATCATGATTTGATAGTTAAAGAATCAATAAGTTTATAAGCAAATATCCACTAAATATCGTCATCAAATTTATGATAGAAACAGCATTTTTAGCTATTCAACAAATTGCATATCAACTAACTCTCCATACTCGTATCCCTTCGTAAAAATACCCGTTTTCTCCACAACCTCCATTGTTTTCGCTACCGATTCTTCAGAAATAAAACTATCCTTACTCCATAGTTCATCTTCGTATGCACGATCTAACGCTGCTTGCATGCTTTTTTCATTCGCGGTTGGGAATTCCTTTTCTACGATTTCCATCGCAAGTGCAGGATCCTCATTAATCGAATTTAATCCTTTGATGACTGCATTGACAAAAGCTTGTACAGTTTCAGGGTCTTCTTCGATACTAGATTTTTTAATGCTAACCACTGAGTATGGATAATCCCCTAAGTCTGTAAAGCTATAAAACGGCTCATCCCATATTCCTTTATCCATGCCTTCTTTAATTTGCGGCTCTGCTCCATTGGCAATTTGAGTTTTGTCTATTTCAACTAATGAAGTAACTGCTGCGGGATCTGCAGGTTCTTCAAACATTACATCTTTATCTGGATCTAATCCTACATCTATTAAAAGCCATCTTGTTAATAAATTTAAACTGCCGCCATGGCGTCCAGCTGCAATAGTTTTTCCATCAAAAAACTCGGCAAGTTCTTCTTTATCTGTAGATTCAGGTACCTCTAAATCACTATCGGCCATTAAATATACATTTGCTCGGTTGACAACATTTACGATCGATTGAATAGGATCCGGACTATCAACATTTGCCATCGCATTGGATTCTGGACCACCAATATTCCCCAAGACATCTCCACTTACAACTGATGTTACGTGAGCCCCGCCAGTAGCTGAAATAATCTCAACCTCCAACCCTTCTTCTTCAAAATAGCCTTTATGAATCGCTGCATAAAGAGGAAGATACCCAATAGAGTGCACAGGTTCTGCAGTTGTAAATCGTTTTCAAAGTAATAAATTGAAAATGATCGCCTTTACAGATTCTCATTTTCAAACTGAATCTATTGTTATTTGGCTGAAAGAAAGATATTTATCGCAGCCTGCGCAACTCTTTCTTAAAGGATTTGAAAATAATGAGCTAATGAGTTTCGGAGAAAAGAAAATATAAATACAGAAAGGGCTGTCCTCATAAGTCGACCTAAAGTCGATTTATGAGGACAGCCTCTATTTAAATTAAGCTATGTTAAAGTCCATTGTTGATTTTTGCCCAGCGTTGCTTGTAGCGGAGAGCGAAAGAACCCTATGGGTGAAGCGGGGCAGGTGAGACTCAAGCAGCTGCGTCTGCACCGAGGTGGCTCACCGCCCGCCCCACGAAAAGCGAGCGCCTGCGTTCTGCAATCAACAGACACATTTACACAGCCTTAAATTAAAATCCTTAATGACTCATACCAAACTCCTCTACTTTACTTTTACAAATCGAAAATCACCTTTAAATAACCTTAATGTAAAAAATATATGATTTTTTACACATCATACCCAATATTACGCAAGCAATTCCGAGTAAATGACTCTGTATATTGAAAAATTTCTTCTTTCTCCGGCTCGTTAAAAAGCTCGTGATAACAGTTCGTCCATTCCTTATAATGCATCTCCGTCAAATCAAGACTAAGAAACCATTTTTTAGCCGCAATTGGATCAACCAGTAAATCCTTCCCAGCCTGCATAACTAGTATAGGTATGTCCGGGAAATGTTTATTTTCAAGCGATACTTGTTTCATCGCTGTTTGAAGCTCTCGATACCAGCGTACAGAAACCTTCGATACATAAAGAGAATCTTCCCGGTCCATCTCGATGATTTCCAAATTCCGTGTTGCTTTCTCAATTGGAAAGCCAAATGTAAAGCGATGCTCTGGTGTTACTTTATTTAATCCGGATGATAGCACATGGCTAATCTTTGAAGGTGTATGTTTTAGGGCAAAGGTTGGAGATGATAGAATTAATCCTGCCAATTCCCACTTAATTTGCTGCAGCATACGGACAGCAATTAAGCCGCCCATTCCATGCCCTAATATAAAAACAGGCAAGCTGAATTGGTAAGCAGCCTCAATCCACCTTTTAACCTCTGCTAAATATTGATTAAATGATTCAATATGACCTCTTTCCATGCGCTTTGCCATTCCTTGACCGGGTAAATCGCCCATAATTACGTGGTACCCTTTGGAACGCCACATTTCAATCAGCCACCCATATCGTGCATGATGCTCAAGTTCACCATGAATCATGACGATCACGCCATGGGCGTCACCATCTGTTTCCCATTTCCACATTGAAGTTCCCTCACCTTCCTGCCTAGATGATCCTACATGCTGATGATTCGTTTTATCCAGGTCTTTTTATAGACCACCGAATCCTCCATGCAAGCAAGTGATATGTTAAAATAAACTATATCACAAATCTAACTAAACAGAGGAGTAATAGCATGATTCTACCTTATAAAAATCACATTCCTAAAATTGATGAAAGCGCTTACATCGCTTCTACCGCAACCGTTACAGGAGACGTCACAATCGGCGCGGGATCAAGCGTATGGTTCGGCACCACCATCCGCGGCGATATCTCTCCCACGATCATTGGCAAAAAGGTAAATATCCAAGATCATTCTATTCTTCACCAAAGCCCGAATACACCGTTAATTTTAGAAGATGAGGTATCGGTGGGGCATCAGGTCATATTACATAGCTGCACAGTCAGAAAAAAAGCGCTGATCGGCATGGGTTCCATTATTTTGGATGGTGCTGAAATTGGAGAAGGTGCATTTATTGGAGCAGGAAGCCTTGTCTCTCAAGGCAAAAAAATCCCTCCAAATACATTGGCCTTTGGCCGCCCGGCGAAAGTCATCCGTGAATTGAATCAGGATGATATTGCCAATATGAAGCGGATTAACAGAGAGTATGCGGAGAAGGCTGTGGATTACAAGGAAGCAGAAGAGAAATATAACAAATAGTTTTATAGAAACATACGAAAGAGACAATCGTATTCGGTTCGATTGTCTCTTTCTACTATTTACTGCCAACTGTTTTTGTATGCGGGAACTCCATTTCAATCTTACCATCTTTCAATAAAAGAGCCGCACTAAATTTTTTTCCTTTTTTACTCTTAAATCCTTTAATCATATTCGTTCTCCCTTTTTCACAAAGTCCTTTGATTTGAGCAGGAGAAAGTTTTTTGCTTAATAGGGTTTTCGGGAAGGTTTGTTTACAGCCTTTGGCATATTCTGAGCAGCCGTAAAATTTCCCTCTATCCTTAATGATTCCTTCTTTACAGGAAGGGCACTTTGCCACCTGTTCACCAGTCCTGCTTCTGCCGCCAGCAGGAGATGGCGTGAGAGGTGTTGAGTCAATTTTTACTGGCGCTTGTTGTATCAAATGATGAATAAATTTCTCAATACTGCTTAGGAATTTCTGCTGATCTCCTTGCTGCTTCCCGATTTTCTTCAAATACAGCTCCCATTTTGCCGTCATTTCCGGACTGCTGAGCAGGGTGTTTTCAATAACCGCACAGAGCGTAATGCCTTTTTCTGTTACGGTAACAATGTTTTTATTAATCTCGATGTATTGCTGGTTTTTCAGTGTTTCGATAATGGCAGCACGCGTTGCCTCTGTTCCGATGCCTTCTGTTTCTTTTAAAATGGTCTGGGATTCCTCGTCTTCCACTGCTTTTCCCGCTGTTTTCATCATGTTAATGATATCACCTTCAGTGTACGGCTTTGGAGGCTTTGTTATCCCTTCCTTCGGCGCAGCACTGGCCTCAACTTGCTGACCTTTGGAAACGGCAGGCAGCACCTGATGTTCCGTATCCTTCTCTTTCTTTTCCGGTCCGAATAATTCCTTCCAGCCTCTCTTTAATTCGACATTTCCACTCGCTTTAAAGATCAGGTCGTTTATTGAGACTTCGATTTTTGTTTCTTCATAGTGATAATCATCGTGAAACATGGCGAGCACGCTTCTTAGAACCTCTAAATATACATTTCTTTCTTTTGGTGAAAGAGCGGCTATTTGCTGCTGGGTTAATATTTTTTTCGTTGGAATTAGCGCGTAGTGTTCCTGCACTTTGTCATTTTGAACGTATTTCTTCCTCGGCATATTATATTGATTTTCAAAGCTTGCACCTGCACTTGCCTTCATTTTATCAAGCTGATTTTTTAAATAGCGAAACTCGTTTTCAGTAATGAAATGACTGTCTGTACGAGGATACGAGATGATTTTTTTCTCATAAAGATCCTGAACGGTTTTCAATACGCTTGAGGGACTATATTTATAGAGACGGTTTAGCTTTGTTTGTAAGGAAGACAGGCTGTGCAAATTTGGAGCAGCCGTTTTTTTCTTTTTCTTTTCTGCTTTTGTAATGAGGCTTTCCGTTCTCTCATTCACGTAAACATTGTGCTTGCTAAGTCGATCAAGCGCTTCCTGCTCCGTTTTAAATCGTTTATCATGCTTAGCCTGAAATGACCCTTCAGGCGATTCTACTTTTGCATAGAGGTCAAAATAAGGCTCAGGCTTAAAATGCTCGATCTCATGCTGGCGCTGCCAAATCATGTATAGTGTTGGCGTTTGCACACGCCCAACACTAAACGGACCATCAACGCCCTTTTTTTGAAGCAGGAGTGAATACAGTCTTGAGAGATTCATGCCGATTAACCAGTCACTCATCTGTCTAGTCTGTGCTTCTTTATAAAGAGGAATATAATCATTCCCCTCTCGCAGGGATTCAAAGCCGCTTCGAATGACGTCTGACTCAAGGGAATTAATCCATAATCGTTTTGTCGGCTTTTTGTCTGCTCCCGCGTGCTTTATAATCGAGCGTGCAATATTTTCCCCTTCTCGGTCACTGTCCGTTGCGACTATGATCTGATCTGCCTTTTTTAATAACGTTTTAACCACATTAAACTGCTTTCGTTTATCTGATGGCACTGTAAAACGAAAGGTTTCAGGGAAAATCGGGAGCTCGTTCAGCCTCCACTTCTTCCATTCTGCTTTATAGGCTGCCGGCTCCTCAAGACTGACAAGGTGCCCATAGCCCCATGTTATGATCGCTTGCCCGCCTATAAGAGGATCTTCTATTTCAAAATAACCGTCGCGTTTTATCTTTTTATGGAATGCATCAGCATAGCTTTTTGCCTGGGACGGTTTTTCAGCAATGATCACGGTGTTCATGAAATATCCCCTTCCATCATTATGTAGTAATACTCTGCATCTATTTCTATATTTTATTATAAGGATTTTTAAGGAAATATCGTATTATATGATTAGTATATTACTGTATAAAAAAATACTTCCTTCACTATATAACAAAATGAAAAAAAAACAATGGAGAGGGGATTAAGCATGAAATTCAACATTGGATTCAAAGTATTTTTTTCCATTTTGTTAATCGCATTTCTTGTTTTTTTTAGCTTTATCGGAATCATTTTTACCCTTCTATCGGGACTCACCTTCTATACACCCATCATCATAATTACCGCATTAGGTCCAGTGGTCTTTTTTATCTATTTTTCGTTTCAATTATTAAAAACGAGGGTACTTAAAATCAGCTTTATTACCTTTATTGCCCTTTGTGTCGTTACGGCTTTCGGATTTCAACTAAATCATTCGTATCACCAAAGTATTCCAACAGTTAATGATCACGAAGTGAATTTATATCAGTACCAGCCGTTTTATGCAGAAAGTCTGGCGGTCAGACTAGATGAAGAATCGTCATTATCCTTAGATGAAAACTTACCTGTTATTAATGGCGCCACAGCACTTTATCCACTGTATGCTGCTTTTTTCCCAGGCGACGTGCCTCGAAAAACAGTATGACCCCTATATGAGTGAAGTGATGGCCAATAAAACGGATGAAGCATATCGAAATTTATTAAAGGGAACAGCAGATATTATTTTTACTGCCGGTCCTTCAGAACGACGATTGGAACAGGCGATACATCAGGGAATCGAGCTTGAGCTAACACCCATTGGAAGAGAAGACTTTGTATTTTTTGTAAACAGCAAGAATCCAGTAAAAGGACTGACCATTGAACAAATACAAGGAATTTATTCAGAGGGAAAAAAAGAATTGGAATGAGGTTGGAGGAAACAATGACACTATCCGGGCATTTCAGCGGCCAGCAAATAGCGGAAGCCAAACCGCTCATGAAAATTTAATGGGCGACATTCCATTGATGGAAGCACTAAAAGAGGATGTTATTACGGGGATAGGCGGCATTATTGAAGAAACATCGAGCTACAAAAACGATAATAATGCCATTGGCTATTCTTTCCGTTATTATTCGACTGAAATGGTTCAGTATGGGGATATTTGCTTACTAAAAATTGAAGGGGTTTATCCGGACAAGAAAACGTTCCGCAGTGACCAATACCCTATTTCAGCAGAGTTTTATGCGATTGCAGCCGGGAGCGATAACCCGAATGTTGAGCCATTTATAGAATGGATTTTATCAGAACAGGGACAGGAGCTAGTGGATAAGACAGGGTATGTGCCAATGAATTAAATCGTTTAGGTATGGAATTACCTGAAAAATTTTTATCGAGTATAGATGAGAATCGTCATATTTACTCCTACTATTCAAAAGGGTGAGTATGAAATCCGGATAGGTAACCATGTTGTATGTATAGATACCTATACCAAGTAAAACAATAATCCCTACCGTCACTTTTTGCTTTTTATTGATCCAATTATAACACCAGCCCTCTTTTTCAATTGAAAATTATTTTACTAAGTAATGATCAAGTAAGATTCCAATGATGATCATGCACCCACCAATTCTCCCCTCTCCTATTCACTATAAAAAAGTGTATCACTTTTTACTCACCTTCACTATAAAAGAAAAACATCGCCGAAGTTGTTGCGGCGATGTTTTTGTATGATTAGATAGCAGCTTGCTCTTTTAATGTTTCAGCTTTATCTGTCTGTTCCCAAGGAAGGTCAAGATCATTACGGCCAAAGTGTCCGTAAGCAGCTGTTTGTTTGTAGATTGGACGGCGCAGGTCAAGCATTTTGATAATACCTGCTGGACGAAGGTCGAAGTTGCTGCGAACTAGCTCAACCAGTACATCCTCATCTACAGTACCTGTTCCAAACGTATCAACCGAAATTGACACTGGTTGTGCCACACCAATTGCGTATGCAAGCTGTACTTCACATTTATCAGCAAGACCTGCTGCAACAATGTTTTTCGCTACGTAGCGTGCAGCGTAAGCACCAGAACGGTCAACTTTTGTTGCATCCTTACCAGAGAACGCACCGCCTCCGTGGCGAGCATAACCTCCGTAAGTATCAACAATGATCTTACGTCCTGTTAAACCAGCATCCCCTTGTGGTCCGCCAATTACGAAGCGGCCTGTTGGGTTAATGAAGTATTTTGTATTTTCGTCAATAAGCTCAGCTGGAACAACTGGCTTAATCACGTGTTCTTTTAGATTGCGCTGAATGCGCTCTAAGCTAACTTCTGGGTGGTGCTGAGTAGAGATAACAATTGTATCAATACGCACTGGTTTATTGTTTTCATCATATTCTACAGTTACTTGGGTTTTACCGTCTGGACGCAGGTAAGGAAGGATTTCTTCTTTACGCACTTCTGTAAGACGACGAGAAAGCTTATGAGCAAGAGATATTGGAAGAGGCATTAATTCAGATGTTTCATTACAAGCATATCCGAACATTAAACCTTGGTCCCCTGCTCCAATTGCTTCGATTTCATCATCTGACATGCTTCCTTCACGAGCTTCTAGCGCCTGGTCAACGCCTTGTGCGATGTCCGCAGACTGCTCATCAATCGAAGTTAATACTGCACAAGTTTCAGCATCAAAGCCATATTTTGCACGTGTATAGCCGATTCCTTTAATCGTTTCACGAACGATTTTTGGAATATCTACATAAGTAGAAGTAGAAATTTCTCCAGCAACTAACACAAGGCCAGTTGTCACGGATGTCTCACATGCAACACGAGCATTTGGATCATCCTTTAAAATGGCATCCAAAATAGAATCAGAAATTTGATCACAAATCTTATCTGGATGTCCTTCTGTTACAGACTCAGACGTAAATAAGCGGCGTTTTGTGGACATATTGTTTCCTCCTAATGGTACATGAATGGTTGGACGGTACTCATTACCCTTAGATTTATTCAATCAACCTTATACATTGATAATCCAAGTAGGGCACGGACAAAAAAATAAACCTTCCTCTATATTGTGTGAGGAAAGGTTTCGTCTGATTCGCGCCTTTCACTCTTATCGTTCAAGGACCTATGCCTTGCTGCAGGTTAGCACCTTCGCTCAATGAAGTTAAACGCAAAAGCTAGTTGCTTTTTTGTAGAGCAGGTTGCTGGGTTTCATAGGGCCTGTCCCTCCACCAGCTCGGGATAAGAGTATCCGTTCAAAAACCTATCATACGGAATTCGTCGTATGATGTCAACTGAGATTTTGTATTTTATTCTTTATGTTAAAAGAAAGAAGAAATATAATAATTAGTATAGACTAATCTTTTTAATGTGTTATACTAATTCCAAGTAAAGGATGCATAATCATTTTGTATAAAGGGTGGAGGTAATTACCATGAGCACAATCCAGATGACTGCGAATCTTAATGACTTAATGAAAAAAAATAACGTTCATCGTAACCTTTCTGTAGCAGCTTTAGTGGAAAAAGTTTTGGAGCGTAAAGAAGGTACACTAACATCTACTGGTGCGGTTAAGGCAGAAACAGGTGCCTATACAGGCCGTTCACCTAAAGATAAGTTCACCGTTATTGAACCCTCTACCAAGGATCTTATTGATTGGGGCAACGTCAATCAGCCGATCTCAGTCGAAGCATTTGACCAGCTTTATACAAAGGTAATGAATCATTTGCGTAACTTGGATGAGGTATTTGTTTTTGAAGGGTTTGCTGGAGCAGATCCGTCGTCTAGATTGCCCATTCAGGTTGTTAATGAAAGAGCATGGCATAACTTATTTGCTCGCCAGCTTTTCATTCGCCCAACAGCCGAAGATAAGGAAACGACTTCATCGGAAGCACCATTCACGATTCTTTCAGCACCATCATTTAAAGCGGATCCTTCCGTTGATGGTACTCGCTCTGAGACGTTTATTATCGTTTCTTTTGAAAGGCGGACCATTTTAATTGGAGGAACAGAATATGCAGGGGAAATGAAAAAATCCATTTTCTCAATTATGAACTTTTTATTGCCGCAAAAAGAAATTCTGCCTATGCACTGCTCAGCCAATGTTGGATATGAAGGCGATGTCGCTCTATTCTTTGGTTTATCCGGGACCGGTAAGACAACGCTTTCTGCAGATCCGGACCGACGCTTGATCGGAGATGACGAACACGGCTGGTCTGACAACGGCGTGTTTAATATTGAGGGTGGCTGCTATGCAAAATGCATCCAACTTTCTCGTGAAAAAGAACCGCAAATTTTTGATGCTATTCGATTTGGCTCCGTTCTAGAGAATGTTGTTCTAGACCCTATTACAGGTGAAGCAGATTATAATAATGCTAGCTTAACAGAAAATACACGTGCGGCCTACCCGCTGCAGGCAATGACAAATATTGTTGAACCAAGTGTCGCAGGTCACCCTACGACAATCGTCTTTTTAACAGCAGATGCATTCGGGGTGCTTCCTCCAATCAGTAAGCTAACAAAAGAGCAAGCCATGTACCATTTCCTTAGCGGCTATACATCAAAGCTTGCAGGGACGGAGCGCGGCGTTACAGAGCCTGAAACAACCTTTTCTACTTGCTTTGGATCACCATTCCTACCTCTTCGTCCAACTGTTTACGCTGAAATGCTTGGGCGTAAAATGGAAGAACATAATGTTCAAGTATTCCTTGTGAACACAGGGTGGACTGGAGGAGCATACGGAACAGGCTCCCGCATGAAGCTTTCCTACACGCGTGCGATGGTTCGCGCAGCTCTGCATGGAGAACTAACAAACGTTGAAACAACGCAAAACGGTCTTTTTGGACTTGAAACACCTACACATATCCCTGGGGTTCCTGATCATGTTCTCGTTCCTCGCTTCGCCTGGCCAAGTGAAGAAGAATATGAGAAAAAAGCAACTGAGCTTGCCGAAAAATTCAAAGAAAACTTCAAGAAATTCACGGATGTTGATGAAAATATTGTTAAACTTGGCGGCCCGATCGTTTAATAATAAAGGAGTGTCCAGATATCATCGGACACTCCTTTTAACCTTATAATTATTTTTCAATAGCCTCTGTCAGAAACATTTACTTTCATGATTCATTAATTACTCGACTCTAAAGACACCAGCTCATATACGATTGATGTTGTGTCATCCTTCCACTCCAGCTGATGAATTTTTGCGATACCGATGAGGTCACTACCTTTCGTACGCTTTACCTCAAGCGGGACATGCATTGGATATAGACGATAGCCCTCTTTTGTTAATTGAAAAAAATTGTTCTGCTGCCTAACCTCTTTGCCCTTCGTTACGATCATTGTGTTTAGTTCTAGTGGCATCCCCATTTCCATTCTCCTTTTAAGTTGATGTATGAGTAGATTAATTGTTAACTCGAGTCTTCATCCATTCGCATAAATTTTTTACTGTTTCTCGATTTTCAGCAGGCGGAAACACGTGATCGAACTCTTTAAAATACCATCTATCATGCATCTTGTTCAGTTCAACCAGTCTTTTTTCCAGTCGATACGCATGCTCCACAGAAACATTCGTATCTTTTATGCCATGAATAATTAATACAGGGCATTGAATGTGAGCTGCCTCATGCAGCGGAGTTCTCAATTCGTACGCATCCGGAACCTTTGACGGCGTGCCGCCAATGACTCTTTTCATCATCCTTCTAAGGTCTTTTCTTTCCTCATAAGTAAGCACCATATCGGATACTCCTCCCCATGTTACAACGGAAGCAATATCCTGATACACCACAGCTACCTGCAGCGCCATCACACCGCCACGCGAAAATCCAAATACATGAATTCTTGAAGGAATGACCCGAGAGTGTTTCCTTAAAAGCTCAATGCTCGAGAAAGCATCGTGACGGTCCTCACCCGCAAAATCCTCATTTCCTTCCCCTCCACGGTTCCCTCGGTAATACGGGGCAAATACAATAAACCCTTGAGCAGCAAATTGAGCAATACGAGATGGACGAACCATTCCGACACCCTTAATACCGCCGCGCAAATACAAAAATCCATCTAGCCGTTCTTTTCCTTTAGGCTCTGCAAGCAGTCCCTTCACCCTCAGACCTCCAGACCACATCGTAATTAAAAAAAGCTCTACCGACGGGTGCGGAGATGGAAAAGGTGTCCGTTGAATAATGTGTCCATCGATCATTTGGTTTTCTCCTTTTTAATTTGTTGATGCCAATAATTAAGTACATGAATCAATACATCATCTTTCATAATGAAGCTATATGTATCACGATGGCGTTCAGCAAGCAAATCACCTGAGACGAGACAAGGACCATTGGTCTCAAAGTAATGAGGCTGATTAACCAGCCGAGTCACTTCCGCAAAAAAGATCGCTTTAATAATAGGCGGCTGATCCTCCACCTTATATTGTGCGACATAATGAAGCAGATCGACCTCCCCGCCAATCTCTTCCTTTACCTCACGCCTTGCTGCTTGCTCTAAGGATTCTTGCTCTTCTACTTTACCACCCGGAAATTCAAGTCCCCTTTTTTTGTGATGAGTCAAAACCCATTTCCCTTGATAGCGGGTGACAATCCATACGTGCTTTGCCGGTTCTAAAAAAGGCTCTTTTTCAAAAGAGAACTCAACCTTTTTCTGATAATAATCTAAAAATGTATACACAAAGCGTCCCCCCTAGTAAAAATGACGCATTTTATGGAAAATCATTCATTATAAAGTCGTTTTTATCCTTTTCTTAAAATATTTTCATCCTCCTATACGTAAAACAACTAAGCTCGATAAAAATGGAATAAGGAGTGGAATTCTATGAAAAAAACAGCGATAATCTTCACCGCATCTTTTGCACTTCTACTGGCGGCCTGTTCTGAACCAGCAACACCGGTTGAAAATGACAATACAGCAGAAACAGAAGCCAGTTCAAGTGATCTGACACTCGAAGAGGTTTTTGCGAAAACCATTGAAGCGAATGAAAATATTGAAAGTGTATCTGCTGAGGTGACAATAGATCAAATCGTATCTCTTCCTTCAGAAGATACAGAGACAAACGTAACTACGGTTTCGCAGATGGATAGTATAGTAGATCCAATCGCCTTATATTCTGTATCGGAAAGGTCCTTTTCCGGCGAAGAATTACCAGAAGCAGCTGACTCAATGAAAACGGAAACCTATATAACAGAAGAAGGTATTTTCATTAGTGACCCAACAACTGATCAATGGGTAAAAATGCCGGAAGAGATGTCTGATATGGTCCTCCAAGCCACAGCCGCTCAAGGAAATCTAAATGACCAAATTGCCCAACTGCAACAATTCACAGATGATTTTACCTTTGAACAAGATGATACTTCCTATATTTTAACTCTGCAAGCTTCTGGAGAAAAGTTTAATGAGTTTATTCAGCAGCAAACAGCTGACATGATGCCTGGTCGGAGTTAATACTCGCTTCTCCTGCAGGAGTCTCACGCCTTACACTCCAATCATCCTAATGCCAAAATCAACAATGATCTTTAACATAGAATAAATGATAAAAAGGCTGCTCCCCTCTTTTAGTATTCATTCGGGTGATGCAGCCTTTATTTCTTTTATGATGATTCCGGCTGAGCAGATTGATCATGAGCGCGTGGAATATACGGCGGGCGATCCTTTGATTCATTTTCCTTTGGTAATATGCCCATACTTTCAATATGCTTAACTGCCGCCTCATCACCAATTTCATGAATGAATGAGTAAATTTGAATTAAAAGTGAATCACCTGCACGATTTTCTTCATCAATATGATACTGGACATAAGGCACATGTGCACGATAAAAATTATCCCAGCCTACCTCGTCGTTTGCATCAAAAAGCTGGCGCAGCTTCGTTATTTCATCATCCGTCGCATTCACGAGAAATTCATATGGAGAATCTGTTCCACTCCTCAATATTTCACCTCGAGCCACTGAAACATAATACGTGTGTTTCTCATCCATACTTCCACCTCCTATTACTACAGTATGTCCAATTTTTTATAACATCGCCTAAGCATTTTATATGATTAATACAAGTAGTTTGGGGTATAGTTATAGTACATCTTGCATCCCCTTGTATTTTGGATCAACAAAATAACTAATTTGTATCGGGGTTGAAAAAAATGAAGCTAATTGATGAAATTTATGAAATGTACAGAGGGAAAATTCGCGGGACAAAGGAAGACTTTGATATTATTGCATTTACCATTCTTGAGCAGTTTGATCGTAAGGAACTAATAGAAATGGTACAGGATATGTCTGACGATGAGTTGGCCTATTTTATTAGATTGTACATATTAGAATCACTGGAGAGAAAAATGGGGCAGCATGAAGAGATTACTTTAGAAGATCCGACAATCTATCACTAGCCGTATGATAAAAGCTAACAGGTATTATGCATATAGCTGCATAGACGCTGTTAGCTTTTTATTTATGCCTGACTATCAATGGCATCGGTGATGATCTTGTGTTTCATGTCGGTGGTTCGATGATCGAGGTAACAAAACATTTCCTGTTTTTGATCACGAGACATAAACACACTTTCAGGGTCTGTTTTACTCTTTCAAGCTTCATTCGTTTCATTCACCGCCTCCCGTTGTTTCATTGCTTTTTTCCATTCTGGTTCCGGTCTTCCTCCACGGCACGATTTAGTTCTTCTACATATTCTCTTGTTTCGACTTCAACGGTTTCCTTCGTAAATTGATGCTTATTCGCATTGGCTTTTAGGTGGGTAGAGTCCGTGAATAATACTCTTCCGCCGACCATCTCATGACCTATAGCCAATAGAACCATTTCATCGAAGATGTCTTGGAAGATCGTCGTGTTCTGAAATCGATGATGACGATTCCAGCTGATGGTCGAGTGATGGGGAACAGGGTCGGACAAGCGTAAACCAAGAAACAAGCGTCAAGCCACGTTGGTTTGAATTTCTTTTTCTAATCGTCGTTCGGAGCGAATGCCAAATAAGTACCCAATGAACATCATTTTGAAAAGGATTAGGAGATCTAAGAAAGGACGGCCATTGTTCTCTGAATAGTAATGATGAACTTTTTTCCAGGATAAAAGAGAAATCGATATGCTTATCAATGATGCGCAGCACATGGCCCTCAGGAACGAAGTCTTCAATGGAGATGAATTCAATTTCATTTTGAGTGGTTTTTCGCGTATGAAACATAAGAATCACCAGACATTAAAAGATACTTCTATTACACTAAATTAACGCGGTGAGTGGACGAAGCTCAATATAAAAAAGGCTGTCGAGAGTTTCTCGACAGCCTGAGGCCTATAAAAATAGGCCTTTTTATCTTATTTACCTAAGCTAAGAAAGAGCGCAGCATCCACGCATGCTTTTCAATGCTTTGATGAATGGACAGAAGCATATCTCCAGTCATCTCATCTTCATTATCCTCTGCAACGCTCATGCCATTTTTCAAATCATCCAGCAGTACAAGAAAATCATTATGAAGCTCCTGTACCATTTGATCTGCTGTTTCATCTCCGCGTGCTTCCTGAATAAGTGACAGCTCAAGAGATTCTCTTAGCGTCGCAACCGGGGCTCCCTCAAGTGCAAGCAGACGCTCAGCAAGTTCATCAATGTGGACTGCTGCTTCTGTATAAAGCTCTTCAAATTTTTCATGCAGGGTAAAAAATTGATGACCTTTTACATACCAGTGAAAATTATGTAATTTCGTATACAGAACGGTCCAACTGGCAATTTGTTTATTCACACTTGCAACTAATTTCTCTTGTGACATTTGTCATCATCCTCCTAGATATCGCTTACATTATGTTTACCACACTTGTCCATTTTTAAACATTTAACCCTATTACACAAGGGGATTTTTGCCGGTTTCATGTTATGATATTAGTAAGGAGGTCGCTTACTATGTCTTTTATTGCACTAATCATTTTTTCGATTATGATCATTGTAGCTGTTACAATTATTTCTTTATTGGTGACGAAGAAAGGCTACAGCTTTGAACATACAATTGACCCGCTGCCTAAGAATCATGAGCAGCATACCCACACCTCTTCTCTCTCGGATGACGAAGAGCGGAAGATACGGAGGCACTAATTGAAACAGATCATGCTTTTACTTATCCGTTTTTATCAAAAGATCATTTCTCCGATTACCCCGCCAAGCTGTCGATTTTATCCCACCTGCTCCCATTATGGAATGGAAGCGGTCGAAAAGCATGGTGCCATTCGCGGAGGTTTCTTGACAATAAAAAGAATATTGAAATGTCATCCCTTTCATCCTGGCGGGGTTGATATGGTACCAGACAAACTGCCATCGAGAAAAAAAAATTCTTGATGGTTTTTTTCTTGCACTTTTTTTAAAAGCGTAGTATAGTATGCCATGTTAATCATAAATCGTAATTATTACTGTTTAACACTTTAGAAGAGGTGACCCTATTTGAAAAAATCGGTATATTTAATGCTTATTTCCTGCTTTGCTTGGATGCTGGCTGCCTGCAGCACAAATGACACGGCGGACACAGAGGAATCGTCGGGTGACAGATTGGACGTTTACACAACCGTTTACCCGTTGGAGGAATTCACAAAAAAAATTGGTGGAGAATTTGTTCATGTTTCGACCATTTACCCTCCTGGAGCTGATGAACATACGTTTGAACCTTCACAACAGGATATGATTAAGCTGGCGGAAGCTGACCTTTTCCTCTACATTGGTCTCGGCCTTGAAGGATTTGTCGAAAAAGCTACTGATGTACTAGAAAGCCAAGACTTAGTCATGGTCGCAACGGCTGATTCTATTACTGACGAGCAATTGGCTGAAGATGCGCATGATGAGCACAGCGATGAAGAACATGCTGAAGATGCGCATGATGAGCACAGCGATGAAGAACATGCTGAAGGTGCGCATGATGAGCACAGCGATGAGGAACTTGCTGAAGATGCGCATGATGAGCACAGCGATGAGGAACTTGCTGAAGGTGCGCATGATGAGCACAGCGATGAGGAACATGCTGAAGGTGCGCATGATGAGCACAGCGATGAGGAACTTGCTGAAGGTGCGCATGATGAGCACACTGAAGAAGAGCACAGTGGCGAGGAAGGACATGAAGGACATGACCATGGCGATGTAGATCCCCATGTATGGCTTGATCCGGTTCTATCTCAATCACTAGCTAAATCCATTAAAGATTCATTAGTTGAACAAATGCCAGAGCAGGAAGAATACTTTACACAAAACTACGAAGCACTTGTTGAACAGCTAGACGAGCTTGACCACAAATTCCAAGAAGTTGTCAAGCATGCAAAAATAAATCAAATGTTCGTCTCTCATGCTGCCTACGGATATTGGGAAAATCGTTATGGCATTGAGCAAATGGCAATCGCAGGAATTTCTACTTCTGACGAGCCATCTCAGCGTGAATTATCAGCATTGATTGAACAAGCAAGAGAAAACAACATTCAGCATGTTATTTTCGAACAAAATGTTTCATCCAATATAACAGAAGTTATTCAGAACGAAATTGGCGCTGATGCACTTCAGCTCCATAACTTATCCGTATTAACGCAAGAAGATATCGATAATGAGGATGACTACTTCTCCATTATGGAACGTAATACTGAAACGTTAAAAACAGCACTACAGGCTGAATAGAACAGGATAAATGCCGATCAATTATGGTCGGCATTTTAATTATAAAGTCTTTTTGATGATGTAACATAAGAGGATGTTTATTTTATTAGTACTTCATGATGAATCCTTACCTCATCCAATCTCTTACGGTTTATTTCCACACCAATCCCCACTCCTTCAAACGGTAGAATTCTCCCTCTCTCTACGACCACATCAGGAGTCGTAATATCCTCTTGCCAGTAACGTGAAGATGATGAAATATCACCTGGAATTGAAAAACCCGATAAGGTGGCCAGTGCCACATTATGAGCCCTTGATACTCCAAATTCCAGCATCCCCCCGCACCATACCTGTATTCCGTGTTTCTGGCACAAGTCATGAATGCGAATGGCTTCTGTCAGTCCGCCTACACGTCCTATTTTAATATTAATTACACGTCCGCTTTGAAGGGCAATCGCACTTTTAGCGGCATGGAGGGAAGTAATGCTTTCATCAAGACAAATTGGTGTGACCATTTTTTTTTGCAGTCGAGCATGATCCACTAAATCATCCTGTCCAAGCGGCTGTTCAATCATTTGGAGACCAAGCTCATCAATCTCCAAGAGTTGATCCTCCACTCCTGAATAAGCTGAGTTCGCATCTGCCAAAATTGATAGTTCAGGAAACGAATGACGAATCTCTTTCATCCAGTCATAATCCTTCCCTGGGCCAATTTTTATTTTCACACGTTCATACCCTTCTGCTTTAAAGGCTTGAATTTGCTTTAATACCTCATCAATCGTAGATGCGCCAACGACAACACCTGCAAGAATATCTGATCTGGTTCCGCCAATCATTTGATGCAACGGCAGTTGATGAATTTTCGCAAAGACATCCCAGGCAGCCATATCAACGGCCGCTTTTGCCATTGGATTTTTACGGATCGTATTGAATGAGTCGAACACTTCAGTTGGGTGCTCATATGACTGCTTTAAAACAATCGGGGCGAGAATATCTTTAATCATATGAAAGCATGTTTTAACCGTTTCCTCTGTATACCACGGCGTTTCAAAGGCTACAGACTCCCCGTAGCCAATATGACCCTGATCATCATGCAGCTCCACAATGATCCCCTTTCGCTCTTTGACAATCCCTAAGCTTGTGACAAAGGGGGCTTTTAGCGCCATTTGAATGACATGCAGCTCTACTTTGGTAAATTTCATTCGTTCATCACTCTCTTTTTGAGTTCACGCCGAAGCAATTTATTAGAAGCGTTTCGCGGCAGCTTATCAATAACATAGAACACTTTCGGTACTTTATAGCCTGCCATGCTTTCCTTGCAAAAAGCGTTATAATCGTCTGAATTAAATGAGAAACCCTTCTCCAATACAATAAATGCCACGGGGACCTGTCCCCAAGATGGATCATCTTTTCCAACTACCCCCGCTTCCAGAATAGCCGGATGCT
This sequence comes from Jeotgalibacillus soli, assembly GCF_000829435.1. Classification (GTDB taxonomy): domain Bacteria; phylum Bacillota; class Bacilli; order Bacillales; family Jeotgalibacillaceae; genus Jeotgalibacillus; species Jeotgalibacillus soli. Next base: position 159,805 of record NZ_JXRP01000020.1, read on the forward strand.
TCGTTAATACCGCTTCAATTTCAGCAGGATAAATATTTTCCCCACCAGAAATAATTAAATCAGATCTGCGATCAAGTACAAATAAAAATCCTTCGTCATCTAAGTAGCCGATATCTCCTGTATAAAACCAACCTTCTTTAAATGAGGTTTCATTTGCTTCAGGATGATTTAAGTAACCTGGCGTCACGTTTGGTCCCTTGACGGTAATTTCCCCTACTTCATTCGCTTTACATCGATCACCGTACGTATTAACGATGGATATTTCACTTGTAAATAGAGGTTTTCCTGCAGAACCGATTTTCCTTCTGCTGTCCTCTGGTGAAAGAGTGGCAAATTGTGAGGCCGTTTCTGTCATGCCGTACGTTTGAAAAACAGGAATTCCCGCTTCAAAACATTCTTCAATAATATGCGGAGCAGCTGGACCTCCTCCAAGGAGCATGCATCGGAATGATTTATGATATGGTTTTCCATTTCTCACAGCAAGAAGTCGTAGAAGCATCGTTGTCACAACTGAAATCATTGTCGCTCTGCCATATTCTATATCGTCATGAATTTTTTCTTCATCAAACTGCTCGTATAAACGTATGCTGTTTCCATATATAACGCTTCTCATTAAAATCGAATAGCCGCTAATATGAAAGAGCGGAACGGCACAAAGCCAGGTATCCTCAACATCCATCCCAAGGTTTAATGCAGACCCCATGGCACTGAAAAAGTGATTGGCATATGTTTGTGCAACAGCTTTAGGACGACCTGTCGTTCCTGATGTGTACATAATGGAACAAACTTCACGATCCGCCGCATCATATAACGAACTGTTTACGAAGGTATTGTTTAACTGTTCAACCGCACCAATTGTATAGACCGATAGCTCATTTTTTAAGCTATTCACTTTTTCATCAAATACATCGTCTACAATAAGCAGCTGTGTATGGCTGTCCTGCAGCTGAAATTTCCATTCAGCCGCTGATAATCTGTGGTTGACCATTAATGCTGGAATAGCTAATTGCTGCAAAGCATGAATAAGAAAAACTCCATCAAGCGAGTTTCGAATCATTAATGCTACCGGCTTAGCGGGATCCAAAGAAAGACTCGATAGCTTTTCTGCAATGGCAGTTGTTTCCTTTAATAGTTCTGCAAATGTCAAGGAAGTTTCAGCGGTATGGATGGCAATTCGATTTGGTGTAAGTGCTGCTCTTCTTGATAGCCAATGCTCCGAGAAATTCAATATCTCTTCTCCTTCTCACTCAATTTTTGATAAAAAAGAGCCCGTGAGTTCTCCCCACAGGCTGCTTGTTCAGTTCTTTAACAATTAAGGGAAACGAGGGAATTGACCAAAGTCCGGTTTACGTTTTTCCTTGAACGCGTCACGGCCTTCTTTTGCCTCATCCGTTGTGTAATAAAGAAGCGTTGCATCCCCAGCGAATTGCTGTAATCCAGCAAGACCATCTGTATCTGCGTTCATCGCTGCTTTTATGAAGCGAAGTGCTGTCGGGCTCTTTTCAAGCATTTCTTCCGCCCATTTCACTGTTTCATCTTCAAGCTCAGCTAATGGTACAACTGTGTTGACAAGTCCCATATCAAGCGCTTCCTGTGCGTTGTATTGACGGCATAGGAACCAAATTTCTCTCGCTTTCTTATGACCAATAATACGTGCCAGGTAACCTGAACCGTAGCCGGCATCGAATGATCCGACATTCGGTCCTGTTTGACCAAAAATAGCGTTGTCAGCTGCAATCGTTAAGTCACAAACAACATGAAGAACATGTCCTCCGCCAATTGCGTAGCCAGAAACCATTGCAATAACCGGCTTTGGAATCACGCGTATTAAACGTTGAAGATCCAACACGTTTAGACGAGGAATCTCATCTTCTCCAACATATCCACCATGTCCGCGCACCTTTTGGTCACCGCCGGAACAAAACGCTTTGTCTCCCACTCCTGCCAGCACGATAACCCCAATACTTGAGTCATCACGAGCATAAGCAAACGCATTAATGAGCTCCATTACTGTTTTGGGACGGAAAGCATTATGGACTTCCGGTCGATTGATGGAGATTTTCGCAATACCATTATATGTTTCATACAAAATATCTTCATAGTTCCGTTCCTGTACCCATTCACGAGTCATGAAAGAAACCTCCTTTTATGTAATAGGCTTTGAGCATACACGCTCAGCCAAATAATAAAAACTCCATTAACATTGTATCAAACTTTTCCGGTTGTTCCACATGAATTGCGTGACCTGCTTCCGAAAAAACGACTTTTTTTGCATGAGGGAGCTTTAAAAGCATTTGATCCGCAATTTGACAAAACTTTTCATCTTCTTCTCCCGTTAGAAGCAGCATAGGTATTTTCATGGTCGATAAATGATCCCACCAGGAGCTTTGACTTCCTGTTCCCATTCCTCTTAGACTTTCTGCAAGACCAGCTGCATGATTTTTTAAGCGCTGTGTCCGAATGTCAGACTGGATTCTGGCTGAAAGATTTTTTTGCGATTTAAATAGTGAAATGTTTTCCCATTTATCTACAAATGCTTTGATGCCCTCAGCTTCAATAAATTGAGCAAGCTTTTCATCCGCTTCAATACGATCCTGACGTTCTTTCGGTGAAGCGAGCCCTGGAGAACCGCTTTCAAGTATAAGAGTGGAGACCCGCTCTGGATAATAATGAGCAAATGAGAGCGCTGTTCTTCCACCCATTGAGTATCCTGCTATATGAGCCTTCTCTATTTTTAAAGCATCTAACATTTCTTTTAAATCTCTGCATACTTCTTTCATTGAATACCGCTTACGATCATCTGGCATAATGGTCCCACCGTGTCCCGGCAAATCAACTGCGACACATTTCCATTTAGAAGATAGTGTTCGGATTGTATGCTTCCATGTTGACATATCACCCGTAAAACCATGCAATAATAGAATGGATTCCCCTTGCCCCTCAACACGTATATTATAGGTAGCATCTCTAATGGAAAGATTCATCTATTCTCCCCCTATTTTCCTTTCAACTGCCGACTGAACGCTGCGCCAGAGAGAACGATGAGTCAACACATTTTCGTCCCGGTTCGTCATCACCTCAATGATGGATACACCGCGGACTTCCGACTGTGCTTGCAAAGCCGCATCTAGCTGCTCTGGGTCTATTACACGTTCATACGAAGCGCCATAAAGACGGGCAGCATGTTCAAAATCAAGCTCCGTCGGTGTACCAAACAGCGTTTCAAAATGCTTCGGCTCAGAGGATTGAGGCAGGTATGAAAAAATCCCTCCCCCATTATTATTAAGCACAATAATTCTTAAATTATTCGCATGCTGCTTTGAAACCAACAGCCCATTTAAATCATGGAAAAATGACAAATCACCAATTAAAAGATACACGGGCTCTTCAGATACAGAGGAGATCCCTAATGCTGTAGAAACTACGCCATCAATCCCGTTAGCTCCTCGGTTTGCCCAAATACTAAGAGAAGAGGCCTCTCTCGTCCAAAATGTATCAACATCCCGAATTGGCATGCTGTTGCCAACTACTAATTGGCTTCCAACTGGTAATTGGCGTAATATCCGCCCAACAATTGCCCCCTCATCTCTTTCATTCATGACATATTGACCGATTTCATGAACGGTTACAGCGTTAATGTCCTGCCAAAATGATTGCCACGAGCCGTACGTTCTATCTTTGAGAAATGGCAGCAGGCCGTTAATAAATGCAGCGTCATCACTTTCAATATATGACGTCACGGTTGAAATTGGATCTCTCCATTCAGTCCCTTTATCTACTAACCAGTGCTCAGCTGCTTTATGTGCTTGCAAAAATTGAGTCAACGGCTTCGATACAGGCATCCCGCCAAAACGTATGATTAGGTCCGGTTTCAATCTGTTAATCAAATCTTTCAATCTTAAGAAGGCATCATAGCTTTCGATTAACAATGATTCTTCTTTTAAGGCTGAACGCAAGTGGGACAATGGATCAACTAAAACAGGATAGCCCGTTCTTTTTGCAAATTGTATAAGCTCATCCTTGACATGAGGAGAATCCATTGGACCAACAACGATAATACCTTTTTCACTTGAATTAACCGTCACTGCAAGCTCTCTCGCCTGGTCTTTTGATATTGCTTTTTCTCCGCGATACAATGAAATGGTTCTTACCTCTTGCAGCTCTTCAAACGCCCCATCCAAGTCCGGAATTAGCGGCTCTCTAAATGGAAAATTCAAATGAACAGGTCCGTACGGTGCCTCGAGTGATTTCGCAATGGCTCGTGTTGCTATTCTTCTGACGTAGTTAAGCACTGCATTTGAATCCTCGGGCAGCGCCATATCCGCAAACCATTTTACATGGTGACCAAATAAGTGAATTTGATCAATGGCTTGCGGTGCACCTACTTCACGCAATTCATGCGGACGGTCAGCGGTTAAAACAAGAAGGGGTATTCTTGCGTATCGCGCCTCTACAACCGCAGGATAATAATTGGCTGCCGCTGTGCCCGATGTACATAGCAATACGACCGGTTCACCTGTTTTTTTCGCCATACCAAGTGCATAAAAAGCTGCTGACCGCTCGTCCACATTGACGTGGCATTCGATCAATGGATGCTCCTGCAGCACATACGCAAGAGGAGTGGAACGTGAGCCAGGGCTAATGACGGCTCGTTTCACTCCTCCTTTATGCAGCTGCTGAACAAATGTAGCGACAAAGGTTGTTAATGTTTGTTGATGACTCATTTAATTGTTCCTCCTACTGCGCGCAGCATCGGACGGAATTTAATTGTCGTTTCCTGATACTCGCTTTCTGGGTCTGAATCCGCCACAACTCCACATCCAGCATATAAATACGCATGATGATCATGAAGCAAGCCGGAACGGATTGCAACCGCAAACTCGCCATTTCCCTGTGCATCCAGCCAGCCAACAGGTGCTGCATAAAATCCACGGTTCATACCTTCTTCCTCTCTTATCACATCCATGGCAAGATGTGTTGGAGTGCCGCCAAGTGCCGGAGTTGGATGTAAATTTCTCACATAATCCAAAATAGATATTCCTTTGGACGCGATTCCCTTTACCGGTGTATATAAATGCTGAATATCTCTTATTTTCATTAATGCCGGCTGTGAAGGAACGTGGACTACCTCACAAAGATCAGTCAAGCTCGACTTAATCATGTTTACGACAAGCTGATGCTCATGCAAATTTTTCTCATCATGAAGAAGCAGCTGTCCTAGACGATTGTCTTCCTCTGTGGTATTCCCACGCTGTATGGATCCGGCAAGGCATGTAGATAAAATGGACTCATTTTCTTTCTTTACTAAACGCTCTGGGGTCGCCCCTATAAAACAGCTGTCTAACACCTCAAGCGAAAAAATAAAGCTATCAGGCTGGTCATCTCTCAAGCGCTCCAGCACGGTATCTGAACGTTTTTTTCCGTCAAATTCTACTTTTATTTTTCGCGCTAGAACGACCTTTTCCATTTCTTCTTTTTGAAGACGTTTAACAACAAAACCGATCGTGTTTTTCCACCGTTCCGGATTAACCTCTATTGTTTGGACAACATTTGCATCCTTTATATGATCCTGTAATCTAGTAAAAAGCAATTCTTTATTTGCTTGGATGCGGGCCCATATCGTTTTAGCATGGTCTCCTTCCGAACAAATAATATTCGTTGTTAAAAAAGCAGCTCCGTATTGATCTATTGTCAGCATATAAGAGGGCAATTGGAAATATCCATCTGAGAAGTTTGACCATTCAAGCTCTGCCTCTTGTCTTGGATCAAACGAGAAACCTCCCATTATGATTGGACCTGTTCCTATTTTTTGCACTCCAAAATAAACAGCATGCTCTAAAAATTGAGACCATTGCTGCTGTATCGTTGTAAATCGATCATTCAAAGGATTTGAAGTGAAGGTCTGGGCATTGCCGACTCCAATTAAAGCGAGCTCACCATCTCGGTCCTGCCAGAAAGATCGCTCACCTTGAAACATTTGATACCCTGCTTCATAGAATTGAAGGGGGTCCACCGGATCAATTGGGATGACCATGCTAAATAGCACATCCCGCTTGAACTGATAGGCCTTTTCAAACGCATGTTCAAATGCAGCATACCCATGTGATTGCTGTATAATTCTCACCATGTTTCCCCCTAAAATCACTGTTGCGAACAAGTTTTATCTTCCTTAAAGATACACTTGTTTTTAGCATGATGTCAATGAAACAACCCTCATTGCTCTGTTTATTCCCCTTGTATTTGAAAACCTATTTTCCCAATTCCTGAAACGATCATCACTCACTCTTTCATTTCAATTCTATACTTAGTCAAGGTATAATAAGAGCATACAAATCTCGACAAAGCTGACAGAACTCCATTGACACAATCTATCGCTTTTTCTACACTTTACTATGGACTTTTCTTGTCACAAATACACAATACTTTGAGATTATATAAGGAGAGAAAAAAATGAATACTCAACAAACCACGGTCCAAGCTGATAAGGGTTGGCGCATATGGTGGCAATTAACACGACCGCACACACTGACTGCTGCCTTTGTGCCCGTTTTGCTTGGCACTGTTCTCGCTCTTGAGTTTACACAAATGAACTGGTTTATGTTCATTGCTATGCTTCTTGCAAGCATTCTAATTCAAGCCGCCACGAATATGATCAATGAATATTATGATTATGTTCGCGGGTTAGATACGGAAGAATCAGTCGGCATCGGCGGAGCGATTGTACGAAATGGCGTTAAACCCAAAACCGTGATTTCACTCGCCTTTATTCTTTTTGGAATCGCGTTATTACTTGGTGTATATATTTGTCTAAACAGCTCCTGGTGGATTGCCCTTATCGGTATTGTAGGAATGACAGCAGGCTATTTCTATACTGGCGGACCAGTCCCGATCGCATACACTCCTTTTGGAGAAATCACTGCAGGATTTTTTATGGGGTTTGTTATTGTACTCATTTCCTTTTATATACAAACAGGTGAAATCAATTCGATCGTCATGCTCGTTTCAATCCCGGTTTCCATTCTAGTTGGATCCATTCTGCTGGCTAACAATATACGAGATCTCGACGGTGATAAAGAAAATGGAAGAAAAACGATTGCCATTTTATTAGGACGACAAAAAGCAATCTATTTTCTTGCCGGCATGTTTATTGTTTCATATGGTATTGTCATTGCCCTTATCGTTTTCGGACTTGCTTCACCGTGGCTGCTCATCAGTTTTCTCAGCATCCCTAAAGCCGTTAAAGCAACGAAAGGCTTTATTGGAAAGACTATGCCAATACAAATGATGCCCGCCATGAAAGCTACTGCACAAACAAATACAATCTTTGGCTTTCTATTATCCATCGGTCTATTAATCGGATACTATGTTTAAATCGTGCTAGAGCTGTTCTCAACGAACAGCTCTATTTTTTTGGCTGATGTTTCATTTTATGTATGGGGGATAAACTATACGTAATAACTCAATGCATAAAAGGAGTGTCATATATGTTATCAAATGAACAATTACAAGAGTTTAAAAATCAATTGTTAGCAAGAAAAGAAGAATTAGCCTCTGCCAAAGAATCAAGCAGTGTTGCTGAGCAGTCTACGGAGCTTTCTCAATATGATAACCATCCAGCAGATAACGCCACTGATCTTTTTGATCGCGAAAAAGACATGGCACTGGATCAGCATGCTGAACAAGAGCTTCAAAAAATCGATAACTCTCTAAAAGCAATAGAAGAAGGCACATATGGCATTTGTGCAGTTAGCGGAAAAGAGATCCCTATTGAAAGATTAAAGGCAATCCCAACAGCCCTTACACGCGTAGAGCATGCCAATGGTCAACGTGCAAGCTTAGATGACCGCCCAAGTGAAGAAGATGTACTAAACGCTTCAACCGAAGCCCCTTATAAAGCAGCAGATGGAGAAATTCGTGATTATGAGGATAGCTTCAGTGATGTGGCACGATATGGTACATCAGAAACTCCTTCTGACAGAGGCGGAGACGAGAATACGTATGATGAAATGTATGAAGATGAGGATCTGACTACAGTAGCAACAGATATAGGCGGAAATGAACGTAGAATTTACCCAGATAATAAATAAAAAAATCATCCTCTGTTTTCGCAGAGGATGATTTTTTAATCAATGAAAAAGCTGCCTTCCGATAAAAAGGTGCCATCTGATTTTGAGACGACTACATGATACTCCCCTTCATCCAGCACCATTTGGTCATATCCTAGATCATATAAAATCCCTTATAAATACCCGGAATCTTCTTCTATATACTCTTCCCAAAACATTACTTCTTCACCTGTAACAACGTAAATGACGGAGTTTTGAACAAAGTCGTTCTCAACAAATTCAGCAAAATCGGCACCATAAAAAAAGGGTTCTTCTTGCTCAAAGCGTTCTTGGACAGCAAGATCCCCTCGATTATTAACATCTTCACCAAATTCAATGGATCCGATTGAATTAAAGAAGCTGAAAATAGTCAATACCGTTACCACAATCAAATAAATGAAAGCAAGTCCAGCCATAGCCACAACTCCAGCTGCACTCGTTCCCCCGCTCCCAGCAATAGCTGCTTCATCGTCACTTGATAGATGATCAGCTTGGATATTCAATCTCTCAATTTTCTTTTTAGCATGATTATAGTAGAAACGATTGCCCAAAACCCCATAGACAATGGCAATTGATAAACTGACCAATAGACTCTCTATTGTCACTAACCACTGCGGTGCATTTATACTAGTAAGAATAGTAATAGGAATGACAGTAATCCCAAACACAATAAATGCTTGTGCGTACATTCGACGATAGGCTAACCAATAAATAGTTAAAAAGAAGGCAGTTAAATTAAAAACAGATTTTCTTCCATAAGGCTCGGTTCGCTTCGATTTGGGTAAATAATAGTGTTGATTCTTTGTAACAAATGCCTTTAATTGATGATCTAACAATGAATCTTGATCTGTGGGATCACCTACGTATTAACCTGATGACGCATCGTTATGATTGGTTGCATGAGTAGCGTTTATTTTTCGATTAACAATTGTGCCGCACTGCTGACAAAACTGATCCTCCTCTAGCTTATATCCACATTGAGAACAATATATAAAACACTCCCATATTTATCTATATTGATATCCTACATGAAAGCAGTTCTTCATAAAAGAAAATAGTGCAATAGTTTAATAAAAGGAATCTGCTTATCAAACTAAGAAATTATCATTTGGGAAGAAATTATGCAATTGAGGAGAAAAAGCAGATGAACTTGTAAAATGATTATGCGTTTTATGGTTCTTATTAAAATGGCTATGTTAACATCCATTGTTGATTTTTGCACAGCGTTGATTGTAGCAGAAAGCGAGAGACTCCTGAGGGCTGAAGCGGAAAGAGAGCGCCCGGAGAGAAAATCAACAGCCAAGGTTAACATATCTATTAAAATAAAAAGCATTTAGAAGTTTCAAAAAAAATTCGATTTTAGTGCCTGTAAATTAACATAATGAAGTCGCCAATACCATGCTTTCATTAATAAATCTTTCAAGTTTTCTTACCAATTCATCAAGCTAGTCAAATACAGTGAGTAAATAAAAAGTACAACGTAAAAAAATCGGTTAAGAACCGGAGTCTTAACCGATTAAATCTCATTTTATTTAAAATTGATCCGATTTAAGATTTTTGCTTTTTGATAATGAAATATTGATTGAGATAATTCAAAAATGGTTCCGTTAGTCAAACTTACTGTATTTTCAATAATTAATGCTGGGTCTTGCTCATTAACATGTAGCAGGCTCGCACTTGCTTCATCAATTTTTTCACAGTTCATTACTTTGTCGGCAAAACCAATGTTTAATTTTAAATCCTCTATCAGGTAACTATAAATAGAACTTACTGCAATATCTTCATTTAAATAAGGCACAATATCTTTTTTAAAGTAACTTATTTCAATTGAGAAGGGCTCATTATCTACAATTCGCAGCCGCTTAATATAATAAAGTTTTGTTCCCGCTTCACAACGTTATTGTTTTGCTTTTTCTTGATCAGCTTCTAGCACATGTAACGCTAGAATTTTCGTCTCAATTGTTTTTGACGTCAAATCTTTTGTTAAACCTCTAAGACTGCCTAAATTTATATAATCTGTTGCAGATTTTTCGTGTAAAAACATTCCGCTGCCTTGCACCTGATAGATAAGACCGCGATTAACCAACTGATTAATTGCTTTTCGGATCGTATTTCGACTCACTTCAAATTCTTTTATCAGTTCTTCTCTGTAGGCAGCTTATTCGTATTTTCAAATTTTCCATCCAGAATTTCCCGTTCTAAACAATCACCTATTTCTTTATATTTTACAGCCATATTATCTCCCTGTCTCTCGTTCAATTATTTACTGTAATTATACACAATTTACTTACAGTTCTTCTCCTCTCGTCTCAATAATGTGCTTATACCAGTGAAACGACAGCTTTTTCTTTCTGTTTAAATGATCTTGATGATCTACGTATATAAATCCGTATTGCTTTTTATACCCGTTTAACCAGCTTAATAAATCAATGACAGACCATGCATAATAACCTTTTAGATGTATGCCTTCTTTGATGGCACGCTTAATCACTTTTAAATGTTCTTCAATATATTTAATACGAGGTACATCTACTACTTCACCGTCAATAATCGGATCCTCATCACCAAGTCCGTTTTCTGTTACATACATTTTAAGATCACCATAACGCTCTTTTAACATGTGTAGCCCATCTAAAAATCCTTGAGGTGAGATTTCCCATCCCCATTTTGTATATGTTTTATCTTCCATTTTTACGGTACGATAAAAGCCATCAAAAGATGGGTTTCCTGGGGCTAGAGTAGATGTTTCTCTTGAATGTTCCATGGATGAAACAGCTTCGTGATATTTTTCTACTCGAATGGGCTGGTAATAATTAAGTCCAATAAAATCATTTTTCCCCGCGTTTCTTTTTAACGTACCTAGTTCTTCTTCTGTCCAACTAGGCGTCCAGCCTTTCTGCTTTAATTGCTCAACTACATAAGATGGATATTCCCCTTTTAAAATTGGGTCATAATACCAAAAAGTTTCATATTCATTAGCATGTCTAGCAGCTACTACATTCTCTTGCTTATCATCTACGCTGTAAGCTGGTAAGAAAACATGGGTAATACCAATTTCGCCGTAAGATTTTAGTTCCTTATAAGCTTCTACAGCTTTAGCGTGTGCATAAAACACGTAATGTGTCGCTTGAAAGTATTTCTTCTCATCATTTTGGATACCAGGCGGATGTGCTCCTTTTAAATAGCCTAATCCGCAAAACATAACCGTTTCATTAAACGTAATCCAATGTTTGACGCGATCTCCAAATGCCCGAAAACAAATTTCTGCATACTTGACGAAGGCTTCAGCTGTTCGCTTATTCGTCCATCCCCCATCTTCTTCTAGCACCAGTGGCAAATCCCAATGATACAGCGTAGCAAATGGAACAATACCATATTTTAAGCATTCATTAATCACATTATTATAAAATTCTAAGCCTTTTTCATTGACTTCTCCATCTCCTGCGGGCAAAATCCGTGCCCATGAAATGGAAAACCGGTACGATTCAAGTCCCATTTCTGCCATTAATTTAATATCTTCTTTGTATCGATGATAATGGTCGATGGCAACATCTCCATTTGTACCCTCGTGCGTTTTCCCCGGAATCTTTGAAAAGACATCCCAATTCGTTTTACCTTTTCCATCCTCGTTCCATGCTCCTTCAACTTGATAAGAAGCAGAAGCTGCTCCGAATAAAAAATCATGTGGAAATTTCATTATAAACCTCCATTTTATATGCCTACTTGTTATATTTATTACTATGTATATTAATTATAGGTACAAATATTAACATGATTATATACCTTTTTCCAAATTTGACTATATAAATTTTGTAGAACAAAAGTATAAAAGTTAGTATCTACATTAATGAAATCATAAATCCAAGTACCCCAAATAAATAAAAATAAAGACGTTAATCATGCTGAATCAACGCCCCCACCTTTAGTTGAAGATGAAATTAACCTTACTTACCTTTTTAAATTTGAATGAATCGTCATAATAAAGCCATTAACCCCAGCAGCACAATCGGATTTACAAAAAAAAAAAGAGTAATGAAAATATGATGCATTACTCTTTTTTCAATTATCTTTATTAGAGCTATCTTCGTGAATAAATCATCCTTATTCAACACCTGCTCTGTTCGTTAAGTACTTTTCATCGCAATCTTGTTTAAGAGAAGCCGAATAATAGGGGTACTTAACACAAGTTTAAAAATGCATGGCTTGTTAGCTGTCTATGTTAAAATTCCCCACTTTATTCTCTATTTATATGCTGATCAAGAAAATCAAGCATTTTAGTAAAATTCTCTTTGGCGTATTTATTATCCAGTGAGCTTTGATAGCCATGCCCCAGTATGGATACATCTTTACCGTAGTAATTAAATTCATGGGGAATGTCCAATTTTGTCATTCGCTCGTCCAAATCTACTGCCTGGTCTGTAAAGGTTGCCGTATTGCCGTCCGTAATGAAAGTTGGAGGGAAATCTGAAACCATATGTGTAATGACATTTGATTGTTCCACTTTAGTACTGTCTCTCAGATCGTTCGTGTCAAAATAAAGCCTTCCGAGCGAATTAAATACAAAATTCCCATATGGATGGCCAATCTTGTCAAAGCGGGCTGAATCAAGCAATGCGGAATTGAATACGACTGCTTCGATATTTTCTTTTTTAATGGAAGCAGTGAGCTCCATTTCTTCAGCATACTTCGGATTCGTTTGAATGTTCACATATTGTCCCGCAAGCTGTCCTCCTGCACTTCCTCCACTAAAAATGATATTGGTCATATCCAAGCCATAATTATCTCCAGATTTCTGAAGAAATCTTACTGCCTCGTCAATTTGATAAATGGGTGTAGGATATAGATAATCAGGAGTAAGGGCGTAATTTATGCTGACTACATTGTACCCATTTTCCGCTACACTCTGTAAATATTGCGGAGAATTTTCACCTTCTGATTCTTCTACAAGAGGATCCCCCTCTGCCTTATAGCCCCAAGCATATCCTCCTCCATGAATAAAGAAAAAGGTAGGGCGTTGAGTATTTGTATCGCCGTTTGGGATATAGATATCCAAATAACTATTAGGATATTTTTCTCCATATTGTATATCTCGAATATATACTGTTCCATCCGACAATGTTGTCTTTGTCGGCTCTGATTTTGGCTCAAATGAGTTAACCTCACCTGTAACAAAGACTGATTTTTGCAGATATGTTACAAAAGGAGCAGGTGTGAACGAATGCATAATCAAGAAGCTCACAATTAGGAATACAATCACTCCGGTAAGGGAGCCGACAGTTAAACCGGCTATACGCAGAGTTTTTTTCCAACCTTTAAGATTTTTCTTTCTTTCCATTTCTTTTACTTCCTTCCGCTTGTTTACATGTTTCGGTTAAAAATAAAAATTAATGCTGGTTACGGCATTAGACAAATATCTCTTTAGACCCTTACCACCAGAACCGTTCATTGATTTTTTAGTTAGCTCTTCAGTGTGATCAGGTGTTATAATCATTGTCCAGTCTAATTGTTGTAACCCCTGAATCTAAAGCCTCAAGAGCCCCCAATAAGTTGCCACATACTCATCTTGTGGACGGCGTAAAGACCCTAGGTTTCCATAAAAAATGTTGCTAAGATAGGTTGGTAAGGACCAGTCTGTACCTATCTTACGAATAATTGATTCCCATGTATAGCCAGTTATCACGATCATGTCTGTAGCGTCTATTATTTCACAATTATCTACCTCAATATTAGCTTTAACTTCTATAATTTTGATCATTCTATAAGGACATCAGCTTTATCAAAATTTCCGATATCCTTATCCAGAGTTAATACGCTATCTCCTTTAAAAAATTGTTTCGCGTTTATTCATCCCTTTCTTTGAAGAATAGTAGACATTGTTTTGTACCCTCTTTGCTTAATTTAAAACTTATTTTCCCATAAAAAGGAATATTGGAGATTCCCTTTATAAACGGTTAATAAAATATAGCCAACTTCAATTAAAGAAGTTATTCTACAATCTGGCCCTTTACATAAATAAAAGCGCAATTCTTTATTAAAGAATTGCACCCGCTTGCGGAAGATCGTTTTTATAAGCTGCAGTATCGTTTATTCAGAAAGACACCACTTCCTTTAAGAAAATACGATGCCCTTAATAAGTAAAAGTGTCTTTGAATTCAGTTCCGCTTACTCCATAATTCACCTAGACAATGAGTAAAGAAACAAGTTTTTATGTTGTGGATCATAAGTTAAGGTGATCATTTCTAATCCATATCGTTCAGACTCTCTTAATAATTCTCTTAATAATTCCACGCCTATTCCATTTTTCCGATAAAAAGGATGAACAATTATATCTTCCATATAACCATGTTCTAATCCCACGCCTGCCACATACACAAGTCCTATAACTACAGAATCGCGCCCGATTGTAAAAGATTAATTATTAGAATTTATATAGTATATATCATAGGAATCTCTAAATTTATAGCCCAGCTTTTCGGCTAATTTAACTGATTCTAAATTAGCACCATCCCAGCTAGGATATAATCCCCTATTAAGTCACTCTATTATCAATGATGAGGATGTAATTACTGCTAGACCCTTTTTTCTGTATTGTGGATGTGTACCTTCTCAAACGAATCTTTATGTACCTCTTTAGTCCGCTTTTTCCATTCTTCCGAACCAACAATAGCGAGAGTAAATTCAGGCAAGTTTTTTACTAGTTCTTCTGCTTCGTATGTATCAGGGTCACCAGCAAAAAACACCAAAATCCCTACCGTTATTTGTGCAACAGTAGGATTATCAACCCAAACATGGGGACTAACTTTTTTCTTAACTCTCTTCCAGTTTCATAAATCATTCAATTCCGTTTTTCTCTAGTATCCTATTTTACCTGTCCAATAGTAACACCAATTATTCTTTATTGTGAAAAAAATCTGATTTTTTTACATAAGTGTCAAGGTAATCTAGGTTTTTACTTATTTGACAATCCAGCTCCATACATAAAGAAAGAGCACATAAATTATTGATGGGTCCCCTCTCCGATAATATTACTTATACGGTTCAATCCGTTTTCTGCCGTAAGAATCATCTCATCAAACAACTCTTGAACCGTCGGAATATTGTTGATAAGACCGATTATCTGACCAGCCCATCCGAAACCTTCTGCTTCATTTCCATCATAGATATACCTGCAATTGGCTTTTCCGCTAATACTATCTTGCAGGTCTTCATAGGTTGCTCCTTCCTTTTCACGTTCGATAATATCCAGCGTGTATTCAGTTTTCAGGGCTCGGCCTGGTGAACCTAATGTTCTCTTAATAATTGCTGTATCTGTCTCTTTTGCATGAAGGATCGCCTGCTTATATTTCTCGTTTGCATGAATGCACTCTTGAGTAGCTATAAAGCGAGTACCCATTTCAATTCCTTCTGCTCCTAGTGCCAATGCCGCTAATAAACCTCGTCCATCTCCAATACCTCCACTTGCCAATACGGGGATAGATACAGAATCGATCACACGAGGAGTAAGAACCATTGTGCCAATATCGTCTCGGCCTAAGTGCCCTCCGCCTTCCTGTCCAACTGCCATTACAGCGTCAGCCCCTAGTTGTTCCGCTTTCTGTGCCTGTCTAACGCCCGCTATGAGGACAAGCGTTCGAATATTTTCTCCTTTAATGCGTTCAAAAATAGGTTGGGGATTAGCTCCTGTTATAGAAATGGCAGGTACCTTTTCTTCAATAGCAACTTCAAGCAATTCCTGATATTGTCCGTTGTTCCTTGCAATAGCAAAGTTTACAGCGAATGGCTTATTGGTAAGCGTACGAACTTTACGAATTTCCTTCCGAAGTTTTTCCGGTGAACGCAGCGTTGCCGCAGTAATTTGTCCAAGTCCTCCAGCATTTGAGACCGCAGCTGCCAGTTCGGCATAAGCGAGGTAAGCAAGTCCTCCTTGTACAATTGGATATTTAATTCCAAAAATCTCCGTTACTCGTGTTTTCATAATTTTTCGCACTCCTTTTTAGATGTTACATTATCGACCAAAAAATGAGAAATCCTGCAATTGCTAAAAAAAGTAGGCTATTGTTACATTATTCTGCTTCGTTTGCAGAATAAGAATAAAGCCACCGAAATGGCAGCCCGGTTTAAAGTAAAGTACCCGCTAGTTCAATAAAAGAGGAGTTATTTATCAATTTTTAGGATTTAGAAAAATTCTATTAGATTATTGTCGGGGGCACATACAGGTGAAATCAGGTTCTCCCCACCAATGGTCACTTAGGTTCGCATCTGGGTGCAAAATACCCAATGGCTGTATTTGTTGATACAGTTTATTAACACCCTCTGCTTTTATTCGACAACTGGCAGTTTCTGCTATAAACGATTCTGCAGCCGAAACAACCGGAGTTGAGTTGCTGCGAGTACGCCAGCTATCATCACTAGCTTCCCAAAGATGGATAAGGCGAACGTCATTATAAAGAAGTACTGCGAAACCACCCTCATGGTAGCCCAGGGAAAATCCTACCTTTTCGCAATAAAAATCTATGCTTCGTTTAATATCTCTAACTGGTAAAGCTGGAATGGCTTGCAACATGTTCATATTTTAATTCCCGTTTCATTACTAAACAAACCGTTTACAAATTTCAAACATTTAATAATTTATATACCTTTTAGAATCTCTGAATTCATAAGTTTTATGTAAATAATCTTTTATCATTTCTAGAGCATTTACCAAATTTTCATTATCATATCTGCGGTTCTATTTTAGCAGTTCAATAATTAAATTTATTGTTTCTTTCTTATCTGATTTTTCAAGATTAGGTTTCCTATAAATGAACCCCTTTACAATTCTCTAATCTCTTAAATAAACATTTAGTTTTAATAAAATTTTATAATCTGCATTTTGAAGGCTTTATTTTAATCAACTGTAATAATCCTCTTCAATTATCCAGTTTTCCTGATTTAGAATACTTTTCAGTTGACTGTCAATTGCGTCAGATGAATTTCGAACACCATAGGTTGAAGTGCTAATACTCCAAAAAAATATCATTGTGGTTATAGTTTTTAATAGTTATTAATTCAGCTGTTTTTTCACGAATAAATGACTTTCCACTTCCCAAACCGCTTATTATATGTATTTTCACAGTAAACGCTCCTCCTGTTACATATGATCTTTCTAAAAGTATTTTGTTTCGTCGTAAACAGAACAATGTAAATTACAACGGATAATTGGATAACCTAAGCTTATCATAAGTGTTATTGTCGGGAGCAGGCAACTATCATTTTGCTTTACGTACTATTATCATTGCGGTGTTTGATAAAATCTTAGAATTAAAACCTACTTAGAAGTGCTACATTAAAAATGTACAAAAACGCTTGAATAAATATGCACAATATTGATCCGGTCCCACATACTAATTTTTGAGGTGATTATTATTTACATAACGCTAAATTTTAAGAATAGGCTTTGTTAAACTTGCCTGTTGATTTCCGCTTCAGTCGTTCGCTATCCGCGGGCGGTCAAGAAACCTCCTCGGCGCTATGCTCCTGTGGGGTCTCCCCTTTGCTTTTCTAAGCAGGTGTCTCACGTATCCGCTCCAATCAACATCGTGCAAAAATCAACAATAATCTTTAACAGGGCAAAACAAAAAAGACATGCTCTATAAGAGCATGTCTTTTTTGTATGACCCGTACGGGATTCGAACCCGTGTTACCGCCGTGAAAGGGCGGTGTCTTAACCGCTTGACCAACGGGCCAAGAAGAGCGGAGAAGGAGGGATTTGAACCCTCGCGCCGCTTACGCGACCTACACCCTTAGCAGGGGCGCCTCTTCAGCCACTTGAGTACTTCCCCATAAAAATGGCTCCACAGGTAGGACTCGAACCTACGACCGATCGGTTAACAGCCGATTGCTCTACCACTGAGCTACTGTGGAATGGTGGGCCTAAATGGACTCGAACCATCGACCTCACGCTTATCAGGCGTGCGCTCTAACCAGCTGAGCTATAGGCCCAATGAAAGCGGGTGATGAGAATCGAACTCACGACATCAGCTTGGAAGGCTGAGGTTTTACCATTAAACTACACCCGCATAATCAGAATCAATTGGTTATTAAAAATGGGGCGACTGATGGGAATCGAACCCACGAATGCCTGAACCACAATCAGGTGCGTTAACCACTTCGCCACAACCGCCAAGGTAATAAGGTGGCTTTGGACGGAATCGAACCGCCGACACATGGATTTTCAGTCCATTGCTCTACCGACTGAGCTACAAAGCCTAATTAAGTATATACATTTTAATATTAATTTAATCTAGTTTCCGATTTGGAAAGTCTTAATAAAAATAATGGCGGTCCCGACCGGGATCGAACCGGCGATCTCCTGCGTGACAGGCAGGCATGTTAACCGCTACACCACGGGACCTTGGTAATTGCGGGGGCAGGATTTGAACCTGCGACCTTCGGGTTATGAGCCCGACGAGCTACCGAACTGCTCCACCCCGCGACAATAGTATACAACTTAAATTAATTGGTACATATTTAGAATCAAATTAGCAATTTTATCCTTCTTGATGGAATATCATACATAATAACTTAAAAAATGGAGGAGGTAGAGGGATTCGAACCCCCGCGGGATTTGACTCCCCTGTCGGTTTTCAAGACCGATCCCTTCAGCCGAACTTGGGTATACCTCCGTAGTATGCTGCTAAGATGATGATGGTGGACCTTGCAGGACTCGAACCTGCGACCGGACGGTTATGAGCCGTCTGCTCTAACCAGCTGAGCTAAAGGTCCTTTATTGGTAGCGGCAGAGGGGATCGAACCCCCGACCTCACGGGTATGAACCGTACGCTCTAGCCAGCTGAGCTACGCCGCCAAATCAATCTATTAATACAAAATAATACTAGTTATGGTGGAGCCTAGCGGGATCGAACCGCTGACCTCCTGCGTGCAAGGCAGGCGCTCTCCCAGCTGAGCTAAGGCC
>NZ_JXRP01000021.1 GCF_000829435.1 Jeotgalibacillus soli
TTATGGTGGAGCCTAGCGGGATCGAACCGCTGACCTCCTGCGTGCAAGGCAGGCGCTCTCCCAGCTGAGCTAAGGCCCCTAAATTTAATTCACATGGTCGGGAAGACAGGATTCGAACCTGCGACCCCTTGGTCCCAAACCAAGTGCTCTACCAAGCTGAGCTACTCCCCGAGTAATATGATAGCGCGCCCGAGAGGAGTCGAACCCCTAACCTTTTGATCCGTAGTCAAACGCTCTATCCAATTGAGCTACGGGCGCATATTTCATAAGCGGAAGACGAGATTCGAACTCGCGACCCCCACCTTGGCAAGGTGATGTTCTACCACTGAACTACTCCCGCATGTTAGATAAAAATAGTGCGGGTGGAGGGACTTGAACCCCCACGCCGTGCGGCACTAGATCCTAAGTCTAGCGCGTCTGCCAATTCCGCCACACCCGCATATTGAAAATGGTGAGCCATGTAGGATTCGAACCTACGACCCTCTGATTAAAAGTCAGATGCTCTACCGACTGAGCTAATGGCTCGAAAAACTGGTGCCGGCAAGAGGACTTGAACCCCCAACCTACTGATTACAAGTCAGTTGCTCTACCAATTGAGCTACACCGGCAAAATGGTGGAGAATGACGGGCTCGAACCGCCGACCCTCTGCTTGTAAGGCAGATGCTCTCCCAGCTGAGCTAATTCTCCA
>NZ_JXRP01000022.1 GCF_000829435.1 Jeotgalibacillus soli
TTGATGTAGCTCTTAAATGTTACTTAAATCAAGAATTAACGTTGACGTTTTAGGTTGTTTAGTTTTCAAGGTTCAAGGTGTTTCTTGCTCGCATTTCATTTATGAGCGACTTTATTATCATACATCCTTCAGATCGTTATGTCAACAACTTTTTTATTGTTCAGTTGTCGTTCAGCGTTTGTCTTTCTCCGCTTTCTTAAGGACGTTCAATAATATATCATGCATAAAAAGATTAAGCAACAACTTTTATAAAATAATTTTTAAAAAATTTTATAATAAATCCCCCTTCATTTTGCCCTTAATACTTTTCTTATGAAAGCAGTGCTCCAGACCTTTTTTCCATCAAGAATAAAAACGGCAAGACCAAGCAATACAATACTGCCTCCCATTACCTGAGTCGCAAACACTTTTTCCCCCAATAATAAATACGCAAGTATTGTAGCCCCTATTGGCTCGAATAAGATGGCCATTGAAATAACAGTTGTACTGATCCATCTTAATGCCCAATTAAATAATGTATGACCAAATAATGTAGGTACCATGGCAAGCAGAATAAAATAGATCCACTCCTCCATTGGCAACGGACCGAAACTCTCCCTTTTGATAAGAACATAGAAGAAAAGAACCGCTGTACTAATACTATATAAGATAAATGTA
This sequence comes from Jeotgalibacillus soli, assembly GCF_000829435.1. GTDB lineage: Bacteria > Bacillota > Bacilli > Bacillales > Jeotgalibacillaceae > Jeotgalibacillus > Jeotgalibacillus soli. The sequence goes on from NZ_JXRP01000022.1 coordinate 658, forward strand.
TAAGTCACTATGGAAAGTCGCTTTCTGACATCCTGACCAAATAGAAGATAGGCCGTAACAAGTGCACAGGCAATTAATGCAAGAACATCTCCATAAAGAGCCATTCCGCTTATTTGAAAATCCCCCCAGCTTATGATGATGCTTCCGCCTATAGCAATAACAGCTGCTACAGCTGCTCTCATTGTTATCCGTTCATTAAAGAAGAAGTATGAACCTACAAATGCAAAAAGCGGCTGCAGTGTTACCAAAACTGTTGAACTGGCCACTGAAGTATAATTCAATGATTCAAACCATAAAATGAAGTGAAACGCCAAAAAGATACCAGCAATAATCGAGAAGACCCAATCTCTCCGCTTAAGCTTCTTTACTTCTTTTCTATAGAAAAGAAAAAAATACGGCGACATAATGAGAACAGTGAAAAATAGTCTATAAAAAGCAATCACTCCCGCTTCAGCAGCGGAAAGCTTTACCAAAATAGCAGAAAAGGATACCGACAATACGCCAATTATGATCGCGATATAAGCATTTCGATTTGGATGCTGCATAGTGGAATCTCCTTCTACAAGATATACTAAGATTACGGTACTAATAACGGAGAGCTTGATTGCTATATTGTACATGTCTTATTACCTTTTTGCTATCTGTGTTTAAGGAGGATTGTTTGTGTTTGAAATTGATGAAATTATTATTGTTAAACTTGGGCTTACAGCACTTCTTGGTTTAATTATTGGACTAGAGCGAGAATTAAAACGCAAGCCTGTCGGACTAAAGACAAGCTTAGTCCTTTCTATTGTAAGCTGTTTGTTAACGATCGTCTCGATGGAATCTGCTTATTCTTTTCCTGGAGATGCCGAAGTAAATATTACAATGGATCCGTTACGGCTTGCTGCTCAAATTGTCTCGGGTATTGGCTTTTTGGGAGCAGGCGTGATCTTGCACCGTGGAAATGATACGATATCAGGTCTGACGACAGCAGCCATTATTTGGGGAGCTGCCGGAATTGGCATCGCAGTAGGAGCCGGTTTTTTTATGGAAGCTATTTTAGGCGTTATTCTTCTCATCATTAGTGTTGAACTTATTCCTTTTTTATTAATGTGGATTGGTCCGATGCGCTTGAAAGAGAAAGAAGTATATTTGAAAATTATCGTGCATAATTCCGATTTCATTAATGATATTGTCAAAGAACTTAAAGAAGATAAGATTAAAATAGAAAAGATGAAGTTGAAGGATATGAAAGATGACCTCCACATGCTGGATTTAAGGACATCTGTACATTATAAGCGTTTAACGACGGATATCTACACGCATCTCTCACAGCTCCCCGGTGTCCGCAGCGTAGAAATTGAAAGCAGATAAAGTCATGAAAAAGCCAAACATCCGTTTATATGGACGCTTGGCTTTTTCGTTTCCCGCAAATGAGGCATCATAATCGTTTCAAATGAGATGCTTTTGAAACACCCTCAATTTATTTCTTATGGAGGCGCCGCATGCTTATTCTATCGGTTCAAATGTTTTACAATCCGTTTCTTCCTGTGAAGAAGCTTTTTTCCCTTTATGGCTCACGACAAAAATTTTATTAGCTGCGCATTTTTGTCCTTCACGGTTATAAACACAATTGTTCACTTCGCACAAAACATCCAGGGCCATAATTGAACACCTCCTTTCTCTTTAGAGTTGACCTGCATGCAGAAGATCATACATAAACGCGTGAATTCAAAACAGGCACAGAGCCCTTCTTAATATGAACGAATAATTTCACAACAGTTAAGAAAACACACACTCAACTGCACAAAATTTTATTTTGAGCATTTTTATTGTCAAACTATCAGAAAAATAAGAGAATATAAAAAATGGTGATAGCCATAAAGGAGGAACTACTTTTGCCTAAGACACATACTTTCCCTACTAATATTGTCCATTACACATGGGATGTACAGCACAAGCCAGTATTAACAATTGAAAGTGGAGACACGGTTATGTTTGATACGAGAGAAGTAACGGATAACCAATTCACTATAGATTCAACAACAGCTTCGATTGGTGAGCTTGATTGGAGTCGAGTATACCCTCTCGCAGGGCCTATTTATATCGAAGGCGCTGAACCTGGAGATACCCTTGCGGTTGAAATTCTGGATTTGAAGGCAAAATCCTGGGGATGGACAGCAGTTCTTCCAGGGCTCGGACTCTTGGCCGAAGAATTTCCTGATGCGTATCTTCGCACATTTGATTTATCCGATGGTGAATACATTCATTTCAGAGAGGATATCAAAGTTCCAATCGAACCATTTTTAGGGACGATGGGCGTTTGTCCTAAAGATGCTAACGGCTCCCCAATCATGCCCCCTGGAACATTTGGAGGCAATCTGGACACACGTCAATTAATGATAGGTACGACACTGTATCTTCCTGTTCAAGAAATTGGTGCTCTTTTTAGCTGCGGCGATGGTCATGCCGCACAAGGAGATGGAGAGGTCTGTGTGTCAGCGCTGGAGTGCCCGATGTTTTCCAGTCTGAGATTTACACTAATCAAAGGAAAAACAATCCCTTCTCCACAGTTTCAAACAAAAGGTGCGTTAACACCAAAGGTAAACCATGCAGGTTTCTACGGAACAACAGGTGTTGGACCTGACTTAATGGCAGCTTCTCAGGATGCACTTCGCGGAATGGTAGACCATATTGCCGAAACGTATGACCTGCCAAAAATAGATGCTTATTTGCTTTCAAGCCTATGTGTAGATCTTAAAATATCAGAGATCGTTGATGCTGGTCAGTATGTCGTTAGCGCCGTACTTCCTTTGGCTGTTTTTGAATCTAAATAACAGATTGTCATAATTGATTAGAGTCTATCTTTTTAGATAGGCTCTTTTTTACCTGTGAAACCTATCGTCCTTCTATTCGTGACAATAGTGAGAAAATTGTAGAGAATTCATAAAGTTTGTTCGCAAAAAGAGTGTCTATATAGACAATACTTTCTTTTTAATCGCCACATGGTATGATATTTCTATTCGACTGAAAGGAGAACAACATGAAAAAGATAAGTCTTTTGCTATTAACATGTACATTTTTGATTCTTGGTGGCTGTTCAGTTTTGGAAGAAGTAAACAGCTCTGTAAATTACGTAAACGAAGGAACTGAGTATATAAATGAACTGACTGCTTTCGGTGAAGAAGCTTCTTCACTGCTAAATGACGCAGCTACAAGTCCTGAAGCAAAAGAAGAACTCGAGGAGCAATTGACAGCATTGAGAGCAAACATTGAGGAATTTAATGAAATTGAGCCTCCCTCACTTGCTGAAGATATCCATCAATCAATTGTCAGCAAAAACGAACAACTAATAGAAGAAATCGACCGTGTATATCAAAATGGAGAACTCGCCATTGAACAGCTAAACAATACAGAAATCTTTACGACAATAAATGAACTTAGAGACACACTCAACCAGATCGAAGAATTAGAACTGTAGGAAAAAACAGGAACCCTCTCAGCAATCATTGCCGAGGGGGTTTCTTTCTGTCATTTAGTCTAATAGCAGAAACTATATCTTTTACCATTCATTTATAATGCCCCACTTTCAATATATCCGCTAAGATTGATTATAATTTATAAAAACTTCTAGGATAAAACTACCTTTTCTTTTGGTAGTTATAAACGTAAATAGACAAATATGGTATATTTTCAGAGAGGAGGGATTGTATGGATTTTCTTAAAATGAATAGTTTGAGCTTTCCAGCATCTAATCATTATCATCAAATAAAAATATTGATACCTAGCCACTGTCCCCATTGCTCTCAAGCAATGAAACCGATCACCACAAAATCTCATAGCTATAACTATAATTCTAAGGAAGAAATCAATATTTTCTTACATCAATGTCCTGATTGCTTTAAAAATTTTGTCACTACTCATCTTAGAAAAAACAAAGAAAAAGAAAATATTGAATTTATTTCTTGCTACCCGAGCACAAGAAAGTCTCAATTTAGTAGATTAGTAGAGGATACTTCTCCGAAATTCATCGATATTTATAATCAAGCGTTCAGCTCTGAGCAGCAAAATCATTTTGAGGTAGCTGGTGTAGGCTATCGGCTTGCTCTAGAATTTTTAGTAAAGGATTTTGCGATTAAAGCGCTAAAACAAGACGAGGCAGAAGTAAAATCAAAAAAATTATTTGAAGCTTTAAAAGACTATGTAGATACTCAAGGCGCCTTAACCTCTGAGGAAGTCGTTAGAGTGCTCGGAAATGATTTTATCTATTACGGACAAAAGCAGGAACAGATCGAATTCAATCTGCTGAAGTGGTACCTTGATATCTTTATTCAGCAAATTGAAACAAAGCTTAAGCTTCTTCATCCTCCTGTAGCCTCTCAACAGGTTGAAAAGCAGATTCAATCATGAAAGTTTTTGTTAATATATATTTTCATTGCTTATGTTATAGCGATAACACTCGACTTGATAACGGGATTTGACGCACTCATAATATAAAAAAAGAATATTGTTATTCCTTTTATAAACATGGAAGGTTATCAAAGAAAATCCTCTTGAAGGGGTAAAGGCACCAAGCAGTAGAAGTAATAAATCAGATAATGTTTATTCGGTAGAAGAAGTCAAAACACTAACCGAATTATTAAAAGATGAATTGCTGCACTGGCGTTGTTTTGTCTACCTTGCTGTTTATGGGGGTTTAAGAAAAGGAGAATGCTTGGGGATGACTGTGGATGCGATCGATTTCGAAAACGGGATGGTACAGATTTATAAAACAGTGGTTAAAGGAAGAGGTGGAAAAAGGCATGTCAAAGATCCGAAAACAAAACGTGGAGAACGAACCCTCACTCTCCCCTCTATTGTTATAAGCAAGCTTGAATTGTTAGTAAAAGAAATACGCATAATGAAATTTAAAAGGGGCTCCGCCTATAACCAAAAAGAAAATTGGTTATTCTGTAATGAGAGTGGTGAGGTATTTTATCCGAATACACCTCAAAGATGGTGGAAACGATTCTGCACCAAAACAAATATGCGTTATATTTCTCTCCACGATCTGCGTCATACACATGTTTCCATTTTACTTTTTAGTGGAGTGGATCCGAACACGACATCAAAACGAATCGGTCACGCAAGTTCAACTTTTACATTGGATACTTATGGGCATCAAATCTTCGAAGCTGACAAAATGACGGCAACTAAATTGGACGATGTATTCTCCCCTAAAATTCATCGAATTTAAAAATGGTAACCAAACGGTAACCATGACGGGTACGCTACACAAAAAAAGACAAAAATAAAAACCCTCAAAGCGTTACGCCTCAAGGGTTTCGGGTAGTGGAGCCAAGGGGGCTCGAACCCCTGACCTCTACGCTGCCAGCGTAGCGCTCTCCCAGCTGAGCTATGGCCCCGAATATGTATTTGAACCAGAGAGAAATATTCACCTCAAGGATAAGTTTCTTCAAACGGTACATGTTCCATTATACGGATTATTTCTCTTATGACAATAGCTTTTTGAAATTTTTTTACGAAAATGGCAACACTGTTGATAGAGGTGATGCAGGAGATGGATTGGTCATGGGTCTGGCGCTGGCCGAGATGGTTTTTCTTAATTATTTTGATTGGTGTATTTGTTTTACTTTTTGGTATTGCAATTCATTTTATTGAGCCTAGTACATTCCCTACGGTAGCGGAGGGTGCATGGTGGGTGTTAATTACCATTTCAACTGTTGGCTATGGTGATTATGCACCAACGACAGCAGCTGGACGATGGATGGCGGCTTTTATTTTATTATTTGGTGCAGGGGTTATTTCGAGCTTTTTTTTCACTATTGCTTCAACTGCTTTTACACGTCATCAAAAGTTCTATGAAGGGAAACAGGATTATAAAGGATCTGGGCATGTTGTCATCATTGGATGGAATGCGCGCACATCCTGGCTGCTTGATCAGGACGATGGTTTTTCGTATGTATTAGTCGATGAATCTATAGAGTACCATCCTCGATTTGAATCAGATTTTTGTCAATTCATTAAAGGAAAGGCCATTCATCCATCGACCTTACAACGAGCATCAGTAGATCGAGCAAGTGCCGTTATCATTACTGCCAATCAGCATTTAGATGAAGAAACAGCGGATGCTCAGACTATTTTAACGTTATTAACGGTTAGAGGACTGCATCCAACCATTCCATGTATTGTGGAGCTGCTGACTCATGAACAAATAGCATCTGCGAAGAAGGCCGGAGCGACATCGATCATTGAATCGCATTATACGGTTGGTAACGCGCTCCATCAGTCATTAATTACTTATTCCTGAAGCGCTATTTCTGCTTTTTCAACAATTTCTTTTCCTTGTTGCTCAATTTCCTTTGGTACTTCAGTGTCTGGGTCTGACGGCTTCTGAAACTGATTGAATGAGGCTGTTACATTATTAACATCAGCATGGTCAATTCCCGCCTGATACTGATGGCCGAGTACAAACGGTGTTCCTAGTTCAACTGTGACGCCAGGGGAATCAAGCTCACCCTCAAGCGTGCTAAATGGAAGTCGGACAAAATAATAGGATTCTTCTTTTGATACAGGATAATCAAAATACCCGTGATCGTATTCCCAGCCTCCGCCGATCGAAAAGCCTAAAGGCTTTAAGACGGTTTCAAGCTTATTTAACGTTGTTTTATAGCCCTCTAATGTTGATAAGATTTCAATCATAGCCATCCCTCCTTTGTTGGTTTATTGTCCCCGCTCTGATTTCTGTTATGCAGATTCACACGCTGATTTTAATAAGACAAAAAGGCGAACGCTTGCTGGGGTAACCAGTTTGCACTCGCCTTTTAGTTGAAGATAATATTATTTTAAACGTTTTTCAAGCTCTGCTTTCTTTTCTTCAAAGCCTGGTTTGCCAAGTAAAGCAAACATATTCACTTTATAAGCCTCAACACCCGGTTGATCGAATGGGTTAACACCAAGAAGATAACCGCTCATCGCGCATGCTTTTTCGAAGAAATAAACAAGATAGCCAAATGTATAGGCATCCATTTCTGGGATTTCAACAATAAGATTCGGAACGCCTCCATCCGTATGAGCAAGAAGTGTTCCTTCGAAGGCTTTATTGTTAACGAAATCAACCGTTTCACCTGCAAGATAGTTAAGTCCATCCAAGTCGCTTGAAGCTTCCTCGATTGTTAATTCGTGACGCGCTTTTCCTACTTTTACGACTGTTTCGAAAAGATCGCGGCGACCTTCCTGAACATATTGTCCTAGTGAATGAAGGTCTGTTGAGAAATTAGCAGACGCTGGGAAAATCCCTTTTTGGTCTTTTCCTTCACTTTCACCGAACAGCTGCTTCCACCATTCATTGAAATACTGAAGTCCCGGCTCATAGTTAATGAGCATTTCAATAGTTTTTCCTTTGTTGTAAAGAACGTTTCGAACCGCTGCATATTGATACGCTTCATTTTCAGTCAGTTCTGAAGAGCTGTATGCTTCGCGTGCATCCGCAGCACCCTTCATCATACCTTCAATATCCACTCCGCTCACAGCGATTGGCAATAAGCCTACTGCTGTTAGAACAGAATAGCGTCCTCCAACATCATCAGGTACAACAAAGGTTTCAAATCCTTCATCAGCAGCTAATGTTTTAAGCGCGCCCTTCGTTTTATCAGTTGTTGCATAAATACGTGTACGTGCTTCTTCTGTACCGTATTTATCTTCCAATAGCTTCCGGAAAAGACGGAAAGCAATGGCAGGCTCTGTTGTTGTACCAGATTTTGAAATGACGTTAATGGAAAAGTCTTTTCCTTCTAAAAGATCCATTACATCACGCATATATGTAGAGCTAATGTTGTTTCCTATAAAAATAACCTGAGGAGTTTTGCGCTGTTCCTTTGTTATGGCATTATAAAAGCTGTGATTCAGCATTTCAATTGCTGCACGGGCACCTAGGTAAGAACCGCCGATTCCAACAACTAAAAGCACATCAGAATCTTTTTGAATCTTCGTACTCGCCTCCTGAATACGAGAAAATTCTTCTTGGTCATAGTTAACTGGAAGATCAATCCATCCAAGATACTCGCTGCCTGCACCCGTTCCTTCATGTAATGTATGGTGTGCTTGTTTAACTGTATCTTGAAGATACGTTAATTCATGTTCTCCAAAAAAATCAAGTGCTCTTGAATAATCAAAACGAATATGTGTCATATTGTTCCCCCGTCATTAGTTTTCTTCTACTACACTTTAACGAATGCAAGAGATAGAATCAAGAATCGGCACTGAATGTAACCGCATTCAGATATATTTTTTTGCCGACAAATTTTTCACCGATTAAAAAACAGCTGACAAAATACTGTCAGCTGCCTCTTCCTCATTATAAAGATGCCGTTAAAATTGAAACAACATCTTCTTTTTTCAGTTTATTAAAGTTACCAAATTCACCATTAATCATCGCTTTATCAGCCATCAAATCAATTTTCTCATCTGTGATATCATAGTCTGACAAGCGTGATGGCGCCCCAATGCTTGTCCAGAATGCACGTAACGCATCGGCACCTTCAAGACCGATTTCTTTATCCGATTTGCCTTCTGGGTTCACATCAAATACGCGAACGGCCAGCTGCTTAAAGCGTGCAGGATTTACATCAAGATTGTGTCGCATCCAATTTGGGAACAAGATGGCAAGACCGCCCGCATGCGGAATATCGTATACGGCAGAAACGGCGTGCTCAATATTGTGAGAAGCCCAGTCACCGCGATAGCCCATTTGCAGCATGCCGTTTAGCGCAAGTGTACCTGTGAATAAAATGGTTTCACGATGTTCGTAGTTTTCTAAATCATTTACGAGCTTCGGCCCAGTTTCCATCACTGTGCGCAATACACCTTCAATAAGACGATCCTGCGCTGGTGTATTGGTCGTATTATGGAAATACTGCTCGAATAAATGAGTCATCATATCGACAATACCATAGATTGTCTGGTCCTGTGGAACCGTAAACGTATGCTGTGGATCAAGAATAGAGAATTTCGGGAATGTTACAGGACTTCCCCAGCCGTATTTCTCCTGCGTTTCCATATTGGTAATAACAGATCCTGCATTCATCTCAGATCCTGTTGCCGCCAATGTCAAAACAGTACCAAATGGCAATGCATCATTAGGGATCGCTTTTTTTGTCACTAGATCCCAAGCAGCGCCATCATACTTTGCTCCTGCTGCAATAAGCTTCGTACAGTCAATAACACTTCCTCCGCCTACTGCTAAAATAAAGTCGATGTTTTCAGTCTTGCAAATATCGATTCCTTTTTCAGCCGTGGTAAGACGCGGATTAGGTTCCACACCAGATAGTTCAGAGACATTGGCTCCGATTTCGTTTAGTACTACCATTACTTTATCGTATAAACCGTTCTTTTTTATGCTTCCTCCACCATAAACGACGAGGACATTTTTTCCATATTGAGGAATTTGTTCTTTTAGCTGTTCAAGTTGATCTTTACCAAAAATTAATTTCGTTGGGTTATAAAAAGTGAATGTATTCAAAATTACCGCCTCCATTTCATCATGTTTCATTATCAAGGATTTCCCTTTCCTTTGCAAAATACTTGCTCATTTTAAATGCTGTATGATCTCTTTATTGCGAGACATACTAATATGGATTTCCATCTTAAAAGGAGGGGTAGAGAATGAGCGCTATTCAGCGGATTGCCCTATTGTTAACCATTATAGGTGCTTTAAATTGGGGGCTTATCGGCTTCTTCCAATTTGATTTAGTGGCAGCCATTTTTGGTGGTCAAGATTCTGGTATATCCCGGATCATTTATGGCCTAGTCGGAATCGCTGGTCTTATCAACCTTGGCTTGCTGTTTAAACCATCTCAGGAAGTACAGCGAACACACGAACGTGAGCGCGAGCCGCAGCTGACAACGTAAAAAGACTGACCCATCACATGACACAGCGTTCTTCGTGTCTGTCGCGTGATGGTCAGTCTTTTTTTGTTTTCAACTCTGTTAAACTTACTTGTTGATTTCCGCTTCAGGCGCTCGCTTTCCGAGGGAGTATCGCGCCTTACGCTCCAATCAATATAAGTCCAAAACCAACAATGATTTTTCACATAGCCTTGTTTTTAAACCCAGCCGCGGAATCGGGATGCCTCTGCAGTCTTGCGCACACCAACCATGTAGGCTGCAAGACGCATATTCACTCGTCTGCTTTGGGAAATTTCATACACCTGGTTAAAAGCATCTACAATTTTTTTCTCAAGCTTTTCATTTACTTCTTCTTCTGTCCAGTAGTAGCCCTGGTTATTTTGTACCCACTCAAAATAAGATACGGTAACGCCGCCTGCGCTAGCTAACACATCTGGAACGAGAAGAACGCCCCGCTCATTTAAGCGTTTCGTTGCTTCCTTTGTTGTTGGGCCATTAGCTGCTTCAACAATAATTGAAGCTTTTATATTATCAACATTCTCTGCAGTGATTTGATTCGATACTGCAGCAGGTACTAATATATCACAATCAATTTCTAGAAGATCTTTATTAGAGAGGGTACTTTCGAACAATGTAGTTACGGTTCCAAAACTATCACGGCGATCAAGGAGGTAGTCAATATCCAATCCCTTAGGATCATAAAGAGCCCCGTAGGCATCTGATATAGCAACAACCTTCGCCCCTGCATCATGCATGAATTTCGCTAAGAAGCTCCCAGCATTTCCGAAGCCTTGTACGACTACACGAGCACCTTTAATATCAATTCCACGTTTTTTTGCCGCTTGCTCAATGCAAATAGTTACCCCTTGAGCAGTAGCTTTTTCACGTCCCTGAGACCCTCCGAGAACAATCGGCTTTCCAGTAATAAAACCTGGAGAGTTAAATTCATCAATTCGGCTGTATTCGTCCATCATCCAAGCCATAATCTGTGAGTTTGTATACACATCAGGTGCTGGAATATCCTTGGTTGGGCCCACGATCTGGCTGATCGCCCGTACATAAGCACGACTTAACCTCTCCAGCTCTCCCATCGACATGGTACGAGGATCACAAATAATACCGCCTTTTCCTCCACCGTAAGGTAAGTCAACAATGCCGCATTTTAATGTCATCCACATTGATAAGGCTTTTACTTCTTCCTCATCTACATCCGGATGGAAACGAACGCCACCTTTTGTTGGTCCGACAGAATCATTATGCTGTGCACGATAGCCTGTAAAGACCTTCGTGCTTCCATCATCCATTCTGACAGGCATACGAACGGTTAACATACGCAATGGCTCTTTCATAAGCTCATACAATGATTCTTCATAGCCCATCTTTGACAGTGCTTCGTGAATCGTCTCTTGCGTGGATGTAAAAAGATTTAAATTTTCTCCCATGGTTGCTGCTCGCCTCTTTTTGTTTCAATAATTTGAATCGGCACTATTGTATCATAGACACACTTTCTAGACGACTATTTTTCGTAAATTTCTATCGTGTTAAAACACGTACTATTCTATCGATTGCCCAATCAAGTTCATCTTTCGTAATGACAAGCGGCGGAGCAAGTCGAATGACTGTATCGTGGGTTTCTTTACACAGTAATCCTTCTTGCTTTAATGCCTCACAATATTTGCGTGCAGGTTCGTGTAGTTCCATTCCAATAAACAGACCTCTGCCGCGTATTTCTTTTATTATTGGGTTATCGATTTTCTGTAGAGCCCTTATAAAATGAGCACCCATTTCTAGTGAGCGCTCCGCCAGTTTTTCATCCAGTAACACATTTAATGAGGCTATGGACACTGCACACGCCAGCGGATTTCCGCCAAAGGTAGAGCCGTGTGAACCTGGATTAAAGACGCCAAGCACATCACGGTTCGCCACTACGCAGGAGATTGGGAAAACCCCTCCGCCAAGCGCCTTCCCAAGGATATACATATCTGGATCTACATTTCCCCACTCGCAAGCGAACATTTTTCCAGTGCGGCACAGTCCCGTCTGGATTTCATCTGCAATAAACAATATATTGTTTTCCTTGCATAGTTCACGAGCTGCTTTTAAGAATCCAGCTGGTGGAAAAACAATGCCTGCTTCCCCCTGAATGGGTTCAAATAAAAACGCTGCCGTTTCAGGAGTAATGGCTTCTTTTAGCGCTTCAATATCACCATAAGGTATACGTTTAACCCCTGGCAGCATCGGCCCAAATCCGCGCTTATATTCATCTTCTGATGAAAGTGATACAGCCGTCATCGTACGCCCATGAAAATTGCCATTACAAGCAATTATTTCAGCTTTATTTGGTGCGATTCCTTTTACATCGTATCCCCATCGCCTTGCCGCTTTAACCGCTGTTTCAACGGCCTCTGCTCCTGTATTCATCGGCAGTGCCATTTCTTTTCCAGACAGCTTGCAAATAAGCTCATACCAAGGCCCCAGCTGGTCATTGTGAAACGCACGTGAGGTTAAGGTTACTTTGTCAGCTTGGTCCTTTAGCGCTTGAATTATACGTGGATGACGATGACCTTGATTGACCGCTGAATAGGCACTTAGCATATCCATGTATTTGTTGCCTTCGGGATCCTTTACCCACACCCCTTCAGCCTCTGAAATAACAACTGGCAGCGGATGGTAGTTATTCGCTCCAAATTGTTTTGTACTTTCAATAATCGATGATGATGAAGTCATGCCGTTCCCTCCAATTACGTTTTCATCCTCTAAAAAAGGCCTAAAGATAAATGATTTAGCAGAGAAAAAGGAGAACACCCTTTTTCTCTATTTAAGCGCTAAAGAGTTTTCTTCACTCCATGATTGCGCAATCTCATCTCTTTAGGCCGACTATATAGTGTATGTGAAAATACTATTTACAGCATTTCTGAAGTTGTTTTTGCTTGAAGGTGAAGTAGAAGATAATCCGGTCCACCCGCTTTAGAATCTGTACCAGACATATTAAAACCGCCAAACGGCTGGTAACCCACAATGGCACCTGTACAGCCTCGGTTAAAGTATAGATTTCCAACATGGAAGTCTTCACGCGCCTTCTCCTGGTTCATGCGATTATTCGTGATGACTGCACCTGTCAATCCATAGTCTGTATTATTTGCGATCTCTAATGCATGATCAAAATCTTTCGCTTTCGTAATGCCTACAACAGGACCAAAAATTTCCTCCTGCATAATGCGTGCATCTGGCGCTAGGTCAGCAAATACGGTCGGCTGTATAAAGTAGCCCTTAGCGTCGTCTCCTTCTCCTCCAGCTACTAAGCGCCCTTCTTCTTTACCGATTGAAATGTAGCTTGTAATTTTATCAAATGCAGCCTGATCGATAACTGGTCCCATAAACGGCCTTCCATCCTCAGTATCTCCAAATGTCAGTTCCTTTGTTAATTCAATAACCCGGTCCAGTACTTGATCATAGACCTCTTCAAGAACTACTGCACGTGAACACGCTGAACATTTTTGTCCGCTGAAGCCAAAAGCAGATTTTACGATGGATTGTGCTGCCAGTTCAAGATCAGCCTCTTTATCTACGATGATGGTATCTTTCCCGCCCATTTCTGCAATCACACGCTTCAACCAAATTTGTCCTGGATGCACTTTCGCTGCGCGTTCATAAATACGCGTGCCGACATCACGTGATCCAGTAAAGCTGATAAAACGAGTGCGCGGATGATCGACAAGGTAATCTCCCACTTCTTTTCCGCTGCCAGGTATATAGTTAAGTACACCTTTAGGCAATCCCGCTTCTTCCAGTACCTCTACAAATTTTGCTGCCACAACCGGCGTTGTAGAAGCCGGCTTAAGCAGAACCGTGTTACCGGAGACAAGCGCTGCTACCGTTGTGCCAGCCATGATCGCAAAAGCAAAGTTCCACGGTGAAATAACAACACCCACTCCTAGCGGGATATAATTATAACGGTTAAATTCTCCAGGACGGCTTTCGACCTTCATACCACCTTTAAGCTCCAGCATTTGGCGTCCATAATATTCGAGAAAATCAATGGCTTCAGCCGTATCAGCATCCGCTTCGTTCCAAGGCTTACCTGCTTCCTTTACAAGCAGAGCAGAAAACTCATGTTTACGTCGCCGAACAATCGCGGATGCGCGGAACAAAATGTCTGCACGAATTTCTGGCTTTACTTTACTCCATGATTTAAATGCTTCATCAGCAGCCTGCATCGCTTGTTCCGCAAGCTTCTTGTTTGCTTTTGATACACGACCAACAACTTCTAGTTTGTTCGCGGGATTATAAGAAATAATCTTTTCTTCCGTTGTCACACGTTCACCGTTAATGACAAGGGGATAATCTTGACCTAGATATGCTCGAACAGTTTCAAGACCTAATTCAAAAGCTTTCTTGTTCTCCTCTAATGAGAAATCTGTAAATGGCTCATGCTTGTAGGGAATCATAATATGCCTCCTATATCTAAATTTATTTTGTTAAAACGCAAAAAATATTTGCGTTAATTAATCGCTTACATATATAATAATGCAAAATAATATGGCAATTTTCAACTATTTTTTCTTTTCTGATTATAAAAAACACACAAGGGAGGAAGGCATATGACATTGCCAACGGGAAATAAAGTGAACATACAGATCGTCGCCCAACTTCTTGACCGCATTCAAGAAGGCATACATGTCGTCGATATTAATGGGCACACCTTATTTTATAATGAAAAAATGCGGAACTTAGAGGCTACCGAGGATATGGATTTATTAGATAAACGGTTGCTTGATGTTTTTCGTTTTCACCCTGATGAAAATAGTACACTGCTGCAGGTGCTGGCAACAAAGCAGCCAATCATTAATGTTAAACAGACTTACTTTAACGCGAATGGAATTGAAATTACGACCTTAAACGACAGCTATCCAATTATCGTTGAGGGTGAAATCGTTGGAGCGGTGGAAATTGCAAGAGATGTTTCAACTAAGGAGCAGATAATGAAGAGTCCCGGCAAAACGGTACATGCTCTTTCGTCATTTGATCATTGGACCGGCACTTCTCCACTTATTAGAGATATGATATTCGAAGGAAAAAAAGCGAGTAAAACCAACTCTATGATTTTGCTGATCGGTGAACCTGGATGCGGTAAAGAGAGATTGGCTCAAAGTATACATTTAGAACGGCGGCTGTCATCAGATACCTTTCATGCTATCGACTGCAGGTCAATTCAAGGGGAGCGGCTTCATGAAGAAATTTTTGCTGGGGGAGGCTTTCTGTCAGGAGAAGCAAATGGTACATGGTTTCTAGATCATCTGGAGTACATGGATATTCCTATACAAAAAAGGTTGACCAAAGAGCTAATGGAGTGGAAAAAAAAGCACCGCAATGTACCACATCCATTACTTTATCCCATTTTAACTGTAAGCAAGGATCCAATTGATGCCATTCAGTCAGGACGTTTGGATAAAGAACTCTACTATATGATGAGTGATGTTACCATTTTTGTACCAAGCCTAAGACAGCGAAAAAAAGATATTCCAGCCATTTGCCATTATTTTATCAATAATTTTAATGAAAGATTTCAAACCAAAATTGAAGAGGTCTCTCATGAGGTCATTTCACTCTTCACCCAGTATGAATGGCCAGGAAATGTACGCGAGCTCGAACATGTAATAGAGGCATCCATGTTCTCAATGGGGCATGAAAACATACTCACTTTCACTCATTTGCCGCACTATTTCAGACTAAAATTCAGTGATCCAATGAGCGGGGCACCACCCCTTGATGGTTCTGCATTTATGGTGAGAAAAGGGAAAGCTTCGCAAACTCTTGACGCCTTTTTAAAAGAAGCAGAGTCTTATTATATTCAAAAATCTCTTCAATATCATGATTACAATATTACAAAAACAGCAGATGCCTTAGGAATGAGCAGACAAAATTTACAATACCGCTTAAAGAAAAATAACCTATCAAAAATCAAAAGATCCGGGACACCCATTTAGGGTGTCCCGGATCTTTTGATTTAGCCATATTAGCGCTTCATATCAGACTGATCGATCCACTCTTGAAGCTTGTCTTTTAGGCTGTTAAAGCCAGTTGTGTCTTCAGTGTGAGAAACAGCTTTAGAAGGCTGTGAGCGACGCTCTTTACGAGGCTGTGGCTTCGCAGCTTCTGGTGCTTCTTCAGTTGCACGAATAGAAAGGCTGAATTTACCTGCTTTTTCGTCAACAGAAAGAATTTTCACAGATACTTCCTGACCTACTGAAAGATGCTCATTTACATCACTTACGTAGCCATGAGTAATCTCTGAAATGTGCACAAGTCCTTGTGTATTCTCGTCAAGTGCAACAAATGCACCATATGCCTGAATCCCTGTAACTTTTCCGGTTAATACTTGTCCTGCTTCAAAATTTGTAGACATGGGAACAACTCCTGTTATATATAATTTTTATCGTTTTCACGCAATTATTGATTATAGCACTAATAAGTAAATAAAGCAAAATTCGTTTAAAGTCGTTTTAATCAAATACTAGATTTTTTAGTTATAGACTACTGGTAACCGCAGCCTCAAAATTTAAATACAGAGAATAATCCGAGCAGTCATGAAAAAACAGGTTCGATTCTTTTTATTAAAGAAAATGACTGACATCATATACCACTTTCCAGACCGAGTCTTTACTCGTTAATGAAATAACATGCATAGACTGTGATCCAACAAGGATGACAGCACTGATCCCGACCAACCAGGGCCATTTCTTCCTTTTCCTATTTAGCAGAGCAGATTCATCTTGAAATTCTTCCTCTTTTATCTTTTTCACAATTTCGCTTGGCAGAATATGAGGCTCCATTTTTAAATATAATTTATGAAGCAACAGCAGTTGAATAAGATGCTGTATGCCTGAATCAATCAACATTTTCACTTCATCTGTGGTCTGTTCTAGCACTTCGCTGATTAGTTCAATTTTAAATTGGTGAAAATATATTAATATAACGGCTATTTCTCTTTTTCAGAAAGTTTTTAATGAATGTATGAAGCTGGCGATCATCTGCATATACAAGAACAGATGATCGCTCATCGTACTCTTCATCAAGTCATTTTCCATTTCAGCTTGTTTATGCTCTTCCTGTTTTTTATGATGGTCAGAAATTAATTTAATGGCCTCTTTATATGTATAGATGGATTGCAATTGAGTTAACAGCGGATGAAATGATTGAAGGGTACTTGAATAGACTGATTGCATAATTTGAGTTAATGCTTTACGGTCCACACCCATTTGAAAAATGAATTGTTCAATCCTCATGTGGTCCTGTTCAATGTGTTAATAGGCAAGGTAATTCTCTTCTTTTTCCTGAATACTACGACGCCTATCTTCCTTCAAATGAATCACTTCCTTTCATTAAATGTAATTGCATCTCCAAAAATACTAAAATTGTCTATTTCATTCGAGAAAAATCATTACATATTCATGATATTGTTAAAAAAATATTCTTCTTTGAATCTTTTTGTAGTAGCATGTACAAGTTATTATAAGATTTTAGTTAGGAGAGAAAATATGGGTAGTCAGCAATGGTCTTCAAAATTAGGGTTCATACTCGCAGCAGCCGGGTCTGCAATTGGGCTTGGAGCGATATGGAAATTTCCATATATGGCAGGTACAAATGGTGGAAGCATCTTTTTACTCTTTTTTATCTTGTTTACAGTTCTGATCGCCGGGCCGATCCTTATTGCTGAGTTTACAATCGGCAGAAAAGGAAAAGGTGATGCTGTTAGCACATTTAAAAAGATTGCTCCATCAACAGCATGGCCGGTAATTGGGATTATCGGGACACTTGTAGCCGTGATTATTTTGTCCTTTTATAGTGTGGTAGGAGGCTGGATTCTCTCCTATTTGGTTAGAAGTATGACAGGTGAACTTTCCGGTTTATCACAGGCAGAATATGGGGCGTTATTCGAATCGATTATCGCAAACCCTGCAGAGGTTTTAATCGCACAGCTTATTTTTATGGTCATGACGATTGCGGTTGTCCAAGGCGGGATTCAAAATGGGATTGAGCGAGCGAGCAAATACATGATGCCGGCTCTATTGATCTTGTTCATTATTTTAGCCGTACGTTCTTTATCACTTGAAGGAGCAATGGAGGGCGTGCGATATCTATTTATTCCAGACTGGAGTTATTTTAGTGGAGAAACGATGCTGCTGGCACTTGGTCAAGCATTTTTCGCTCTTAGTGTTGGGGTATCCGTCATGATCACCTACGCTTCTTACTTGAATGAGAATGAAAATCTCGGTCAATCAGCTTTATCTGTGGCGGCATTAAATATCCTTATCTCTATATTAGCCGGTCTTGTCATTTTCCCTGCCGTCTTTGCATTAGGCTTTGAGCCGAATGAAGGAGCGGGCCTTGTATTTGTTGTACTGCCAGCAGTATTTAATGAATTGGCCTTTGGCGGCATCTTTTTATTTGTATTCCTTGTTCTATTATTATTTGCAACCTTAACATCTGCGTTTTCTCTTTTGGAAATTGTAGTAGCTACTCTTACAAAAGGCCGTGAAGAAAAAAGAAAGCCATATTCATGGATGATCGGCGCTGTGATTTTCTTGATTGGTATTCCAAGCGCACTATCCTTTGGTGTTCTTAACGATGTTATAATCGGAGGACGATCAATCTTTGATTTTGCAGACTATCTTACAAGCAATATAGGACTGCCGTTAGGAGCACTCCTAATCAGTCTGTTTATTGGATTTAAAATGAAAAAAGAAGATGTGTTTCAGGAATTGGAAAAAGGAGCTTCTTCTACAGGTTGGATGAATGTTTGGTATTTTGCTATTAAGTTTCTTGCCCCTTTTGCAATACTCATCATTTTCTTGGAATCATTTAACCTTTTGTAAGTTCGATCATAGAAGGGCAAAACGGCTTGGTTAATTTGAACGAAATGTCTATCCATAAATCGACATGAAAAAACCGTCATTCCTATTCGGATGACGGTTTTCTTCAAATTGTGCAGGAGGCCTCCATTTTAACAGCTAAAAGCTTATACGAGATTTTTATACATTCCTGCAAGGGAATCCATTGCTCATATGAAAACTCATAAATAGCTTGTATCCGTTTAGCTAAATCGGAAGGATGATGCATATCATGGACTGCCTGAACCACATCAGCAATCTCGGTATCATATGCCTCTTCTCCCATGTTAAATGGGTCCCAGTCCTGTAAAATAGCGACTAATTTAAAATTCATCTCTTTTATATCCATTTGTCCCACCTAATCTATTGAGATATTCAAAGCAATCGTATTTGTCTTTTGTTTATGTTCCATTATAAAGGATATGAAAATACATAATAACCTCAAGTTTCAAGTTTTACTATTTTACCACAGTTTAATTTCTGACAACTACTAATTTAGCTTAAGCTATTCTCCGTGTGTATGCATCTTAAGTTCCCCTGCAAATTTGGATCTTCACATGAATAAATCTCCATGTCGAGTGAATTTATTTGGTTTAATCGCTTAAATCTTTTACGATAGAATAGAAAAAAGTAAAGGATGTGATCGTCTTTGGAGCAATTTGATCAAGTGATAAATCGAAAAGGCACTCACTCCGTTAAGTGGGATATGACGAACACGGTTTTCGGTGAAGATGACCTTTTACCGATGTGGGTTGCGGATATGGATTTCCCTCCGCCTGGTGCAGTGATGGAAGCACTAGAAGAGCGGCTTCGTCATCCTCCTTTTGGCTATACTTATGTCCCTGACTCAACTGGTGAGGCCATTAAACAGTGGATGGACAAGCGTCATGGATGGTCTATTCACCTTCCCTGGCTACTTTACAGCACAGGTGTTGTCCCCTCCATCGCAACAGTCATACAGGCATTGACGGACGAGGGAGATCAGATCCTTACATTTTCTCCAGTTTATACTCCATTTTTTGATATGATTAAAAAAAATAACCGAACACTTACAACGAGCTTACTGCTCGAAATGGACGGACGCCACCAGATTGACTGGGCTCATCTTGAAGAAAGTTTGGCGAATGGCGTTAAAATGCTTTTGCTTTGCAGTCCGCATAATCCGTCAGGAAGAGTATGGACGAAAGAAGAGCTTTATAGACTTAACAAGCTGTGCAAGGAGCATTCTGTCATCCTCGTATCAGATGAGATTCATTCGGATTTAATTTTCAAAACTGCTAAACATGTCCCAACAGCACTTGCTGCTGAAAATGAAGTGGATCATACTATCACGCTAATTGCGCCGAGTAAAACATTTAATTTAGCTGGCTTGCAGGCATCTTCTATGATCATTCCAAATAAAGAGCTTCGTCAAAAAATACAGGATGCCCAAGGAAAACAAGGATTTTTCACATTAAACACATTCGGGATTAAAGCAATGGAGGCCGCCTATTTAGATGGTGAAGCGTGGCTGGAATCTTTGATTGATTATTTAGAAGAGAACGTTCGTCTCGTTCGCAAAACGATCAAAGAAATCCCCGGTGTTACATTAATGGAGCCGGAAGGTACTTACTTGCTTTGGATCGATTACCGGAACACTGGAAAATCAGATGATGAGGTAAAGGAGCTTCTGTTAAAGAAAGCAAAGCTCGCATTAGAGCCTGGTGATAAGTACGGAGAAGGCGGCAGCGGGTTCACAAGAATGAATATTGCCTGTTCCCGCCAAACCCTGGTGGAAGGGTTAAAACGATTCAAAATCGCATTCAGCTGATATCCATCCATAGACTTATACAGATAAAGGCCCTGCTTTTGGAAATCACCAATAGCAGGGCCTTTCATTTTTCATGTATTCTAATTACAAGTCCAAGTTTTTTTGCAGCTTCGCAATCGCCTCGTATTCTTGTGAAAATAATCGGGATAGGCGGATATAGACAGGTACAATTTGTTGATACGCTTTAACCGCCTGTTCATTCGGCTTATGTGTATAAACAGCTCCAATCATATTTTTCACCTCTTCAAGCTTTTCAATTTCTCCTGACGCATACAAACCCAGTACACAAGCACCAAAGCAGGAGCTTTCATAGCTTTCCGGCACGACCACTTCCATGTCAAAAATATCCGCAATCATCTGACGCAAAAATGGAGACTGGGCAAAACCGCCTGTAGCTTGAATGCGGACCGGTTCACCAATTAACTCTTCCAATGCAATTAACACTGTGTACAGATTATATACGATTCCTTCTAACACAGAACGAACCATATCTGACTTTGTATGATTCAAGCTTAAACCAAAAAAAGATCCTCTTGCGTTTGCATTCCAAAGTGGTGCACGTTCTCCTGCCAAATAAGGATGAAAGATAAGCCCATGAGCCCCAGCTGGAACGGACTGTGCCAGTTCAGTCAGTCCGACATAAGGATTTACACCCAGTTTTTCCGCTTCAAGAGTGATATCCTGACAAAGCTCATCCCGAAGCCATTTAAATATCATACCGCCATTATTTACAGCTCCACCTATTACCCAGTGCCTATCTGTTAAAGCGTAGCAAAAAATCCGTCCTTTTGGGTCTGTAATCGGCCGGTCTGTGACGGTTCGAATGGCACCGCTTGTTCCAATCGTTACAGCCACTGTTCCCGGATCCATTGCGTTTACCCCTAAGTTTGATAGAACACCATCACTTGCACCAAGGAAAAAAGGTGTTTCCGAATGGATGCCTAATTGTGATGCATGTTGAACTGACAATCCTTTAACAGACTTCGTTGTTGGAACTGGTACAGAAAGCTTATCTCGAGTCACGCCAGCTATCTTAAGCGCTTCGTCATCCCAACTCAGCTGCTCCAAATTAAACATTCCTGTAGCAGAAGCAATTGAATAGTCAACCTCATACATCCCAAACCATTTATAAAATATGTATTCTTTTATGGAGACAAACTTTGCTGATTGTTCACATAACTGTGGATACTCACCATGAAGCCAGGCAAGCTTGGAAAGTGGCGACATTGGATGAATAGGGGTGCCTGTACGCAAATAAAGCTCATGACCATTTTGTTCTTTAATTTTCTCAGCATAGGAAGCACTTCTGTTGTCGGCCCACGTAATGGATTTCGTCAGCGGGTTCCCTTTATCATCAATCGCGATCACACTATGCATTGCTGAACTAAATGAGATAAATTCAATGGCTTCAGATGGAAGACGTGCTGCTTTGATTGCTGTATGAATCGCTTTTGTGACAGCATCAAATATTTGATCAGGATCCTGTTCTGCTGTTTCAGGATTATGGGTTAAGAGCGGATACTCAATATTTCCTTTTGCGGTAAAACGTCCACTTTTATCAAAAATCACTGCCTTTGTACTCGTTGTACCTATATCTACACCCATCATATGTGTATTTTGCATTTCCAGCCTCCTCAACATTTTATGTGAATCAACCAGGCTTTCTTTTCATTATTATAGAAGTAACCATGATAAAAGTTCAACATTATACAAAAAACCGAAAAATGGAGTATATTTCCCATTTGTCGGTTTTTAATTTATGATCATTATGTCCCGGGAAATATTCAGGACTTTATTTGCTGCTGGCGCCCACGATTAATCTCTTCTTCCAACTCTTTTGTTTTTTCTTCCTGTTTTTTTGATACACGAAGGATTAATCTGAAAGTTAATACAGTAACCACCATAAAAATGACAAAAGTAATCGCTGCAGGAATATATTCTGACTTATCTTCTGGAAAGTATAAGAACAAGTTTAAAATAAGCCACTGGTGCATAAAAATCCATCCTTTCGCTGCACGTTTAGGTTTATTATATCAAGTGATAGAATCAGATTCCACTTAAGAGACGTGACAGATTCGTGTCAGCAAAAGAAAATGATCAAGGTTTCAGCATAGATAGCTTAACAGCGACAACTCAACCTTGATCATATGAAACGAGTGAATAAGAATTGGAGTTTTTACTGAAATGGCAGATGATAAGGTGGAATTTTAAAAGAACAATCATGATTTAAACATGATTGTTCTTTTTATTTTTTCAAAAGGCTGTATTCAAGCTATTTGTTGATTTTTGCGCGATGTTGATTGGCGCGGATGCGTGAGACTCCTGCTTAGAAAAATGAGTCAATGGGAGATTCCACAGGCGTATAGCACCGAGGAGGCTCACTGACCGCCTGCGGAAAGCGAGCGCCTGCAGCGGAAATCACCCGGCCGGATTAACATAATCCCCAAAAAAGTTGCTTGCAGTCTCTTTTCTAACCGTGTTTATTCTTGAATGACATCGACGCTTTCGATAATAACATCTTCAATTGGCATGTCATTTGCACCAGTCTCAACCGCTGCAATCTCATCTACAATTTCCATTCCTTCAATAACTTGACCAAATACAGTATGTTTAGAATCTAGCCATGGGGTCCCGCCGTTCTTCATATAAGCTTCCACGATCTCTGCTGGAAAGCCCGCTTCCTCCATTTGTCCTTTAAATCCTGGATCAATGTCATTGCTTTGCACAATAAAGAACTGACTGCCATTTGTATTTGGACCTGAGTTCGCCATTGACAGTGCACCGCGAAGGTTAAAAAGCTCCTGAGAAAACTCATCTTCAAACGAGCTACCATAAATGCTTTCTCCGCCCATGCCAGTTCCAGTTGGGTCTCCGCCCTGCAACATAAAGTCTTTAATAACACGGTGAAATTTCAAACCATCATAATAGCCATTTTTGCTGTGCGTTAAGAAATTCTCCACTGTTTTAGGCGCATATTCAGGAAATAATTTAATTTTAATGGCTCCCATATTTGTATTCATGGAAACTAAAGCCTCATTTTCACGTACTTCTGTCGTTAATTGTGGGTACATTGCTGTATTCTCTCCTTCACTTTCTGTACTATTTACTTCATCATTCTGCGTTTCATCTGTTGTGTCATTCTGCTCCTCTGTTTCATTCGAACTCAAATCTGGAATGGAGGAATTATCAGATGTTCCACATGCAGTCAGCAAAAGAATGAAGAAAAAAACAACACTTAGCAAACGAATTTTCATATTGTTCTCCTCCAAACCCTACTTTACATGATCATTCACAAAAAATCATCTTTTGATTTACAATAAGAACAGGAGAGAAAGGAGAATGGCAGATGACTAATTTTCAAGCTGGACAAGTTGTAAGAGCATTTTATAAAACAGGTGCGTATATTGGCGAAATAACAGCCGACAAAGGTTCACATTATGTAGTTCAAATAAAAACCGTGCTAAAGCACCCAAGACAAGGAGATCTTCACAACCCGAATGAAGTTAATGTGCCCTTTTTTCATGAACGAAAAGCACTTGCTTTCAATGAAAGAACCAATATTCCTTCTAACATGATAAAAGCGTTTGAAGGAGAAGTTGCTGACTACTTTGAGTCATTAAAGTCTTCAGTCAATATGCTGGAAAACGAACTGCAAGACTCGACTTCTGACTTTAATGCTAAAAGTCTTGAAGCACTTCAGGGCGTGAAAAAAGAATACGAATTGATGTATTCCATTTCCTTTGCATAGTTAAATAACGCGTGAGCAAGGCCTCTTTCTGCTTTGCTCACGCGTCAACTTATTGAACAAGTAAATTTTGCAGCTTGGCTAAGTCAATACGGTCACCGATCGTCGTTGGCTCAGCCTTGTTTAAGTATCGCTTGTCCTTTTCCACAAGCTGATGTATATGATAGGTCGTCATGGCGTCATCTAACGCTTTATGATGGTTTCCAATCCCATCCTTACCGTATTCTTGTACTGCTTTCCAAAGACCTGTTTGATTCCGGTCCCCAAAAAAACGTTTATACTCCATTGATAAATCCACGAAGTCGCCTGTAAATGGAAATGAAAGACGTGCTTTCTCGCAATTTTGCTTTAACACCTTCATATCCATGTTTCCCCATGTGATCACTGTATTCTGACCGTCGTCATTTATACTTGATAAATGCTTTACTAAAGCAGCAAGCGTAATTCCGCTATCCACATTCTCTTGTGAGATATTTAAAAAAGAACGGCATCTCCTTGATAGACGTTTAAAGACTCGGGGTCTTACATAGCTGGAATATTGATTCATGAGCTTTCTGTCCTTTACACATACTAGCCCTACTTCAATAATTTCCGGAAAGAATCCACTTGATCCACGCCCATCTGGCATTGAAAACTCAAAATCAATGAAGATCAGCGTATTGCTCTGCTCTTTCATACGATCACTCCCCTTTGTAATCCCCTCTTATTCGTTTTCTTATATAATTTTTCCGATATTTGAAGTCATCTATGATTGATTATAACACGCAATGGGAGAAAGCAGAAATTATAGTCTGAATTTTCATACGACAATTACTGATGAGATTCTTAAGTTGCGCTCAAAAAACGATCAGGTATACTTAATACTTAGCAAATCGAAATATTATGTAATTTTACAGAATTATTTTTCAAGCCGAAAAGAAGGTGTTTACGATATCGATTGAAAAGAAAAACTTAGTGATAATGTGGATCGCAAATTTCTTAGTTGCAGCAAGTGCAACGATGGTTCTCCCATTTCTATCACTATATATCAGTACAATGGGAGATTTTTCAGAGCAGTATGTTCAAAAATGGTCGGGATTAGTTTTTGGTATTACTTTTTTAACAGCCTTTTTATTTTCTCCTGTCTGGGGACGATTTGGTGATCGTTTTGGGTATAAACCTATTTTACTAATAACAGGATATGGAATAGCGGCAAGTATTTTTTTAATGGGCTTTATCCAATCTGTAGAGGGACTATTTATACTCCGTATGATCACAGGCATTGTAACAGGCTTTATCCCTACATCTCTAGCACTTATATCCTCTCAAACTCCCAAACACATTGCTGGAAAAACACTTGGGACACTGCAAATGGGAACCGTTACTGGAGGCCTGCTTGGTCCTTTAATCGGCGGAATGATGGCCGATGCATTTGGATTTAGTTATACGTTTATTATTACGGCTGCAGCCATTACCATTGCAGCAACAGTGGTAATGATTTGGATTACAGAAAAAAAAATAACTGCCGATAAAAAGAATAGACAAACCTATTCGAGAAAAGAAGTCATCCGACATATCACAGGACATCGTCTATTGCTGACAGTTATGATCCTCTCTTTCCTTGTTCAGGTTGCAAACTTTAGTATCCAGCCCCTTCTGGCTTTATATGTTGGAGAACTTACATCTGCAGCAAATCTTGCTTTTTTAGCTGGCCTGGCATTTTCAGCTACAGGTTTTGGTAATCTGCTTGCCACAAGATCATGGGGCAGGCTTGGGGATGCAATTGGCTACGAAAAGGTACTGACCCTTTTATTAATTTTGTCGGCCCTCTTTATCATCCCGCAAGCATTTGTTACAGAGCTATGGCAGCTGGTTGTTTTACGTTTCCTATTTGGAATTGCAATGGGTGGAATCATTCCAAGTGTTACAGCTTTCATTCGGAATGCAGCCCCTGTAGCAATGCAAGGAGAAGTACTCGGGTACAACCAAAGCTTTCGTTTCCTCGGAAATGTTGTGGGTCCAACGGTCGGAGGAATTCTCTCCGGATTTATAGGAATTTCGTCTGTTTTTTTTGTCACAGGCAGTTTATTCCTTTGTGCTTTTGGATTGTTATGGTGGAGCCGAAGGCAAATGGTGCAGTTTAATGAAACATAGAATAATTGAAACGAGTGAACAACAATGAGAATGACCGTAGGCTACTTAACTGTGGGAATTTTAACACCACTCTTTTTACTTCTGTTGATTTGGTCTCATCAGGAAGTACAACATGTAAAGGCCTATAATAAAGCGGTGGATAAAGCGGTCGATATTGCTAATGTCTTACCAGAGCAAACAAGCTTTTTACTGGATGCTAATAATAACCGCTTCTCTCAATTAACATCTGAAATGAGGCTTTATGCAAATAGTGAGGAATTGCCAGCATTTCTTAAAGATACGATTGTTCTATCCGAAGATCGAAATTTTTATGAACATGTTGGGTTTGACGCTGGTGCTATTATAAGGGCTGTTGTAAAAAACCTTGTATTTACACATATTCAACAAGGGGGAAGTACAATAACCCAGCAGCTTGCACGCAATTTATATTTAACACAGGAAAAAACATACAACCGAAAAATGACAGAGCTTCTGTATGCAAGTGAAATAGAGAAGACGATGACAAAAGATGAAATTTTAGAAAGCTACCTGAACATTATTTACTTCAGTAACGGTGTTTACGGCATTCGATCAGCAGCATTGTTTTATTTTCAGCAGGATCTATCAGGGCTAACGAATGCGCAGCTAGCATTTCTTGCAGCTATCCCCAATAACCCGGGAAAATATGACCCTCTGTCACACTTTGATGCGGCAAAAGAACGGCAGGAGCGTTTAATTGATTTGATGGTTGAAGAGAAAAAGCTTTCTCCTGAAGAAGGAAACGCACTGAAAGCGGAAGAGATCAAACTGAACATTTTTAAGAGTGTGGATCATTATGCTGACTATGCCGTCTATGTTGAACATGAACTGACAGAACTAATCTCACTCACAGAGGGCTATCATAAAAGGTTAAATGAGGCTGAATCTGAAGAAGCCCGAAAGAAGATTACTGATGAGCTTTATGACCGAGCAGCAGAGGTTAAAAATAGCGGAATTACCATCTACACTGCATTAGACCCAGACCAGCAGCAGCAAAGTATTCAAGCAGTGAAAGCGCATCTTCCTTATGAAGAGGTTGAAGGTGCAGCTGTCGTGATTCGTAATGATACGAGAGAAATTGTCAGCATGGTTGGCGGGAAAAATTACAATAAATATAATTTTAACCGCGCCTACCAGGCTGTTCGTCAGCCGGGTTCAGCAATCAAGCCATTACTTGTATACGCATCTTTCATTGAACGTACCAAGGCTCCCTTATCCCAGCTCGTGGATGCCAGCCATTATTGTAATGGTACTTTCTGCCCTGAAAACTATGGTGGAGTCGATTATGGCAGTATGACCATGTCTCGCGCATTTTTGCTTTCACTTAATACACCAGCAGTTCGATTAATGGAGCAAACTGGAATCGAAAATGCATTTCAATCCATAACACCCTTCCATTTTAATCATGTGGTTCCCGAGGATCACACACTGGCAGCTGCGATTGGAGGGTTTTCATACGGGATGACTCCACTTGAATTGACCGATGCCTATACAAGCTTTATCGATGGCTCCTATCAAGCAGCACATGCTATTCGAAAGGTAACCGACCGGAATGGAAAAACGCTCTTTGAATGGCCTCGTGAACCTGTACAAATCTGGTCACAAGCAACAACTGGAAAAATGAGAGAGCTTTTATCCATTGCTGCCGCTTCCGGTACCGGCAATCCTGCTAATGTGCAAAAGCCGTATGTCGGAATTAAAACCGGGACAACGAACCAATATTTCGACTACTGGACCGTGGGATTAACGAATGAATATACTACTGGTGTTTGGGTGGGACATGACCTCCCTAAAAATATGGAAAGCATTGAACTCGATCGTCCTGCTCATTATATTTGGCGAGATATCATGCGGTAAAAGAATAAAAAAGGTCGATCCCTCTGCTCAATAGGCAGAGAGGATCGACCTTTTTTATTAAGGGATTTGTTCTAAAATCGGCAGACTTGCCATAAGACCGCTATACAGTCTTATTAAAACATAAAACACACTGGACAGCAGCACTGACCAAACAATGACTTCAAAAGAGATAACACCAATCGTTCCAGCTGTCGTTAACGTCTCCCGTATCTTCATCACAAAATAAATAAAATAAATAAATGATGTAATGAAAAAAATGATAATAAGTCCAATAAAAGATTGCATGCTTGCAACTGTAACCAAAGATCCGACAAAATAAATAATTGATCCTGAACGCACTTGTTGCAATGCTTTTCCTTCATTGTCTTTGGAGAAAAAAAGGAGAGAAACCTCGTTGATCGTTTCAGCGATAAGCTTTAATGCTGCAAACACCATAAAAAATACAATCATCAATAAAATTAATATAAATATTTTCAGTTCAAACTCCGATAAAAACTCCCGCATCCCTGCATATATTCCAATCCCTTTAAAAAGTTCAATAAGAACCCCTACTCCATATACAGAGAATGAAAGACTAAACATGAAAATCGAAAAAAGCGGCAAGTAGCCGGTTAAATAAGCATTTTTCATAACTATTCTCCTCATTGTGCTTGAACAATCCTCTACTTTCACTATGATAATCGTTTACTTATCTAAAGAAAAGAGTAATTCAAGCTGAAGAAGTGAATCCTACAAAAATCAAGTATTCTGTTAAATATTTTATTTTTTAAAAAATTCTTTATTTATCGGTTAAAAAACGCCTTCTTTCCTATATGTAGCTACATTATACGAGTGATTTCGCAAACGTTATTATATGCATACTTTGTTTATTTACGTTATACTTTCCATATACGTGAGTGAACAAGTAAATACAGCAAGGTTAAGAGGGGCCTGTATCCTGATATTTAACCAGAATACAATTTCAGGCCTTTTTAAATTTGCAATTAATGGGTAAATCATTGTAGTAATTTGTCGTGATTTAAAAGGAGGGATTTCGTTGTCGCTGCTTCACCTAGCTATTTTACTGCCTTTTCTTTCGGCAGTCCTCATCCCTTTTCTCTTTAAGGGGTTTCGAAATATCCATACGGGATGGTTTGTATTGCTTGTCCCGCTCGTTCTGTTCATCTATTTCATCCAGTACCTTCCACTAACAAGTGATGGTAATACCGTCACGAAAACATTTGAATGGATTCCCTCCCTGGGGATTGATTTTACAGCTCATGTAGATGGTCTTGGATTATTATTTGCGTTACTAATTACAGGGATTGGTTCACTCGTTGTCCTGTATTCCATCTACTATCTCGCAAAAGAAAAAGAAGCACTTCATAATTTTTATGTATATTTATTAATGTTTATGGGTGCGATGCTCGGTGTCGTTCTTTCAGACAACCTTATCGTTTTATATATGTTCTGGGAGTTCACCTCGATTTCATCATTCCTTCTCATTGGCTATTGGTATGATCGAGAGCGTTCTCGCTATGGAGCTCAAAAATCAATGCTTATTACCGTTTTTGGCGGTCTTTCAATGCTTGGAGGAATTGTGCTTCTATACATTATGGGAGGGACATTCAGCATTCAAGAGCTGATTAACATGTCAGAATCATTGATTACTGATCCACTGTTTGTTCCTGCACTTCTCTTAATTTTACTTGGTGCTTTTACAAAGTCAGCACAATTTCCTTTCCATATTTGGTTACCGGATGCAATGGAAGCACCAACACCTGTCAGTGCATATCTTCATTCTGCTACCATGGTAAAAGCAGGTATCTATCTAGTTGCACGTATGAGCCCTGTATTTGCTGAATCAGGTTTATGGCTCTGGCTCGTCGCAGGGTTTGGAATCATCACGTTATTCTGGGGATCTTTCAATGCTGTAAAACAAACAGATTTAAAAGCCATATTAGCCTACTCAACGATTAGCCAGCTTGGTTTAATCATGTCTTTGCTTGGTCTCGGTGCAGCCGCACTTCATTATGACCAATTAGATGACAATATCTACATGATAGCAACCATTGCAGCTGTATTTCATTTAATCAATCATGCAACCTTTAAAGGGAGCCTGTTTATGATGGTTGGCATCGTTGACCATGAAACTGGCACAAGGGATATTCGCAAGCTCGGCGGCCTTGTAAATTTAATGCCAATCACCTTTACAATTGCGATTATCGGCTCCTTTTCAATGGCTGGATTACCGCCATTTAACGGCTTCTTAAGTAAAGAAATGTTTTTAACAGGAATGCTTTCTGTTTTTGAGTTGGATTTGTTCAACTTAAGTACCTGGGGCGTGCTCTTCCCGGTTCTTGCATGGATTGCAAGTGTATTTACATTTGTTTACAGTATTAAGCTCGTATTTAAAACGTTCCTTGGCAAGCCACAATTTGATAAGCTGCCGAAGAAACCGCATGAAGCACCAATTGGGATGCTTATTTCACCCATTATTTTAGTATCGCTTGTTATTATTTTTGGTTTTTTCCCAAATTTATTGTCAAACAGTATGATAAAACCTGCTGTCGAAGCGATTTTGCCAAGTCTGGTTGATTCAGGTCAGACAGTTGATGTTAATATTTACTTCTGGCACGGATTCACGCCTGAGTTATTTATGACGATCGGAATTATTGCTGTCGGAGCTTTACTCTATGCAACACTAGCAAAATGGCAAGGAATCTATAACCGAATTCCTGAGCGCTTTACACTAAACGGTATGTATGATGCGGGTCTTTCTTTGAGTGAAAAAGGTTCTCTGCGTTTATCAAACGCTTATATGACTGGTTTTATGCGAACATATTTAGTGTATATTTTCTCATTCTTTGTAGCGATCTTATTGTCAACACTTCTCATTAAAGATGGATTTGCCATAGATACAACAGACCTTGCTCCAATCGAGTTTTATGAAGTCATACTGGCAATTATTTTGGTCGCTTCAGCCGTAACCGTAATATTTGCAAAATCTCGTATTACCTCTCTAATAGCGGTTGGTGCAGCTGGATACACAGTAGCTTTGTTTTTTGTATTATTTAGAGCACCTGATCTTGCGCTTACACAGCTTGTGATTGAAACCGTTTCTGTATCCTTGTTCCTTCTTTGCTTCTATCACTTTCCAAGGATCAGCAGAAATATTGAGCGCATCGGCTTTAAGCTTGGCAATGCTGTTATTTCTGTATTAGTGGGACTGACCATTACACTTATTTCCATTTCTTCTTTCAGCTCACGCTCATTTGAGTCCATCTCTCAATACCACATTGACAATGTGTATGACTTAGCTGCGGGCGGAAACATGGTAAATGTTATCCTTGTAGACTTCCGTGGATTTGATACATTGTTTGAAATTGCAGTACTTGCTATTGCAGCAATGGGTATTTACGCGATGATTCGATATCGAGCAGCAGGAGGGAAAGAAGAATGAAAAAGACGAACGATGTCATTTTACAAACAGTGACAAAAATCATAACCTTTATGATTATTTTGTTCTCAATTGATTTATTCTTTTCTGGTCACTATACGCCCGGCGGCGGCTTTATCGGGGGACTGATGACAGCTGCAGCGCTATTGCTAATATTGCTGGCATACGACATTAAAACCCTTCAAGTAATATTACACGTTGATTTTAAATTGATGACGGCAACCGGGTTGTTGATCGCCATCTTGACTGGTACTGGTGCATTGTTATTTAACGAACCGTTTTTAAAACATGCCTTTGACTATATAAACCTGCCTATACTGGGGGAAACATCCCTTCATACAGCAGTACTGTTTGACATTGGTGTTTATTTAGTCGTAATTGGCGTAACAATGACCATTATTCAAACAATAGGGGAGAGTGAATAATGGAAATTCTAATGTCTATCGTAATCGGAATTCTGTTTATGTGCGCGACCTATCTTATACTTTCCAAAAGTCTGCTGCGCATTATCTTTGGTACATTGATCATAAGTCATGCTGTTCACTTGCTTGTGCTAACCATGAGTGGTCTTAAAAGAGGAGCAGCGCCAATCTTAACAGATGGGGTTACTGCCTATACAGATCCCCTCCCACAAGCATTGGTATTAACAGCTATCGTTATCGCATTCGGGGTTACAGCATTTTTCTTAGTGTTAGGCTTCAGAGCTTATCAAGAAATTGGCACGGACAATATGGATGAAATGAGAGGGACTGAAGGCAATGATTAATTTACCTTTACTTCCTATACTCATCCCTTTTATTACAGCTGCTGTTTTAATGTTTTTCCCGAAGCGCATTAAAGCCCAGCGTACGATCTCGATCATCTCTTCATTAGGGGCCGTCATTGCATCCTTTGTACTGATTTTTACGATCAGACAAAATGGTATACAAACCGTCAATCTCGGTGGGTGGGATGCTCCCTTTGGAATTACGCTCGTTTCTGACATGCTGTCAGCTCTGCTGGTAGCAGCTACAAGTATTATTACATTATTTGTTATATGGTTTTCATTCTATTATATGGATGAAGGACATGAACGTCATTATTACTACGTAGCCGTTCAATTTTTATTGGTTGGTGTTAATGGCGCCTTTACAACAGGTGATATTTTTAACATGTTCGTATTTTTTGAAGTGATGCTTATCTCTTCTTATGTATTAATTGTTCTTGGAGGTAAAAAAGAACAGCTGAGAGAGTCGTTCAAGTATGTTCTAATTAACGTTATTTCTTCGGCTTTGTTTGTTATTGCTGTTGCTTATTTGTATTCCATTGTTGGAACATTAAATATGGCACATGTATCAGAACGTATTGCTGAAATTAACCAGCCAGGTATATTAACGGTTATTGCGATCTTCTTTTTACTCGTATTTGGTTTAAAAGGAGGTATATTCCCTCTTTACTTCTGGTTACCTGGATCATACAAGGCACCGCCAATTCCGATTCTCGCATTATTCGGTGCATTACTGACAAAGGTAGGTATATATGCGATTATTCGCACATATACACTTTTCTTCTATCACGACACAGGCTACACACATATGATATTAGGTGTACTATCCATGCTTACGATTGTCGTTGGAGTTATTGGTGCATTAGCTTATCGTGATGTAAAAGAAATTATTATTTACAACATCATTATCGCAGTTGGCGTCATTTTATATGGTGTATCTGTCATGACACCAGAAGCAATTGAAGGCTCTATTTTCTATCTGCTTCATGACATGATCATTAAAGCTGCTTTATTTATGCTAGCCGGTATTATGATCGCGATTGTAGGTTCAAGTCATCTTAAAGATATGGGAGGACTGATTAAAGAGTATCCTTGGGTTGGTTGGACATTCTTTATTGCAGCTTTATCCCTTGCTGGAATACCGCCTTTCAGCGGATTTGTCGGAAAACTGCTGATCGTGCAGGGAGGATTCAGAGCAGAAGAATACATTGGACCCGGTTTAATTCTTCTATCCAGCCTTTTAGTACTATATTCTGTAATGAAAATTTTCACGAATGGATTTTGGGGAACGCCGAAGGAATACCACGGTTTAAAGGCTTCGATGGCTTTTAAACTCTGGATCCCTACAGCAGCCGTTGTTGTCATTGCTATTGCATATGGTGTCGGAGCTGAAGCGGTACGTCCGTTTATCACACAGGCTGTAGAACCACTCGTAAACCCGGCAATCTATATAGAAGCTGTGCTAAAGGAGTAATGTGATATGGCATTTCAATTATTATTAAATTTCTTTTTGGCGTTCCTATGGATGTTTTTACAAGACTCACTAACGTTGCCAAGCTTTGTGATTGGTTTCTTCATAGGGTTGATCCTCATAATGGTCATGATGAGATTTTTTGCAACTCGCTTTTATTTGTGGAGAGTCGTTGCTGTCGTTAAATTGACCATTATCTTTTTGTGGGAATTAGTAAAGGCAAATATTCAAGTAATAGGTATAGTTTTAAAACCGAAATTGGATATGAAGCCCGGGATTTTTCGTTATGACACTGAATTGACACATGACTGGGATATCGCTTTATTATCAATGATGATTACGCTGACTCCGGGTACGGTCATCATTGATGTTTCAGATGATAACCGTACATTATACGTTCATACCATTCACGTGCCCGATGCGAAGGCAGCTGTTGATTCGATTAGAAATACCTTTGAAAAAGCAATTATGGAGGTAGAACTGTAATGTTGACAACCATATTATATATCTCATTAGCAGTAATCACCCTCTCGATGCTCGGTGTATTATATCGTGTCATAAAAGGACCAACAGCTCCTGACCGTATCATTGCACTTGATGCTCTTGGGATTAGTTTAATCTCAATCATCGCCATTTTCTCGGCATTATTAAGAACGAGTGCGTTCCTTGAAGTAATCCTATTATTTGGTATTTTAGCTTTCCTTGGAACCGTCGCCTTCTCAAAATATTTAGAGAAAGGAGTGATTATCCAACGTGATCGAAATGAGTAGTTTTTTCATCGCTTTCTTTGTCATTGTTGGTGCATTCCTTAGTGTCGTCACAGCTCTTGGTTTAATCAGACTTCCAGATGTATATACACGAACCCATGCAGCATCAAAAAGTGCCACACTTGGTGTCATGAGCGTACTTATCGGAATTATGATTTTCTTTTGGACACAAGGAGGATTTAACTCCTATTTCGTCCTAGGGATCTTCTTCATTTTAATTACAGCTCCTGTGGGCGGTCATTTGCTTACAAGAGCGTCATATAATTCAGGTGTTAAGCTGTGGGAAGGTTCAGTGCAGGATGATCTTGCAATGGACAAACAGACTCAAGAACAAATCGCAACAAAGAACGAGGAAACCTGATAAATCAGGCTTCCTCGTTTTTAACTTTCATATAGTGTTTGTTCAATCGTATCGTCCTCTCGATGGATCACGAGAACACCATTCTGTTTTGTAACATGCGGCTTTGCTTTGTCAGCTAATGACTGCTTTGTATTTTCAACAAAAACTGCTCGGTCCTGTCCTTCTTTTTTTAGCTGCCAGCCATTGACATGTGTAGTAATATGAAAAATGGGCCGATTAGAAGACAAATTAACGGTTTTCTTAGCTTGTTCAGTTGCGATTGCAATTGCTCTGCCTTCTTCATATCCTTGTTCTTCTATGAGGGCATTGCCAATCTCTATTGCTTTATCACGTACGTGCTTGTCTAAGTTTTTCCATGAATGAGGGTAATCTTTTTGACTCCAAGGCACGATCATCATCCTCCTTTTTATCATTTGGTAATCAATTCCCAAATAAAAAGAGAATGAAACCTATTACTTTCTTTTTTCTACAACTGCGACTGTGCAGCGTGAAATACAAATAAGTTCATTATTTTCATCGACAATTTTTATATCCCATACCATCGTAGTTTTTCCTTTGTGAATGACTGTTGCATTTGCTGTTACGATGCCATCTCGTTTAGATTTAATATGGTTCGCGTTGATCTCCAGTCCAAAACACGCATGGGTTTCCAAATTGATGAGTGCTGCAGCTCCAACGCTGGCAGCCGTTTCAGCCAATGCGACGGAAGCTCCCCCATGCAAAAAGCCAAAAGGCTGATGTGTTCGATTGTCCACTGGCATTGTTGCGATGACTTCCCCTTCTTTTATTGACACAATCTCAATACCGAGTGCTGATAATAATGTGTTGTCATTTCCCATGTTTTCTCGTTTCATTAAATCCCGCTCCCTTTTCCCATTATTCTCTTTTATCTTGCCGATTCAAGAAGGAAAAATCAAGGAATCATTTACAAATGATGCAATAACCAAAAAAACGTTGAATCCCATATAAATAGAATTCAACGTTCTAAACCTTACATTTTTTAGTTTGTTCTTTTAATAAATCCATCTATCTATTTATTAAAAATATGGATAGTATGGCGGGTAAAATGGTCGATAGTAAGGACCAGGACCGTATGGGGGATAACCACCAAACCCAAAACCGCCTCCATAATACGATGGTCTAACAAGTGCACTCCCCAGCACACCACCTAACAAGCCCCCAAGAAATGGTGCACCAAATAGTCCGCCTATAAACCTGTCACCATGTCCAACTCCAGGGTGTCTGTAAACAGGGTATCTCGGCATTCTTTTCCCTCCTTCTGCTTTCCCTATATTCATATGACCAGGGTCTACCAGATGGTTGGGCATCAAATGTAAATGAGAATGAGGCCTACTCTTCAATTATTATTATAGCAATAATGCAGCAGCCCATCCAAATAGAACTAATGGAATATTAAAGTGAATAAAAGTAGGAACACAAGTATCCCAAATATGATTATGCTGTCCATCTGCATTTAGACCAGCAGTAGGCCCAAGTGTACTATCAGAAGCCGGTGATCCTGCATCTCCCAGTGCTCCTGCTGTTCCAATTAAAGCAATGGTTGCCAGAGGACTAAAGCCTAATTCCATTGCGAGCGGAACGAAAATAACCGTAATAATTGGTACTGTGGCAAAAGATGAACCAATGCCCATCGTAACTAGTAAACCAACTAAAAGCATTAATAACGCAGCAATGGCTTTATTGTCTCCAATTATAGAAGAGGCGCCGCTAACTAAATTCTCAATATCGCCTGTTGCCGTTAAAATAGAGGCAAAGCCGTTTGCTGCAATCATGACAAAGCCAATAAACGCCATCATTTTCATGCCATCTATTAATAGACCATCCTGATCACGAAGCTTTACAGTTCCTGAAACAAATAGAATAAGAAGACCAACCATAGCGCTGAATACCATTGACCCTAATACACTTTGAACGACAAGTACGGCAAGAATAGCCAGAATGGTAAATACTAAATTCTTTGTTGAAATTTGATCTGAATTTTCTTCAGCATCTGATACATTGATTCCGATACCAGCATCATAGGTACGAGGCTTGCGATAACTAATGAATATCGCAATAAGCAAGCCCGCTGCCATCCCGATCGTTGGAATAAGCATTGCTTTTGGAATATC
Organism: Jeotgalibacillus soli; assembly: GCF_000829435.1. GTDB lineage: Bacteria > Bacillota > Bacilli > Bacillales > Jeotgalibacillaceae > Jeotgalibacillus > Jeotgalibacillus soli. The sequence goes on from NZ_JXRP01000022.1 coordinate 37,936, forward strand.
CTCCCTTTGAACAGCCAGCCCTCCAACCTCCATATTCGTAGCAATGACCTCATGAAAAATCTGTCCAAATCCATAAGGCAATAACATATATGGAGCGGTTAAACCAAACGTCAGCACCGATGCAATTAAACGGCGGTCGAGCTTTAATTCGTTCATCACCATTAACAATGGAGGAATTAATAATGGAATAAAGGCAATATGAACAGGTACAACGTTTTGCGACATACAGGAAATCAACAAGATTGCCAATACAATGATCACTTTAGGCAACGCCTGCTGACGGGATTCTCCTTTTCTGCTGACTAACTTCACGATTTGGTTTACGAGTAAATTCGGTAATCCAGTGTAGGAAATGGCTACCGCAAAACCGCCAAGCAAGGCGTAGCTAAGTGCGATATTAGCACCCGCACCTACACCATCTGAAAATACAGTGACAACCTCATCCATGGAAAGGCCTCCTAAAAGGCCTCCAACAAATCCACCCACAATAAGAGCAAATACCACGTTTATTCGAAAAAGACTTAAAATTAACATCAGTAAAACCGCTATAATAACAGCATTCAACTCAAACAACCTCACATTCTTTACTTTGGTAAACTATTAGCGTAATAAAATCACCAACATAACTTACCAAACCCCACTGCCCTATGTCAATGTCTTACAAAATAGACGTAATTGTCACACTTTAGTTCGTTGAAGGGGTCAGACCCCTTCAACGAACTAAAGCACCCCTTTCAAAAATAAAAGGACTGCCAAAGCCTTGGCAATCCTACGTTTTCTTTTTTGTTCGTGAGTTTTATTTGTTCGCTGAGAATTGTTCGACGAATAGTGCAAGCGTGCGTGTCATGGCTCCTGTTGCCCCTGCAGGTCCAAGGTCGTGCTCGCTTTTTGTTGTAGCGGTTCCTGCGATATCGAGATGTACCCACGGTGTATTTTCAGCAAATTCACCTATAAAAGCACCTCCCACGATCGCATGCCCCTCTCTGCCCGGAGAGTTGTTTAAATCTGCTACAGGACTGTTGCGTACACGTTTTTTATCTTTTTCTGTATATGGCAGAAGCCAGATGAATTCCCCAGCTTCTGCAGAGGCTTCAAGCACCTGCTCAAACAACGGTTCATGGTTGGTCATTGCTCCTGTTTTATCTAAACCAAGCGCAACAATTACTCCCCCTGTCAGTGTTGCAACATCAATAATGTATTCCGCTCCGTGCTGTTTAGCATAGGTGACAGCATCAGCTAAAACGAGGCGGCCTTCTGCATCTGTATTAAGAATCTCGATTGTTTTACCACTGAGAGATGTGATCACATCGTCCGGTTTAAAGGCTGTAGAGCTGACCAAATTATCAGTAGCTGGAATAACCGCTACTACGTTTTGTTCAGGTCGTAGCTTACCGATAATTTCCATAGCTCCTAGGACAGCTGCTGCTCCCCCCATATCCGCCTTCATCCCGACAATTCCATCCTTAGGCTTAATGGAATAACCGCCTGTATCAAAGGTTACCCCTTTACCAACTAAACCGATGACATCCGTCCACTCTTCTTTTCCTTGATATTTCAAGACGATCATTCTTGGCGGTTCTGAAGATCCTTGATTTACAGCAAGGATAGCCCCCATCCCCATCGATTCCATTTCTTCACGGCCAAGAATCTCTGCTTCAAAACCGTACGTATCAGCAAGTTCTTCCGCATAATCCGCCATTTTCACGGCTGTTAAAAGGTTTGATGGCATGTTTACAAGCGTTCTTGCCGAGTTTGTTCCCTCAGCCAATGCCTGTCCCACTTCAAGTGCTGCTTGAATTTCTTTTTCATCAGCTGACGTGTATACATTCAACTGTTCAATATTCACTTCAGGAAGATTGGATTTTTGACGATATCCTTCAAAGGAATAAGTCGAAAGAATAAAGCTTTCTGTCACGGCTTGAGCAACATCAGACGCTTCCAGTTCATCTGTTGTAAAAGTATCTAGTGCAATAGAAACATTATTCAAACGACTTTTTTTCACTAGCTTAGCTGCTTGTCCAAAGCTTTCTTTCAGGTCATCAAAGGTTAATTTTTTTTCTTTACCGAGGCCTACAAATACAAGGCGTTTTGCCATGCTTTTTCCTAGCGATGGAATTTTCGTGATGGCTTTTACATGTGATGATAAATCTCCCTCTTTGACGAGTGTGGTTAATCCGCCTTCAAAGGATTGATCAAGATCCGCTAAAGTCCCTTCTAGTTTCGATGGTTTGTTCCATAAACCAACAATAAGACAGTCATGTGCAATGGTTAATGGATCTATTATATGTACATTTGTATTCATTTAACACACCTCCACTGCCTATTATACAGATAAAGCATTTACATTTCGATTCCCGATCCAAGTTGAAACGGCTTTCGTTAGATGAATATGGTATAATAACAAAAAAATGTCGTCAGGACGTCATGAGAAAGGATGCAGTCATTACATGGAAATATTCACTAATTTTCCTCTTTGGGCTTCTCTTTTTGCAATTTTATTTGCCCAAGTAGTTAAAGTACCTATCCAATTTATTGCAACAAGAAAAATTGACTGGTCCCTCGTAACGTCTACCGGAGGAATGCCAAGCTCTCATTCAGCAGCGGTTACTGCACTGGCAACAGGAATTGCGCTTGAAACAGGGACATCATCTGCCGTTTTCGCGCTTGCTACCGTATTTGCAATCATCACCATGTTTGATGCAACAGGTGTTCGTTTTCAAGCAGGTGAACAGGCTGCAGTGATTAATCAGCTAATGAAGGATTTTAATAAATTTGTTTCGGAAGCAAAAGGATGGCCCAAGAAGGATGAAGAGGAAAAACGCAAGGAATTAAAAGAGCTGTTAGGTCATAAGCCAATTGAAGTATTTTTTGGCGGACTAACTGGGATTTTATTAACCGTATTTGTCCATTTCATCATAACATTGTAGTTAATATGGAGAGGGGATTACACTAAATGAGACTTGTTTCCATTTGTCCCAGCAATACCGAACTCATCCATTACCTTGGATTGAGCTCTTCTCTTGTTGGAGTGGATGATTTTTCTGATTGGCCCAAGACCATTCACCATCTCCCTAGATTAGGACCTGACTTATCCATAAACATGGATCTACTGGAATCACTGTCACCTGATCTTGTCTTAGCGTCCCTTAGTGTGCCTGGAATGGAAAAAAATATAGAGGCTTTAATCGAGCGAAACATTCCTCATATTGTATTAAATCCTCAAAGCTTAGATGAGATTGGAACAGACCTTTTAACAGCTGGAAAAGCTGTTAACAAAGAAAAACACGCTCAAAATGTGTATCAAACCTACTTGGATACACTGGCACTATTTAAACATACAGTAGAAAAGATACCCGTAACTCCTTCATTATATTGGGAATGGTGGCCAAAACCCGTTTTTACTCCGGGAGCAATAAACTGGCTGACTGAAGTAAGTGAGCTTGCCGGTGGAAAAAACATTTTTGAAGGTGTTGAGCTAGCAAGCGTTCAAACGGATTGGGATGATATCTTACAGCGTCAACCGGATCATATTTGCTTGGCTTGGGTTGGGGTACGCATTGAAAAGGTTCAGCCTGATATCGTAAAGAAACGACCAGGATGGAATCGCTTGGATGCTGTTTTGCAGAATCGCATTCATGTACTGGAAGAATCCTTATATTGCCGTCCTTCTCCAAGGCTACTTCAAGGTATCTTACAGCTTGGAAATATTCTTCATTCTTCAGCCTATCGACATATTGAGCTTCCTGCACTCTTTCGTACATAGTAGGTCTTCACGATCATTAAAAAACTCGCGCAGCGGAACAATCTCTCCCTCTGCGCGAGTTTTTTATCGATTATTTAATTGTGACAGCTCTTCTTCTGTAAATGTTCCATCTCCTACTTCAATTACGTAGACCATCACTTCTTTCTTTCCCCATTCTTGAAATACTTCATCGACCGTATCGTAATACAAATCAATAATATTTCCTTTTATCGCACTTCCTGTGTCAGCAACTACTCCATAGCCGTACCCAGGAATATAAAGAATGGATCCAATTGGAAATACATTTGGATCGGCTGCAATCGTTGAGTACATATCCCTTGTCACTTCGACTCCTGAAAAGGTGATCCCGTAAAGAGGATGACTTGAATTTTTACCAGTCGATTCCTCTCCCGCTGTATAACCTGTCGCAGTTACAGCTGCTGAAGGAAAATTATTGCGTATATGATTGGGTACCTCTGTCAGGCTTGAAGAAGTCATTTTTGATGCCACCAGTATACTCGATACCTCTTCAACCATTAATGTTTTCATTTCTAGTGACAGATCCCGATCCTGAATAACCGGTTCAGTGAGCTGTTCTCCCATTTGCATGTTTTCAGTTGGATAATCACTACTCCAATTTTGCTGAATTTCTGCCTTCACATGCTTTGGATTCTGTATAGTGGTCACCGTTAGTATTAGTATTACTGACATGCAAAGAACAAGTTGAATTGTATGTTTCATTTACTGCTCACTCCTCATAAGCTTTTCATTCCCTAATTCTCAAAAACATAATCATAAATAAATGAAATGTAATCTGCTTTTAATGATTCAGAATAAACGAAACAAACAAAATAAAAAAGCTCCGCTAATGTTTGGGAGCTTTAAAACATTCGGTAACCTTTAGCACGAAGCCACTTCATGACGAGACCCGCCACAATTGCTCCTGCCATACCGCTTGATAAAATTAGAATATCCGCTAATGCTAATGAAGCAAATCGTTCTCCAATAGCCGAAAAGGATTCATCAGGTGCTCGGAAATATTGTATAAAACGAACCTCATCAACGATTAAAACCGTAATTATTGGATAAATTACAGCCATAATCCACGTCATTCGCAGCAACATATTTAACAAAAACCCGATACCAAAAAATAAAATTAAAAATAGCAGCATCGAAATCAATAATTGAGCAAGCCCAAAATTAGCCATAAGGACACCTCCACATTCACTTAAAACAGTCTAACCCATTTAAGTGATGGGTGCAATCCTCACCCTTCATTATTCATGGTCCTGTCACAATCGCTTGACAGATTTGTTCAAAAGTCAGAGATTTCTTTCGTATAAATTGTTTATAAAATTTTTACTTAACACAAATAAAAACCTGATGTCAGTACACTCAGGTTTTCAGCTACTCATTATATTTAACAGGTGATTACTTTTCCGCTTCCGCCGCAGCATGGGCATGTTTCTGAACCGCCTAGACGCAGCTGGAAGTAACCTTGACCTGAACAATAGCCGCATAATTTAGTATTATTTCCTGGTGTCTTTTTCATCGGGAACATCCCCTCTCAATTGTGGTTGAGAGTTACTATAGCATGGACCGCTCTATAAAGAAAAGAAGCATATAAGCTTATATTCCTCCATGTAAGCGAATACAATAAGGTTTTTCTCTTGTTTTCTTATATTTTCAGAATATTATAAAAATAATTGATAATGAGTGTATTGGAATTGTTTCCCAGGATCCATTGTGGGTTGCCTCATCAAGCCAAACTCTCTTTTATTGTCCACTATTTTTGGTAGCATCTTAGAAATGTCATTACGAAGAGCTAATTCACTGGGCTCCATCCAAGCAACTTCCTCCAGTTCATCCTCCTGCACCTGAATCCTATGATTCTCTTCTACTGGTCTCATAGAAAAGATAATCATATTATCGCTAATTTGATTTTTAATTACGCCAGTACGAACTCCCATAATATAGAGAACCTCTGCTTTAATACCCGTTTCTTCTAATACTTCTCTTTGAACCGCTTGGTCTATGGTCTCACCCATGTTAACAAAGCCTGCTGGCAAAGACCAGGTTCCCTTTAATCCACCATATTTTTTCTTAACGACCAGCCATTCTCCTCTATCATTCTCAACCAGCCCTGCAACAGCTAGCCAGACATTTCCTCTCGTCATGTCTATCTCCTCCTACACGTGATATAAAAAAAACAGAGCAACGAAAAGCTGCTCTGTTGTAATAGATCTTTTAAAGCATTTTCAGCTTGCCTTTTTTAAATACAAGCCCAGGTCCGCCAATAATAAGTAAAGCACGGTTATCGATTACTTTTTTCATAAATGCGGCGCGTTTACCAGTGATTTTGCGACCAAATACTTCACCAATCGCATCATCGCCGCCTAATGAACAAACGGTTCCTTTAAGATCAGGTGTAAATGATTCTAGCTCTTCACCTTTTAATAGAGCTACAAGGTTATGCGCTACATGTGCACCTTGCTGCATCGCGATTTGGGCAGTTGGAGGATATGGACGATTAACCTCTTCGTTAATCATTAGCGCACAGTCCCCAACGATAAATACATTATTATGGCCAGGCGCACGTAGATCCGGATCTACTTTTACGCGGGCACGCATGTTTTCAAAGCCAGCTTTTTCAATGATTGAGTTACCGCGAACACCCGCTGCCCAAACCACTGTAGCTGATTTAATTTCCTCAAATTGATCTTCACCTTTTTTAATCTTAACACCTTCTTCTGTTGCTTCAACAACTGGTGTTCCGATTGAAAACTCAATTCCTTTGCTCTCAAGGTGGGCAACTGCGTAATCCACAAGCTCTTTATCAAAACCTGGAAGAACCATAGGAGCTGCTTCCACGCATAGGATACGTACAGCCTTAGGATCAATATCATACTCTTTGCAAAGCTCAGGAACACGTTCTCCAAGCTCCCCTAAGAATTCAATTCCAGTAAAACCTGCTCCCCCAACAATAATGGTTAAACGGGAAGGATCTTTTACTTCTTCTAAACTGTAGGTTGCAAATTGATATTCAATATGCTCACGAATTTGACGAGCAGCTTTAATATTTGCAATCGAAAATGCATGCTCTTTTAAACCAGGAATTCCAAATGTCTCTCCCTCAAATCCTAAGCCAACTACAAGATAATCGTACGCGATTTCTGCACGATCAGTGATAACTTTTTGTGCAGCAGTATCGATATTTTCTACTGATGCTTTAACAAAGCTTACTTTCCCTTTGTCCAATACTCCGGCAATGTCGTAGCGGACTTTGTCATGATGCATTGTTCCAGCTGATGCCTCATGCAGCCAAGTTGTTTCATAGTGATAGTCGTTTTTATTTACCAATACAATGTCAGCCTCATCAGAACCAATTAACTTTTGAAGCTTTGTGATAACGGATAAACCGCCGTAACCTGCTCCTAGTACAACCACTGTAGGTCTTTTCACTTGATCACTTCCACCTTTTCATTAAATTGCGATGGTTTTTAAAGGCCGCCATCGCCTAGCCATCAATCAAAAAGTTTGTGATACTCTTCACGATCAAAGTCGAAAGAGTACCCTGTATAAGATAAACGTAGAAATCATATCTCCTCAATAATAGTCTTTTTTTGTCGCGTTTTCAAGATGAATATAGGAAATCGGAATACTTTGCATTTTTTTCACTCCATCAAAAGACTGAATTATGAACATGCCCAGAGAGCTTGCTAGAGATTTCACAATATAATATGATAGAATACATTCATCGTTTCCTTAATTTGTAACGATACAATGGAACAAGTGCTTACATAGTTTACCTCAGGCTCTTGTTTTTTATTTATATTATTTGGAGGGATGTTACTTGAAGGAAGATACACAAATTTATGATATTACAGTGATCGGTGGAGGACCGGTTGGAATGTTTACCGCTTTTTATGGTGGCATGCGACAAGCAAGCGTAAAAATCATTGAAAGCCTGCCACAGCTGGGCGGCCAGCTATCCACGCTTTATCCTGATAAATATATTTATGACGTTGCTGGTTTCCCGAAAATTCGAGCGCAGGAGCTTGTCGATAATCTTGAGAAGCAAATGTCTCGCTTCGACACAACGATCTCCCTTGATCAAGAAGTAGTAGGCGTTGAAAAATTGGCGGACCAAACATTCACCATTACAACAGATAAAGAAATTCACCATACACGAACAATTATTATTACAGCAGGTAATGGCGCTTTTCAAGCACGGAAGCTGGAGCTTGATGGCTTAACTGAATTTGAAGACAAAAACCTGCACTATTTCGTTCCTAACCTTCAGGCGTTTGCAGGAAAGAATGTTGTACTATGCGGAGGAGGAGATTCTGCTGTGGATTGGGCATTAATGCTTGAGCCGATCGCAAAATCAGTGACTCTGGTTCATCGACGCGACAAGTTCCGTGCTCATGAGCATAGCGTGGAGCAGCTCATGAATTCCTCAGTGAAAATTAAAACTCCCTATACACCAGTTGGCTATAAGGCTGTTGAAGGGATGCTCACTGAACTTGTTCTGCAAAAAGGACGTGAGGAAGATACGGAATCAATTGAATTTGATGATTTGCTTGTCAATTATGGATTTGTTTCCTCTCTAGGTCCAATTAAAAACTGGAATTTAGAGATTGAAAAGAATTCAATTGTCGTCAATTCACGTATGGAAACAAATATTCCTGGTATTTATGCTGCAGGTGACATTTGCACATACGATGGAAAAGTAAAGCTTATTGCTTCAGGGTTTGGCGAAGCGCCAACGGCAGTCAACAACGCGAAGGCATCGCTTGATCCAAAAGCTAGAGTTCAGCCGATGCACAGTACATCCATGTTTGAATAGTCCGTTGCTTGTTTAACTTCTCACCTCCCGGGTATGGTACAACTATACAACAAATCCGGAAGGTGATGACTTATGCACGTACTGGTAATTGGAGCAAACGGTACAACTGGCAAGATGGTCGTTGAAAAGCTCGCAAATAGTGAACAGCATCTGGTTAAAGCAATGGTTCGGAAAACTGAACAGGCACCCGACATGGAAAAGCTTGGCGCACGCCCAATCATCGCGGACCTTGAAAAGGAATTTGATTATGTGATGGAAGACGTCAACGCCGTCATTTTTGCGGCAGGATCAGGACCTCATACAGGACCTGACAAAACGACTTCTGTTGACGAGGAAGGCGCAAAAAAAGCAATTGACTATGCACAGCAAAAAGGAATCGAGCTGTTTATTATGCTAAGTGCTGTAGGAGCCGATAATCCTTCTGTCGCTGAGGGAAGAGGCAGCATGGAGCATTACTTGAAAGCAAAGCATGCAGCGGATGAGCATTTGTTAAACAGCGGATTGAACTATACGATCGTTAGGCCTGGTTCGTTATCAGATGATCCTGCAAAAGGCCGAATCACTGCTGCGCATAAGCTCGAAAGCACTGAAGGAACTATTACACGTGAAGATGTGGCAACGATCCTGGTAGAAGCATTGTTATTTAACAACCTGCATAACAAAACATTTGAAGTGTTAAACGGTGAGCATAAGATTGAAGAAGCGTTAAGCTCAATATAACAGAAAAGCCCCCATTGCAAAACGCAAATAGGGGGCCTTTCTTATTTATACTATCAGCAATTCTCAGGTGTACCTGCTTTTGCCGCTGTCCGGAAAGAAGATCCACACCCGCATGATGCAATGGCATTCGGATTTTCAATGGTAAATCCTCCGCCCATAAGTGATTGTTTATAATCAATTTGCGTGCCATTCAAAATATCAGCATCATTCTTCTTTACGAGGACACGAATTCCATGATGCTCCTCCTCCTGATCATCAGCTGCTATCTCATGCTCAAATCCCATACCATAAGATAAGCCGCTGCACCCGCCGCCTTTTACGGCAACACGAAGGTAGGCATTTTCTTCTTCCGCTTCTCTCATCATATCTCTTACCTGCAAAGCTGCTGCTTCGGACAATTCGATCACTGTGCTCATTTTAGCACCTCCTTATTTTCCCTTGTAATATCAGTATATCGATTATTGATTCTTCTCTCAAGCATTTGAATTACCTCCCATTCGATATTCCATAAATTGAAAAAAGAAAAATAGTATTATCTATACCAAATAGCCTATCTTCGTATATAATATTGTGTAAATATAATCATTAATATTAGTTCATTTACCTATATATATATACCCAATGAAAGAAGGTAAGATCGTGGAAATTACTCCCTTATATGAAAAAACGATCAAATGTCCTCTATGTTCAAATTCCTTTAAATCATCAAAAATTCGTTCACGATTTATTCGCGTTCTGGAACAAAAAAGCGATTTTCAGACCGTTTATCAAGATCCAGCCATTAACCCTTCTTTGTATTTTATTCAGGTATGCAATTATTGCGGCTATTCATTTTCAGAAGATTTCACACCTTATTTTCCACCTGCAACAAGAGAACTGATTAATAGTAAAGTCAGTGAGAAATGGAGCGGTAAAAACTTTTCATCTATACGAACTGAAAGAATGGCCATTCAAGCGTTTAAATTAGCAGCATATTGCGCACAATTAAAAAGAGAAAAGGAAATTACGCTTGCTGGTTTATACCTTAGATTGTCTTGGCTTTATAGAGAAATTGATGATCTGGAGCAGGAAAAGCGATTTCAGCGTTTAGCCGTTCAATCGTATATCACATCATACTCTAATGATGATTACCGTGGTACGAAGATGTCAACCGTTCGTATCCTTTATATTATTGCGGAACTATCTCTTCGACTGGACAATGAGCAGCAGGCAACCAGATATTTTTCCATTATTATCGAAAAGCAAAAGCAAGCGACTGAGCCCAAGATCGTGCAAATGGCCAAAGAACGATGGCAGGGGCTTCGAGAATCACGTAATCATGCACCCATATAAAAAACCCCAATTGGAATCATCCGATGGGGGTTTACAATAATCCAGTGATTAAAACATTGGATTTTCTTCTAAATATATATAAATCTCATCGACTAGCTCTTTGGGAGAGTTGGCTTCAACAATTTCTCCATTTACTAAAGCAAAATGAGAAGATGCACATATTCCGCAATATCCAAGACAGCCATACTCTATGATATCGAGATTTGGATCACGTTCAAGTATCTCCAGTGCTTCCTGGGACCCGCTAGCCAAATTGCTCAAACAAAATTCAATAATAGGTTTCATCTTTCTTCACCTCTCACTACCCGTCTATCCTACCTTGTTTTGATAGGTTCGTCAACGAATTAAACCACAAGAAAACGTTTCCAGTAAATAATTGAATGTGAATGATTCCCCTTATAATTATTGTACATTTCGTGCTAATCCGCTATACTTTTCAATGAATGATTTCCGATATATTCATCTTAATATTACACTGTGCATCATATTGAAAGTGCTTACCTTTATTTGCACATCCAATACTGAGTATGAAGAGAGGGTTACCCATGAAACAATTAGTCTTACTTGGTGGCGGCTATGGTAATATGCGTGTCCTGCTGCGTCTTTTACCAAACCAGCTCCCTGATGATGTGACGGTCACCTTAATCGATCGCAATCCTTATCACTGTCTTAAAACTGAATATTACGCACTCGCTGCTGGAACGATCTCGGACAAAGAAGTAAGAGTAACGTTCCCGGAACACAAGAATTTGTCCATTCGCTATGGTAATATTTCAAAAATCGACACAGACAATCAGCAAATTGTGCTTGATCATGGAGAAAGTGTTCCCTATGATGATCTTATTGTTGGACTTGGCTGTGAAGACAAATATCATAATGTACCAGGTGCAGATGAATATACATACAGTATCCAATCAATCCATCAGTCACGGGCAACTTACGAAAAGTTATCAAATCTTCCTTCAGGTTCCGTTGTAGGGATTGTTGGAGCAGGGTTGAGCGGAATTGAATTAGCCAGTGAGCTCAGGGAAAGCCGCAGTGATTTAAAAATTAAACTATTTGACCGCGGTGCTCGTATCTTACCTGCATTTCCCGAAAGGCTAAGTAACTATGTACAAAAATGGTTTGACGCTAACGGAGTAGAAGTAGTCAGCAACTCAAATATTACAAAAGTAGAGCCTAGCATGCTTTACAATCACGAAGACACCATTCCGGTTGATGTTTGTGTATGGACTGCAGGAATTCAACCTGTTGAAGTTGTCCGCAGCATGAATACAGAAAGAGGATCTTCAGGACGGTTAGTCGTCACTACCCATCACAATTTGCCGGATGATGAGCATGTATATATTGTTGGAGATTGTGCGGAATTACCATTTGCACCAAGTGCACAATTAGCTGAAGAACAGGCAGAGCAAATCGTCAAAGTACTTCTTATGCGCTGGAAAAATGAAACGCTTCCTGAACAGATGCCAAAAATTAAATTAAAAGGCTTCATGGGCTCATTAGGGAAAAAACAAGGATTTGCCTACTTAGCCGATCGAACCGTAACAGGTAGGATTGCCCGATTGCTGAAATCTGGTGTTCTTTGGATGTATAAGTATCATAATGGATGATGTTTTAAAATCGATACCATTAAAAAGCCACGCTCTAAAAATAGAGCGTGGCTTTTTTCGCCGAAAAACTAAATATATAGACCAATTTTCCCAAGCTGAGCCGCTCTTTCCAATCGATCAAAGGCTTTTCCAAATTCACACAATGAATACATCTGATCCAAAACAGGCTTGATTTGATGTACTTGAATAAATTCGAGCATCTCATTATACTCTTCAGCACTTCCAAGAGTGGAGCCTAATAAATTAAATTGTCCGTAGAAGAATTTACGGATATTAATTTCAATATCATCTCCAGCTGAAGCACCAAATGTTACAATGGTACCTCCAGGCCGTAGCTGATCAAGCGATTTATTAAAGGTAGCGGCACCCACGCATTCGATGACGAGATCCATTTTTTCTCCGCCAAGCGCCTGTTCCCAGTCTCCATTGCTGTCAATTGCTTTGTCGGCACCAAGCTTGATCGCTTTTTCACACTTATCCTTTGAACGTGAAGTAACATATACGCTTGCACCCACCGCTTTTGCAAATTGCAATAAAAACGTTGCAACCCCGCTGCCGATTCCAGGAATCAATACTTTCATATCCTTATGTATTCGGCCTCTTGTAAACAATACCCGGTACGCCGTGAGTGCTGCCAAGGACAATACTCCTGCTTCTTCCCATGTTAAATAGGCTGGCTTCGATGCCACATTGCAAGCAGGAATCACGACTTTTTCAGCAAAGGTCCCGTGAAACGGGTGGCCGAGCACTTCAAAGCCTTTCGGGGGAGCATCACTATTTTCGTTCCATCCTAGAGCAGGATTGATGATCACTTCATCTCCAACCTGGAAATTTAAAACCCCTTCTCCAACAGCATCGATGATACCAGCTCCATCCGAACCAATAATTAACGGAGGGTCGGTCGGTTTATGGCGATCAAGCACAAAAAAGTCTCGATGATTTAAACCAACTGTCTTCAGCTTTATTCTCACTTCGCCTTCTTTTGGCGGCAACTCTTCGATCTCTCGATAAGAAAGCCCCCCGAAACCTTGGTGATCTGCATGTACGACTGCTTTCATCAAATCCCTCCAATTTAATCTTTTTTAAAAATTTAGGTAAAAAGTTTTATTTTAATCATGCGGGGTATAAGTAATAAGAATCAAATCAGTTGAAATTATAACGTAAGCAACGTTAAATGAGGTGTTGATTATGATCACAAAAGAAGAAATGCTTATTTTTCAAAGAGAGATAGATAAGCTGAAAGATGACTATCAAAACTGTAAAGACTTTTGGATAAAAAGAATCATGAAAAATGAGATAATTGAATTAGATTATATCTTATTCTTTTTTAAAAAATAGATGTATCAGCCATAAATAGAAATGGCATGCAATTCTGCTGTACAGATTAAGTTCATGACTCAATCTACTTTTTAACTGCAGATTTATTTTTTCACAACAATCTCTATAACCTGTTCATCCTCTAATTTTTCATTCGTCTCAAGAAAACCAATATTTTTATAAAACGAAACGGCACTCTTATTTTCTGGAACAATTGATAACCGAATTCGTTCACAGTCTTAATGCTTTCAAATAATTTCGATGATTTTCTACATAGCTTTTCTTGCGTAGCCTTTTTCCCGGAATTGCCCTCCAATCATAAATCTTGGAATCCAATGTTTATCTTCCTGGTCATTGGCCAGAATGTATTCGACTGCACAAACACCAATGACAGCACCTCCATCACAGATCGCATAAGGTGTATAGTCAGAATCGACATATACCCAAGAAGTGGTAGCAAGGTTTGTCGCAATATATTATATTGCTTTTGTGCTTCTGCCACCTGCAGCTTTGCACATGCCCTTATGTTTTCTTGTGTAATTGGTCTGATTTCAATATTGTTATCCATCATCGTTCTCCTATTCTGATAAAAATGATACTTATCTCATCATTATCTTAAAGATAACTGTTTTTATCTATCAATTCAACAAACAAATTAGTATATTCATAATTTATTTAGTATTTTGATATTATGATAATTTTTCTGGGTTATCGTTAACGGAACTATTTTTTTATGAAAACAAGCATTTCCTATGGTTATTTAGTATTCACCATTGAATTCAATTTACAATAAACGAAATTAACGAAATAAAATATTTTTTCGGAATATTATTGACACTGCATTTTTCCTGATAATCTACTATTTAAATTCTATGAAACGAATCCACTCCAAACCGTTTTAACGGACGAAGATTATGAGAATAAACGAGGAGCGTAGGGTATTTAGCTGTTTATGAGCCTCACTTCCACATTTTGGGTCTTTATTTAGTATTTAAGGCCTTCGTCTATAATTTATGGTCCAAAGTTGTCAATCGTCACAGCTTTTTTCATTCTTGTCTGCTGCATCATTCTCAGATTGTGCATTTGATGATTCCTTTAATTGCGCAAAGTACTGATATATATGGGGGGGGATGGATACGCCTAAAACACGTAAGCTTTGAGTAAAACCAATACCTTCCACACTAATTAAAAACATAATGGTGGCATTCCGTATAAACTGTTCACTGTTTCCTGTGATCTTATCAAGCTGGACAGCTGCGATGATAATAAAAAGCATGCAAGTTTTCCTTTTTAACTCAGAACAGATTTTTATCTTATTGCGACCGAGACTGACCATTATTTTTGATGCAAGTTCGAGCATAGCAAGAATTATATAAGCAGTTATCAATTCATCAACCCCGCCTACCAGATAAGATCCTATGGACAAGCTTCCTAAAGCAACTTTTTCCTTCATCCAAACTTCACTCCTTTTCATCAGTTCAAAATTTTTGCATTTCACAAAAAAAACACCTTCCATTGGAGGTGTTTTCAACTTTGATCATGGTATTTTAAGCCTTCCTGCTCGAAACGCAATATCTTTTTCTATTTCTATACTATCACTTTACTACACAAAAATAAGAACAAACGTTCTATTTTTTGCCGTTATTCTGCCAGCCTTTTTATTAGATCGATTATTTATATTGTTCAATACCAAGCGCAAGTGCAAGCTTCAAAAAAGCTCGAGCTTTAATCCTATAGTACTTCCTTTCACTAATCAGTAATTTATTGTACAGCTGATAGTCATATACATCTTCTTTTTCTAAGTATCTGCTGATCATTATCGTTCTTTCTAGTGAGGATAATCGATTCACAGCATTTACCATTCTATTAATATTGTCAATCCGTTCATTTTCGTAGTCCACATTCGCAATGGCTGCTGATTCAGTAGAAGAGTGTGAGGATTTGATGGTGATAGCTGGGACAAACAAACAGGATTGTGTAATCTTCGGCATGCGATCTAATGATAATGTTAAAAGATACATCCTGTATTTTCCAATGGCTGCTTCTACCGCTTTTTTTGTTTTTACACGATCAATGTCTGGTAAATAAAGATCTGTGATAGACATCTTAATTCCTCCCTCTTTTAGCAACATTTTGTTTCCTTTATTAATAAACATTATAAAAGCAACATATAGTTACTGTCAAACGAAGGAACATTGATTAGATTCATCAACATGTAACACAACGTTGCGATATAATAAAGGGAGAGAAATTGAGCGTGCTTACAGAAAGGAGAGCCTCCATATGTTTGGCGAAAGGTTAAAGCAATTACGTTTACATAAAAAAAAGACCCAGCAGGATATGGCGGCTCTTTTAGGCATTTCCCGACAGGCTTATGGCTATTATGAAAATGGTTCAAGGCAGCCAGATTATAATGCTATTAAGCTTCTAGCTGATTATTTTGAGGTTTCGATTGATTATTTAATAACTGGAAAACAGGGAAATAAAAAAGAGGATGGAATTTGGGAAGAAGTATTGGACCCGGAGATCGAGCTCTTTTTTAAGGATTTACTTGATGCACCTGAAGAAAAAATGGCTGAGCTGCGAAGAATATGGGAAATCATCAAACGGCTCGATCGTACGTGATCACATAATCAGCTTTTACTTTCCCTGAAAACTTCTCCTTTCATTTGGAGAAGTTTTCTTTTATACTGATAAGTACATACTTATACGAACGTACGTTCTTATCATTAGAGGTGATACTATGAAAACGATCTATACACCATTAGAAGATTTCATTAAAACTCTTTACAATCAGCTTTCGATTACACAGCCTCAACAGCTAAAAATGCTCGATATCGCATCAAAGCTCAATATATCCATCCATTTTCATGACGGTATGAGTGCAGCAATTTCACACAAAAAAGAACAATTTATATTTCTTAATAACAAGATAACTCAGGAGGAGCAGTGGGAGATTTTCGGACACGAGCTGGGGCACATACTTATGCATGCTGGTAATCAGCTCTATTTGCCTAAATCCTATATTCAATTTCAAGAATACAAGGCACAAAACTTTGCTCTCCATTTCTGCATCCCTGGTTTTATGCTTGAAGCCATACCATTACGATACCGAAAAGAAGAAATGGTACAAGCAATCGCGGCTTCCTTCGGCGTCACTGAATTGACTGCAAAAAAACGCTATGAACATTGGTTCAGACAGCGGGAAAATGAGTATATTCAAATGAAAGTGAAAGAATCAATTCATTGGCCTATTGTGGATATTGATCAATAGAGGATCCATTATTTAAAGACAGTGAAACGAAGATTATGTTGAAATAAAATCTATCTAAGCAGAACGATAATTGGATTATCTTCTGCTTAGACAGAAAATACGTTGTTACGCTTTTTTGTAACCGTGCCTTTCGAGCTCAGCAAATACTGTCTTTAATCGTGGATTTCCTTCGCCAACTATTTCTTCTTCAATCAAGACAACAGGATAAAATAAATCATCCTCCACCACTTTATTAGCAAATGCTGTCTTTTTTTCATTAGCAGGTGGATTAAAGATATCAACATAGTCCATCTTAAAAGGCTGTTTTGGGAACTTACGGCTAATGGCAGCTTCGAGCCACTCATAGGTCTCCATTGAGGATGGAGCTCCAACACAGCTTGGACAGGTCGTCTCAGCACCATAAACGGTTACTGTAACAGGTTTTACTGGCATCACACACACTTCCTTTCAAAGCGTAAGAATAATTGTTGAATATAATAGATGATTTGAAATCCATGGATGGATTTTTTTGCTCACTCTTATTATAATAGTATACAGGAAGGGAGTCGATTCGAATGACAGAAGTTGAAATGAGAGATTCAGTTCAAGATGTACTCGATAAACTTCGTCCATTCCTTCTTCGCGATGGCGGAGACTGTGAATTAGTGGACGTTGAAGACGGAATTGTAAAATTGAGACTGCTAGGCGCTTGTGGATCATGCCCAAGTTCGACAATCACTCTAAAAGCAGGTATCGAACGTGCTTTGCTTGAAGAAGTACCGGGTGTCGTTGAAGTAGAGCAAGTATTTTAATTCAGGTCTTATATATTGACAAAACCCCCTCATTTTAGCTGAATGCTGAATGAGGGGGTTTTGTTATTTTTTGGATCATAGTTTTTTCTCAAGGTAAACTTCTATGTATAAATATATTTGATTAGCATAAGACATGAAGATTTTTATCCTTCAAGGCAGCCTTGATTCTTCCAATCCATAGCCTACATGATATCGCGTATTTTGCATATACTAGTAGGAACTTCAAGAGTAACGTATAAATGAAATGAGGTATGTATATGGATCGATCACATTCTCCACTTGAGACTGCTGCGCGGGAAAGTCTTCAAAAGCGCGGAGTTTCTTTAACCGATATTGCAGAACTGGTCATGTATCTTCAAAAGCCTTATCATCCTGACCTTTCCATTAACCATTGTGAAGAAAACGTTGAAAAGGTACTGCAAAAACGAGAAGTTCAAAATGCTATTTTAACCGGGGTTCAGCTAGATTGTTTAACAGAGGAAAAAAAACTTTCTTCTCCTTTACAGGAAATGATTGAGGCAGATGCGGGATTATACGGGATTGATGAAATATTAGCCTTTGCGATCGTAAATGTATATGGTTCTATAGGCTTTACAAACTACGGCTATGTTGATAAACAAAAGCCCGGAATCTTAAAGCGCCTAAATGATAAATCAACTGGAGAATGTCATACTTTTTTAGATGATATTGTTGGAGCCATAGCTGCAGCTGCTTCCAGTCGACTCGCACACACTTACTCTAATTCAGATACAGCTAAAGAAGATGTATAAAATAAGCTGACTCACATCGGCCCTTAAGCAATTAAGGGCATCGACTTGGAGTCAGCCTTTACTTCGTTATTTTAAAGGCCATTCAGCTAATGAATGAATCGCATATGTTGGCTGAATTGTTTTATCTCGGAGCGCTTCTGGTGTTGTTACACCAGTATGGACCATTAATGTATCCATTCCGACGTTAATTCCTGCCATAATATCGGTATCATAATAGTCCCCAACCATGATGACATCTTCCTTTGGCAGCCCTAGAACCGCGAGCGCTTGTTCCATAATGATCGCTTCAGGTTTTCCGATAAACACTGGATTTGTTTCTGTAGAAACTGTAATTACAGAGGTAAGAGAACCATTTCCAGGCAAAAAGCCCCGCTCTGTTGGAAGAGCAATATCTCCATTTGTTGAAATAAATTTAGCTCCACCTCTTACTGCTAAACAAGCGAATGCCAGCTTTTCGTACGTAATTTCACGATCCAGTCCAACAACCACATAATCCGGCGATTCCGTGATGATTGTCATTCCTTTTTCCTGCAGTGCAAGCTTAAGACCATCACCACCGATCATATATACGCTGGCTCCTTCTTTTTCATCTGCAATGTAAGCAGCTGTTGCCATTGCAGATGAGAAAACTTGATCTTTTGTAGCAGGCACATCAAACCCTTTAAGATGTTCCGCCACCTGTTCAGGCGTTTTAGATGAATTATTCGTTACAAATAGATAAGGAATTCCTTTTGCATTTAGCTGCTGAACAAAATGAACAGCTTCTTCTATTTTTTCACTCCCCCGATAGATGGTACCATCGAGATCAATTAGATATCCTTTATAGTCTTTCATAGGTGTTTCATCCTTCCTTTCAATTGCTTCAGCTTTACTCATTCTACTTGATCATGTCATATGAAGATCAATTCATCAAATATTAAACACAAAAAAAATGCTTTCAATAAATGAAGGAGCTTTTTTGATGGTTAATTTTTAAATGCAGATACTGGACCCAGCTCATTTTGCAAAAAATCTCGAACCACTTCAGGAAATTTCTCTAATGTAGGAAGTGCGCTCATAAAAATCCGCTGTATGTACTCATGATCAATGCTTGTATAGTTCTGAACAAGCGACTTCCTGCACTCCACTACTTTCTTTAGTGGTTCAATCATCTCTTTTGTGATCACTTTTTCATCATCTAAAATATCAATAATATCCTCATAGCTTCCAGGATCGCGCATGATAAAACCATCAATCATAGCATTCCCTACATCTAAAATGGCCTCAATGGTAACATGTCCAAGACGCTCGAGAACAAGTTGATGCGCATGACTCGTCCATGACGATTGGTTTTTTAGAAAATCGAGCTGTTTTTCCATATACTTCAGCGTTTGTTCTATCATTTCACGATCAACAAAATACATCGTTAACACGCTCCATTACTTTAGGTTTAAGGTATTTATACTTTCAGTTTACCATAACCACTTGTTACATTGGGATTCCTTTACTGTTTACCTGCTTTATCTTTAACTCGCTCACCGTTATAATTTTAGAAGAGAGAAAAGAGAGGCGGGAAGAAAATGAGTGAACGTTTTTATTTATATGATGATGTGGAGCAAACAAAAACGCGCTTTGTAAGCTTTATGGGAGAACAGCAGCGCTATGACTTAGCCATTATGCAATCAGATCGATACTACGGTAAATCATTAGTGATGGACATTCAAGGAGGACGCTTTGCGGTCATCGGTCAGGATGATTTAGAGGAGCCCGGTTATCTAGAGCATGTATACAAATTAAAGGAAGAAGATGCACAAGAGCTAAGAGATTTTCTATCTGAAATTGTGTAATGCATAATCGAAAGGATTTAGGTGACGCTAATTTAAAGGAGTTGATGACCTATGTCTGGTAAAGATCAACCGTATACAGATGTGTCTAATGTGGAAGCAGGACAAAATTTCCTTTTTCCAGAGTCATTGCCAGAAGGAGCATATGGTTCGCCAAGAGGCAAATTTACCCCAGTTCAAAATAAGGAAGAGCCTTGGAAAAAAGGACAGCGTTATTATAGTGCCTTTAATTATGAATTTAAATCTCTTCATCAAAATCTTCCACGTTTGGATCCCGGTGCTCATCCTCCTCATGATGATCCCGTTAAAGATGAGGAACCTCCTTTTGGAGGAACAAAAAAATGACCAATCAGCTTGGTCATTTTTTTACTTCTACTTTTTTCAAGACGAAATACGGACAGCCAAAGTTACAGTACTCATATAAATAATCCTTTACCGTCGAAATTTTTGTATCAAATGAAGATTTTTGGTTTTGATCATCAAAGAAGCCTTTTAATCGAAGCTGTCCATAACCCCAATCCCCAACGATATAATCGTACTTATGTAAGATTTCGCTGTATCGACCTTCAAATGCTTCTTCATTAAACGCCTCGCGGAATTCCTCCACAATCTCATAGAAGTGATTATGAATCGTAATCACGAAAATACACCACCCTCATTTCAAACTCTTGTCATCATTATACCGCAAAAACCATCATTTACTATGAAAAAAAGGTCTCCACATTGGAGATTCTATCATTAGGGAGGCGTAAAAAATGAAAAAAATGCTTTTGATGTTCTCTTTCACCGGTTTACTGGTAAGTGCCTGTTCTACTCCTTTTGCCACAGAAGAAGATTCAGCACAGTCCAATTTGCTGCAGTTATCGAATGAGACATCAAATGACGATCTCATGGTGGATCATTCTGACGGGGACATTTTTGGTTACTCACGTCATCAAGCAAGTCCATTAGGGAACGGCCCGGAACAGCAAGTTGACCCCGAATCATATTCCATTGACCGTCAGGTAGCAGCTAATGCGATCAGCAGGCTAAGCACCGATCTTCCCGGTATAGAGGATGTAGCTACATTAGTTACAGATGAAGAGGTATTAGTAGCTTATCGCCTAGATCCGGATGCTGATATTGACCGTAACGAAGCTGCAGACCGTGTGAAAAGAACAGCGATTTCTCTATTACCAAGATGGTATCATGTCTATGTAACGGATGATCCGAAACTACAAACAAATATTGAAAATCTTTCTGTTTCTTCACAAGGGATGAAAGAAACAGAAGAAGCAATTGCATCAACGATTGCCATGATGAAGGAACGTTCTCCTCAAGGTTATCGAATTGATGAAGGTGAAAACGCAAATGGAGAAACAAGGGAAGACGAACGCGACCAAATGAGCGAGAAAGAAATGATTCAACTGGCTCCGGCTGCCATGGATATTGGACAAAATAGAGCAGCAGATGCTTAATCTGCTGCTCAGACTGTTGACAAACGCTCGCTTTCTTCGAAGTCTAGCTACAGCACCTAGCCCCTCTAGGTCATAAATCACAAATGAATTGAAGACAGAGAACGTCTTCTATTCATTCGCGTCTTAAGTTTTTCGGGGCTGGTCAAGGCGCTTCCGCTTTTGGTGTTACTCACCTTGCAACGGTGCTCATTACCAACCCCGGTAACTCCGCTCCTCACAAGGCTTCGTGCCTCGAAAGACAAGCGTTTGCAATTCAGTCTGAAGGGTACAATTTTACTTGGTCTACACACTGAAAGCAGCAGATATGTAATCTGCTGCTTTAGTTTTAACATGTTTAAACTCCTTGCTCTTGCTTTTCACCCTGCGCCTGTCGTTCTCTTGAAGCAGCATTTACCTGCTCATCTGCATGATAGGATGAGCGCACAAGCGGTCCTGCCTCACAATGCTTAAATCCTTTGCTCATGGCAATTTTACGCAGCTTACCAAACTCTAACGGTGTGTAGTATTTTATAACTGGCAAGTGTTTTTTTGTTGGCTGCAAATACTGCCCGATTGTCATAATGTCTACATCGTGTGCACGAAGATCATCCATTGTTTGAATGATTTCTTCTTCTGTTTCACCAAGTCCAATCATTAGACTTGATTTAGTTGGGATATCCGGTTGCATTTCTTTTGCACGTTTTAAAAATTCAAGTGAACGTTGATATTTAGCACGGGCACGAACTCTAGGTGTTAAACGCTCAACCGTCTCAATATTGTGATTTAAGATATCTGGGCGTGCATCCATAAGCATTTCAAGATTCTCACGTAATCCTCCCATATCGGAAGGCAGCACTTCGATTGTAGTGAAAGGATTTTTTCTTTTAATTGCGCGAACAGTTTCTGCAAAAACGGCTGCCCCGCCATCTTTAAGATCGTCACGCGCAACAGCTGTAATAACCGCATGCTTTAAATTCATTAGCTGAACAGAATCTGCTACACGCTCTGGCTCAGCTAAATCAAGCTCAGTTGGTAAGCCAGTCTTTACCGCGCAAAAACGGCAAGCACGTGTACAAGTGTCCCCAAGGATCATAAATGTAGCTGTTCTTCTTTCTCCCCAGCATTCGTGTATATTAGGACAGCGCGCCTCTTCACAAACCGTATGTAGATTATTTTCTCTCATCATTTTCTTTAAGCCTGTATAGTTTTCATTCGTATTAAGTTTGATTTTCAACCATTCAGGCTTTCGCAAATATTCATTCTTTGTTGTACTCACGATACTCGCTCCAATCTTATATATTCTATAACAAGATTTAGATCTGAATTTAATAAAAGATGTACAAATAATTGGATTTTCAAATTGAGAAATTCATGATTTTATAGTCTATCCAACCTACTCTACCTGATGTCACTTTATCACACTGAATTATTGAAAACAAGGCTGACCGTACCAATTTTGACAGTCAAAAAATTCATACAAAAAAGAGACTGCCAATGACAGTCTCTTTCCATTCAAAAATCAAGAAGCTTTTTTTGATTTCATCACTGCATTAATAATGCTTGCCGCAAGTCCACCCCAAATAATAAGAACACCCAGGACCATCATGACAATTGCGCTTATTCCCATATCAAGATACCTCCTTCTTATTACTTGATGATTGAACTGAATTGCCGCTCCATTTCTTTACTGAGAATAGTGTCGCAAGCAAAATCACTCCAATAGCAACACTCCAGCCAAAGTTGAAAATGAATTCGCGCGGATAGTCGCCGTATTCTGCAGTAAGGTTTTGCCGTAGATTATCGTACATCGTATAGCCAAGAACTACCGGCGTAATAATGCCTAGACAAACCTTCCACCAAAGTCCAAGACGAATATCGGAAACTGAATTAGCGTGTTTTTGCAGCGGATCTAGCTGTTTAATATACCAGGCAATAAACACCACTTCGATCAATCCCGCAAAAGCAATACCAAACTGATTAACAAAGTAGTCTACTACATCAAGGAAATTCAACCCACCTTGCGTTGCAAATAATAAGGAAATAATTGCGGCAATACCGCCACCAACAATAACTGACGTAGAGCGTTTAACATTGAATTTTTCTTGAATGCCTGCTACATATGTTTCTGTGATCGAAATGAGAGATGTTAAACCTGCCAGCACCAAAGAAGTGAAGAAAAGGAAACCGAAAAACTCGTTGAAGGCAGGAAACTCATTAATGATAGCCGGGAATACGGCAAAGGCTAAAATAACCCCGCTGCTTACCACTTCTGAAATCGGAACACCTTGCTGTGCAGCCATAAAACCAAGTGCTGCAAATACACCAAAACCGGCAAGCAATTCGAAAGAAGAGTTAGCAAAACCTGTTATAAAGGCATTATTTGTAATATCTGCTTTTTTAGGCAGGTAGCTTGAATACGTAATCATAATGGCAAAGGCAATCGATAAACTAAAGAAAATTTGCCCATAAGCCGCTACCCAAACTTTACCATCTGTAATCATTTCCCAGTTTGGCTGGAAGAATGCATTTAATCCATCCAATGCTCCTGGCAAGGTCATAGCTCTAATAACAATAATTAAGAATAAGACGACAAGGGTTGGGATCATAATTTTGTTGGCACGCTCGATTCCTCGTTTAACACCTGCAAATAAAACACCAAGCGCCACACCCCAAACAATTATTAGAGGAATTAAAACACCTGGAACCAGTGAACCGACGGCCCCTGCTTCTCCTACCTGCAAGTAATCAACAAGCAGGAAGGTTTGAGGATCGTCTCCCCAAGCATTGCTGAATGAAAAATAAGCAAATGACATCGCCCATGCAATAATGACCGCATAATAAGTAGAAATGACGAACGCGATTGCGACTTGCCACCAGCCAATCCATTCTGCTCCTTTACTCATACGGCTGTATGAAAGGGGTGCAGATCCACGATATTTCTGGCCGATCGTAAATTCCAGGATAAGGAGCGGAATTCCAGCAGTTAATAAAGCGAATAAGTACGGTAAGAAAAATGCTCCTCCTCCATTTTCATAAGCGACCCCAGGAAAGCGCCAAATGTTACCTAGTCCGATAGCTGAGCCCACAGCAGCCATTATAAATCCAGCACGCGTTCCCCATTGTGGACGATTTTCCATACTAGTCCCCCCTAATGTACTCCCTATATATATCCCGGAAGTTTCCGTATATTCAGATTATTTAGTTTAATATAAAATTAGTATAGCACTTGTTACCTAATTGTAAAGTAATATTTAAAAAATAATATGAATTATATGAAAATAATTATTTTCAATCATTACTTTATTCCAAATTAGGATTTTTATATAATAAAACAATATTAATATGATTTTTCCCCACTCTAATTGTACTTTTACATGCTATCACAATAATCCTTTAAATTGGAAAAGGAAGCTAACCGATTAACGGCAGCTTCCTTTCAATTAATTTTCTTCAGTAGATCTAACATTATTATTAGTTGAAATTTTCCCCATAACGATGGCGAAAACAATTAGTAAAAGAACGACCAAACCAAGCGCCAGTAACGTGTTGTCTGTAAAACCAAGCACTACGTATCCAGCTGCAGCAATGGCAGCGGCTGTTAACGCGTATGGAATTTGAGTGAGTACATGGTCCATATGATTGCTTCCTGCTCCCGTTGACGAAAGAATGGTTGTATCGGAAATTGGTGAGCAATGATCACCGAATACTGCTCCTGCCAAGACAGCCGCTAATGCCGGTAATAATAGCTCAACATCAGTAACAGCCGTAATTTGTCCAGCGATTGGCAGTAAAATACCGAATGATCCCCATGACGTTCCTGTAGAAAATGCCATAACCCCTGCCGTAAGGAAAAGAATGAGAGGTAACCAAGCTACATTCAGGTTAGAGGCTTCAACAAGACTAGCTAGATATTCACCTGTTTGCAGTTCTCCAATAAGCCCTACAAGCATCCATGCAAAAATAAGGATATAGATGGCTGGCAGCATTGATTTTACCCCTTCTTTTAAAGCAAGAATAAATGCTGTTCCCCCTATTTCGTTTGTACGCTTCATTTGGTTGATAAGTAATATAATCGCAACAACTAAACCGACAAGACCACCATATACTAATGATTTTGCTACATCCGTATATTCAAACATTTGTATTAAAGAAGCAGCCTGACCAGTGTCTTCTCTGTAAAGCTGGCTGCCTGTCCACATCATAGCACCGACCGTACCAATAACAAGTGCAATAATCGGCCATACAAGATCGCCTACAGTTCCATGGCTACTCGTCGGTAAATCATTCTTCAATTCCCCTGGAATTTCTTTTGTTTCATCATATACATGACCCGTTTCAATGGCACGAAGCTCATGCTTGCGCATAAGGCCAAAATCAACACCTCGCAACGCGACAATTAAAACAATACCAAGTGTTGCCCATACATATAGATTCATCGGAATTATTTGCATAAAGGCCGAGAATGCAGAGTAATCAGTAATTCCATGATGAACTAAAATACCGCCAATAATGGCAATAATATAGGCTCCCCAGCTAGAAATAGGTGATACAACACATACAGGCGCGGCTGTTGAATCAATGATATACGCTAACTTTGCACGTGAAACTCTATGTCTGTCTGTCACGGGTCTTGCAATCTGTCCAACGGCTAAACTGTTAAAATAATCATCTATAAATATAATAATACCAAGCATTGCTGCCAGCAGCTGTGCCCCAGCTCGTGTTTTTACACGTTTCATCGCCCAGTCTCCAAACGCTCTTGCACCGCCTGAAACATTAATAAATGCCGTAATAACACCCAGAATCAATAGAAATAGAATAATAAAGATATTCCAAAGATTTAACTCACCAGGAGCGCCATCAGATCCATAGGACCAGAATACGCCGCTAAATGTCAGCCAAAGGCTTTCCAACGTTGATAATTCGTCTCCAGATGCTTGAAAAAAATTAAAGCCCGTTACAAGCAATGCAGCCGATACGATTCCTGCACCAAGAGACAGCAATACTCTTCTTGTCAGCAATACCATTAAGATCGCAATAATCGGCGGTATTATTGAATAAATTGTTCCTTCCATATTGTCCTCCTTAAATATAGATCGGGTAGAACAGAGTGTACATGATGTAAAAACGCAAAAAAGGGCAATGATAGAGGTCTCTACCATTACCCTTGTGTTCGTTAAGTAATGTATGCTCCATCACGATCTGTAGCTCCTCATTGCAAAAATTTTCTGCAATGAGAGTGTTATCCTTCTTAAAGATAACCCCAGTGATAGGCCCTTGACGGATCATTATCACTTCGGCAATTCTTCCCTTTCAGCTGCGATCATCGTTGTCATCCTTACACAGCGTACTCTTGAAGACTGCTCCTCTACCCCATCGAATTATGATGTGGTGATCTATTCTTTTTTTACTAATTCATACTACCAGTCCCCGCTGCTCCTGACAAGTGTTAATTTGTAGGCAATGGAACCTCAAGTGATGGAGACATGCCTTCTCCAATATTATAGATCTCAGGAACCTGTCCTTGAATCAAACCCATTGCAACCGGAATATCCTGTTCAATGGTGGTAATGCCAGTAGCAAATGGCACGATGATCTGTACGTTCACAACAAGGTGGATTGAAACCTCCACATAAGCGTTATTTATGCCAAACTCCCGTATATCTGATTTGATGTTTGATTGGACATCCCCAACAGCATGAAAGCGAATGGGGATTTTGGGGCCAAGGTTCCCAATCAAAGCATTATTGGCGGCTTGGCCAAGCGGGATCGTATAGACAATTCCTTCCATATCACCTGATTCTTCTACCTCAATATCAAGCTCCGTCAAAGAACGTAATACCTTTGTATCCCCCCGCTCGATGGCACGTAAATGCTCCTGTACAAGCTCAGTGGTTTCTGATAAAACCCGATTAATAATTTCTGTATTGAATTTAGTGGTAACCATCTCGGCTGAATCTGTCGGAACGTTATCAATAATATCATTTATATCCATAACATTTGCAATTTCACGGTTTATCGCTTTGCTAATAACAAGCGAGCCTATTTTTCTTGTTTGTGATTCCGCATATGTCATTAACGCTGGCTTGATACCCGTATTGATCATCCATAAACCAAGTAGTGTAAAGACCACAAACATAATACATGACAACAGCCAAACATATCGGACTGGCCATGCACCCCTTATCTTTTGCCGATTCCATTTCACAAAAAAACGCCCTCCTTCACAATTAGTGTATGCGAAGGAATAGGCGTTTTTCCTAGAGATCTGATAAAACAATATCCGTATTAGTGATTTCCACATTAAGCATTTCTATTAAACTAATCTCGTATGGATTTTCTATAATCTCTTCACCGTTTTGCATGATCCTTATGTTAGGACGAGTAGCAAAGCCTTTATTTTGAGAAGAAATAATCCCTCTTCTGCCGTCATTCAATTCAACAGACAGACCGTTTGGAAAAATGGCAACAGCCTGTTTAAAGGCTTTTATAACCGTCTTATCAAATAACCTGCCCTCACCATCATGAAGAATTTCCAACCCTTGTGATGGCAGCATTTTTTTTCGATATACTCGATTTGATGTTACGGCATCAAATACATCTGCAACGGCCATGATTTTTGCATATGGATGAATGTCCTTTGCTAAAATACCGCGTGGATAACCAGAACCGTCTAAACGCTCGTGATGCTGAAAAGCACAGTGCGCCACTAAAATCGATACAGAATGTAAATTTCTAAGAATCTCAAAACCGTGCGTTGTATGATCTTTTATCATTAGAAATTCATTCTCAGTTAAAGCCCCAGGCTTTAACAGAACTTCTTCAGGTACCATAATTTTACCGATATCATGAAGAATGGCTCCCATTCCAATTAGTTCAAGCTGCTGCTGAGGAAGCTTAAGCTGCTTTGCGATTGCTAGCGTATACAAGGTTACATTAAAAGAATGATGAAATATGTATGAATCATAGATATAGGCATCTGAGAGTACGGTTAAGAGATCAGCATTGGAGTGTAGATCGTCCAATACCTCACGTACAATATTTCGAAATTCTTTTGATTTTTGATCCAGTATGTAAGGTACAACCTTTCCTTTGCTGTCCGTCACTGACTTAAACGATTCCTCCATTTGTGAAAGAGCCTTTCTTCGCACCTCTACAGACACAGATTCCTTTACTTCTATTCCTTTTGATCGTTCATCATCAATATACACATACTGAACACTGAGTTCTTTCAGACGCCCGATCATCCGCTCCGTCAGCAGGACATTTTCTTGGAGAAGGGGCCGCTCGGAAACATTGTAAATGGTATTGCCAAGTACCATTCCAGTGCGAAGCATCTTTGTTGAAATCAATCTCACACCATCAACCTACTTTTCAACGATTTTGTAACGAATACTTTACCTTATTTATCGGTTGAATCTTAGGAGTTTTGACCTTTTCTTTCATTTTCTTACTTTATACGCTGTTTCAATAGATCACGGAGAAATTCCGGCATGAAATAATGTTTTTTTGCACGCTGTAATTCAGGGAAAAAATAACCGAATGTAAACATATCAACAGTCGCAACTCGATATAGTTGGTCGTTTATAATCGGTTCATGATTTACTAAAAATTGATTTGTATCTGCTACAAGCTCAATTCCATCATAGATAAAAGCCCCTAAAATCGTTCCTCGAAACCCCAACCCTTTCACTTCCATTGTCGGCCACTCCGCGTTTTTTGATTGACGTAGAACTTCCTTTAGCTCTGCACCACTGAGTTCAACTAGGCAGGGATTGATGGGATGCGGTAAAATACGGTGCAAATCATATTCTGTAACTGGTCCTTCAGGTAATGCATCAAGCAATAAGCCGCCTGTCAGAAATGCACAATCAGCCTTGCACCATTCTTTAAGCGCAGAACATAGCAGTTGTGACAGCGGTGATGTAGATAATGGATTGTGTTCAAGCGGTTTCTCCAGTGTTGTGATAGCCGTTGAAAGCAATTCCTTCCCTTGACGTTCCCACTCGCAAAGTTCTTCTTCCTCCTGCAATGATGCTGGCAATAAGGCAGTTTCTACAAGTTTAGCCGATCGTGCTGTTACACGTTTTATTGAATGATCAAACTCGATTTCCACCTGTCCCACATACATACCGTATTTCCCCGCTGCAGCTAGTAAGGTTTTATTATGAAACTTTCCATCTTCCAATACATGGTGAGTATGCCCACCCATAATAATATCAATATCTGGACATTCTTCAGCGACCCATTCATCTTCACGTATGCCTAAATGAGATAAAAAAATTACGATATCCACTTTCTCCTTTAACACTCTTACTTGTGCTTTTAATTCATCCTTTGCAGAAGTGACTCTCCATTTTAACCGTTCATAAAAGGGACCATATTCAGCCGTCACCCCAACAATGCCAAGCTTTGTTCCCTTTGATGTCGTTAGGATTGTGTATGGCTTGGCCCATTCAGGTCTGACACCTTTTTCTGTAAAAAGATTTGCCACAACCACTGGAAATTCAGCCTCATCATAAAGATGCTGCAGTTGATTATGTGAAAAAGTGATTCCTTCGTTATTTCCGATTGTGACGGCATCATAACCCACCTCATTCAATAAGCGAATATTCTCTTTTCCTTTTGAACCTTCTGTAAGGGAATGAGAACGATCAACATGATCACCGATATCAAAAAGAAAAACATTCTCATTCTCAAGTTGATGATATTTTTTTCTTTGACCTATAAAATCACGTATTCGAGGCCAATTTTCAAAATGACTATGGAGATCATTTGTATGGTATAAATAAATCTTTTCTTTCAACTGAAAAAAACCTCCTTTCCATCAGCCAATCATGCCTACCGGTATTGAACGCACTCCCATTACAACCAGAAGAATCTGTAATAAAAGGACCAGCTTGTCCGACTGCATTCGCACATTTAACCCAAGCTCCAAGCTTAGCGCCAAACCATGCACCAGCAGCCAGTAGAACCGTATATAGCCAATCGACATTTCCTAAATAAATATGAGTAGCTGAGCCTGTTAATGCAGACAGAAGCACTATAAACATGGATGTCCCAACCGCCACGTGTGGAGGAAATAAAAATGCTAAAATCATAAGCGGCACCATCATGGTCCCACCGCCAATGCCAAATAGACCGGAAGTAATACCAACAGCAAATGCCGCAATAGTAGCGAATAAAGGAGGAAATCCATATGTAAAAGTTTTTCCATGAGGATCAACAATTGTACGTTGGAATGAAGCTGATTTAAATCGTTCAACCGGCTTCAATCGACTTCGAATCATTAGAATTAAAGCAAGAAAGATCATGAATATCCCAAATGCAAGATGGAATGAATCTAAAGACACTCGTTGGTTTATCCATGCTCCAAAAATAGCTCCTGGACCGCTACCTATAAAAAAGATTAACCCGCTTTTAAGATCAACTGTTTTTGCTTTAAGATAAGCAAGCGTTGATGAAAATCCAGTAACGATCATTACGACTAATGAAATCCCTACAGCAGAATGAGACGTAATGCCTGTTAATATTGGTATTGCTGAGCCAAAGAATAAAAGTGCAGGAACGACAATTATTCCTCCCCCAAAACCTAGCAAAGCACCTGTAACACCTGCTGCCAATCCGATCAGCGGTAATAAAATCCATTCCATAACTTCAACTCCAAAGGTTAAAATAGGTCAAGCTGTCTAGGCGCCAGATCCTCATATTCAATTCCTAGAAGCTGCATCAATTGCTTCGCGTTATGTGCAGCGTCCCCACCAGAATTATTATTAAAAAGTATGTAGAGATCCTTCGACTGCTGCTGTAGTTCACGAATGATTCCAACCCACTCAGAAAGCTCCTGTTCATTATATTTATATAAATATCGAACTTCTCTCCAGTTATCCCCATTCCCTTTTCGTGTCCAACCGTGCATATTTCGGCCATGAAAACGAATGAGTGTTGCTTTGGTATTCGTCGAGACCGGAACAATTGGGATCGAACCCTCTCCAGCCTGTGGCTCATCACAGACACTATGAATCCATTGCCCGTGCTCCATAAAGGAAATGGTTTTTTTTCTGAATATAGGAGAATACCACGTTTGATTACGAAATTCTAATGAAATCGGTACATCGCTTAACATGTGCTGGCAATAACGCAAATAATCCACATGAGCCTTCGTACAATTAAACCAAGGTGGAAACTGTAACAGAACCATCGCAAGCTTTCCCTCATCAATAAAGGGCTGAAGCGATGCTCTAAACGCTTTAAACATCACTTCTTTTGAATCAAAAGGAATATCTCCACGCTGATGTCCCGTTATTCCCTGATAGGCTTTTATCACAAATTTAAAAGAAGAAGGCGTCTCATTAACCCACTTTTCAGCATGTCGAACCGGCTGCACTGCATAAAAGGATGCATCCAGCTCGACAACTGGAAAATGACTCCCATAATCCTTCAGCTTATCTCGCCCAGCAGACGCTGGCATATAAAGACTAGGATGATCCCCCCACCCAGTCAAGCCAATATAAATCATACTATCACCCACCATATATATAAAAGCATTGTAACATATTAGAAAAGCGAAGGCGCCCGTTTAGACCCGACGCGCATAAGACGCAATGCCCCAGTTGGCACTCTTTTCCAACTGGGGCATTGGGGCTTATGACCTCGAGGGACTGGGCGCTGCAGCTGGACAATGAAAAGCAGAGGCTCACGTTTAGACCCGGCGCGCATAAGACGCAATGACGACTGCTTTATTGATGTTCAAGTTCAAATTTGATTTTATCGAAGCCCTTGTACAATTAATCGAAGCTTATAGCTGATTTACCGAAGCTCGAACACAATTTATCGAAGTTCAAAAAATCCCATCTGCTATTTGGGAGTTTTGAACTGATTATCACCTTCTTAAAAAGAGTGCAAATATCGAGTTACTCCCCCGACTTCTCACACCACCGTATGTATACGACAGTTACATCTATGTCTGAAGTAATTGTCAATATCTTAGAAAAAGACTTTTCAACCCGGGCGTATAAAAAAACGACAGGACTCTTTAATAAGAGTCCTGTCGTTAGGTGATTCAATATTAACCGATTGAACCTTCCATCTCGAACTTGATTAGACGGTTCATTTCTACCGCATATTCCATCGGCAGTTCTTTTGTAAATGGCTCGATGAAGCCCATTACGATCATTTCAGTTGCTTCTTCTTGAGAAATACCACGGCTCATCAAGTAGAACAATTGCTCTTCTGATACCTTTGATACTTTTGCTTCGTGCTCAAGTGAAATATTGTCATTAAGGATTTCGTTGTAAGGGATTGTATCAGAAGTAGACTGATTATCCATAATCAACGTATCACACTCAATGTTTGAGCGTGCACCATGTGCCTTACGTCCAAAATGAACGATACCACGGTATGTTACTTTACCACCTTGTTTAGAGATGGATTTAGAAACGATTGTTGAAGATGTATTTGGAGCAAGATGATGCATTTTAGCCCCAGCATCCTGGTGTTGACCTTTACCTGCTAGTGCGATGGACAATGTCATACCACGTGCACCTTCACCGCGAAGGATAACGGCTGGGTATTTCATTGTTAGTTTAGATCCGATGTTTCCATCGACCCATTCCATTGTTGCATTCGCATCACATACCGCACGCTTCGTAACAAGGTTAAACACGTTGTTTGCCCAGTTTTGAATCGTAGTGTAACGGCAGTAAGCATCTTTTTTAATGATAATCTCAACAACTGCACTGTGAAGTGAGTTTGTTGTGTAAACAGGAGCTGTACATCCCTCAACGTAATGAACGCTTGCGCCTTCATCAACAATAATTAGTGTACGCTCAAACTGTCCCATATTTTCTGAGTTAATACGGAAGTAGGCTTGAAGCGGAGTATCTACCTTGATTCCTTTTGGAACGTAGATAAATGATCCACCAGACCATACGGCCGAATTAAGAGCCGAGAACTTATTATCGCTTGATGGAATAATCGTTCCCCAGTGCTCTTTGAAAATTTCTTCGTTTTCTCTAAGAGCTGAATCCGTGTCCTTGAAGACGATGCCCATGTCTTCAAGCTCTTGTTTCATGTTGTGGTAAACAACCTCTGATTCGTACTGTGCAGAAACACCTGCAAGATATTTTTGCTCAGCTTCAGGGATCCCAAGCTTATCAAATGTAGCTTTGATTTCTTCAGGAACCTCATCCCAGCTGCGCTCACTCTTTTCTGATGGCTTTACGTAGTACGTAATTTCGTCAAAGTTCAATCCACTCATATCGCCGCCCCATTGTGGCATTGGCATTTTGTAGAATTGTTCTAGCGCTTTTAAACGGTAGTCCAGCATCCATTGCGGTTCTTGTTTCATACGAGAGATTTCTTCAACAATCTCACGAGTCAATCCACGCTTAGAACGAAAAATAGATACATCTTTATCAGCAAATCCATATTTATAATCGCCTATTTCTGGCATTTTTTTCGCCATGATGATTCCTCCTTTTTATTGTGAGAATCGTGTCATAAAAGCACTATTCCGGCTTTTCGTTAATTCCCTTCTCCATTGCTTTCCACGCAAGCGTGGCGCATTTTATACGTGCCGGGAATTTTGAGACTCCTTGTAAAGCTTCAATATCACCAAGATCAATGGAATCGTCATAGTCTTTCCCTTGCATCATATCGGAGAATATTCCGGACATTTTCAAAGCCGTCTCTATATCTTTTCCTTTGACTGCCTGAGTCATCATTGATGCAGATGCCATTGAAATGGAACATCCTTCTCCAGTGAATTTGGCTTGGTTTACCACACCATCTTGAACGTCCAGCGTTAAATGTATGCGATCTCCACAGGTTGGGTTATTCATATCAATCGTGACACTGCCATCCTCAACTGCCCCTTTATTACGAGGGTTTTTGTAATGATCCATAATGACTTGACGATAGAGGGTATCAAGATTATTAAAAGACATCGCTAAAATACTCCTTTGTTTTCACAAGCCCGGCTACTAACCGATCAATGTCCTCTTCTGTATTGTACAGGTAGAAGCTTGCACGCGCCGTAGAAGATACATTCAGCCACTTCATTAATGGCTGAGCACAATGATGACCTGCACGGATGGCAATCCCCTCAGCATCCAGAACGGTTGCTAAATCATGAGGGTGAACATCATCAAGGTTGAACGTAACCAGACCTGCTCTTTGCTGAGGATCTTCCGGACCATAGATGGTTAATCCATTTATGGATGACATGCGATCCAACGCATAGGCCGCTAAATGATGCTCATGCTTCTCAATCTCATCCAAACCAATATCCTCTAAGAAATCGATCGCCGCACCGAGACCAATTGCACCTGCAATGATTGGCGTACCACCCTCGAATTTCCAAGGAAGCTCTTTCCAGGTAGATTCCTGCAATCCAACGAAATCAATCATTTCTCCACCAAATTCAATGGGTTCCATTTTTTCGAGCAGGTTCTTCTTTCCAAATAAAACGCCAATTCCTGTTGGACCAGCCATCTTATGTCCGGAAAATGCGAAGAAATCACAATCAAGTGATTGCACATCCACTTTCATATGCGGAGCGGCTTGTGCACCGTCAACGACCATAACAGCACCATTTTCATGTGCGATCCTTGTGATTTCCTTAATTGGATTCATTGTACCGAGTACGTTCGATACCATCATAATCGATACAATTTTGGTTTGAGGTGTTACCGTTGAACGAACATCTTCAAGAGACAATGTCCCGTCCTCTTGAAGAGGAACGTATTTTAACGTAGCACCTGTTTCCTTGGCAAGTTGCTGCCAAGGAATGATATTACTATGATGCTCCATATGAGTAATAACAATTTCATCGCCTTCACCAACATTTGCACGGCCATAGCTTGCAGCCACCGTATTGATCGATGTTGTCGTTCCACGAGTAAAGATCACTTCTTGAGTGGAGGAAGCATTTATAAATTTCCTTACCTTCTCGCGAGCACCTTCATATCCGTCTGTTGCTCTCGTCCCGAGCGTGTGAACACCCCGGTGTACGTTGGAATTATACCCATTGTAATAATCTCCAAGTGCTTGGATGACAGACAGCGGCTTTTGAGAAGTCGCTGCACTATCCAAATATACAAGCGGATGACCATTAACTTCTTGATCGAGGATCGGAAACAGTTTACGGATCTCTTGAACGTTCATTAATTAACTTTCCTTTCGATTACCTCGCTTAATTGTCGCTTAACTCCCTCAATTGGAAGCTGCGTTACAACAGGAGCAAGGAATCCGTGAATGACTAATCTTTCAGCCTCATGCTGAGAAATACCACGGCTCATCAAATAGTAAAGCTGCAATGGATCTACCCGTCCAACAGACGCAGCGTGTCCAGCTGTTACATCGTCCTCATCGATCAACAGAATTGGGTTTGCATCTCCACGAGCTTTTTCACTTAGCATAAGCACACGAGATTCTTGTTCTGCATTCGATTTTGTTGCTCCATGCTCAATTTTGCCAATTCCATTAAAGATGGATGAAGCTGAATCCTTCATTACACCATGCTTTAAAATATAGCCTTCTGAGTTTTTACCCCAGTGAATAACTTTAGTCGTGAAATTTTGCTTTTGGGTTCCGCGTCCTACTACAACAGACTTCGTATCGCCAAAAGAATTATCCCCAACAAGATGCGTCACGTTTTCTGAAATCGTATCGCCATCATTCATCAAGCCAAGCGCCCAGTCAATTCTTGAATCGCGTCCAATAATTCCGCGGCGGTTTACATATGTCGTAACACCTGCAGCTAGATTATCAACCGCTCCGTAAAGAACACGGGCATTTTGCTTCACAATGACTTCTGCCGCAATGTTGACCACTGCGTCAGACTGTTCTTCCGTTGAAATATAGTTTTCAACGTATGTCACTGAACTATTATCATCAACCACAACGAGTACATGATTGAACAAAGATGCATCTTTTTGATCATGCACATATACCGCTTGAATCGGCTCTGCAACCTCAACGTTTTTCGGTACATATAAAAATACTCCGCCATTCATTAAAGCTGCATGTAAAGCAGTAAGCTTATGCTCATCCACTTTAACAGCATCCTTCATGAAATACTGCTCAACAAGCTCAGGATGCTCCTTTGCCGCTGTAATAATATCCGTGAAAATAACACCTTGTGCTTTTAGCTCATCGGATACAGATAAAAATGCCGGTGTATTGTTGCGCTGAATATATATATTTTGCTGCTTTTCAATATCAACTAACGCCTTGATACTGTCTGGCAGCTCTGTTAATGAAGCAAAAACCTCACTGACTACTGTATGTTGAGCAAACTGTGTGAAGTTCCATTTGTCAATTTTCGTTTTGTCCGGTCTCGGCAATGAGAGCTCTTCCGCTTTGGCAAGTGCATCCAATCGAAGAGATGACAGCCAGCTTGGCTCTTCGTTCTTCTGTGAAAAAGCCTGTACCGCTTGCTGATCAACCGGCAATTTCATTTGTGTTGTCATGTCCATCCTCCTAACGGTTACGCTTCTTGACCAACAGTTTCGTCTTCAATACCAAGTTCTTGCTTAATCCAATCATAGCCTTCTGCCTCTAAACGCTGAGCAAGCTCAGGTCCGCCTGATTTCACCACGCGCCCTTGCATCATTACGTGAACGTAATCTGGCTGGATGTAGTTAAGAAGACGCTGGTAGTGTGTGATAATGAGGCAGCCAAAATCTTCGCTGCGCATTTTATTAATTCCCTTAGATACAACTTTGAGTGCATCGATATCCAGACCAGAGTCAATCTCATCTAAAATACCAAATTCCGGTTTAATCATCATCATCTGAAGAATTTCATTACGTTTCTTTTCTCCGCCAGAGAAACCTTCGTTCAAGTAACGCTGTGCCATATTAGGATCCATTTCAAGGAATTCCATGTTTGCATCAAGCTCTTTAATAAATTTCATCAAAGAAATTTCCTGGCCTTCTTCACGACGTGCGTTAATTGCCGAACGCAAGAAATCAGCATTTGTTACTCCTGTGATTTCACTTGGGTACTGCATAGCAAGGAATAGTCCAGCAAGTGCACGCTCATCTACTTCCATTTCAAGAACATTTTCTCCATTAAGAAGAACTTCGCCTTTTGTTACTTCATATTTAGGATGTCCCATAATTGCGGAAGCAAGTGTAGATTTACCCGTTCCATTTGGGCCCATGATTACATGAATTTTGCCGCTGTCAAGCTCAAGATTTACACCCTTTAATATCTCCTTGCCTTCAATTTCGACATGAAGATCTTTAATAACTAACGCTGAAGCCATAACAAATACCTCCGTTTATATACAATTTTGATATGGAATAACCATTCTCAATTTATTCTCATTCTAATTTTATAACAAATTAAAACTAGAATCAAATCCTATCGAATTTTATACTTTTTTCATTCTCATGAAGCGTTAGGCAATTGAGAAAATGCCTAGCCCAACATTTAAAACAGTAAAAAAGCCAGTGTAATAAACACTGACTAATTTAACCTTCTCTATTATATATTACTGTGTAGTTTACTATCAAGGTCGGCGACTAGCAGGCGTCCTTTTTTATATTCTTTTTCCCTTTTGAACTCCACTTCCATTCGAACATCATGCTTTCTCATATAGATTTCATACCCGACTCCATGAGCGCTTTGCATTGCTTTCTCCATTTCTGTTGTGTACTCCATCTTTACAAAATTGATAATGAACCATTCCTTTCTATTTTTATCCGTGGCTTACTAACAGGGTTATTCAACGTATACCCTTACTCGTAATGGATAAACGAAAAAAACAAACATTTTATTGTTGTTCAATAAAAGTTCAACGAAATGACTAATAAAACTGCTGAGATTACTCCTCATCAAAGGAACCGAGCGTCCATTCCACCTCTGTCGCCGCCTGAGCCATTACTGCCCCTGCCTGTACAGCAGAACTTACAGCAGCAACCTCACGAATTTGAGCTGACGTCAAATCATGCTCGATACAACCTGCCACGTGGTAGTGAATACAATATTCGTCATGTGTAGCGAGACTTACACCAAGGGCAATAAGCTGTTTTTCTCTCTGAGTCAATTCTCCTTCTGCAAAACACTTTTCTGTAAATGTATGATAAGCCTGCATAATAGAAGGCATCTTATTGCTCAGCTCTCCAATGGCTTCTTTTAACGTAAAGAGTTCTTCATCAGTAATTGGATGATCCATCTTGACACCTCTTTTTGAAAGAATAAAGATAGTATGGACCTTTGAGATTTTGTCATTCACATTTTGAATA
Source organism: Jeotgalibacillus soli (assembly GCF_000829435.1). Taxonomy (GTDB): domain Bacteria; phylum Bacillota; class Bacilli; order Bacillales; family Jeotgalibacillaceae; genus Jeotgalibacillus; species Jeotgalibacillus soli. Next base: position 76,858 of record NZ_JXRP01000022.1, read on the forward strand.
ACAATACAAAAAGCTCCTGCTATAAACGCAGGAGCTTTCGTATTGTATTATTCAGCTGTTACAGGGATAACAGAACCTTCATATTTTTCATTAATAAAATCTTGAATTTCTTCAGAAGTTAACACTTCTACAAGCGTTTTAATTTCTTCTCTATTTTCATCACCTGCACGAACAGTAATAATGTTAGCATATGGTGACTCTGATTTTTCAATCGCGATAGAATCATTAATCGGGCTAAGCCCAGCGTCAATTGCATAGTTTGAGTTGATTACAACCGCATCGCCTTCGTTGTTTTCATAAAGCTGAACAAGCAAGGATGCTTCGTAATCTGCTTCAAAGTTAAGGTTCTTCGGATTTTCAATAATATCCTCAAAAGAAGCTGTTACCTTGTCTACTTCTGGATCAAGCTTAATTAGACCTTCTTCTTCAAATACAGAAAGAATACGCCCGTGTTCACCAACAGCATTTCGCATTAGGATGGTTGCACCATCAGGAAGCTCGTCAAGTGAATCGTATTTTTGAGAATATACAGCGATTGGTTCAATATGAATCGCTCCTGCATTAACAAAATCGTAGTCATTTCCTTCTTCTGCAAGTACTGAATTCAAGTAAGGTACGTGCTGGAAGTAGTTTGCATCAATTTCGCCTGAATCAAGATCTGTGTTTGGGAAGATATAATCTTGATATAGTTCGATTTGAAGGTCAATTCCTCTTTCTGCAAGCAATGGTTTTGCTTCTTCAAGAATTTCACCATGAGGTACATTTGAAGCACCTACTACTAATTCAACCGGCTCGTCTGATTCTTCAGCTCCGCCATTGTTTGTTGCTTCTTCATCTGAACCGCATGCTGCTAAAGCAAAAATACTTGTTGCCGCGAAGGCAGTCGCTAACCATTTTTTCATTTTATTTCTCTCCTTTTATAAAAATTTATCGTTTATCCAATCGATTCGTGAAAAAGTCACCAATGAATTGAATGATAAAAACAATAATCAATATTATAATTGTTGCCGCTAATACGACATCATCCCGGCTACGCTGAAAACCGTCCAAGAAAGCTAAGTTTCCAAGACCCCCAGCTCCGATAACACCTGCCATTGCTGTGTAGCCAACAAGCGCGATAGCTGTCACAGTAATACCCGATACAAGCGCTGGTTTGGATTCAGCAAGTAAGACCTTGAAAATAATAGTATTAACGGATGCACCCATTGATCTTGCTGCTTCAATCACACCTTTATCAATTTCACGAAGCGCAATTTCAACCATTCTTGCGTAAAACGGTGCTGCTCCAATGACCAATGCCGGCAATGCCGCGTTTGCTCCTCGAATCGTGTCGAGCAAGAATCGAGTAAACGGAATTAATAGGACAATCAATATAATGAACGGAATGGAGCGGAATATATTAACGAGCGCACTCGTGATCACGTACACCACTCGGTTTTCCCACATATTTCCCTTTGAGGTCAGAAACAGCAGCAGTCCCAGCATGATCCCTAAAATCGCTGTGATCGCGACAGCTATGATCGTCATATAGATTGTTTCATACGTAGCATCCCACATTGTTTCCCAATTAACATTCGGGAAAAATTGTTCAATCATGCGTGATCACCTCCACGCCGACAGTTGCTTCTTCAAGAAAAGCAACGGCCTTATCTACTTCTGCCGGCAAGCCGTGAAGATGGACAAATAGCGTGCCATAAGCACCATTTTGTGTTTGAGAAATTTTCCCTTGAAGTATATTTACCTGTACGTCGAATGATCGTATTAAGTTTGTGATCAGCGGCTGTTCGGCTGATTCCCCTACAAAGGAAAGCTTCACTACTTTGCCGTCCTGATACTCTTCAACCAAATGCTCAATGGTTTCACGGGTTTCTTCCGGCTCCGTAACCTGCTGAACAAAACGTTTTGTGATGGGCTCTTGAGGATTCTTAAATACGTCAAGCACCTCACCAAGCTCAACGACCTTACCATTTTCCATTACCGCTACACGATGACAAATTTTTCGAATTACGTGCATTTCGTGCGTAATGAGGACAATGGTTAAGCCTAATCCTTTATTGATATCAACAAGCAGCTCCAGGATTGAGTCGGTTGTTTGCGGATCCAGTGCTGAGGTTGCTTCATCGCAAAGCAATACTTGCGGATCATTGGATAATGCGCGCGCAATGCCAACCCGCTGCTTTTGTCCGCCGCTTAGTTGTGAAGGGTAAGCATCTCCTCTACCTTCAAGCCCAACCACCTTAATAAGCTCTTCAACCTTTGCTTCACGATCCTTTTTATTTACACCTGCAATTTCAAGAGGAAACGATATATTTTCTCTCACTGTGCGTGACCACAGCAAATTAAAATGCTGAAAGATCATGCTGATTTTTTGTCTGGCCTGTCTAAGCTCACGGCCTTTACTGCTTGATATCATTCGGCCGTTCACATTTATCGTTCCGGAACTTGGTGATTCCAGTCCATTCAGCATTCGAATAAGCGTACTTTTTCCTGCTCCGCTATATCCGATGATACCGAAGATCTCACCTTCTTGGATGTCTAACGTGACATTATCAACTGCATTGATGGTGCCACTCTTTGTATCAAATAATTTTTTCACATTCGAAATTGTAATCATGTAATCACCTTCTTTCTTTTACATTAAACGAAAAATAAAAACGCCTTTCCGCAAAAGGAGCAGAAAGGCGCGATAAATAAGCATCCTTTCTCTCATCTCCCAGGTATCTCTCCTGTGTGAATTGGCACCTTTACAGTTTAAAAACTGACGGTTGCCGGGTTTCATCGGGCACATCCCTCCACCTCTCTTGATAAGAGCGTTGAATCATTGTATTTGATTGTCGATTTTTTAATCTGTGTGTCATATTATCATGGAGATAAATTCTGTGTCAACAAAAAAGTTAAAATGGTGTATTTTACCTATTTTTTTCGCTACTATTCCGGGTTACCAATTGCATAAATGCTTCCAGAAGCAGCTTGTCCCTAAAGGATCCGTCAATGTTCACAATCGCATCAGAATCCCCTGATAAAAGCTTAAAACACTCTTCCTCTGATCCGGTAATAATCACCTCTTTTGCATGTTCTATCCTTTGATAAAGAGGTAATATTTCACAATCGTTAATACACCACTGTTCTTTTTTACCTGCTATGTGAAACGTTATAATGAGTGGATATGTCAAAAACAAGTGACGAACATGCATTTTGGATTCATATGTTTTTTGAAGCTTCACCATAAATGCTTTCATAACCCCACCCCATGTATTGACGTCGATTTATGATTATTTTCAACGGTTTAATAGCAAATCCCTTTATTTTATGTACCACAACTTATGAAGATGGGCTCATTAAATAAACAAAAAGCTATGTTAAAGCCCATTATTGATGTTTGCACAGCGTTGATTGGAGCGGAAATCAACAGACACATTTAACAAAGCCAATCAAAAAATCACCTGTTTCATAACAGATGATTTTTAAGTGTTTCATATATGGTCGGCACGGATTCAAATGCATAAATCTTTTGGGCAAGGTCCCCATTCTTCCAAATAAGCAAGCAGGGGACACTTTCAATTTGATATTTCTTTGCAAGTGATTCCATATAATTTAAGTTTGCTTTTCCGTATGCATAGTCCGGGACAATGCCAGCAGCAATATCAAGCATTCTTCCAGCAAGCTGACAGGTTCCGCACATCGGGGTATATAAATAAAGAGCAGTATGAGAATGAGCATCAATTGCTTCATTCATCTGCTGGGCTGTCCATTCTGTTATCATTTATGAGTTCATCCTTTTTTATAAATACTCGGTATATACGTCTATATCTGCTCCAAATAAAACAGAAGCTAAATGCTGATCCGGTGCTGATGCCACTTCCCGATAGTTTCGATCTATATAAAGATGCTCGGCATCAGGAAATTCCCGTCTAAACTGCTTTCTGAGCTTTTCTCCGGCTTCGTCCGCATCTACTAATATATAGACATCCCTATTCACTAATTGTTCGACAAGTTCATCCATTTTAGAAAAGCTGATTGTACCATTTGTACAAATGATATCAACTGGCTCGCGAATGATTGGCAGTACTTTTCGTTTATCAGAGGTTCCTTCGACAATGATGACCTTCTCGTTTCCATCATTCATCCCAGATCACGCCCTATCATCCAAAATAGTCCTTATCCACCTTCAACATCAATGAGGATCGCAAGTTCCTTACGTTAGTATATGATGTTACTTTCATTTTCGCTTTTTTCATACAGAAATGCAAATGCTAAAAAGGATTGTCATCTTTAGCCTCAGCCTTAGATGACAATCCTTCTACACTACTACTTATGTAGTTTTTATTCCTCGTTGATCATTTGGTCATATTGTTCAGCTGTCAAAAGACTATCCACTTCATCCGTACTAGCCGGTTCTACAACAACCATCCATGCTTTTTCATAAGGAGATTCATTAACAAATTCAGGGCTGTCATTAAGCTCTTCGTTCACTTCTACAACCTTGCCGCTGATTGGCGCATAAAGCTCGGAAACTGTTTTTACTGATTCCACACTTCCAAAAGGCTCATTTTTTGTCAATTCGTCTCCCACTTCAGGTAGTTCTACGAAAACAATGTCGCCCAGCTCAGATTGAGCAAATGCTGTAATACCAATGCGCACTTTGCCATCTTCAACCTTAACCCATTCATGCTCTTCAGAGTAACGTAATTCATTCGGTGAACTCATGTTTATCCCTCCAAATTCAATCTACTACTTAATCTTTGCATATTCAAAGCATGAACACAAGAATTGTTTTATGAACTAGTTATCGGCTCCAATACTGTTCAAATTCCTGTTCCTTGAATCCAACTGTAGCCTTTGAGCCATCTGTTGTTAAAGGGCGCTTAATGAGCATACCATCAGAAGCCAATAGAGAAAGTTTTTCGTCATCAGACATTGTATGAAGCTTATCTTTCAGCCCCAAATCACGATATTTCATCCCGCTTGTATTAAAGAATTTCTTGATATCAAGCCCGCTCTTTTGATAAAGCTCCTCTAATGTTTCCTTTGAAGGCGGAGCATCCACCAGATGAACTTCTTCAAAAGAATTTCCATTCTCTTCAAGCCATTTTTTCGCTTTACGGCATGTACCGCATTTCGGGTAGGTATAGAATGTAATTGCCATTAAAATCACCTCTCTACTAAATTTTGATCGCCAAAGAAAATCGGCTTTCTTTATTATAGAGGTTTTTGGATAGGAATCTCTACAAACAATGATTTTCCATCGTATTTAAAAATGATTTTAATTGATTAATCATTCCCTCAAGCGTTAGCGAATAATAATGCTGGGTCCCCTTCTGTTCCATGTTGAGGAGCTGTTCTTCTCGTAAAATTTTAAGATGATGAGAGACGGCTGGGCGGGACAAAGGAAGATTTTTTGTTATCTCATTAACGGTGAGTTTTTTTTGCTCTATAAGTAATAAAATAATATCTTGTCGACATGGATCACTTAAAGCCTGAAAAAGAGGAATAGATGTGCGAAAAACTTCTTGCTGCCCCATATGGAGCCCCCTCTCTTATGTACCTTTTTTATTATACGTTGTTTCCTAATGAAGGGATAAATAATCATCCATGACGACAAAAGAACAAAAAAAGCCGACCTGCACATCCAAGCCGGCTTGTAAAATACGTATTTTTATACAACAAATTTCTCTGCTTCAATCAGCTTTAACGCTGCTTCACGCTTCTTCGGAATCAAATTAACCGGTGTATAGCGAGTGAATTTGCGAAGCGCTGACAACATCATGCGGAGAGTATCTCCACCCTCAACAGCAATAAGTGTCTCTTTTGCATGCTGTTCAATTTGATTAAAAGCTTCCTGGCAGAAGATTTGAGTGTATAGGATCTTTTGTTGATTTTTATCCACACCATTTCGTTCTACCGCTTTTGCTGTACGGAGTAATGCAGATTCCATTGCATAAGCAAGTGAAACAATGTCAGCAATATTAACCAAGACTTCTTGTTCAGCCTCTAGCGCTTTTCCATACTTCTGTGCTGCAAGTCCCGCAGCCAACAAGCCAATTTTCTTCGCATTTTTAACAAGATATGTTTCTTGAGCTAACGGCTCATCCCCTACCTCTTCAGGCATCATCGACATGAGCTCATTCTGAAGCGCCTGCGCTTTTTGAAACAGCGGCAATTCTCCTTTTAATGCTTTACGAAGATAGGTGCCTGGTACAAGAAGACGGTTAATTTCATTTGTTCCTTCAAAAATACGATTAATACGTGAATCGCGGTAAATTCTTTCTACCTCGTACTCTTGCATAAATCCATATCCTCCATGCAGCTGAACGGCTTCATCTGCAATGTAATCCAGTGTTTCTGTACCGAACACTTTATTCAGTGAACACTCAATTGCATATTCTGCGATTGATTTCGCCACTTCTCTTCCATCTTTAATCTCTTCTTCACTCAGCTGGCTCATTCGATCTTCAAATAAACCAACCGTGCGGTAGACTGAGCTTTCTGTTGCATAAAGTCTTGCTCCCATTGTAGCCAGCTTCTCCTTTGTCAGGTTAAAAGAAGAGATTGGTGTTTTAAATTGCTGCCGCTGGTTCGTATATTTTACAGCCAGCTCAAGCGCCCGTTTTGAGCCTCCTACAGTACCTACACCAAGCTTGTAGCGGCCGATATTTAAAATATTAAACGCAATAATATGACCTTTTCCAGCTTCGCCCAAAAGATTTTCTACAGGGATTTCAGCATCCGAAAGAATCAGCGTACGCGTCGATGAACTCTTGATTCCCATTTTTTTCTCCTCCGCTCCAACGGATACACCTGGGTAATCACGTTCTACAATAAACGTTGAGAAGTGCTCGCCATCAATTTTCGCATACACAACGAATACATCCGCAAAGCCGGCATTTGTAATCCATTGCTTTTCACCATTCAACACATAATGGGTTCCTGCTTCATTAAGCTTTGCTGTTGTTTTAGCTCCTAATGCATCTGATCCCGATCCAGGTTCAGTCAATGCGTATGCAGCAATTTTTTCACCGGTTGCAAGTCCAGGAAGATACTTTTTCTTTTGCTCTTCATTGCCGAAAAGAACAATGGGCAATGATCCAATCCCAACATGCGCCCCGTGTGTAATTGAAAAGCCTCCTGCACGAGCCATTTTTTCTGCTATTAGTGCTGAGCTTATTTTATCAAGCCCAAGACCGCCGTACTCCTCAGGAACGTCTGCCCCTAAAAGTCCAAGATCACCTGCTGATTTTAATAATTTTACAGATCGGTCAAATTCATGGTTTTCAAGATGCTCGACTTGTGGAACGACTTCATTCACAACATAGTCTTCCGTTGTTTTGGCAATCATCTTTTGCTCATCTGAATAGTCTTCTGGTGTAAAAACACGATTCGGTTCGATATCCTCGATTAAAAAACTGCCACCCTTAATTACTGATTTTGTTTCGTTACTCATTGTTAGTTCCTCCCCTTTGTTCGTAGTAAATATATGTTAGTTAATCATTTCAAAGACGCCTGCTGCACCCATTCCGCCGCCAATACACATGGTGACAACACCAAATTGCTGCTGTCTTCTTTTTAACTCGTGTAATAGAGACAGCGTTAGTTTCGCACCTGTACAGCCAAGCGGGTGACCTAACGCAATCGCTCCGCCATTAACGTTTACAATCTCTTCATTCAAACCGAGCTGGCGAATAACCTGAATGGATTGAGATGCAAACGCCTCATTTAATTCGAACAAATTGATATCGGACATAGACAATCCAGCTAGCTTTAACGCCTTTGGCACTGCTTCCACTGGTCCCACTCCCATAATTTCAGGCGGAACGCCACCTACAGCAAAAGAACGAAATTTAGCAATTGGTTTTAAGCCTAATGATTCTGCTTTTTCACGGTCCATTACCATGACGGCTGCTGCCCCGTCACTTGTTTGTGAAGCATTTCCTGCGGTAACTGAGCCTGTTATAGAGAAAGCAGGTCGCAGCTTGCTTAATGATTCCACAGTTGATCCTGCCCGAACCCCTTCATCCTGAGAAAACTGAATGGTTCTTTCTTGCAAGCGGTTCTGAGCGTCTACATTTCTATATGTCACATCAACTGGAACAATTTCATCATTAAATTTTCCTTCTGCTAATGCCCTTGCCGCTTTTTGATGGCTCCTGACCGCAAATGCATCCTGATCTTCACGTGTAATGCCATATTTTTTAGCTACTTCTTCTGCTGTATGCCCCATACTCATATAATATTCCGGCATCTCTTCGGCAAGCCGTATGTTCGGCCGCACTGTATGTCCCATCATTGGAACAAGGCTCATTGATTCTGCACCGCCGGCAATGACCGTGTCCGCATGACCTAGCATAATCCGTTCTGCGCCATACGCAATCGACTGCAATCCTGATGAGCAATAACGATTAATGGTAATCGCCGGCACCGTGTGAGAAAGTCCAGCCAGTGCACCGATATTACGCGCCATGTTCATGCCTTGCTCCGCTTCTGGCATCGCACATCCGATAATTAAATCATCAATTTCTCCATCATAATTTCCGGCTCTCTTTAGCGTTTCTTTTACAACAAGTGCCCCAAGATCATCAGGACGCACCTGAGCTAAAGATCCTTTTTTTGCTTTTCCGACTGGCGTTCTTGCACCTGCAACAATCACTGCTTCACGCATTGTGCTCCCCCTTTAATATTAAACGTGTCTGTTGATTTCCGCTTCAGGTGTTCGCTTTCCGCAGGCGGCCAGACGCTCCTCGGCGCTTTGCGCCTGTGGGGTCTCCCTTTGACTCGCTTTTCTAAGCAGGAGTCTCACGCATCCGCTCCAATCAACCTAGTGTCAAAATCAACAATTTCTTAACATAGCCAAAAAATAAAGCATTAGTTACGCAGCGGCTTTCCCTTTACAAGCATATGCTGCATCCTCATTTGGGACTTTGGTTCTGCGATTAAACTTAAGAACGCCTCACGTTCAAGCTGCAGCAAATATTCCTCATCCACTTCCGTTCCAAAAGGAACTTTTCCGCCTGCAAGAACATATGCAAGCTTCTTTGCAATTTTCAAATCATGGTCTGAAATGTACCCTGAGTGATGCATCGTTTGTGCTCCTAGTAAAAGCGTTGCATATCCCGTTTCCCCAACAACTTGTACCTTTCGTTTAACAGGCGCTGTGTAGTTTTCAGCTAAATGAAGAACCGCTTGTTTGGCGTCATAAATAAGATGATCACTATTCACACTGATTCCGTCGGCTTGTGTAAGAAAATTGTGGTCCTTCGCTTCCGATGCAGACGTAGAAACCTTCGCCATTGCAATCGTTTCAAAAACTTTATTCGCCACCTTTTGCAGGTCAAAATCCACACCCTGCGGCAGACTATTTAAATAGTTTAAATAAAGCTCTTTATTGCCACCTCCGCCAGGGATCAACCCAACACCGACTTCAACAAGGCCCATATAGGTTTCCATTGATGCCTGTACGTGGTCAGCTGGCAAGCAGACTTCGGTTCCCCCACCTAACGTCATGCCAAATGGAGCAGCAACGACCGGGAATGAACTGTATTTTAATAGCATCATCGCTTTCTGAAATTGCTTTACAACCATATCAATCTCAAAAATGTTGTCATCCTGCGCTTCCATTAATATCATGGCAAGGTTTGCTCCAACGCAGAAGTTTTTACCTTGGTTTCCAATGACAAGGCCTTTGTAGTTTTTTTCTACTTCAGCCACAGCGAAATTAATCATTTGAATAATGTCCATCCCAATGGCGTTGTTCGGTGAGTGAAATTCAAGAAGCGCAACACCATCACCTAAATCAATTAAACTCGCTCCAGTGTTTTTCTTAATGACACCATGTTTTTTCTTCCAGCGTTTTAGATTGATGATCTTTTCATTTTCTTTCACAATCTCATAGCATCCTTGATGGAAAAATGTTAACCCGGCATCTTCTTCCTTATAAAAAGAGGAGTAGCCTTCACTCAGCATTTTCTCTACCCACTCAGGAACTGCTTTTGCTTCTGCTTTCATGCGTTCAACAGATTTTTCAACCCCAATCGCATCCCACATTTCAAACGGACCCATTTCCCAGCCGAAGCCCCACTTCATAGCCTGGTCAATTGAAACGATATCATCTGCAATTTCTCCTGTTAGCTCGGCTGAATATAATAAGACAGGTGACAGAATGGACCATAGCAGCTCGCCTGCCCGGTCATTGGCATATACAAGCGCTTTCATTTTATCGGAAAGTCCTTTTTCCTGCTTAGCCATTTCCATTGATGGTGCTCTCAGCTTTTTGCGTTCTACATACTCTAGTGTTTCAGGATTGAGTTCAAGGATTTCCTTCCCTTGCTTCAAAAAGAAGCCTTGCCCAGATTTACTTCCAAGCCACCCATTGTCTCGCATTTTCAGCATAAAATCAGGTACCTTAAACACCTTTTTCTCATCGCCGTCATTGACTTGATCATAAACGTTTCGGGCTACATGAATAAATGTATCAAGCCCTACCACATCCAATGTACGGAATGTTGCACTTTTTGGCCGTCCAATTAACGGGCCCGTTATGGAATCAACCTCTCCGACGCTAAAATTTCTTTTCAGCATTTCCTGAGTGGTAACAAGCAATCCGTAAGTACCGATTCGATTGGCAATAAAATTCGGCGTATCCTTTGCTAGTACAACACCTTTTCCAAGCGTATCCTCTCCAAAACTCTTCATAAAATCCACGACTGAAGGATCTGTATCAGGTGTGGGTATAATTTCCAACAGCTTTAAATATCTCGGTGGATTAAAGAAATGTGTTCCAAGAAAGTGTTTTTTAAAATCATCTGAACGCCCTTCTACCATGGCATTAATCGAAATACCGGATGTATTTGAGCTAACGATACTGCCTTCTTTGCGATGCTGCTCTATTTGCTCAAATACCTTTTTCTTAACATCCAAATTCTCGACGACGACTTCAATAATCCAGTCCACTTCTTTTAGCCGGGATAGATCATCTTCCAAATTTCCAGCTTCAATCAATCCACTGTTCTTTTTCGTTGCCAGCGGTGCAGGCTTTTGCTTGAATAGCTTTTGGATCGCCTGAGCACTTAAGCGATTTCGAACCGCTTTATTCTCTAAAGTAAGCCCCTTCGCCTCTTCCTGATCTGTCAAAGACTTCGGCACAATATCCAGTAGTAATGTCGGGATACCAATATTTGCTAAATGAGCTGCAATCCCAGATCCCATTACACCGGAACCAATGACTGCTGCCTTTTGGATGTGTCTGGCCAAGTTAATTCCTCCCTTAAAAACTTTTGAATGAATACTCATTCATTTTTTAATTAAAAAAATATTTCCAACTCTCTATAATTCTAATGATAATAGATATGCTTCAAATTCGCAAGACAGGATCAGCAAATTTTCTAAAAATTAACTAAAGGCTGAGGCGGGCTTGCTCATTAACGAACAGCATAAGACACTTTCCAAGCAAATAGTTTTCCCGCTCTTGGAAAATGTCTTTTAGGATCAAGCTCCTCTATATTCTATTTAATCATCATCCCTTTGGCGACAAAGGCAACATTTGCCGGTCGCTCCGCTAATCGGCGCATGAAATACCCATACCAGTCACGACCAAATGGCATATACACACGCATTTTATATCCTTCTTTATGAAGCTCACGCTGACGTTCATCACGAATACCGAATAACATCTGGAATTCAAATTGGTCATTTGAAATACCATACTCCTTCACTAAATCCTTCGTGTATTGAATAATGGCATCGTCATGTGTTGCAATCGCTGTGTAATGACCGTTTAATAAGTGCATTTTTATTATTTTTTTGAAGTTTTCATCAACATCTTTCTTTTCTGGAAATGCTACTTCAGGCGATTCCTTATATGCCCCTTTAACCAGGCGAAGATTTGGACTAAAGGAGCTTAGCCTCTCTATATCTCCTTCCGTGCGATATAAATAAGATTGGATAACAGTACCAATATTGTCATATTCAGATTTTAGCTGTTTGAAAATATCAAGCGTACGCTGACACCGCTCGTAATCTTCCATATCAATGGTGATGAAAACATCATGTTCCACAGCCGCATCTAGTATTCTTTTCATATTTTCCAGCGCAAGCTCATCAGAAATATCAAGACCCATCGAAGTTAACTTTAAAGACAGCTGTGAATTTAAATGATTTGTTCCAATTGCACGAACCGCTTCTATATAATGCACGGTAGTTTCATTTGCTTCCTGCTCGTTATCAACAAATTCGCCAAGATAATCAAGCGTTACACATAGTCCTTCACTATTCAGCTTTTTTATTGAATCAACTGCTTGAGATACTGTTTCTCCAGCTACAAATCGAGAAGCACCAAAACGAAGACCATATTGCTTTGCTGCTTTCGTCATTGGTTTATTTTTGGATAAAAACAAAAAGAATTCACGCATTACTCGTTCCAAAAAGTCCTACCTCCCAAGCCCAATAATTGTAATGAAAACGCTATATTAATTGTTAAAAAAAAGAAATCCATGTATAAATCTACCTTATTTTAACATACAGAAATAGATTTGAATACTTTTCTCATATAGAGAAATGAAAATTTTTCTCTGGAATAATGGAGAAAAAGTTGGGAAAGTTATATAGGAGTTTAAAAGGAGGAATGATCATGCCACAAAATCAAACACTCTCAACAAAAGATGCGTTATATATTGAGGATATGCTGGCCTGGAATTTACTAGCTGCAAAAAAAACACATCATGCGGCTTCAGCCTGTCAGCTGCCCGCTTTAAAAGCGCAGCTCGAGGCTTGCTGTCAAATGCATTCGCAGCACTACCGGCAGCTGTCTCAATTTTTATCTGGAACCGCACAATCTAGCACAACGGTGCAATAAGGGAGGATCAAGATGCAAAATATAAATACAACGCAATCCAACCAAAATATGACTGCAGCTTCATCCATGACTGATCGTGACTGGGCAACGGATGTCCTTTTACTTCTAAAACATATGAATGTCAGCTACAGTACAGCATTAAATGAAGCAAGCACTGAACCTTTATCCAATCAAATTATGACGTTTTTCAATGATACCCAAAAAGCACAGCACACTCTTTTTCAAATCATGCAACAGCAAGGATGGTATCAAGTGAAACCAGAAACACCAGCAGCGCTGCAGCAAACAGCCCAAAAGGCACAGCAAGATCAGCAGCAGCTTCCAGCGCATTAATAAAAAAGACTACCTCTGCTTTCCAGTCTTCTCCCAAACCTCTTTAAACGGTGGGGAATAAGGGATGTAGGGTTAGTCTTTATTTTGCTGTGATGCTTTCATTTCTGTATTTTTCTTTTGAATGCTTAGCACAATTTCTTTTATTTCTTCTTTGCTTTCAGGGTATAAAGAGTTCCAGTGCTTAGCTAAAGAAGGCATTGATTTTGCGATATGATTATACACAATCCATTGTGTAACTTTATTTTGCCACTCCTCTGATGTTTCATCGATGAGCAGTTCTGAATATTTTTCAATCATTGCTTGCAGCTGTTGGTCTAATTGTTCGCTCATTTGCTTCAGCTCCTTCAACGTTTTTAGATTTCAGATAAAAAATGAAACCGTCTCACGAGTAGACGGTTTATGTTATCGTTATTGAGCAGCGGCTACGCTTACACTTGCTTCTTGTACGATACAGCGGCCTCTTCCATGCGGAATACATAGAGGAGTCCCAAAAAGCGGATCAGTTGTCACCTGGCAATTCATATCAAATACATGTCTTACCATATCACAGCTGATTACTTCTTCAGGTTTTCCTTGCTGATATACTTTTCGATCCTTTACTGCAATCAAATTATGTGCATATCGACATGCCAAATTCAGATCATGAAGAACCATCACGATTGTACGGTTTTCATTTTCATTTAGATCAAATAGCAAATCAAGAATCTCAATTTGATGTGTCATATCCAAATAAGTAGTAGGTTCATCAAGCAAAATAATATCCGTGTCTTGTGCTAGCGTCATGGCAATCCATGCACGCTGACGCTGTCCTCCAGACAATTCATCTACAAAACGATCCTGTAGCTCTTCCATTCCAGTCGCTTTGAGTGCATTTTGAACACATTCTTCATCTTCCTTGGACCACTGATGCATAAAGCCTTGATATGGATAGCGTCCTTGTTTAACAAGCTGTAAAACCGTTAAACCTTCAGGTGCTGTAGGAGATTGTGGCAGTATAGCAAGCTCCTGTGCCACTTTACGTGTCGAATAACGGCTAATCTCTTTACCATTTAACTGCACACTGCCGCTTTGCGGTTTCAAAAGACGTGCCATAGAACGCAAAAGTGTAGATTTCCCGCAGCCATTTCCTCCAATTAATACGGAAATTTCTCCTTTAGGAATCGTTAAATTAAGCTCTTCTATTATAATGGAATCTCCATAACTAAGCGTTAATGATTGAGTTTTAAGCATATGCTGCTAATCTCCTTTGTCTCTCATCTAGAGGCTATAGCCTCCACCGGGTCATCCTTCTCAAAACGGTTAATTTTCGTAACTAATTGATTACTCTCTTCCAGTTTAGAGGACAAAAGAGAATTCGTCAATGACTTTGAGAATCATTATCAGCATTTATTTCATCTATTAACTGAAAAGTACGGCGTTTCTGTTATCAGAATCAGTTCATCAATAGCTAATTTGATTGTATCTTCAAAAAATCCTCAATCTCTTTTGAGTGAATGTCACAAGGTGCCAATCTCATCGATCCATAATGAAGAAAAACCTCTTTTTCGAAATCCCTCTAGAAGTAACAACATTATATAGCCGTTTCACATGATCAAAGAAAAATTCAGGAGACATCAAACGGTAACTCATTCCTAAGATGTAATAATTATGTGTTAAGTCGCGTATGAGATTATTTTTTCTTTGTTTCATATAGTCAATTGGAAGCTCAGGATCATCAAGCTTTATTGACTCTACAACCCCTTGGATGGAATAATCTGTAGCCTCTTCATATTGTAATGGGAGATGTAAGTCCATATGTCACCTCATTTCATTTTTCCTATAAAAGTTTTTATGTACCTTTAACTAGTCTAAACGGGGGTGGCGGCAGATTGTGTCCAATCAGCACGCTCCTCAATTCTATCAATCAATCGGCTTGTCGAACGTTCTGCTAACATTTCAATTGGCTGTTCGACCGTTGGAAAGGAAAGAAACATTGAAATTGGCTGGTGGTCAAAACCTAATACAACGAGCGTACTGCTTGAATTACGGTATAGTAGATAGCCTGTTGCCGTTTGATCAGAGCCAGTAAAAACAGTTTTTGGCTGTTCATCTATTTTGTCCAGTTTCTCATGCAACTCAATCCCATCAAACATACCAGTTCCACTTGTTAATTTAATCACCCTTTCTTCTTTGAAACCGAGCCCGTTTGCCATTATATAATCCTTATAAGCTGCGAGGCGACCGTTTCTTACAATTCCTGTTTGTCCATGAAGACAAACAGCAAGCTTTGAACATCCTATTTCTTCATGCAGAAAATGAAATCCCTCAACTGCACTTTCATAATGGTCCATATAAACCGAAAACCTGGAGAGATCAGAGAATGGCAGATTGCTACAGACGATAATCGGTAATTGTTCCATCTCTTGTCGAATATCTTCCGGTTCGTAAATCAGCTCTGTAAAAAGAAGGCCATCTGGCCGCTTTTGCTGAAGAAGCTGAATAAATTCCTTTTCTTTTTCTATATTTCCTGAAGTTTGACAAATCATTAGTTGTATACAAGATCTAGATTTATACGTTACAACATGCTCAAGAAGGGCACTAAAATAAGGATGGTCAATAGCTGGGACAACAAAATCAATCGTGTTCGTTTGTCTCTTTTTTAAATTCACAGTATGAATGTCAGTAACTTCTATTATTAAACCATTTTTAATGAGCGTAATCATATCATACTATGAGATTGGAGATGGGATGAAGGCAATTGTTTTGCCAATTTTTCAAAGAAAGATTATGATCGAGGCCAGGAGGGATGAAAAATGCAAGAAATTAAAACAAATGAATTATTTAAAGAAGTCGTTGAGAGCAAGGATGCTGTAATCATAAAATTTACAGCTGGCTGGTGCCCGGATTGCCGTAGAATGGATATGTTTATTGGTGATATTATGGAAGAACATAACGAGTATAAGTGGTATGAAATCGACCGCGATGAATTTCCCAAGCTTGCTGAGAAACATCAAGTAATGGGAATTCCGAGCTTGCTTATTTTCAAAGATGGTGAAAAACTCGCCCACCTTCATTCAGCAAACGCAAAATCGCCAGAGCAGGTTACAGAATTTCTTTCAGCCCAAAAATAGTTCGACAACAAGCGGCCAAGTTGGCCGCTTTTTATACCCTATCAGAATAATAGTGAAATTGGCTTTACACTCTGCAAAATCGACTTTATGCTAATATACATAACAAAATGCATTCAATGGGGAGTGAGCCAAATGGAAAAAAGAAAAATCATCATCGACGGTGAAGTTGTATCAGCTTCTGTTATTGCCTTTGATAAGGATGGGACATTATTTCAAGCTGAACCTTTCTGGCTTGCTTTAAATGATGAGAGAAAAAAACACTTCATGGCTATAGCGGGGGAAGAATACGGACATGAATGGGATCATATGATGGGGGTTAACGGAAATAAGGTTGATCATCACGGACTTCTCGCTATTGCTGGTGAGCAGGAAGAACAAATAGCCATTGCCGCATTGCTCTATAAATCCACTAAGATCCCTTGGATAGCCTGCGTAACGCAGGCAAAGAAATTGCTCAATAAAAGCAATCAGGAATTGGACATCCAATCCTCATTTCAACCTTATGATGATGCAGTAGCGTTAATGCGTTCCCTCAAGCAAGCCGGCTACGTCGTTGGAATCGTCACCTCTGATCAACATGCCAGAACCATTGAATGCCTTAAACTGATCGGAATGGAAAAAGAAATGGATTTTGTCGTTACCCCTGCTGATGTACAAAATGGAAAACCAGCACCGGATATGCTCAAAAAAGTATGTAGAAACTTTACCATTCCAAGTGAAGAGTTACTCGTAATTGGTGACAGTATTGTAGATTCGCTGATGGCGAGAGCAGCAGGATGTAAAAGTGTCGCCGTCCACTCACACGAAAGCATGCGTCAAGCCTTATTAGATTCTTCCAACTATGTGATCGAACGACTTTCAGAGATCTCTGTTAAGTGGGAATAGGCTTTAAGTATTCACTTTTGACTTATTAGCATATGATTGTATGAAAAAGTGAAAAGCGTTATTATGCGGCTAATAGTAAGAGGCGATTCCTGCTGCCAATTATACTAATAAAGGAGTTCTATCTATCTTTCAAGACGTCATAAAAAATGGAGATAACTCCTAAAAATAGGTTTTAAAGGGAGTCCTTCATTCACATTCAAATGGTTTGATCCAGCCTCATTGACTCATCGCTTTAAGCAAAAAAATCGGAGAGGTTGATCACAATGCTATGGATGAAAATTGTGATGATCGGAATGTTTTCCATTACTGCAATCAGCTTGTTTGTTTTTCAAAGTATAGAAATCTTTCAAGCTTTCTTGGAGATCATGAAAAAGAAGTAAACAGTCGTAAAGGAGCGAATAGAAACAAGTCCATTCACTCCTTTTTCCTTGTGAAATTTTATTAATTGTCCCAATTTGGCAGCTCTTCCTCTGAATAGCGCAATCCTGCAGTTACTGTCTTAGGTGCCACAACTCCGTTTGTGCCAATTCCTCTTTCGTTAGTTCAATATCAGCTGCTTCAATATTTTCTTCTAAATAATTGACTCGTTTCGTACCAGCAATCGGAACGGCATCCTGAGCCAGCAGCCATGCCAATGCCAGCTGGGAAGACTTGACTCCTTTTTGATTAGCAATTTCCTCTATTCGTTTAACTAAATCAAGGTTTTTATAGAAATTCTCTCCTTGAAATCGGAGAGAACAACGACAGTAATCATCTTCTGCTAAATTGTCAAAGTGCTGAATTTGTCCAGTGAAAAAATCTTTACCAAGCGGACTATAAGCGACAAAATCAATCCCGATTTCTTTACATTCCGGTAGAATTCCATCTTCTACATCCCTGCTCCATAGAGAATACTCCGTTTGCAATGCTGTAATTGAATGAACAACATATGCCCTTTTTATCGTACTTGGAGAAGCTTTTCAGATAAACCTAATCAACGCACTTTTCTTTCTCTCACCAAATCACTCATTGCCCCAACCGTTTCTTCGATAGGCACATCAGGATCCATACGATGCTGATAATAAAGATCAATGTGATCCACACCTAAGCGCCGAAGACTTGCTTCACAAGCTGATTTGACATATTCGGGCCGGCCATTCACACCTTCATAAGACCCTCCTTCACCTCTTACACCCCCGAACTTCGCAGCCATCACGGCGCACCCTATTAGCTCTTCGTGCTTGCCAGTTCCATGTATATCCGCTGTATCCCAAAAGTTAAGACCTAAATCCAACGTGCGCTGAATCGTTTTAATCGATTGATCGTCATTTTGTCCACTATAAAAATTCGAGATTCCCATACACCCTAAACCGATCACAGATACTTCCAATTTACTCGTTCCCAGTCTTCTTTTCTTTATTCACGATCCACATTCTTTTCAACGGCTTATCGTTAATCAGCATCCCTTTATCCACGCTAAAAAACACTAATCAAAATTTCAACCATACATCCTAAAGATCAATGTAAATATATGCAAAAAGCAACTTGATCGAAAGAGCACAAGATAAAACCGGCTTATTATTGACACTCCTGTCGAAAACGATACAATGAAAGTGAACGAACACATGCCACATAATAAACATTGATATATATGTATTTTCGTACGCTTTCGTTCGCTAAAGGGGTCTGACCCCTTTAGCGAACGAAAGCAAAGCGATTATAAAGGAGGAATTGAGATGTTGGAGTGGATTTTGAAACGATCGAAAATTTTTATGGTTCTGATTGTATTATTTTTACTTATTGGTGTGATGACTTTTTTTCAGCTTCCACAGAGAGAAATTCCTGAGACGTCTGTAAATATTGGGACAGTTTCAACTTTTTATCCAGGTGCGACACCTGAGACGGTTGAAAGAACCATTACAAATCCGTTAGAACAAGAGATTTTATCGATAGATGGTGTTGAAGAAGTGTCTTCTTCCTCTGCCTCCGGTTTTTCTACCATATTGATTACGGTCGAAGAGAATGCTGATATAAAGGAGGTTTTTGCAAGTATCCGCCAGGAAGTATCTGATTCATCTTCTTTGTTTCCGGAAGAGGTCTTCCCCCCCACTGTCAAAGAGGCTAGTATTAATTTCCCTATTGTTTCGTACATGCTAACGAGCGAAAACCCAGATGACTTAGCCAAGCTAAAGCCGCTTTTGGATAATTGGCAAGACGAAGTAAGCGAATTACCAGGTGTATCAAACACAATTGTGAAGGGGGTTCAGGAGGAAGAAATAGTCCTTACGCTAGATTCTGCGGCACTTTCTGAAAATGGACTTTCAATTCCTGCTGTACTTTCAGCAATCGAGGATGAATTTAATCCGGTTCCTCTCGGTAAACAGGATATTGAAGGAACCGTGTATCAGCTTTCCATTGATTCATATCGTTCTTTCGAAGAAATGAAACAAGTGATCATCGGTCAAAACCAGCAAGGAAATACAGTTACACTCCTTGATATCGGGACTGTTAACCTGACTCCTAAAAAGTCGCAGGATCTGATTACCTACGATGGTACACCCGCCCTATCCTTCACTGCTTTTGTTGAAGAAGGTCAGGATATTCCATCTATAGATCAAACGGTTGTCAGTAAGGTTGAGGAATTAGCTGAGACATTGCCAAGTGAAGTTCAGCTTGTTCAATATTATTCGCAGGCAAGCTTAGTTAACGATATCTTTAGCAGCTTATTTACATCGCTTGCGATCGCTGTCATTGCTGTTGTCGTTACGAGTACAATCGGGCTAACGCTAGGTGGTGCTGTTATTGTGACGGCAGCTGTGCCAATGTCTGTACTCATTGGCATCATTCCCTTGCCATTTGCCGGAGTCGATTTAAATACCATTTCGATCATCGGCGTCATTATTGCGCTTGGAATCTTGGTGGATGACTCCATCGTCGTAAATGATAATATTCAGCGTCGTTTTCAAATGGGAGACTCTGCGTTGCAGGGTGTTTTAACAGGCGTAAAAGAAGTTTGGAAAACCATTGTCACCTCTTCATTAGCCATCGTTTTTACGTTTTTGCCGCTTGTCTTTTTATCAGGAGGAAACGGTGCATTTATTCGTGCTTTACCCGCTATTTTAATTACGACCATCATTGCTTCAACCTTTGTGGCATTGTTTTTTGTACCAATGATGCGTTATCGCTTTTACAAATCAACAAACAAAAAAGTATCAGATTCTCCTGGTTTATTAGGTCGTCCGCTAAATTGGATTGCAGATTTCTATGCTGATCGAATTTTAACGAAAACCTCTAAGCATCCTTTTTGGACTGGGTTTATTGGACTTTTCATTTCCACTGCTTTGTTTGGATTAATCGTATTGACGCCATTCGAATTTTTTCCGGCCGCGGATCGCGAGGAGGTAACGATTGATGTGACATTGCCAATCGGGACTCCACTCAATGAGACATTAAACAAGCTGGAAGAGATGGAAGCTTTGATTAAAGAGGATGAAGGCGTTTATGAGACTTCTATTTTTGCTGGTACAGGATTACCGAATCTTTTTAACAGTTCATTGGAAGTTTCAGGTGATTACACAGGGCAAATTGTTGCACGTGTGGATCGTGAAAACCAAACGACTAAAGGGTTAATTGACGAATGGACGGACCCATTAAGAGAACAATTTCCTGAAGCGGTGATTTTTCTGGAAACCATTCAGCAAGGACCACCAGTAGGTGCACCTGTAACCGTAACGATTAAAGGTCCGGAGATGGATCAGCTTCTAACTCTTCTCAACACAATCAAAGACGATATTGAAGCACTTGGTACTGATCTGGTACTTGATAATATCGGTAAAGAAGAACCCACTATTTTATATGTGCCAAATCGTCCTGTCCTGGAAGAAAACAATTTGACAGTCAAACAAATCAGTGAACTAATTCGTCTTGTGACGGAAGGAATTCCAATGGCTGGATTTGATGATGGTGTGAATGAGTATGATATGAGGATCACCATGGATCCTGCTGAACAGGGAGAAGACATTGATTTAAGCAGTCTATCATTGCCTTCAGAAAACGTGAATCCCCAAGGTCCTCCTGCTTTTGTGACATTGGATAATCTCGTCACAGCTCAGAAGTCAGAGCAGCTGCAGCGTATTCCTCATTCAGACGGTGAACGTTCGATTACACTGCGGGCATTTCCAGGAGAAGTGGAAGAATTAGATACAAAAGTTCAAAGAATTGTAAACGACGTAAGATCTGAGTTAAACGATGATAACTACAGCATCTCCGTTGGCGGTGAAAATGATGCCCAAAATGACTTTTTCTCTGAAATCATCTTTTTGTTCACCATTGTTTTATTCTTGGTGTATTTATTATTTGCTTTCCAATTTAATTCGTTATCATTGCCTTTCCTTATTTTAATTGCCGTGTATTTAGCTTTAGCTGGAGCGATTTTGGGATTATTCATAACACAAACCCCTATCAGCTTCCTCGCAGTGATGGGAATGGTTTCGTTAACTGGAGTTGTGGTAAGAAACTCGGTAATGTTAGTTGAATTTATTGAACAAGGATTGAAAAATGGTATGAAGGTCCGAGATGCTGTCATTGAATCTGGACGTATTAGAATACGGCCAATTCTACTTACTGCCATCACGTCCATAGTAGCATTAGCTCCTGTAGCAATAAGCGGAGATCCGCTCTTTACTCCGTTAGCCATTACGATTATTTCAGGCATTCTGTTCTCTACACTGCTGACCCTAATTATCGTACCAATGCTCTACCTTGTGTTACTTAAATTCAGAAGACGCGGAAAAGAACTGAGGGCTTCAGGACAAATAGAATAAATAGGAAGAGGCATGAGCGATGCGCATGCCTCTTCCCTTTTTTCATATTTTCATATACCAGCGAACAGTATAATTCAGTCCTGGCAAGGGTTCAATGACACTTTCGTTCGTTAAAGGGGTCTGACCCCTTTAACGAACGAAAGTGTTTCTTGTCATGTTCTATTCGATTACAAATTAAAGTCCATTGCTTCTGCAAGCTTGTGAGCGATGTCGGTGTTATTGATAAGTCCCGCAAATTTTTCATACTTTGGTCCGTATGCATATACGGGTACGTCGACGCCGGTATGAACGCTTGTTGTCCAACCGATAAGTGCTTTATCACTGATAATACGATTAATAGTCATAGGCAGATTCTCTTCCGTAGCCTCTTTAATTAGTTGTTCCTGTTTATCCGTTATCTTAAGTGTGGTATTTTTTTCAACCACTTCGCGTGCATTGGAACGATCATTTGAAAGCTCTTCTGCCATTTTATCGCCAGTAGCTATAACATTTCTGATGACATCCATATTAACATCATATTGATCGTTTGAGCCGACAGTCATCCCTCCTGTTTCGTGATCTCCGGCAATCACGACAAGGGTTTGTTTATCTTGTTCTGCAAAATTCAATGCGGCTTTTACTGCTCCTTCAAAATCCTTTATTTCATGCATGGACCACGCAGCATCATTTGCATGACCTGCCCAGTCGATCTGGCTGCCTTCAACCATTAAGAAAAAACCATCTTTATTTTGTGTAAGTATCTCTATGGCTGAACTCGTCATTTCTGCAAGGCTCGGTTGATTTTTTCTAGAACGCTCAAGTGCTGTAGCAAGCGCTTCTTCAGTAAACAGACCAATGACCTTATCCATTTCCCCACTCTTTTTCAACGCATCTCTTGATTTAATAATCGTATAGCCTTTCCCTGCAGCACCCTTCATCATACTCTCTGAGAAGTATCGTGCTCCACCGCCAAAAAGAACGTCGATATCTTGTTCAATTAACTGCGGTGCTATTTTCTCTTGATCTGATCGTGAAGCCACATGAGAGCCAAAAGCCGCTGGTGTCGCATGTGTAATGGCAGATGTCACCACTAAACCGGCTGCTTTTCCGTTTTCTTTGGATTCTTCAAGTATCGTCTTGAATTCCTTTCCATTCGGCGACATGCTAATCATGCCATTATTTGTTTTCTCTCCAGTCGCCATCGCCGTACCTGCTGCTGCAGAATCTGTTACTGCTGTATTTGCTGAATATGTTTTCATCATTCCGACGAGATGCATATCCATTATGCTGTTTTCTCCCTTAAACCAACGATAAGCGGCAGCTTGAGAAGAAGAAAAGCCATCTGGAATCATTAAAATAACATTTTTCACAGCTGCGTCTTCTGTCTCTTTTTTTGTCTCCAGTTGGGTTGCACCGATAGATCCTCCAACAACTAAGCCTGCTGCAATCATAAAAACGAATAATTTTCGCATAAAAATAAGCTCCTTTCTTAACGAATGGATGGTTTTCACACGATTAGTATGTACAGCCTTTCTATGATGAACAATCGTTTTATCATTTCTTTTAACGGAATAAAAACAATTCATTTGCTGAACCAATGAATGCGCCGATATCCATTGCAAATGTATTAAATTGTTCTTTTGCTGCCGCAATTTCTTCTTCGTCCTGTGCAACTACTGCAGCCACTAACACACCTTCTGCTTCAATATGATTTTCTGTCCAAACCTTTTCAAATGCAGCCGCACCTTCATCACCATAAATGGATGCAATGGCTCCTTTAAAGTCAGCAGTATGCAAAATCTGCTGCCCATGTTACAAAATCATAATCAGCAGCCCCATAACCACAAATGCGTAGTGTTCTGAAGCTAGATTATTTAACATTGATCGCAGTTCAACTGCGGGAGCATCTATCGTATCATCAACAAATTTCTCAGGAAATTACGCAACAATAGCTCCAGACAATTTCGTTGAAATATCAAACATACGGTCGTAGCCTTCAGCTGTAAAGCTCTCAAAAAAAGAGATGACGTCTGCTTCATGTGCTCGAATCGCTTCTTCAGCTGCGGCTTGAGGAAGATTTCCTTCAGTTGCGGCATCAAGGAATCCTGCAAATTCTACAACAAATGCTGCAGCACCCTCTTCACCATAAATTGATGCGATTGCTGGTGTCATATCTGCTGCATTTTGATCAAGGCCAGTGTTTACAGCTTCTGCATCAGCCGCATCCGAAAAAGATTTTGTCATAGCATTTGTTGCTAATACAGTTTGATCGCAATCGGAGTATACAGGTCGAGTTACTTGCCCGTTGTTTTGATCACGCTTCTCTTAAAATGCGATTTTATAAAGGATTTCGAATGCTTACATTAGGTTGGCCACACGGTCACACATTTATGCCAATCGACTTCTCTTTACTAAGCTCAAAAACATCTTCTATATAATGGAATCAACGAAGAAGTTGATAAACGATGTTCTGAGTATAAACGACGCAAAGAAGCGCTCCAGTCTGCCCCTGATCAAATCCCAGCGATGATTGAACGGGCATTATCCAAGGGAATTGAAGCTTCTTACGTTTTGATGGATACAAGGTTTACTCAACAACCTCTCATAAAGCCATTGTCGAACAAGGACTGGATGTCATTGGAATGGTGAAGAATGCCAAGCAACGCTATCAGATTAATGGCCGAATGGTTTCATTAAAGAACTCGATCGGTCTGCATCGCCACTTCAAGGCAAGAAAGGGCTTCTCCGTTCGATTACGACCACGATGGCAAACGGCGTACCTGTAAAAGTCGTGTTTGTTCAAAATCGTAATAAGAAAAGGGAGTGGCTTGCCATTTTAAGCTGGGATTGCACACTTTCTGAACAAGATATCGTCCGCATTTACGGGAGCCGTTGGGATATTGAAGTGTTCTTTAAGACGACAAAGTCGCACCTTCGCTTACAAAAAAAGTTCCAAGGTCGCTCGTATGACTTACTCATCAGTCATACAACCATTGTTTTTACTAGATACATTGTACTTTCATGGCAACACCGTTGTCACACGGATGAACGGACACTAGAGCTTATTTTACGACCTCTGTGACGAAGTGAATGAACTCGATTGGTCTGTTTCATTGCAGCAACTAATCGAGCTTCTTCAAGATGTATTGAAGAAGACGAATAAACAAACCCAACAACTACTTGAAAATCAACGATCACAATGGCTTGCAGGTGTACCAAGCTACATCAGGGCGTACCTGCCTACTTTGGTTTGCGAAAGTTGAGTAAATAACTTTAAAAAGCAAAAATGCCTGTATTGAGATCGACTCTCTATACAGACATTTTTTCTATCACCCATTATGACTGTTTCATGCCGTATTTTTTCATAAAGCGCTCAGCACGACCATCTTTATCAGCAAATTTTTGTCTTCCTGTATAGAACGGATGAGTGTCAGAGCTGACTTCTACCTTGATTAGCGGGTAGGTGTTCCCATCCTCCCATTCGATCGTCTCGTTCGAGGATTTCGTTGAGCCTGTTAAAAATTTAAATCCTGAATTTGTGTCCAGGAAAACGACTTTATGGTAGCCAGGATGTATCGTTGGTTTCATGTTTATTCCTCCTAAAAAAGTAATACAATCATTTAATCGTAATGATTACGATTATCTTTTAATAAGATAACATACTCTTTACTCTTTGTAAAACAAAAAGGACATCTCCTTTTACAGTAGAAAACTGTAAAAGGAGATCATCCTTATAAACCTGCTTCGATTTCATTCACCATTTCCTGAACAGAGACTAATCCTCCGCCAGAAAGATACCAATAGTCTGGATCTAAATAAACGATATGATCATTTTGGAAGGCTTTTGTTTTTTGAACGAGTTCATTTTCAACAACCTGTTTAGCTGAAGACTCTCCATCAGCAACAGCAGCTCCGCGGTCAACGACGAATAAGTATTCTGGATCTTTTTCGACAATATATTCAAATGAAATACTCTGTCCGTGTGTAGATACCTCGATATTTTCATCCACTGGTGTAAAGCCGAATACGTCATGAATGATTCCAAATCTTGAGCCTGCACCATACGCGCTTACTTTCCCATCATTCGCTAATGTAATCAGTGCATTCTTTCCTTCTGCTTTCACTTTTTCCTGTAGCTGATTAATTGATTGCTCTATTACTGCAAGCTGATCTGCTGCTTCTTCCTCTTTTCCAAAAATCTCACCTAATGTCGTTACATTTTCTTCAAAAGATTCCATGTAGCGTGAAGTGTCGACTCCCATAAAAATCGTAGGAGCAATTTCGTGAAATTCATCGTATAGCTCTGCTTGACGGCCTGAAATAATAATAAGGTCAGGCTGCATTTCATTTATTTTTTCAAAGTCCGGTTCTTTTAGGCTCCCGGTGTTTTCATATTCACTGCCTTCATATTTTGAAAGATAGGATGGCACATTCTCTTGTGGAATACCCGCTATCTCAACACCCAATGCATCGAGTGAATCAAGTGTACCGAAATCAAAAACGACAACGGATTCAGGATTTTTTTCAAAAGTAGTTTCACCAAGTTCATGTGTGATCGTCATTTCTTCCTTTTCTGACTCAGCTGCTGCACCTGACGTGTTTTCTTCGTTTGCTGAATCACTTGATGCTCCGCATGCCGCAAGTATAATGGCAAATAGCCCGATCATGATCATAAATAATTGTTTTTTCATTATTATCTTCCTCCTATTTTTGATTGAATCTTTACGCATAATAAACACAAATTTTATTGTCATTGACATCTTTAATGTCAATATCCATGTCATAAATCTCCTTAAGGATATCCGGCTGAATAATCTCTTTCGTTTCTCCTTCCCTCAGCACCTTTCCATCTTTCATTGCGATAATATAATCTGAATAGCATGAGGCAAAATTAATGTCGTGTATGACAATTGCAACAGTTTTTCCTAAATCGTCCACAAGCTTTCGCAGCACCTTCATCATCTGAACGGCATGCTTCATATCTAAATTGTTTAATGGTTCATCGAGCAAAATATATTCCGTATCCTGTGCAATGACCATAGCAAGGTAGGCACGCTGCTTTTGGCCTCCGCTCAGCTCGTCCAAATATGAATCCTGCATGTCGGTTAATTCCATGTACTCAATCGCTTTATTGACATGGTGCCAATCCTCCTTCGTCAATTTCCCCTGAGAATATGGAAAGCGTCCAAAAGAGACAAGGTCCTTCACAGTTAATCGAAGCGTAATATGGTTTGCTTGTTTTAATATGGAGATCTTTTTAGCAAGATCATTGCCCCGGCAGCGTGCGATATCCAGCTCGTCGATTGTGATCTCTCCCCCGTCCGCTGTCAGCAACCGGCTAACCATCGAAAGCAGCGTGCTTTTCCCAGCTCCATTCGGACCTATTAGCGAGGTGATTTTTCCTTTTTGAAGTGTAATGGATACATCACCAACCACCTTTTTTTTACCAAACATTTTAAAAACACCTTTTGCTACGACCATTATTTCCTCTCCTTTAACAATAAATATAGGAAGTATACGCCACCGACAAAGTTAATGATGACACTTAACGTAGTGGAAAATGTAAAAACATGTTCTACAAGAAGCTGTCCCCCAAACAATGCAATAATACTGAGAAAAACTGAAGCGACTAAAAGATAGGAATGGCGAAAGGTTTTCATCACTTCATATGTAAGATTAGCAACGAGGAGACCAAGAAACGTGATCGGTCCGACAAGCGATGTTGCAATGGAAATAAACAGTGCAATGACGAGAAATAATCGTTTAACTACATGGTCGTAATCAACCCCCAGATTGATTGCTTGCTCTTTTCCTAGTGAAAGAACATCTAAATACTTTAAGTAAGGCCAAACATACAATATTCCTATGCCGATTATGACAATCGAAAGCCAAACAAGATCTGTATGGATATTGTTAAAGCTTGCAAACATTTTATCTTGAACAATCTGAAACTCATTTGGATCGATCAATACCTGCATAAAGGTTGAGATGCTGGAAAAGAATGTCCCAAAAATGAGACCTAATAATAGAAGGAAATAAATGTTCTGTCCCTCTCGTTTAAACAAAAGCCGGTAAAGAATACCCGAGAACAGCACCATAACGATTACTGAAAGAAGAAAGTTCACATTCTTATTCATAATGGTTGCGCTTTGTGACCCTATGAGAAAAATCACAGTTGTTTGAAGCAGCATGTAAAGAGAATCCAAGCCTAATATACTAGGTGTTAATATTCGGTTATTCGTAATGGTTTGAAATATAACAGTGGAAATGGCGATCGTACCGCCTGTAATAACAATGGCGACAATCTTTATTCCTCTTCTCGGCAATATGTAGTCCCAATTGCCTCCTCCATTTATGAACATGTATAAACCAATTAGACATAGCGACAACATAGCCAGCAAAACAATTTTTATTTTAAGACGCATTAGACTTACTCCCTAACTTACTTCTCAATAGTAAATACACAAAAATCCCACTTCCAATTACCCCCACTGTCAAACTAATCGAAAGCTCATATGGAAAGATAACAATGCGCCCGATGATGTCACAAAACAGCACAAACAATGCACCAAGCAGAGCGGTATGAGGCAGATTTTTCTTTAAATGATCTCCTTGATAAATACTGACTATATTCGGAATAATCAAGCCGAGAAAAGGTATCATTCCAACCGTTAAGACAACAGAAGATGTAACAAAAGCAACAATCACTAGTCCAATATTCACGACGGTTTTGTAATTCAATCCAAGACTCTTTGAAAAATCTTCCCCCATTCCCGCAATGGTAAATTTGTTTGCAAACACATAGGCAAGGATCATGATCGGAATGCTGATATACATTAGCTCATACCGCCCGGACATGATCATCGAAAAATCACCCTGCATCCAAGAGGACATATTTTGGATTAAGTCATTTTTATACGCAAAAAAGGTGGCAATTGAGCTAATGATATTTCCAAACATTAAGCCGACCAGCGGAACAAAAATGACATCCTTAAATTTAATCCGGTCTAGGATTTTCATAAAAATAAATGTGCCAAGTAGAGCAAAAAGAAAAGCAATACTCATTTTTTGAAGCGGACTGGCGGAGGTGAAGATCATTAATGACACTAATACACCCAGTCTTGCTGAATCCATCGTACCTGCCGTAGTTGGAGACACAAATTTATTCCTGGTCAGCTGCTGCATGATCAATCCACAAATACTAATACTGGCTCCTGCGATTAAAATACTCACAAGACGCGGAACCCTTGAGACCCATAGAATATGTGCCTGATCCTCCGTTAGACTAAAAAGGTCAAGCGGTGTTAAGTCCGTTACCCCTATAAAAAGTGAGAGAACAGAAAACAGCAGCAAGGCACTTACTAAATAGCGTTTCTTCATAAGATATCCCATCTCTCTTTCATTGGGAAAAATTTTAGTGATAAAGAGAATCATTATCAATGAGTGTTAAAAAAATAAACGTTCAATGGTACTTCTTTTCTCAAACTAATACTTGTTGCAACAAGTATTAGTGTCAAAAAAGAATTATTCAAGATTTTTTCTTATTTGATCAAGTATGCGCAATGTGATTTCCAGTTCCTTCGGATCAATATTCATCGAAGCCTGATTAATCGTCATCGTTGCTAAAGCTTCCAACTCATGCTGTACTGCCTTCGTCTCTTCCGTTAAATAAATTAAATTAACGCGACGATCATCCTTTTGAGGAACGCGTCTAACAAGGTTGCGCTTAATTAAATTATCGATTAAACGAGAGATACCAGCTTGATCTCGTTCGTTTCGAATCGCCAATTGATTTTGCGTCTGACCATCCTCATCAAATAAACGGCTCAATACCTGCCACTGCTCATAGGACAAATTAAAATCATTGTCCTTGAAATTACGATTTAATCGACTGTTCATAAGTCGTGACGCTTGAAATAACTTGTATCCAAGGGAATCATCTAAATGATAATCATTTCGCTTCATATTCACAATTCCTTCTCCATTAAGTACAAACCTTATAGTAAAGGAAAATACTTGTTGATACAAGTATTTTTTGAAAACTCATTCTTTTTACGAGTATTTTTGATTTCCAAGCTAATCGAACATACTATCTTAATGCTTCCTTTTCATCTATAATTATTTATACAATCATACAAGGAGTTGATGAACATGAGTGATCAATCAAAAGCAAAAATGAGCCTGCAGGAAGCCGTAAAGCAGCAGCTTGCAAACAAAAAGAAACAAGCACAAAACAATGCATCCGCCAATAGCAGCACCTCGACTAAAAAATTAACAAGTCAACAAACAAAAAAAGTAAACAACCAACGCAGAAAAACGGGGTCATAAGAAAAGCGGAAAGCGGTCGTTCAACTGCGACAAGCACAAGACGAGCCGACATATTGGCGCTCTTTGCCAATATGTCGGCTTGACTTGTGACTTCGAGGGACTGGCCGCCGAAGCTGGATCTCATGAAAAGCGGAGGCGGCTCGCTTAGTCCCGACAAGCATAAGACGCAATGCCCTGGTTGGCATTCTTTACCAACTGTGGCGTTGTAGCTTGTGACCTCGAGGGACTGGCCGCCGAAGCTGGATCTCATGAAAAGCGGAGGCGGCTCGCTTAGTCCCGACAAGCATAAGACGCAATGCCCTGGTTGGCGTTCTTTGCCAACTGGGGCGTTGTAGCTTATGACCTCGAGGGGACTGGCCGCCGAAGCTGGATCTCATGAAAAGCGGAGGCGGCCTAATTTTTACAGACAGGAAGCATTTACAGGCCGGCGTGGAGCATTTGCAAGCCGTTAGAAAAATTTACAGGCCGTCGTGGCACATATACAAGCCGCTAGAGAAATTTACAAGCCGTGCTCCGTTATTTACATTTCGTCATCGAAATTTATCTGAATAAGAAAGCAATCGATAAACTCCTACAGTAAAAAGAGGATGATTAGACGGAATTTGATCCAGCTAATCACCCTCTAATCATTTATTCAACCTACTCCTCTATACTCTTACCTGCTTCTCCCTCTTTTTCAAGTCTGGCTGAGCCTGGGTAATGCAGGGCTTGGTCACGATCTGATTCCACTTTCTTTTTTTGTTTGAGTTTTTTCTCTTGTCGGTCTTTTCCCATTGTTATCACCTCTATTTATAAAGTTTCCAAGGGAGAGGTTTTTATTCTTACTTTTCTAACGATCGAAGATTCTCTTCCTCCCATTTGATTTTCACTGTCATCGCTAATTCACGATCGATGGAGGAATCATTTTCAAAAAAAACATGAATTCACATTGCTTTCACAAGGAATTCATGGCTATTTTATTTACTTCTATTACTGCCTCTTTTAGAAAGGGCAGGCTTTGGTGCGGTATGACCACCCAATCGCTGGTTTCTTTTTTTATTTTTTTCAATCTTCTCTTCGCGGCGCTCTTTCGGACTCATCGTACTTTTTTTAGCATTCTTGTCTTCTGGGTGACGATCATCCTCCGACGCATCTACTTCAACAACTTTTCGTTCAATTGTTTTTTGAATTCCTCGTTCAATGTCAGCAATCGCTTGCTTATCTTTTGGTGTGACGAAGGTAAAAGCAATTCCATCCTCCCCGGCCCGACCGGTTCGCCCAATTCGATGCACGTATCCTTCCACATCCTCTGGGACATCATAATTAAACACATGCGTTATACCCTCTACATCGATCCCGCGAGAAGCAACATCCGTAGCAACGAGAAGCTGGATTTTTGCAGATCGGAACCGCTTCATCACAATTTCACGTTTCGACTGTGACAAATCGCCATGCAGCTCGTCCACTTCATAGCCTTTTGCACGGAGCTCCCCATATAGCTTACTTACCCGGCGAATCGTTCTGCAAAAAATTATACCTAGAAACGGCCGAACCTCATCCACTGTTTTGCATAGCGCCCCAAGTTTCTGACGATCCGATACTTCAATAACAAAATGCCGGATTTCCTCAACCATATCCTCTTTGTCTTGAATATGAACAGTTTTTGGAGACGTCATATAACGTTTTGCTAATTTGCGAATATCCTTCGATAATGTCGCAGAAAACAGCGCCATCTGTTTATCAGCCTGTGTTAGCTCTATTACTTGCTCTACGTCCTCAAGAAAGCCAAAATGCAGCATTTGATCTGCCTCATCAAGCACAAGTGTAGAAACATGAGATAGATCAATCGTTTCTCTTCTCACATGGTCCAATAAACGTCCTGGTGTCGCTACTACCACATGGACCTGCTTCGCTAGCCGTTTAATCTGCTTATCTAAATCCTGTCCACCGTAGATTGAAAGGACATTAGGATACCCTTCTACTTGCAGCTTCTTTAGTTCCTCCGTTACCTGAATCGCAAGCTCTCGCGTCGGTGTTAAAATAAGAGCCTGTATATGTGTTTGAGCTGATTGAAGCTTTTCTATTACCGGCAATAAAAAAGCGAGCGTCTTACCTGTACCTGTTTTTGCCTGTACAAGTACATCCTCTCCCGCAACTAACAGCGGAATACTCTCTATTTGTACTGGAGTCGGTGATAAAATCATCTGCTCCTCTAATTTTTCACACAATGTCTGTTTAATTCCTAACGATTGAAAATCCTTCAAATCATTCACCTCTTATCTCTATTATACCTTTTTCGCCCCGTGTATAAATAGCGGATC
This sequence comes from Jeotgalibacillus soli, assembly GCF_000829435.1. GTDB lineage: Bacteria > Bacillota > Bacilli > Bacillales > Jeotgalibacillaceae > Jeotgalibacillus > Jeotgalibacillus soli. The sequence goes on from NZ_JXRP01000022.1 coordinate 109,439, forward strand.
CTTTCATTACGATTTGCTAGTGCAGAATGGGCTTATTAAATGGATAAAAGCAAGCTCAATAAAGAACTCGCTTTTATCCATTTAATAGAGTGATGAACAAGTAAAGTATGATGCCTGCTAACGTCAATTCAGTCGTGTTTTACTACAGAAGCATATGTGTTTTGCAACCCGTTCCAAATGTCCATTTCAGGTTTCCATTTTAAGAGATATCGTGCTTTTTTATTGTCAAGACAGCTATGCAGAATATCACCGGCTCTGCCGCTAGTGTAAGCTGATTCTATAGGTGCTTCTCGGATTGACTGCAGCATGCCAAATAGTTGATTGATGGAAACCTTCTGAGCCGTGCTGACTTGAATTGTTTCCTGGTCGCCATGGTCTATTGCCGCCATATTGGCACGCACAATATCCTTTACATGAATAAAATCTCTCGTCTGCTCTCCATTCCCATGAATGATCAGCGGATGATTATGTTTTATCCGATCTAAAAAAATGGCGATAACCCCACCTTCTCCTTTGGCTGTTTGACGCGGACCATATACATTGGCAAAGCGAAGAATCGTGTAACGCAATCCAAACATCTGGTAATAATAACGGACATACGATTCCGCTGCCCACTTTGAAAGCCCATAGCCGGATACAGGATCTGGCTTTTCTTCCTCTGAAATAAGCAGCTTATCATTTAGTCCATACACTGCGGCGGTTGAAGCCATTATTATTTTTTTTACTGAAGCTTCTCTGCACGCGTCCAGCACCATTAGCGTACCTGTAATATTAACAGCAGCATCATAAATAGGATCTGCTACTGAGCATGCTACATCAGCCTGAGCAGCTAAATGAAACACTAGGTCCGGTTTCACCTTTAAAATAATTTCTTTCGTTTGCTCTTTTCGAATATCTGCAAAATGAAAATGGGCTTCTTCCGGAATGAACTTCTCATTTCCGGAGCTTAAATTATCAATGATATGAACCTCTATACCTGACGCTAGTAATTCGTCTACCAAATGAGAGCCGATAAACCCTCCTCCACCAGTAACAACTGCCTTCATACTCCAAACTCCTTTTATCCTTTTTGTATTCTATGATGATTATTTCAAGGCGTACAAGTCATCTATCACAAAACAATGAAAAAAGGATAATTAACTGAAGCACCCTATAGGAAAGTAAATAATAGGAAAGGTAAATTGGAAGAATGAAGGAGTGGTCTATTAATCTTATTTCACAAAACTTTATCGCATACAAAACATATACAGAAATAACAAAAATTAAGTAATATTAGCTTTTTAAATATCAAATATGTACTCGATACCAAAAATATGATGAAAACGGTAAACAATCTCTAGGTTCTCAATGAAGGTGACGAACAGATCAAACTTATTTGCAAAATGAAAAAAGGCAGAATGCTTTTCAGCACGCTGCACTTTATCTTAATCAATTAAACTGGACTAGAATAGTACCGTACGGACGATAATTCAGATCTCCGAATAAATGTTTTCAGTTCGCCATTGGATGACCTATCAAACGGTCTTTTCGTTCTCTTCGTCCCATACTTTATTTAATACTTGAAGAAATGCTTCACTCGGCTGCGCACCGGATACCGCATACTTTTGTTGGAACACAAAGAAAGGAACACCGCTAATCCCAATTCTGCCCGCTTCCTGGACATCGTTTTGAACATGCTCTTTGTAGTTGTCTGATCCCAAAACAGCAAGTGCTTTTTCTTGATCAAGCCCGACTTCGGATGCAAGCCTGGCAAGGGTTTCATGATCTCCTATGTGAAGCGAATCCGTAAAGTAAGCCTTTAATAGACGCTCGGTAAGTTCTTTCATTTTTCCTTGCTCCGCTGCATAATGAGCCAAACGATGCGCGTCATACGTATTTGTATGAATCATTCTATCAAAATAATAATCCAGCCCAACCTCTTTTGCTTGCTGAGCGACTTGTTCATTCATTGTTTTTGCTTTTTCACGGCTCATGCCGTATTTTCCTGCAAGGACATCATGAACATCTTGATCAGGATCACGTTTTGCATTCGGATCAAGCTGGAAGCTCTTATACACAACCTCAACTTCATCACGATGTGAAAATTGAGAGAGGGCTTCTTCAAATCTGCGTTTTCCTATATAACAAAACGGACATACATAATCGGACCAAATTTCTACTTTCATCGAAAACACTCCTAAACTCTTTTTATACTTTAAGAGATTTTATCGAGAGAACCAAATTTTCCCTCTTGATCATCGCGACAGGCTTGTAGAATTTCTGCCATACTGCTCATCACAAAAGGGCCATATGCGACAATCTCTTCTTTTATTGGAACACTCAAGTATACAAGAATTTCCCATGCATAACCTTATGCTTCCCACTCTTAGTTAGCTGACTCATTTCTATCACCTTCATTAAGCTCGACTGTTTCCATATAATTTTTACCCCAGTTATACATTGATTCAAGAATAGGCATAAGTGTTTTTCCTTGTTCTGTCAAAGAATATTCTACTTTTGGAGGAACGACAGGGTAAACTTTACGATCTACAATAAGGTCTTCCTCAAGCTCTCTCAGCTGATTTACAAGCATTCTCTGAGTAATTCCCGGCATTAACGACTTTAATTCTCCAAACCGTTTTGTCCCTTCTTTACCTAAATGCCATAAAATCAACATCTTCCATTTACCACCTATAACAGAAAGCGTTAGCTCTTTTTCACAATTAAACATTTTATCTTGCATACGTGACATTTAATCCACCTCCAACTCTATTATAAATCATAGTATACTTTTTAACACTATGTAAATCAAAAGTATGTACTTACATAAGAAGTAATATTATTTTCTGACTCAATAAAGGGTAATAAAACGGATTCTAAATAAGACTTTTAGCAAATAAATCAACTCTATTCAGTCGTATAAATGTTCAAACCAGCATATGATGTTTCGATTATTTCTATAAAATTTCTCTTATCAGCAGCTTATCACAAAGGAGAATAAAACCCATGTTTATTTACACAGTTAAACAAGGCGATTCATTGTTTTCGATCAGCTCAAAATACAATATTGCACTCGATACTCTTCGCCAGGCTAACGGATTAGTGGAAACGAACATTGTACAGGGGCAGGCCCTGCTTATTCCGATTTATACGTATATAGTTCAGCCTGGGGACAGCATTTACTCCATTGCACAAATGGCGTATGTTTCGGTAGACCAGTTAACCGCTGCAAATCCCTCCATTAATCCAAATGCTCTGCAGCCGGGAAATCGAATTACAATTCCTGATATTTCGAATTACACCGCGAGCACATTAGGGTATTATGTTGTACGATCTCCACAATTGGACCAAGCGGTAATCAATGATTTTGCCCCCTACTTAACGTATCTATCATTATTTGAGTACCATATCTACAATAATGGCTCTTTAAGTGATTTGAATGATTCTTTAGCTATTGAAACAATATGGAGCCGGCGTGTAACACCTCTTGCAACGATTACGAACCTTACCGAAACTGGATTTAGTCCCCAGCTCGTAAGTCAGGTGCTCAATAACCCTGCTACGAGGCAAACCTTAATCAACAATATTTCATATCTGCTTACAATAAAAGGATATGGAGGAGCAAACATTGATTTTGAAAATGTACTGGAACCAGACAGGAACCTCTTATCCGGCTTTCTTACCGAACTAAAACAACGTCTTGCTCCAGCAAATCAACTATTAACGATAGCCGTTCCCCCAAAAACAAGTGAAGACATTCCATGGCTGCAGGGCTATGACTATGGTGCAATTGGTTCTGTCGTTGATCTGATGTTTATTATGGCCTATGACTGGCATCACGGAGCAAGTGAGCCTGGACCAGTTGCCCCGATTAATGAGGTAAGAAATACGATTCAGTATGCATTAAACCAAATGCCTCGCGAAAAAATATTACTTGGCGTACCGCTTTACGGGTATAACTGGACGCTTCCTTATCAACCAGGGACGGTTGCACCCGGGATTTCCAATTTAGAAGCTACTCGGTTAGCTATGAGGTATCAGTCTCCAATACAATATTCAGAGGAATACCAGTCTCCCTTCTTTGAATATGTTGACGATCAAGGGCAAAGGCATATCGTTTGGTTTGAAGATGCACGAAGCATAGCCCGAAAAATGCTCCTTGTTCGTGAATATCGTCTTGAAGGGCTCGGTGCGTGGCAATTAACGCTTGGTTTTCCGCAAGGGTCATATTTGCTAACAAAATTTTTTCGTATTAGGAAGGTATAGAATCAAGATCCGCCGGGGAATACACTTTCTCGGTGGAGATTTAAATAGAGGCGTGGGAAGCATTTAAGCTGTTGCTCAGCCATTATATGCTTTATTTAGCTCTAGAATAAAATTCTATCAATATATTCCTTCCTGACTTGATCAATAAATAAAAAAGATTGTTATAAATAAAGATTGATATAAACAGTCTACTTAACTCTTAAATTAATTTCATTTTTTTAAAAAAATTTAATTATTTTGCTCTCGTATTTGTTTCACTAATATATACAGCAGTAAAATAATCAATAAGAAGTCCCGCAATTATAAGTGCTATTCCAAATGTAAAATCACCTCTCTTCTCATTTATCCCTGTTTTCTCAAGAAGATAAATAATCATACCAAGTGTCCCAAAGTATAAGAAAGAATTTTCTTGAAAAATAATTATATTTAGGAAACATTGATTAATACCATAAATAAATCTAAAAAAAGATAATATCTCACAATTTCGCTTTCTTGAATAAATACTGTTACTACATGTTCGACCTATATAAAAAAGGAACACCTGCCAACCAGGAAGTTCCCTTTTTTTAAAAAATATACCAAATTAACGATTGATAAAAGAGTAAGCTTAACCTCACATATAAACACTGTCACATGTTCCAGCTTCTGGTTCATAATAACAATGATTTTTAAATTGACCAGAAAAAGGTTGACCCCACCATGTTGGAGGGCATGGTGCATATGGATTAAAATACCAAAGAGCATATTTTGCTGGGTGTTGTCTCCAATACTTCAAATTTTTTTCCGCTAATCTTTTTTCAGTAGATCTCGCTCTGTTATAAAATAGATTACCTTTTTGAACAGCTTCAAAAGAATAATTTCCTCCTTGTACTTGAAAAATGACTTCTGAAATTGTTCTTACATCTTTAAAGTCTAAACAATCTGCTTTAGCACGATTCACAATTACATTTCCAACAAATAACATCCCTAGTTGTCCATCACCTTCGGCTTCCGCTCTCATCATCCTTGCCATTAAGGCAACGTCTGAACTTCGGTAATTTACTCGCGGCATTTTTTTCACCCCAAAAATATAGTATGAAAAAAAAACTACATTGATGTCATTTTTTTTATAAATTAAGAGTCCTTAGTTTTTAAATTAGATAAAAACTATGTCATTCTTTTTTATGCCCTTTTTTCAACTAAGCTGCCCTTTAACCCAGTAAATAAAAGTTCAACTATTACAGCTAATCCTTCTTTGTTCTCAAATGAAAAATGAGCGTAACTCTTATTACAGGATTACATCCTTTTCTTATATAAGATTATCATTGTTTTAACATATGAAATTAACTATTAGAAAATTCCCTCAAAAATTCAGGATAAAAGGTATGTTAAATAACTTCTGTTGATAGTTGATTAAGACGAACGATTATTCTATAATATGGAAAAAATATCAAATATAATGAAAGAATGAAGATTTCGTATGAATACTCAAATAACTACGAAATTTAAAATACTAAAGCCAGCCAATGAGGTGTTTGAAACCATTGTAGATCCTATAAAAATAGGTCATTTTAGGTTCTATACGAGTTCTGAAAGATGGGAACAAGGCAAGACCGTCACATTGAGATATGACGAATACGATGTAGACGCGGTTATAAATGTAGTAGCCGTCGAGAAAGATAAGAAAATCGTGTTTTCCTGGGGAGGGGAATATGATCAAGAAACGGTTGTTACCATTACACTAAAAGAGTTGGATCATACAAGTACAAATATTGAAGTAAACGAATCAGGTTGGAAAGAAGATGACCCCGAAATAGTAAACAAAATGTTAGGACACAAAAAGGTTGGGTTTATACATTAACTTGTTTAAAAGGTTACGTAGAGAAGGGTGTTAATAATTTGAGAGCATCCTTAATTCATTAGTTAAATACAAAAAAGGACCACCAACGGGTCCTTTATTTTTTTTTGATTAACTGAGCCTAGATAACAAAAGCCATTCATTCGTTTTTTCAATGATTGCCTATTCACTCTATTCATCGTAGAAACGATTGTCCATTGATGTAAAATATCGCTTAAAATCCCCATTAAATGCCTTTGTTACTATATCCAGTGAACTAACCATAGACTAGCTCTTTTTCGCTGAGTCCAAGCGTCTCTGCTGTCGAAGTATGAATTTCGTGCAAAAGCTCTTGATTTTCCATTAGTGACACGCCGTAAGAAGGAATCATTTCTTTGATCTTTGGTTCCCACTCATTTAAATGTTGCGGGAAGCATTTATTGATTATCTCAAGCATAACATGAACAGCAGTAGAAGCACCTGGAGAAGCACCTAGTAATGCTGCAATCGAGCCATCAGCCGCAGTAATAACTTCGGTGCCAAATTGAAGCGTTCCTTTGCCGCCTTCTGCAGTATCTTTGATAACTTGTACACGTTGGCCAGCTTTTACTAAATCCCAATCCTCGCTTTTAGCGTTCGGGATAAACTCCCGCAACTCTTCCATGCGCTGTTCTTTCGATAACATAACTTGCTGGATCAGGTATTTTGTCAATGACATCTCTTTTGCGCCTGCCGCCAACATTGTTAAGGTATTATTCGGTTTTACAGAAGTGACTAAATCGAATATTGAACCTGTTTTTAAGAACTTTGGTGAGAAGCCGGCAAACGGTCCAAATAGTAACAATTTTTTATTGTCAATATATCTTGTGTCAAGATGCGGTACAGACATTGGAGGAGCTCCAACCTTAGCTTTGCCGTATACTTTTGCATGATGCTGCGCTACTACTTCCGGATTATTACATACCATAAATATTCCACTTACTGGGAATCCACCAATATGCTTCCCTTCAGGAATACCAGATTTTTGTAGTAAATGCAGGCTTCCGCCCCCGCCTCCGATAAAGACGAATTTAGCAGTATGGCGTTCTATGTTACCATTATCGACATTACACACTTTTAATTCCCATGAGCCATCGCTAGTACGATTAATCTTATCAACACTATGTTTGTAGTTGATATCGACATTTTTATTCTTTAAGTGCTTAAACAACATACGTGTTAAAGCACCAAAGTTAACATCCGTACCAGTATCGATTTTTGTTGCCGCAATAGGTTCATTCGCTGGACGTTCTTGCATAATAAGCGGAATCCATTCCATCAGTTTTTCTGGGTTATCGGAAAATTCCATACCTTTAAACAGAGGATTGTTTAAAAGCGCTTCAAAACGTTTCCTTAAAAAAACTACATTTTTTTCCCCTTGTACCATACTTATGTGAGGTAATGGCATGATAAAGTCTTGCGGATTATTAATCAGCTTGTTGTTTACAAGATAAGACCAAAACTGCATTGAAACTTGGAACTGTTCATTAATTTTAATAGCTTTGCTAATATCTATAGATCCGTCAGATTTTTCGGATGTATAGTTAAGCTCGCACAGTGCAGAATGTCCCGTACCCGCATTATTCCATTCGTTAGAGCTTTCTTCTCCTGGTTTTGCAAGCTTCTCAAACACTTTGATTTCCCATTCTGGTGCTAACTCTTTCAGTAATGATCCCAAAGTCGCGCTCATGACTCCGCCACCAATTAAGATAACGTCTGTTTTTTTCTGTGCGTTGCTCATTAAAACCATCCTTATCCCCTATATTTGTAAAAAAGATGTAAGTGCTCCTGCTTAGGTGTCCAAAAGCCAATCATGACCTAGGAATACAACTATTCTGTCTCAATTATAACTATATCATAGTCTAATATCATTATTTATAGATAAAAATTTCAACTATTCCCTATTATTAAAATATAGATTTTGTGAGAAATGAACATAAAACAATATTCCCCGTTAGATGACAAGAATAATACGTGATTATTTATTCATCTTCAATTTCCGAATTTCAGCATAAAAACGTCTTTAGGCTAGAGGATAATTTCTCTACTTCTCAGTTTCGTGATAACAAATATAAATTTTACTTACCATCATATTATCAACCATTTGAAAGCATAGTCTGTCTCCTTTACCATCTTCACCAACAGATATTAAGGTGTGGAGCATTCCTTCATCTGATACATTACGGTTGTATCGGACAATATCATTCATTCCTAGTCTTCTTTATGTTTTTAGGATCTTTAGAGTCCATTCACCAATCTGAGTATTGTTAGATCGTGTAAAGGGTTCCTTGTATTGTTCCGGAAAACTGCACCTAATTGCTCTTCTGTAGATTTTATCTCTAGGCTATGTAAAGATAATTGTTGATTGGAGCGGAAGGAGCGAGACTCCTGGGGGTAATGCGAGTCCGAGGGATACCCCGCAGGCGCATAGCGCCGAGGAGCGTCGGACCGCCCGCGGAAAGCGAGCGCCTGCAGCGGAAATCAACAGGCAAGTTTATCAGAGTCTATATCTAAATCCGTAACGCCAGGTTTTCTTGTATTAATCAAGTTCATAATAGTATCCAATTAATGCATATCTCCCTTCTTAACTCGTGCCTATAGAGGACGCAAATTTGCGTTTCCTTTAGTTGTAAAAAATAAGTTGAAATTTAGGGGGTTTTATCATATTTTTAAAAAATAAGTTTGACACCTTTGAATGAGTCATGATATAAAGCATAAAAGCTAACAAATAAAATTGCTAATAAGCAGAGTAAACAGGGGGACGTTACTACTATGGAACATCACAGCAAAATTATAGACTGTACCATTCGTGATGGAGGTTTAGTTAACAATTGGGATTTCAGCATCGAATTTGTTCAGGACTTGTATAATGGCCTAAGTGCAGCCGGTGTTGAATACATGGAAATCGGCTACAAAAATTCCGCTAAGCTTCTTAACGCAAAGGAGCCCAACCCATGGAGATTTCTTGACGATCACTTCCTAAAAGAAATTATTCCCGAGAAAAAGTTCACGAAGCTATCTGCTCTAGTAGATATTGGACGTGTAGATCCTAGTGACATCCTTCCGCGTGAGGATAGTCTTTTAGATATGATTCGAGTGGCATGCTATATTCGTGAAGTGGATAAAGGGTTAGAGCTTGTAAAACTGTTTCATGATTTGGGCTATGAGACTTCACTCAACATTATGGCTTTATCGAGTGTACCTGAACATCAGCTTATTGAAGCGTTTGAAATGGTGAAAGAAAGTCCTGTGGATGTTGTTTATATCGTTGATTCTTTTGGCAGCTTAGATCCTGCTGATGTTGTGCATCAAGTGAAAAAATTCCAATCAATGCTTCCTAACAAACAGCTTGGAATTCATACACATAACAACATGCAATTAGCATTCGCCAACACATTAGCTGCTTATCGAAATGGAGTAACCTTCCTTGATTCGTCTGTATATGGAATGGGACGTGCGGCCGGTAACTGTAACACAGAGCTTCTTGTTACCCATATACAAAAACCAAGCTATGAGATCAAGCCAGTTCTTGGTGTAATAGAAAAACATATGTTAGAAATGCGTCAAAACTGGGAATGGGGCTATATCATTCCTTACATGATCTCTGGTACACTTAATGAACATCCACGTGTCGCTATGGCTTATCGTGATAGTGCCGATCGTGATAAATTTGTCGATTTCTATGATAAAGTAACTTCTCCAGAAGCCTCTTTAGCGCCAGCATCAAAGTAGGTTAGATGATGAAAGATCCTTCAATTGATAAGGTACCTTTCTGAATGCCGACAAACCAAATTCCCTAAAATTATAAAAAAAACTTGTAGACTAGCCTATTAAAGACTTTGTCTTCAAGCTGAAAAGAGCTGAATATACAGCTCTTTTTTATTTATCTTTATTTCACTAAACTGATTCACAATAGTTTTTGTAAAGGTATATTTGATCGTATTAGGCCCTTTTTTGATAATAATGTTGGATAATTAGTATGAACCTTTTGTTAACTAGCATCATCACGAATATTTCTAATTTCGTCTATATGACAGATATGTCATCTATTTAAAACCTGCAATCTTTCATTTCACTCCTTATAAAATAAACTGCCCTTAAATTTGATTACAATTATTTCGAATTCTTATCATTTTCACAAGGAGTTATTCTTCAATCTGGTCCAATATAAAAAGACGTCTTATTAAATAAGAGCGCCCTTTATTAGAAAATCGTTCTCCAAAGTCCACGGTATAGAGATATAAGAAACGCACGTTCGTTTACGTATCATTTTTCAAAAACTATGAACCTGCCAATTTGTCATTTTTATTAACTTATGTAATGGTCCCTCATAAAATCAATGTCTTTATTTAATCTAAAATTCATAATTTCACGGATTTAGAAACGCTTTCTTCAGGAGTGAGGGTGTTTTTTCAAAATGGTTTATAGTGAGCTTATAAACTGCGAAAATCATTTTAGGGGTAGGTAAAGCCAACATTCCGGAAATTTTGTATGCTAAGCAAATTCAAAAATATAAAAGACGATTCCTTTTTTGCTAGATTGCAGTTCTCTCAGTTTGGGATTCTTGGGGTAAAAAAATAATAAATTCTGTTCCCGTACCTTTTTCACTGTTCACTATTATTTTACCTTTGAATGAACGGATGATTTGAAAACTTATCATCATTCCTAGTCCTGTTCCCTTTTCCTTTAAGGAATAAAACGGAGTCCCAAGCCGATCAATTTGCTTGTTTGTCATACCAATTCCTTGGTCCTTAATGTTAATCTTTATATATCCATCATCCGCTGTAGTACAGGTAATCCAAACAATTCCACCATCCGGCATAGACTCTACCGCATTTTTCAAAATATTAATCAAAGACTGATTTAACTTTTGAGGATTAGCATATATCCAACAGTTATAAAGAATATCAGTCTTAATCTCAACATTATGGTTTAAGCTGTAACTTTGAATGATATTTATTACACGCTCCAACTGATAACCTACGTTGACTTTTTTGTTGTTATTTATATCGGGTTTGCTGAACAATAAAAAATCATCAATAATTTCATTTGCACGATCTAGTTCCTCAATGGATATTTGGATATATTCCTTCTTCTTACTAGGCAAATCAGGATCATTTAGAAGTTGCAAAAAGCCGCGAGTAACTTGCATTGGATTTCTAATTTCATGAGCGAAAACACTGGTTAACTCACTTACAACTCGGAATTTCTCCGAATTTTGGACCTCTATACGCAGCACCTGAATCTCCCTAATCATTTCACTTAATATAATGAAGAGCCACGTAACTACTACTACAAAGATAAGATGAATAATCTGTACGCTCATATGATCGAATGAAAAACCATTTAGAACACCAAAAAAAGTAAGACCAAGAAGACAGTAGTAAAAGGATAGACCCACCGCAATTTTAACCCTTTTATCTTTTTTCGATCTTGCAAACGATTTTTGAAAATAAAATATTACTGGCAGGGATAATAATAATACAAAAACAGTATTATAAAATCCTAAGCTGATTCCAAAATAAAGGCGAAAAAATATGATCAGGGCTGAAAGGAAGACTCCTGGAAAATATCCCAGGTATAAGGTACCAAATAACAGAGGAATAAATCTTAAATCCAATCGAGCATTTTCACCATAACTCACTGGAAAGGACATGCATAATAATATGGATATTCCCCACAAAATGGACATAATAACGTTTTTATTTTTATCACTCTTTACCCTTTCCGTAATAAATGTAAAGTAAATAAATATGGGTATTACTATAAGCGTCAGCTGGAGCAAAAAATCCTTTAATATATTCATCCTCGCACCTTTCTTATTCTTTTCTCAATCTAAATCCTGCAACATAACCACGATAATTAAATTATGTTCATTAATTTATGACGGTTCCGTACAGACATCTATACTTTAGGAAAGAACAGAATTATATTAGTAATTATTCCACAATTATACTTTATTTTCCTTCAAAGCGCATTTAAAATTAAAGTCATTTATATAAAATCATATATAGCCCTTCTGACCGATCGTAAAAAAGAACATAAATTATACTGAAGAGGTTACAACCGCATTACACCCTTTTTCATAAAATTCTATTGGTCCAGCTCCTCCAATAATCGCATATTCATAACCCATTTCACTCATATAAATAAATCCGTCGAAGAATCAAGAGACACTTACCTAGAATAAATAAAAAAGTCCCCTCCAAGTATCAGTGCACCGCCCAATAAACCATTGGGCTTTTTTTCACTGTCTACTTGAAAGGGAATAATATCAACGGGCTTTTCTCATTAAATCATTATTTATCTTACTCGATTATTGAAGATTGAAGAAAACTTGACCGCCTATCATTTCTTCATAACGAAGCTGAGCCTCTTCACCTGGTTTCACTAGATGAGCCATATAACCTTCTTTTTCGTTACCGACATACATTTCAAAGCTAAAGGAAGGTTCTGTAGTCCCAACACTATCACCGCTGTAGATATCTCCGCTTTCACTTACCATATTGAAATTCATAATTCCATCGATAAAAAGAGATAGATCTTCAGTTTCTGATTCTAGAAACTTAACTTTAGCTTTTGTCAGTACCCATTCATAACCTTCAGGAGCAGGTTCATTGAATTCATTCATAGCCACCAATTGCTGGTAGGCGGCATCTCCACGAGCTACTTCTGTAACAGTTAAGTCGAATTTAATCTTGAATGCATCACCATTGTCATTGTACAATTCGTCTTCAACTGTGGCAGTCTGCTGAAAAGGCACTGGATTGGATCTAGAACCTAGCTTAGATTCAGTCTCTTCTTCTGTAGTTGTATCTTGTTCTTGAGTCGTTTCCTGATTTTCTTCATCCGCTGAAACAGTTACATCCTTTGTATCTTGACCACAAGCGGCCAAAATTGAAGTAACCAATAAAGCCATCAGTAAAAGGCTCATAATGTTTTTAATCGCACTGTTCATCCTAAACCATCCTTATCATTAGTTTTCAGTATTTTCCATATCATCCGGGTATACAATTGTGTCAAATACTTCTTGCGTAGCTTGGTCCTCAACGGAGATTATTACTTTTGTATTTTCATTGTCTCCACCGTTATAAAGTTGATAAATCATTCCGGATATTCCAAGTCCAAAAACTCCGAAAGCATCCATACTATTTTCATATTCAGCTTTGTCAACAGTCAAAGTAAACTCAGAAAAAGAATCATTGTGAGTGATATCTTTGATTGAAGCGAAATCACCGCTTGTTTTCATATCTTCAAGCGACTCTTTGATACTCTTTTCAATTTCCTGCATCATTTCTTTATGTTTGGATTTAGACATTCTGTAAGTCAGGGAACCATCTTCATTTTTTGTCACTTCTTCTACTCCGTCTGCTTTTGCATCGGCGATGACTTGGTCTATGTCTTCTCCCTCGAACATAGAAACTGGCAGCGTTACTTCCACATTAAGAAGCCCCTTATCTACTTCAAGTGATTTTTCTTCTGTTGTTTGTTGTGACTCCTGTTTTTCACCGGAAGCCGTGCTTGCTTCGTTGTCAGATGAACAAGCGGAAATTGCAATCATTGAAATTGCTAAAAGTATAATGTAGCTCAGTTTCTTCATTCTTTGTAGAATCCCCCTTATGTATTTGTATTTTTTCTACTTTAATAAGATACCATATAATAGGAGACGATTCTACTATTCTGCAATAATAATATAATTCAAATTTTTAAAGACCAACTCTGTTACCGAATTTCAAAATTTTGTTCCATCTTAACCTCTATTCTGCCTAATCACGTATAATTGAGCTTTGTATATATAATATTTTAATATAATTACCATATTCCCCTCTCTCTAATTAACCTGCCCATTACTCAAATAAAAAAGCCGCCTAGAAAATGACAACAGGATATTCGTTACACAATCGTTCGTTTAATAAGAAGCAAGTAATTTTAATTCAATAACGATTAGAATTAAAAACATTTCAGTTAATGTTAAAATAGATTGTTTTGGATATTGTGAATATTTCCACTCGAAAAATGCTCTTACCATATAATCCAATACGATAAAAACGATTACTGCAATTAAAAATAGGTAAATTAAATTTTCAAAATAAAACAACAGCACACCAGATAAAAGTATTAGCGTAATTGTAGAAAAAAATCTAAAATTTTTATCAAATTAGATTTTTAACATTTCCCCTTTAGTTTAATAAAGAAAACTTATTTAACGTTTGTTTAGTATATGTAATTTTTATTTTCTGAAGGGAAAACTGGGATCAAAAAAACCGCCACTTTAAAAAAAGTAAACGGTCTAGTCGTGTTTATTCATGCGCTATCTGCTACATTCAACGCAGCTTTCATTATCGTCGTCATGTTTATTATATAAATGTTGCAATAGGCAACGGAACACGTAATATTTTTTGGATGTCAGCAACCAGTCAACTTTTCAACAGTAACTCTCCCTGAAAAAAACGTTGCACCCCCTCCCATGTCTGCGATACGGTCAGGAGTAAGTGAGTTGACCAGATGTTTTGTTCCTTTTACTTCCCCCCAAAGGCCTTGAGTAACTGCCACACCAGGAAGGACGCTGTCACCAACGCTCGCTTTAAGTATACATTCCCCTCTTTCGTTCCAAACCCGGACCTGCTCTCCATTTTTTATTTCTAATTTTTCGGCATCATAACGATTTAAAAACACTACAGGCTCTTTTTCAAACTCAACATGTTTTGACTGGTTCGCAAAAGTTGAATTCATAAAGCTATGGTTTGGTCCCGCTATAAATTGAAACGGGTGATTAGAGTCATTTATTAAAGGTACATAAGTCGGTAATGGAGGATATCCGTCCTGGTTCATCTTTTCTGAATATAGTTCGATTTTTCCGCTCGGTGTTGGAAGCCTGAAAGGGAATTTCGCATTTGCCTTAAGATAATGATGTTTGGTTAAGGATTCGTAGTTTATTTCTTTCATATAAGGATTCATAGGATTAGCCAGTGAGTGGTCTATTAATTGTGCTTCTGTCTCATCAAAAGCCGTTTCAGTGAAGCCCATTCCTTTAGCCAGCAGCCGGAACACCTCAACGTTTGACTTTGCTTCCCCGAATGGTTCAATTACAGGCTGTTGAAGCTGAATATAATGATGCCAATAAGACGTATAAAAATCCGTGTTTTCAAAGGAAGATGTTGCCGGTAAAACAATGTCTGCATAGTTTGCCGTTTCTGTTAAAAATAAATCATGGACAACTGTAAATAGGTCCTCCCTTTTCAATCCTCTTCGAACCTTATTAACAGCTGGCGCAACAACGGCTGGATTACTTCCATATACATAGAGCGATTTTACTGGAGGGTCTAAGGTTAGCAATGCATCTCCCAGCAGGTTCATATTAATCAACCGCGTTTTTTTATTTTTTAACAAATCAGGCCGCTGCAAATTAACAGTATTGTGTGCCAGGTAAGCAGAATTTCCTTTGATCGCCCCTCCTCCTTTTACTAACCACTGCCCTGTTAAAGCTGGGAGGCAGGAAATCGTTCTCACGAACATACCGCCATTGTCGTGGTGCTGAGGACCATTGCCAATCCGAATAAAGGCAGGGGAGGTTTTACCATACATTCTTGCAAGCTGAAGAATATCCTCCACCGGTACGCCGGTAATGCCTGATACGGTAACTGGATCATACTGCACAACATGTTCACGCAGCTCCTCATGACCGACTGTATATTGCTCCAGAAATGAGGAATCCGCCATGTTCTCAGCAAATAAAATATGCATCAGTCCTAAAGCCAGAGCAGTATCAGTCCCCGGTAAAATAGGAATAAACCAGTCTGCTAATCTAGCAGTTTGATTTTTATGGACATCAATCACAATGATTTTAGCGCCATTTTGTTTTCGGGCTTGTTGGGCAAGGGCTGCCTGATGCATGTTAGTACTTACCGCATTAATCCCCCAAAAAATAAACAGCTTTGTGTGAATTGTATCCTCAGGATCGGTTCCAAAACTAGCGCCCATTGTATATTTATAACCAACGGCACCAGCTGCGTTACAAATACTCCTGTCAAGCTGGGAGGATCCCAAACGATTGAAGAAGCGGCGGTCCATGCCTTCAGCACTTAGGAGTCCCATGTTTCCATAAAAGCTGTAGGGCAGAATACTTTCGGCACCCTCGCTTTGCAGCAGTTCCTTCCAGCGAGTGGTAATCGTTTCAATCGCTTCCTCCCAGCTTATTTGGACAAACTTCCCTTCTCCTTTCGTCCCCATGCGTTTCATTGGATGTTTTAGCCGTTTTTCATCATATATTCGTTCAGTCATATTTCGAACTTTGTTGCAAATAAAACCCTTAGTGACCGGATGATTTGGATCACCCTCGATCTTAATAATTTTTCCGTTCTTTTTATGAAGGAGCAGCCCGCATTGATCCGGGCAGTCTAGTGAACAAACTGAAGGGAAAATACCATTTGGGCTATCCACAAAAGAGGGCATAGCGGGTCTCCTTTCCATTGGTGTCAGTCACCATCTAAGTAGTTGTTTCATTAATTCTAATCTAAATCGTCTTGCAATTGGTACTTATATTTACCTCGAACAAAAAAAAGAGCGTGATTTGATGAAAACACCTTTTATAAAATTATAGAAATAGCATCAGCAGTAACGCTATTTCTATAATTTTAGGTAATTATTCTACATCCTAGTTGCTTGAACTTTCAATTCAGCAAGGAACTATAGATGTAAAGGCAAATAGTAAGAACCTATTTTTTGAAAAAGGATTGATCAAAATAGGCTCTTACTATTTAAATTCAGTGATTCTTTTAATAAAAAAGTTCAATCATTTTACCTTTTGCTTGTTTTACTAATGCACCCGTTACTTTAAGTGTGATTGTTCACAAAGTCATCTTACCTCCCCTTACGGTTACACAAAGAAGTAATATGTGCAAGATGATGTCTCCCATGCCAAGCGTAGATTCCTATATTTTTACCTACTGAAACTTCACCTGAATCTGGGTGAATAAATGTCTTTTCCATATCAGCAGGACTTATACTACGTAAAAGTTTGGTCCAGCGTTTGTGTAGTGCTTCGAGAAGTAAAAGTGAAATATCAATTGGCAACTCATAATCAGATAGTTCCGCCCATTTCGTTTCATTATATGGCTTAATTACAGGTTTTTCTTCTGTAAGAGCCAATTTAAATCGAATGTAGGCATTCATATGACTGTCCGCCAGGTGATGTACTACTTGTCGAACAGTCCACCCTCCTGAACGATAAGCTGTATCAAGCTGTTCATTATCTAATTCTTTTACAGCATCTCGTAATAACCTTGGTAAATCTTCAATCTCATTTATCCAACCCCTTGTAACACTGTTAGTAATTTCACCATCAAATTGGAAATTGCCAATTGGATATTTCATATCCATCTACTACTCCTCCTAAAAACCCCTTGATTTTTGTGGCTAATTAAATGAATCGTTTAAAAATATGTAATTCTACATCACTTCATTTAAATCCTTTTCATCTTATATGTTACTCAACTACACTGCTTCGTTAGTCCCATAAGAAAAAGCTGCTTTAAAGACAGCTCCGATCTTCAGCTAACGCACCCGTTACTTTAAGTACATTATTTCACAAACTTTTATATCCAACATGTTGTATTGAAAGAACGGAAGCCAAGCGAAAACAGGCGCCATCCCTTGTTTATCAATGGATGGCGCCTGTTTTTTTATGTATCCGCAAATGCAACAAAATTACATTTATGTTGTATTGGATATTATAAAATCAATCATCATAAAATAAAGAATTTATACAAAATATGGTTTACAATAAAAAAATGTGAAAACATGTTTCGAATTCTTTAATAGAGAAGGTGATTTCTTGCATAGAAAAAAGTATTGGATTCTACTGCCGCCATTTTTATTAGTATTGTTATATATTCTTATTAATTATCCTGAAAGAACAGATATTGGTTCTTATGTGCTTGTCCTGTTTTGGGTCTCTTATTACGGATGGATCTTCGTTGAAAAGAACCTAAAACAAAAAGAAAAACGATAATTCATTTTTTATAAACTCTGTTGGTAGTTAGGACAGCAAAAAGTTACACCCTAGCCTTTTAAGAAAGCCAGGGTGTTTTTAATTTAAACGTAACAAAATAGCATTTATGTTACGTTCAGTATCTTAAATAACCGTCTTTTCATCTTTGGATATTACTAAAATTTTGCCTCTGTCAAGTTGTTGTTCATAAGCCACTGCCCCAAAAAATAATCATAGAAATCATACCTATGATGGTTTTCTGTCTACTTTGTAAACCCATCGCATGATTGACAAGGAAATTATCGCGTTTTGGTGTCCAATCGGAAGTCGCTTTTGCTTTCATTCACGAACTTAGGTTTCTTAAAAACACTGTTTCCATCTTGGAGGCTTTTCTTTTTATAGGCAGAGAATCCGGTGATTTCTTCTGCTTCCCATATCCAGCGCGTCTCTTCCGCTCCCTTATCTAGGTAATAGACATTGTTGTCTATTTTGTTTTCTTCGTTTTGCTTGAAAGGGCTGCTGATAAGGAGGCGGGAATTTCCAGCGACCATGGTGTTGTTTTCAATTCTATTTTGTTTGGTATTGTATTGGAGGAGCAACTGTCCGCCATCCTGATATTTTGTAT
The DNA here is from genome assembly GCF_000829435.1 of Jeotgalibacillus soli. GTDB lineage: Bacteria > Bacillota > Bacilli > Bacillales > Jeotgalibacillaceae > Jeotgalibacillus > Jeotgalibacillus soli. The sequence goes on from NZ_JXRP01000022.1 coordinate 128,153, forward strand.
CATTTTTATACAGGATGTTGTCGGTAATGATGCTGTTTATGGTGCTTCCTCTTTCACTGTCATAGCCTCCTATTGCAATACCTGCACTCCTATTTTCATAAATCGTATTTTTTCGTATGGTTATAGAACTTGTGAATTTGCCCGCATGTTCGCTAGCTGCTTCTATTCCTATATCGTTTTTATAAACCCTATTATTTTCGATAATAATCTCTTTTCCACCATCGACATAGATCCCGCCAGCCGAATAATGGTTTCCGTAGGCTGGATTTCCGTAACTGGATATTTGATAGACCGTGTTGTTGCTGATGGTTCCGTTTCTTGCCTGATCAAACGCTTCAACAGGGGATACGCCTTCAAATCCGATGATATCGATTCCTATATTATCGTTTCGTCTTAAGATATTGTCTGTAACCTTGAAGTTCGATACATTCCCGTTTAACACGAGCGTTTCACTCGCGCCCAGCCTCATGTCTTCTAGTTTGTTGCCCGAAATGAAAATATCTTCAATCGCTTCAGGCGCTTCTGTTCCATATACAGCAATCCCATGAGCGTTCCCATTTTTATGATGCGTTTCGATATGGTGAACATGGTTCCGCAAAATACGGATTCCTTCTCCGCTCCCGCTGACTGAGATGCCGATTGGCACTAAATCTTCGTGTTTTGTTTTGTGATTTTTGATTTCAAATCCTTCGATGTTGACATAGCTTACGTCATGTATTGACACTAAGCCTTGATAGTCCCATGACACCTTAAGGCCGCTTCCATCGATGGTCGCTTTTTCCTTTGGATAAGCCTTAATGATGATCGGGGAATCTTTTAGGCCAGATTTCCGTATGACCACTTGTTCTTTGTAGATACCTTTTCTTACGTAAACAGTTGTACCAGGTTCCGCCAAATCGACCGCTTGTTGTATGGTTTTTAAAGGCTTTTTCTTGCTTCCCGCATTTTTGTCATTCCCAACCGGAGACACATACAACTCGTTTTTCTGAGCGGCTTGTCCTGCATTTCCATGTAGGACCATCCCGATAGAAAATGCGATCAAAAGAGACATCACCGCTCTCACTTTTTTGTTCATATTCGTTCCCTCCTTGAAAACCCTCTAAAAAACGTCTGTTCTTTTATTTTGATTATAACCGAACAGACGTAATAGACGTACTTTTTTATTAACTTTATTCTTCTTGAACAACAGCCTTCTCATAACTGTGCGTAAGTAACCGATAAACGTTGATGTAGCGTAGCTTCCACCCAAATATAAATTGACACAAGATAGAGTATGAGCAGCCCAAAAACGCCCCAGATCTTTAGTATCCGGGGCGTTACAAATGCAACATAATACCCTTTATGTTGCATTTGTAAGCGGGTTTTATGGTTCACTTATTGCATTAACGCCCCCGTTAGCCACCTATGCAGCGCAAGCACTGCACCACAGATTATGTAAGAAAATGCGTTCTTTCATGGGAGTGAAAAATAATTACTTTACTTCTAGAACAAATGCATAAAAAGCATCTCCATGAGATAAGATTTCTTCCTTATCATCCACCATAAGAATAATAATAAACTCCTTTTTGAGAAGGTGCAGAAAAGCTATTTTCTTCCATCAAGACTTCATTTTCATTACTTTCACTAACCTGCATAAGATGAGATTCATTTGGTTTTGGTTCATATTCCATTAACAAAGATATTTTCTCTCCTGGGTTCACTTTTATCGGTACTTTTCCCTTCAAAAGTTCAACAGGTCCTCCAACAGTATCAACACATTTATCTTTCCAACAATAAGTGCCTAGCTTTGTTTCGTAATTTTCATTTCCAATATTTAAATTGACTTCCGGAGGATTCTTACCTGATAGTTCCTCTTTTGAACAAACCATTATGGTAAAACTAATAAGAACTAGTAGTATAAACAGACATTTTTTCATAAACCTTCCCACCCTTTAAAGTTAAATACGTGTAGATTTACCCTAATGTTACACATGTTATATTAGTTATTCTTAGATACTTTTTTTACTGGCTTATTGAACTAAACTGCTCCGTTAGCACAAGAAGCGACTGCTCTTATTGAACACTCGCTCCCGTTTGTTTAAGTACATCATTTCACAAATAGATTTATTTTCACTTCTCGTTATGCTGATAACATAGTTGAACTAC
>NZ_JXRP01000023.1 GCF_000829435.1 Jeotgalibacillus soli
CCCGTTTGTTTAAGTACATCATTTCACAAATAGATTTATTTTCACTTCTCGTTATGCTGATAACATAGTTGAACTACACCAGAGGAAAACCTTTTTGTTTCAACCAGTTTTAGCGTTACCCTTTGCTTAATGTCAATAAACAGGGGTTTTCCTTCTCCCAAAATAATAGGGTGAACAGATAATCTAAATTCATCTACAAGCCCTAAGTTTATAAAGGTTGTAATTAGACTTGCCCCACCATAGTGCCAAATGTCTTTACCAGGCTTATTCTTTAATTTGATTATTTCTTCCTCAATATTTTCATTTATAAATGTAACGTTATTTTCGGACTTTTTTCGTGTTTTTGAAAACACGTATTTCTCTTTACTGTGGACCGATCCCCAAATTTCTTTTTCTGTATCAGGTTTATATTGACCCCATAAATCATAACTTTTTCTTCCATATAAAATAGTATCTATTTGATTTAAGAACTTATTGAAATCCATATCGGGATCCATTATACACCAGTCTACCTCCCCTTTTGGTCCTTCGATAAATCCATCTAAAGTTACTGCTAAATCTAAAAATATTTTTCTTGGTCTGTGGTACTTAACCATATTCATCCTCCTTTAAGTTA
>NZ_JXRP01000024.1 GCF_000829435.1 Jeotgalibacillus soli
TGAATGCATGTGAGATTGGAACCTATTCAATCAATGAAATCACCCAAATGTACAAGGTGCATAGATCTAGCATTATGAAATGGAGACGTAGTTTCGATAAGTATGATGCCGAAAGTCTTAAAAAATCTCTTATTAACAAGTATATCAATGGGTTAAAAAGTATGAAAATGGCGGGGATGAAGCACTTAGAGATAACCGCACAAAAGACCTGCCTGAGTGCCATTCTTGGCCTATATGATGGATCAATTGTCAGCGTATTGGGCAATAATCAGCTTGTGTTTGATACACTTGACGAAGCCTTAGCTATTTCTCCAGAAGCACATCTTCTTTTACATAATGATCGAGGATTTTAGTATACCTCTCTTGGGTTCAAACGGAAGACAGATAAAGTTAAGATGAAGCAAAGTATGTCACGTGTTGGAAAATACATGGATAATGGACCAATGGAATCTTTCTGGGGTACCCTCAAGTGTGAAAAGTATTCTTTACATAAGTATGATACGTTTGAAGAGCTTTCGAAGGCGAATGAT